>NZ_JAGFTW010000061.1:0-148253 GCF_017598945.1 Cupriavidus gilardii
GTTTGTCAGCACTTTCTGCCGCGGCGCCAGCACCGCAGCGCCTTTGCCTTCCCTGCCAACCCCGCCGCCGTTCGGCTGCGAGGGGGCGAATATTAAGGGAGCGTGACAGCCAATGCAAGCGCTTTTTTGCAGACCCGACGAACCGGCTCGCGGCAGCGCATCGATCACTTACCTGCCAACCCGGCGCCCCGGTCTCGGTGGCGCTTAGAATCGCTGGATGCCCGATCTGCCCAGCCCTCAAGACCAGCCCACTTATCTAGCCGAGCGCCTGCCCGCGGACGCGCCGGGCCAGCTCGACGCCGCCACGCTGGCATCCGCGCTGGCCCGGCCCATCGTCTTCGTCGACCTCGAGACCACCGGCACGGACGCCCAGCGCGACCGCATCACCGAGATCGGCGTGGTCGAGGTCGGCCCGGACGGCGTGACCGAGTGGGACACGCTGCTGGACCCCGGTTGCGCGATCCCGCCGTTCATCCAGCGCATGACCGGCATCACCGAACAGATGGTGCGCGGGCAGCCGACTTTCGAGACGTTGGCGGAAAGCCTGGCGGAGCGGCTGCAAGGCAAGCTGTTCGTCGCCCACAACGCCCGCTTCGACTACGGCTTCCTGAAGCAGTCGTTCAGCCGCGCCGGCATTACGTTCCGCGCGGACGTGCTCTGCACCGTGCGGCTGTCGCGCGCGCTGTTCCCCTCGGTGGAGCGCCACGGGCTCGATGCCTTGATCGCGCGCTTCGGCCTGCAACCGAAAGGCCGGCACCGCGCGCTCGCCGACGCCGAACTGCTGTGGCAGTTCTGGCAGCAGGTGCACGGACTCTATTCGGTGGAGCTGGTCGAGTCGACCATCGCCTCGCTGGTCAAGCGCGCCAGTCTGCCGGCAGGACTCGAGGAGACCGCGCTCGACGATGTCCCGCAGGCGCCCGGCGTCTATCTGTTCCATGGCGACAACGACGCGCCGCTCTATGTCGGCAAGAGCGTCAACCTGCGCCAGCGAATCGGCGCGCATTTCTCCGGCGACTATCGCTATGCGAAGGACCTGCGGCTATCGCGTGCGGTGCGGCGGGTCGAATGGCGCGAGACCGGCGGCGAGATCGGCGCGCTGCTGCAGGAGGCGCTGCTGGTCAAGCAGCTGGAGCCGGTGCACAACACGCTGCTGCGGCGCAAGGGGCCGCTGTTCGCGTGGGAACTGCCGGACGGCCTGATGGCGCCGCGCTTGCGTTCGGACCGCGATACCGATTTCAGCCGGCATCGCGGCCTGTTCGCCGTCGCCGCCAGCCGCGCCGGCGCGTACAGCCGCCTGCGCGAGCTTGCCGAGCAGCACGGCCTCTGTCAGGCCACGCTGACGCTGGAACAGCGCGGCCGGATCGGAACCCCGTGTTTTGCGCGGCAGCTTCATCGATGCGCCGGCGCCTGCGTGGGCGCCGAGCCGCTGCGCGCGCATCGGGAGCGGCTGGCCGACGCGCTGCGTCCGCTGGCGATCGCACCGTGGCCGTTCGCCGGCCCGATCGCCTGGCGCGAGCAGAACCACGCGCGCGCCCAATGGCATGTCATCGACAACTGGTGCTATCTCGGTTCCGTTGCCTCGCTGGCAGAGGCCGCGACGCTGCTGGGCGAGCCGGCCCGCTTCGATCTGGACAGCTATCAGATCCTGGCGCCGCATCATGAGCGGCTGCTTGCCGAGGCCATCGTGCTGCCTCGTCCGTCGACCTTCGCGCTGCGTCCGTGCGAGCCGGTCTTCGGCGCGCGGCGGGACAGCGCGGCCGGGCCGGCACGGCCCAGACGCGTCCCTGCCGCGCAGACACCGCTGCCGCTGTTCGAGTTCTGAACCGCGGCCATGGATCCGCGCCGGCCGCGCTAGTCTGTACGCCAGCGCACACTGCCGCCTTGGCAATGCGTGGCCGGTCGCATAGCCTGCGTCGTAACGGAACAGCCGCAGCGGGAGCCGCCATGCCTTCGATTCGTGCCTCATCCCGGCCGCATGCACCGGCCTCGCGCTGGCGCTCGCACGCCGCCTGGCTCGCCACCGCGGCGGTTGCCGTCACCGCGCCGTTCGGCTGCGCCAGCCCGCAGACCGGCGCGATGCAGTCGATCATCGACTCGTGGCGTGCGACACCGATCGATCGCGCCAGGACGCAATGGGGCCCGCCGACTGCCGTGCAGCCGCTGGCCAACGGTACCGCCTACGTATGGACCGACGAATTCCCGCGTGCGCAAGCGCCCGGCAGCGGACCGCGCGAAGCGCGCGCGCCGACCGACCCCGCGCCCGCCACGGTAGGCCGCTGCCAGCGCCGCTTGATTGCCGGCGCCGATGGCATCGTCCAGGGCGGCGACTGGAGCGGCGACAGCTGCTGCCTGACCACTGCCTTCGGCCGATGCGCGGCGCTGCTCAATCGCCAGCCCAAGCGTTGAACCTCACAGGATCGCGCCCCAGACGTTGACCCGCACCGGATCGCATCACGCTGCACCAAAGCCGCGATCCGATGCAAACCCCGGCGCCCACAGTTGGCGCACCGGACCTGATCCAGGCCACCTCGCACGCCGATCTCGCGTGGCATGCCTCTTGCGAGATTCCCCTCCGAGTAGAAGCGGTTAGCGCCGACGCATCGCCATCGCAGGCCGATGCCCCCGGCGCGGGACATTGCTCTCACGACCACCGGTCGTCACCGGCAGCGCCATGCGCGCGCCGCGTGTTGAACCCGGCCGCCACGGCCGCGAACGAGAGAGAGCGCACACGATGTCCCGTCCCTGCCACGCCTTCCCGTCCCATCGCCACGCCATGCCGCGCCCGCCCTGAGCGCCGGTGCCGCCCACGTTCGCCCCTCCCCCTTTGACGACGACACCACCGACCCCATGAACACGTCGCACTCTGCTCCCGCGCTGGCGGCCGAGAACGCATCGGCCACCGCTCCGCACCGTTCACGCCGACGCCTGCTGGCAGGCGCACTGGCAGCCGCCGCACTGACCATCGCCCCGGCGGCCGCCTTTGCCGCCGACAAGGTCACCTTCCTGACGTCCTGGTATGCGCAGGCCGAGCACGGCGGCTTCTATCAGGCGGTGGCCGAGGGCATCTACAAGAAGCATGGCCTCGACGTGACCATCCGCATGGGCGGACCGCAGGTCAACGGCATGCAGATCCTGACCAGCGGCCAGGCCGACTTCCTGATGGGCTACGACCTGCAGGTGCTCAAGAGCATCGAGCAGGGCGTGCCGGTGACCACGGTCGGCGCCTCGTTCCAGAGCGATCTGCAAGGGATGATGACGCACGACGACGTCAATGGTCTCGCCGATCTGAAGACCCGTACCGTGCTGGTCTCGACCTCGGGGCGTACCACCTGGTGGCCGTGGCTGAAGGCGAAGTACCAGCTCGACGAGACGCAGTCGCGCGTCTACACCTTCAACCTGCAGCCGTTCTTCGCCGACCGCAACACCGCGCAGCAGGCCTACGCCTCGTCGGAGGTGTTCGCCGCGGAGAAGGCCGGCGTCAGGACGCGCTTCTTCCTGTTCGCCAACGATGGCTATCCACCCTACGGCACCACCATCGTGACGATGCAGAAGACCGTCAAGGACAAGCCCGATCTGGTCGCGCGCTTCGTGCGGGCATCGATGGAAGGCTGGAAGAGCTATCTGGCCAATCCTGCCCCGGCCAACGCGCTGATCAAGCGGGACAACCCCAACATGAAGGACGACCAGCTGGCCTGGGGTCTGGCCAAACTGAAGGAATACCGGCTGGTCGACGGCGGCGACGCGGCGCGCCACGGGATCGGCGTGATGACCGACGCGCGCTGGCAGAAGACGCGCGACTTCATGGTCGGCGCCGGCCTGCTGAAGGCCGACACCGACTGGAAGCCGGCCTACACCACGCAGTTCGTCAGGGATCTGAAGGTCATGCCCTGAGCCGCGTCCCCACGCCATCGAACGCCTTCGCCACCACCGTTCAACCCGAACCCCGGCGCCATCGCGCGCCTTTCGCATTCCGAGGATTCACCATGCTGGTCACCCGACAACCCGTGTTGCGCCGCTTCTGGTACGCGCTGATGCCGGTCTCGATGCTTGACGACGGCCCCAGGCCCTTCACGCTGCTCGGCGAGAACCTGGTGCTGTGGAAACGCCCCGACGGTTCCGTGGCCGCGTTGCAGGACCGCTGCTGCCACCGCACCGCGAAGCTCTCCAAGGGCTGGGTCAATGAGCGCGGCGACATCGTCTGCGGCTATCACGGCTGGGAGTACGACTGCTCCGGCGCCTGCGTGCGGATTCCGCAGGCGCCCGACAGCCGGGTGCCGGCGGGCGCCCGCGTGCCGGCCTATCGCGCCGAGCAGAAATACGGCTACGTGTGGGTGGCGCTGGACGATCCGCTGCAGCCGATTCCCGATTTCCCGGAAGAGGGCGACCCGGCCTATCGCCGCATCCTGCAGTACTACGAGCAATGGAACACCAGTCCGCTGCGCGTGATGGAGAACGCGTTCGACAACTCGCACTTCAGCTTCGTGCATCGCGCCAACTTCGGTATCGCCGACCAGCCCAGGCCGGAGAAATACGAGCTGAAGCAGCGCGAATGGGGCTTCGAGGCCGAGACGCTGGTGCCGATCCGCAATATCGAAGCGGGCCATCGCGTGACGGGCACCACCGAGCCGACCACCTACCGGCATATGTTCAACCGCTGGGACATGCCGTTCACGCGCCGCTTCGGCTGCATCTATCCGGCCAGCGGACGCCATCACATCATCTACAACTGCGCGACGCCGATCGACGACAAGACCGTGATGCTGTCGCAATGGCTTTATCGCAACGACCGCGAGGAAGACTGCTCGACCGAGGAGCTGATCGCCTGGGACGCGCCCATCGTCGCCGAGGATCGCGAGATTCTCGAGGCCACGGACTACGACGCCTGCATCGATACGCGACGCCGCGTCGAGTTCCACATGGAGTCCGACAAGCCGGGCCTGCTGATGCGCAGGATGCTGCTGGACCTGCTGGACCGGCACGGCGAGAAGGAAGTGTTCCGCGTGCCCGTCGTCAGCGGCTGAACGCCTCGGCACGCGGCCACGCCCTACCGCAGACAACCGGAGACCCCCATGTCCGCCCTGTTTCGCGTTCGTCCCGGCACCCCATCGTCGGCGCATGCCGGCATCGCCATGCCGATCGGTCCCGCAACGGCGGGGCCGATCGACACCCACGCCGCCGACGCGCCGATCCTGTTCGCCAACCAGGTCGAGAAGACCTACCCCAACGGCACCGTGGCGCTTGAGCGTGTCAGGCTGTCGATCCGGCCCGGCGAATTCGTCTCGCTGCTGGGCCCGTCCGGCTGCGGCAAGAGCACGCTGCTGAAGCTGTTTGCCCGGCTGGAAGCGCCGTCGGCCGGCCATCTGCGCTGGTGGGGCGAAGGCGCGCTGCCGGGCGCAAAGCCCGCTGCCGCGGCCGACGCCGGCGCGCGCCGCACGCTGGCGATGGTGTTCCAGGAAGCGACGCTGATGCCGTGGGCGAAGGTCGCCGACAACGTGCGGCTGCCGCTCGATCTGGCGCGCATGCCGCGCGATCAGGCCGACGAGCGCGTGACACGTGCGCTGGCGCTGGTCGGGCTGTCCCAGTTCGGCCAGGTCTATCCGCGCGAGCTGTCGGGCGGCATGCAGATGCGCGTGTCGATCGCGCGGGCGCTGGCGACCGACCCGGATCTGCTGCTGATGGACGAGCCCTTCGGCGCGCTCGACGAATTTACGCGCAACCGGCTCGACGCCGATCTGCGGGCGCTGTGGGCCGAGCGCCGCCTGACCGTGGTGTTCGTCACGCACAGCATCTACGAGGCGGTCTATCTGTCGAGCCGCGTGGTCGTGATGGCGGCGCGGCCGGGCCGCGTGATCGCCGACGTGGCGATCGACGGTCCCACGGTACGCGACGAGGCCTACCGCGTTTCCGCGGAGTTCATGCAGCACTGCGCGCGGCTGTCGGCGCTGCTGACGCAGGCCAACACCGGCGTCGCACCGGCCGATCCCGCGTAACCGAAATCCAGGCGTATCGAAGGAGTCCGATCATGGCATCCCCCCTGCTGTCGCGTCCCGCCGTACAGCGCATTGCCGCGCCGCTGGCCGTCGGCGCGCTGATGTTGCTGGCCTGGCAGGCCGTCTGCGTCTGGCTCGACGTGCCGCCGTATCTGGTGCCGACGCCGTCGGCGATCGCCCGCACTCTGGTCGAGGACTGGTCGCTGCTGTCCGGCTCGCTCTGGGTGACGCTGCGCATCACGATGCTGGCGTTCGCGCTGGCCGTCGTGCTGGGCACCGCAGCGGCCTTCGTGTTCGTGCAGAGCCGGCTGCTCGAAGCCAGCCTGTTTCCCTACGCGATCCTGCTGCAGGTCACGCCGGTGGTCGCCATCGCGCCGCTGATCATCATCTGGGTCAAGGAACCCACGATGGCGCTGGTCATCTGCGCCACCATGGTCGCCATCTTTCCGATCATCTCGAACACGGTGCTCGGGCTGCGCAGCGTCAATCCCGGCCTGCTGAACCTGTTCCGCATCAACCGCGCCACGCGCTGGGACACGCTGCGCCGACTGCGCGTGCCCAGCGCACTGCCGTATTTCTTCGGCGGACTGCGCATCAGCTGCGGCCTGGCGTTGATCGGCGCAGTGGTGGCCGAGTTCGTCGCCGGCACCGGCGGTACCGGCGCAGGGCTTGCCTATCAGATCCTGCAGGCCGGCTTCGCGCTCAATATCCCCCGCCTGTTCGCCGCGCTGGTGCTGATCACGGTGACCGGCGTGCTGCTGTTCGGCGCGATGGTGATGCTGTCGCGGCTGGCGCTGTCGCATTGGCACGAAAGCGAGCTGGCATGACACTGAACCTGCCTTCCGTCGGGAGTAGATCGGACGGGGCCCATGGTGTTCTCCCTCTCCCCCTGTAAAGGGGGAGAGGGTTGGGGAGAGGGGGGCGATGTCCAGCGGCGATCGCATGGAAAACGCCGTTGCCCTCTCCCCTGCCCCTCTCCCGCAAGCGGGAGAGGGGAAAGCCAGCGCCCACCCGTCGTGGAAGGATGACCTGCTACTACGGCAACGCGCACAACGTGATGGCGACGCCCACCAATCAATGCTGATCGCCGGTCGAGGCCGGCCACTCGCCGGTCTCGGCCAGCACCGGCGACACGCTGACGAGCCGCGCGCGCAGCGGCAGTACGCCCGGCCGCCGGATCGCCTGCTCCACCTGCATCCGCACCAGCCGCTCGGCACCGGCGTACGCCTCGACTTCGGGACCCTCCCAGACGATCTCCGCGCGCACCGCCACATGCAGCAGCGTGCCCGTCTCCCAATCGACGAACAGCAGGCCCCCGCGCGGATTGGCGACCAGGTTGCCGATCGTGTTGAAGTAGGCGTTGCCGTTGAAGTCCGGCATCACCAGCGTGCGATCGCCGTCCACCCGCACGAAGCCCGGCTTGCCGCCGCGATGCGAGACATCGGCGCCGCCGCTGTGCGGCGCGTCCGGTTCGCTGTGATGGGTGGCGATGAAGAGCGTATCGGCGCGCCGCACCAGCTCGATCGCGTCGTCGTCGAGCCGGTCCAATACCTCCGGTGCAGGCAGAGCTTCGTCCGCAGCGATCGATGACGGCCCGGCAGGCTGCAATTCGCGCTGCTGGATATAGCGTGGGCAATTGCCGAAGCTCTGCCGCACCTCCAGCGTGAAGCCGTCCGCGTCGCGCTGGGCGACCACGCCATTGAGGCGGTTGCGCCGACGGGTCGGCAATTCGATGCCGAGCAGACCCAGGTCGGCGCCATCGCGCAGGGCATTGTCCAGCGGATCGCCTGGCAGCGGCAGCGCATCGACGCGCAGCGCGAACGGATCGGGCGCATAGGCGAATCCCGGCGAGCCGACCAGCATCGTCGCCCAGACGCCGCCATCGCCGGTGCGGGCGCCGGCCAGCAGAAACGGCAATTGCGCGAAGAACAGCCGATGCTGCTCCGGCATTTCACCGCGTACGATGCGACGGCCCACCGCCTCCATCTTCTCGCGCTTGCCTGCTCGCTCTTGCGCGAGCTGTTCACCGCGGTGGAAGGGCGAGCCTTCGTGAGGCCAGGTCGGCAGTTCCATGAGCGCTCCGGGATGGTGTGGTCAATCCGATGAAAGGAATCAGGCCGCAGCCTTGGCGACCGGCATCGGCACGAAGCGCGGCAGCGCTTCGACGCGGGCCAGCCAGGCGCGGATCGCCGGATACGGGGCCAGGCTGATGCCGCCCTCTTCGGCTCGGGCGATGTAGGCATAGGCGGCGACATCGGCCAGCGTGGCATCCGGGCCCACCAGGAAGGCCGATGCGGCCAGCAGCGGTTCCATCGCCGTGAACAGCCGTTCGGCCTGCCGGCGGGCATCGTCGACGGGCACGTCCATGCCGAACAGGCCCGCGAGCCGCGCCCGGGCCGGGCCGAAGGCGATCTCGCCGGCGGCGACCGACAGCCAGCGCTGCACCGCGGCGGCCTTGACCGGATCGCGCGGCAGCCACCGGCCCGCTTCGTCGTAGCGCAGCGCCAGATACACCAGGATCGCGTTGGAGTCGGCGATCACGGTGCCGTTGTCGTCGAGCACCGGAATCTGCCCGAACGGGTTCAGGCGCAGGAACGGCTCGCGCTTGTGCTCGCCGCCGCGGACGTTGACCAGCTCGCAGCGGTAGGGCAGATCGAGCAGCGACAGCATCAGCTCCACACGATGGCAATGGCCCGACATCGGCGTGTGATACAGCACCAGCGGGGCGGCGGGACGGGAAGATGCAGCGGACATGGTCGGCTCCGTTTCATTGCAGAAGGGGTTGCGAATGCCCGCATTGTGGTCCGCGACCGGTCCGCAATAAAGATCGCCGAAGGTATTTGACTACTCCAATAAATGGAGTAATGTCGCGCGATGGACAAACTTCGCGCGATGCAAACCTTCGTCCGGATCGTCGACAAGGGCAGCCTGACCGCCGCAGCGGCGTCGCTCGGCACCTCGCTGCCGGCGGTGGTGCGCACGCTGGCCGCGCTGGAGGCGCATCTGCAGGTACGGCTGCTGAACCGCACCACGCGCCGGCTGGCGCTGACCGAGGACGGCGGCAGCTATCTCGACAGCTGCCGCCGCATCCTGGCCACCATCGACGAGGTCGAGGCCGGACTGACCACGCGCCAGGTCGAGCTCGCCGGCAACCTGACGGTGACCGCGCCGGTGCTGTTCGGCCAGATGTATGTGGCGCCGGCGGTCACCCGCTTCGTGCAGCACTATCCGGCCGTCCATTGCACGCTGAATTTCGTCGACCGCGTGGTCGATCTGCTCGAGGAAGGCGTCGATGTCGGCGTGCGGATCGGGCCGCTGCGCGACTCGACGCTGATCGCCCAGCCGGTCGGGCGGATCCGCCGCGTGGTGGTCGCCACGCCGGCATTCCTGCGCAAGCATGGCGTGCCGCGCCATCCCGAGGGTCTGGCGCAGGCGCGCTGCCTGCGCTTCAGCGGCGGGAGCTCGCACTGGTGGACGTTCCGGCAAGGCGAGCGGGTGTTCCAGGTACCGGTCAGCGGCAATCTGGAATTCAACCAGGTCGCCCCGGCGGTGGCGGCCTGCGCGGCGGGCGCCGGCTTCGGCCACTTCCTGTCCTACCAGGTCGCGCCGCTGGTTGCGGACAAGACGCTGCGCATCGTGCTGGAGGACTACGAGCTGCCGGCGTGGCCGCTGTCGATCATCTATCCGCACGCGCGGATGCTGCCGGCACGCACGCGCGCGCTGATCGACTGGATCAAGGCCGACCTGGCGCCGCGCTTTCCGTAGCGGTATCCGCCCGAGTCTTCCGAAGACCCCGCTACTCCAGCACCAATCCGGTCCGCCGGATCAGCTCGCCCCATTTGCGGACCTCGCCGTCGATGAACTGGCCGAAGGCCGCGCTGCCCATCGGCTCCGGCTGCAGGCCGAGCCCGTGCAGCTTCGCGCGAACGGCCGGATCGGCAAACACCGCGCTGGCATCGCGATTGAGCTGGCGCACGATCGCGTCCGGCGTGCCGGCCGGCGCCACCAGGCCGAACCAGCCGTAGCCGACCACGCCGGCATGGCCTTGCTCGGCGAAGGTCGGCGCGTCCGGATACACCGGGCTGCGCTGCTCCGACGCGACCGCCAGCACGCGCAGCTTGCCAGCCTTGATGAACGGCAGCGCCGAGGTAATGGCAGTGAGGGTGGCATCGACCCGTCCCGCCAGCAGCTCGGTATAGGCGGTGGCGTCGCCCTTGTAATGCACGGTCAGCGCCTTGAAGCCGGCCTGCGCGGCGAACAGCTCGCCGGTCAGATGCGGGCCGGAGCCGATGCCGGGCGAGGCCAGGGTGATGCCGTCCTTCTTCTCGCGCGCGAGCTTGACGAAGTCCGCCAGCGTGCGCGCCGGCGACGATGCATTGACGATCAGGAAGATCGGCCCGACCACGCGCGGGCCGACCGGCTTGAAATCCTTCGCGACGTCGTAGCGCTGCTTCAGGCCCGCCGCCGTATTGATGGCAAACGGCGCGGCCGCCCACAGCAGCGTGTAGCCGTCGGGCGCGGCATGCGCGACCAGCTCGTTGGCGACGCGCGTGCCGGCGCCGGGCCGGTTCTCGACCACGAACTGCTGGCCGTACTTGTGGCTCAGCGCGTCGGCCAGCACACGCGCCGAGGTGTCGTTGGAACCGCCGGCGCCATAGGGCGAGATCAGCTTGACGGGACGCGAGGGGTAGCTGTCCGCATGGGCCAGCGGGCCGACGGCCAGGCCGACGCCGACCAGCACCCACATCAGCCAGTGCCTGGCGAGCCGGCCGCCGCGAAAGAAGGTGGAGCGCATCATGGCGGCCTCCTCAGGAGATCCGCCGCACGGGCGGAATGACATACTGGCCCGCCATGAAGGCGGGGCTCGGATGATAGAGCCGCAGGATCAGGTAGAACGGTCCGGCCGGCGCCGGCAGCCAGTTGTCGATCGAAGCGGGACGTGCGTGCGAGAGGGTGATCGCCAGGCTGCCGTCGGCCTCGTAGCGCAGGCCCGGCGTGCGGTCGCCGATCGCATGGCGGCCGATCGCGTTGGCGGTGAAGAAGCGGTCCTCGCCATACAGCGACACCGACCAGAATGCCTGCGCCGGCGGCAAATGGCCGGCAGGGAAGCGCAGCTCGTAGGTGCCGGCACCGGACAGCGGCTGCCCGTCGGCATCGAAATCGGCCATCGCGTAGACGGCCTCGTCGGCGCGCAGCGCACCGAGCCCCTTCATCGCAGTGGTGGCCCGCAGCAGCCAGTCGTCGCCGTACAGCCCCAGCTTCAGGCTGTAGCCCCAGCTCTTGCGCCCCTGGCTGCGCGTATGCGCCTCGATCAGCTGCATGCCCTGGCGATACGCGCTGACAAGCCCGGCCTGCACCGCCGGGCGCAGCGCGGCGATCTCGACGTCGTCCTCGAGCCGGATGCCGAGGCGCCGCAGCAGCGTCAGCAGGCCCCGTTCCTCGGCCGACGGCGGAAATTCGCGCAGCGCCTGGAACAGGTTGTGGAAGAAGTCGAGCGCGGCGTCCCCGGTGTCGCGCCACAGCCGTACGCATTGCGGCTGCCGGCCGATCGCCGGCGCATCGAGCCGGAAGCCCCGCTCGAACGCATGCGCCGCCGGCAGGTCCCGCTCGCCCTGCACCAGCACGCGGCCGAGCAGCCAGACCAGCGAGGTCGGACAGGCCACGGCGTAGGCAGCGCTGGCCCGCTGGCCCGGGCCGACGAGCTGCACCGCCGCGCCGTCCGCGGGCACGATCCGCGGCCCGAGGTTCTCGAAGTTGTTGGTATGCGCGTCGAGCAGCTCGACCACGTAGTAGCGATCCGGCTCGGTCAGCGGTGGCACGTGCAGCGTCACGGGGCCGTCGGTCAGATCGACCCAGCCGCAGAAGTACAGCAGGTCGTTGGCCGGCGTGACGATGTCGCGGTCCTCGTGCGTCCATTGGCGCGTGCTGGCCGACAACACGTTGACCGGGGCCCGGCCGTAGCCGGTGGCAGCCTCGACCGAGGTCTGCAGGCGGCAGGTGCGCAGCGTTTCGATCAGCGGGTAGCCGTAGATCACCAGTGGCAGCGCGGCGGCGGCGGTCAGGGCCTGTTGGGGATTGTCGTAGACAGGGGCGGAAAAGATGGGGCTGGCGGGATGGTTCATGTCGTGTGCTCGCTCGGGTTTCAATGCGCGTCCTGCCGCAGCGTGATCACGGCATCGGCCGCCACCGGCCCCTCGGCCGTGACGATGAAGGGATTGATCTCCAGCGTGTCGAGCCGCGGCCCGATCGCGGCGGCGGCCTGCGACACGCGCACCAGCACCTGGGCCACCTGTTCCAGCGGCACGGCGGGATTGCCGCGATGGCCGGCAAACAGCGCCTCGGCCCGGCTGTCGCGCAGCATCGCCAGCGCGCGCGGCATCGACAGCGGCGCCAGGCCGAATGCCATCTGCCGAAACACCTCGACCGCGGTGCCGCCGATGCCTGCCAGCGCGACGAGGCCGAACACGGGATCGCGCCGGACGCCGACCATCAGCTCGCCCCAGCCCCGCAGCATGCGTGCGACCACCACGCCCTCGAACGGCACCGGCGCGCCGCCATGGTCAGCCGCATGACGGCCGACCGCATCGCGCACGTGCGCAAACGCCGCACGCACCGCGTCGGCATCGTGCAGGTTCAACGCCACGCCGCCGACATCGCTCTTGTGCAGGATCTCGCGCGAGCACAGCTTGACCGCGACCGGATAGCCGAGCCGATCGGCGATGCGCACCGCCTCCCCTGCGTCGCGCGCCAGGCCGTGCGGGGCCACCGGTACGCCGGCTTCGGCCAGCAGTTGCATCGCCTCGTGTTCGGACAGCGCGTTGGCGTCCGCTGCGATTCGTGGCAGTGCCGGCAGGCGCTCCGGCAAAGCTTCGTCGCATCCATTGCGGCGCGCGCACTGCGCCGCCGCCCGGGCCAGTGCCGCCACCGCTTCGATCGCATGCGCCGGCTCGCGGAACACCAGGCAACCGTGCTGCTCCAGCCAGGCGCGGCGATCGTCGGCAACCAGCCCGCACAGCAGCAGCGGCGCGCTGTCCGCGTTGTCGTGCAGCCACGCCACGGTGCGCTGCAGCTCGGGCCACAGCGCGGGCGCATTGGCGCCGGCCGCGAGAAAGGTCACCACGCTGCCGTATTCCCCGCATGCGGCGACATCGCGCAGCGCGTCCAGCAGCACGCGCGGCTGCGCCACGATCTGGCCGGTGACGTCGATCGGATTGGCGGTGCTGGCAAACGGAATCGCTTTGCGCAGCGCCTCGGCGGGGGCGGCCGGCATCGGCGGCATCGGCAAACCCAGCTGCTCGGCGCGATCGGCCATCATGATGCCGACGCCGCCGGACACCGTGACGATCGCCACCGGCGCCACCGCATCGGCGGCCAGGCCGCTGCCGCTGTGCCAACGTGACGGCCGGCGGCCGCGCGACAGCACATAGCCGAGCCGGAAGAACGCTTCCAGCGATTCGGCGCGATGCACGCCGTATTCGTCGAACACCGCCTGGTAGACCGCGTCCTCGCCCGCCAGGCTGGCGGTATGCGACTGCGCCGAACGCGCGCCGGCCTCGGTGACACCGACCTTGGCCACCACCACCGGCTTGCCCGCCGCGCGCGCGGCGGCCAGCGCGCGGCGCAAACGGCCGCCATCGCGGCAGCCTTCCATATAGGTGAGGATCACGCGCGTATCGTCGTCGTGCGCCAGCCATTCGATCACGTCGGCGACCTGCAGCCCGGCCTCGTTGCCGGTGGTGACCCAGTGGCTCAGGCCCAGACCGGCCTCGCGTGCCAGCGCAAACGCATAGGCGCCGAAGGCCCCGCTCTGGCTGACCAGCCCCACATCGCCCAGCGGCGGCAGGCCGCTCAACGGAATCGGCGAGAAGGTCGCGAACATGCGCTCGCGCAGATTCATCGCGCCGAGGCAATTGGGCCCCAGCAGCGTGATGCCGTGATGCCGCGCCTGTTCGGCCAGCGCCTGCTGCATCCGGGTGCCCGCCTCGCCGACCTCGGCGAAGCCGGACGTGAAGAACACCGCCGCCCGCGTGCCATTGGCCGCCAGCTGGGCCATCACGTCGGCGCCGGCCAGCGCCGGCACGGCGACGATCGCAAGATCGACCGGCTCGCCGAGCGCGTCGAGCGACGGCGTCGCGGGCAGGCCCTGGATCTCGGCCGCCGCCGTATTGACCGGATGCACGCGGCCGCGATACCCGAGCTCGCGCAGCAGGCGAATCGGCATGCCGCCGACCTTCTCCGGTTGGGACGAGGCGCCGATCACGGCGATCGAGCGGGGGCGCAGCAAGGCGGACAGGTCAGGGGTCGGGTCTGGCATCGATGTCTCCGTTGTTGTCGTCAGTCGATGGCGCCGTTGGGGCGGCATCGTGGTGTCTCGTTTGTCAGGCCCTGCGGTGCGGCGCCGTGCGGTGCGGCGTGCTGGGCGGACCTACCGCCCGACGCCGGCCGCCTGCTCGATGCTGCGCACCATCTCGGCCAGCATCGGCGCCACGCGCTTTTCCAGCATGCCGCGGCGCAGCTTGCTGCCGGCGATCGCACAGTTGAACAGCAGCGGGCGGTTCAGATAGACGATGCGCGAGTAGATGCCGACACCATGCACGCCGATGCCGGCCTCGCCCTCGTTGATCGCGTAGCCGCGCTTGGGATAGTGGGCGACGTTGTGGCAGATGCGGTCGTAGCTGGCGGCGTATTCGTCGGGACGTTCGAGCCGCGCGGCGTCCATCAGCTTCTGGAACTCGATCTTCGACAGCGTGCAGAGGAAAGCGCGCCCCATGCCGGTGGTCAGCACCGACCGTACCGCGCCGACGCCGGGCCGCGCCGGCGTGCCCTCGTTGTGCGTGCAGGTGAGCAGATAGGTCACGTCCAGCCGGTGGGCGACGCCCATCGACACCGCGCCGTCGATGCGGTCCGCCAGCGCCTGCATCAGGGGCCGCGCGGTATGCCGCATCGGCAGGCCGGTCAGGTAGGGATAGCCGAGCGCTAGCACCTGCGCGCTGACAAAGTACTTGTCGAGCTTCGGGTCCCAGTCCAGATAGCCGAGCTCGTACAAGGTCTTGCAGATGCGCGACACGGTCGCCCGCGGCAGTTGCAGCCGGCGCGACAGCTCGCCGTTGCCCATCGGCTGCGGCTCGTCGATGAAGCAGCGCAGCAAGGCAAAGCCCTTGGCCAGCAGTCCGCCGAACGACGGATCGTCGCGGCGGCGCTCGGCGATGAATTGTTCGACCGGCGTGTTCATGTTGTCTCCTGAAATCCAGTGTGGTTGGCCGTGACGATAACCGTCAAACGATGGAACGAATTTCCAGATATTGGAAATCCGCGGCCTGTCGTTGACGCTGTCCGATGGGGCCCCTAACGTGACCGGACACTGACCAATCGATCACCGGGCGCATCGGCGCCGCGCTGGTCCGAGCGCGCATCGCGCATCGTTGTCAGTCAAAGTCGACCACTCCGCATTACCAACCTCGGGAGCCGCCATGACCCCTGCCTCTCCGTTCCCGCTATCCGGCACCGCGCGCACCGCCTTCCCAGCGCTCGAGGTCCGATCGCTGCTGCATGCGCCCAAGCGCCAGCGCGCCCGCGATACCGAGCAATCGTTGCTGGCGGCGGGCCGCGCGCTGCTGGCAACGCGGGACTTCGAAGCGATCTCGGTGGCGCAGATCGTCGGGGCGTGCGAGCTGTCGGTCGGCGCCTTCTACGGGCGCTTTCGCGACAAGGCGGCCTTTTTCGAAGCGCTGCAGGCGGCGGCGGTGCGCGAGGCGGAGCAAGCGTTGCAGCGCCATCTCGCCCCGCATCGCTGCGCGGCGGTGCCAACCCCGGTGCTGCTCGACAAGGCGATGCGCCTGCTGGTGCGCGGATGCCGCGCCCAGCGCGGCCTGCTGCGCGCGGCGCTGCAGCAGGCCGTGGCACGGCCGCAGGTCTGGCAGCCGCATCGGGACTGTGCAACGGCCTTCGCGGACCGGATGGTGGCGCTGCTGGTACCGCGCCTGCACGATGGCACGCGGGCCGAGCCGAAGGTGCGCTTCGCCATGCAGGCCGCGTTCGGCATGCTGGTCAATGCGCTGTGGCACGACCCGTCTCCGTTGCGGCTGGACGACGACGAACTGCCTGTGCAGATGGCGCGCCTGATCGAGTGCTATCTGACGTCCGGCTGAATATCGCGACAAGCGATCGCCATCGCCATCATCATCGCCATCCTCGCCACCACCATCAGGGTCCGCAGCGGCCCGCTGGCACGCCGGATCGACGAAATGGGCGCCGAGCCGGTCGGCAATCTGCCGGCCGAGGCGAACCGCGCCTATCGGGCCTATCTGCCGGTGGTGCTCGAATTGACCGAAGACACCGGCGTCAGGCTTGATTGAGGCTGCGGCTGCGGCTGAGGCTGAGGCTGCGGCTGGGGCTGCGGCTGCGGCTGGGAGCGCGATCGGGATTCGGACAGATGGTCCAACAAGCGCTCCGGGGGCTCAAAGCTCCATCGGCACTGTCCACCGCTCAACGCGCTGAACATCGCGCGATATCGCTCCGCCAGGTCGGCCACCGCGCTGACGCACGGATCGGCTACCGCGCCGACCAGTTGCATGCACTGGTGCTTGGCGATGGCCTGCATCCAGACGTTGATGGACAGCTTCGCATTGGGGTCGCGCAGATCGCTCCAATAGTCAGGTGCATGGCGCAGCAGTACCTGGGCGACCGCGGCATGGGTATCCGCGACGTTATGGTTCAGCCTCATGGCCTCGAACAGTGCCTGAACGATGCGGATCATCAGGTTGCGCCGTTGTGCCTGCGTCGGCAGGGAAGACAGCGTCCACAACAGGTTGCCCTCGGGCTGATCCAGCGGTTTGAGCAAGGTGGTGCGTGCGCTGCTGCAGAACACGTCTTCGGCCAGCACCAGCTCGGCGCCGTCGAGCATGGCATCGCGCAGCGTCGCACCGGCCAGCGCCGCGGCATCGAGGCGCTGCCCGCGAAGATCGGCACCGTCTAGTGTGGCGTTCTGCAACTGGGCGCCCGCCAGCTGCGCACGCTGCAGGTTGGCTCCGTCAAGCCTGGCGCCGCGCAGATCGGCAAAGCGAAGGTCGGCCCCCTGCAGGTCCGCCCCGCTCAGCACCGCCTCGCGAGCCTGGCACCTGAGCAGCACCGCGTCGCGAAGATTGGCTCCCTTCAGATCGAGCGGGCCTAGATCGCTGTCGCGCAGATTGCGCCCTTGCAAGTCTGCGCCCGGGCCGAACAAGCTGGCCGCGACGTCGGGGCACAGGCGGCGCAGGTCGATGCCGGCCGGGATGACGGGCCGGTGGGGCGGCGACACCGGGCCTGCCTCTTCGGACGCGCGGTCGCGTCTGGCTGCCGGCGGCGTGCCGTATCGCAGCAGCTGGGCGCGCCGCTGGAGATCGGTCTCGCGGCCGGTGGCGGACGTGCCGCCTTGCTCCACCGGCGGCGGCAGCCAAACCTTCAGATAGAGAGGCAGTACACGCGGCCGCGCGCCCTCGCCGCTGCCTTCGGTCTCCACGCGTATCGCGCAGCGCTTGACGAAGCGGCGTACCCTCCCTTCCCACAGCACTTCGTCGCCGCCCAGGCACAGATACCGCATCAACCGCGCGAAACGCTGGCCGTGGGTCATCTGCCAGAACGGCGCGGTCCTGATCTTCCAGCCGGACTCCGACCGGCACAGTCGGAACCGATGCCCCTGCACTTCGATGACCTCGCCGCGCGTCAGCGCCGCGCGCACCCCCGCGCCGCAATGCGACGATTCGAGCGCCGCGCTGAAGGCGGTGCAATCGCGAAAAACCAGTCTGTGATACGTACGCATCGTCTCGACCTCCCCTTTTCACGCAATGGAAACGCCCTCCTCCGGGCCGCCCGCCACGGTAACCGCGTAGGGCGGCGCCATTTGCGTAACGTGTTGCCGCCTTTTGAAATCTGAGCCTCGGGAGGCGCGCACGCATGGAGAATGCAGCGCGGCCATGACCGGTATGCAGCGTGTCACCCTTGCTGGCCGGCACTCGGAGCGCGCCCTACAATCGAGCGCGACGACCCACCGTCGGCCGGACGGCCAGACCTGCGGGCCGGCTTTCTCCCAACCATCCGTACCCCTCTATGGCAACGCTATTTCTCGTGCGCCACGGCCAGGCCTCCTTCGGCGCGGCCAATTACGACTGCCTGTCGGCGCAGGGCCGCCAGCAATCGCGCTGGCTCGGCGAGTATTTCGTCGAGCGCGGCGTGCGCTTTCGGCGTGTCATCGCCGGCTCGCTGGTGCGCCAGCAGGACACCGCCAGCGAGATCCTGGCCGCCATGGGGGAAGCCGGTGCCGGACTGGCCATCGAAACCCATCCCGGCTTCAACGAGTACGACGGCGAGGCGCTGTATTGCGCCCACACCGGCGGCGCCGATCACCGCGCGCATCAGAACGGCGATTACGCGGACTACTGGCGCACGTTCCGCGCGGCCTTCGCCGCCTGGACCGCCGGCACGCTGACCGGCATGCCCGAGAGCTGGGAGGAATTCGGCAAGCGCATCGCGGCCGGGCTGGCGCACGGCGCCGAGGGCGCGACGCGCGAGGATGCGATCCTGGTGGTCAGCTCGGGCGGCGCGATCGGCCGGGCGGTGGCCGACATGCTGAACGCGCCGGCGCAGACCGCGATCGAACTGAACCTGCAGTTCCGCAATACCGCCTTCTGCGAAATCATCTGCGGGCGCAATACGCAGCGTCTGCTCAGCTTCAACAACGTGCCGCATCTGGAACGCGCGGACCGGCGCGGCGCGATCACCTTCGCCTGAGCGGAACGGCGCGATCGACCTTCCCCGCATTGACCGGCAACCACGGAGCCCCCATGCACCCATCCCAGTTCGAAACGCTGCGCTACGCCGTCGCCGACGGCATCGCCACCATCACGCTGCATCGGCCGGAACAGATGAATACGTTCAATGCGCAGATGATGCAGGAGCTGATCGCGGCCTTCGATGCCACCGACGCCGATGACGCGGTACGGGCCGTGGTGGTCACCGGCGCGGGACGCGCGTTCTGCGCCGGCGCCGATCTGTCCTCGGGCGGCTCGACCTTCGATTTCGAGAAGCGCTATGGGGCGCCGGCCGACGCGCCGCACCGCGACGGCGGCGGACGTGTCGCACTGCGGATCTTCCGCAGCCTGAAGCCGGTGATCGGTGCGATCAACGGCGCCGCGGTGGGTATCGGCGTGACGATGCAGCTGCCGATGGATATCCGGCTGGCCTCGACCGGGGCCAAGTTCGGTTTCGTGTTCTCGCGCCGCGGCATCACGCCGGAAGCCGCGTCATCCTGGTTCCTGTCGCGCGTGGTCGGCATCTCGACCGCGCTCGAGTGGTGCTATACCGGGCGGGTGTTCCCGGCCCAGGAGGCGCTGGACCGGGGCCTGGTGCGTTCGCTGCATGCGCCGGACGAGCTGCTGCCGGCGGCCTATGCGCTGGCACGAGAAATCGCGGACAACGCCGCGCCGGTGTCGGTCGCGATCTCGCGGCAGATGATCTGGCGCATGGCCGGCGCCGCCCATCCGATGGAGGCGCACAAGCTCGACAGCCGCGCGATCCAGTCGCGCGGCCGTTCGCCCGATGCGAAGGAAGGCGTCGAGGCCTTCCTGCAGAAGCGGCCGGCCGCGTTCCCGCAGACCGTGTCGCGCGACATGCCGGACTTCTTCGACTGGCAGGGCGAGCCGCCCTTCGTGTGAGGCCTTGTTGGAGAGCTGACTGGCGGACTTACTGCCGGCGCGCGTTGACGACACCGTCGGCGACGTTGGCCGGCGCCTCGGCGTAGTGCTTGAACTCCATCGTGTAGGTCGCGCGGCCCTGGGTCAGCGAACGCAGCGAGGTCGAGTAGCCGAACATCTCGGCCAGCGGCACCTCGGCGCGCACCAGCTTGCCGCCGCCGCCGGCGATCTCGTCCATGCCGTGCACGATGCCGCGCCGCGACGACAGATCGCCCATCACGTTGCCGGTGAACTCCTCCGGCGTCTCGACTTCCACCGCCATCATCGGCTCGAGCAGCACCGGACGGGCGCGCCGCATGCCGTCCTTGAAGGCCATCGAGCCGGCCATCCGGTAAGCGTTCTCGTTCGAGTCGACCTCGTGGTACGAGCCGAACACCAGCGTGACCTTGACGTCCACCACCGGGAAGCCGGCCAGCACCCCGGCGTTCAGCGTTTCCTGAATGCCCTTGTCGACCGCGGGGATGAATTCGCGCGGGATCACGCCGCCCTTGATCGCATCGACGAATTCGTAGCCCTTGCCTTGCGGCTGCGGCTCCAGGTCGATCACCACATGGCCGTACTGGCCGCGGCCGCCCGATTGCTTGACGAACTTGCCCTCGACGCCCTTGATCGCCTGGCGGATGGTTTCGCGATACGCGACCTGCGGCTTGCCGACGGTCGCCTCGACGCCGAACTCGCGCTTCATCCGGTCGACCAGGATTTCGAGATGCAGCTCGCCCATGCCGGAGATGATGGTCTGGCCCGACTCCTCGTCGGTCCTGACGCGGAACGACGGGTCTTCCTGCGCGAGGCGGTTCAGCGCGACGCCCATCTTCTCCTGGTCGGCCTTGGTCTTGGGCTCGACCGCCTGCGAGATCACCGGATCGGGGAAGGTCATCCGCTCGAGGATGATCACGTTGGCCGGATCGCACAGCGTGTCGCCGGTGGTCGCCTCCTTCAGGCCGACCGCCGCGGCGATATCGCCGGCCCGCACTTCCTTGATCTCGTTGCGGGTGTTGGCGTGCATCTGCAGGATCCGACCGAGGCGCTCGCGCTTGCCCTTGACCGGGTTGTAGACGGTGTCGCCCGAATTCACGACGCCCGAGTACACGCGGAAGAAGATCAGCTGGCCGACGAACGGGTCGGTCATGATCTTGAAGGCGAGCGCGGAGAACGGCTCGTCGTCGCTCGGGTGGCGCTCGGCGTCGCGATCGTCCTCGGTATGGCCGCGAATCGCCGGCACGTCGGCGGGCGATGGCAGATAGTCGACCACCGCGTCGAGCATTGCCTGCACGCCCTTGTTCTTGAACGCGCTGCCGCACAGCATCGGCACGATCTCGTTGGCGATGGTGCGCTGGCGCAGGCCGGCCTTGATCTCGTCCTCGCTGAGCGCCTCGCCGCCCAGGTATTTCTCCAGCAGCGACTCGTTGGCCTCGGCTGCGGCCTCGACCATTCGCTCGCGCCACAGCTGCGCGGTGTCGGCCAGCTCGGCCGGAATCTCGCGGTATTCGAAGCGCACGCCCTGGCTGGCCTCGTCCCAGACGATGGCCTGCATGCGCACCAGGTCGACCACGCCCTGGAAATGGTCCTCGGCGCCGATCGGAATCTGCACCGGCACCGCCACGCCCTTGAGCCGCTCGGCAATCTGCTCGCGCACGCGGAAGAAGTCGGCGCCGACGCGGTCCATCTTGTTGACGAAGGCCAGGCGCGGCACGCCGTACTTGTTGGCCTGACGCCAGACCGTCTCCGATTGCGGCTGCACGCCGCCGACCGCGTCGTAGACCATCACGGCGCCGTCGAGCACGCGCATCGAGCGCTCGACCTCGATGGTGAAGTCGACGTGCCCGGGGGTGTCGATGATGTTGATCCGGTGCTCGGGATACTTGCCGGCCATGCCCTTCCAGAACACCGTGGTCGCGGCCGACGTGATCGTGATGCCGCGCTCCTGCTCCTGTTCCATCCAGTCCATGGTCGCGGCGCCTTCGTGCACCTCGCCCAGCTTGTGGCTGACCCCCGTGTAGAACAGGATGCGTTCGGTCGTGGTCGTCTTGCCGGCGTCGATATGCGCACTGATGCCGATGTTGCGATAGCGCTCGATGGGAGTTTTGCGGGCCACGACAATCTCCTGAGTTAGGGGCCTGTACAAGAACCTGAAGAAAGGGGTCGGAGAAAAGAGGGGAGTTAGAGTAGCACTATCGGCGAAGTTGCGTATGGCGCCGCTTTTGGTGGCGCTTGTGGTCGTGGTATCGGCGACGGCGGCGCCCCGCGGCGTCAGACGGAGACGGGTCGTGCCCGGCCTGGCCATCGGTTACAGTGCGCCCATGGCGGCCCCGGCCCCGGGGCCGATGACCGCTTTCGACGAGGCTCCTGCGACGATGAAACGGCGATGTCATCTGCTCTGGCTGGCGCTGATCTGGCTATGCGCGATCGGCGCGATGCCGGTCGCGGGCGCGGCGGCGCCCTTGGGCAAGCCTGCCGCCGGCTCCTCTACCGGCGCGTCCGCGCCGGCGTCGGAGGCCGCGGCCAGCGTGCCGCTGGCGCAATCGCTGGACCAGGTCATCGAGACGCTGCAGAACGACCAGCAGCGTGCCGCGCTCGTCGGTCAGCTGCAGGCCGTCCGCGACGGCCTCGGTGCGTCGGCCGTGGCCGTCGCGCCAGCCTCGGAGGCCGAGGCCGGCGGACTGGTCGGGGCGCTGGCCGAGGCGGTCGAGCAGGTCGACGACCGGCTCGGCAAGGATCAGGGACCCTGGCGCTATTGGAGCTGGCGTCTGCGCTTTGCCGGCGAGGAATGGCAGCAGGCACTGACCGATCGCGGCCGCGGCAGCGCACTGCGATCGGCGCAGCTGTTCGCCGCGGTGCTGATCGGCTGGGCCATCGGCGGCTGGCTGCTGCACGAACTGGCGCGGCGCGTGCGCGGACGGCTGATGCGGCCCGTCGATCGTGTCCAGCTGCCCACCGTGCCCTCGTGGACCGACGTCGGCATCTTCATGCTGCGCCGGGTCGGTCCGTGGGCCGTCGCCTTCGGCGTGGCGATCTGGATCGTGCGCAGCCTGTCGCTGCATCTGGTGCCGGCCGGTGTCGCCGCGCTGGCGGTGGCCTATGCGCTGATCGCCGGCGCGGTGCTGTCGGCGATATCGCAGACGCTGTTTGCGGTCTTCAATACCGCCCACCGGCGGCGCGCCGTCCACGACCTGCACCAGCACTCGCGCCAAGTGCTGTTCGCGATCGGCTCGCTGGCGGCGCTCGGCGACGCCGCGACCAATGCCCGCGTGATCGCCGCGCTCGGCATCAACCTGTCCGCGGTGACCGCCAACCTGTCCAACATCGGCGCGGCGCTGCTGATGGCGTGGTTCTGCCTGCGTTTTCGCCGCCCGATCGCGCATTTGATCGCCAACCGGCCGCTGGCGATCCGCCAGGCCCATCCGGCCATCACCGATGTGCTGCGGCTGGCCGGCGGCACCTGGCATTTGCCGGTGCTGGCGGTGGTGCTCGCCTCGGTGATCGGTACGCTGCTGGCGGCCGGCCACGCCGACGACTATCTGGGCCGCACCATCCTGACGGTCGCGCTGCTGGTCGCCGCGCTGGCGTTGACCGTGGTGACCGGGCGCTCGCCGCAGGCCCACCAGCGCGGCCATCCACAGCGCTGGCAGCGGCGCTCGGCCTATCTGGCGCGCTTCGGCCGCTTCGCGGTCACGCTGGTGCGCCTGGTGATCTGGCTGGGCTTCTTCGAACTGACCAGCCGCGTCTGGGGCAATTCGCTGCTGCATCTGATGCATTCGACCGCGCTGGGCCGCCGCTTCGCCGACGCCGTGTTCGGCGCGCTGGCCGCGGTGCTGCTGTCGTGGCTGTTCTGGCTGGTCATCGATACCGCCATCACCCAGGCCCTGTCGCCGGGACACGGGCGCGGGCAGCCGCCCAGCATGCGGGCCCGAACCATCCTGCCGCTGCTGCGCAACGCCGTCTTCGTCGCCCTGCTGGTGATGGCGCTGATCGCGGTGCTGGCCAACCTCGGCGTCAACGTGACGCCGCTGATCGCCGGCGCCGGCGTGGTGGGCCTGGCCATCGGCTTCGGCGCCCAGACGCTGGTGCAGGACCTGATCACCGGGCTGTTCATCGTGCTCGAGGACTCGATCGCGATCGGCGACGTGGTCGAGCTGCCCGACCACAGCGGCACGGTCGAAGGCATGACGATCCGCACCATCAAGCTGCGCGACGGCAAGGGTGCGCTGCATGTGCTGCCGTACAGCCAGATCAAGGCGATCAAGAACCTGTCGCGCGGCCATGCGTTCGCGGTGTTCAATATCGGCCTGCGTTACGACAGCGACCTGGATCGCGCGCTGGCGCTGATCCGCGAGGCCGGCGACGAGATCGCGCAGGACATCCGTTTCACGCATCGGCTGCTGTCGGGGCTGGACATCCTCGGGCTGGACCGCTTCGATCCTTCCGGGCCGGTGGTGCTGGCCCAGTTCAAGACGCTGCCGCTGGCGCAATTCGAGGTCACGCGGGCGTTCAACGCGACGCTGAAGCAGAAGTTCGACGCGGCGGGCATCCGCATGGCCTCGCCGTATATGACGCTGCAGCTCGATGGCGGCGGCGCGGCGGAGGTCAAGCCGCTGATCGAGGGGAGCGCGGGGACGGCGTAAGCGCCCGCGTCGGGCGCGGGCTCCAGACAAGACGAGCGGGGATTTCAGCGCTGAAATCCCCGCTCTGGCCCTCTTGCCTCACTTAGACCGTCCGGCCGCTATCGCGCCGTTGCCGTCGGCTCACGCCGCCTTGCGGTGGTGGTGCTTGCGCTCCGGCCGGCATTCGTACTTGATCTCGTGCCGGCCGTCCTCGTAGACCACCTCGAGCCGCACGGTGAAACCCCATAGCCGCGTGACATGGCGGATCACCTCTTCGAAGTTCTGCGCCAGCGGCCGGCGGTCGCTCTGCAGATGGCGCAGCGTCAGCGAGCGGTCGCCGCCGACATCGACGTTGGTCACCTGGATATTCGGCTCGATATTGGACAGATCGTACTGGCTGGCCAGCAATTGCCGGATGCGGCGATAGCCCTCGTCGTCGTGGATCGCGGTCACGCGCAGCTTGCTTTCGCGGTCGTCGTCGAGCACCGAGAACAGCTTGAGCTCGCGAATCACGCGCGGCGACAGGAACTGCAGCAGGAAGCTCTCGTCCTTGAAGTTGCGCATGGCGAAGTCCAGCGTCTTGCGCCAGTCGGTGCCGGCGATCTCCGGCGCCCACCGATAATCCTCCTCGTCCGGGCGCTCGCACATGCGGCGCAGGTCCTGGAACATCAGGAAGCCAAGCGTGTAAGGATTGAGCCCGCTGTAGTAAGGGCTATGGTAGGGCGGCTGGTAGATGACGTTGGTATGCGCCTGCAGCAGCTCCATCATGAAGGCGTCGTTGACCAGCCCCTGCTCGTACAGCTCGTGCAGGATGGTGTAGTGCCAGAACGTGGCCCAGCCCTCGTTCATCACCTTGGTCTGCCGCTGCGGGTAGAAGTACTGCGCGATCTTGCGCACGATGCGGACGATCTCGCGCTGCCACGGCTGCAGCTTGGGCGCGTTCTTCTCGATGAAGTACAGCAGGTTTTCCTGCGGCTCCGGCGGGAAGGTGGCCTCGGTCTCGGGCGGTTCGTCCTCGGTCACCAGCGCGTGCGAGCGGTGCTTCGGCAAGGTGCGCCACAGATCGTTGACCTGCATCTGCAGATAGTTTTCGCGCTCGGCCTGGCGCGCCTGTTCCTCGGTGATGGACAGCTTCTTGGGCCGCTTGTAGCGGTCCACGCCGTAGTTCTGCAGCGCATGGCAGGAGTCGAGCAGCAGTTCGACTTCCTGCTCGCCATAGCGCTGCTCGCATTCGGCGATGTAGTTCTTGGCGAACAGCAGATAGTCGACGATGGCGTCCGCGTTGGTCCAGGTGCGGAACAGGTAGTTGCCCTTGAAGAAGGCGTTGTGGCCGTAGCAGGCGTGCGCGATCGTCAGCGCCTGCATCGGCATCGTGTTCTCCTCCATCAGATAGGCGATGCAGGGATTGGAGTTGATCACGATCTCGTAGGCCAGGCCCATATGGCCGCGCTGGTAGCTGCGCTCGGACGCCAGGAAGTGCTTGCCGTAGGACCAGTGGCTGTAGCCGACCGGCAGACCGGCGGACGCATAGGCGTCGAGCATCTGCTCGGCGGTGATGATCTCGATCTGGTTGGGATAGGTATCGAGGCCGAAGTCCGCCGCGATGCGTGCGATCTCCCGGTCGTACCGCTGGATCAGCTCGAAGGTCCACTCCGAACCGGTAGAGAGGTATGCCATTTCCCACCCCCATGTCGGCGGATCGCCATCGCGTCTCCGCCGGTTAGCCAAGGCCTGTCTTTCGATGCGGCATCCTTGCGCGGTCTCACCGCAGCAACGTCCGCGCATCGGCGCGGCGACGCGTCAGCGCCCCGCGCTCGGCCAGGCCGCCTTCTTCTGAAACAGGTCGTGCAGCACCGGATAAATCTCGTCCGCGCCGATGATCCGCTGCATCGCGAAGTTCTCGTGCGCACTCTTGACCGTCATGTACTCTTCCCACAGATTCTGCGGCTCTTCCGACGCGACCTCGACATAGGCGTAGTACTGCACCAGCGGCAGGATCGAATCGCGCAGCAGCCGGCCGCACAGTTCCGAGTCGCCGGCCCAGTTGTCGCCGTCCGATGCCTGCGCGCAGTAGATGTTCCACTGGCTGGCCGGGTAGCGATTGTGGATCACGTCGACCATCAGCTTCAGCGCGCTGGAGACCACCGTGCCGCCCGATTCGCGCGAGTGGAAGAAATCTTCCTCGTCGACTTCCTTGGCGACCGTATGGTGGCGAATGAACACGACGTCGATGCGTTCGTAGTTCCGCTTCAGGAACAGGTACAGCAGCATGAAGAAACGCTTGGCCAGGTCCTTGCGGCTTTCGTCCATCGAACCGGACACGTCCATCAGGCAGAACATCACCGCCTGCGCCTGAGGGCGCTTCTTCAGCACGCGGTTGTTGTAGCGCAGGTCCAGCTTCTCGATGAAGGGCACGCGGTCGATGCAGGCGCGAAGATGGCGCATCTCCTTCATCATTTCCTGCGCGCGCGCCGTGTAGGGGCCTTCCTGTTCCAGGACCTCGCTGTACTCCTGCTCCAGCGCATGCAGGCGCCGCTGATACGGCCCGGACAACGCGATGCGCCGGCCGAGCGAACTGCGCATGGTGCGCAGCACCGACAGGTTCGAGGGCGTGCCGTCGATCGAGAAGCCCGCGCGCACCTTGCGGACCTCGGCGATCTTGGCCAGATGGCGCTTGGCCATGTCGGGCAGCGCCATGTCTTCGAAGAAGAAATTGAGGAAATCCTCGCGCGAGAGCGTGAAGACGAAATCGTCCTCGCCCTCGCCCGAGTCGCTCGCCCGGGAGCCGGTTCCGCCCGCCCCCTGCTGCTGGCGGTCGAAACTGTCTCCGCGGACGAACTTCTTGTTGCCGGGGTGGATCCACTCGCGCTTGCCACCCTGGCCATGGTGGAATATCGGCTCGGAGATGTCCTTGACCGGAATGGACACCTGCCCGCTCTGTTCGATGTCCATGATCTTCCGGCCGGACACCGCCTTCGCTACGGCTTGCCGAATCTGCTCGCGGTAACGCTTGATGAAACGTTGCTTGTTGACCGCGCTCTTGTTGCCGCCATTCTCCCGCCGATCGATGACCGTGGCCATATTGGTTGCCCTCGTTCAGAGGCCCCGTGCAGGCGCCGTTACGATGATTTTCGAACGCGCAAGTACCACTCCACCAGCAGCCGGACCTGCTTGGGCGTATAGCCCTTCTCGACCATGCGGTTGACGAAGTTCTCGTGTTTCTCCTGATCCTCGCGCGAGGACTTGGCGTTGAAGGAAATGACCGGCAACAGGTCCTCGGTCGTCGAGAACATCCGCTTTTCGATCACCATGCGCAGCTTCTCGTAGCTGGTCCAGTTCGGGTTCTTGCCGCCGTTGTTGGCCCGTGCCCGCAGCACGAAGTTGACGATCTCGTTGCGGAAATCCTTCGGGTTCGAGATACCCGCGGGCTTTTCCACTTTCTCCAGTTCGTCGTTCAGCGCGTTGCGGTCGAGGATCTCGCCGGTATTGGGATCGCGGTACTCCTGGTCCTGGATCCACAGGTCGGCGAACACCACGTAGCGGTCGAAGATGTTCTGACCATATTCGGAATACGACTCCAGATAAGCGGTCTGGATCTCCTTGCCGATGAACTCGACGAAGGGTGTCGTCAGGTATTCCTTGATGTACGACAGCAGCTTCGCTTCCTGTTCCGGCGGGAACTGTTCGCGCTCGATCTGCTGCTCGAGCACGTACAGCAGGTGCACCGGATTGGCCGCGACCTCGGTGTTGTCGAAGTTGAAGACCTTGGACAGCACCTTGAACGCGAAGCGCGTCGACAGCCCGCTCATGCCCTCGTCGATGCCGGCGTAGTCGCGGTACTCCTGGTACGACTTCGCCTTCGGGTCGACGTCCTTCAGGCTTTCGCCGTCGTAGACCCGCATCTTGGAGAAGATGTTCGAGTTCTCCGGTTCCTTGATCCGCGTCAGCACCGCGAACTGCGCCATCATCTTCAGCGTGTTCGGCGCGCACGGCGCGGCCGACAGCGAGCTGCTGCGCAGCAGCTTGTCGTAGATCTTGACCTCGTCCGACACGCGCAGGCAGTACGGCACCTTGACGATGTAGATCCGGTCGAGGAAGGCCTCGTTGTTCTTGTCCGCCTTGAACGATTGCCATTCCGCCTCGTTCGAGTGGGCGAGGATCACGCCGTCGAACGGAATCGCGCCGAAGCCTTCGGTCCCCTTGTAGTTGCCTTCCTGTGTCGCGGTCAGCAACGGGTGCAGGACCTTGATCGGAGCCTTGAACATCTCGACGAACTCGAGCAGGCCGCGGTTGGCCAGGCACAGCCCGCCGGAGTACGAGTACGCGTCCGGGTCGTCCTGCGGATAGTCCTCGAGCTTGCGGATATCGACCTTGCCGACCAGCGAGGAGATGTCCTGGTTGTTCTCGTCGCCCGGCTCGGTCTTCGCGATCGCGATCTGCGACAGCACCGAGGGCCGCAGCTTGACCACGCGGAAGCGCGTGATGTCGCCGTTGAACTCGTGCAGGCGCTTGACCGCCCATGGCGAGGCGATGGTGTTCAGATAGCGGACCGGGATGCCGTAGTCCTCCTCCAGAATCTTGCCGTCTTCCTCGGGCGAGAACAGTCCGAGCGGCGATTCATGGATGGGCGAGCCCTTCAGTGCGTAGATGGGGATCTGCTCCATCAACGACTTGAGCTTCTCGGCGAGCGAGGACTTGCCGCCGCCGGGAGGCCCGAGCAGGTAGAGGATCTGCTTGCGTTCCTCGAGACCCTGCGCGGCATGCTTGAAGAACGAGACGATCTGTTCGATCGTGTCCTCCATGCCGTAGAACTCGCGGAAGGCCGGATAGATCTTGATGACCTTGTTGAAGAACAGGCGCGACAGTCGCGGGTCGTGGTGCGTGTCTACCAGCTCTGGCTGCCCGATCGCGGCGAGCATGCGCTCGGCCGCGGTCGCATAGGCAGTAGGGTCTTTCTTACAGATCTCCAGATACTCCTGGATGCTGTATTCCTCTTCCTTGCGAGCTTCGAAGCGCGTGGCGTAGTGGCCGAAAATGTCCATACCTCACTCCCGTCAGAGTCTCGTCCGAGGCGAACGCAGTCCGTCTGCAGGTAGGTACCCTGCCTCATTCCACGTATCAGCCTTTGAATACCGCCACCCCGGCTTGGCGGAAGACTGACCATGTTGCGAAGTCTTTACTTCATCATAGTCAAATAACGCCCAGGGGGAAGAGCTTGTTGACGCGCATTGCGCACTCGCAACGGCGCTGTCGTGCTCGAGAAAACTGCGTCCTGGCTGCGTGCGACTGAGCGGCACGCTGACCGGTTCGCACTGGGCGGTGCGACCATGTTCTGGGACACACCTTACACCTTTCCCTTTGGTGCTGCACTGCCCCGTTTGTAACGATTGCTTCCGACGAGCATCGACGACATACCGGGACTGCAAAACCTTGGAACGGGTGGGGTCGTACGTTGGCACATCCTGCATCGTTGCCGCTGCGAAGGCCTCGCGTGCCACGTCGCACGACATGCTGCTGTCGTGTTCGCGATGCGCAAAACGCGGATCGAAGCGGGGATCGAAACGGGATGAAAACGGAGCGCCGCGACATCGCGCATCGCGCTGCAGAAAAGCAGGGTTAACCCATCGGCCCGGGCGTGGGCCTGCTGTCGGCCCGGGTGTGGCGAAGCATCGTTCGCCAGTTGTCTCCATGCACCGTCGAGGCAATCGCGTCTCCCCTTTGGAATCGTGGTGCGCACCGTGCGGGTGCGTGCCCATTGGAATGCCGAAACCGCTACAGGTTCCAGTTCGCATTCGACGGCGTCGATCGCATCGCTGTCTCCCCGTCGCGGTTGCCCGCGCGGCGGCATGCTGCGGCCACCGTTGTCGGTACACCAGCAAATTGCGGGCCACATTGGACCGGTGGATCGATACGAGCGGGAGTTGGCAGCAGCGACTCGCGACGATGAGGGGAAACCGCGATGCGCGTCGACATGCGCGTCGGCGAAAATCGATCGGCGGACGGCACGAAGGTGGAGCGCAGGAAGGGGAAGGAAGGAAAGCGAGGCTGCGGAACGTGTCCCACCGAACGATGGCGAGCACGCGCTGCGCGAGCGGAGCGCCGGGCGTCAGCACCCGGCGCGACGTGCTGCCAGCTTGCTGCCGGCAGCAGCGAGTGTCAGATCGGGTCCCAGTTGATGACGTCGGGCGAGCGCTCGAGCGGATAGAAGCTGTTGCGCATCGCCGGGATCGCGATCTCGGCGATCGTCTCCGGCGTCCATCCTTCGCTGGCATGTACCGATCGCACCGGCCGCGGCTGGCTCATCAGCATGATCTCGTTGGCGCGCACCGCGAAGATCTGCGCGTTGACCTCGCGCGCCGCATCGCTGGCGAGGAACACCGCCATCGGCGCGACCTTGCCGGCCTCCATCTTCTGCAGCTTGGCCACGCGCGCCTGCTCCTCGGGCGTCTCGGACGGGATCGAGCTGGTCATCCGGCTCCAGGCGAACGGCGCGATGCAGTTCGACCGAACGTTGAAACGCGCCATGTCCAGTGCGATCGATTTGGACAACGCCGCGATGCCGAGCTTGGCGGCGGCGTAGTTGGCCTGGCCGAAATTGCCGATCAGACCGGAGGTGGAGGTCATATGGACATAGGCCCCGCTCTGCTGGTCCTTGAAGTAGGGCGCGGCGGCGCGGCTGACGAAGAAGGTGCCATGCAGATGCACGTCGATCACCGCGCGCCATTCCTCCTCGTTCATCTTGAAGAACATGCGGTCGCGCAGATTGCCCGCGTTGTTGATCACGGCGTCGATGCGGCCGAACCGATCGAGCGCGCACTGGACGATCGCGTTGGCGCCCTGCCAGCTCGACACGCTGTCGGTGTTGGCCACCGCCTCGCCGCCGGCCGCCTGAATCTCGTCGACCACGCGTTGCGCGGGTCCCGGATCGCCGCCCTCGCCGCTCAGCGACACGCCGATATCGTTGACCACCACGCGCGCGCCCGCGGCGCCCAGCGCCAGTGCGATGCCGCGGCCGATGCCGCCTCCCGCGCCGGTCACCACTGCCACCTTGCCAGCCATCGTGCCTGCCGCGGATCCTTCCACCTTCGCCGTCATCATCGGTCTCCTGTCCCACCGTCGAGGTTCTATTGAAGCGGCATATACGATAAATTGCCGGCAGCGAAAGGGGAATTCGCCAATCCCAAAAGACGCCTTCCGCCTGCCGAAACCCTCCGTTCTATCCCGCCAAACCCATCACGACGCGATGCATTACGACCTGACCGACCTGCGCCTGTTCCTGAACGTAGGGGAAACCCATAACCTGACGCGGGCGGCCGAACGCAGCTTCCTGTCGCTGCCGGCGGCCAGCACCCGCATCAAGCAGCTGGAGGAAGCGTTCCAGACGCAGCTGCTGATCCGGCAGGTCAAGGGGGTGCGGCTCACGCCCGCCGGCGACGCGCTGCTGCGGCACGCGCGCGAGGTCTTTCGCGAGCTCGAATGCCTGCATGCCGATTTGCGCCCCTACGCCAAGGGCGTCAAGGGCAAGGTCCGGCTGCTGGCCAACACCACCGCCACCAACTCCTTTCTCGCCAGCGCGCTGTCGCGCTTCCTGTCGGAGAACCCCGACGTCGACATCGAGCTGGAGGAACACCTGTCGCAGGAGATCGTCTCGGCCATCGGCGCCGGCGCGGCGGACCTGGGCATCGTCGCCGGCGAGGTCGCCACCGAGGACCTCGACGTGATGCAGCTGTGCAGCGACGAACTGATCGTGATCGCGCCGGTCAACCACCCGCTGCCGCAGTTCAAGCGGCTGCATTTCGCCGATCTGCTCGATACCTGCCGCTTCGTCGGCCTGAACCAGTTCAGCGCGATCCAGTCCTTTCTCGACCGCATCGCCAGCGGCATGGGCAAGCGCATCAGCCTGCGCATCCAGGTCGGCAGCTTCGACGCGGTCTGCCGCATGGTCGAGGCCGGCGCGGGCATCGCGATCGTGCCCAACAGCTGCGCGCGCCGCTACGCCAGCCGCAAGGTGCTGCGCTTCATCACGCTGGAGGACGACTGGGCCAAGCGCGAGCTGCGCCTGGTGCGCCGGCCCGGCCGCGAGCTGCCGCAATTCGCCGAGACCCTGGTGCACTACCTGATCGACGCGGCGCGCGAGCCGGTCTGAGCCGCCGTCCGGGGCCACCGCGACGGCCCGGGGCCAGGTAACGGAGGTAAGGCGCGCCCTAAGCCGCTCTTTGGCAAATGCGAATGTCGGTGCGCGGCGGGCTCGGGAATAATGGCCCCATTCCCGTGATTCCCCTGCGAAGGGCCCGACGATGACCATCGATCCAGCGCGCGATGCGCATTACCCCGAAATCCGCGAGGCCGTGCGCGACCTGTGCGCCGGCTTCGATTCCGCCTACTGGCAGCGCGTCGAGGAGCAGAACGCCTTTCCCGAGCAGTTCGTCCAGGCGCTGACGCAGGCCGGCTGGCTGTCAGCGCTGATCCCCGAGAGCTACGGCGGCTCGGGCCTGCCGCTGACGGCCGCCTCCGTGATCATGGAGGAGATCAACCGCAGCGGCGGCAATTCCGGCGCCTGCCACGGCCAGATGTACGTGATGGGCTGCCTGCTGCGGCACGGCTCCGAGGCGCAAAAACAGCGCTGGCTCCCAGGGATCGCCGCCGGCGAGCTGCGCATGCAGTCGATGGCGGTGACCGAGCCGACCACCGGCACCGACACCACCAAGCTGAAGACCACCGCGGTGCGCCAGGGCGACCGCTACGTCGTCAATGGCCAGAAGGTCTGGATCTCGCGCGTGCAGCATTCGGACCTGATGCTGCTGCTGGCGCGCACCACGCCGCTGGACCAGGTCAAGCGCAAGTCAGAGGGCCTGTCGGTGTTCGTGGTCGACCTGCGCGAGGCGATCGGCAACGGCCTGACGGTCCAGCCGATCCGCAACATGGTCAATCACGAGACCAACGAGCTGTTCTTCGACAACCTGGAAATCCCGGCCGAGAACCTGATCGGCGAGGAGGGCAAGGGTTTGAAGTACATCCTCGACGGGCTGAACGCCGAGCGGATCCTGATCGCCGCCGAATGTATCGGCGACGGCTACTGGTTCGTCGAGCGCGCCAGCGGCTACGCGCGCGAGCGCGTCGTGTTCGACCGGCCGATCGGCCAGAACCAGGGCATCCAGTTCCCGATCGCCCGCTCCTACGTCAATGTCGAGGCCGCCAGCCTGATGCGCTACAAGGCCGCCGAGCTGTTCGACGCCGGCCAGCCCTGCGGCAAGGAGGCCAACATGGCCAAGCTGCTGGCCGCCGACGCGTCGTGGGAAGCGGCCAACGTCTGCCTGCAGACCCACGGCGGCTTCGGCTTCGCCGCCGAATACGACATCGAGCGCAAGTTCCGCGAGACGCGCCTGTACCAGGTGGCCCCGATCTCGACCAATCTGATCCTGTCGTATGTGGCCGAGCACGTGCTGGGACTGCCGCGGTCGTTCTAGGCCAGCGCCCTCATCGCCGCTGTCACCGCCGCTGTTACCGCCGCTGTTACCGCCGCCGTTGCCGCCGCCGTTGCGACTGCCTTCCGCGCCAACCCGATCCACGCCAAGCCAATGCCAAGCTCCTCAAGCGCCTATCCCACCCGCGAACTCTGCGAGTTCCTTGCCCGCTTCACGCTGTCCGACGTGCCGCCGCCAGTGGTCGAGCGCACCAAGGACCTGTTCCTCGACTGGATCGCCTCGGCGGTCGCCGGCAAGGACGCCCCGGCGATTCGCCGCCTGCAGGAATTCGCCGTGGCGATGGGCCCGCAGCAGGGCCCGGCCGAGGTGCTGGTCGATCGCCGCCGTACCTCGCCGTGGTTCGCCGCGCTGGTCAATGCCGCCGCCTCGCATGTGGTCGAGCAGGACGACGTGCACAACGGCTCGGTGCTGCATCCGGCCGCGGTGGTGTTTCCCGCCGTGCTGGCCGCGGCCCAGGCCGAGGGCAACAGCGGCGCGCAGCTGCTGACCGCGGCGATCGCCGGCTACGAGGCGGGCATCCGCATCGGCGAATTCATGGGCCGCTCCCACTATCGGGTGTTCCATACCACCGGCACGGTCGGCACGCTGGCGGCCGCGGCCGCGGTGGCCAAGCTGTACGGGCTCGATGCCGAGGGCATCAACCAGGCGCTGGGCTCGGCGGGCACCCAGGCCGCCGGGCTGTGGGAATTCCTGCGCGACGCCGCCGATTCGAAGCAACTGCATACCGCCAAGGCCGCCGCGGACGGGCTGATGTCGGCCCATCTGGCGCGGGCGGGCTTCACCGGCGCACGGCGCATTCTCGAAGGCGCGCAGGGCATGGCGGCCGGCATGTCGAGCGACGCCGATCCGGCGCGGCTGACCGACGGCCTGGGCACGCGCTGGGCCACCGCCGAGACCTCGTTCAAGTTCTTCGCCTCGTGCCGGCACACCCATCCGGCCGCCGATGCGCTGAAGGCGCTGATGCAGCGCGAGGGCCTGGCCGCCGGGCAGATCGCCAGCGTGACCGCGCACGTGCACCAGGGCGCGATCGACGTACTCGGCCCCGTGGTCGATCCGGTCACGATCCATCAGGCGAAGTTCTCGATGGGCACGGTGCTCGGGCTGGTCGCCTGGCATGGCCACGCCGGCCTGGGCGAGTTCGAGCAGCACGCGCTGCGCGACCCGCGCGTGGCGGCCTTCCGCAGCAAGGTCGCGATGGCGCTGGACGCGGAGATCAACGCCGCCTATCCGCGCCAGTGGATCGGCCGCGTGACCGTGACGACCGCCGATGGCCGGTCGCTGGAGGCACGCGTCGACGTGCCCAAGGGCGATCCGGACAACACGCTGAGCCGGCCGGAGCTCGAGGCCAAGGCGCTGCAGCTGGCCGCCTTCCGCCAGGGCGCCAGCGAGACGGAGATGCGCGCGATCATCGCGCGGGTCTGGGCGCTGGACCACATGGACAGCGTGGCGGACTGGTTGCCGGGCGCCGCCTGAGCTCCTACGCTCGCATGGACGGTGTTGCCGACTGCCAGCCTCGCCGTTCCCCACAACACAAGAGACAAAAGGACTTCCCAACCGTGGCCCAACAACCTACTGCCAATCCGGCCGACACCAGCCTCGAAGCGCTGCGCCAGTGGATCGGCCGCAGCGAAAGCCGCACCGAAACGCTGGCGCCTGAGCCCGTGCTCGGGCTCGCCGCCACGCTGGATCTGGACGGCGAAGCGATCGCGCGCGGACCGCTGCCGCCGCTGTGGCACTGGCTCTATTTCCTGCCGCGCGCGCCGCAGCGCAAGCTTGGCCGCGACGGCCACGCGGTGCTGGGCGGCTTCCTGCCGCCGGTACCGCTGCCGCGCCGGATGTGGGCCGGCAGCGAGCTCGAGTTTCAGCGTCCGCTGCGGGTCGGCGACACCGTGACGCGCACCTCGACCATCGAGGACGTGCAGCAGAAAACCGGTCGCAGCGGCGAGCTGTGGTTCGTCTCGGTCCGCCATGTGCTGACCGTCGGCGGCGAGACGGCGCTGAGCGAGCGCCACGACATCGTCTATCGCGACATGCCGCAGCCCGGCCAGGCCCAGCCGGCGCGCCCGCGCCTGCCGCACGAGCCGCAATGGCAGCGCCAGCTGCATGCCGATCCGGTGATGCTGTTCCGCTTCTCGGCGCTGACCTTCAACGGCCACCGCATCCATTACGACCACGACTACGTGCGCGACGTCGAAGGCTATCCCGGCCTGGTCGTCCACGGTCCGCTGCAGGCGGTGCTGATGGTGGACCTGCTGGCACGCGAGCTGCCGCGCGCGAACGTCAGGCGCTTTGGCTTCCGCGGCATGGCGCCGCTGTTCGACCACGACCTCGTCACGGTCGGCGGCCGCCGCGACGCGCAGCAGCCCGGACGCGTGCTGCTGTGGACGGGCGACGATGCTGGCGGGCAGGCGATGGAAGGCTGGGCGGTGGTCGAGGAGTAAAAGCGTAAAAGCGCAATAGCGCAAAAGCGTCGTAGAGCAAGACACCGCCCGGAGGCCGCCGGCACAAGCCGGCGGCCGACCATCACTCCACCTCGATCTTCGCCGTCTTCACCACCCCGCCCCACAGCTTCAGCTCCCGCTCGATCCGCTCGCCCAGCGGCTTCGGTCCGGTGATGTTCAGGTCGTAGCCGCCCTGCGTCATCCGCTGGCGGAAGGCCGGATCGTCGCCGACGGTCTGCTGCGCCTTGACCAGCGTGTCGATCACCTCGGCCGGCAGCTTCGGCGGCCCGATCAGCGCGTACCAGCCGGTCACCGCATAGTCCTTCAGTCCCGACTCGACCATCGTCGGCACGTTCGGCAGCGCGGCGTTGCGCTCCTTCGACGTGACCGCCAGCGGCCGCACCTTGCCGCCCTGGATATGCCCGATCGCGGTGCCGGTGATATCGAACATGAAGGCGATCTTGCCGCTGATCACGTCGGTCATCGCCGGCGAATTGCCCTTGTACGGCACGTGCAGCATCTTGACGCCGCTCATCTGCGCCAGCAGTTCAGCCGACAGATGGTTGGACGCCCCGACGCCGGCCGAGCCGAACGCCACGCCCTGCGGGTGCTTGCGGGCGTACTCCACCAGCTCGCCGACAGTCCTGGCCGGGAAGTCCTTGTTGATCAGCAGCACATTGGTGTAGTCGGTGATCAGCCCGATGTAGCTGAAGTCCCGGGTCGGATTGAAGTTGACCGCCTTCTGGATCAGCGGCGTCATCGTCATGGTCGGACTGGCGACGAAGTACAGCGTATAGCCGTCGGGCGGCGCCTTGGCGGTGAGCTCGGCGGCGATCGCGCCGCTGGCGCCGGCACGGTTGTCGACCACCACCGGCTGTTTCAGCACTCGTCCGAGGTAATCGGCATAGATCCGCGCCGCGGTATCGACCGGGCCGCCCGGCGTATAGCCGACGATCAGCTTGATCGGCCGCGACGGATACGGCTCGGCGGCCGTGGCGCCCGCGCTCGCCGCCAGCGAGGCCACGCAGGCCAGTGGAACCAGCGCGCCCAGCACGGTCGCCAGCATGCCGGCGGGCCGCCATCGTGTTTGCTTCGTTGCCATGCGTCTCCTCCTGTGATCAACGGTCTGGCGCGGCCGGCGCACTTTTGTTCTTTGCGCACGCGTTGTCCGTATACATATAGAGGGACGCGCGGGCGACGGACACCCGGGCGCTCCCGCCTGCGCCATCACCGCAGTGTGTGGGCGCTCCGGGACGCTCGCCATTTGCATTTGGCTAAGGCGGCCTTTCGCCTGGCCGTGGGTGCGGTGCGGCAATTCGGCGGCCTTCGTACCGGCTGCCCGCGCCGCTCAATAGCAGCGCACCCCATCGTCGTCGGGCCATGCCGGCGCCTCTGTCGGAGCCGGCAGCAGGCAACGCCGCTTGGCTTCCAGTTCGCGGGCAACAGTCTCGAGGCCGTGGATCGCCGCCCGATGCGCTTCCCGGCGCGGCCAATGATTGCCGACCCGCACGATCACTGGCGCGCGCCCGTCGCGCGGCATCGGATAGACCTTCAACTGAGCCCGGCCCGCGATCTCGCCGCGGCAAAGCAGCATCGACGGACGAAACAGCCGGATCAGCAGCACCAGCAGCGCACCGCGCCAGTCGCCGGCCGCGAGCCTGTCGCGCACGCCCGGGCCGGGTAACGGCACCGCCTCGTGCATGCGGCGCGCGTCGCCCACGCGCACCGGCCGCATCCGGCAACGGAGCAGCACGCGTTGCGGCTCGACGCCGTGCGGACGCGCGGTCCGGCGCCAGGGCTCGATGCGGAAGGCCAGGGACGCGCGGACCTCCGTTGCCGGTGCCGCCGCACTATCCTGCCCATCCGGCCCGCCCGTGGCGGCCGCACGTTCGGCCAGGTCGGTCTCCGCGGCGCCCTTCCCAACGGCAGTCGCCTGCCAGCGAGAGAACTTGTGCAGATGGATGTTGCCGGCGGCGTCCGCGGCAATCGTCAGGCAGCGCTGCACCGGAGGGGCGCCGGCCTTCACCGCGCGCTCGTCGCGGCAAACCAGCGCCTCGTCGGCGATGGCCGCGGCGCACTCCATCAGCGCGGCGCGCCTGGCGGCATCGCCGTTGCGCACGCCGTCGCTCACCGCGCCATGCAGGCCGAACAGCGCGCCCAGGCAATCGCTCAACCGCGTCAGTACCTTGATGCCCATCTCGGTCTCCAGCGCGGCATGTGCTGCCTCGGGATTGGGCGAGCGGTCGCAGCGGCGTTGGCCGAGCCGGTACTCCCGTGCGAGATCGGCAAAGATCGACCGCAAGCGCCCGCCGGAATCGGCCGCCAACCGGACTTCGATGCTGCCCGCGCCGAGAAACAGCGTGGTCGCGGTGCGCGCCACCTGCGCGGCGTCGCGCGGCCGCAGCGGCGGCTGCCCCGAGCGGGATCGTGGCGCGTGAATACGCGGCGTTGGGGGTAGAAGCGAAGGGGTCGCGCAGGCGGCAAGCGTCATGGTTCGGACAGACTCAAAGGGCAAGGCAAGGGTGCGTGGACGATCCGCTGCCGACAACCACCGCCTTGCCGGCCCGCGAATCGCCACCACGGTCTCTAGACGAATGGCGCGGCGCCGGCGTTGACGGCAGCGGCTGGTTTCGCGAGGCCTTGGCCCGTTTGATGTCGCCAAACAAAAAATGCGGACGAACGTGTTAAAACGTTCGTCCGCATTGCCTGGCGTGTCTGCTTGCCGGCATCCTTCGATGCCGCCCCGGTTACAGCGCCGCCGCAGTCCCCAGGATCGCAGTCGACTGGCTCGACAAGGTGCCGCCGTTGCCATGCACCAGCGCGATCTCCGCACCGGCGACCTGGCGCTGGCCGCATTCGCCGCGCAACTGCCGCACCGCCTCGATGGTGATGAACATGCCGTACATGCCGGGATGCACGCACGACAGCCCGCCACCGTTGGTATTGACCGGCAGACGGCCGCCGGGCGCGATGGCACCGCCGCTGACGAACGGCCCGCCCTCCCCTTTGGCACAGAAGCCGAGGTCTTCGAGGAACAGCAGCGTGTTGATGGTGAAGGCGTCGTACAGCTCGAGCACGTCGACATCGGCCGGCTTGACGCCCGCCATCGCGAACGCGCGCTCGCCCGATTCCTTCGCCGCACTGACGGTCAGGTCCGGCATGCTGGAGATCTGCCGGTGCCAGGTCGCGGTGGCGTTGCCCAGCACATAGACCGGCGGCTTGGCGAGATCCTTCGCGCGTTCGGCGCGCACCATCACATAGGCGCCGGCGCCGTCGGTGACCAGGCAGCAGTCGCGCACCGACAGCGGGTCCGACACCATGCGCGCGTTCAGCACGTCGTCGATGCTCAAAGGATCGCGCATCAACGCATCGGGATTCATCTGCGCCCATTTGCGCGCGGCCACCGCGACCTCGGCCAGATGCTCGCGCGTGGTGCCGTACTGGTGCATATGCCTCGCCGCCGCCAGGGCGTACGACGTGATCGGCTGCATCGGCTGGTAGGGGTTCTCGTACGGCTGCGGATCCAGCACCGAGCGCACCTTGGCGATGCCGGCGCGGCCGACCGTCGAGGTGCGCTGGTTGCTGCCGTAGCAGACCAGCACCGCGTCGCACAGGCCAGCCTCCAGCGCCAGCATGGCCGGCAGCATATGGGCGACGAAGCTGGAGCCGCCGATCATCGTGCTATCGACGAACTTCGGACGGATGCCGAGATACTCGGCAACCGGCATCACCCACATGGTGGCGCCGACGCTGGCGGTGGCAATGCCGTCGATCTCGCGCATCGACATGCCGGCATCCTTGACCGCGGCCTTGGCCGCCTCCACAAGGATTTCCATTTCGGTCTTGCCGTGGGCCTCGCCGAGTCCGGCCTGTCCCACGCCGACGATGGCGACGCCACCGCGCAACGATTGTGCTGGCATCGCGTCAGCCCTCCATCGGATCGAACACCACCATTGCCGGCACGCCGTCGCCGGCAGCGGGCGCCACGCGCGCCTTGACGCGCATGCCGATGCGTACCGCCTGCGGCGCCACGCCTTCGACTCGGCTCATCATGCGCACGCCTTCGTCCAGATCGATCAGCGCGACGTTGTAGTCGCCGCCGGCTTCCGGCTTGCGGCGCACGACGCTGGTCGAGTACACCGTGCCGGTGCCCTTCGGATCGGTCCAGTCGAGCGCCTCGCCGCCGCAGTGCGGGCAGATATTGCGCGGGTAGAACACGTGACGGTCGCAGTCGCGGCAGTGCTGGATGCGAAAGCGCCCTTCGTTCAGCAGGGCCGCGTAGACGCGGTCCGGCCCCTGATCGGGCTCCGCCGCGTTCGTTGGTGTTGTCATGCTGTCTCCTGGATCGATGCCTTCCGCGGGCAGCTTGCCGCAGTCATCGGCGCTTCGGCAATTCGGTTGTCTGGAAGGGTGGATTATTCAATCGCGAATGGGGACGCGGTTGCCCTCTCCCCCAGCCCCTCTCACGCAAGCGGGAGAGGGGGGCAAACCGGCGGGATTTGGGTAGGCCGACGGTGTTCTCCCTCTCCCGCTTGCGGGAGAGGGCCGGGGAGAGGGGCAGCGCACCGACCACGCCCCCACGGAGCTCAGATCACCAACTCGATCAAGAACGGCCCCTTGCGCTTGTTCGCCATCGCGAACAGATCGGCAAAGCCCTCCATATCGACCGCGCGCGCGCCCTCGACGCCCATGCCGGCGGCCAGCTTGACCCAATCGAGATCGGGATTGCCGATGTCGAGCATGTCGAGCGCCGTCTTGCCGGGATTGGCGCCGACACCGGCCAGTTCGCCCAGCAGGATCGCGTACTTGCGATTGGCCAGCACCACCACCGTGACATCGAGCTGCTCGCGCGCCATCGTCCACAGCGATTGCACGGTGTACATGCCGGAGCCGTCGGCCTGCAGCGCGACCACGCGCCGATCGGGCACCGCCACCGCGGCACCGACCGCCAGCGGCAGGCCCGCGCCGATCGCGCCGCCCGTCAGCTGCAGCCAGTCGTGCGGGGCGGCATGCACGGTGCCGGGATAGAACGCGCGGCCGAAGCTGACGCTTTCCTCGACCACCACCGCCTGCTCGGGCAGCAGCGCGCTCAACGTCTGCGCCACCGCTTCCGACGTCACCGCACCCTTCGCGATGCTGGCCGGCGCAGCGGCATCGGGCACCGGCACCGCAGGCGCGCCCAGTGCGTCCGCCAGGCGTGCGAGCGCATCGGCCAGGTCCTGCTCAGGGCGCGCGAGCACATGGATCTGCGCGTCCTCGGGATAGGGGCGCGGCGACTTGCCCGGGTAGGCGAAGAACGTCACCGGCGGCGGCGCACCGACCAGGATCACCTGACGGATGCCGGCCAGCTTCCCGCGGGCCACGTCGCCCGAATAGGGCACGCGCTCCACCGCAAACCGGCCGCGACCGCGCGACACGCGCGCGTTCGACATCGGCGTGATCAGGCGCGCGTCGGTGGCGGCGGCGATGCGATGCGCATCGGCCAATGGCGCCTCGCGCAGCGCCGTGCCGGCCAGCACCAGCAGCGTCGGCTGGCCCGAGCGCAGCCAGCGCGCGGCCTGTTCGATCGCGTCGGGCGACACCTTGGGCGCGGCGAGCGGCGGCAGCGGCGCGGCCACCTGGCCGCCGTCGTCCCAGCAGACATCGGAGGGCAGGATCAGGCTGGCCACGCCGCCGGGCGCGGCACAGGCCGCCTGCACCGCGGCCGCGGCATCGGCGCCGACCTGATCGGCGCGCTGCGCGGTACGGGTCCAGACCGACACGGGACGCGCCCAGCCCTCGGTATCCGCGGTCAGCGGCGCATCGAGGGGACGGTGGTAGGTCGCCTGGTCGCCGATGATATTGACGATCGGCGTCTGCGCGCGCCGCGCGTTGTGCAGATTGGCCAGGCCATTGGCCAGGCCCGGTCCGCAATGCAGCAGCGTCGCCGCCGGTTTGTCCGCCATGCGGGCATAGCCGTCCGCCGCGCCCGTCACCACGCCCTCGAACAAACCCAGCACGCAGCGCATGCCGGGGATGCGGTCGAGCGCCGCGACGAAATGCATCTCGCTGGTGCCCGGGTTGGCGAAGCAGGTATCGACGCCGCAGGCGAGCAGGGTCTTGACCAGGCTCTCGGCGCCGTTGAGCGTCTGCCCGGGTTGCTGGGATCGGTTGGTGTCCATATTGCGCGCTTCCTTGTTCTCAGGTCGGTCGATTCGAAATCAGGTGGAGATCGGGTGTTGCATGCGTTCGCCCTCAGCCCGCCACGCCGCCCGGATCGAGCAGATCGAAGTCGAGGCAAACGTATTCGGTCGGAAATTCGATGCGGGCGTAATAGACGATCACGCCGTCGGCGCAGGCATGGCGCCGCAGTTCGGCCACCGGTGCGCCGACCGGCAGCGCCAGCGCGGCGGCCGATTCCGCGCCGGCGGCGATGATCGACAGGCGCTGGCGCGCGCTCGATACCCGCAGCCCGGGAAAGCGGTCCAGCACCGGCATCGAGGCGCTCTGCCGGAACGCGCGCGGATTGCGCGCGAACAGCGTTTCCTCGATATAGACCTCGCCGAGCGCAAAGGGCCGGCCGTCGAGCCGGTGGAGGCGCCGCAGGAAATGGTAGGCGGGCGCGCGCTCGGCCTCGCACGGCATGCCGAGTTCGTCCGGCAACGGGACGCTGCCCGTCGACTCGACCAGCGCCTCGGTGCCGAGCTGTTCGCCGACCTCGACCGCCTGGCCCCAGGTGACCGGCAGCGACACCGGCCGGCGCCGCTTGCCGCCGCCCTTGACGAAGGTGCCGCGCCCGCGCGAGCGCGCGACCAGCCCTTCGTCGTCCAGCACCGACAGCGCGTGATGCATCGTCATGCGCGCGACCCCATATTGGCGGCACAGATCCTCCAGCGACGGGATGCGTTCGCCCGGACGCCAGACGCCGCTCTCGATGCGGCGGCGAAAGATCGTCGCCAATTGCAGATAGACCGGTTCGCGGCTGCGCGACAGCAGTTCGGTCGAGGACAGGGAATCAGACATCGAAGGCGGCAGACGAAAGGGGCCGGTGCGGGCGTGGTGCGAGGCCGCATCACGCCCGCGATGCAAACGGACGCCACGCCCGTTCAAGGAGGAGGCAGCGAACTGCCACTGTAATAAGGTCTAGTTTCCTATACCACTAGGGTTTACCGCGGGTTGGTGCGCCATCCCGCAGTCAGCGACCGGCCGCAATGGCAAGTTCTGCTTACGTGTGCCGGCCCGCGTCCACCCGCAAAGGTTGGGTGACGTCCGTGCAGGGTCTCCGGCCAGAATGCGGCATGCCCCCTCTCCCCCGGGGCAAGCGCGGCTGCCGCTCGCAGCCACCCATCCAGGAGTTATTTCCATGCTGATGCGAGACGTGATCCCCCACATCCTGAACCGCGGCACCAACCCGCTCGCGCAGGATCGGGTCGAGACCCCTCCCCGCAAGACGTTCCACCACACGATCGACATCTATCTGAAGGACTCCAACGCCTTCATGAACACCTACTTCGCGCGCTATTTCGAGTGGCAGGGCATCTGCCGCGAGCGCTGGTTCCACGAATGCATCCACGGCAATCTGCTGGCCGCGGGCGGCGTCTTCGTGACCAAGCGCGCGCACCAGGAATATGTCGAGGAGACCTTCCCGTTCCAGCGTGTGGACTGCTACCTGAACACCTTCCAGGTCAAGCAGTGCTCGGCGTATCTGCTGTTCCGCTTCTGCGTCGACGAGCGGCCGGTCTCGCTGGGCTACCAGCAGATCGTGTTCGCCGACAAGGAAAAGCGGATCGCGCGGTTCCCGAAGGAGATCGTCGAGCGGGTCAAGGAGTATGAGGTGACCGCGCCGGTGCTGGCCAACTGATCGGGCCGGCCGCTCGGCCGAACCCGGGCACGGACGTCGCTTCAGGCGGCCGTGCCCTGGCCGAGCGGCTGGATCGACTGGATCGACTGGATCGACTGGATGGGCTGGATCGGCTCGCGCCCGTCCAGCGTGCCGATACTGGCGGCAGGACTCGTCGGCTGCGGCGGGTCCGCCAGCACCGCGGCCGGCAGATGCAGCGTGAAAACGGTATGGCGGCCGGGCGCCGATTCGCATTCGATGCGGCCGCCGAAGGCCTCCATCACGCGCCGGCAGAACGCCAGGCCCATGCCGGCGCCGCTGCCGTGCGGCTTGGTGGAGAAGAAGGGATCGAAGATGCGCGGCAGCACATCCGGCGGGATGCCGGGGCCGGTATCGCGCACGCGCAGCTGATAGAAGCCGCCCGATTCGCGCGCCGAGATCTCGATCCGGCCGCCGCCCTCGCCCCCGCCCTGCTGCGCGCGCATCGCCTGCAGCGCATTCTTCAGCAGATTGAACAGGACATAGACCAGCAGCGTATCGGAGCCGCGGAAACGCCAGCCTGCCGGTATCTGCTGCACCGACACGCGTTCGCGCTCGCCGGCGCGGAACGGATAGCGTTCCAGCGCGGAGCCGACGCATTGCGCCACGCCGTGCGGCACGAAGCTGCCGCGGTCGAGCCGCTCCAGCGTGATCGACGCCAGCGCCATCTCGATCACGGCCTGCGTGCCGTCGACCTCGCTGCGGATCGCGCCAAGCAGCATCGGCAGCCGTTCGAGCTGCCCCGGGCGCAGCCGGTCCTCGATCAGGCCGTGCGCGAGCGCGCGGCGATAGCCGTCCAGCACGGTGGGCCAGGCCGCCGCCAGTTCCTGCGTCTGCATGCGGATCGTCGCCAGCGGCGTGCGCACCTCGTGAGCTACGGTGGCGGCCAGCGAGTACGGATGCATCAGGTCGTAGCGCACGATCGACAGCGCGATGATGCCCAGGCTGACGGCGATGAAGACCACGCCCGGCGGATAGAAGTCCTGCCCGTAGTTGACCGCATAGTCGATCGCCGCCAGCGAATACAGGCCCAGGCTCCACAGGCACAGCGTCAGCCGCTTGCGCTTCTCGCCGACCGCCGTGCGGCGCGCATCGAGCAGCAGCCAGCCGCTGCGCAGCGCCAGCAGCACGGTCTGCACGACGTGCAACGGATGCAGGCTGCCCGCGCGCGGGTAGTTGCCGAAGCTGTAGAGGTAGTAGTCCGACACCAGCCGATCGGACGTCAGCAGCACCACCGCCAGCACCAGCGACGCGCCGTACGACATCAGCAGCCACGGCCGCTCGCTGCGGCGCTCGGTGACCTCGGTGATGAAGTGATAGAACGTGGTCGGCAGGAAGACGATGAACAGATAGCCGACCTTGGCGAGCAGCAGCGCCACGTCGGGATGCGTCGTCTGGAACAGGAAGGCCCAGGTGCCCTGCCATGCGAACGTGGTCGCGCACATCAGAAAGAACGTGATGGTCAGACGCGTGACGCCCTTCGTCACCAGCACATAGAGGCCGTAACCGAGAAAGATCGACGAGACGAAGGCGGGCAGGATGGCGTACATGGCGGGACCGTTTGAGCTGCCAGACCGGCGGAAAGCGGACATGGTATGCCCTAACGCTCCGCCGCCGTACTGATTTCGGTTGCACTCTGCGGTAACCGGGGTTGAATACGCCATCCCCGATCGGGGGTAGCACGCCGGTAGGGTTGCAGGCCCTGACGTCGGCAATACCCCCTGCAAAACCGGGGCCGAGCGTATCCGCAGCCGCCGTTGACTGCATAATGCGCGCTCCACTTGCTACGCCACCGCGCCGACGGCAACGACGGTCGGCGACGCTGCGCCACCGGCCGATATGTCCGCTCCGCGCCTGCGCCGCCGACACCGACGACCGTGCCTTCGCGCACTCCAGACGCATGCCCTCTTCTCCGATCGCCGGCTCGCGGGCCGGCTGGCTGACCCTCTTCCTGCTCGCCTTTCCGCCGCTGAGCTGGGCCGGCAACGCCATCGTCGGCCATCTGGCCGCCGGCGCCGTGCCGCCGATCACGCTGAACTTCCTGCGCTGGCTGCTGGCCGGCCTGCTGCTGACGCCGCTGGCCTGGAACGGCGTGCGTGAACATGCGGCCGCGTTGCGGCGCCATGCGGGTCTGATCCTGGCGCTCGGCGTGCTGTCGATCGCCAGCTATAACGCGCTGCAATATCTGGCGCTGACGACGTCGACGCCGATCAACGTGACGCTGATCGGTGCCTCGATGCCGCTGTTCCTGCTGGCGGTCGGCGTGACCTTCTTTCGCGAACCGGCCACGCGCAGCCATATCGGCGGCGCGCTGCTTTGCCTGGTCGGCGTGACCTTCGTGCTGGTGCGCGGCGAACTCGGCCGGCTCGCCCAGCTCGACTTCGTGCCCGGCGATCTGTTCATGCTGGCGGCCACCTTGGCCTGGAGCGGCTATACGTGGCTGCTGCGCAAGCAGCGGCCGGCGCTGCCGCTGATCGTGCTGCTGTACGCGCAGATCGTCGCGGGCGTGATCGTCAGTGTGCCGTTCGTTGCCTGGGAACTGGGCGTCGCGGGCCAGACCATCGTCTGGAGCGGCAAGACGGTCGGCATCCTCGCGTACGTCGCCACGGTGCCGTCTCTGCTAGCGTATTTCGCCTGGGATCGCGCGGTGGCAAGAGCTGGCGCGCAGCTGCCGGTGTTCTTCGTCACGCTGACGCCGGCCTTCGCCGCGATCCTGTCCACGCTGCTGCTGGGCGAGTGGCCGAACTGGTATCACGGCGTCGGACTGGCCGCGATCGTGGCCGGCATCTGGGTCTCGCAGCGGCGCTGATCGGCGCACCGCATCGCGTCCTGGCCAGCATGGCCGCGGCGGCGAACGCGAAGATGGTGGCATCCGCGCGACAGATTGCACGACCCAATCGCGAAATCGCGCCGAAAACCCCTTGAAAATAGGCACCGTTCGCCCATTTTGCTATTCTGTGCGCGGCGCTGCCCGGCGGTTTCCGACGGTCCCGCGCTCCAACATTGAACCTGTTCACGACATCGATATGGCCACCAAAGCTAAACCGACCGCGAAGACTGCAGCAACCAAGACCGCCGCCAAGGCGCCCGCCAAGAAGGCCGCCGCTCCGGTGAAGGCCGCCAAGAAGGCAGCGCCGGCAGCAGCGCCGACGCCCAAGCCGCTGAAGGACACCTTCAACAAGTCCAGCCTGGTGTCGCACCTGGTCGCGCAGACCGAGCTCGATCCGAAGACGGTCAAGACCGTGCTGGCCCAGCTGGAAAGCACCATGATCGGCGCGCTGAACAAGAAGGGCGCAGGCGAATTCACGCTGCCCGGCCTGCTGAAGATCACCGCCGTGCAAGTGCCCGCCACCAAGAAGCGTTTCGGCAAGAACCCGTTCACCGGCCAGGAGCAGTGGTTCGCTGCCAAGCCGGCGTCGGTCAAGGTCAAGGTCCGCGCGCTGAAGAAGCTGAAGGACGCGGCGCTGTAAGCGGCCGCTGCAGTTGCCTCGGCGCGAATTCCGCGCCGGCATGCAAAAACCCTCGCCTCAATTGAGGCGAGGGTTTTTTTATTGGCCGCTTTCCATTGGCCGCGGCCTGCCGGACGATGAAGCCGCGGACCGCCTTAGCGCGTCCAATACCCCGGCCGCCGCACCACATGCCCGTGCGAGTCCCGGACCCAACGCTCGGGTACGTAGCGGTGTCCCGGGCGCGATACGTGATGGCCGTGGCCATAGTGCGGACGGGCATGGTGGCGATAGCCGTCATGGCGATAGTGATGTCGCGCATGCGGCGGGGCCGGACGGTAGTGCTCGTGGCGATGGTAGCCATGCCGATGATCGTGGCGGTCCGAATGCGCCTGGGCGGGCGAGACCAGCCCGAACATCGCGCCGGCGGCAAGGGTTCCGAGTGCGATCAGCCATTGGCGAGTCATGTTTTTCTCCTGATGCGCTGCCGGGCTTGGCGGCGCGTTGAACATGGCTCGACTGTAGCGAGGCGTCGCGGTCCTGGACGGATGCAGTTGTAAGGCCATCTCACAAGCGCAAGACGTCGCCGATCCACGCCGCCACACGGTGCGCGAGGTCCCAGGCCCTTGCCGGCGCGAGGATAGCGGCCGTTGTGCCGGCCTTGCCGCCATGCGGCGCCAGCGCGGCCACCGGCGCGCCCGCGTCCGTCACGTAATGCGGCGTTACAGCGGAAATAACTGATTGCGACTTATCGCACCGCCGCGGCCTCGCGTTCGCGGGCCTCCCGCATCGCCAGCGCCTTCTTCTGCAGCGCATGCTCGCGCATCAGCGTCTCGACCGTGGCGCCATCGCGCGCCAGCAAGGCGGTGACGAAGCGCTGGTGGTCTTCCACGCCGTGGGCCCATTCGTCCCGGTCCTGATTCGAGCGGAAGCGCAGGTTCTGCACGCGCAAATTGAGGCGGCGATGGGTGTCGGCCAGCGTCGGGTTATGGGCCGCCGCGCTGATCGCCAGATGGGTGCCCATGCTGGCCTCGTAGTAGGCGTGCAGATCGCGCGCGGCATAGGCGTCGAGCATGGCGCGATGCAGGCGGGCGATCTGCGCGAGTTCCTCGTCGCTGGCCTTCTCCGCGGCCAGTCGTCCGGTCAGTCCTTCGAGCACGGCGAGCACATCGAACAGGTCGGCCACGTCCTTCTCCGACATCGCGATCACCTGCGCGCCGCGCTTGGGCAGCAGCATCACCAGGCCGTCGGCGGCCAGGATGCGATAGGCCTCGCGCAGCGGCGTACGCGAGACGCGCAACCGCTCGCACAGATCGCGCTCGTTGAGCCAGACGCCGGGCACCAGCGTGCCGTCGATGATCAATTGCCGCAGCCGCTCGGCGACCACCGCGGCCAGCGTCGGATGGGCGATGGCGAGCGGATCGGCGCCCTCGGTCGAGAGGCCGGCGGCCGCTGTTGCGGGACCGGTGCGGCGGCCGCGTTCGCCGCCGGCGCGGGCCTGCGGCAGGCCCGGTGCCAGCGTTGCCGGGGCTTCTTCCGCCGGATGTTCCGGGTAAACCATGGGCGATGCGTCCTTTGTGACGGGCGTTGATTTGGGATATGGTATACCAAATAAACGATGCGGCAAGACAAACGGCTTGCCGACTCCCCAGTCAACCCGCCAGGAGCGCCTTCGATGACCGTGATGCCCGCCTCCGCTTCCCCCGACTCCCCCGATCCCCGACAAGACAGCGTCGACGACAGCCCGGTGCTGACGATCCGCGACGGCTCGATCGCCACCGTCGTGCTCAATCGCCCCGCCAAGCTCAATGCCATGACGCTGTCGATGTGGCAGCAACTGGGCGAGACCTTCCGCACCCTCTCCGCCGACGACAGCGTGCGTTGCGTGATCGTGCGCGGCGCCGGCGAGCGCGCCTTCTCGCCCGGCAACGATATCGGCGAGTTCGCGCAGGCGCGCTCGAACAAGGCGCAGGCCACCGCCTACGGCAAGGTGATGCACGACACCGCGCAGGCGCTGCAGGACTGCCGGCATCCGGTGGTCGCGCAGATCCATGGCATCTGCGTCGGCGGCGGACTCGAGATCGCGGCGATGGCGGATATCCGCATCTGCGGCCAGGGCAGCCGTTTCGGTGCGCCGATCAAGAATCTGGGGCTGGTGATGGCCCATGCCGAGATGGCGCCGCTGATCCGGCTGATCGGCGAATCGCGGACGCTCGAGCTGCTGTTCGAAGGCAGGATCATCGGCGCGGACGAGGCGCATGGCATCGGTCTGGTGTCGCGCGTGGTGCCCGACGATCAGGTCGCCGCCGAAGCGGCCGCGACCGCGCAGCGCATCGCCAGCGGCGCGCCGCTGGTCGCGCGCTGGCACAAGAAGTTCGCGCGCCAGCTGGCGGCCGGCACGCCGCTGGGCGAGCGCGAGCGCGACGAGGCCTTCGACTGCTTCGACACCGAGGATTTCCGCACCGGCTACCGCGCCTTCCTCGCCAAGCAGACGCCCCAGTTCCACGGCCGCTGAGCGGCATTCTTTCGAAGGACGGTGATGGCATCTCCCATGCAATCCGATCGCTCTCCTCAGGCCGGCGCGCTGTCCGGCATGCGCGTGCTCGAACTGGCGCAGATCATGGCCGGCCCAACCTGCGGCATGATGCTGGCCGACCTCGGCGCCGACGTGATCAAGATCGAAAAGACCGACGGCGGCGACGATGCGCGCGGCTATCAGGATCCGCGCATCAACGGCGTGTCGGCGCCCTTCCTGATTCTGAACCGCAACAAGCGCGCCATCGCGCTCGATCTGAAGACGCCCGAAGGCAGGGAAGTGCTGCTGCGGATGGTGCGCGATGCCGACGTGCTGATCGAGAACTTCCGCAAGGGCACGATGGAGAAGCTGGGGCTCGGCTACGACGTGCTGTCGGACATCAATCCCGGCCTGATCTATTGCGCGATCTCGGGCTATGGCCGCACCGGCCCGGCCGCCGACAAGGGCGGCTTCGATCTGATCGCGCAGGGCTATACCGGGCTGATGCGCATCACCGGCGAGGAAGGCGGACCGCCGCTGCGCACCGGCAACTCGATCGCCGACATCAATGCCGGCATCCTGGCCGCGGTCGGCATCCTGGCCGCCTATCAGCACAAGCAGAAGACCGGGCGCGGGCAGATCGTCGAGACCTCGCTGATCGAGGCCGGGCTGCAGCAGCTGTACTGGCATGCGGCGATCCATTTCGCTACCGGCGAATCGCCGGGGCCGAGCGGCTCGGCGCATGTGTTGGCCACACCGTACCAGGCGTTTCCGACGCAGGACGGGCACATCATCGTCGGCGGCGCCAACGAAAAGAACTGGGAACGGATCGCGCAGGTGCTGGGCAAACCCGAGTGGCTGACCGATCCGCGCTATCGGCGGAATTCGGACCGCATGCGCCACCGCGACACGCTGCTGCCGGCCATGGCGCAGATCCTGCGCACGAAGCGCTCGGCCGAGTGGCTGGCGGCGTTCGACGCGGCGGGCGTGCCGGCCGGCCCGGTGCATTCGATCGGCGAGGCGCTGTCGCATCCGCAGACGCTGGCGCGGGAGATGGTCGTCGAGCAGCAGCATCCCGAGGCCGGGCCGGTGAAGAGCATCGGGCTGCCGATCAAGCTGTCGGAGACGCCAGCGCAGTACGTACGGCCTTCGCCGCGGCTGGGGGAGGATACGCGGGCGTTGCTGGCGGAGTGCGGGTATGGGGAGGCGGAGATTGCCCGGATGCTCGGAGCGGGCGTGGTGCGGGACGTTACGGCGGCAGAGGGATAGCGGGCGCTGTTTGCCCTCTCCCCCGCCCCTCTCCCGCAAGCGGGAGAGGGGAGAAAGCCCGCGCGGCAGGACGCGCTCAGGGTGTTCTCCCTCTCCCCCTCAGGGGGAGAGGGTTGGGGAGAGGGAGGTGGTTTAGCTTCCAACGCCCCCTCAAACCACCGCCTCATCCTCCCGCCGCGCCCCTCCCTCGCCTGTCAGGGGCTCATCCTCCTCCGCCGCCTCATCCGGCCAGCTCCGGCTGACCATCCATTCGTACAGCGTCGGCAGCACGATCAGCGTCAGCACCGTGGCGGTAATCAGCCCGCCGATGATCACGATCGCCAGCGGGCGCTGCGTCTCCGAACCGATCGCGCGCGAGACGGCCATCGGGAACAAGCCCAGCATCGCCAGCAGCGCGGTCATCAGCACCGTGCGCAGCCGATCCATTGAACCGACCAGTACCGCCTGTCGCAGCGGCAGGCCCTGGTCGCGCAGCTGGTTGAAGTAGGTCACCATCACCACCCCATTGAGCACCGCCTGGCCGAACAGCGCGATAAAGCCGATCGCCGCCGACACCGACAGCGGAATGCCGGTCAGGAACAGCGCGAACACGCCGCCCACCAGTGCGAACGGGATGTTCGACAGGATCAGCGTCGCGCTCTTGAACGACTTGAAGGCCTGGAACAGCAGCAGGAAGATCAGCAGCACCGACAGCGGCACCACGATCGACAGCCGCGCCATCGCGCGCTGCTGGTTCTCGAACTCGCCGGACCAGCCGATCTTGACGTCGTCGGCGCGCACGTTCTTCGCCACCAGCGCCTGCATGTCCTTGACCACGCTGCCCATGTCGCGATCGTGGATGAAGACGCCGATCGAGGTGGTGCGCTGCCCGTTCTCGCGGCTGATGTTCATCGCCCCGGAGGCCGCATGGAAATGCACCAGCTGCGACAGCGGCACCTGCGCGCCCTCGGCGGTCTGCATCAGGATGTTGGGCAGGTTGGGCAGCTCGCGCTCGTTCGGCGCCAGCCGCACCACCACGCTGAAGTGCTTCTCGCCCTCCCACAGCTCGGTGGCGGCCTTGCCCGCCAGCGCGGTCTCCATCAGGTCCTGCACGTCGGCGACGTTGATGCCGTAGCGCGCCGCCTGCGCCCGGTCGAAGTCCAGCACATACTGCGGCAGCTCGCCGTCGCGATCGATGAAGGCGCGCATCACGCCCGGCACGGTCTGCACGTTGGCAAGAATCTGATCGGCGACGCGCTTGTTCTGCTCGAGGCTGTCGCTCTGCACCTTGATGACGATCTGGCCCTTGATCTGCGAGATGCTCTCGAGGATGTTGTCGCGCACCGGCTGCGAGAAGTTCGGCTCGATGCCGGGCAGCTTGCGCAGATTGGTGTTGATCTCGCCGATGATGCGGCGCTTGTCGAAGCCGCGCCGCCACTGCGCCTCGGGCTTCAGGTCGACCAGGATCTCGACCGTATTGATCAGCTTCGGATCGGTGCCGTCGTCCGGCCGGCCGACCTTGGAGATCGTCGACTTGACCTCCGGCGTCAGCCGGATCGTGCGGCGCAGCCGGGCCGCCTGCTCGCGCGCCTCGTCGGTTGACACCGAGGCCGGCAGGTCGAAGCTGACCCACATCGCGCCCTCGTCGAGCTCGGGCAGGAATTCGCTGCCGAGCAGCTTGCCGACACCGGCAGTGACGACCAGCAGCGCGACCGCGCTGGCCACGACTGCGCGCTTGTGGTCCAGCGCCCACGCGAGCATCGGCGCGTAGGCGCGCTTGCACAGCCGCACCACCGTGTTGTCGTGGTGCGCGATGTCCTTCTTCAGCAGCAGATAGCACAGCAGCGGCACCAGCGTCAGCGAGACGATCAGCGAGCCGACCAGCGCACCGGTCACCGTGTAGGCCATCGGCGCGAAGATCTTTCCCTCGTGCCGCTGCAGCGTGAAGATCGGCAGGTGCGCGGCGATGATGATCACCATCGAGAACACCGTGGGCCGGCCGACCTCGGTGACCGCGCGCGCGATCGCCTGCAGCCGCGCGCGGCTGTCGCGGATCTTCTGCTCCTTCAGTTCGCCGAGCCGCTTGAAGATGTTCTCGACCACGATCACGGCACCGTCGACGATGATGCCGAAGTCCATCGCCCCGAGCGATAGCAGATTGGCCGGAATGCCGACCCAGGTCAGGCCGATGAAGGTCGACAGCAGCGCCAGCGGAATCACCAGCGCGACGATGGCCGCGGCGCGCACGTTCGCCAGGAACAGATACAGCACCGCCATCACCAGCAGTGCGCCCTCGACCAGATTGCCGAACACCGTGTGCAGCGTCTTGTCGATCAGGTCGGCGCGGTCGTAGTACGGCACGATCTCGACGCCGCGCGGCAGAATCTGCTCGTTCAGCTGCGCGATCTTCGCCTTCAGCGCGGTCAGCACCTCCGACGGGTTCTCGCCCTTGCGCATCACCACGATGCCCGACACGATGTCCTCCTCGTCGTCCTGCGCCATCAAACCCTGGCGCGGCGCGGCGCCGACGCGCACCTCGGCGATGTCCTTGACCAGGATCGGCGTGCCGTTGACCTCGGACACCACCACGTTGGCGATATCGGCCGAGCTGCGAAAGCTCCCCAGCGAGCGCAGCAGAAACTGCTGCCGCCCCTGCGCGACCGCGCCGCCGCCGGCGTTCGAGTTGCCGCGCTGCAGGGCTGCGAACAGCTGCGCCAGCGAGATATTGGCGTCGCGCATCCGCGCCAGATTCGGGTTGACCTCGTACTGCTTGATGGTGCCGCCGATCGTCACGAGGTCCGCCACGCCGGGCACCTGCCGCATATTCTTCTCGACCACCCAGTCCTGCAGCGTGCGCAGCTGTTGCGGCGTGTAGCCCTTGCCGGTCAGCCGGAACCGGTAGATCTCGCCGATTGCGGTCGACAGCGGCGCGAGGTCCGGCTGCACGCCATCGGGCAGATCGACGCCGCGCAGGCGCTCGATCACCTGCTGGCGCGCGGTGACATCGGTGGCCTTGTCGTTGAAGGTCACCATCAGATAGGACAGCCCGAACTGCGTGTGCGAGAACACCCGTACCGAGTTCGGCGTGCCGGCCAGCGCGGTCTCGATCGGAATCGTGACCTGGCGCTCGACCTCCTCGGCCGCGCGCCCCGGATACAGCGTGATCACGTTGACCTGCACGTCCGAGACGTCGGGGAAGGCCTCGATCGGCAGGTTCTTGAAGGCCGCCAGGCCGCCGGCGACGAACAGCGCCAGCCCCATCCAGACGAACAGCTTCTGGTGCAGCGCGAAATGGACGATGCGCGAGATCATGACGCGGCCGGCCTCATTGAGCTTGTTGGCGCAGCGCGGCCTGCGTCGCGCTCGCGTCGCGCAGGATGTCCTGCAGATAGAGATTGCCGTCGGTCACCACCTGCATGCCGGATTCCAGCCCGGCCACCACTTCGGTGACGCCCGGCAGGCTGGCACCGACCTTGACCTCGTGCCGCTCGAAGCGGTGCGCGTCGACGCGCACGAACACATAGTGATGGTTGTCGGCCAGAAACACCGCCTTGGCGGGCACCGCGATGCCGTCGAAGCCGGCGGCCTCGATCCGCGCGGTGACGAACATCTCGGCCTTGAGCTTGCGCTCGGGGTTCGGCACCGACAGACGTACCTTGATGCTGCGCGCGGCCGGATCGACATAGTCGGCGATCTTGACGACCTTGGCCGGGAAGGACTCGCCCGGATAGGCGGCCGAGGTCAGCGTCACGCTGCCGCCCGGGCGGAACAGCGCCAGGTCGGCCTCCGCCGCGTCGAGCTGCGCCCACAGATCGGCGGGATCGGTCAGCAGGAACAGCGGCGCGGCCGGCGGCTGGTCCGGCCGCAGCTGCATGCCGGGATTCAGATTGCGTTCGACCACCAGGCCGGCGATCGGCGCGCGCAGCGCGAAGCGATCCGGCGCACCAACGCCCACCGCGCCCGGCTTGCCGAGTTCGCCGCCGACCTGCCGCAGCGCCGCCTGCGCGCGCTGCAATTCGGCACTGGCGCGCGCCGCCTCGGCCTGCGCCTGTTCCAGATCCTTCTGCGCGACGATGCCGGCGCCATACAGCTCGCGTTGCCGGGCCAGACCCTTGGCGGCGAGCGCCGCATCAGCGGCCGCCTTGCGCGCGTCGGCCTGTGCCGCGCCGAAGTCGGGCGAGGACAGCAGCGCGAGCGGCTGGCCCGCGGCGACGGTGGTACCGGGCTGCACCAGGATCTCGGCGACGCGGCCGGCGAACGGGCTTGTCACGCGCACGGTACGGTCCTCGTTCCAGACCAGCCGCCCGGGCAGCGTCAGCACGCGCTCGGCGCCGCGCCGCACCGGCTCGGTGCTGATGCCGGGCAACGACCGGATCGATTCGGGAAACACGATGGCCGTGCCTTCGACGCGCGGCGACGCGGACTCCGGTTCGGCCTTGCGGCCGCATGCAGTCAGGCTCAGCAGCGCGCCGAGCAGGACGATCGTCAACAGGGAACGGAGGGACATGGCGTCGGGGAGATCAGGGATCAGGAGATCGGGAAAGCCGGACGCGGCCGGCTAGTGGACGGAAAGGTAGGGCGCGACGTCCTGCAGCGGCAGATCGGCAGCGCCCGCCGCCGCACCGCTCGCCGAGGCATCGTCCGTGCGCGTGGCGGCCAGATAGGCGGACAGTGCCTTGGCATAGGCGCCCCGCGCCTGCGCGGCATCGAGACGAATCTGCCGCAGCGCGCGGCGGGCATCGAGCAGTTCGAGCACGCCGATGGCGCCCTTGCCGAAGGCGAACTCGGCATCGGCGGCAACGCGTTCGGCCGCGGGCAGCACCGCCTCGTCCATCTGGCGCAGCGATTCGCGCGCGGCATCGAGCGCCGTTCGCAGCCGGCCGACCTCGTTGCCCGCGGCCAGCAGCACGCGGTTGCGCTCGTCCAGCGCCGCGTAGTAATCGACCTCGGCACGCTGGGCCTCGCCGCCATAGCTGTGGCGGACATACAGCGGGATGCTGACGAACACGCCGAAGCTGTTGCCGCTGCCCTGCTGATTGGTAGCCGAGGCCGGATAGCGCTCGGCCTGCGCGCCGACGGTCACGTCGGGCACGCGTCCGGCACGCGCCAGTTCGCGCGCGGCCGCGGCGGCCTCCAGCCGCGCCTGCGCCGCGGCCACATCGGGCCGTGCCTGCAAGGCCTGCTCGTCCGGTGTCGGCACCGGTTCGGCAAGGCCCGGCCATTGCGGCGACAGCACGATGTCCTGCAGCGTGCCCGGGATGCCGATGCGCTGCGCCAGTTCGGCCAGGTCGCGCTGATGATCCGCGCGCGCGTCGCGCCAGTCGGCGCGGGCGCGCAGCGCATCGAGTTCGAGCCGCGTCAGGTCGGCGCGCGACAGGTCGCCGGCCTTGTAGCGGGTCTGGTTGGCCTGCTCGGTGCGCTCGTAGAGCGCCAGCGTCTGCGTCAGCACGTCGACGCGCTGCTGGCTGACCGCCGCATCGATAAAGGCCTGCTCGAGCGCGGCGATCTGCTGCACGGTGCTCGCCTGCACCTGCCGGCCCGCCGCCACGTTGGCCGCCTGCGCTGTCTTGACGCGCAGGCCCGCCTTGTTGGCGGTCTCGATTACCTGGTCGATGCGCACCGTCGAATCGACGGTCTTGTTGCGCCAGCTGCCGGCGCCGACGCCGGCATGCGGGTTGATGTTCTCCACACCGAGACTGAGCACCGGGTTCGGACGCTGCCCGGCGATCCGGATATCGGCCTCGCTGGCCTGCACGGCGCGGCGTGCCGCGATCAGGTCCGGATTGCAGCGCAGCGCCAGCGAGCGCGCCTCGGACAGCGTCAGCGTTGCGCCGGCGGTTGGCGCACGGCATTCGCCATCCGGCTGCTGGGCGACGGCAGCGGGCGGCGGAGCTGCGGCGGCGAAGCGGGCCGGCGCGCCGAGCAGCATCGATGCGGCAATCGATGCGAGCAGCAGGCGGAGGTGGGCAAGGCGATGACGACGGACATGCACGATGACAGGCTCGATCCAGGCAACGCAGACACGAAGCGCGCCGGTAACGCCGGCGCGACGCGACCGTGCGGCCGCCGCTGTTGGCGCTGTTGGCGCTGTATCAGCGGGCCCGGCACGATCTCCGGCGGCATTGGAGCGAAGTCGGATTTCAATCGGCTTTCAAGATCTTGACGATTAGCTTGCAGCGCGCGATTCCGAGGGAATGCCCTGACGTCCACCGTGTGCGCGCTGCCGCCATGTTTTATGATCGATACTTTTGCGCGGGCTGCCGTGGTGGCAGCGCGCGATCCTCCAAGCCCTGACCGATGCCTGATATTCCGCTGCTCCCCGCGCTGTTGACCTTCCTTCTCGGCGGTGCGCTCGGCGCAGTCGGCGGCCTCTTCGGCATCGGCGGCGGGCTGATTGCGATTCCCGCGCTGGGCCTGCTCTATGGCATGGACCAGCAGCTGGCGCAGGGCACCGCGCTGGTGATGATCGCGCCCAATGTGTTGATCGGCTTCTGGCAGTACCGCCGCCGCGCCGATATCGCGCTGCGCACGGCGCTGGTGCTGGGGCTGTCGGCGGTGCTGGCCACCTATGTCGGCGCGCGGCTGGCGACGGAGATGGACCCGGTGCTGCTGCGGCGGATCTTCGCGCTGTTCATGATCGCCATGGCCGTCTATTTCCTGTGGCGGCTGTTGCCCGGACGCGCGGTCACGGCGCAGCAGAACCGGCTGTCGCCGCGCTGGATTCCGGCGGTCGGCGTGGTCGGCGGTGCGCTGTCGGGGTTCTTCGGCGTGGGCGGCGGCGTGATCGCCGCGCCCGCGCTGGTCGGCCTGTTCGGCTTCCGGCAGGCGGCGGCGCAAGGACTGGCGCTGGCGCTCGTCACGCCGGGCGCGGTGGTCGCGCTGGCGACCTACGCGCAGGCCCGCCACGTCGACTGGGTCAGCGGCATCCCGCTGTCGCTCGGCGGCATGCTGACGATCTCGTGGGGCGTAGCCCTCGCGCATCGGATGCCGGAGCGCCATCTGCGCGCGTGGTTCTCGCTCTGCCTGATCGCGACCGCGGTGGTGATGCTGGTGCGGGGCTGAGGAGTTCCGTAATCATAAGCACCACCTTTCCTGCCCTATATCACGCTTAGCCACCATAGAAAGTTCCAGGTTGCCACGATTAGCCTTGACTACGAATGGTCTGCAGCTTTACGCACGCACCCCGTGAGTCCAGCCCAGCAGGCAGCGAATTCAAATTTGAAGACAGCGCCTTGGGACAGCAATGGCGGCAAGGAAGGTCACTATCCCAGGGTGTTTAAGTAGCTTCTCGGAGCCATCGCTGTCCGCCGTAGCCAATTGAAGAGCTATGTGGGTGAGGCTATAAATACCTCCGTCGCAGGCAAATTAGACGGCACGGTCGATCGCCTCTACTTCTGCGTCAAGACTATTCCTTACCTACCAACGCTACCGCATCTGGTTGGTGCTGAGCGCCGTGTACTTGCAAAGACCGACAGCAAAAAAAGGTGGGTTTTGTACTGGATGAGCTCCAGCTCTCGCTTCCGCACCTATCGCAACCTTGATGCCCCACACAACACTCACGCAGTCGCGTCAGAGATATACCGCTCGATGATGCTATATTCGCGATAGTGTCAATACATTAGTCCAAGTCGAACGCGAAAATGATAACGTTGCCCACATTGTTTGAAGTCAAACTTCAAAAATCACCAGAACTTAGTGCGGCTGTCCAAAAAAACTTTGCGCTGTTCGAGCCTTGGCTCGAACAAAGCGGAATGCCGTTCTTCCCGGGCTTTACGGATCATAGCCCTCGCCATATTAACGATGTGCTTGAAACTGCTGCATCATTGATCTCTGACATCAGCCGCGATATCTTGAGCGCGGAAGACGTCACTGTTCTTTGCATGTCGATCTTGCTTCACGATTGTGGTATGCATTTGACGCAAGACGGTTTCCGGGCTTTGATCGCAACAATAGAGCCACCAATGATTTCCGGATTAGAGGATCGTCCATGGCATCAACTCTGGAACGATTTTCTGGCTGAAGCAAGTCGATTTGGCCAAGATAGGCTGGTTGCGATATTCGGCGATGCCGAACCATTTCGCGTTGAACAACTAGATCTAGATAATTTATCTGAGCGTGATTGCTTACTAATCGGTGAGTTCGTTCGCCGTCATCATGCGAGACTTGCGCACGAAATCGCTTTGCGTGGCGTTCCGTGTCGTAGTGGCGTGCCGCTTGAACTTGTGGGTCTCGACGAAGAAATCAGAGACTTAGCTGGCCTAGTGGCGCGAAGTCATGGCCTTTCTATTCGCGACACATTCTCATATATCGAAGCTCGATATGGACTGATACCAGAGCATCGTCGAGTTAAAACGCCCTTTTTGATGGCGGTTCTGCGTATCGCGGATTATGTTCAAGTTCAGAGCGAGCGCGCCTTGAAGAGTCTTTTGAGCGTAAAAGAGCTTAGAAGCCCGGTGTCACGCCAGGAATGGCGAAATCATTTTGCGGTTCGTGATGTATCCACTCGACACGAAGATCCGGAAGCGCTGTACGTGCGCGCGACTCCCACGGATGTTCGAACCTATTTAAAGTTGGTCGCGCTATTCAAGGATATTCAACGAGAGCTGGATCATAGCTGGGCGGTCATCGGAGAAGTATATGGACGGCGTGGAGAGCTTGCGTCACTCGGGTTAAGTCTACGCCGAATTAGATCTAATCTTGACAAACCTAGTACATTCGCACGCACCGTCCCATATATTCCAATTAAAGCAGGTTTCGATGCGTCAGGTCCTGGCTTACTTAACCTTCTGGTCGGCCCTCTATATGATTATTCATATGAAGTAGGAATTCGCGAGTTGGTGCAAAACGCTGTTGATGCATGCCGTGAATTGGTCGACCTTACGCGCCGTGAAGCCACGGACATGGAAGAGAGTAGTAGGGAATACGATGTCATCGTCGAGTGTAAAGAGTCCGATGACGGAACAGGCTGGATTACGGTACACGATAAGGGCGTCGGCATGACGCTAGAAACCGTTACGAACTATTTTTTGATTGCCGGGGCCTCTTTCCGCAACAGCGATGTGTGGAAGCGGCAACACGTTGATGAAAATGGTCGTAGTCGCGTACTGCGCGGAGGGCGGTTCGGCGTTGGAGCGCTTGCCGCATTTCTTCTCGGGGATGAAATTCACGTACGCACGCGCCACGTTGACAGAGAGGAGGCTGACGGTCTCCAGTTTACCGCGCGTATAGACGACTCCATAGTCGAACTCCGGCGATGCTCCGCACCGGTCGGAACAACGATAGCAGTACGGGTAGCCGACCCAAAGGTGCTTGATAGACTTCGTCCTTTCATACCGAGAGAAATGGCCGCTACTACCCAAGGAGTGCAAGATTCAATAGTTTTGAAACAATGGGCCGATGTTGACTGGTTTGCGCAATCTCGTCCTCGAGTGAAATACGTATGGGACGGTTTCAATGTATCAGAGCCGGAGTACGACCGCCCAAAGATTCGAATTCGGGCGGAATTTCGCCCCCCTTCCGATAATCTTGTACCGTTGCGGGACGGACCGATGGGCGACTGGCACTCGCTGCCAGAACCAAATCCATATGAGGCGATATTCTGGCGATTCCATGTTGATCGACACGAGCATGCAAGAGAAGGCATTGTTTATGAACAGCTTTCCTCGGCGGAGATCACGGTTAATGGTATTCACGTGCAGAAAATCGGCCGATATGCGCACTCCGCAGCATTCATAAATATCCCCATAAAGTCGATAGAGTTTGGACCACAGTTCATTCTGGCACGCCCATCTATTGCGATATTTGATCCTTCTGGATTGTGCCCAATAAATTTGCAACGAAGCGCAGTTGCGTTCGACAAAATGGGCATCGACGAACGTCTGGCTACCGACATACTTTCGCATCATGTGAAGGAAATCGTCGATGAAGCACGCGCTTGCTTGACGGTCTCTGATTTTCGCCAGCTTTGTAGAAGGCTGGCAAAACAGGAAACAGTGGTGTATCAAGGACAGGTGTCGCCGGTATGCGCGACGTCGACGGGGATAACGCTGTCTGCACCCCACGCACTTGCGGAACTAAAAGTAGACGTCTTGTATTTTGTGAATACAAGTAAGAACGCCGACCCGACTTTCCTGAAAGATATTCTCGAAGACGGCGAAGCTTTAATCTTCAGGGAAGGGAACAAGGGAATCGCAAACGACCTATCCTGGTTCCGCGGATTCTTTACCTCGGATGCTATCCATACATGGTACTCATCGTTGGCGGGATTTCCTTATGTCCGGCGTCGTGCCGCAGTTTCCATAATGCCCAATAGGATGTGGCAATTGGCAAACGAGAAAGGAAAGGTTAACCGGCAGATTCTGCAAACATTGCAGCATAGAAACCACAACGGAGGATCCGTCTTAGTTACGGCTGGGGATGCCAATGCCGCAATGGAATTGGTGCATCGTCTCGACAAGCTCTCAGCTCTATTCGGCACGGAGTCGGAAGTCGCCGCTTGGGCAGTGGTACAAGGGACTGAACCTCCTGAGCAAAGGTCGCTCCTCTACAGCATTTGGGGACAGACCGTAGGCGGCGCTGAGTGTCGCCCAAATCAAGGCGCGTCAGTTGCACCGGACTCTGCACAGTCGTCGGTATTGTTGAACTGAACCACAGCCGCGCATCACTCACTGCCGTCATGTCTACGCAAGGAGATTGGGTCTTGGTTTAGGAGGCCCAGTCAGCTTTTAAGGGAAAAGCATCATCAAGTGGCACCAGCCCTCAGCCCACATAGAACGTTAGGCTGAAGTTATTCGCTGGCATTGGAACTGCTTCAGCAAATCGGAAACCGACACTATTGCCTAACGCGACCACCGCCTCCATATCCCGCAGGCCCCAAGACGCATCGCTAGCACGCAGTTGCTCGTCGAAGATCGCGTTGCTCGGCGCCGTATGTTGGCCCTCGCGGCGATAGGGTCCGTACAGATAGAGCACGCCCCCGGCGGGCAACAGCCGTGCCGCTCCACTGAACAAAGCCTCGGCCGCCTGCCACGGCGCGATATGGATCATGTTGATGCAGACGATGGCATCGACGCGATCGATGCCCCAGTCCGCCTGGCGGACATCCAGCGCCAGCGGCGCGCGCAAGTTCGGCAAACCGGCTTCGGCCGCCCATCCGGCAATCGACGCGCGCGCCCCCGCATCCGGATCGCTGGGCTGCCACGTCCAGTCGGGATTGGCGGCGGCAAAGTGCCGGGCATGCTGGCCGGTCCCGCTGGCAATCTCGAGAATGGTGCCGGCGGGCGGCAGGACGCGCCGCAGCACCTCAAGAATCGGCTCGCGGTTGCGTTCGGCAGCGGGGGCGATGCGGCGGTGGTTGGGGTGGGAGGGATTCATGGTCGTCGGGACGCGGTGCGTTGGGGCAAGGCCACAGCGTACCAGCAAGCCCTCACGTCATTCGATGTTGCATGCCTTCCCGATGAGATGCACGATGGCGAGCTCTTCGACAGGAGATGCGCCATGACTAACCAAATCAAAAACGCCAAACATCGTGTCCGTCGGGACAACGAAATGCGCTCGGATATGGAGTTTCAGGAAAAGGTCCGTGACGCCCTCGCCGACAAACGGCCAGCAGTGCCTCACCGACAAGTCATGAACGAGGCCCAGGCGCTGATAGACCGAAAGCGACTTGCCCTATCGAGCGTAGCCGGAAGCGCCAAGACGGTCTCGTGATCCAGCATGCAGCGGCGCTGCGATACACTGGCCGCGCCGTAGCCATTTCCCCGCTGTTGCCGCCTTGCCCACCTACACCCTCTCCGCCCCCGTCCACGCCGAGCTCGACATTCGCAAGAGCCGCTTCCTTGCCGTTGCCATGCCGGTCGCCGACCGCGACGAGGCGATGCGGGCCGTGCAGGCGCTGCGCGCCGAGCATCCCGGCGCGACCCATGTCTGCTGGGCGCTGCTGGCCGGCGGGCAGTCCGGCATGTCGGACGATGGCGAACCGTCGGGCACCGCGGGGCGGCCGATTCTCGAAGTGCTGCGCCATCACGAACTCGATGGCGTGCTTGCCGCGGTGGTGCGCTACTACGGCGGCATCAAGCTCGGTGCCGGTGGGCTCGTGCGCGCCTATACCGACGCGATCGCCGCCGCGCTGAAGACGGCGGAACGCGTCGAGCGCATCGCCTATGCGAACCTCGCGCTCGAAGTCGACTATGCCGACGAGGCACGTGTGCGGCGCTGGCTCGAACAGACCGGTCACACGCTGGTCGACAGCGCCTATGGGTCCACCGTCAAGCTGGCGGTGAGGCTGCCCGCCAGCGAAGTCGAGGCCGCACGCGCGGCGCTGCGCGACGCCACGCATGGGCGTGCGCAGTTCCCCCGCATGGATCAGGACGACGAGGCACGGCGATGAGCGAGGCATCGAGCGAGGCGATGAGCGGACTCGACAGCGAACCGAACAGCGCATCGCCGCTGCGTGTGCGTATCGCACCCTCGGGGTTCGAGTTCGCCGCCGAGCCGACGCAATCGATCCTCGAAGCCGCGCTGCGCGCGGGCATTCGATTGCCCAGCTCGTGCCGCAACGGTACCTGCCGCGCCTGCCTGTGTCGGCTGGCGTCCGGCAGCATCCGCTACCGGATCGAATGGCCGGGACTGAGTCCCGACGAGAAGGACGAAGGCTATCTGCTGCCTTGCGTGGCCTGCGCGCAATCCGATCTGGAAATCGTCGCGCCGGGCGCGCGGCGGCAGGACTGAGCCCGCGGCGTCAGGCGACCGCGCGCCTTCGTACCGGCGCCGGCGCGACCGCGGCAAAGAACCCCCAGGCGATACGCAGCGCATCGGGGCCGGACGGATCCGCATACGCCTGGCTGGCGGCGCCGCCGCTCCACGCATGGCCCAGTCCTTCGACCCGTACCAGCCGGATATAGAGCCTGCCGTCGCGGCGCCAGTCATGCACCGCGACCGAGCGGCGTTCCCCCCGCCGCAGCAGGCGCACCGATGGGTGGGCCGCGGCGGCCGGCAAGGCGCCGGGCGTCGATAGCGACAGCCACAGCGTCGCACTGGCGATCGCGTTGTCGTACGCCACCACATGATCGGCATCGCCATGGATCAACAGCAGCGGCGGCGGTGTCCTGCCGCGCAACTGCAGCCGCAGCGCCTGCAGTTGCGCGTCGGTGTGTCCGCTCAGCGAGCCGCGCATCACGCGACCGGCCTGCGTGGCATTGCGCGCCAGATGCGGCGCCGCACCCGAGTGCGAACCGACGGCGACGAAGCGGTCGGGATAGCGCAGCGCCAGCATCAGGGCCATCGCGCCGCCGGCGGACAGTCCAAGCAGATGCAGGCGGTCGCCCTGCACCGGATGCACACGGCAGACATGGTCGATCATCCCCATCAGCAGACTGGCCTCCGCCGCGGCCTGCGCCTCGCCGCGGAACCAGTTCCAGCATCGATGCGCATTGGCACGCGAGGACTGCTCGGGCAGCAGCACGATGCAGTGGCGGGCCCGCGCCAGCGCGGCCACGCGCGTGCAGGCGGCGAAGCTGGCGGCATCCTGCCCGCAACCATGCAGCAGCACCAGCAAGGGGGCGGGCCGCGCGGCGCCCACGCCAGGCGGGATGAACAGCCGATAGCGGCGTTGCGCCAGCGGACCGAAACCCCAGACGCCCTCCTGCCATCGACCGCCGCCGCGGCTGGTCGGCGCGGGCACCGGCGAGGTGACGCCGGACAGCACGCGCCGCGCTTCCTTGCCCTGATGCGCGGCCTGCGTGACGGAATGCGCCACGGTATTGGCAACGGTACGCGCCACCGATTTGGTGACGGTGCGCGCGACCGCGCGCTGCATCTGCTGCATCTGGCGGGCCGCGGTCTTGCCAAGCTTGGCCCAGGGATTGACGGTGCGGCGGCGGCGAGGGGTCGGCATCGGTCAGCCTTGCGCTTTACGCTTTACGCTTTACGGTCCGCGGGTCGGGACCGAGGCCATTATGCGGCAAGCCGGGACGCGGCATGCCGATGCGATGTGCCATGCCGGGCAGCACGGCGTGCGCTCAATGCCAGCCGCGCCAGGCGAGATCCGCCCCCAGCAACAGCAGCCCGATGAAGAACAGCCGCCGGAACAGCGCCGCACTGATCCGGTTGCGCAGCTTCTGGCCGAGCCACATGCCGGCCAGCGCGGGCACCAGCGTCGCCAGCGAAGCGCCCAGCACCGGCGCCTGCCCCAGCACGCCGTGCATCAGCAGATTGATCGCCAGCGCCACGGTCGATACGGTGAACGACAGCCCCAGCGCCTGCACCAGTTCCTCACGCGCCAGGCGCAGCCCCTGCAGGTAGGGCACTGCGGGAATCACCAGCACACCGGTCACCGCGGTGATCGCGCCGGTAGCCAGGCCGATCAGCGGCGCCAGCCACCGCTCATGGGCCGCAGGCACGTTCAACTGCCACGACGACAGCCCCACCGCGGCATAGGCGATCAGCGCAATGCCGAGCGCCGCGGTGGCCTGCTGCATCGCCGACGGCGGCGCCAGCGCGCCGGCCACCAGCGTCCCCACGACGATGCCCAGCAGCATCGGCCAGAGCCGCATCACCAGCGCACCGAAGCGCGGACCGGCGGCGAGTTGGACCACATTGGTCACCATCGACGGCGCGACCAGCAGCGCGGCGGCCTGCATCGGCGGCATCACCAGTCCCAGCAGGCCGACGGCGACCGTCGGCAGGCCGAGTCCGACCACGCCCTTGACAAAGCCGGCCAGCAGGAAGGTCAGGCCGATAAACAGCGCTTGTGCGACCAGCGTATGCGCATCCATGCCGCGCCCTCACTGACCGTCGGACGCGGCATCGTGCACGGCACGGCTGTCGCCGGGCGCCTGGTCGCGACGATGCATGCCGTAATCGCGCAGCACCTGTGCCACGCGCAGCCGGTAGTCCGAGAACACGCCGCCGCGGCCGGCGGCCTGCGCATGGCGGTGCTCGACGGTATTGCGCCAGGCCTGCACCGCCGCCTCGTCCCGGAAGAACGACAGCGACAGCACCTTGCCGGGCGTGCTCAGGCTCTGAAAACGCTCGACCGAGATGAAGCCATCGATGGCCTCGAGCGTGGGGCGCAACTGCGCGGCGATATCGAGATAGGCATCCTTCTGCCCCGGGGCGAATTCGACTTCAAAGATCACGGCAATCATTGGGCGTCCTTTGGCGGGCTTTCGTGCAAATCAGGATCAGAGAATAGGAAGATCAAAGGAACTGCGGGATACGCGCATTCAGCGATGGGCGGTAACGATACGCCTTTGCCAGCGTGGCGGGCGCGATGCTGCGCGCCAGCAGCGCGGCGACGGTCGCTTCGGCCAGCGTCGCCGCCAGCGCGTCGCCGGGGCATCGATGCGCACCATGGCCGAACGTCCATTGGCGTTCGCCCGCAGTGTCCGAGGCCGTTGGCGATCGCACATCCGACACGGCCGCAGCGGCCAGCAGCACCAGGATGCCGTCGCCCCGCCGCAGCGGCACGCCGCAGACGCGCGCGTCCTCGGCCATGAAGCGGCGCGTGTTGTGAATCGGCGGATCGGCCCGCAGCACCGTTGCCACGGTCGCCGGCAGATCGTGGGCCGCGGCCGCATCGCGCGCCAGCCATAACAGCGTGTTGCCGATCAGCCCGGCGGTCGCCTCGCAGCTCTGCACCATCAGGCCCAGCAGGTTCGCGGCGAGCGCGGTGTCGTCGACACCGGCTGCGCGTGCGTGCTCGCGCAGCGCCCGCGTCCACGGCGTATCGGCACGCAGAGGCAGCGTCTGCAGCGATGCCGCCGCGTCGATGCCGGCCGCGATGTCGGCCGGGCCGGCCAGCGGAGACATGGCGGCGGCAAAGCTGGCGATCTGCGCGGCGATCCGACTGGCGGTGGCTTCGTCATCGACGGCCGCGAAGCCGAGCAAACCCGCGATCGCGATCACCGGCAGCGCGCTGCTCCAGCGATTCGCGGTGGCGGCGTGATCGTGCGTCGCCGGCAGCAGACGCGCCCATCCCGATGCAGCGGCGCGCACCTCGCCCAGCTCAAGGCTCGCCAACTGTCTTTGCAGCACCGCCTTCAATGGCACATGGCCCGGCCCGTCATTCATGCGGATCAGCCGCGCGAACAGGTTGCCGGCAGGCGACTGCGCAAGCGGGGGCGGCACCGGTTGTCCCGGCGGCCGCACCCGGCATGCCGGATGCGACAGCACCGCCGCCACCTCGGCCGGGCCGGCAGCGACCCACAGCATCAGCATGGCGTCGCGGTGAAACGGCTGCATGCGGGCGAGTTCGCGATAGTAGGGATAGGGATCGGGATGCGTTGCAGCCGTCAGGGGGTCGGGAGGCGGCTTCGTCGAATCGAGGGTCATGGGTTTCACAGCGGCATGACAGCATGCATCACGGCCGGCAGGGCAAGGTTGATATCGGCAAGTATCGGCCTATACTGCGATCGTTGTTTCACCGTGGAATGAACTATGGAATACGCTCCCAGCATCAGTCAGTTGGCCGGCCTGCTCGCCGACCCGGGCCGCGCGGCGATGCTGTGGGCATTGATGGACGGCAGCGCGAGACCGGCCGGCGAACTCGGACTGATCGCCGGGCTGTCGGCGTCGTCGACCAGCGGGCATCTGGCGCGGCTGGCCGAGGGCGGCTTGCTGGCGGTGGAGACGCACGGCCGCAATCGCTATTACCGGCTGGCTACGCCCGAGATCGGCGTAGCGATCGAGGCCCTGGCCGCGGCCTCGCAGGCGAGCCGGCCGCCGCGGCTGCGTGCGGTGCCGCCGTCGCGCACTGCGCCGGCGACGCTGCGCCACGCGCGCACCTGCTACGACCATCTGGCCGGCGAACTGGCAGTCGATCTGTTCGCGCGCATGGCGCGTTCGGGCTGGATCCTGGTGCGGGACAGCGCGGTGGAACTGTCCGAGCACGGCGCGCACGGCATGGTGCAGCTCGGCGTCGATCTGGACGGCGCACGCCGCAAGCGCAGGCAATTCGCCTGCACCTGCCCCGACTGGAGCGAACGCAAGCCGCATCTGGGCGGCGCACTGGGCGCGGCCCTGCTGGATGCGATGCTGCAGCGGCGCTGGATCGAGCGCACGCCATCGTCGCGGGCGCTGCGGGTGACGCCGCGGGGACTGCGGGAAATCGGACAACTGGCGCATTAAAGCCGCAGCGCGGGTCGGCACACTGGGTTTGCACACGGAAGCGGGAGGGCTGAGCGTGAATGGAGTCATCGACGACGAGTCGCGCCAGGCGGTCGAACGGCTGCTGGGCATGATCAACTTCGACGACGGCGCGATGGTCGACAAGCAGCTGGCGCTGCTCGACGAAGCGCTGGAGGAAGCCGACGACACGGTGGAAGGCGTCGAACTGCTGTCGCTGGTGCAGGACGTGATCGACTGGGAAGCGGGCTTCCAGGTCGAACAGAATGACACCGCGACCTTTATCGACTGCCTGAACCAGCTGGCGGCGCGCGTTGCGCTGGTGCTGGACTGGGGTGTCGACGATCCCGAGGACGAGGACTTCCTCGGCAGCACCACCGTCCCCGAGTTGATGGAGCAGGCCCACGAGCAACTGCGCGCGGCCGGCATCACGCTATGGCACTGGGAGATCGGCTCGGGTGTCTACGCGGGCTGGATCGCGCGCGCCGAGGACGATGACGAGATCCTGGCGATCGGCGAGACGCTGGGCATCGAACTGCGGACCGGCGATCAGCCGTTCTGATCGGGGCCGCCCGGCCCTCATGCCTTGATATCAGCCTTGATATCGGCCTTGATGCCGGCGTCGGTTTCGGCCCTGGCCTCGGCCTTTCCCGCGCGCCGTGCCCCACGCGCCGGCGCTGGGGCACCCAGCGTGTTTTCCATCACGTCCAGCAACGCCCGCACCGCGGCGGGCATCAGCTTGCGCGCGGGCATCAGCACATAGACCTTCAGCGGCGACGACGCATAGGCCGGCAGCACGCGCACCAGCTGGCCCTGGCGGACATGCTCCTCGACGAACTTCGGCGAGAGCCGCGTCACGCCCAGCCCGTCGGTCGCGGCCTTGAGCCGGATCTCGGCGTTATGCGTGCGGATGCGCGGCTCGACCGGCAGCACGGCCACTTCGACGCCGTCCTGCACGAACTCCCAACGCCGGTCGTCGGCATTGCCGATCACGGGCCAGCCGTTCAGATCGCCGGGCGAGCGCGGCAGGCCGCGCGCCTGGATCAGCGACGGCGCCGCATAGAACGCGCGCTCGACCAGCACCACACGCTTGCTGGCAAACGAGCTGTCGTGCAGCGTGGTGTTGGTCATCACGAAGGCGAGGTCGTAGCCGTGCTTGAGCAGATCGGGCTGATCCCAGGTGACGTCGATCTGCACCTTCAGGTTCGGATGCAGCGACAGCAGGCGCGACAGGCTCGGGGCCAGATGCTGCGAGCCGACCTCGTACGGCGTGGCGATCCGCAGCGTGCCGCTGACCTGCTCGCTTGCCGACGCGGCCTCCGCGCTGATCTCGCGCAACGCGGCGAAATGCGGCGCGACGCGTTCGTACAGCCGCTGGCCTTGCTCGGTCACGCGCACGCGGCGCGTGTTGCGCTCGAACAGCCGTCCGCCGAGCTGCGCTTCAAGCCGGGCGATCGCCGCGCTCGCGGACGACTTCGGCACCTCGGCCAGTTCGGCCCCATGCGTGAAGGTGCCTGCCTCGACCACGCGGCAGAAGATTTCCCAATCCTTCCATTCGATCGTCTTCATCGTCCCGTTCGCTGGCGCCTGGCATGCGGCGCGCGAGCGGGATTTTCCCACAGCGCGCGCGGCATCGCTGCACGGCGGCTCGGCCGACGCGGCAGGCTAGTGCTCGAACAGAATCACCGAACGCGCCAGCTCGCCGCGCCGCAGTTCGTCGAAGGCCTCGTTGATGCGCTCGAGCGGCAATCGCTGCGCGATCAGCGCATCGAGCTCGAGCCGGCCGGACAGATAGAAGTCCACCAGCCGCGGCATGTCGATCGGGAAGCGGTTCGATCCCATCATCGAGCCCTGGATGCGCTTCTCGGCGAGAAAGTCGGTGCCCTTGAGCTCGATCTTGACGCCCGGCGGCAGCATGCCGATCACGGTGGCGGTCCCACCCCGGCGCAGCATCGCCCACGCCTGCTCGGCGGTCGCCTTCAGGCCGATCGCCTCGAACGCGTGGTGAACGCCGCCGCCGGTCAACGTGCGCACCGCGTCGACCGGATCGGCGGCGCTGGCGTCGACCACATCGGTGGCGCCGAAGCGCCGCGCGAGCTCGAGCTTGCCGGGCAGCCGATCGATCGCGATGATGCGGCCCGCGCCCGCCAGCGCGGCGCCGTTGATAGTGGCCAGCCCGATGCCGCCGCAGCCGATCACCGCCACGGTCTCGCCCGGTCGCACGCCCGCCGTATGCGCGACCGCGCCGAAGCCGGTGGTCACCGCGCAGCCGATCAGTGCGGCTCGGTCCAGCGGCATGTCGCGCCGGATCGCCACCAGCGCATGCTCGTGGATCAGCATCTGTTCGGCGAAGGCCGACAGGTTCAGGAACTGGTTCATCGCCGCCGTGCCGGTGGCGCGCAGCCGCGGCGGCTCGTCTTCGCGCCGGCGCGTATCGGGTGCGACGCACAGCGACAGATGGCCGCTCAGGCAGTGCTCGCAGTGGCCGCAATAGGCCGACAGGCAGGTGATCACATGATCGCCGGGCTTGACCGTCCGCACCTCGGCGCCGACCTGCTCGACCACACCGGCCGCTTCGTGCCCCAGCACCACCGGCATCGGAAACGGATAGGCGCCGTCCAGAAAATGCAGATCCGAATGGCAGACCCCCACCGCCGCGGTGCGCACCAGCACCTCGCGCGGGCCGGGCTTGTCGATGGCGAGGTCTTCGATGACCAGCGGGGTCCTGGGCTGATGCAGCACGGCAGCTTTCATGGTGTCTCCTTGTTCCGCTTCAACTTGATGAGGCCATCGGGAAATCCACTGCGACGTTGCGCGCGCCGGCGCATCGGCCGGGACGAGTCGGGCTCGAACCTGCTGGATCTACTGCAACATGCGCCAGTCGCCCTGCGCTTCCTGCGCCTGTCCGTCGGCCTGCAGCTTCAGCAGATGCGCGAGCAGCGAACGCTGCGCGACCGGCAGCATGCGCGGCGGCACGTCGTCGTAGACGCGCGGCAGCAGCGTCTCGATCGGCGCCGGGCCCAGCTCGCGCAGCGCATTGACGACCTTGGCCTCGCGATGCTGGCGATGGCGCATCAGCAGCCGGATCGCTTCGCGCGGACGCGGCATCAGAAAGCCATGGCCGGGCGCCAGCCATTCGAGGTCCTCGTCGAGCAGCGCGGCGAGCGAGGCCAGGTACGCGCGCATGTCGCCATCGGGCGGGCCGATCACGACGGTCGAGCCCTGCATCACGTGGTCGCCGGTAAACAGCAGCTTCTCTTCCTCGAGCAGAAAGCACAGGTGATTGGACGCATGGCCCGGGGTATGCACGACGCGCAGCGTGATGGCGTCGCCCGGTACCTCCGTGTCGCCGAGCACGATGCGCTCGCCATGTTCCAGCACGCGGTCCGGTGCAAAGGTCGGGTCCTGCCGCTCGGGGCGGTTTGCCAGACGCCCCATCACCTGGGCCCCGGTCGCTTCGCGCAGCCGCACCGCGCCCGGCGAATGATCGATATGCGTGTGCGTGGCGAGGATCCAGCGAATCGGTCCTGGCGCCGCGGCCAGCACCGCGCGCTGATGCGCCTCGTCGTCGGGGCCCGGATCGATCACCGCCCATTCGTTGCGGCTGCCGCCGCCGACCAGATAGGTATTGGTGCCGGGACCGGTCATCGCGTTGCCGTTGTCGGCGGTCACGCGCCAGACCCGTTCGGAGAGCCGCACCGGCACGCCCGGTTCGAGCGCATAGCGTCCATGGCCGGCGCCGTCCGGGTCGATACGCGCAATCTCCGCGTAGGGCGGCTCGTCCGGCTGCACCGGCCGCACGCCCTTGGGGCCATTGGCCAGCCGCGGCATGATCAGCGCGATCTCGCGCAGTCCCTGCGCATAGTCGAAGCAGGCCTGCGCCGTCGGAAAATGCGCGATCGACGCCAGCATGCGCCGCGTCACGTTGACCAGCGTCATGCCGCTGTCCGGTGCGATCGCCTCCGACGGGCGCACCCAGCGATGGTCGACCGCCTCGATGCCGTCGTGCATCGCGCTCTGGCCCGGCGGCAGCACCGCGACGAAGAAGCGCGTATCGAAACGTTTGGGCAGGCCCGGCGGCGTCAGCCAGTGGCTGATGTAGGCCATCTTGTCCATCGCCAGGCGCAGATCGAAGCGGCGGCAGACCTCGGCGATGCCGGGGCCGCCGTAGCGCACCGCCTCGCGCAGCCAGGCCAGCTGCGCGTCGTCGAAGCGTTCCAGCGCAACCATCTCGCCGTCGCGCTGATAGGCGAACAGCAGGCCCGCCTCCTCGCAGCATTCGCGCACCGCGCACAGGTAGTAGTCGAGTCCGCCCGCGGACAGGCGCAGCCGCGCGCTCGCGGCGGCATCGTCCAGCCCTTCGCACAGCCCGTGCAGCTGATTGTCCTGCGGATCGAGCGTGCCGCCGGGAAACACGTAGGCGCCGCTGCTGCGATCGTCCTGCCGTTCGGGCCGGCGCACCAGCAGCACTTCCATGCCGGCCGCGCCGTCGCGCAGCACCAGCACGCTGGCCGCATGGCGCAGCGAGGAGGCACGCGGGCGCGCAGCTTGCGCGGGGTGCGCGGACGAGGCGGCGTCCGAAGTGGGATTCGTTGGTTTCATACGGGTTGGAGCGGATGGGTGGGCGGGGCGCAGGGACGGCTCGAACCCGTCGCGCGCCGCCAACGGACCGCCCTAGTGTAAGGGCAAGCGCCGCGGCGGTCATGGCGCACTGCGCCAGCGGCGCACCGTGCTGTGCGGTGACCGGCCGCAAGCCGGGCCGGAGTGGAACGCCCGCTACAGGCCCGCGGGGCCGACCGTCGGAAGGCAGTCAGACGGCAATCAGAACGCCGGCGACGAAGCAGGCGGCCCACTGGCGTCCGGCGTCCCCGTGCCGCCAGCCGTGCCGGGGCGTCCGGTGCGGGCCATCCGCGCCCGGTCCTCCGCGGCCTCGCGCTGACTCGCCTGCGCAGTGGCCTCGGCGGCCGCATCGCTGCCGGCCTCCTTGCTCTCGTTCATCCGCTGCCGATAGAAATGCCGGATGATCTGCTGCGCCACCGCGAGGCGCCCGCCGACCGGCGCGGGAAAACGCACGATCGCGTCGAGCCGGTCGGTGCCGACCGGTTCGAACATCACGCGCGGGGCGAACTGCGACAGATCGAGAAAGCGCGTATCGCCATAGCGGCGCAGGCTCTGGCCGGCCGCCTCGAGAAACGGCGCGCACGCCTGCTGCGCGACATCGAGCAGCTGCGCCTCGATGCGGTCCGGGTCGCACTGCGCCGCCAGCGGAATCCGCACGGTATCCAGCGTGTATTTGCCCGCCTGCGAATGGTTGCGCACCGCGACGGTCAGCAGCAGGCTGTTGGGCACCTGCACCGTGTAGCCGGTGAACTGGCGCGTGGGCGCGACCTCGACCAGCGTGGTGGTCAGCGCGTCCATGTCGATCACCTCGCCGGCATACTGGCCGATCTCGACCAGATCGCCGAGCTGGAACGGCCGCGCCACCATCCGCATGAACGCGCCGAGAAAACACATCACCAGCTCCTTGCCGGAGATCATCAGCGCGGCGGCAAAGGCGGCCAGCGAGATCGCGACGCTCTTCAGCTCGGAGACCCAGATGCCGAGCAGCAGCAGGAAGACCACGGCGCCGATCAGATTGCGCGAGGCCACGGTCCAGGTGCGATAGCTGCGCAGGTTGTCGCGATCGGCCAGCTGGCGCGAGACGAAGAAGCGGTTGCTCAGCTTGACCAGCAGCACGCCCAACAGAACGATGAGCACGCTCAGCACGATATGCAGCAGGATGCTGTCGTTGAAATCGAGATTCAGCTTCATGGTGTCGGGACCGCGGCGCGCTGGCGCGCCGCTCGGCCGCGCGGGCAGGGAAGCCACGATTCTACCGAGTTGGCGGGCCGGCTATCCCGCGGGCGGGTTTTCTTATAGGATGCCGCCCCATTGCTGGCCTTCCTGTGTTCACCATGACCGCTTCCCATCCACCGCGCGGCGCCGCCGTCGACACCGCTGCCGGTGCGGCCGCCGACGCCGCGCCCCCGACCTTGCAGCGCAAGCTGCGGGCCCGCCATCTGAGCATGATCGCCATCGGCGGCTCGATCGGCACGGGACTGTTCGTCGCCTCGGGCGCCACCATCGCCCAGGCCGGCCCGGGCGGGGCGCTTGCCGCGTACCTGCTGATCGGCGCGATGGTCTATTTCCTGATGACGAGCCTGGGCGAACTGGCGGCCTATATGCCGGTGTCGGGCTCGTTCTCGACCTACGGCTCGATGTATGTCGACGAGGGCTTCGGCTTCGCGCTCGGCTGGAACTACTGGTACAACTGGGCGGTGACGATCGCGGTGGAACTGGCCGCGGCGCAGCTGGTGATGCAGTACTGGTTCCCCGACACGCCCGGGATGCTGTGGAGCGGGCTGTTCCTGGCGGTGATGTTCGGCCTGAACGCGATCTCGGTGCGGGGCTTCGGCGAGGCGGAATACTGGTGCTCGCTGGTCAAGGTGGTGACCGTGATCGCGTTCATCGCCATCGGCACGCTGATGATCTTCGGCATTTTGCGCGGCGACGTGCCGCCGAGCCTGGCCAATCTGACGCTCGGCGACGCCCCGTTCGTCGGCGGCCTGCCCGCGATGATCGGCGTGGCGATGATCGCCGGCTTCTCGTTCCAGGGCACCGAACTGATCGGCGTCGCGGCCGGCGAATCGGCCGATCCGGCCCGCAATATTCCGCGCGCGGTGCGGCAGGTGTTCTGGCGCATCCTGCTGTTCTATGTGCTGGCCATCGCGGTGATCGGCGTGCTGATCCCCTATACCGATCCGAGCCTGCTCAAGAGCGACGTGCAGACCATCGGCGTCAGCCCGTTCACGCTGGTGTTCCGCAATGCGGGGCTAGCCTTCGCCGCCGGCCTGATGAACGCGGTGATCCTGACCGCGGTGCTGTCGGCCGGCAATTCCGGCATGTATGCCTCGACGCGGATGCTCTACAACCTCGCCACCGAGGGCCGCGCGCCGCGCGTGTTTGCGCGGCTGACCCGCAATGGCGTGCCGATGCCCGCGCTGCTGGCCACCACCGCGGTCGGCGCGCTGTGTTTCCTGACCTCGCTGTTCGAGAGCAAGTCGGTCTATCTGTGGCTGCTGAGCCTGTCCGGCATGACAGGCTTTATCGCGTGGCTCGGCATCGCCATCAGCCACTACCGCTTCCGCAAGGGCTGGACGCGGCGCGGTCTCGATCTGTCGCGGCTGCCGTACCGCTCGCCGTTCTTCCCGTACGGCCCGATCTTCGCGTTCGTGCTGTGCCTGGTGATCGCGCTGGGACAGAACTATCAGGCCTTCCTCAGCGGCAAGATCGACTGGTGGTCGGTGGCAGCCACCTATATCGGCATTCCGATCTTCCTGGCGATCTGGCTGGGCTATCGGTGGACGCGCGGTACGCGCTTCGTTCGGTACGAGGACATGCGCTTTCCGGGCGTCGAGTAGGACAGCAGTTCCAGCGAGCGGGCCACGGGTCCCGCTCAGTAGACGTCGCGCCGATAGCGTCCGTTCTCGGCCAGCGCCGCAAGCGTCTGTGCCCCCAGCGCCTCGGCAAGGGCGTCGTTGACGCCGCTGGCCATGCCCTGCAGGCTGCCGCACACGTAGATCGCTGCGCCGGCCTCGACCCACGCGCGAATCTGCGGCGCGGCGGCGCGCACCGCGTCCTGCACGTAGCGCAGGGGCGCGCCGTCGCGCGACCAGGTCTGGTCCAGGCGCTCCAGCATGCCGGTGGCCTGCCACGCCTCCAGTTCTTCCCGATAGAAGGCGTCGTGCGCCGCGCTGCGTTCGCCGAACAGCAGCCAGTTGCGCCGGTGGCCCACGGCGGCGCGCGCCTTCAGCAGCGCGCGCAGGCCGGCCATGCCCGTGCCGTTGCCGATCAGCAGCAGCGGACGGTCGTCGGCCGGCGCGTGGAACGCGCGATTGATGCGCACGCGCAGCGCGATGGTGGCGCCCAGCGGCGCGTGTTCGGTCAGCCAGCCCGAAGCCAGCCCGAGCCGGCCGTCGTCGTGGCGCGTCTGGCGCACCAGCAGTTCGAGCCGGCCATCGGCGGGCAGCGAAGCGATCGAATATTCGCGGTGCGGCAGCGGCGGCAGCGCGTCGATCAGCGCCTGAGGAGACAGGCCGCGCAGCGCCTCGGCGTGCGGCGCCGGCAACGGCATGCGCGTGGCGAGCGCGTCCGATAGCGACATCGCTTCGCCATCGCAGCGCACCGGCGTGGCGCCCTCGAGGGACAGGTCACGCAGCAGTTGCGCGACCTGCTCGGGAGGCAGGCGCGGGCCGACCTCCGCGATATCGCCGGCCTGCCAGTCCAGCGCGGCCGGCGTCTCCGGCTCCAGCGCCAGATGGAAGGCCGGCGCGCCCGCGCTGCCGGCATTCATCAGCCGGCGATCGACCAGCCGCCAGCGGCCGTAGCGCGGCGCCTCCCAATCGGCGATCTCGGCGCCGCCCGCCAGCGCGGACAAGTGGTTCTGCCAATGGCGCAACGCGCCGGTGTCGCCGTTGTCGACCTCGACCAGATCGAACAGCGGCTGCGCCTGCGCGCGTTGCAGCGCCGCGGCCAGGGCATGGCCGTAGGCGCAGAAATTCGCGTAGCTGCTGTCGCCCAGCGCCAGGATGCCGTAGCGCAGGCGGTGCAAGCCGTCGCCGCCCGCAGCGGCCAGCTTGCGCGTGAAGCCTGCGGCGCTGTCGGGCGCATCGCCCTCGCCGGTGGTGCTGGCGACGAACAGGGCCTGCCGGCAGCGCGTCAGCGCGGACGGGTCGAGGTCGGCAAACGAGGCGACCCGCACCGGCAGGCCGGCACGCTGCAGCGCCTGGGCGGTCTGCATCGCCAGTTGTTCGGCAAACCCGGTCTGGCTGGCATAGGCGATCAGCGTGGCATCGTCGGCGGTCGACGCGAAGGCGGCGCTTCGCTGGCGACGATGGCGATGCAGCGCGAGGATCGCGCCGCAGAAGCCGGCGTAGGCGAGCGCGACACCGCCGGCGGTCGGCCATTTGCCGGCGCCGGCGAGAGATAGCGCCAGCCCCGATGCGCCAGCCAGTCCGCTGAGCGCGCTCGCCAGCGATGGCAAGCCGAATCGTCGCGGCGCGCTCATGCGAGCATCGCCGCAAAGGCCGGCGAAACGCGTTCGGTGAAGCCTTGCGGCGTACGCAGCAGCATCCTCGCCGCGATGCCGCGCTGCGTGGCGAAGGCCAGGCCGGCCTCGGGGCCGAGCACGGTCAGCGCGGTCGACAGCGCGTCGGCCATCATGCATTGCCGATGCAGCACCGTGACGGAGGCCAGCGCGTGGCTGGCCGGATAACCGGTGCGGGGATCGAGCGTGTGGGCGTAGCGGCGGCCGCCGCTGTCGAAATAGCGCCGGTAATCGCCGGAGGTCGCGACCGACAGGCCGTGCAGCGCCACCACCGTCTGCACGGCGGCATCTGCAGCGCGGGCATCGTCCGCGGCCGGCGGGCTTTCGAGTTCGACCCACCACGGCAGGCCGTCGGGCTTCACGCCCTCGCCGCGCAGCTCACCGCCGATCTCGACCAGATGGTGCGGCACGCCGCGCGCCGACAGCCATGCCGAGGCCGCGTCGACCGCATAGCCCTTGGCGATCGCGCAAAGGTCGATCGACACGCCACCGGGCTGACGCGCACGGCGCCGTTCCTCGTCGAGTTCGATGCGGGCCCAGCCGCAGCGGGCCCGCGCCGCTTCGACCTCGTCGGCGCCCGGCGGCACCGCGCGCGGACCGCCGGGGCCGAAGCCCCACAGCGTCACCAGCGGTCCCGCGCTCGGATCGTAGGCGCCGCCGCTGTCGCGCGCGACCGCCAGCGCCGCCTGCAGGACCGAGAAGCAGGCAGACGGCAACGACAGCCAGCTGCCCGCCGCTGCGCCGTTGAAGCGGCCGATATCGGAGTCGTCGATCCAGTTGCTCATCTGCGCGACGATCTGCGAGAGCAATGCAGCGATACCGGCTTCGATCGACGCCGCATCGTCATCGCGCGCGAGCAGGCAGCGCACCGACCAGGTGGTCCCCATCGTCCGCCCGCCGCAGCGATGCAGCACCGCCGCGCCGTCCGGCGGCGACGGCGGTGCATCGAGCGTCAGCGGCACCAGCACACGCCGCGCGGCGGGTGCCGGCGCGGACGAGGTGAAAGGCAGCGCCGAAGGGGCAGACATCGACAACATCGGACAGGACTCGCCCCGCTTATTGCGGCAGCACCTCGAAGGTCGCCATATAGGCCGCGCGGCGCGCCTTGGCAGGCTTGATCGAGACCTTGTCGTCGCGCACCTCGGCCTCGATCCAGTACATGCCCGGCGACGGCCACTTGACGGTGAACTTGCCGTCGGCATCGGTCTTGACCTTCATCTCGCCGAGCTGGTCGCGATAACGGTTGCCGCCTGGCACGACCTCCACCTCGACATTGGCGGCCGGCTTGCCGTCGAGCAGCAGCCGGAAGTTGGCCGGCTCGCCGGCGAACAGATCGTTCGGATGGGTGACGGGCGCGAGTTCGAGCCCGCGGCCCGTGGTCTTCAACGCCTGGGTGGTCGGCTTGCCGGCGGTCACGAAGGTTTCGAGCCGGCTCTCGGCCTGCGTCACCTGCAGATCCTGCGCGTTGGCCGGCACCTTTTGCGCGAACTCCTCGGCCGAGCCGCGCCAGCGCTTGGTCTGGCCATTCTCCTTGTAGCTGGCGAACAGGCCGTTGTTGACCACCGCCAGCTTGTAGGTGCCCGGCGCGGTCAGATGCACGTCGAAGGTGCTGCGATAGCGGCCGGTGCTCTGGTTCTCCGCCTTGGCCGGACTGCCGTCCGGTGCGCTGACGCTGAGGTTGTCCAGGCGCAGCGGGAAATGCTCGAAGTAGAACAGATCGTTCGACACCGCCGCGTCGACGGTCACCCATGGATCGCTGCCCGACAGCACGGTGGCCGACGGCAGCAGCCATTGGCGGTGGGCATGCGCGGACAGCGGCAGCAGCGCAACCAGGGCCAGCGCGGACAGCCTGGCGGAGAGGGACATCGCGGACATCGCGGAACGGTTCATCGAAGGCTCCAGGGCACGGGATCGGAAAGGGACGGGATCAAGACGGCGGACGGCGGCATCGCGGCCCGCCCGGTTCAAGGCTTCAGGCTGACGGTGACGGCGCCCAGTTCGTGCTGGCCCTTGGCCTGCGCGGATAGGGCGGCGGATTTGGCACCGGATTTGGCACCTTCGGGCGGCCAGGTAAACGGCACGCGCAGCAGCTCGCGGCCGCCGACCTCGCGCGCGGCCTCGACCACCAGCTGGTATTCGCCCGCCGGCAGCTTCGCCAGCGGCGCCTTGCCTTCGGTGAAAGTCACGGTGTGTTCGCCCGGCGCGCGGGTCGCACCCGAAATGCCATCGGCCGGCATCTGCAGATCGCGGCCGGCCTTGCGCCACCACTGGCGCATGTCCTTCAGCCACTTGGTGCCTTCGGCGTTCTTCAGCTTGACGTCGTACCAGACGGCCAGCGTCCCGACAGGGCTCTGATCGGCGCGCTCCAGCCACATCGCCACATAGGGGCGGTGATATTCGGCGACGCTCAGGCGCGGAATCTCGACCTTGACATTGATCTCCGCCGCTACGACCGGGGCGGCAAACGACACCGCGGCCAGGCCGCTGAGGCCGCTCAGACCGGTCATGGAGACGCTAAGCAAACGACGCATGGAGGAACCTCGTCAATGGATAAACAAAATGGCCAGCAGCAGCGGCGCGACCAGCCCCAGACCGACCAGCGGCCAGGTGGCGACGCGCCCGCCGGCGTGCAGCTTCAACAGGAACAGGCCGGTCACGCAGAACACCAGGCAGGCGAACGCGAACACGTCCAGAAACAGACTCCATGCGCCGCCGGTGTTGCGGCCCTTGTGCAGGTCGTTCAGGTAGGAAATCCAGCCGCGCGTGGTCAGCTCGTACTGCGTCTCGCCGCTGTCCAGCGCGACGCTGACCCAGGCGTCGCCGCCCGGCCGCGGCAGCGGCACGTAGAGCTCGTCGGCCGACCATTCGGCCTCGCGGCCCTGCGCGTCGATCTCGAATTCGCGCTGCAGCCAGTCGGCCAGCTCCGCGGGGACCGGGCCCTTGTCCTTGTCAGCCAGGGCGGCTTTCCGCGCCTTCAACGCCGCCAGCACCGGGGCGGGCGCCTCGGCATTGCGGGACACGACCTTCGGCTCGGCCTCTATCTGACCGGCATGGTTCAGCGTGAAGCCGGTGACGGCGAACAACAGCATGCCGATCAGACACAGCGCGGAGCTGATCCAGTGCCATTGGTGCAAATGCTTGAGCCAGAAGGCCCGGCGCTGCTGCGCCGCGCCCAAACGAGGCTCGAGCTGGGATTCCAAGCGGGATTCGGTCATGACTGCGTTCCGGCGCTACTGCGTGTTGCCTGCCGCCGGGGCAATGCGGCGTACGGGACGGCGGCGGGGCAGTGTTGCGGTTGCCGCCTTGGCCGTCCGTCGGCCCGTGGTAACGGGAGTTTCAGGAGACCGAAAGAATAATTGTTCTCATTTGGTACTGCAATGCAGACGTGATTAATAAGTATTACAGCGCATTTCACGTTCGCCCAACTTGTAAGTAAGTGCATGTAACTTTACCCGTACTGGCACGATTGTGCCCGCATTTGCACTCATGGAAAGCCCTAGGCCGATCCCGATCAAGTTTGTCCGCCGGTCCGCCGTTATGCCGCGGACAAACACAATTTTTACGGTGGACCACGGGGAAACACGATGCTGGAACGTCTTAGCTTGAGAAAGAAATTGCTGCTGCCATTGGTGCTCAGCTGGGTGTGCCTGTTGGCGCTGCTGCTGTGGGATGCCTGGCAGATGCGCAACATGCGGCTGGACGAGCGGCGCACCGATCTGGTCCATGTCACCGAGACCGCGCTGTCGGTGGTCAAGGCCTACGAGGCCGAAGCGAAGGCCGGCAAGCTGACGGTGGAGCAGGCCAAGGAATTCGCCGTCGACAAGGTGCGGGCGATGCGCTTTGGCAGCGACGGCTATTTCACGCTGATGCGCTCGGACACCGTGGTCGTGATGCATCCGATCAAGTCGGAGATGAACGGCAAGAGCATGGCCGACTTCAAGGACCCGGCCGGTACCTACCTGTTCCGCGACATCGCCGAGATCGGCAAGGGGCCGGGCACCGGCTTCGTCCATTACCTGTGGCCCAAGCCCGGTGCCGAGGCGCCGCAGCCCAAGCTCAGCTATGTCGCCAACTTCAAGCCGTGGGACTGGAACTTCATCTCCGGCGTCTATCTGGACGACATCGACGCGGCCTTCCGCGCCTCGCTGTGGCAATCGCTGGGGCTGCTGCTGGTGATCGGCACGCTGATGAGTCTGGTGGTCGTCCGGATCGCGAATGGCCTGCATAAACAGCTTGGCGGTGAGCCGGCGCTCACCTCGCATATCGCCAGCCGGATTGCGGAGGGCGATCTGGCCAGCGACGTCCAGGTCGCACCGGGCGACAAGCGCAGCGTGCTGTTTGCGATGGCCCAGATGCAGCAGCGCCTGACCGGCGCGATCGGCACCATCCGCGGCTCGGCCGATTCGATCGCCGGCGCCGCCAAGCAGATCGCCGCCGGCAACGCCGATCTGTCGCGCCGCAGCGAAGAACAGGCCGCCTCGCTGGAGGAGACCGCCGCGAGCATGGAGCAGCTGACCAGCACCGTGCGCCAGACCGCCGACAACGCCCGCCAGGCCAGCCGGTTGGCCGAGGGCGCCTCCGAGATCGCGGTGCGCGGCGGCGAGATCGTCCATCAGGTCGTGTCCACCATGGGCGAGATCAAGGATGCGTCCGGCAAGGTGGTCGACATCATCGGCGTGATCGAAGGCATCGCCTTTCAGACCAACATCCTCGCGCTGAACGCCGCCGTCGAAGCCGCCCGCGCCGGCGACCAGGGCCGCGGCTTCGCGGTGGTGGCGGGCGAGGTGCGCAGCCTCGCCCAGCGCAGCGCTACCGCCGCCAAGGAAATCAAGGCCCTGATCGGCAATTCGGCGCAGCGCGTCGAAGACGGCTCGGCGCTGGTCGAGAACGCCGGCAAGGCGATGGGCGAAATCGTCGAGGCGGTCAAGCGCGTCACCGACCTGATCGGCGAGATGCGCGCCGCGACCGAGGAACAGACCGGCGGCATCGAACAAGTGAATCAGGCCGTCACGCAGATGGACCAGATGGCGCAGCAGAACGCCGCGCTGGTCGAGCAGGCTGCCGCGGCGGCCGCTTCGCTGGAAGACCAGGCCGAGGCGCTGCATCGGGCGGTGGGGACGTTCCGGTTGGCGGCTTGAACCGCCGGATAGTCACTGCAAGACATCGACGGGCCGCTATCGCGGCCCGTCGCTCCACGTTCGCTCGCGACAAAGTCGACAGCCGGCATCGGTCCGGGAACGGTCCAGTCGACTCTGGAAGGCTTTCGGTCCCGTGTGTATAGTCCACGCTCTGCGCCCGACGTGAACCGGTGAACAGCCGGACCGACGGGCGCAGAGATCCAACACCAACAAGGACAGTTGCACACGGCCGCGCGCTCACAAGGCGACGCGAAGCCATCCATTCAGAGGAGCATCATGGCCCGTACCACCACCCTTCAACGTATCCGCCCGATCGCCGCGCTGCTGCTTGGCGCCGGCCTGCTTGTCGGCGCTGCCCACGCCCAGACGGTTGTCGCACCCGCCGCGCCGGCGGCGACCACCGCGCCGACGGCCACCGCGCCGAGCCAGGCCCGCAAGGCCAATATCGTGATCGTCGGCACCGGCGGCACCATTGCCGGTGCGGGCGCCTCGGCCATCAATACCGCCGCCTATCAGTCCGCGGTGGTGCCTGTCGACAAGATCATCGCGTCGGTCCCGGAAATCTCGAAGGTCGCCAACGTCAAGGGCGAGCAGGTCTTCCAGATCGGTTCGGAGAGCTTCAACAACGAACGCCTGCTCACGCTCGGCAAGCGCGTGTCGGAACTGCTGAAGCGGCCCGACGTGGACGGCGTCGTGATCACGCACGGCACCGACACCATTGAAGAAACCGCGTACTTCCTGAACCTGACGCTCAAGAGCGACAAGCCGGTGGTAGTGGTCGGTTCCATGCGTCCGGGTACGGCGCTCGGCGCCGATGGCGCGCTGAACCTGTACGACGCGGTACTGGTCGCCTCGAGCCCAGAGTCCAGGGGCAAGGGCACGCTGGTGGTGCTGAACGACGAGATCCACACGGGCCGCGACGTCACCAAGAGCAACACCTTCAAGACCGAGACCTTCCGCTCGCCGTTCGGCCCGCTGGGCTACGTGGTCGAGGGCCGCACGCTGTTTTACCGCCTGCCGGCCCGTCCGCACACCACGGCCACCGAATGGGATATCGATCGCATCGACCGCCTGCCCGAAGTGGCGATCGTCTATGCGTACGGCAACGCCAATCCGGGCAGCGTCGACGCCGCGGTCAAGAACGGCGCCAAGGCCATCGTCTATGCCGGCACCGGCAATGGCAGCGTCGGTGAATACATGGTCGAACCGCTGAAGGCCGCGCGCGCCAAGGGCGTGCACATCGTCCGCGCCTCGCGCACCGGCAGCGGCGTGGTCATCCGCAACGGCGAGCAGCCGGACGACAAGTACGACTGGGTGGTGGTCGACGACCAGCTGCCGCAGAAGGCGCGGATCCTGACGGCGCTGGCGCTGACCAGAACGAACGACACGCGCGAGCTGCAGAAGATTTTGTGGAAGTACTGAAGGACTGATGGGCTGAGGTGCTGAAACGCTGAGGCTCGAATGCTGGCCCGTCACCGGGCCAGCATCAGCGACGTCGATTATCTCGGCACAGCGGGCCCTTATCAGTCCATCCAGCAGTTCGATGACGGTGCAAGGCCGATTTTGTTTCGATCCAGAAACTCCGGCAGCATGTGGAAGCGCAACAAGGGAATCGGGTTTCCCCGTTGAATCAGTCGGACTCTATCGAACACCGCAACGCTAGGTTCATTCGCGAACCGCGACGTGAAATAAATCCCTTCAATGTGCGGATATGCCTTGTAAATGGCAGAACTCCATAGATTTGGCCCCCGATAGTCCGTTGTTGTGAGCACGCGGTTGTCCATGCCCAAGTGCAAGTGTGGCTGGGTCAAGTCGGCGAGGCGCAGCGGCTGGCTCCGGTCGATCCCTAACGCCGTAACGCTTCGTGCAGATAGCTCTGCTTCGTCGAGTAACAGCGGAAGTGTCTTGCCCTGAAAGCGGTCCCTTATCACGGCCTCCGCCATACACGCAGGGAAGCTTGGAGAGGCGTACAGCACGCCGAACTCGTCTCTTGCCGCGTCAAAGCGATAGGGAATGCCGCCCAACGACTTTCTCGTGTAGTGGATCGGCCCAAAGATCGAGCGATGAATCCGCCATAGCGGCTTTCGACTGAGGTCCAACTGGATCTCTGGCATTGAACGGTCCGCCAAATCGGCCGGTGGCAACGGGCAGTCCAACTCTTCCGCGGTAACAGCCGACATCAAGCCGCTCCTTGGTCGGCGCTATATCGGGCCAACGCCACCTGGACCACGGAGGCAATCGGCTTGGACGCGTCCAGTATCCATTCCATAGGACTCGCCCCGCCGAGGCTGTCCAACGGGTTTTGCATGAAGTTATGCACCACCCAGCAACTGGCATTGGCCTTGACGAACGGAGAGAGGACAGCAGCCAAGCGCTCGGGCTCTGCGTCAAACTGCCACTGCGGGTAACGCAAGCCCCGTTGTTTGCCGGGCGGCACAAGCGCGTAGAGGCGGCCTTTCAATCGGGCTTCGTTGATGGCCCCGTCCGAACGGCCAGAGTAGATCGAGGCGTCGCGCAGCGTCAGGTTGTCTGGGCTTTGCAATTCAGCGAGCGCCTGATGCCGACCACGGTCCCGGGCCGCTTGCAACGGATCGGAAACCGGAACGCCGAGCTCGCCCAGCGCCTCAGCCGCAGCACGGAGCCACTTATCAATATCCGCTGCACCATGCTTCAAAGCTTCGGGGCCTGACTGGAGACCGCGCCGTTCAGCAAGTGACCGGACGCGTTCCAGGACAGCAATTGCAAGCGCCACGTAGCGATCCGAGGCGGCTGCCCGATCCAGCACCCGTAGTGTTGAGGAAAAACGCTTCTCGAGACGGCTGTCTCTTGCTTCGGCTAATGCTTTCGCCCGTACCTTGTGTGAAAAGGGCTCATGGCGCGGGTGAGCGCCACCCGCAGCCCATTGCGCCCGTGGATTGCTGTTGGTGTCCACACGCGCAGGAAGGAGGGCCGCCTTGGCGTACGTCGGCAAGCTTTGATTGAGGTGAAGGGCATCGCCGTAACGGAATGAGCGGCCGGCATAGACGAAACTGTGGTCCGCATATGGATCCGGGCGGTTGTCCGGCAATTCTCCCTCGCCGCTCTTATACCGGGTGCGATAGATCTTCATAAGACGATGGCCCTTTGGGAGGCGGTGGTGGTCCATACCGGCATCGTAGTTCATGAATTTCATGAAAACAAGATCCGGAGTCTCGAACTAGTTCGATGGATAGGACGTCGTAACAAAACGTTTCATCGCGCAATGAAGGCTTGTAATGAGATCAATTCTCATTTACTATCGCCTCACTGTCTGACGACGCCGACACTCGAGTTTCCGAGGACGGACCGCAGACCAGCCGGCAGGACCGCTTTGGTACTGCCGCACGAATTCCGCGACGTCGCCTCGGCGGCGTCCCGACACCGTCTTTTGTGGGGACCGCTCCGTACCGCGGAGCGTTTGGCAGTAGCCAGTCGCCGGAGGATCAGGGAAGCAACCAGACCCCGCTTTCTTGATCGCCACACTCCGCCGGCAAGCAAAGCCACCTTTTTATTCCTGGCGCCGTGCTGCTGCACGGCGTGTCTTTCCGGGCGCCCGGCCAGGGCGCGGCAGCCGGAACATCCGTCGCCCGGCGCGCTGGCCGCGCCGGCGCATCGAGCGCCCTCCACTGGCTGTCCGCCGCTTCGCCATGCCGGCCCACCCGATGGAGCTTCGCGATGGAACGCCTGTTCAAGCCATTGACCGAACTGAAACGCATCCTGGCGCGGCAGTTGCGCGCGCAGCCGGGCTGCCATGATTGCCAGCTGCGTGCGGTGTGCGTGCACCGCCCGGACCATACCGGCTGCAACTGGAGCGCGGAGGTCGACTTTCCGGGCCGTTGCGAAGACGATGCCGTCCGCGACTTGCCGCATGCGCGGCGGGTCATCATGCTGGTGCGCGAGCGGTACAACGTGGCCGCCAGTCTTGTCAGCCAGGGTGGCGGCGCTCAAACCGCTCCCGTTTAGCCGGACCGGCGGCTCCCTGCTCAATACTCGATGCCGCTCACAGCCGGGAGATCACGGCCGCCCTGCCGCCGGTACCGCCGGCACAGCCGCCGGCCGCAGCACCAGCCACAATGCCACGCCGATCAGCGCCCCGCCCAGCGCGTGTGCCCAGGACAGCGACTCGCCAAGAAACACCGCGCCCCACACGATGCCGAAGGGCGGAATCAGAAAGGTCACGCTGAGCGCGCGCACCGGACCGATGTCGGCGATCAGCCGGAAATACAGAATGTAGGCCAGCGCGGTGCAGACGATGCCCAGGGCGGCCATCGCCGCCCACACGCCGGCGCTTGCCGCCGGCAGCGTGTTCTCGCGAGCCAGCGCCGCGACGCAAAACGGCAGCAGGAAGATCGTCGCGCCCACCATGCTGCCCGCCGCCACCAGCCGCGCATCGAGCCCGCCCTGCTGACTGATCCAGCGGCGCGTCAGAAAGCCCGCCAAGCCATAGCAGGCGGTGGCGGCGAGACAGGCAAGCGCACCCAAGAGCACTTCAACGCTGAACGCGACCGGTCCGGTGCGCGTCAATACCGCCACGCCGGCCACGCCGATCAGTACGCCGGCGGCCTTGGCCAGCGTCATGCGTTCGGCGAAGAACAACGCGCCGATCAGCACCCCCATCAGCGGCGTCATCGCGTTGAACACCGCCGAATAGCCGGCCGGCAACCACAGGGCGGCGACCGAGTACATCACGAAGGGGATGCCGGAATTGATGGCGCCGAGCACCATCACGCGGTGCCATTTGCCGCGCATATCCCAGCGGACACGCAGCACGGCCAGGATGGCGGCCAACGCCAGCGCACCAATCACGACGCGGACGAAGGCTGCGGTCAGCGGGCCGAGCACCGGCGCGCCGACACGGATGAACAGGAAGCTGGCGCCCCAGATGGCGGACAGCGAGAGCAGGCGGATGAAATCGGCGGCAGTCATGAGGGGAATGCGCGTAGTGGTGACCGGATGGCGGGCGCGGATGCGCGGATTTGACGCCGGCGGGCCGCCAATGGCAAGCCGTTTTCGGACATGCGCATCGTCTGCGGGCGGGTCGGGAAGCCAAGGTCACCGCTGTAGGGCGATGTAAGAGCGCAACTGTTGCACGATGGCATCAGCTTGACCCCACAACGGAAAGGGTAAATATTACAAGCAGTGACAAAACGCCTTAAGTGAAATTAAACTCTGGTCTGCGCCAGAGTTAATTGACCCCTCCGACGCATTCCCGACGAGCCGCCAGGCAACTGGCGGCTTCTTTTTTTGTACCGTCGCGACACGCGGCCATCGCGACGAACGGCGCCGACGAAGAAACGTACCCGTTTCTGCGGACCGGATCGACGCTGCGGCGCTAGACCGTTTGCACGGTCACGCCTTGCTCGCAGCGCGCAATCAGCTCCGCCAGCGGCACGCCGGCGCCAAACAGGAAGCCTTGCACCGCATCGCAGCCCTGCTCCCGCAGGAAGCGGAACTGGTCGGCCGTTTCCACGCCTTCGGCCACCACCTGCAGACGCAGCTGATGACCCAGCGCGATGATCGCCGCCACCACGGCCCGGTCCTCGCCATTGCCGTTGGCGTCGGCCAGATTGGCGACGAAGGAGCGGTCGATCTTCAGCTTGTTGATCGGCAGCCGTGTCAGATAGCTCAACCCGGAATACCCGGTGCCGAAGTCGTCGATCGACAGGCCCACGCCCAGCGCCCGAATGCCGCGGAACGCCTCGATGGTTTGCGGCGTGCCTTCGATCAGGATGCCCTCGGTGACTTCGATCGCCAGATTGCGTGCCGGCAGGCCGCTTTCGCGCAGGCAGCGGTCGACCAGCGCGGGGAAGTCCGCCTGCTGCAGATGCGGCGGCGAAATATTGACCGCAACCTCCAGATCGATGCCGGTGCGCATCCGCAGCGTCTGAATCTCGCGGCACGCGGTCGCCAACACCCATTCGCTGATCGGCACGATCAGGCCGCACTGTTCGGCGATCGGGATGAACTGGGCCGGCTGCATCGCGCCCCGCTCGGGGGTATGCCACGAGATCAGCGTCTCGACGCCGACGATGCGCTGGCTGGCGGTGTCGACCAGCGGCTGATAGCGCAACGTGAATTCCTGCTCCACCAGTGCGCGCCTGAGCATGCCTTCGATGGTGAAGCGGGCCAGCGACGCCTCCTTCATATCACGCGAGAAGCGGCGCACTTGTGCCCGGCCGCCCTGCTTGGCCGCATGCAGCGCCGCATCGGCGCCTTGCAGCAGATCGGCGACGGTATTGCCGTCAGCCGGGAACAGCGCCATGCCGATCGACGGCGTGACGCGCAGCCGCACCCCGCCCAAGCGCAACTCCTCGGAAAGCCGCGCCACGATCTTGGCCGCCGCCAGTTCCGCCTCGCTTTCGTCGGCAATATCGGTCAACACCACGGCGAACTCATCGCCATCCATCCGCGCCGCCAGGTCGGCACGGCGCACGGCGGCGCGCAGCCGGTCGGCCATCGTGCGCAGCACGTCGTCGCCGACATGGTGTCCCAGCGAATCGTTGATGCGCTTGAACTGGTCCAGATCGATCAGCAGCAGCGCGACCCGTCCGTCCCGGGCGCCGATCGCCTGCAGCAACGCATCGGCGCGGCCGCTCAGGTAGTCGCGGTTGGGCAGGCCGGTCAGCGTGTCGTGGTGCGCGAGGTGATCGATATAGGCATCGGCGCGCCGCCGCTCGGTCAGATCGTGCGCGATCGCCAGATAGCCGCCGGTACCATCCTGCTCGGCTTGGCCCGGGTGCTTGCCGAGGCCGCCCTCCGGCCCTGCCCCCGGCAGCGGCAACAGCGTCAATTGCACCGGCAGCGTCGAGCCGCCCTTGCGGACGTAGTGCCAGGTGTGTTCGTCGACCAGACCGAGACGCGGCTTGGCGATCAGCGCGTCGAAGCCGGGCGCCACCGGCTGGCCAAGCTCGGCGGACAACGCGCGGGCACGGGCGGCCAGTTCGCCGGGCTCGTGCAGCGCGCTGTACGGGATGCGTCCGACCAGCTCGTGCGCCTGGTACCACAGCATCTGCTCGCCGGGCCGGTTGATCGAGGTGATCGTGCCGTGCCGGTCGAACGCGATCACGCAGATCGGCGCGTGATCGAGCAGGCGGGCATGCCGCTGCGCCACCACGTCGGCCGACTGCCTGGCGCGTTCGGCAGTGCGGCGCCGCGCCGCGAGGTGCCACACCAGCCAGCCGAGCAGCCCGGTGCCGAGCGCCCCGCCGGCGATCACCAGCGGCACCGGCTGTCCCGGGCCACCGTCCTCGAAGGCGGGCAGCGTGGTGGCCCGCACGGTCCAGATCTGGCCGCCGAACGACATCTCGCGGTCGAGCTGGCGCAGCGGATGGGTATGCGTGCGCGGCGCCGCCTCGCCACCCGCGCGGGCCAGCAGCAACGTGTTGGCTGCGCCGGCGGGGCGCCCCTGATACAGCGACAGCGACAGCTTGCCGCCATGAATGGCGGCGGCGTCGGCCAGCAGATCGCCGAGCCGGAAGGCGGCATAGACATAGCCGAGCAGGGCCTGCCGGCGCTCGTCGACCGCGTTGAGCGGCATGCCGTTGCGGTAGACCGGCAGGTACAGCACCGTGCCCTGCGGCGCGACGCTGCGATGCGCCTCACGCAGCAGCGTCACGCGCGCTGTCATGCGGACCTGCATCGCGTCGCGCGCCGCTTCGGCGGCCGCGCGGCGTGCCGGCTCGGACAGATGATCGAAGCCGAGCGCGCCGAGGGTGCGGCCCGCGAAGGGCTCGACAAAGATGCCGGGCGCGTAGACCTGGCGCTCGCCACGCGGAAACACATCGAAGGCGGGAAGGCCGTCGGCGCGGACCGAATCGATCAGCGCGTCCAGTCCGGACGCCTCGGTCAATCTGGCAAAGCCGACCGAATGGATGCCTGGCGGCAGATCGTCGACCTGCGTGCCGAGCATATAGGCCCGCCATTGGTCGCGCGTGGTCTCGGGATGGGCCGCCAGCAGGCCGCTGGCCCCGCGCAGCAGACGCTCGCCGGTATCGAGCCGCTGACGCACCGCCATCACGCTTGCCGCGAGCATCGCATCGAGCCGCTGCGTGGCGGCCCGCTCGCTCCACGCGGCAGTCTGCACGGCGGCCACCGCGGTGACGCAGGCGCCGGCGGCCACGACCAGCAGAGCCAGGACGGCGGGAGGAAGCGAAGGCAGTTTCATCGCAATAGCAAAGCGGGCCGGGGCGGCCTGGATTGGAGCGCCGCAGCGTGGCGCCAGGGTCGTGACCGGCACCGATGCCGCTGGCGTCCAGGCTCGGATCACGGCTTGGACTATACCGCGCGCAGTGCACTTTGCGACAGCCGCCAACCCCGGGCGCGCTACTCGCACCATGCCGCTCGATGTGATACGGTGACGCCTACGGAACCCGCCGACCCCGGGGAACGCCCTTGCGGGCACGCATGCACCGTCCCCCCTTGCTCGACGCCTCGCCCCAAGCACCGCAGAAAGGACCGCACGACACACCGAACGACGATCGCCGCGCGCAGCCTGCCGCGGCACCGACGCGTCGCCCGCGGTTCGCGCTGTCCTTGACGACCCGCATCGCGCTGGTCACCGCCGGTCTGTCGACCGTGCTCGGTGCCGCCATCGTGGTCGGCTCGCTGCAATCGGCCCATGCCGACCTGCGTGATGCACTGCAGGCCCAGCAGGATTCGGTGGTCAAGCTGACGGCGGAGCAGCTCGACTCGGCGGTCAGCGACCGCCTGGTCCTGCTCGAACACCTGGCTCCGCAATTCAAGACGAAGATGGATGCGCCGCCGGCCGAGCTGCAGGCCATGCTCAGCCGTGCGCTGCCGATTCCCGGCACCTTCAACAGCGCCGTGCTGGTCGACGCCAAAGGCATGTTGCTGGCCCGCGACGGCACCGTGGTGTCGGTCGCGGATCGCACCTATTTCCGCGAGGCCGCGCGCACGCTGGCGCCGGTGATCAGCCCGCCGATCCGGGCGCGGGCCGACGGTTCGGTCGGCGTGCTGCTGGCCGTGCCGATCGTCTCGGACGACAAGACCTTCCTGGGACTGGTGGGCGGCTGGATCGACATGGCGCGCTCGAACTTCCTGGTGGAGGTGCCGCACAGCCCGATCGGCAGCACCGGTTTCTATTGCCTGGTCTCTGCCGGGCCACAGCCGGTCTACGTCCAGCACCGGCTGCAGCAGCAGGTCGGGCGGCCGGCGCGCGCACAGGGCGAGACCTGCGGCGTGCAGGCGCATCCGGCCACCTTCGAATTCCTGACCCCGCGCGAGCCGGTGATCGCACGCTATTTGATGGCGACCACCGGCTGGGAACTGGTCGCGGTGCTGCCGTCCAAGGAGGCCTTCCAGCCCCTGCACGCGATGCAGCAGCGCTTCCTGCTGTGGTCCGCGGTCGCGGTCGCGATGGTGGCGATGCTGAACTGGTTCGCGGTCCACTGGATGTTCGCGCCGCTGGCGCAGTTGCGGCGCGTGGTGCGCGACAGCGCGCGCGACCTGTCGGCCTATGAGCGGCTGTCGACCCATCGCCACGACGAGATCGGCGTGCTGGCGCGCGCCTTCGCCCGGCTGATGCGCGACGTGCGCGAGCGGCGCGAGCAGTTGCACCGCAGCGAGGCGCGCCTGCGCGCGGTCACCGACACCCTGCCCTCGCTGCTCGCCTTCATCGACACCGACGAGCGCTACGTCTTCAACAACCTCGCCTACGAGCGCACCTTCGGCATTCCGCTGGATCAGCTGCGCGGCATGACGCTGCGCGAACTGCTGGGCGAGGCGCGCTACGCCCGCATCCAGCCCTACCTGCAGCAGGCGCTGGCCGGGACCGCGGTCACCTTCGAGACCGAGTTCCACGATCCGGACTATCACTGCACCGAGACCAATTTCCGTCCCGAATGGAGCGCCGACGGCAGCCGCGTCGAGGGCGTCCATGTCCATGTGCAGGACATCACCGCGCGCAAGCTCGAAACGCTGCGGCTGGCGCAGATCTCGCGCCTCGATCACCTGACGCAGCTGCTGAACCGCAGCGCCTTCGAGACGCGGCTGGCCGAGGCGATGGCGCGCAGCCGCTCGCAGGATCGCTTGATGGCCCTGCTGTACCTCGACATGGACCGCTTCAAGGCGGTCAACGACGTCTACGGCCACGCGGCCGGCGACCAGCTGCTGCAGAGCTTTGCCAAGCGCGTGCAGCGCTGCGTGCGCGAGCGTGACGCGGTGGCGCGCCTGGGCGGGGACGAATTCGCCATCGTGATGGAGGACATCGACCGGCCCGATGTCGCGGTGCGCGTGGCCGGCGCGATCCTGCATTCGGTCGGCCGCCGCTTCTTCATCGAGGGCGCCTTTGTCGACGTCAATGTCAGCATCGGCATCGCGCTGTACCAGGGCGGCCCGATCACGTGGCAGCAGCTCGCCAAGGAGGCCGATGCACTGCTGTACCGCGCCAAGGACGGCGGCCGCGGACGCTTCGAGATCGGCCCGCCGGAGCTGGCGAACCGGTCCCGGGAAGCCCGCTCCTAGGGCCAGCTTCGCCACCGGCGCCCTGCGCTGCGTCGGCCGCCCCGGCGGCGTATCCTAGAAAGCCTGAAAAATCGATCCGAACCGTTCGTTCACAGGAGCCAGTCATGTCAGACCAGCAGCCCCCCGCGACCCGCATCGAACAGGACAGCCTGGGCCAGGTGCCCGTCCCCGCCGAGCACCTGTGGGGCGCGCAGACCGAGCGCTCGCGCCAGAACTTCCGCATCGGCAACGAGAAAATGCCGCCGGCGCTGATCGAGGCCTTTGCGATCCTGAAGCTGTGCGCGGCGCGGGCCAACCGCGAGCTGAACGTGCTCGACGCGGGGCTGGCGCAGGCGATCGAACAGGCTGCCGAGGAGATCATCGCCGGTCAGTGGCCCGAGGAGTTTCCGCTGTCGGTCTGGCAGACCGGCTCCGGCACGCAGACCAACATGAATCTGAACGAGGTGATCGCCAACCGGGCGATCCAGCTGCTCGGCGGCGAGGTCGGCAGCAAGCGTCCCGTTCATCCCAACGACCACGTCAACGCGAGCCAGTCGTCCAACGACAGCTTCCCGACCGCGATGCACATCGCCGCCGCGCGCGCGGTGCAGCGCCAGCTGCTGCCGGCGCTGGAGACGCTGCAGAAGACGCTGGGCAGCAAGGTCGAGGCCTTCGCCGATATCGTCAAGGTCGGCCGCACCCATCTGCAGGATGCCGTGCCGCTGACGCTGGGTCAGGAGTTCTCCGGCTACCAGGCCCAGGTCGCCGACGCCCAGGCCCGGCTGCATCAGGCCGTGCTGCGGGCGATGCCGGTGCCGCAGGGCGGTACCGCGGTCGGCACCGGCCTCAATGCGCCGCCGGGATTTGCCGCCGCGTTCGCACGCGCGCTGGCGGACTACACTGGCCTGCCGTTCGAGCCGGCGGCGAACCGCTACGCGCTGCAGGCCGCGCACGACGCGCTGGCCGATCTGTCGGGCGCGCTGAACACCACGGCATCGTCCTTCCTGAAGATCGCGCGCGACTTCATGCTGCTCGGCTCGGGCCCGCGCGCCGGCTTCGCCGAGCTGCAGCTGCCGGCCAACGAGCCCGGCTCGTCGATCATGCCGGGCAAGGTCAATCCGACCCAGGCCGAGGCGCTGGCGATGGTCTGTTGCCGCGTGATCGGCAACCACACCACCATCACGCTGGCCAACGGGCTCGGCACGCTGGAGCTGAACGCCTACAAGCCGGTCATCGTTTACAGCCTGCTGCAGTCGGTTACACTGCTGGCCGACGCGGCGGCCAGCTTTGCCGAGCATATGGTGGCCGGCGTCGAAGCGGACCGCGCGCGCATCGCCGAGCTGCTCGAACGGTCGCTGATGCCCGTCACCGCGCTGAACCCGCATATCGGCTACGACAAGGCAGCCGAGATTGCCAAGCTCGCGGTCGCGCGCAATCTGTCGCTGCGCGAGGCGGCGATCGCCTCGGGGCATGTCACCGCCGAGCAGTTCGAGCAGTGGATCGATCTGAAGGGAATGACGCGCGAGGTGTAGCGCCGGTCCACGCATTGAACGACCTTATCGACCGGCCGCGCGACGCCGCGGCGGCCGGCGACAAACCCGCGTCAGACGGGCCGACGACGATCGGGGTAACGACGATCGCATTGACGAGATGATTCCTGCTCCCATTCCCGCCGATGACCCGCGGCGCCTCGACGCGCTGTACTCGCTGAACATCCTGGATACCGCCGCCGAAGAACGCTTCGATCGGCTGACCCGGCTGGCCAGGCGGCTGTTCGACGTGCCGATCGCGCTGGTCAGCCTGGTCGACGCCAAGCGGCAATGGTTCAAGTCGTCGTTCGGCCTGGCCGTGCGAGAGACGCCGCGCGAGCAGTCGTTCTGCGGCCACGCGATCCTGCGCGACGATCTGCTGATCGTGCCCGACGCGCTGCAGGACCAGCGCTTTCACGACAATCCGTTGGTCACCGGCGCACCGGGCGTGCGCTTCTACGCGGGCTGCCCGCTCGCGGTACGCGGCGGCGCCAAGGTCGGCACGCTGTGCCTGATCGACACCGAGCCACGCGAGTTCGATAGCGACGATCAGGCCCTGCTGCACGATCTGGGGCGCCTGGCCGAGCAGGAGCTGGAGTCGGCGCAGCTGGCCTCGATGGACGACCTGACCATGCTGTCGAACCGGCGCGGCTTCTCGGCGCTGGCACAGCACGCGCTGGCGGTCTGCCAGCGCCAGGGGATGCCGGTCACGCTGCTGTTCTTCGACATGGACGGCTTCAAGGCCATCAACGACCGCTTCGGCCATGCCGAGGGCGATCTGGCGCTGTCGGCCTTTGCCGACCAGTTGCGCCAGGCCTTTCGCGAATCCGACCTGATCGGACGGCTGGGCGGCGACGAGTTCGTCGTGCTGCTGGTCGATGCCTCGCCCGATCAATGCGACGAGATGCTGGTCCGCCTGCGGCAACGCGTGGACGCGTACAACGCGCAGAGCCAGCGCGGCTACCAGCTCGATTTCAGCGCCGGCGCGGTCGCCTTCGATCCGGCCCGGCATGCCGGCATCGCCGACCTGCTGGCGCAGGCCGATCAGGCGATGTACGCCAACAAGCAGGCACGCAGGCAAGGCGGGACGCCATCCGGTCGCACGTAACTCGCGTTGCGGCCGGCGCCGCGCCGTGTTACTGTCCGCCCATCCAGGAGAACGCGAGCCTGCGGCGCGACAGCGCGGCGGCAGCGCTGCCGAAGGCGTACCCCCGAAACGCTCAGGTACCGAAGACTGGAGACGACAACGAACTGGAGAGCGCCGCCATCGCCTATCGACGATGACGGCCGCCGAAGGGGCAAGCCGGGTCCGGGTGGACACGGTGAATCTCTCAGGCAAAAGGACAGTGGGGGCAGCCGCGTTGGCATCGACGATGCCGGCCGGCTGCCCCTTTTTGCATCCTGGAGCCTGAAATGAAAGTCATCGTGATGGGGGCCGGCGTGATCGGCGTGGCCTCGGCGTGGTATCTGTCCAAGGCCGGCCACGAGGTCGTGGTGCTCGAGCGCAATGCCGGCGCGGCACGCGAAACCAGCTTCGGCAACGGCGGCCAGATCTCGGTCAGCCATGCGGAACCCTGGGCCAATCCGTCGGCGCCGCTCAAACTCCTGAGCTGGCTGGGACGCGAGGACGCGCCGCTGCTGTTCCGCCTGCGCGCCGACCCGGCGCAATGGTCGTGGGGCCTCAAATTCCTGCGCGAATGCCCGGCCCGGCGTTCCACCCGCAACATGATCCAGCTGCTCAACCTCGGCACCTACAGCCGCGCCAGCCTGCAGGCGCTGCGCGCCGAGACCGGCATCGAATACGATCATCTGACGCGCGGCATCCTGCATTTCTATACCAGCCAGAAGGAATTCGACGCGGCCATCGAGCCGGCACGGATCATGCGCGAGCTCGGCTGCGAACGCCGCGTGATCGGCCCCGACGAGGTGGTGCAGCTTGAACCGGCCTTGGCCGCGATCAAGCCGCGGCTGGCGGGCGCCACCTACACCAGCGAGGACGAGTCCGGCGACGTGCACCGCTTCACCACCGGCCTGGCCGCGCTGTGCGAGGCGCGCGGCGTACGGTTCCGCTATGGCGTACGCGTGCAGCGTCTGCTGGCCGAAGGCGGCCGCATGCGCGGGGTCGAGATCGCCGACGAGACCGGCGCCTACACCGTCGAGCAGGCCGACGCCTATGTGCTCGCGCTCGGCAGCTTCAGCCCGATGCTGGCGCGCCCGCTCGGCATCAAGCTCGACATCTATCCGGCCAAGGGTTATTCGGCCACGCTGCCGGTGCTGGACCCGGAGCGCGCGCCCAGCGTCAGCTTGACCGACGACGAGTACAAGCTGGTGTTCTCGCGCCTGGGCGACCGGCTGCGCATCGCCGGCACCGCCGAGCTCAATGGCTATTCGATGGAACTGAACCCGGTGCGCTGCGAGGCCATCGTGCGGCGCACGCTGGAGATCTTCCCCGGCGTCAGCCGTCCGGAGCTGGCGCGCTACTGGACCGGTCTGCGTCCCGCGACGCCGGGCAACGTGCCTTATATCGGCGCGAGCAAGGTGCAGGGGCTGTACCTGAACACGGGCCATGGCACGTTGGGCTGGACTCACGGCTGCGGCTCGGGACGCGCGATCGCGGAACTGATCGGCGGCCGTGTGCCCGAAGTGGACTTCGGCTTCTGCGGTCCGCTGCCGGAGTCGCCCCGGATGGCTCGGCCAGTTGCGCCCGTCGGTGCGCCGGTCGTTGCCACGCGTGCCACCGCATCGGAACCGGCCGAGGTTTGATACCCGTGTGATACAGGGCTGAAACAGCCCTGTAGGGCTGACACCGGCGCGGCATGGCATCGACATGCGCGCCGGTTTTTCGTTGCTCCGTTACCAGGACACGCGTGCGGGCGAAAGCGTACCCGTTTCTGCGTACGCCGCTCGCAAACCGTACCCGTTTCTGCGTGACCCTTTACGGGCCCTCGACGGGACGCCTGCTTGCGATGAATTCGGCGAAAAACCGCCCCGCCGGCAGGCAATGCGTGTCGACACCGTACCCGTTTCTGCGTCGCGCGATGCCGATGCATTCAGACGCGGGCGAGCGGAGCGTACCCGTTTCTGCGTGCGTGATGGGAGGCGGAACAAACCCGGTCGATGCCCCGTCATCGCGCCGTCACGCCATTGCCAGGCTCACGCGATGGTGTCGACCACGCCGCCATCGACACGCAACGCGGCGCCGGTGGTCGCCGATGCCTGCGGCGAACAGACGTAGACCACCATGTTGGCGACCTCCTCCACCGTGGCCGCGCGCTGGATGATCGAACTGGGCCGATGCGCCTTGACGAACGCGGCCGCCGCTTCCTCGATCGACAGCCCGGCCTTGTCGGCATCCTCGCGCAGCATCTCGCGCAGGCCGTCCGATAGCGTGGGTCCTGGCAATACCGCGTTGACGGTAACGCCGGTACCGCTCAGCCGTTTGGCGAGGCCGCGCGATACCGCCAGCTGGGCCGTCTTCGAGAAGCCGTAGTGAATCATGTCCTCCGGCGTGTTCAACGCCGACTCCGACGAGATGAACACCACGCGGCCCCAGCCGCTCGCCGCCATGGCCGCCGTATACGCCCGCGCCAGCCGCACGCCCGACATCACGTTGACATCGAAGATCCGGGTCCAGTCCTCGTCGCTCAGTTCGTAGAAGTCGCGTGGACCGTAGATGCCGGCGTTGTTGACCAGGATGTCCACCACCGGCTCCGCGGCCACGATGGCATCGCATCCCGCCGCGCTGCCGACATCGGCCGCGACACCGCGCACCGAGGCGCCCGGCACTTCGCGAACCACGTCCGCGATGGCGCCTTCGACGGTGTCCTGCTTGCGGCCGTTGACGATCACCGTGGCGCCGCTGCGCGCCAGGCCAATGGCGATGGCCAGGCCGATGCCGGCGGTCGAAGCGGTGACCAGGGCGGACTTGCCGGTGAGATCGATCTGCATGGTTACCTCGCTATGCGATTCAAAAATCAGTCAGGCAATGGTCCAGACTCGAAGCCTCCCACGCACGCAACGCCCTCCTTTTTCCATCTGCAGCGTTGATCTCTTCGCTGAGAAAGAAATCTCGCTCCAGTATTACGCCCTCAACTTCGCGTTTGATTGTGACGCGGTGATACTTGACTTTACGGAGCGGATCGTCCGGAAAAGCCTCGATGGGCCGATAGCTGAGCAAGGCCGTAAGGGTGTAGGGATTGTCCCGGACGGTCTGCCCGTCCAGCGGACCGCCAATGAACGTGATGTTGAGCGTCTGTGCCAGCGCGTCGTTCATTCTTGTCTGCCACCCGTCCCCACTTGCCTTGAACGCGTTGATGATCTCCGGCTCATAGCGCACAGTGACAAGCTTCTTCGGGGACTCTACGGGCGGCCGACCACGTCGCCCCAAGCGCTTCATCTTCTTGAAGTCCTCCGGTGGAACTTCATAGGTGTCCGGGTCCTCGGCGATCCCACGATTGATCGCGGCATCTTCCTCATCTGTCGGCATGATGAGCTTGGGTTTCTTCGACATAGCTCTTCACCTCTCTTTTGTTGGCCTTGCGCATGCTGATGATGTGCATGGCGTTGCCCCGCTGCGTGAAAACGACGCAATACAAGCGATGCGCAATCACGCCGAAGCCGACCTCTCGGACTTCACCGTAGTCCTGGCGGCTGTCCACGTAGGCCATCACCTCGGTCCAGTCCAGCAGCTTGGCCATTGACAGCGAGATGCCATGCTTCGCAAGGTTTGCGGCGTCCTTTCTGGAGTCGAATGTCGTCTCCATGGTTTATTGTAGTTACGGTTAATCCGCGCCGCAAGAAACAGCCTGTAGTGACATATAAAGGGGTCGCGTGGACTGCGCGGCGTGGAAGGGAAAAGGGTGCACGCGACGCGCGGATTGCAGCATGCGGGGCCCTTCGCTGCCATATACAAAAGCGCGCGCGCTTTCACATCAAGCCGCGATAAGAATTCGGGCCGTCGGGGAAGCGACGCAGAAATGGGTACGCTGTACCGCGTTGCCTAACGCGGCAGCACACCGGCCTCAGTCGCGGTGCGGGGTGCGGGCCTTAGGAAACACCACCCTCACCCGCAAACCAGGCTCGTTATCCTCCAGCGTCAACGTGGCGCGATGCACCTGGGCGATCTCGTCGACGATGGCCAGGCCCAGGCCGCTGCCGCCGCTGGGCGCATCGGGCAAGCGGTAGAAGCGATCGAGCACGCGGGCGCGCTGCTCGGGCGGAATGCCCGGGCCGTTGTCGGCGACGATCAGCGCGACCCGGTCCGCGTCCGAACGCTGCACGCGCACGTCGACCTTGCCGCCGGCGGGCACATAGCGCAGCGCGTTGTCGATCAGGTTGGTCAGCAGGATGCGCAGCGCATCGGGATCGCCGTGCACGGTCAGACCGGCGGCTTGCCCAGGCTCGCCCTCGGCCGCGTCCACGCCCAGGTCGATATTCCGGTCCAGCGCAGCCTGCGTCATCTCGCCGACCACCGTCGCGGCGAGCTCGCGCAAGGCGACGGGCTGATGGCCCGGGACGGCCGCGCCGGGCTCATGGCGCGCCAGCGTCAACAACTGCGTCACCAGATGCGTCAGCCGCTCCAGCCCTTCGCGCAGATTGCCGACCGCTTCGCGGCGCGCCGGTTCGCTGTCGGCGCGTTCGACCAGTTGCGCCTGCAGCTGCAGCGCGGTCAGCGGCGTGCGCAATGCGTGCGCGGCATCGGCGATAAACGCGCGCTGCGTGTCGATCGCGTCGGACAGCCGCGCGAGCAACAGGTTGAGCGCCTCGGTCAGCGGCGCGATCTCGGCCGGCATTTCGGCAACTGCCAGCGGCGACAGCGCATTGGCATCGCGCTTGCCGACCTGCCGCGCGATCTCGCGCACCGGCCGCAGGCCGCGTCCCACCGCGAGCCACACCATCCAGCCCAGCAGCGGCAGCAGCAACAGCAGCGGCGCGACCGTGCGCAGCGCCATCCGGGCCGCCACTTCGCGGCGCGCGCTCATCGGCTGCGCGATCTGCACCACCGCCGCCCCCAGTTGCACGCTGTAGATGCGGAATTCACCCTCGTCGGTACGCACATTGGAGAAGCCGAGCTCGGCGCGCGGCGGCAGCAACGGCCGCGAATGCGACAGATAGAGGCTGCGGCCGGTGCCATCCCAGATGTGGATCACCACGTCCTCGTCCGAGCGGAACAGATTGTCGGTGCCGGGCGGCAGCGGCGGCGACAGCGATGGCATCGCCGGGCCGCTGAACTGGCTCGGCAGCGCGAGCGCGACCTGGCGCATCTGGTAGTCGAACAGCGCGTTCGCCTCCTGCCTGGCCTGGCCGTAGATCAGTGCGGTGGCGGCCGCGATGCCGGCCAGCAGGCCGAGCGCCAGCCACCACAGCAGGGTCCGCTGGATCGATCGCATCACGGCGCTCCCTCGGCCGCGGTTTCATCCTTGCCCGCCTCGTCGAGCTTCGGACAGACATAGCCGACGCCACGGATATTGCGGATCAGACCCTGGCCGAATTTCTTGCGCAGCGCGTGGATATAGACCTCGACCGTATTGCTGCCGACCTCGTCGTCCCAGCCGTACAGCTTCTCCTGCAATTGCGGCACCGACCAGACCTTGCCGGGGCGTGCCACCAGCGCGGCCAGCAGCGCGTATTCGCGCGCCGACAGATGGACCGGCTCGCCGGCCAGCGTGACCTCGCGCGTGGCCGGGTTCAGCACGATGGCACCGTAGCGCACCAGCGGCTCGGCGCGGCCCTGCGCGCGCCGCGCCAGCGCGTGAATGCGCGCCACCAGTTCCTGCAGGTCGAAGGGCTTGACCAGATAGTCGTCGGCACCGGCGTTCAGGCCGGCCACGCGATCGGCAACCGCGTCGCGTGCGGTCAGGATCAGCACCGGCGTGGCGACGCCACGCGCCCGCATGCCGGCCAGCACGTCGAGGCCGGAGCGGCGCGGCAGGCCCAGATCGAGCAGCACCAGATCGTGCTGCCCTTCGGCCGCGCCGCCTGCGGCGACGCCCGGCGGTTGCGTGGCGGCCGACAGGCCGGACTCCCCGTCGCGTACCCAGTCCACGGCGAAGCCTTCCTGACGCAGCGCGAGCCGCACCGATTCGCCGATCATCGTGTCGTCTTCGATCAGCAGCACGCGCATCGCTTCGCTCCGTTGGTTCGCCAGCAGCGGCAGCGGCTCATCGCCGATCGACCGCTTCGGCCAGCGCGTGTGCCAGCCCCGGCAGCGCGGGGAACTGCGCGGTAATCACCTGCACCGGCACCGGCTCCAGGAACGCGCGCATGCGTCCCTTGTCGACGAAGCGCGCGTTGAAGCTCGATGCCGCCAGCGCGTCGACGAAGCGCGGCACGATGCCGCCGCCGATATAGACGCCGCCGCGTGCGCCGAGGATCAGCGTCACATCGGCCGCCACCGAACCGAGCAGGCCGCAGAACACCGCGAGCGCGCGCTGGCAGAGCGCGTCGCCGCGCTGCAGGGCGCCCTCGGTCACCTCCGCCGCGGTCAGCGGCACGCGCACGGGCGTACCCGTTTCTGCGGCCAGCGCGGCATGCGTATGCGACAGTCCCATGCCCGACAGCAGCCGTTCGGCCGAGACGCGGCCGTGCTCGCGATGCGCGGCATGCCAGGCGATCCACTCGTCGTCGGTGGCCGGCATCAGTTCGACATGCCCGCCCTCTCCGGCCAGCGCCACCGGCCCCGCACCGTGGCGGCCCGGGATCAGGCCGGACACGCCGAGGCCGGTGCCGGGACCGATCAGAGCCAGCGGCGTGCCGGCCGCGGGCGTGCCGGCACGCACCGGCGCCAGTTCTTCTGGCTGCAGATACGGCAAGGCCAGCGCGAGCGCGGTGAAATCGTTCAACGCCAGCAGCGTCTCCAGACCCAGCGCCTGGCGCACCGCCTCGATGGAGAACGCCCATGCGTGGTTGGTCAGCTTGACGCGATCGCCGGTGACCGGATTCGCCAGGCCGATCGCCGCATGGCGCGGCTGCGGACCGGACAGCTGCGACAGGTAGTGCCGCATCGCCGCTTCCAGGGACGGATAGTCGGCGACCTTCCGCGCGGTCACCGGTCCGATCGCATCGGGCGCGGTCTGCAAAGCGAAGCGGACATTGGTGCCGCCGACATCGGCGAGCAGGCGTGGGTAGGTAGTCATCGCGGGGCGGAAAACATCGGGCGTAATTCGGGCGGTCGTGGCAACGCGCGGAGCAGTGTCCAAGTCAGGCGGTGAACACATCGAAGCCATGACGGTGCCGGCTGGCGACCAGTCCCACCGGCAGCGCGGGCCCGGGCTCCTGCAGCGCGCGCTCGAACACTTCGGCCTTGGCCGCGCCTGCAAAGGCCAGGAAGACGCGCTCGGTCGCCAGCAAGGCGGTCAGGTTCAGCGTCACGCGCGCATGCGGCGCGCTGGCCGGGCGCGTCACGACATAGCAGGGCGTATCGCCGTTCAGCGCTTCGCCGAGCTCCGGCGCATCGGCGAAGAGCGACGCGGTATGGCCGTCCTCGCCCATGCCGAGCACGGCCACGTCCGGCTGAGCAAACGCGCCATTGAGGCGGACCACCGCCCGCGCGGGCTCGGACGCCTCGAGCGCATCGGCGATCAGCGGCACGAAGCTGGCCGCGGCCGCGGCATCGCGCAGCAGATGCTCCTGCACGAGCCGGGCGTTGCTGTCCTCGTGTCCAGGCGGCACGGCGCGCTCATCGACCAGCGTGATGCTCACCGCGTCCCAGCGCACCGGCCGATAGCGCAGCCGCTCGAACATCGGCACCGGCGAGCGCCCCCCGGAGACGGCAAGCACCGCGTGTCCGCGGTCCTGGATGGCGAGGTCGAGCGCGTGGCTGACGGAGCCGGCCAGCGCTTCGGCCTGGTCGAGCAGCGAGGGATGTTCGAAGCGGCGCATGGCGATTTCGGGATTCGGGGTTCGTTGGAACGCAGGGGATGACGTCAAGGCGGGGGGTCAAACCTCCTCGTGCCACAGCGCGTTGTCGCGCGACAGCAGCGCGGACGACGCCGCCGGCCCCCAGGTGCCCGCGGTATAGGGCTTGGGCGGCAGCGTGCTGTCGGCCCAGGTGTCGATGATCGGTTCGACCCAGCGCCATGCCTGCACCTGCTCGTCGCGGCGCACGAACAGCCCCAGCCGTCCGCGTATCACGTCGAGCAGCAGGCGTTCGTAGGCGCCGGCGCGGCGCACCTTGAACGAGTTGGCGAAGTCCAGATCGAGCGAGGTCGGCGTCAGCGCGACCGTGTCGCCGGGCTGCTTGACCAGGAAGTACAGCCGGATGCTTTCCTCGGGCTGCAGCCGGATCACCAGCCGGTTCTGCGGCGACAGCGTCAGCGGGCGCGGAAAGATCGCATGGGGCACGTCGCGGAAATGGATCACGATCTCGGCCACGCGCGACTGCATCCGCTTGCCGGTGCGCAGATAGAACGGCACGCCAGCCCAGCGCCAGTTGGCGATCTCGGCCTTGATCGCGACAAACGTCTCGGTGCGGCTGTCCGGCGCGATGCCTTCTTCCTCGAGATAGCCGGGCACCGGCTTGCCGGCGATCGCGCCGGCGCGATACTGGCCGCGCACCGTCTTCTCGGCGACCTCCTGCGGCGAGATCGGCTTGAGCGCCTTCAGGATCTTGATCTTCTCGTCGCGCACCGCGTCTTCGGTCAGGCTGGTGGGCGGCTCCATCGCGACCATGCACAGCAGCTGCAGCAGGTGGTTCTGCACCATGTCGCGCAGCGCGCCGGTCTGGTCGTAGAAGTCGCCGCGGCCCTCGACGCCGAGCTCCTCGGCGATCGTGATCTGCACGTCCTGCACCCACTCGCGGCGCCACAGCGGCTCGAACAACGCGTTGCCGAAGCGGATCGCCATCAGGTTCTGCACCGACTCCTTGCCCAGGTAATGGTCGATCCGGTAGATCTGCTCCTCGGCGAAGTAGCGGGCCACCGCGGCGTTGATCGCCTCGTTCGAATCCAGATCGTGGCCCAGCGGTTTTTCCAGGACCACGCGCACGTTGGGATGGTTCAGGCCGGTGCGGCCGAACTGCTCGCAGATCGGCACGAACAGATGCGGTGCGGTGGCCAGGTAGCAGACCACGACCTCGGGCTGGCGGGACAGCACCTTGCGCGCCAGCGCATCGAAATGTTCCGGCTGCCGCGCGTCGGCCTGCACGTAGCACAGCCGCTGCACGAAGCTGGCCCAGTCGCCGGGCGGCGCGTGTTCGAGGCCGGGCCGCATGCCCTGCTCGAGCGTGGCGACGTACTCCTCGGTGGTGGAAGGATGGCTGCCCGTGGCCAGAATGCGCGCCGCGGGATGCAACAATCCGGCGCGATGCGCGTCGAACAAGGCCGGCAGCAGTTTGCGCCTGGCCAGGTCACCGGTGCCGCCAACCAGCACCATGTCGAAATCGGGCATGCTCACCCTGACCTCCTTGTCGCTTGATAGAGACCCCGTAGCGCGGCCGATGCGGCCAGTTTACGTGAGTCGCGGGCGCATTGCGAGCCACGCGGCAGCCAGCGCGGGGACCCCCCGGCGCGGCGGGCATGCTCCATGCAAGCCCCGATGACATGCGCTAGGCTGAACGGCAACGTCCCCCGCGACATTGAAGAATTCCGCTGGAGAGAGCCCCATGTCCCATCCCGTACTCGAACAAGTGACGGCCCGCATCGTGGCCCGCAGCGCGCCGACGCGTCAGGCCTACCTGTCCCGCACGCAGGCCATGGCCGGCAGCAAGGTGCAACGCGCGCAGTTGTCCTGCACGAACCTTGCCCACGGCTTTGCCTCGATGCCGGAGCCCGCCAAGATCCGCCTGAAGGCCGAGGAACGGCCCAATCTGGCGATCGTGTCTTCGTACAACGACATGCTTTCGGCGCACCAACCGCTCGGAGAGTTCCCCGCCTGGCTCAAGGAGACCGCGCTGGAGGCTGGCGGCACCGCGCAGTTCGCCGGCGGCGTGCCGGCGATGTGCGACGGCGTGACGCAGGGTCAGGACGGCATGGAACTGTCGCTGTTCTCGCGCGACGTGATCGCACAGGCCACCGCGGTCGCGCTGTCGCACCAGATGTTCGATGCCGCGCTGTACCTGGGCATCTGCGACAAGATCGTGCCCGGGCTGGTGATGGGCGCGCTGTCGTTCGGCCATCTGCCGGCGGTGTTCGTGCCGGGCGGGCCGATGCCGACCGGCATCCCCAACGAGGAGAAGGCGCGCATCCGCCAGCTGTATGCGCAGGGCAAGATCGGGCGGGAGGAGCTGCTGGAAGCCGAGAGCAAGTCCTACCATTCGCCGGGCACCTGCACCTTCTACGGCACTGCCAATTCGAACCAGATGCTGATGGAGATCATGGGCCTGCATCTGCCCGGCACCGCCTTCATCAACCCGCACACGCCGCTGCGCGAGGCGCTGACGCGCGAGGCCGCGCGCCAGGCGCTGCGGATGGTCCACGGGGGAGAGCGCTACACGCCGATCGCGCAGGTATTGGACGAACGCGCCTTCGTCAACGGCATCGTCGGCCTGCTGGCGACCGGCGGCTCGACCAACCACACGCTGCATCTGATCGCGATGGCGCGCGTGGCCGGCATCATGCTGACCTGGGACGATTTCGACGAGCTGTCGGCGGTGGTGCCGCTGCTGGCGCGGGTCTATCCGAACGGCCAGGCCGACGTCAACGGCTTCCAGGCCGCGGGCGGCCTGGCGCTGGTGATCCGCGGCCTGCTCGCGCGCGGCCTGCTGCATGACGATGTCACCACCATCGTCGGCCAGGGCCTGCAGGACTACACGCGCGAGCCGGCGCTGCGCGAGGGCAAGCTGGTCTGGATCGATGGGCCGACCGAATCGCTGGACGCCTCGGTGGTGCGCGGCGCCGGCGAGCCGTTCGCGCCGGACGGCGGCATCAAGGTGCTGGACGGCAATCTGGGACGCGCGGTGATCAAGACCTCGGCGGTCAAGGCCGAGCATCAGGTGGTGCAGGCACCGGCGCGCGTGTTCCATCATCAGGACGACATGCTGGCCGCCTTCAAGCGCGGCGAGCTCGAACGCGATTTCGTCGCCGTGCTGCCATTCCAGGGCCCGGCCGCCTGCGGCATGCCGGAGCTGCACAAGCTGACGCCGACGCTGACGGTGCTGCAGGACCGCGGCTTTCACGTGGCGCTGGTCACCGACGGCCGCATGTCGGGCGCCTCGGGCAAGGTGCCGGCCGCGATCCACGTCTGCCCGGAGGCGCTGAAGGGCGGGGCCATCGGCAAGGTTCGCGACGGCGACATGATCCGCGTCGACGCGCCGGCCGGCATCCTGACCGCACTGGTGCCGCAGGCCGAATGGCAGGCCCGCACGATCGATGTGCCCGACCTGAGCCGCAATCGGCATGGCGTCGGCCGGGACCTGTTCGGCAATTTCCGCCGCAACGTCAGCACGGCCGAGGAAGGGGCCTGCACGCTGTTCGCACAGGAAGAATGACAAAACCGTCGTTCCCGCTTTCGCGGGAACGACAGGCCCCGGGGCTCGCGATCCGATGCTTTCCCGCTAGGCGCGCCGCGGCGTGCCGATAGCCGAGGGCGGCGACGCATGCGCCGAGGCATGCGGCGAGGCATGCGGCGTATGGTTCAGCACCACCGCGCCCTGCTCGCCATTGCCGGGCACGCGCAGCTCCTGCACCGGCACCGCGATATCGATGCCCACCGCCTGCAGCTCGCGCTTGATGCGCTCGTAGAAGGCAAAGCGCAGATTCCAGTAGTCGTCGTTCGACGTCCAGCACCGCACGTTCAGCGTCACGCCCTCGCTGGTGAAGTTGACGACCATTGCCTCGGCCGCCGGCACCTCGTGCACGCGCTTGTCGTCGGCCAGCATATGGCGCAGCACGCGCAGCGCGGTCTGCACGTCGGCGCCGAACGGCACCGTGACCTCGATATCGAGCCGGCGCGTCGGATTTTCGCTGTAGTTGGTGATCGCGCTGCCCCAGATCTTGTTGTTCGGCACGCGCAGGCAGACACCGTCGAAGGTGGTCAGCTCGGTCATGAACAGCCCGGTCTCGCGCACGGTGCCCGCGATGCCCTGGGCGTCGATGTACTGGCCGACGCGGAACGGGCGCAGCAGCACCAGCATGATGCCGGCGGCGATATTCTGCAGCGTGCCCTGCAGCGCGAGCCCGATCGCCAGGCCCGCGGCACCGAGCATCGCGATGATGCTCGCGGTCTGCACGCCGAACTGCGACAGCACCAGGACCACGGTAACGACGCGCACCACCCACTGCGTGACGCTGCCAAGCATCGGCCGCAGCGTCGCGTCGACATGGGGGCGGTCGAAGGCGTGCAGCACCGCGTTGCGGGCGCGCGCGCTGAGCCACCAGCCCACCAGCAGGATGGCAAGGGCGGCCAGCACATTGAGGCCCTGGTGCACCGCCAATTGCAGCAGATAGGCCCAGGTGGCCTGCAGCTTGTCGGCGTCGAGGAAATTCAGATCCATGGCGTCGGCTCCGGAGAAGATGGCATCGCGGGCATCAGGAAGAACTGTCGGACGAATTGTCGCGGCGCGTATGCACCAGTTCCCCGGCATCGGGCAACGGCGTCTCGCTGCGCGTCAGCTGGCGCGGATCGAGCTGATGGGAGAAGCCGGCCACCGAGCCCATGCGGCGCTGGCGGTCCTCCGGCAACGTCGGCCCGCTCTGGATATAGACGGTCAGCAGTTCGGCCAGATGCACCAGCACGTCCAGATGCGTCCGCTCGTAGCCATGCGAGGCATCGGCGCCGAAGCACAGCAGCGCGGTACGGACGTCGTGGCCGGCGCTGACGGCGGCACCGGCATCCGAATGGTAGAAGCGGAACACGTCGCGATGGCTGGGAATGCCATGCTCGTCGCACAGCCGCAGCAGGCGCCGCGTCAGGTGATAGTCGTGCGGACCGGCCGAGTCCATCAGCGGAATCGTCACGCCTTCCTCGCGCGCGCCCTGCCCCGGCGCGACCGGGCCAATATCGATGCCGATCACCTCGCTGACGTCGTCCTCGATCACCGCGGTGGCGCCCGAGCCGACCTCCTCGGTCAGCGTGAACACCGCATGGCAGTCCATCGGCACCGAGGCGCCGCTCTCGCGCACCGCCTTCAGCGCGGCGAGCACGGCGGCGACGCCGGCCTTGTTGTCCAGATGTCGCGAGACGACATAGCCGTTGTCGAGAATTTCCGGATTGGCGTCGAAGGCCACGAAGTCGCCGACCTGGATGCCGAGCGCACGCAGCTGCTCCGGCGTCGAGGCCGGTTCGTCGAGCCGCAGTTCGAGCTGATCCCAATTGACCGGCTGGGTGTCGACCGCCTCGTTGTAGACGTGACCCGAGGCCAGCAGCGGCAGCACCGAGCCGCGATGCCGGCCGTGTTCGGTAAACAGCGTCACGCGGCCGCCTTCGGCCAAGCGGCTGGACCAGGTGCCGATCGGCGCCAGCGCGAGCCGCCCGTTGGGCTTGATCTCGCGCACCATGGCGCCCAGCGTGTCCAGGTGCGCGACGATCGCGCAATCGGGCCCCATGCCGCTGTTGGCGCTGTTGCCGCGCAGCGTCGCGCGAATGGTGCCGCGCCGGGTCAGCTGATAGGGAATGTCGAGACCGTCGAGCACGCGGGCGGTGTAGTGCACGATCTCGTCGGTCAAACCCGCCGGGCTGGGAATGGACAGCAGCTCGAGCAGCGCGGTCTTCAGGTACAGCCGGTCGATCTTCAGTTTCTGCATGGATGTCGATGCGTGGCGCCGCACGCTCAAGGCGCGGCTCACGAAGTAAAGGGAAACAACAGATCGACGAAGCGCTCGGCAGTCGGCTGGGGCTCGTGATTGGCCAGGCCGGGCCGCTCGTTCGCTTCGATGATCACGTACTCCGGCTGGTCCGCGGCCGGCACCAGGAAGTCCAGGCCGACCACCGGGATGCGCAGCGCGCGCGCCGCGGTCTGCGCGGCCTCGCGCAGCACCGGATGCAGCTGGCCGGTGACGTCGTGCAGCGTGCCGCCGGTATGCAGGTTGGCGGTCTTGCGCACCGGCACGCGCTGGCCGGCAGCCGGCACCGATTGCAGCGTCAGGCCCTGCGCCGCCAGACAGCGTTCGGTCTCCGCGTCGAGCGGAATGCGGCTCTCGCCGCCGGTAGCCGCGCTGCGGCGCGCGCTGTGGCGCTCGATCAGCGTCTTCAGGTCGGCCTGCCCGTCGCCAACCACCTCGGCCGGCTTGCGGATCGCCGCGGCGACGACCTCGTAGCCGATCACCACGATGCGCAGGTCCTGGCCCGGGCAGAACGATTCGAGCAGCACGGTGCCGCCCTCCTGGTGCGCGGTCTCGATGGCGCTGCGCAGGTGTTCCTCGGTGCGGACGTCCACGCTGATGCCGCGGCCCTGCTCCCCGAAGGCTGGCTTGACCACCACCGATCCGTGCTCGGCGAGGAAGGCAAGATTCTCGGCGTCGGTCGCGGCCTGGCGCTGCGCCGGCACCTTCAGCCCAACCTGCTCCAGCCGCTTGCGCGTCAGCGCCTTGTCCTGGCACCAGGTCATCGCCACCGCGCCGGTCAGCTCGGACAGCGACTCGCGGCACAGAATCTCGCGGCCGCCGTAGCGCAGGCTGAAGATACCGGCGTCCGCATCGATGATCTCGACGCCGATGCCGCGCCGGCGTGCTTCCTTGACGATCAGCGCGGCATACGGATTGAGGTTGTCGCACTCGCTGGAGCCGGCGAACAAGGGCTCGTTGATGGCGTTCTTGTGCTTGACGACGAAGCCGTCGATCTGCACGAAGCCGAGCTTGTGGTACAGGCCGATCGCATGCTGGTTGTCGTGCAGCACCGACAGATCGAGGTGCTTGCGCCCGCGCGAGGCGAACAGCGCGATCAGTTCGCGCACCAACGCCTGGCCGACGCCGGCCAGATGCGTCTGCGGGTCGACCACCAGGCACCACAGGCTGCTGCCGCCGCGCTCATCGCCGAAGGCCAGCAGATGGTCGACGCCCATCGCCGAGCCGATGATGTCGCCAGTGGACTCGTCCTCGGCGATCAGATAGATCACCGCGTCATGATCGCGCTGGCGCCAGACAGTGGCGGGATCGAGCGGCACCATGTGGCGCGACGAATAGAGCCGGTTGATCGCGGCAATATCGGCGCGGGTCGACAGGCGGCGGATCGTCACGCCCGCCGCGCCGGTGGCGGCCGCCGCAGCATCGCCGTCTTCGAGCGTGCGGCGGAACAGCAGCGACGGGTCCAGAAACAGCGTCTGCGGCGCCTCGGCCAGCAGCAGCTGCGGCGCTTCCACATAGAGCGCGATATCGCGCCGGCCCGGCGCTTCCTGCTGCAGTTCGGCGGCCAGCCGCGCCGGCGATTCGAACGACGGCGCAAACATCAGGCGGCCCCAGCCGCAGTCGAGCACCGCGTTCGGGCGCGCGGACACCGGCGCCGGCGCGGGGCTCGGCTGCATCGCGGGATCCGGCTGCGCGGGCGCGCCGCCGGCATCGTGCATCACGGCGCGGGGCGTCTGGCCTTCGCCCTCGACGGGCGCACCGAGATGGAGGGAATCGGCCAGCAGCGACGGCTTGGCCGGACGGATTTCCGCATTGACGGTCGACATTCGATCTTTCTCCTCGTTGTTGTCCGCGTTCTGGCTCCTGTCGTTGCCAACAAGGGACTGCGGCCGCGCGCGGCGGCCGTTGGCTTCATCGTCGGGCTCGGGGCCTGCGGGTCGATCGCCAGTCATGGCCGGCCTCACAGGCCATGCGTCTGCAGCCACGCCTCGAGCAGCGCGACCTGCCACAGCTTCGAACCCTTGAGCGGGGTGATGTGGGCATCCGGTTCGGCCAGCATCGACTCGACCACGCCCGGCCGGTACAGGCCGCGCTGGCGCGCCGCATCGCTGTCGACCAGGCCGCGCACGTAGTCGAGGAACGGGCCGCGCAGATACTTCAGCGCCGGCACCGGGAAATAGCCCTTCGGACGGTCGATCACTTCGGCGGGGATCACCTGGCGCGCGGCCTCCTTCAGCACGTGCTTGCCGCCGGCGGCGATCTTGTGGCGCGCCGGCATGCGCGCGGCCAGCTCCACCAGCCGGTGATCGAGGAAGGGCACTCGCGCCTCCAGCGCATGCGCCATCGTCATGTTGTCGACGCGCTTGACCGGGTCCTCGACCAGCATCACCGTGGTGTCGAGCCGCAGCGCGCGGTCGATCGCGTTGTCGGCGCCCGGCATGGCGAAATGCGCCGCCAGGAAGCGGCCGCTCGGATCGTCGGCCAGCCATTGCGGCGACAGCAGCTCCGCCATCTCCGACTGCGTACGGTCGAAGAACACCTTGCGATAGGCCGCGACGCCGCCGTCCGCATCGGTATTGGCGGCCAGCGGCGGATACCAGTGGTAGCCGCCGAACACCTCGTCGGCCCCCTGCCCGCTCTGCACCACGCGGCTATGGCGCGCGACCGCGGCCGACAGCAGATAGAAGGCCACGCAGTCGTGGCTGACCATCGGCTCGCTCATCGCACGGATCGCGTCGGGCAGCGCGGCCAGCAGATCGGCCGCCGGGATCATCATCTTCTCGTGGCGCGTGCCGAAATGCCGCGCCACCAGATCGGAATAGTGGAACTCGTCGCCGGCCTCGCCGCCGGCCGCCTCGAAGCCGATCGCATAGGTGCGCAGGTCGGGCGTACCCGTTTCTGCGAGCAGGCCGGTGATCAGGCTGGAGTCGACCCCACCGGACAGCAGCACGCCGACGGGCACATCGGCGACGGTGCGCAGGCGCACCGCATCGCGCAGCGCGGCCAGCGTCATGTCGCGCCATTCCTCGAAGGAGCGCGCCTCGTCGGCGGCGTCGTGCAAGAAGTCGAGCCGCCACCAGGTGCGCGTTTCGGTGCGGCCATCGGCGTGCACCGTCATGTGCGTGGCCGGCGGCAGCTTGCGCACGCCCTGCACGATCGTATGCGGGGCCGGCACCACCGCGTGCAGCGTCAGATAGTGATGCAGCGCGATCGGGTCGAGCGAGGTATCGATGTCGCCGCCGGCGAGCAGCGCCGGCAGCGTCGAGGCGAAGCGCAGGCGCTGCGCGTCCTGGCTGTAGTACAGCGGCTTGATGCCGAGGCGGTCGCGCACCAGATGCGTGATGCCGGTATCGCGTTCCCACAGCGCGAACGCGAACATGCCGGCCAGGCGATCCAGCGCCGCCGGGCCCCAGGCATGCCACGCCTTGATGATGACCTCGGTGTCGCCGGTCGACGAGAACGTGTAGCCGCGCGCGCTCAGTTCCTCGCGCAGCGCATGGTGGTTGTAGACGGCGCCGTTGAAGACGATGCCCATCCCCAGCGCGTTGTCGATGAAAGGCTGGTGCGCGCGTTCGGACAGATCCATGATCCGCAGCCGGCGATGCCCGAAGGCGCGCCGGCCCAGACCGAACAGCCCTTCGCCGTCAGGGCCACGCGCGGCCTGCACGCGCGCCATGTCCGCCACGGCGTGAAGGTCGGCCATGTGTTGATCGAAACGTAACTCTCCTGCGATACCGCACATCGATGGTCTGCTCCCTTGCCCGCAGGCGTGCGGGACTCCCATGCTTATCGCACGCGGCGATGCCGGGGTCTGCCCGCGCCCATCCGACGCAATGTCGGACTTCGCCTACAGATAATCGAAATTGACAATATTTTCGGGACAGATCGATGGAGAAATGGTTTCAGTGAATATTTGCCCGGCGGCGGGGCGAACGGGCGCGAGCCCTTGCGGGACAAGGGCTGCAGCGGATTGAAAAAATTTCGGAAGGAGTGCCGCGAGCGTCGCTTTTATTGACGTGACGGCACGCAGAAACGGGTACGGCTTCAGGTGCCGCCGGCGCTGTCGTGAAGCCGATTGCGGTTCGCCAGGTCCGGGAAGAGGCGCATCCACACCGCCACCACCACCAGCGTGCCGATGCCGCCCAGCAGCACCGCGCCGACCGGACCCAGCCAGGCCGCCGTCACGCCGGATTCGAATTCGCCGAGCTGGTTCGACGCGCCGATAAAGACCGAGTTGACCGCACCGACGCGGCCGCGCATGTCGTCCGGCGTATCGAGCTGGACCAGCGTCGAGCGCACCACCACGCTGATCATGTCCGAGGCGCCCAGCACCACCAGTGCCAGCATCGACAACGGCAGGAAGGTCGACAGCCCGAAGCAGATCGTCGCCAGGCCGAACAGCGCGACCGCGCCGAACATCACCCGGCCCACCTTGCGCTCGAGCGGATGGCGGGCCAGCCAGATCGCCGTGGCCAGCGCGCCGATGGCCGGCGAGGAGCGCAGCAGGCCCAGGCCCCACGGACCGGTATGCAGGATGTCGCGCGCATAGATCGGCAGCAGCGCGGTGGCGCCGCCCAGCAGCACGGCGAACAGATCGAGCGAGATGGCGCCGAGCAGCACCGGCCGGCTGCGGATATAGGCAAACCCGGCAAACAGCGTGCTGACGCTGATCGGCGCCGTCAGCCGCTGCGGCCGCTGGCGCAACCGCAGCAGCGTGATCAGCGTGGCGGCGGCCAGGAACAGCAGCGCGCCGATCGCGTAGACGACGCCCGGGCCGGCCACGTAGGCAAAGCCGCCAAGCGCGGGGCCGACGATGATCGCCGTCTGCGTCGCCGAGCTCGACAGCGCCACCGCGCGCGGCAGCTGGCGCGGCGTCACCACGCTGGGCAGCAGCGCCTGCAGCGTGGGAGTCTCGAAGGCGCGCGTCGCGCCGAGCAGCGCGACGAAGATGAAGATGTGCTCGTGGCGGACCCAGCCGGCCAGACTGGCCGCCGCCATGCCCAGCGCAATGGCCGCCTCGGTCAACTGGCAGATCCGCACGATCTGGCGGCGGTCGAAGCGGTCGGCGACATGGCCCGACATCAGCAGCAGCACCACCGACGGCAGGAACTGCACGAGGCCGACCAGCCCCAGCATCAGCGCATCGCCGGTCAGGTCGTACATCTGCCAACCCACCGCCACGGTCAGAATCTGGTATCCGATCGTCGTACAGAGACGAGCACACCAGAACATGCGGAAACCGGGGTCGCGAAAGACCGAATCCGGATCGGAAGCGGCCGGGGCGGTGCGGGCAGGGGTGGAAGGCATGGCGGGAGAGAGAAGCGGCGCCGCCCTTGTGCGTTGGCGGCTGCCGGAACGGCGTGAAGCCGGGCGGCACGTGCAAGTGGCTTGCGCGGCGCCGGCAAGCCGCAATTCTAGCGGAGCGGCGTCAGGCGCGCTGGACGTTACATGATTCCCTGCCGCCAGCGCGGTGTTGGGCTTATGCAACGTCGACCATAACGGCGTGGCAGCTTTCCGGCTCTGAGAATGCTTCGCATTTATAATTCGCCGCTTCTCGGGTGACGCCGACGCCGTGATGCCGGTTCCACCCGGTTGCCGTCATCGCGCCGCAGCGCCACCTCGACGCCGCATTCCAGCTCCGCCTTCCGCCTTCTTCAGGATCCGATCTTGCAAGCCGCCTTCCGCCTGACCGCCGCTGCCGCCGGCGTCGCACTGCTGTGCCTGTCGTCCCCGGCCCGTTCGGCCGAGCCCGTGGTGACCGCCCAGGCTGCCGCACCAGCGCCGGCGCAGACCGCAGCACTGGCCACGGAGGCCGACAAGACGCTGAGCACCGTCACCGTGGTCGGCAACTGGCTGGACCAGCCGAACGAGACCAAGGTGCTGGAGCATCCGGGCGCGCGCTCGATCGCCGACCGCCGGACCATCGAGGAAAGCGGCGCCACCAATGTGCGCGAGGTGCTGCGCCGGATGCCAGGCGTGCAGGTGCAGGACAGCAACGGCACCGGCGGCAGCGATATCTCGCTGAACGTCGGCGTGCGCGGCCTGGCCTCGCGCCTGTCGCCGCGCTCGACCGTGCTGCTCGACGGCATTCCGCTGGCGGTGGCGCCCTACGGCCAGCCGCAGCTGTCGATGGCCCCGCTGTCGATGGGCAATATCGACACCATCGACGTGGTGCGCGGCGCCGGCTCGGTGCGCTATGGCCCGCAGAACGTCGGCGGCATCATCAACTTCGTGACCCGGCCGATTCCGCAGACCTTCGCCGCGCAGGCGTCGGTAGAAACCGAGATCGCAACCCACGGCGGCAATGTGAAGACGATGCCGAGCGTCTTCATCGGCGGCACCAATGACAACGGGCTCGGCGGCGCGCTGATGTATTCGGGCGTGCATGGCGACGGCTATCGCCGCAGCAATGACCGCGTCGATATCGACGACCTGATGCTCAAGGGGTCGTACCGGATCTCCAGCACGGACCAGATCACCGCCAGCTACCACTATTACGAGGCGCTGGCCGACATGCCGGGCGGCCTGACAGCGGAACAATACGCGGTCGATCCGTTCCAGTCGGTGCGGCCCTACGACACCTTTGCCGGCCGCCGCAACGACGTCTCACTGAAGTACTCGCACCAGGACAACAACCGCAAGTTCGAGGTGCTGACGTACTACACCGACAGCTTCCGCGGCAGCCAGATCGAGAGCCCGAACGGGAATCAACGTCGCTTTGGCTCATTCCCGCGCCACTATCACACCTTCGCCGTCGAGCCACGGTATTCGCAACTGTTCCGGGGCGCCAACATCAGCCATGAGGTGAGCGTCGGTTACCGCTACCTGCGCGAGTCGAGCGACGAGCAGGCTTTCCGCACGGCTTCCTATACACCTGGCTCGGTCGATCCGACTACGATCGCCTCGCCGATGTACCAATGGCGCAGCGGCGGCACCACGGCGAACGCGGTCTATATCGACGACACCATCAACGTCGGCAACTGGACCATCACGCCGGGCCTGCGCTATGAAATGATCCGCTCCAACGTGACGGACCATTTCACGCAGCGGCGCACCGACATCAAATCGGACGAGCCGCTGCCTTCGCTCGCGGTGATGTACCACGTCAGCGACAACTGGAAGCTGTTCGGCAATGCCGGCGTCTCGTTCGGCCCGCTGCAGTACTTCCAGATCGCGCAGACCACCAACGGTCTGGCGCCGGAAAAGGCCAAGACCTACGAGCTCGGGACGCACTTCAACGCCAACGGCTGGGGCGGCGAGCTGACGCTGTTCAACATCGACTTCGACGACGAGCTGCAGCTGCGCGGCGGCACGATGGGCAGCCCGGACGCGTGGACCAATCTCGGCGCGACGCGCCACCGCGGCATCGAGAGCTCGCTGCGCTACGACTTCGGCACGCTGTCGAAGACGCTGGCCGGCCTGTCGGCGTATGCCGGGTACACCTTTACCGAAGCGACTTACAACCTCGGCACCTTCGCCGGGCGCGATCTGCCGTTCTATTCGCGCCATGTGGCGACCGCCGGCGTGCGCTATAGCCGCAATCGGTGGACGCTGAATGTCGATGGCTTCGCGCAGTCCCGCCAGCATTCGCCGGGCGATCCCAGCGGGACCGTCCCATATCGGACCGCCGAGAGCCCTGATGGACAACATGGCGACATCCCCGGCTACGCGCTGGTGCACATGCGCCTGGGCTACGACTTCGGCAAGTCGATGTCGAACCTGAAGGTGGCGGTGGGCGTCAAGAACCTGTTCGATCGCCGCTATTTCACGCGCTCGACCGACAACAACCTCGGCAAGTACGTCGGCATGCCGCGCACGTTCTACGTGCAGGCGACGCTGGCGTTCTGAGCGGGGTTTGAAGCGGGGTTTGAAGCGGTCTTGCCCGCGGCACGCTGCGTGTCCGCGGGCAAGACGCTGCGGCCCCGCCTGCGCGGGGACGATGAGGCGCGAGCCGCCTAGACGATCTCGCGCGTCTCCATGAACTGCAGGTTCGGGAAGCGTTCCTGCGTCAGCCGCAGGTTGACCATGCTCGGCGCCAGATAGACGTGGTCGCCGGCGCCGTCCAGCGCGACGTTATGGCCAGCCTTCTCGATCAGCTTCTCGATCTCCGCCGGGTCGCCCTTGAGCCAGCGTGCGGTCGCACAATCGTGCGATTCGAAGATCGCGTCGACGCCGTACTCGTGCTCGAGCCGGTGCGCCACCACATCGAACTGCAGAATGCCGACCGCGCCGAGCACCAGGTCGTTCGAGGCGATCGGGCGGAACATCTGCGTCGCGCCTTCCTCGGCCAGCTGCTGCAAACCCTTCTGCAACTGCTTGACCTTCAGCGGGTTGTTCAGCCGTGCACGGCGGAAGAACTCCGGCGCGAACGAGGGGATGCCGGTGAACTTCAGCGGCTCGCCCTCGGTGAAGACGTCGCCGAGCCGGATCGTGCCGTGATTGGGCACGCCGATGATGTCGCCGGCGTAGGCTTCCTCGGTGGTGTTGCGATCCTGCGCCATGAACGTGATCGCGTTGTTGATCGCCACGGTCTTGCCGGCCGACACGTGCAGCAGCTTCATGCCGCGCGTGAAGCGTCCCGAACAGACCCGCACGAAGGCAATGCGGTCGCGGTGGCGCGGGTCCATATTGGCCTGGATCTTGAACACGAAGCCGGTGAACTTGGCCTCGTCCGGCTGCACCGTGCGGCTATCGGCCGCGCGCGGCTGCGGCGACGGCGACAGGTCGCACAGCGCATCGAGCAGCGACTGCACGCCGAAGTTGTTGATCGCCGAGCCGAAATAAACCGGGGTCTGCTTGCCGGCCAGGAAGGCGTCCTTGTCGAACGCGTGCGAGGCGCCGCGCACCAGCTCGATCTCGACGCGCAATTCGTCGGCCTGCGAGCCCAGCACGCGGTCGAGCTCGGGATTGTCGAGCCCATCGACGATCGCGGCGGTGCCCTTGTCGCCGTGCGGATCGAACAGCTGCACCTTGTCGTCGATCAGGTGATAGACGCCGCGGAAGGACTTGCCCATGCCGATCGGCCAGGTCATCGGCGCGCACTGGATCTTCAGCACGTCCTCGATTTCGTCGAGCAGCTCGATCGGCGAGCGCCCTTCGCGGTCCAGCTTGTTGATGAAGGTCAGGATCGGCGTGTCGCGCAGCCGGCAGACGTTCAGCAGCTTGATCGTCTGCGCCTCGACGCCGTTGACCGAGTCGATCACCATCACCGCCGAGTCGACCGCGGTCAGCGTGCGGTACGTGTCTTCCGAGAAGTCCTCGTGGCCCGGGGTGTCGAGCAGGTTGACGATGTGCTCGCGGTAGGGGAACTGCATCACCGACGAAGTCACCGAAATGCCGCGCTGCTTTTCCAGCTCCATCCAGTCGGAGGTGGCGTGGCGGTCGGCCTTGCGCGCCCGCACCTCGCCGGCGACCTGGATCGCGCCGCCGAACCACAGCAGCTTTTCCGTCAGCGTGGTCTTGCCGGCGTCGGGGTGGGAAATGATGGCAAAGGTGCGACGACGCGCAATTTCGGATACGAGCGAGCTCACGGTAGGACGGTCGGATGGCAGGCGGATGGATCGGGACCCGGCGGGCGCGGCGATGGCGATGCCGATCGCGCCGCGCCTTGTGCCGCGATCCGCGGCGGCCGAGCGGGGTCGGCTGTCGGTGGGCTGTCGCGGCGGGCGCCCCGAGGGAATGGGCCGCTATTCTACCGGTTCCCGGCGCTGGCCGGTTCCGGCGCCTCGCCCCGGCGCTGCCGCTCGCGCAGGCTGCCGAACTGCAGCGCGTATTGATGCGTCAGTTCGGCACCGAAGAAGAAGATCTGCGCCGAGTAGTACACCCACAGCATCAGCGCCACCACCGAACCCGCCGCACCATACGACGACGCCACCGCGCTGTTGCCCAGGTAGATGCCGATCAGGCGCTTGCCGACCGAGAACAGCACCGCGGTGATGATCGCGCCCATCGTCACATCGCGCCAGGTCACGCGCACGCGCGGCAGCATCTTGAACACCACCGCGAACAGCACGGTGACCACGGCAAACGAGAAACCGCTGGAGATCGTCGTGGCGACCGGCGCCAGCCACGACTCGAACCACATGCCGTCCCAGAAGCGCTGCACCACCGCAATCGCGGCATTGACGACCAGCGAGACCAGCAGCATCAGGGCCAGCACCAGCACCAGGCTGAACGACAGCAGCCGCGTGCGCACCAGCGAGCGCCAGCCGCTGGCCGGCGTCGCATCGGCCTCCCAGATGTCGTCCAGGCTCGCCTTCAACTCGGCGAAGGCGCTGGTGGCGCCCAGGATCAGGATGCCGGTGGCGATCAGCGCCGCCACGCCGCTGCCGCCGGCGCGATGCGTCGCCGCCAGGATCTGCTGGATCGCCGCGGCGCCCTGGGTGCCGAGCAGCCCCTCGAGCTGATCGAAGATTTCGCCGCGCGCCGCTTCGGCGCCGAAAAACAGCCCCGCGATGGAGATCACCAGCACCAGGATCGGCGCCAGCGAGAACAGCATGTAGAACGACAGCGCGGCGCCCTTGCTGGCGGCCCGGTGCGCGAACCAGGCCTGGACCGCCGCGGTCACCACCATGGCGGTGCGGCGCAGCGTATGGCGGTCGGGCAACATGCGAGTCAGGCCGTGCCAGCGGCCGTTGCGGTGCTCGGGGTCGGGTTGGTACATCGGCAAGACGGCGCTCCCTGGCTTTGTCGGTGGGCGGGTGTCCGGGCAGGCTGGCTGGTGGGCTCGTGGGCCGGTGTGTGCCGGTCTCCTGCCGCCGGGCGGCGGAGGCAGTGTTCAGGATACCGCGCCTCGCGCCGGTGCCCAAGCCGGCATCGGCTCAAAGGGCCGGCGCGGTCAACTGCTAGAGTGAAAGCAGGCGGCGCGCCGTTGTGCCGCCGGTGTTTCGTGTTTCGTCTCTCGTCTGTCTGGTCTTCAACAGGAGGTACCGTGATCCGCATTCCGATCGCTCCTTTCTCCACGGCTCGGCTCGCCACGGTCGCGCTGGGCCTCGCTGCCCTCTTTGCGACCGCCGGCTGCGACCGCAGCCAGCCCGGGCCCAAGCCGATTTCGGGCGACACGCCTGCCGCCGACACCGCGCCGTCGACCAACGCGCCGGCACGCAAGGAATGATGGCGACAGGCGGACGCGGCAGCGAGGCGTACCCGTTTCTGCGTCCGCTTTGGCTGTCTGGCTCGCAGGTGTGGTGCCGGCGTGGTCGGGTCCAGGCCCGTTAAGGCACTGCAACCGCCCAGCCCTCTCGCTCCCGGCATCGCGGCCGGGCTGCGCTTCCACCATATCGGCGAGCCCATCCGCCCGTTCTGTGCCCCGGCCTCATCCGAACTTCGTCCTTCGGATGGATGTCGGTGCGGTCGCCGTTGTGCCGGGGCGCCGCAAGCGAAACGGCTTGGCAGCGACACGATGACCGGGACAGGTCGGCGGCGCGGGACGTCGCCGCCACCCCGGTTTCAGGGCCGCAACAGAATGGGACCGGGCTGCCCGCGGGCCTTGGCCGCCTGTGGTCGGCGTGCCGGCAAACCTAGTCGGGACAATGGTTTCCGCCCCTTGGCATGCTTGTCGCAACGCATCGTGGAGAGCCACGATCCACGCTTCAGCCACGGGAGAGCGCCCCACATGCGTCACCCTCCAGCACGCATGACGGCACGACGCCGCGCCCAGCGTCCGGCGCGTGCCGCGCCATCGGTATTGCAACTGCTGTCGCCCCCGCTATTGGCTGCGCCGCGGCTGCCGCATCGGGCGACATCGTCGTTCTGCACCGAGTCCAACCGCGTCCTGCCGATCGCGGCCTTCCGCAGCCGGACGCGGCCGTAGCCGCCCTTCCGTGGTTCGTCGACGGCCACATGCCGTCCGCCGGTCGGCCCGTGCGTGCCCGCTGCGCGCCGATGGCTGGTCCGGTATCCGATCAGGGAGGAGAACGCCAATGAAAACCAAGCTTTGTGTATTCGCTGTGATGGCCGCGTTCTGTACCGGCGCACCGGCCGGCAGCTTCAGCCATCTGGACCGGTCCGACGATGCCGAGATCCACAGCCATACGGCATTGAGCAACGATATCTATGTCAAGGGCTTCGGCTTGTCGCTCGGCGTGCTCGGCGTCGGCGCCGAGGACGACGATGCGCGCGGCCCGCAGTTGGCGATGGACGACGACAAGAGGACACGGCAGGCTGCCGGCCTGACGATCGACCTGCTGGCGGCGTCGGCCGACTCCGTCGGCTACGGCGGCGGCCTGGGATCCGGATGCTGGAAGCCGGCCTCGTCATTGGCGCCGCGGCGCTGATTGCCCTGCGTCATGAAAAAGGGGCCGACGGATCGTCGGCCCCTGCGATTGCCGCCGTCGCAGCGACTCGCTACTCCGCGTGGTTCGACTGGCCTTCGACGCGGATATTGTGCTTGTGCATCAGCCGGTACAGCGTGACGCGCGACACGTTCAGCTCGCGCGCGGCGGGCACGACGTGGAAGCCGTGGCTCGCCATCACCGAGCGGATCGCCTCGCGCTCCGCCTCTTCACGGATCGCATCGAGGGTCTTGCGCGGCGCGTCGCTATTGCCGTGCAGCTGCAGGTCCTCGGCGGTGATCTTGCGATTGTCGGTCATCACGATCGCGCGCCGCACCCGGTTGATCAGCTCGCGCACATTACCGGGCCAGCCGTATTGCATCATCGCCTGCGTCGCGCACGGCGAGAAACCGCGAATGCGCCGATGCGCCTCGTGGCCATGCTCGGCGAGTACCGCGTTGGCCAGCAGCAGGATGTCCTCGCCGCGCTCGCGCAGCGGCGGGATCGACAGCGTCAGCACGCAAAGCCGGTGAAACAGGTCGGAGCGGAACCGTCCTTCCGCCTGCGCTGCGACCAGGTCCACGTGCGTGGCCGAGATGATGCGCAGATCCAGCGGGATCGACTGATGGCCGCCCAGCCGCGTGATCATCCCCTGCTGCAGGAAGCGCAGCAGCGCGACCTGGCTCTCCAGCGGCAGATCGCCGATCTCGTCCAGAAACAGCGTGCCGCCCTGGGCCTGCTCGATCCAGCCGATCTTGCGCTGATTGGCGCCGGTGAAGGCGCCCTTCTCGTAGCCGAACAGTTCGGACTGCACCAGGTGCGGCGGGATCGCGCCGCAGTTGATCGCGACGAACGGTCCCTTGCGCCGGTTCGACGCCTCGTGGATCGCCTGTGCGGCCAGTTCCTTGCCGGTGCCGGACTCGCCCGAGATGAACACCGGCGCATCGTTGTGCGCCACCTTGGCCAGCGAGCGGAACATCGCCCGCATCGGGGCGCATTCGCCGATCATCTTGCCCTGCACCGCCGTGTCCGGCCCGCGGGCGGCGTGCAGCGCGGCCATGCCGTGCGCGTGCTTGAGCGTGTAGGCCAGCTCGTTGTAGGAGAACGGCACGCGCACATAGTCGACGCAATAGTCGCGGATCAGGCGTCGCACGCGTTCGTCCTCGAGCCGCTGCGGCGACGTGATCGCGACCCACATCACGTGCAGGCATTGCAGGCTCTGCTCGAGCAGCGCGATCTCGGCATCGGTGTATTCGCTCTCGAGGTCCAGCACCGCGGCCATCGGCGCGCTGCTGCGCACCACCCGCGACAGGTCGCGCAACTGGTGATGGTGACGGATCTCCCAACCCGGCCCGAACTGGCTCGCGTCGATGCCGAAGTTCTGCTGTCGGGATACCACCAGGACCTGCGCGGCCCGCGATGTCGGCTTGCTGAGTCGGTCCATCCCGTTCTCCCGCGCGTTTGGCGTGGCCGCATGCCTGACGGTCTCGCTGCGCCGGCTGGCGGACGGGATCGGGCTGCGGTCCAGTTGTATGCGGTGCGGCTGGGCACCCATGTGCGCGGTCGCCATTACACGCTCGAAACGCTGTGGGGAGGGACATCGAACATCGCGGTCGGCGTCGTGCCGCTACGCAGTTGTTCACGGATGGTGCGGCGCATGCTGTCGCGCTCGCGCATCAGGCGATCGCTGGGGGCATGCAGGGTCTGGCCGGAATAGCGGTGATAGAGCGCCTGGTAGGTCAGCACGCTGACGATCCACTCCTCGCGCTGGGCGCGCAGGCGGGCGACATCGGCTTCGAGCTGGCGGTGGCGTTGCAGCAGGCCTACGATGGCCTGGCGAAGATTCGGCGGCACGCCGTCGTCGGCCGCGAGCAAGGCGGCGACGGCATCGGCGAGAGATTCGTCGCGATGTTCGCGATGCGGTTGGCTCGGATTGTGATCGGGTTTGGCACCGGCGACATCGGCCAGATGGCTCCAGGCGCGGGTGATCGAAGGCGTGGCGGATCGAGTCGGCTCGAGAACGGGCCGATGGACTTCTCCTGCGGTCATGATTCTTCCCCGTTGAACAACATCCCCCGGCACTACACGTTCGCGATTACCACTTGTTCCGCTTATTGTTCCGGCACGCGTCATGCGCATGCTCTCGTGGAGGCGAAGCCGCCTGAAGGCGGTCTGTCTGTACGTCCGCTGCAGCGGATCGAATGGGTCTGCGTCGCGCCGTCGGCGCACTCCGGGTGCCCGGAGTCAACAAGGGGCGCTTCGAAGCGCCCCTGGAATAGCACGCCTCTAGTTCAGTGCATTTGGCTTCGTTTGTCTAGCCCCCGTGCGGGGCATGCATCCAAAATCATCCTTCGGTATGACCGTAACAACGCGGACCCATCATGGTGCACGAGGTAAATAAGCACTTACCTTGAACGCAGAAACGGGTACGGACCGGAGGCGCCGCCAAGCGCCGGAGCGCGCAGAAACGGGTACGGGCCGGCAATCTTGCAGCGAAAATTCGAACGTTGCACCGGCCGTTCTGCGGCACGGCTGGCAGAACCGGGACATGAAAAAGGGCGGCCGTAGCCGCCCTTGCCGCGATGCCGGTGCCGCGGGTCAATGCCCGGGCAGGTAGTAGAACTTGAAGATGAAGACGGCGGCGATGATCCACACCATGATCGGCACGTCCTTGGCCCGGCCGGTCAGCAGCTTCAGCCCCGCGTACGTCACAAAGCCGAAGGCCACGCCGTTGGCAACCGAATAGGTGAACGGCATGCCGAGCGCGGTCAGCACCGCGGGCACCACCTCGGTGGCATCGTTCCAGTCGATGTCGACCAGTTCGCGCAGCATCAGGCAGGACACGTAGAGCAGCGCCGGCGCGGTAGCGTAAGCCGGCACGGTGCCGGCCAGCGGCGCAATGAAGAGGCACGCCAGGAACAGCACGGCCACCGTCACCGCGGTCAGCCCGGTGCGTCCACCGGCCTGCACGCCCGAGGCGCTTTCGATATAGGCGGTGGTCGACGAGGTACCAAGGAAGGAGCCGGCCATGATGGCGGTGCTGTCGGCCATCAGTGCCTTGTTCAGCCGATCCATCTTGCCCGCCTTGAGCAGGCCGGCCCGGTTGGCCACGCCCATCAGCGTACCGGTCGCATCGAACAGCTCGACCAGGAAGAACACCAGCACCACATTGATGATGCCGATCGACAGCGCGGCCGTGATGTCGAGCTTGAACAGCGTCGGATCGATCGACGGCGGCGCCGAGACGATACCCTGGAAGGTATTGCCGCCGAAGGCGAAGCTCAGCAGCGTGGTCAGCAGGATGCCGATCAGGATCGCGCCCTTCACCTTGAGGCGATCGAGCGCCACGATCGCCAGGAAGCCGACGATGGCCAGCACCGCCGACGGCTGGTGCAGATCGCCGAGCGTCACCAGCGTGGCCGGGCTCGCCGTGACGATGCCGGCGTTCTTCAACGCGACGATGGCAAGAAACAGCCCGATGCCCGCGGTGATCGCCACGCGAATCGAATGCGGGATGCCGTTGACGATCATCTCGCGCACGCGCAGCAGCGTCACCAGCAGGAACAGACAGCCCGAGATGAACACGGCGCCGAGCGCGGCTTCCCATGGCAAGCCCATGCCCTTGACCACCGTATAGGCGAAATAGGCGTTCAGCCCCATGCCGGGCGCCATCGCGATCGGATAGTTGGCATAGAAGCCCATGATCAGCGTACCGAGCGCCGCGGCCACGCAGGTGGCGACGAACACGGCGTCCTTCGGCATGCCCGCATCGCCCAGGATGGTCGGGTTGACGAAGATGATGTACGCCATCGTCAGGAAGGTGGTCACCCCGGCCAGTATCTCGGTGCGCACGTCGGTCTGATGCTCGCTCAGCTTGAACAGGCGTTCGATCGGTGAGCGGCGCGCCGGCGCGGCCATGGCGGGTGTGTCGTTGGGGTCGGAAAGGGGTTCGGGCATCGACATGCTGTGTCTCCTGTATCGTTTTGTCCCGTCTCTTGCAAAGGCAAGAGCCTCGCGGCGCTTCAGCTCGGGAGGCACACGTACTGTCTTACACTTTTGTATACAGGTGCGCCGATACGGACAAATAGACTGTATGCAAAATGGGTGATGATCTCACGAGGGCACTCGCGTGATCTAGCCTGCAGCAGGGGAACGCCGCTCTTGACGTGGGCTCGGATCCCCCGTATAAAGCGCGCTAGATTCAAGCGACGAGGCAACAGCACATTCGTTAGCCACCGTCATGGTACTTCGGTTGTCCATGGTGTCCTTTCCTTGAGTTGCTCTGCCGGAAGCGCCGCGCGCCTCCGTTTTTTAATTTTTTTTAGGAAATGCAAGACCATGAAAACCGGTATCGTCAAATGGTTCAACGACGCCAAGGGTTTCGGTTTCATCAAGCCGGACGAAGGCGGTGATGATCTGTTCGCCCACTTCTCGGAAATCCAGGGCTCTGGATTCAAGTCGCTGCAGGAAAACCAGCGCGTTTCGTTCGAAGTGAAGAACGGCCCGAAGGGCCTGCAAGCAGCGAACATCACCCCGCTGTAAGCATTGCGCCTCTCGCCCCTGGCGAGAAAACGCTGAAAGCCCCGCCCCGCGCGGGGCTTTTTGTTTTTGCGGCTCGGCGATGGCGTCGGACCGCCAGTACCAGTTCGGCCCCCTCACCGGCCTTCGCTCCCCCTCATCTCTCCCCCTCATCTCTCCCGTCCGGTTCCCCTCCCGCATTTGCTCGCTTTGACGGGCCGTCAAGGCAGGTAACGGCTTACCGCTGCCTCGCCCCGCCCCGCAGAAACGGGTACGGTCTTGCCGCACGCCCGTCCGCAGAAACGGGTACGGAGCCTTCCCCTGCGCCTTCATAGATGAGGCGCTGACCGGCGCAGAAACGGGTACGGCGTGCCGTCCGGACCAAGGCGCCGCCTCCGCAGAAACGGGTACGGTTTGGAGAGATTCACCGCCTGGTCCGCCGTTCCTTCACCGGTAACACACGCAGAAACAGGTACGCTCGGCGGCTTTTTTCGGGCGGACGCAGAAATGGGTACGGTCTACGGACGGCTCCCCCCTTACGGTCGGGCTCGAGCGCTCGCCGCAGAAACGGGTACGCATGCGAGAGGGTCGGACGCGAGGTGCGATGCGCAGAAACGGGTACGGCCCTGGCGCGGTTACTCGCGGCCCTCTCGGGCCCATGCGGCTATCGAGCGCAGAAACGGGTACGCTGACGGCAGCCGCCAGCGCTGTTCATATCGATAGGTATGCGAGTGCCCGCTTTTGATGCGGCGTACGTATACGTGGAAGCCGTGGAGCTCGACAGCCTTCTGCCGGCCCCGAATCGCCGCAGAAACAGGTACGCTGCTGCCTCACCGGATCGCAGTTTCGTACGCAGAAGTAGGTACGCTTTTCACGACCGACCAGCGCGCCGGCGATTCGCAGAAGTTGGTACGCCGCAGAAACGGGTACGCCCAGGCGCGGAGCCCCGTCTTTCGCACGCGGCGCAGAAACGGGTACGCTGCGGGCGTCTTCCTGGCTGCGACGGGGTTTATGCGCTTCATGCGCCTCTTTAGTTGCTGTCGAGCCTGCTTGCCCCTCGCCGGGGGCGCAGAAACGGGTACGTCGAGAGCACCCCGCGCCTGTGGATAAGCCTGTGCAATGCCGAAGTTATCCCCGCAGAAAGCGGTTCGGGCCTTGCGCTGAAACGGGTTCGCGTATACGCAGATTCGGGTTCGAGGCTTCGCAGAATCGAGTACGCTGCACCGCAGAATCGGGTACGGAAGGGGCCGGTTTACGTTTACGGTTCAACGGCTTAGGCGCCGCGTATACGGTTTACGAGTAGTTAACCGTAAAGGTATGTATTGCTTGTAGTGGATGACCGTGCGGAAGTGGACAACCCTGCCGGGTTGCCCCCTGCCGCACGGCATGCGAGCTGGCAAGGGAGAAACATCGGCAGACAGCCAAAGGGCCCTGGCAGCCGGTGCACAGTCCGCGTCAACCCGGCCAGCCAAAAGGTATACGCCCGAATCCCCCAACGTACCCGTTTCTGCGTGACAAGGGTGACGGCATCAAGTAAAAAGGCGGGTAATTCGAAGCACGCCGATATGCCGATCAAACGTTCCCTGGCCATCCCGGACGACCGCACCGTTACTGACGTGGAAACCGGTCCCTCGCGCATCATCGTTCCTGGCAACGATGCGCCGTTGGTTCCGTCCGAAAAATTTCAGCGGCTGTTCGACGAAGCTCAGGCCATGGAGCGCGAGGACGCCTGGCAAAGTGGCGAAGTCGGCTTTCTGAGCCGGGCCAGCGTGCAGGTCACGCTGCCCTACCGTGCCCCGAAGGGGGCGCCGCCCGTCTGGACCCGTACCAGCGGCAATATCTCGCTGATGATCCAGCCGGGCTACTTCACGCAACAGCGTTCGGAGCGCGCCAGCAACGGCCGTCAGAAGCTGGTGTCGGAAACCGTGTCGCTCGGGTATCCCTATGGCTCCTATCCGCGGCTGATGCTCGCCTGGATCGGCAAGGAGATCATGGCGAAGAAGAAGCGGGGCGAATTTACCGGCACCGTGGACGACCGCCGCATCTCGCTGGGCAACTCGCTGTCGGAGTTCATGTACAACCTGGGCATTCCGATGGCGACTGGCGGCAAGCGCGGGACCATGACGCTGGTGCGCCAGCAGATGATCCGCCTGTTCTCCGCGACCATTGCGATCGTTCAGAACAAGTCCGCGCCGACCCAGAACCAGACCAACAATCACGAGCCGATGTCGATCGACCGTGTCGGCTATCTGCTGGCGGACCAGCTGTCGACCTGGTGGGATCCGATGCAGCCCGGCCAGGGTTCGATGTTCGAAAGCTTCGTGGTGTTGTCCGAGCCGTTCTTCAACGAGCTGGTCAATCGCCCCGTACCGGTCGACATGCGCGCGCTCAAGGCGCTGAAGCAGTCGCCGTTCGCGCTGGACGTCTATTCCTGGCTGACCTATCGGTTCTTCACCATCCAGCGGCGCACCGAGATCCCCTGGGAAGCGCTGCAGATGCAGTTCGGGACCGAGACCGAGAGCGAGCGCAAGTTCCGCGCGCTGTTCCGCAAGGCGCTGAAGGACGTACTGGTGGTCTATCCGGACGCCAAGGTCGACGCCGATTCGTCGAAGGCGCTGATTCTGCAGCCCTCGCGCACCAGCGTGCGCAAGCTCGCCTGAGCGGTGCGCCCCAACCGGCCGCTACGGCGCGGCAATAAAAAAAGCAGGTGTTGAACACCTGCTTTTTTGCTGGCTCCCGACGAGTGCCGCGAACCAGCGGCGACGCGGGCGATCAGGCCGGCTTGATGCCGGAAGCCTGCTTGCCCTTCGGACCTTCCTTGACCTCGAAGGTCACTCGCTGGCCGTCCTTCAGCGTCTTGAATCCAGTGCCCTGGATTTCCGAGAAATGGGCGAACAAGTCCGCGCCACCATCGTCAGGGGTAATGAAGCCGAACCCCTTGGTTTCGTTGAACCACTTAACCGTACCGGTTGCCATGTGAGTTTCCTTTCGACGCAAGTTCTTTGTACACGACGCAAACAACCGTTCAAGCACGTTGATGTCTCGCAGATACCGAACGGAAGCCGACGAGGGTGACACGACTTGACGCGACTGTGTTGGGCATCATATCCAGTTTGTCTGATCGTGTCATGTGCGGCGTACAACGCACAACCTCTAATGTAGGCCGATTCTCGCCCGATTTTCAAGCACAAGTTTTGAACAAACGTATGCGGCTTTTTCGCCTCTGGCCCGCAACAAATTCGTTTATTTGAAGAAATCGGTTGATGCCACAGAGGCGATTGACTAAAGTTTCGCCTACAGTCAAACCGCGCTTTCAGCGCTGAAAGAGAGAGGCCCCGGTGGCAGCGAAAATCATCACGGTGTTCAATCAGAAGGGCGGCTGTGGCAAGACAACGGTCAGCATGCACCTGGCCGGCACCCTGGGTTTGCGCGGCGCGCGCGCAATGCTGGTCGACATGGACGAACAGGGCACCGCCACGCGTTGGGCGGCCCAGGCGTCAGACGAGCGCCCGTTTCCGGCGTCCGTCATCGGTCTGGCGGCGTCCGGCGGCGCCATGCACCGCGAGGTGCGCAAGTTTGTCCAGGATTACGACTATATCGTCGTCGATTGCCCACCCGCCGTGCATTCGGCGGCGCCATCGAGCGCCCTGCTGATCTCCGATCTGGCCGTGATCCCCGTGGTTCCGTCGCCGCCGGATCTGTGGGCGGCGGTGGCCGCCAAGACCCTCGCGCAGCATGCGCAAGTCCAGAACGAAACATTGACCGTCCGCGTGATGGCCAACATGGTTCAACGCCGCGTCTCCATTGCGCGCCAGGCAATCGAAATCCTGGGCGATGACGGCGACTTCCCGCTATTGCAATCGATGATCGGCTCGCGCTCCGCGTTTCGGGAGTGCCAGGCCATCGGTTGCACCGTGCACGGCGTGCCCGGCGCACGCGAGGCGGTGCAGGAGGTCGACATCATGGTGGACGAGGTGTTGTCCCTGATCGAGTAAAGAGAATGGCAACGAAGATCAAGAATCTGCGGGCCGGCATGCTGGCGGGCATGGCGGCAGAAAAGAACCGCGCCGACACGCTGGACCGCTTCGCCCGAGCGGAAGCGGCGATCGCTCAGAATCCGCACGGCCTGCTGAAGGGCAAGACCGCCGAAACGCCGCGTACTTTCAGCGCTGAAAACGAAGAGCGCTCCGCCGACGGGCGCGTCCTCAAGCGCATTCCGCTGGCGCAACTGCATGACAACCCGCTGAACGCGCGCCGGATCTACGATCCCGCGGTGGTGCAGGAGCGTGCCGCATCGATTGCGACGCACGGCCAGAAAACGCCAGGCCTTGCCGCGCCGGACCCCTCCCGTCCCGGCCACTACATCCTGATCGACGGCCACTATCGGAAGCGCGCGCTGGCCGCGGCCGGCAAGCTCGAGATGGAATGCTTCGTCGAGAGCGATCTGAGCGACCTCGACTTCTATCGGCTGTCCTTCCTGCTGAACGAGCAGCGCTCGGACCAGTCGGCGCTCGACAATGCCATCGCCTGGCGGCAGCTGCTGGACGAGGGCAAGGTCGCCAAGGAAGAAGATATTTGCGAGCTCACAGGCATGTCGGCGGGTACCGTCAACAAGACGCTGGCGCTGCTCAAACTGCCGGAGTCGGTGCTGATGGTGATGCGCGAGCGTCCGAGCGCGATCGGCATCGCCACCGGCTACGAGCTGACGCTGTACTACAAGCTGGCTGGCGAGGAGCGTACCCGCGAACTGGCGATGCGCGTGATGAACGACGGCCTGTCCAGCCGCGAAGTGGAGGCGATCCGCAAGCAGGCGCAGGAGGGCAAGGCGCGCAAGGTCAAGGAGATCAGCCGCCAGTACAAGATCCGAACCAGCGGCGGCGAACTGCTCGGCACGATCAAGGAGTGGGATTCGGGCCGCGTCGTGCTGGACGTCCAGCTGACCGATCGCGACGCCCGCGAGGCGCTGTTGGAGGCGCTGAAGGCGCGTTTCGGTCTGGATAAATCGCTGCTGTAAGTAAGCCAACGGTTCCGGTGGCGCGCCTCGGGAACCAAAACACCGAGGCGCGTAGCGCGCCATTACGACGCCCCAGCCTGCCCCCGCACCAGCATGCGCGGCGTGAACCGGACGGTGCGGTGGTCCGCATGCTCGGGCCGCGCCACAAAGTCTCGCCACGCCGCCCGCAGCAGCCGGTCCAGCCCGCTCGGGGAATAACCGGCGAAGGGCTGACTGGCTCGCTTGGCTTGCCCTCGCGAGGTGGGGGGCAACATCAGCGGCCCCAACAACGGCGCGGTGTCCGGCAGCCGGTCCGCCGCCAATCCGCGGTCTGCCCAATGCCGGGACAGCGCGCCCCAGGCGCCCTCGCTCAACGTCGCAAGATCCATGTCGACCCGGCCGGTGCCAACGTCGGGCATCACGACCGCCGGCCCATTGCGGTCAAACCGTGGACGGACCAGCCAGCGCCTGCCGTCGGCCAGCCGCAGATGGCCACCCGTGGCCAGCACCACTTCTCCGATCCGCAACCTGCAGTCGCCAATCAGATAGGCCGCGGCATTGGCCGTCCGCCATATCGGCGTGCCATCCGACCCTTCCAGCCAGCGGCGGAACGCAACGACACTCGTGTCGGGGCTGTCGGCCGCGTCACGCTCGTCAGCCCCATCGCCAAGCGAGCCGCCCGCAACGGCGGAAACGGCGGTAACGGACGCAATGGCCGCATCGGCCGCAACGGGCATCACGAAGCCGTCGAAGGGATGGTGCGCCAGCAATCCACGTTGGCGCAGCCAGCCAAACAGCGCCCGGATCACCCGCATGGCCGCCTGCCGGGAGCTGCCGCGCAGACCGCCCTCGAACGGGCGCCATGGCTTCCGATCGCGCGGTCCGGCCGGACCCTGCCAGAATGCCGCCGGTTGAGGATCGGTCAGGAAGGCCCAGTACGCGGTCAGATCGTCGGCCGTCATGGTCCGCAAGGGCCGCTGTCGCCGGGCCGCCCACAGCAACAGCCGTTCCGCCTCCCGCCGATAGCTCGCCCAGGTATGCGAGCCTGGCCGCTTGCCATCGAGCCATTGGCGTACCCATTGCAGCTCCTCACCCAAGAAAGATCGCCAGTCGCCTGAAAGTGAATTAGGAAGCATATATTCAAGCGGTACCGGCTCGACAAGCCGCTCGTCCAACCGGGCGGGCGACATCGGCGGCCGCTGCGACGGCGACACCAGCGCGCCGACCTGCGGACCCAATACCGGCCCCCCGTCGCGGCTGCGCAGCGTGTCGCGCTGCCGCTCGAGCCAGTGCCGTACGACATCGGCAGACTTGGTGCCGAGGCGCGGCACCCCGCGCCACCACGCCGCGCCGCGCCGGTTGACCCGTTCCACCAGATCGCCGATGCGCGCGATGCCACCCGCGGCGAGCCGGCGCGACAGACTGGGCCCGAACCACAGCGACACCGCATGGTCGAGCGCCGGCCGCCCGGGCGAGAGCCTCTCGAGCGAGGACAGCGCGTCGACGCGCCGGTCCATCGCCACATTCGAGCGGCCCTTCAGCGAGTCGAACATCGCCGCGATGTCGGGGCGATTGTTCTGCAGCGCGAACTGCACCAGCCGGTCCCGCAGCCGCAGGATGCGCTGCACGGCCTGATGCTCGGTCAGCGCCTCCTCCTCGTCGGGATCCAGCAGGTAGCGGTTCGCGATATCGACCGCGGCCATACCCTGGGCGTACGCCCGGACCACGGCAAATTCGGTCCGGGTCAGTTTGGAGGGATCCAGCGTGTCGTCCCGCACAGACATTGGTAATCGGACTTAAGTGATTGATTGATAACGACTTTCGGCAGACGAGTAGCGCAACCTGCCCAAATTGTTACCCGAAGTGTAATGTAAATTATTTTTCCGGCACAGCCTGTCGACACCCTCGCCACGGCCGGCAACACCGATACAACGGTCCCAACATCGCTCCAGAACCCGAAGGAAGCGGCCGCTTGGCAATGGACGTAAGGGAAAATCCTTAGCGCCGCGTCTGCCCTTGCCCTGCGTACGCATTCGCACAAAAGCGACTTACCGATCATCTGGCGAGCCTTGCTTTCCTGTTTTGCGGTGCATATGCTGGACCGCAGAATAAGTGAAAGTTAAGTCTGTCTTTAGAGGGATCGAACGCGTGTCAACACGCAAACGGGGCGATTGCATCACGCTTGACGGGAAGGACCGGCCGCGCTGAACGCCGCGCCGGACTGAAGCGGGGTGGATCGTAGGGAGGGGCAGGTGCAACATAGCGCCGCACTTCCGATCACACGGGCGACCGTCGCGGCGCACGTGTCGCAACAAGAACGAGAGCGGCATGGCCACCATTCTGTTGATCGAGCCTCATCCACTACTGCGATTGGGCCTGCGCCAGCTGTTGGCGCAATCCGAGCTTCCTGTCCACGTCATCGATGTCGAGCCGGCCCTGTTGCCGTCGGCGGACGACGCCCGCCTGCGCGATGCCGACCTGCTGATCTACGGCTGGCATGACGATGGCAGCGGCACCTGGCGCGCGATGGAAGACCTGTGCCGCTACCTCGCGCCGCAACGCGTGCTGGTGCTGGCCGACGGACTGCCGTCGGGCATGTCGCAGGAGTCCGTGCCGCCGCTGGTGGCCGGTCTGCTGTCGAAGAACTGCTGTGCCGAGGTGCTCGACGCCGCCATCCGCCTGGTGCTGGCCGGCGGCGAATGCTTCCCCGCCCTGATCCACGCCGAACCGATGCAGCAGAGCGGCCTGCGCGCGATGCAGACCGCCGGCGACAAGGAAGGGGCCGCGACACGGCCGGACGAACCGATCGCGTCGATGCGCGGCCTGGGCGGCTGGTCCCCCGACATCGCACTGCGGACGCCGCCGCTGATTCAGCCCGATATCGAGACACCGTCGTTCGGGTCGCATCTGCTCAATATCACCGAGCGGCAATACGAGGTGCTGGCGCTGCTGGCGCGCGGCTACCCGATCAAGACGGTCAGCCGTGTGCTCAATATCTCGGTGGCAACCGCCAAGACCCACGCCTGCACCCTGTACCACCGGCTGCATGTGCGCAACAAGGGCGAGGCCGTCTACGAAGCGCTGCGGCGCGGTGCCAAGCTGAACTGGCCGGGGCCGTCGTCGCTCGGCGCGGTACCGTTGCACGCCGAGGGCATACGGCTGCCGGCGGTCTGCCAGGCGGCCTGAGCCGCGGAACGGTCCCGCCGGGGGGCATGTGCTCGCGCGAACTCATCCTTTCGGTTGAGGGACTTCATTCCAATGGTCGAGGCGCCCCGGGATGCGGCTTGCTAGGCTTATGGACATGCACGCCGGCAGTCACCTCGCCCCCCTGAGCTCGACCGAGTCGATGACGACCCTTCTTCTGGCCAACAACGCGATCATGCTGCGCGCGCTGTCGCGCCACCTCGGCAAGCGTCAGGCCTCATGCCCGTTGACGTTGCAGTCGCCGGAATGGCTGCTGAGCGCGTCCTCGTCGCAATTGCCAAGGCAGTCCATCGACTTCGCGCTGCTCGATTGCAGCAGCAGCGACGCGGATGCCGGCGCGCTGATCGAAGCCTTGTGCCGGCGCATCGCGCCGCGCCGGTGGCTGCTGATCGTCAGCCCCGGCGCCGCGGCGCTGACGCAGCGCGCCGCCAGTCTCGGCGCCGGCGGCTGTCTGATCGCACCGGCGTCGCCCGAGCTCGTTTCCGCCGCCGTGGCGCTGGTCAGCGCCGGCGGCCAATGCTTTCCGCGCGCCAGCATGGCCTGGCTGATGGCGCCCGCTCCCGCTCCGACCTCCAACTTTCTGCTCCCTGGATCTACGGCAAGCGGCTGATGGTCGTCCATCGGCCGCACGCCTATGCTCGCACTACGCTGCTGGCGTAGCCGGGCCCGGGATCAGAAGGCTCGCCGCCGGCAGGAGCGGGGGGTCATATGAATGGAGGAGCGGCGGTCCTGATCGTGCGCGGCTTTGCCGTGCCAGAGGGCCGCAACAAGTGGGCATGCTGTTACGAGATCCGGCTGGCGTCGGCCTGCGACGGGCCGCTGGTCTATCGCGGCGAGCTGCATGGGCGCGCGTTCTGCAGCGAGGATGCCGCGGTGATCGCGGCCCGCGAAGCCGGCGAGCGCGAGGCGCGGCGGCGGATCGCCGCGGGACTGGCGACATCGTTCCTGTCGGTGGCACCCGGTGCGTGCGACAGCGATGGCCGCGACATCAAGACGCCACGGCAGGACGGCCGATAACCACCGGCGCCAGGCGAACGGAAGCGAAGGGGGAAAACAAGGCGCGTGCTCGGGGGAGCCGCATGTTGGATGACGAACCGACCGACATGCGTACACGCGCGTCTCGGCCGCGGCAATCGCCCGGCCGGATCTGCGGACCACGGCGCAGCCGCCGCTCGACTGACGGCACGCCGGGGTCCTTTCTTTTTTGCCGCGCGTGAACGGACCAGGAGGACAGGCCCCAACACGCGACGAGAACCCGAGGCGGGAAGCAGAAAAAAAGAAGCCCGCAGACCGGGGGACCATGCGGGCTCCAAAGTGGCAGGCCGATTCCGCCTGGCCCACCACAAGACTGACGATATCCAATCGATCTTGCGACTTCCATCAACCATAAGGACCAACAGGCCGCGGCCGCGTCGCGGCAGCGCGGGACACTCGACACCATGTGGCACTGGCATTTGATTTCGCGCTTCGGCGACACCGCGCTGCTGCTGCCGTGCGCGGCGCTGTTGCTGTTGTCGCTGTGTCATCGCGGCGAATGGCGCGCGGCGCGCGACTGGTGCCTGGCGTTCGCCGCCGCCGCCGGCCTGACGCTGGCCTCGAAGCTCGCCTTCATCGGTTGGGGCATCGGCGTGCCGGCGCTGGATTTCACCGGGTTCTCGGGCCACAGCATGATGGCCGCGAGCGTGCTGCCGGTGCTGATGCATCGCCTCGTGCCGGGGCGGTGGCCGCGGATGGGATGGGCCGCGGCAACGCTCGGCGCATCGCTGGCGCTGCTGGTCGGTTATTCGCGTTTGCCGCTGGGCGCGCATTCGCCGAGCGAAGTGGCCGGCGGACTGGCGCTTGGCTTCGCCGTCAGCGGCGGCTATCTGCTGGCCACCGCGCCGCGGCGGCGACGTTCGCCGCGTGCGCCGCTGATGCTGTTGATCGGTGCATTGCTGCTCGGCGTGCCGGCATCGGGCGCGCATGCGCCGACGGAGCAGTGGATCGAGCAGATCGCGCTGTACCTGTCCGGCCGCGCGCGTCCCTTTCAACGCGAGGATTGGCAGCGCCGCGAAGCCGCGGCCATCGTGCCATCCTCGCCTCCCGCCACGAGACCCGCGCTGGGCAGTACGCCGTGGCGCATCGATACGATCTCCGTCACGCGCGACTGAAGTCGGATCACCGAAGCCCGCGCCAGCCCCCACCTGTGTGGGGGACCCAACAGACCCCCAGGCACCCCGGACGCGACGATGTTCGCGATATGCCGACGCACGGCATCGAACACGGCAGCAAGGGGAGAGGGTCATGGCAACGGCAAGCGCGCAGGCGATCGTCGAGCGGCAGACGGCGCTGCAACTGCTGTATCGGGTCTCGGATGCATTGACGGTGGGCATCTGCGGCATCCTGGTCGGCGAGTTCTGGTTTCCCGAAGGTGGACTGGCGTCGGCGGCGCCGGTGCACGGCTTCCTGGTCGCGTTTTGCGCGGTGGCCACGCTGATCGTGTTTCCCGCCTGCGGACTCTACGAATCATGGCGCGGCCGCAGTCGCGCCGCACTCGGCCTGCGCACGCTGGCGGCATGGAGCCTGGTGGCGGTCAGCGGCCTGGTGCTGGCCTACCTGATGCATCAGATCGGCGCGGTGTCGCGCTTGTGGTCGACCACCTGGTTCAGCGCCGTCTCGGTGGCGCTGGTCGGCTCGCGGCTGGTGCTGTACCAGCTGCTGGGCAATGTGCGGCAGCAGGGCATCAACGCCAAGCGCGTGCTGATCTTCGGCTACGGGCCGCTCGGCAACGAGATGTACCGGCGCGTGCAGCGCATCCGCGAGGCGGGCTATCACGTGGTCGGCATCTACTGCGACCACGACGACGACGCGCTGCCGTCGGGCGTGCCGATCCTGCGCGAGATGAGCGACGTCACGCGCTTCGTGCGCAGTCAGGACGTGCGCGAAATCTGGCTGACGCTGCCGATGGCGGCGTGCCGCGATCTGTGCGACGTGGTCTACCAGTTCCGCAACGACCTGGTCGACATTCGCTGGGTGCCGGACATCATGTCGGTGGAGCTGCTCGGCCACCGCTTCAGCGAATTCCTCGGCTTGCCGGTGATCGACCTGAACAGCCCACCCGACTCGCGCATCACGGGCCTGCTCAAGGCAAGCTTCGATCGCGTCTTCGCCGCTGTGGCGCTGCTGGGGCTGTCGCCGCTGCTGATCGCCATCGCGATCGGCGTCAAGCTGTCGTCGCCGGGCCCGGTGCTGTTCCGGCAGAAGCGTCTGGGCATCGACGGCAAGCCGTTCGACGTCTTCAAGTTCCGCACCATGGTGGTCCACCAGGACCGCGGCGTCACGCAGGCGGTGCGCAACGATCCGCGCGTGACCCGCATCGGCGCCTTCCTGCGCCGTACCAGCCTCGATGAACTGCCGCAGTTCTTCAACGTGCTGCGCGGCGAGATGTCGGTGGTGGGACCGCGCCCGCATGCGCTCGAACACAACGAGATGTACAAGGAGCTGATCGACCGCTACATGCTGCGCCATCGGGTCAAGCCGGGCATCACCGGCTGGGCGCAGATCAACGGCCTGCGCGGGCAGACCGATACGGTCGAGAAAATGCGGGCGCGCATCGAGTTCGATATCTACTACATCCGCAACTGGTCCTTCCAGCTGGACCTGCGGATCATCGCGCGCACCGCGCTGCACGGCTGGACCGGCAAGAGCGCATTCTGAAACAGGGTCCGGCCCACGGCCGTGGCGAACGCGCGTTGGCAAGCGCACGGAGCCGTGGGGTACGGTCGAGCCAAATGGGGCAGACGAAGACCCCAGGGGAGGAGACCATGCAAGCCACCATACGCACGATTCTGGCGGAGGTGGGCCGGCTCGAGGTGCCTGCGGACACACTGGACGATCATGCCGACCTCGACGAAGCCGGACTGTCTTCGCACGCCACGGTGCACGTGATGCTGGCCATCGAACACGCCTTCGATAACGAGATTCCGGATCGCATGCTGACGCGCCGCCTGTTTCGCAGCATCCAGCCGCTGGCCGACGCCATCGTGTCTCTGTGTCGCATGGGCGAGACCGTGCGCGGGCGGCTGTTGGGACTGCGCCATGTATGACGGCACCGGGAGGCACGCGCATTCCGTGCATGCCTCGCATGTCCTGCATACCGAGCAGGCGGTCTGGCCGCAGACCAACTGCTATGTCGATCTGTGGATCGAGCTGCTGCATGGCTGGCAGCTCGATCCGCTGGCGGCGCTGCCGTTTACCGTCGCGCAAGACTTCGAGGGCGACCAGTTCACCTTCTTCAAATACCCGGTCGACGATCTGGAGCGGCTTTATGGCGTCGTGGTGCAGGAGCTCTCGCTGTACGACGCGATGGAGCGCCATGTCGCGACGCAGACCGCGCGCGGCCATGTGGTGCTGCTCGAGGTCGATGGCTTCTACCTGCCGGACAACCGCGCGACCTCGTACCGGCGCCAGCACACCAAGACCACCATCGGCATCGACGTGCTGATGCCGGAAGCACGCGGCGTCGGCTATTACCACAACGACGGCTATCATGTCGCGCGCGGCGACGACTATGCCGGGCTGTTCCGCTTGCTGCCCGAACTCCAGGCCGATCCGCATCTGCTGTTTCCGTACGCCGAGGTGGTACGCCGCCGCTATCCGCCGCTGACGGGGCCGATGCTGCTGCGCGCCTCGCTGGCGCTGTTGCGGCGGCATCTGGCGCGCCGCCCCCGGCAGAATCCGATCGCGGCGTACCGGCAGGTGTTTCCGCAGCATCTGGACGAACTGTCGGCGCGCGGCGAACCGGCCTTCCATCCGTACGCCTTCCACGTGCTGCGCCAGCTCGGCGCGAACTTCGAGCTGCTCGGCAAATACCTGCGCTGGCTCAGCCTGCAGGGCCAGCCGTTGCCGACGGCGATCGCCACTGCATGCCAGCGTCTCGCGTCGGAGGCGATGGTGATGCAGTTCCGGCTGATCCGCTCGATTCTCGGACGCCGGCCCGATTCCTGCCAGGATTGCCTCGACCAGATGGAAGCCTGCTACGAGGCCGCGGTGCCGGCGCTTGCCGCCTATGTCGGCGAGGGCGAACCCTGACTCGCGTATCGATCTCCGGCGAGGGCGCGATGCTGCGAACCTGCAACCGGCAAGCAATGACTTCCCTCTCGCTCCCGGTGCGACCCGCGTGTGCTGCTGCGTGCGGATGATGGCCCATGCAATGGCGAAGGGCGCGGCGAAAAAGGCCTAAGCCGTCTGGCGAGCGCTGCCATCCCGATGGGTGAGATTCGCACGCTGAACGCGCCTCGTCCGCTCGGCTACAGCGCCTGGCGCATCGACGCGCAGGCCAATCCCGACAACAAGCCGTTCGCGCGCCGCCGACGCGCTGCGCCAAATGGTTGCAGTGCTGTAACGCGGCTCCCTCCCGATTCCCACCTACCGAAGGATGAGCAGGTTTCAGCCGTGCGGCTACTGTTGGGCGTCCCACAGATGGAACTTAATGGAAGCACGCAAGCCGCACCGCGTCGCCGTCACGGTCAGCGTCACTGTCTCGTGGTTGTGACGAAAGTCGTCGAGGCGCATCGGTGCGAAGCGGGGGAAGAACAGGAACAAAAAGGACAAGAAGGGAGAACACAAATGATCGGTCAACGTTCGGATTTGCACGTCAACCACTTGCTGGCCGCACTGCCACGCAAGGAATGGGAAACGCTGTCTGGGCACCTGGAGTTGGTACGGATGCGGGCGGGACAGCTGCTCACCGACTCGGGTCAACGCATCCACCATGTCTACTTCCCGACCACGGCGATCGTGTCGATGCTGTCGCTGCTGGAGAACGGCGCGACCGCGGAGATCGCCGCGATCGGCAACGAAGGTCTGGTCGGCATTCCGGTGCTGACCGGCGGCGACACCATGCCGTGCCGCGTCGAGGTGCGCACGCCCGGCTTCGCCTATCGCCTGTCGGCCGGCACGCTGCGCCAGGAGTTCATGCGCTCGCCGGCGATTCAGCGCGCCACGCTGCTGTACGTGCAGGCGGTGCTGACGCAGATCGCGCAGACCGCGGTCTGCAACCGCCATCACTCGCTGAACAAGCAGCTGTGCCGCTGGCTGCTGCTCGCACTCGACCGCATGGCGACCAACGAGCTGGTGATCACCCAGCAGGTCATCGCCAACATGCTCGGCGTGCGCCGCGAAGGCGTGACCGAGGCCGCCGGCAAGCTGGAGGACCTCGGCCTGATCCACCACAGCCGCGGCCATATCACGGTGCTGGATCGTCATGGGCTCGAAGCGCATTCGTGCGAATGCTACAAGCTCGTCAAGCGCGAATTCGACCGGCTGCTGCCGGCCCTCGCCGAAGCGTGAACTGCGCCAGTGCGTCAGGAGATTGCCGTGGACAGGTTGTCTTTCGCCGGAACGATGCCGGCTCCCAATGTGGTGCCGCAGCGGCCGGCCGGCTATGCACGTGCGCTGCAGGATCGCGCTGGCCTGCTGGTCGGCGCGGCGCTGGCCGGTGCCGCCGTGGCGGGCCTTGCCGCATTGACGGTGCCGCCGCGCTACGAAGCCGCGGCGCTGATCCAGGTCGCCCCATCCGACGCCGCCGTCAGCGGCGCGCCGGGCGGCCCAGCGAATCCGTCGGCTGGCTTCGATGCCAGCATCCTGAAGAGCCGCGCCGTGGCCGCGCCGGTCATCGAGCAGCTCAGGCTCGGCATCACCGCCGAGCCGGTTCGCGCGCCGCTGATCGGTGCGCTGGCGGCGCGCTTGTCCGAGCCGGGACAGGTGCGCGGCGCGTGGCCGTCGGCAATGGGCTATGCGTGGGGCGGCGAGCGCATCGCGCTCGATACGCTTGCGGTGCCCGAGCGCTTGCTGAACAAGCCGCTGACGCTGGAGGTGCTCAGCGGCGGCGCGTTCCGCGTCAGCGATGCCAACCGTACCTTGCTGGAAGGCCGCGTCGGCGAGTCGGCGGCGGCCGATGGCGTCGAGGTGCTGATCTCGCGCATCGACGCGCGCCCTGGCACGCGCTTCACGCTGATGCGGCGCGATCCGGTTGCCACGGTCGATGCCATCGCCAGCGAGCTGAAGGTCAGCGAAATGCCGGGCGGCACCGTGCGGCTGGCCTGGCAGAGCGGCGATCGCAAGCAGGCCGCCGATCTGGTCAACGGCATTGCCGACGGCTATATCCGCGGGCAGACCAGCGCGCGGCGCGGCGACGCAGCCGAATCGCTGGCGTTCCTTGCCGCCGAGTTGCCGCGCGTGCAGGCCGAGCTCGAACGCGCCGAAGCCGCGCTGACCCGCTACCGTTCCCGTTCCGGCTCGATCCAGCCGACGCAGGACGCGCAGTCGTATCTGCAGGGCAGCATGGAATACCAGCGCCAGATCGCCGCGCTGCGGCTCGAGCGTACCAAGCTGCTGCAGCGCTTCACCACCGATGCCAACGAGGTGAAGACCGTCGACAGCCAGATCCAGCAGCTGATCCGCGAGCGGCGCGAGCTCGACGAGCGCATGCAGAACCTGTCGCTGTCCGAGCGCGAATCGGTGGCGCTGACGCGCGACGTCAAGGTGGCCGAGGACATGTACATGACCCTGCGCCGCAAGATCGAGCAGCTGTCGCTGGTGCAGGCCGATCGCAGCAGCGCGGTGCGCATCGTCGATGCGGCCGCGGCCTCGACCGTGCCGGTGGGCGTGGGCCCGTGGCCGGCGGCGGTCGCCGGCGGTGCGGCGGCGCTGGCGCTGGCCGTCGGCGGCGTGATGCTGCGCCGGCGCTTCAAGCCGGTGGTTGCTGATGCCAACGAAGCGGAAGCGCGCCTTGGCCTGTCGATGCTGGGCGACGTCGCCTTCAGCGACGAGCAGTCCGAGCTCGAGCGTCAGGCCGAACTCGAACGGCGCTTCGGCGCGATGGCTGCAATGGGACTGGCCGATGCCGCGCGGCAGCGGCTGGCGGCGCCCGCGCCGGGCACCGCGCTGGCCGAGGCGCAAGCCGGCGCGGAGCCGCAGACCGGTGCGCAGGCCCGCTCGCCCAGCGGCCAGGCGCTGCACGACCGCTTCCTGCTGGCGCGGCGCTCGCCGCATGCGCTGGCGGTCGAAGGGCTGCGCAGCGTGCGGGCCGCGCTGTACTTCGGCCTGCGCAGCGCACCGGATGGCGTGCTGGCGATTACCAGCCCGGCGCCGGGTGCCGGCAAGACCTTCGCCGCGGTCAATCTCGCGGTGCTGTTTGCCGAGGCGGGGCAGCGCGTGCTGCTGATCGATGCCGACATGCGGCGCGGCAAGGTCGCGACATGGTTCGGGCAAGCCACGGAACCTGGACTGTCCGACGTGCTGGCCGGCCGCATTCCGGTGGGCGCGGCGGTGCAGCCGACGGTGGTCGCGGGCCTGTGCATTCTGGGCGCCGGCGCGACGCCGGCCAATCCGTCGGAACTGCTGATGCTGCCGACGCTGAAGGACGCGCTGCAGCAGTGCAATGAACGCTTCGATCTGGTCATCGTCGATACGCCGCCGGTGCTGTCGGTGGCGGACGCGATGCTGGTCGCCAGCCTCGCCGGCTCGACGCTGCTGGTGATGCGCGCCGACGTGACGCTGCCCGGCCAGGTCGACGACACGCTGAAGCGGCTTACGCGTGCCGACGCGCGCATTGCCGGCGGCATCATCAACGGCGTGGCACAGCGGCGCAGCAACCGGGCCGACTTCGCCACCATCAATCCGTATCTGGGCATGCCGCTGCCGCCTGCCACACCGGCGGCCCGTGCGCTCGAACGTCCGGTGGCGGCCGCCGCCGGCAAGGCGTGAAGCGGGCAGCGTACCCGTTTCTGCGTAGCGTTCGACCCCATCCAGCAGACAAGCGCGCGGTCATTGACCGCGCGCTTTGTTCGCGCGCTTTGTTCGCGTCCGGGGCGGAAGTCCGATGAAGCGCGTGGCGACTCGGCGCGCGGCGACAGTCCGCTCGCGGCGCGCACGATGCGCATCGCCGCTGCGCCGGCGGCGCGGGCCGCCTCGCAAGCCCTGGACCAGCCCTTCGGCTCGTCCAGAGGCAAGCGGCGGCCCGCGATGCGTCAGCGTGCCGGGCTGGTCAGTTCGCGCTTGGCTTCCTCGTTGGCCTCGCGCATCTCCGCCTTGCGCTCCTGCTTGGCGGCCTTCACTTCCTGCCTGTATTCCTGCCGGGCTTCGGACTTGCGCTCGCGGTACTCACCGCGTGCCTCGGCGCGTGCCTGGCGCCGTTCGACCAGCGGATCCAGCTTCGGCTGCAGCTGATAGACGCCCGGGCCGTAAGGCGTGGCGACCATGCCGGCGGGAACGCTGCCGGGCGCCGGGCCGGTGGTCGGCATGGTCGAGGCGGCACCGGACGGCGCCATCGTGCCGGCACCGGCACCAGCACCAGCACCAGCGCCGACACCGACACCGGTACCGCCAGCCGCGGCGCCCGCGCCAACACTGGTGTCGGCACCGGTGCCGGTGGAGGGCGACATCGGCGCCTGGGCAAAGGCGGTCGCGCTGATCAGACCCGCGGCCAGCGCCGCCAGCGCGGTTCGGGTACGCACAGTCAGGTTTCGGGACATATCGGACCTCGTGAGTTGTTATCGAACGAAGCCCGCGGCCGTGCCGACCGCGGGGACTCGGTGGCGGCACGATCGAACGATGGTGCCACTCGCTCGATTTTTGATGGCAAGCGGCCGTTGCCGTTTCCGCCTTTCAACAACTCCTTACAAATGGCCGAAACACCGACAGCGTGTTCCTACGCGGCGCGCGCGAGCTGTCCTACAAAACGCCGATCCCCGCTTGCGCGGGGATCGGCGTCCATACGGCGGTAGGGGGAAGGACCGCGCGGATCAGGCCCGCCTGGCCTTGATCGCGCTGTACTGGTTCATATAGCGATACTTGCCGAAGTGGTAGTGCGAGCGGTACCAGCGGCCCTCGACGTGCAGGCCGTTGAACAGCACGCCCTTGACGTCGCCGCCCGCATGGCGGATGGCCTTGTCGGTCGCCTGCAGCTCGCTGGCGGTGGTGACATCCGCGCGCGCCACCAGGAACACCGCCCCGGCCCGGCTGGCCAGGATGCCCGCATCGGCGGCCGCCAGCACCGGCGGCGAATCGATCAGCACCACGTCGTAGCGCGACTTCAGTTCATCGATCAGCGCCTCCATGCCTGGGCTGTTCAGCATGTCGGCCGGCTGCGGCGCCTGCGCACCGGTCGGGATGAAGTCCAGCCCCGGCGCAACCTGGCGCTGCACCACCTTGTCCAGCGGCGTGCCGAGCAGCACGTCGCTCAACCCCGGCGAGCGGCGCGAGCCGAAGCGGTGGTTCAGCCCGCCGCGGCGCAGGTCGGCGTCGACCAGCGCGACACGCTTGCCGCCGGCGCCGAGGATCGCGGCGAAGTTCGCGGCGATGAACGACTTGCCGACGCCCGGGGCGGGACCGGTGATGACCACGATGCGATTGCGGCTGCCGACCAGCGCGAACTGCAGCGCGGTGCGGAAGCTGCGCAGGCTTTCCATCGCCGGATCCTCGGGTTCCTGCAGCGCGAGCAGGCCGGGCAGGGGCTTGGCGCCGCCGAACTTGCGCGTCTGCTGCTGGCTCAGCGGAATCGTGGCGTAGACGGTCAGGCCGGTCTGGTGCTCGATCTCGTCGGCATCGGTCAGCCCACCGTCCAGCGAGCGGCGCACCACCACCATCAGCAGGCCGGCCAGCACGCCCAGGCCCACCGCCACCGCGACGATCAGCGGGCGGTTCGGCCGCACCGGCTTGAGCGGCACGCTGGCCGGATCGACCAGGCGCGCGGTGCCGACCTTGCTCGCCTTCATCAGCTTGAGCTGCTGCACGTCGTTGAGCAGGGCCTGATAGAGCTCGGTGTTGACCTTGACGTCGCGCATCAGCCGCAGCACGTTCTGCTCGACATCGGGCAGCCGCTGGATGCGGCCGGTGACGCCGTTCAGCTGCGCGGTCAGGCTGTCGATCTGGCTGTCGATCGCCGTGATGCTGGGGTGATCGCCGACGAAGCGCATCGCCAGCTCCTGCCGCTTCTGCTTGAGCTCCTGCAGGCGGGTCTGGATCTGCACCGACTGCGCCAGGATCAGCTTCGATTCCTCGCTCAGATCGACCGTGCCGCGCTGGTTGCGCATCGCGTTATAGCGCGATTCGGCGGCCTCGACCTGCTGCCGCAGCTGCGGCATCTGGCCCTGCAGGAACTCCAGCGACTTCTCCGCTTCCGCGGCCTTGCGGCGCACGTTCTGCTCGACGTACTCCATGCCGATCTCGTTCAGGATCGCCGCGGTCAGCTGCGGCGAGTCGCCTTCGAGCGTGACGCCGATCACGCCGCTCTGCTTGCCACGCTCCATGATGTGCAGCTGCTGCTGCAGGCGCGCGATCGCGGCCAGGCGCGGCAGATGGCGCAGATCGAACTGCGCGCCGGGACGGCCGTCGAGCTTGCTGATCGTCAGGTTGACCGGGCCGTAGGCGGTCTGCACCGTCAGCGGCTCGCCGACCTTGCCGTTGGCGCGGGCCGGATCGCTGGCGAAGCTGAGGCGGTATTCGCCGTTGCCCAGCGCGGTCACCGTGATCTTGCGCTCGTCCATCTCGGTCGGCACCGTCAGCTCGCTGACGCGGATCGATTCGCTGCCCCAGGCGAAGCCGCCCCAGCCAAACAGGCCCGGGCGCGACAGCTCGCTGTTGTTCTGCGCGATCGCGCGGCCGACGATCGGGAAGTAGCGCGGCGACGCCTCGACGTTCAGCATCAGGTTGTCGACCGCGCGCCCGACCACCATGCGCGACTGCAGCAGCTCGATCTCGGCGGAGGCCGCGGACTTGACCTCGATCACCGGCGAGATCTGCGCGGCCACGCGGTTGGTCGCCGCGGTGGTGTTGGTGCTCTCCTCCACCTGCACCATGATGTCGGCGCGATAGACCGGCCGCGCGATTAGCGCATAGATGGCGCCGAGCGCGATGACCAGCCCCGCCACCGTCAGAAAGGTCCACCGGTATCGCGCCAGCACGTCGAACCAGGACGTCAGATCGACCATGCCATCGCGCTCGTCCGCGCGCTCGGAGTGGGTGCTCCGGATGTTGTTGCTATTCATGATGCCTCCCCGTGACATTCGGCCGGCGCAATGGCTCGTATGCGTACCGACCAGGATTCGATGCCCGTCTTGATCAAGCCGAGTGCGATGGCGAACATGCGGTGTGAGCAGCCGATGGGATCCGGCACGTCGGCCGGGATGAACTCGCCGATGCGATAGACGCGGCCGCGTGCGTCCGGGAACCGGCGCTCGACCTCGTCGCGCTGCTCGAGGTCCATCACCAGCACCAGATCGGCCCACTCCACCAGTTGCGCATCGACGAGGCGGGCACGATGCCCGCGCAGTTCATGCCCTTCGGCAGCCATCAGCGCGATCGCGCACGGGTGTGCCGCCGCGCCGACCGGCGGCGCCAGTCCGGCGGAGGCCACCTCGCACGTCGGCAGCGCCTGCCGCAGCAGCGCTTCCGCCATCGGACTGCGACAGGTATTGCCGATACAGACCACCAATATGGTTCGGATCATCGCGCCCGCCTATCGGACCACGCCGGCCGTGCCGATCACCGGCTGGGTCGACGGGATCAGCAGGTTGATGACGCGGCTCCAGCGCACCAGTTCGCGCGCATCGACGTAGACGACGTCCTTGGGCTCCAGCTCGAACCCTTCCGCGATGGCGAGCGCCACCGGCGAGCTGCCGTCGAGGTGGAACACCTTCGGCTCTTCGCCGGCCGTCGTCTTGCGGATCACGTAGATCTGGTCCGCGCTGGCTGAGCTCGGGTTCACGCCGCCGGCATCGCCGAGCGCCTCGTTCAGCGTCATCCGCCCGTTGCGCATCAACAGTGCGGTGGGGCGCAGCACTTCGCCGGTGACGAACACCTTGCTGTCCTCGCGCTGTTCGACGCGGACGATGTCGCCGTTGCGCAGCAGGATCCGCGACGGGTCGACGCCCTTGGCCAGCAGCGCCGGCATGTTGATGTACCAGCTGCGCTCGCCGCGCGTGACGCGGATGCGGCTGCTGTCGCCGGTCTGCGTCAGCACGCCGCCGGCGCGGTTCAGCGCCTCGACCAGCGTCATCGGCGCGTCGTCGATCGGCAGCATGCCGGGCGTCTTGACCTCGCCGTCGACATAGACGCGCTGGCTGCGGAAGGCCAGCACGCGCACCGTCATCTGCGGATCGCGCACCACGCGCGACAGGGCCTTCGCGATCTGGTCGCGCACTTCGTTGGCGGTCTTGCCCGCGACCTTCATCACGCCCGCATACGGGAACTGGATGTCGCCGTGCGGGCTGACCACGTAGCCCGGCACGTTGGGGCTGCCGCCGGTGCTCGGCAGTTCGTAGGCCTGGCCGATGCTGTAGGTCTGGGTCGGGAACACGAGCTCGGGGTGGTCCCACACCACCACCGAGATGATGTCGCCCGGGCCGACGCGATACGGCTGCGGCGACGCGAACAGTTCCTCGACGTTCTCGTTGTCGCGACGCGAGTTGTTGCGCAGCTCGCGCACCAGGTCCATCGTGATCGGCGTGATCTTCGGCACCGCATCGGGGCCGATGGCGGAGACCGGCGCCTGCTTGTCGAAATACATGCCAGGCGAACTGGCGCAGCCGGCCAGCAGCGCCGCCGCTCCCATTGCCCCGGCGGCGAGCAGCCCCGCCACTCCTGGACCGCGGCGCACACTGCGTGGACCGCGTTGCTGATGCTGTTCCATTGCTTTCATGGCAACCTCCCCCACTGCGACTTGCACATGGACACGCGCACGGCCATGTCCCCCGGATGCTGCCATCGTGTCCGCGCAGGCACTGGGTATCGGTGCGTTGTCACACATTTGATGCGGACGGGGTTTTGGGGAGGGGGCGGAG
>NZ_JAGFTW010000038.1:0-144006 GCF_017598945.1 Cupriavidus gilardii
AAATTCTTCCCTCTGCTGCTTCACGGTGGTTTGGCTCCAGGGCAACTTCTTCCTCCCGCTGACTAGGCGGGAAAAGTGTTACCCATGTCCTGGCACACCTGTTACCCATGTCCCCGGTCCATACAGCGCGCGGGAGAGGGGAGCAAACCAACGGTCATTCAGTCGCGTCGCGGTCCGTTACTCCACTCTCCGGCGCGAGGGAGAGAGAGCGAACCAACGGTCATTCAGTCGCGTCGCGGCCCGTTTTTCCTCTCCCGCTCGGATCAGTCGCGTGGCGGCCCCTTACTCCCCTCTCCCGCTTGCGGGAGAGGGGTTGGGGGAGAGGGCAACGGCGCCGGCAAACCCCAACGACCGCCTGCCCTCAATCCAGCGAAATATTCTTCGCCCGAATCACCTTCCCCCAGTGCTCGCGATCCGCGGCGACATAGCGGTCGATCTCCGCCTGGCTCATCGGCTGCAGCACCTGCAGACCCAGCCCGTTGAAGGTCGCGCGGAACTGCGGGTCGCGCAGGGTCTGGTCCGCCGCGGCGCGCAGCTTTTCGATCGCCTCGGGCGGCGTCTGCGCCGGCACCGCCAGCCCGAACCAGGTCGCGGCCTGGAAGTTCGGATAGCTCTCGGCGACCGTCGGCACATTGGGCAGCACGTCGAGCCGGTTGCGACTGGTCACCGCCAGCGCCTTCAGCTTGCCGGCCTTGATATGCGGCAGCGAGGTGCTGACCACATCGACCATCAGTTGCACGTCGTTGGCCAGCAGCGCCGCCAGCGCCGGCGCGCTGCCGTTGTAGGGCACATGGGTCAGCTCGATGCCCAGCTCGGTCTTCAGCATCTCGGTGGCCAGCTGCAGCGCATTGCCCAGCCCCACCGAGCTGTAGTTCAGCTTGCCGCCCTGGCTCTTCGCATAGGCGGCGAACTCGCGGATATTGCCGGCCGGCACCTGCGTATTGGTGACCACCACCAGCGGCACCTCCGCGCCGATGCTGAAGATCTTGAAGTCCTTCGGCGGGTCGTAGGTGATCTTCTTGTACAGCATCGGGTTCAGCACCATGCTGCCGTTGGTCGCGAAGGCCACCGTATAGCCGTCGGCCGGCGCGCGGGCGACAAGGTTGGTGCCGATCATGGTGGCCGCGCCGGGCTTGTTGTCGACCACCACCGGCTGCTTCAGCACCTTGCTCATGCCCTCGGCGAGCGCGCGGCCGAACTGGTCGGTCGATCCGCCCGGCGTGTAGGGCACCACCAGTTTGATCGGGCGGTCCGGATAGGCCGCACCGGCGGTCGACACCGCACCGAACGTCACCGCCAACGTTGCCGCCAACGTCGCCCCCACTGCAGCGATGCCGCGCCGGGCCCGCCTTCCCGCTTTCCAGCCTTGCATGGTGTCTCCTTCGTTATGTTTGCTTCGTGGCCCTGCTTGCGCGATGAAAGCGGCGCTCAGACGCGCCGCGTCCGTCCCTGCCAGTATTGGTCGCGCAGCCGACGTTTGGCGAGCTTGCCGGTCTCGTCGCGCGGCAGCTGCCCGGCGATCACGATGGTGCGCGGCACCTTGAAGCCCGACAGCCGTTCGCGCAGCCAGGCGATCATGTCGGCCTCGTCGAGGCGCTCGCCCGGCATCGGCTGCACCATCGCCAGCAGCCGCTCACCGTATTCGTCGTCGGGCACGCCGAACACCACGCAGTCGGCGACGCCGGGATAGCGCACCAGCTGGTGTTCGATCTCGGCCGGATAGATATTGACGCCGCCGGAGATCACCATGTCCGAGGCGCGGTCGCACAGGAACAGATAGCCGTCCGCGTCGAGATAGCCCATGTCGCCCAGCGTCACCAGTCCGTCGCGCTCGATCGCGCGGCGCGCCGCGTCGTTGTGGCGATAGGTGAAATCCGGGTAGGCCGGCTGGCGGACGTAGATCAGGCCCACCTCGCCGGTCTCGCAGGGCGTGCCGTCCTCGCGCAGGATACGCACGCTGGCCTCGTCGACCGGACGCCCCGCGGTGCCCGGCCTGGCCAGCGCCTCGGCGGGCGTCGCCACGGTGACCATGCCGGCCTCGCTCGACGCGTAGGTTTCGTGGATCACCGGTCCCAGCCAGTCCAGCATCGCGCGCTTGATCTCGGGCGCGCACGGCGAGCCGGTCGAGGCGACGAAGCGCAGCGACGACAGGTCGTAGCGCCGGCGTACTTCGTCCGGCAGCTTCAGCAGCCGCACATACATGATCGGCACCAGGTAGACGACATCGATACGATGCCGCTCGATCAGTGCCAGCACCTCCTCGGCATCGAAGCGCGGCGTCAGTACCAGGCGCTCGGCCATCTGCAGCGCGTTCTGGATGAAGACGCCGGGCGCGCTGTGATACAGCGGCGCCGACATCAGCGCGCGGCAGCCCGGCACGATACCGATCGCCTGCGCCACCACCGAGCGCATCGCCGCCTGCTGCGCATCGAGCCGGTCCAGCGGCACCGCTGCGCGCAGCACGCCCTTGGGGCGGCCGGTGGTGCCGGAGGTGTAGGCCATATGGCCGCGCGGGGCCACGCGCGGGCCGTCATAGGGCGGCTGGGCCGCGAGCCACGGCTCGTACGCCGTGGCAGCGAGAACCGGCGGCGCGGCATCTTCGCCGACGGCCAGCACCGGCATGCCCGCCGGCACCGCGGCTTGCACGGCTGGCAGCAGATCGGCGTGGGCGATCAGCACCTTGGCGCCACTGTCCTCGAGCAGATAGCGCACCTCGTCCGCGGTGAAGTGCCAGTTGATCGGGCAGTAGTAGCAGCCCGCGGTCCGGCAGGCGTGCACGATGTCGGCGAACGGCGCGTCGTTGCGCAGCAGCACCGCGATCACGTCGCCCTCCGCCACGCCGAGCGCCCGCAGGCCGCCGGCCAGCCGGCTGCCGCGCGCCAGCAGTTCGTCGCCGCTGCGATGTCGATCCTGGAACCAGAGGTCCGCCGCCATTCGAATGCTCCTGTATATCGAGCGGTCACTGTAACGGCGGGCACCGACATCGACAATTGCCTGTCGGCGCAGCACAATGTTGAGCTCCACGCGACAATCCCCCTGGCAATCCCCGATGGACGCAGCATGGACCTGAATCTGATCCAGGCCTTCGTCGATATCGTCGACGCCGGCAATCTGGCCGAAGCCGGCCGCCGGCGCGGCGTCACGCGCTCGCAGGTCAGCCGCCAGCTGCGCGAACTGGAAGTCCAGGCGGGCGCCCAACTGATGCGCCGGACCACGCGGCGGCTCGAGCTGACCGAGCCCGGCCACGCGCTCTACCGCCACGGACTGGCCATCCTGCGCGAGGTCGCGTCCGCGCAGGCGGAGATCGACAGCCTGGGCAAGACGCTGCGCGGCCATGTGCGGCTCAGCGTACCGACCGGCCTGGGCGACACCTTCGTCGCGCCGCTGCTGCTGGCGTTCGCCGAGCGGCATCCGGGCATCACGCTGCGCGTCTTCTTCAACAATCGCGTCAACGATCTGATCGCCGCCGAGATCGACGTGGCGCTGAAGGTCACCTCGCAGCCGCCGCTGGACCATGTGGCGCGCGACGTCTGCGCGATCGAATGGGGCCTCTATGCGGCGCCGTCCTATCTGGAACGGATCGGTCCGATCCGGGTGCCGGCCGACCTCGCCGCGACCGACTTCCTGTGTCCGCCCTACTTCGCGCGCCCATTCGAGCTGCATCTGACGCGCGGCGAGCAGCGCGACGCCGTGCAGCTGCTGCCGCGCCTGCAGTCCGAGCACTTCCCCTTTCTGATCCGCGCGGTGCAGGCCGGCCACGGCGTCTGCCTGCTGCCGGTCTACGCCGGCTGGCAGGACGCCCACGCCGGCCGGCTGGTGCAGGTGCTGCCCGACTGGCGGCCCGAAGGGCTGGGCGACCGGCTCTACCTGATCACCACGCCCAACCCGCATCCGCCGATGGCCACGCGGGCGCTGATCGATTTCCTGCGCGAACAGATTCCGGCGCTGCCGGTGTTCCGCGACGCGCCCGACGGCTCGGTCTGAACCGCTGAACCGAGCGTATTCCCCGTTCCTCACGCACTTTCAATTTGCAAGCTAGAATGCTTGCAAATTGAAAGTCAGAATCAAGCAACAACAACCGGAGGAGACGTGGGCCATACCGACTTTGCCAGCATGCCCTGCCCGATCGCCCGCTCGATGGCGGTACTTGGCGAGCGCTGGGCGATCCTGCTGATGCGCGAGGCCTTCTACGGCAGCACGCGCTTCGACGAATTCCAGCGCAACCTCGGCATCGCGCCCAATATCCTCAGCGCACGCCTGAAGACGCTGGTCGAGCACGGCATGTTCGAACGCGTGCCGGCCGACGGCGGCGCGCGTCACCACTACCGGTTGACCGACAAGGGCCGCGATTTCTTTCCGGCTTTCGTCGCGCTGAAGGCCTGGGCCGACCGCTGGATGACCGACCGCGGCCCGATGACGGTGCTGCTGGACCGGCGCACCGGCGACGAGATCGCCGCGCCTGCGCTGACCCGCGCCGACGGCAGCACGGTGACGCTGGACGATTTGCGCGTCACCGCCGGCCCTGCGGCCGGCTACCACCTGCGCCGCCGCTTCGGGCCCGAAGCCGATACCGTCGAAGCCACGGAGGCAGGCGATGACCGAGCTGCATGACCCCCTGCGGGTCGCCGCGACGGCCGCCCCCTTCTCCGCCCCCTTCGCCGCTCCCGCCCCGAAGCCCATCCCCGCCGACGCCGGTATTGCGGCCGCCACGGCTGCCGCAGCCGCGGCACCGCTGCGCGCCGTGCTGCGGGCCATCGTCAAGCTGGCCGCCCCGACCAGCCTGATCGCGCTGCTGCAGGCCGTCGCGCAATTGGTCGAGACCTGGCTGGCGGCGCGCCAGGGCACCGCGGCGCTGGCCGGCTGGGCCGTGGTGCTGCCATTCGCGCTGCTGCTGCAGCAGATGTCGACCGGGGCGATGGGCGGCGGCGTGGTGTCTGCCATCGCCCGCGCGCTCGGCGCCGGCAAGCGCGAGGACGCGTCCGCGCTGGTGCTGCACGCGCTGATCATCGCCGTCCTGGCCGGCCTGGCCTTCGCCATTGCGCTGGCGGGCTTTCCCCATGCCGTGCTCGGCGCGGTGGCCGGTGCGACCGCCGCCGAGGCTGCAGCGAGCTACGCGATCTGGCTGTTCGGTGCCGGCGCGGTGCCGGCCTGGCTGGCCAACACGATGGCGTCGGTGCTGCGCGGCGGCGGCCGCCATGCGCTGGCGGCGCGCGTGCTGTGCCTGATGTGGATCGCCTTCCCGCTGCTGGCCTGGGCGCTGGCCGAACCCGGCGGCATGGGCCTGGCCGGCATCGGCGCCGCCTTCGCGCTGGTGTCGTGGGCGGCCGCGCTCGGCATGGCAGTGGTGGTGCTGCGCGGCGGCGCCGGCTTCGTGCCGGTGCTGCGGGTACGCCCGAACGTGGCGCTGTTCCAGCGCATCCTGTCGGTCGGGCTGGTTGCCTGCGGGCTGGCGGCGCTGGCCAATCTGGCGACCATCCTGGTGACCGCGCAGCTGCGACCCTACGGCACCGCCGCGGTCGCCGCCTACGGCATCTCGGCGCGGCTCGAATTCCTGATGATCCCGCTGGCCTTCGGCGTCGGCTCGGCGCTGACCGCGCTGGTCGGCCGATCGGTCGGCGCCGGCGACTGGGCCGGGGCGCGGCGCACCGCGTGGGTCGGCGCGCTGCTGGCACTGGCGCTGGCCGGCACCATCGGCGTCGCGGTCGGACTCGCGCCGGCGCGTTTTGCCAGCTGGTTCACCAGCGATGCGGAGGTGGCCGCGATCGCGGCGCGCGCGCTGTCGTGGATCGCGCCCGCCTTCGGCGGCTTCGGGCTCGGCATGGCGCTGTACTTCGCGTCGATGGGCGCGGGACGGATGCGCTGGCCGATCGCCGCCGGCATCGCGCGGATCGGCCTGGCCGCGGGCGGTGGCTGGCTGCTGGCGCATGTCGGCGGCATGGGTCTGGACGGCCATTTCCTTGGCGTGGCGCTCGGCATCACCGCCTATGGCGCGGTGACGGCGATCGGCGTGCGGCGCGCGGTATGGTCGGGACGCTGATCGAACCTTAGGTCGCGACAGGCGGTGCGCGGGCCGCTGGCGATGCCGTGGATGCGAAAGCGCCGTATCCCCGGTATCGTGCGGCTTATCGTGCCGACGCGGCACGCCTGTCCGGAGCACCATGACCCCTCGCCGATCGATCGTGACGGCCGCGCTGATCGTCGCCCTGCTGCATCTCTACATCGGCGCCCGCCTGCTGCCCGCGCTGCCGTGGCCGATGGCCCTGAAGACGCTGGCCGCGCTGTGGCTGGCCATCTCCACCGTGTCGATGCCGGCCGCGCTGCTGGCGCGCCGTTTCGAGCCGCCCTGGGGCGATCGCCTCTCGTGGCTCGGCATGCTGGCGATGGGGCTGTTCTCGACGCTGCTGATCCTGACCGTGCTGCGCGAGCTGGTGCTGCTGGCCTGTGCGCTGGCCGGCTGGTACCCGCCGGCACTGCCGGTCTGGAGCGCAGTGGCCACCGTCGCGCTGGCGCTGCTGATTTCGCTGCTCGGCTACTTGAACGCGCGGCGGGTGGCGCGGGTGGTCGACGTCGAGGTGCCGATCGCCGGACTGCCCGCCGCGCTGGACGGATTCACCATTGCCCAGCTCAGCGACATCCATGTCGGTCCGACCATCAAGCGGCCGTATCTGCAGCGCATCGTCGACCGGGTCCATACGCTGGACGCCGATGCGATCGCGATCACCGGCGACCTGGTCGACGGCAAGGTGCCCGAGCTCAGCGAACACACGGCGCCGCTGGCCTCGCTACGCGCCCCGCACGGCGTCTACTTCGTCACCGGCAATCACGAGTACTACGCCGGCGCGCATGCGTGGATCGACGAGCTGCGCCGGCTGGGACTGCGGGTCCTGCTCAACGAGCACGTGGCGATCGAACGCGACGGCGCCAGGCTGGTGCTGGCCGGCGTGACCGACTTCAGCGCCGGACATTTCGATCCGGCGCATCGCAGCGACCCGAAGGCGGCGCTGGCCGGCGCACCGTCCGACGCGGCCGTGCGCGTGCTGCTGGCCCACCAGCCACGCAGCGCGGTCGCCGCGGCCGAGGCCGGCTTCGATCTGCAGCTGTCGGGCCATACCCACGGCGGGCAGTTCCTGCCGTGGAATCTGTTCGTGCCGATGCAGCAGCCCTACGTCGCCGGGCTGCACCGCCACGGGAGCATGTGGGTCTATGTCAGCCGCGGCACCGGCTACTGGGGACCGCCGAAGCGCTTCGGCGCGCCGTCGGAAATCACGCGGCTACGGCTGCGGCGCGCGCAACCGTAGCAGCGCCGCGCTTCGGTCCCGCCCATGAACACCGCCAGCTTCACCCACCACACCATCGCCATCCAGCAGGTTCAGCAGACGCTGCTAGGCGCGCGCCATCGCGGCGCCGATATCGGGGCCTTGTTGCGCCGCGCTGGCATCGCGCCGGCGCTGCTCGATTCGCCGGTCGCGCGCGTGACGCAGGGCCAGTACGCCGCGCTGCTGTTTGCGTTGCGGCGCACGCTGCGCGACGAGCTGTGGGGCCTGTGCAACCGGCCGCTGCCGCTGGGCAGCTTTGCGCAGTGCTGCCGCATGATGGTCCACGCGCGCACGCTGGGCGAGGCGATGCACAGCGGCCTGCGCTACTACCGCCTGCTGATCGGCGACTTCGTGCCGCGGCTGCGGCGCCACGGCGAGATCGCGATGCTGTGCCTGTCGCCGCGCGTCGACTACGACGGGCGCCTCGCTTACGCGGCGCGCTCGTTCGCGTTCCTCGGTTACGGACTCGCCTGCTGGCTGGCGGCACGCCGCGTGCCGCTGATCGGCGTCGACCTGCCCGATTCCGTGCTGGGCCCGAGCGCCGACGCCGCGCTGCTGTTCCAGGCCCCCGCGTCTTACGGCCATGACTACACCGGCTGGCGCTTCGAGGCGCGCTGGCTCGAGCTGCCGGTGGTGCAGAACGAAGAGAGCCTGCGCGAATTCCTGAGGCAGGCGCCGGCCAGCCTGCTGATCAAGTACCGCGACCAGACCAGCATCACCGAACGCATCCGCCGCATCCTGCGGCGCAATCTGGCAGGGGAGCTCCCCACGCTGGAGGACGTCGGCGAGCAGCTGGCGATGACGCCGCAGACGCTGCGCCGCCGGCTGCGCGAGGAAGGCCAGGGCTTTCGCGGCATCAAGGACGACCTGCGGCGCGACGCCGCGATCGAGTACCTGGCGCGGCCCGAACTGACGCTGCCCGAGATCGCCAGCCTGCTGGGCTTCTCCGAGGCCAGCACCTTCCATCGCGCCTTCAAGCACTGGACCGGGGTCGCGCCCGGCCAGTATCGCCAGTCGCATCTGCGCGAGCACTGAGCCGCCGTTCCTCCGTCTCCCCGCATCGCCGCCTTTCCGCATCGCCGCAATTTTCTCGCGATGCCCTGCGGGTTTCCCCGTAGCCGGACTGCGTGCGCGGCGCGTTGCGTGCGCGCTCGCTCAGGCTTGATCGTTCATGCCAATGCGATTCAGCGCTTCGGCCATGTATCCGCGCGCACTGCCTTCCTAGACTGTCGTCACCGTGGCGGCGCGACCGCCGGCCAGCGGACAAGCTGCGGCAAAGCGGCGGACAAAACAGGAGACAGACATGGCAGACACATCGACGTCGCGCCGGCGCGCGCTGCTGGCCCTGGCCGGTGGGGCGCTCGGCGCGTGGGCGCCCTGGCCGGCCGCGGCGCTGGCGAAGTCCGACAGCTATCCCTCCCGTACGCTGACGATGATCATGCCGTTCCCGCCGGGCGGCGCCACCGACGTGCAGATGCGTGCGCTGGCGCACGCGCTGTCGAAGGAGATGGGCCAGCAGGTGGTCGTCGTCAATCAGCCCGGCGTCGCCGGCACCATGGGCCCGGCCGCGATGGCGCGCACCGCGGCGCCCGACGGCTACACCTTTTCCATCGCACCGGCCACGCTGTTTCGCCTGCCGCATCTGCAGAAGGTCAATTTCGACCCGCTCAGCGACTTCACCTATGTGATTTGCCTGACCGGCTACACCAACGGCCTGGTGGTGCGCACCGACGCCCCGTGGAAAACGCCGCAGGAGCTGCTCGCCGATGCGAAGGCGCGGCCGGGCCAGATCAGCTATGGCTCGACCGGCGTCGGCGCCGGCGGCCACGTCGCGATGGAACGGCTCGCGCGCGCGGCCGGCGTCAAGTTCAATTTCATCCCGTACAAGGGCATGGCCGAGGAGACCAATGCGCTGCTCGGCGGCCATCTCGACGTGATCTCCGATCCCGGCTGGGGTGCGCTGGTCGACGGCGGCAAGGCGCGGCTGCTGGCCACGCTCGGCGACACGCGGCTGCCGCGGCGCCCCGATGTGCCGACGCTGAAGGAGCTGGGCTACGACATCACGGTCAATTCGCCGGTCGGTGTCGTCGCCCCCAGGGGCATGAACCCGGCCGTACTGAAAACGCTGCACGACGCGCTGCGCAAGGCGATGCGCGACGCCGACTACCAGCGCATGCTGGCCGACTACGACCAGGTCGACATGTACATGAGCAGCGCGGAATATCGGCAGTACGCGATCGATCAGTTCGCGCGCGAGAAGGTGTTCCTGAGCCAGATCGGCGTGAAGCTGCAATGAGGCGGCTGCACCAGGCCTCGCGGCATCGGCAAGGTGAGCCCACGCAGCACGCAAACCACAACGAGGACCAGACCATGACACGCAAAGTCCATGTCGCCGGTGTCGGCATGATTCCCTTCAGCAAGCCGGGCAAGAGCGAGCCCTATCTGGTCATGGGCGAGCGCGCCGCGCGGCTCGCCCTCGACGATGCCGGCATGCCGTACGACGCGGTGCAGCAGGCCTACGTCGGCTACGTCTACGGCGATTCGACCGCGGGCCAGGCGGCGATCTATCGCGTCGGCCTGACCGGCGTCCCGGTCTTCAACGTGAACAACAACTGCTCGAGCGGATCGAGCGCGCTGTTCCTCGCCCGTCAGGCCGTCGAAAGCGGCGCGATCGAATGCGCGATCGCGCTCGGCTTCGAGCAGATGGTGCCCGGCGCGCTCAAGGGCGCCTACGACGATCGCCCGTCGCCGCTGGCACGCTTCGCCGAGACCATGGAAATGCTGCAGGGCTATGACGCCAACGCGCCGCGCGCCGCGCAGTTCTTCGGCGGTGCGGGACGCGACTACATCAGGCAGCACGGCATCCGCGCCGATACCTTCGCCCGCATCTCGGTCAAGGCACGGCAGCACGCCGCGCGCAATCCGCTGGCGGTGTTCCGCGACACCGTGACGCTGGACGAAGTGATGGCCGCGCCGATGGTGTTCGAGCCGCTGACGCGGCTGCAATGCTGCCCGCCGACCTGCGGCGCCGCGGCGGCGATCCTGTGCTCCGAGGACTTCGCGCGACGCCACGGGCTCGACATGCGCGTGACCATCGCCGCGCAGGCGATGACCACCGACACGCCGAGCACCTTCGATGGACGCGACATGCGCCAGCTGGTCGGCTACGACATGAGCCGCGCGGCCGCCGCGCAGGTCTACGAGAAGGCCGGCATCGGACCGGAGGACATCGACGTGGTCGAACTGCACGACTGCTTCACCGCCAACGAGCTGCTGACCTACGAGGCGCTGGGCCTGACCCCCGAAGGCACCGCGGAGAAATTCATTCTCGAGGGCAACAACACCTACGGCGGCCGCGTGGTCACCAATCCCTCCGGCGGCCTGCTGTCGAAGGGCCATCCGCTCGGCGCCACGGGCCTGGCCCAATGCGCCGAGCTGACCTGGCAGCTGCGCGGCCAGGCCGACCAGCGCCAGGTCGAAGGCGCGCGGCTGGCGCTGCAGCACAACCTCGGACTCGGCGGTGCCTGCGTGGTGACGCTGTATCAGGCGGCCTGAACCATGATCGATCGCCAATTCATCGGGCACCGGATGGCGCCGTTCACCGTGCCGGTCGAAGCGGGCCGGCTGCGCCTGTTCGCCAAGGCCACCGGCCAGCACGACCCGATCTACACCGACGAGGCCGCCGCGCGCGATGCCGGCCATCCCGCGCTGCCGGTGCCGCCGACCTTCCTGTTCTGCCTCGAAATGGATGCGCCGAATCCGGCCGCGATCCGCGAACTGCTCGGTCTGGACTACCGAAGGCTGCTGCACGGCGAGCAGCGTTTCACCTATCACGCCATGGCCTATGCGGGCGACCGTCTGACCTTCGAACAGTGCATCGAGGACCTCTACGACAAGAAGGGCGGCGCGCTCGAATTCGTCGTGCGCCGCACGCGCGTCAGCAATCAGCACGGGGCGCATGTCGCCGATCTGCGCACGGTCACGGTGATGCGCCATGGATGAAGGAGTCCGAACGATGCCGACGCTGCGCTACGACGACCTGCAGGCGGGCGACGCCCTGCCCGCCTTCGAGACCGAACCGGTGTCGCGCCTGACGTTGGCGCTCTATTGCGGGGCCTCGGGCGACCACAACCCGATCCACGTCGACACCGACTTCGCGCACGCCGCGGGCCAGCCCGATGTGTTCGCGCACGGCATGCTGTCGATGGCCTATCTCGGCAGGCTGCTGACCAACTGGGTCCCGCAGCAGCAACTGCGCGACTTCGGCGTGCGCTTCGTCGCCATCACGCATGTGGGCGATGTGCTGACCTGCCGCGGCACCGTGGTCGAGAAGATGGAGGCGCACGGCGAGAGGCGCGTGCGGATCGAACTGAGCACGGTGGACCGGAGCGGCGAGGTCAAGGTGGCCGGCGACGCGGTCGTGGCGCTGCCCTGAGGCGCAGGACACCGCGTACCGAACGAACACAGCAAGGAGACGAACGGCATGAACAAGCTGCAGGACAAGGTGGCACTGGTATCGGGCTCGGGCCGCGGCATCGGCCGCGAGATCGCGCTGAAGCTCGCTGCCGAAGGCGCGCGCGTGGTGGTCAACGATCTCGACGAGGCGCCGGCGCTGGAAGTGGTGGAGACCATCCGCGCCAGCGGCGGCAAGGCGGCGGCCTGCGTGGGCAGCGTGACCGAGGCCGGTTTTGCCGACCGCTTCGTCAATACCGCGCTCGAGCAGTTCGGCGGCCTCGACATCATCGTCAACAACGCCGGCTATACCTGGGACAACGTGATCCAGAAGATGAGCGACGAGCAGTGGGAGGACATCCTGGCGGTGCACCTGACCGCGCCCTTTCGCATCCTGCGCGCCGCGTCGAACTTCATCCGCGAGGCTGCCAAGCAGGAGGCGGAACGCGGCACGCCGGTATTCCGCAAGGTCGTCAACATCTCGTCGACCTCGGGCGTCTACGGCAATGCCGGGCAGGCCAACTACGCCGCCGCCAAGGCCGGCATCAACGGCCTGACCCGCGCGATGGCCAAGGAATGGGGCCGCTACAAGGTCAACGTCAACAGCATCGCGTTCGGCCTGATCAAGACGCGGCTGACCGAGGCCGATGCACAGGCCGACGCGAGCATCGATATCGCCGGGCGCAAGATCAAGGTCGGCGTCAACCCGCAGATCCTGAAGAACGCCGAGGCCCTGATTCCGCTCGGGCGCGGCGGCACGCCCGAGGAAGCGGCCGGCGCGGTCTATCTGTTCTGCATCCCCGAGTCCAACTACGTCAGCGGCCAGGTGCTGGTCTGCGGCGGCGGCCGCCCGTAACGTTCACCGGAGTCCGCCATGACGATCCAGCATGCGCCCCGTCCGTGGATGGACAGCGAACTCGAACTGCTGCGCGAGACCGCACGGCGCTTCTTCGAGACCGAATGCGTGCCGCGCCAGCCGGCGTGGGTCGAGCAGAAGCACTGCGACCGCGACATCTGGCTGCGCGCCGGCGAGCTCGGGCTGCTGTGCAGCGGCATTCCCGAGGCTTACGGCGGAGGCGGCGGCAGCTTCCTGCACGAGGCGGTGATCTGCGAGGAGCAGCAGCGCGCGCTGGTCACCAGCTTCAGCATCAACGTGCACAGCGGCATCGTTGCCCATTATCTGCTCGCCTACGGCAGCGAGGCGCAGAAGCAGCGCTGGCTGCCGGCGATGGCGCGCGGCGAGATGGTGGCCGCAATCGGCATGACCGAACCCGGCGCCGGAACCGACCTGCAGCGCATCAAGACCACCGCGGTCCTCAGCAGCGATGGCAGGCACTATCTGGTCAACGGCGCCAAGACCTTCATCACCAACGGCTGGCATGCCGACCTGATCTGCCTGGCGGTCAAGACCGATCCCGCCGCGCGCGCCAGCGGCGTGTCGCTGCTGATGGTCGAAACGCGCGACCTGCCCGGCTTTCAGCGCGGCCGCCTGCTCGACAAGATCGGCCAGCGCGGCCAGGACACCGTCGAGCTGTTCTTCGACGGCGTGATGGTGCCGGCCGAGAACCTTCTGGGCAACGAGGAAGGCCGCGGCTTCCGGCAGCTGATGCAGCAGCTGCCGCGCGAGCGGCTGCTGATCGCGATCGGCGCCGCGGCCACGATGCAGCGGGCCGTCGACGACACGCTCGCTTATGTGACGCAGCGCCACGTGTTCGGCGAACCGCTGATGGCGATGCAGAATACGCGCTTCAAGCTGGCCGAGTGCCAGACGCATGCGACCATCGCGCGCAGCTTCGTCGACGACTGCATTGGCCGGCTGCAGCGCGGCGAGCTCGACGTGCCGACCGCCGCGATGGCCAAGTGGTGGAGCACGCAGACGCTGTGCCAGGTCGTCGACGAATGCCTGCAGCTGCATGGCGGCTACGGCTACATGAACGAGTACCCGATCGCACGGATGTACACCGATGCGCGCGTAGGCCGCATCTATGGCGGTGCCAACGAGGTGATGAAGGAAATCGTGGCGCGGGCGATGGGGGACTGAAGCATCGAGGTGAATCGCGTCGCCGCAAAGCGAACGCCGGATCAACGACAGGAGACCAGCAGGCATGACATCCGACGCAGTGTCTTCCGAAGCGATGCCATCGAACCACTCGGATCAACACGCATGGTTCCGCAGCTGGCCGCGCGGATTGCCACATCGCATCCGCGTGCCGCGCGTCACGCTGTGCCACAACCTGTCGGTGCAGGCCGACCGCTATCCCGACAAGCCGGCAATCGTCTTCTATGGCCGCGAGCTGAGCTATGCGGAGCTGCGCCGCCAGACCGAAGCGCTGGCCGGTTACCTGCATCGCCATGGCGGCGTGCGCCCCGGCGAGCGCGTGCTGCTGATGAGCCAGAACTGCCCGCAATTCGTCGTCGCCTTCCATGCGATCGTGCGCTGCGGTGCGGTGGTGGTGCCGGTCAATGCGATGTGCACCGCCAACGAGCTCGATCACTATCTGCGCGACAGCGGCGCGCAGGTCGCGCTGGTGGCGCAGGAACTGCTGCCGGCGCTGCGCCCCTCGCTGGCGAGCGATCGATTGCGGCATCGGTTGCAACACGTAGTGGTGCACAACTATGCCGACGCCATCGACGCGGATACCGATCTGGACGTGCCCGACTGGGTCCGCGCCCCTCGCGCGACACTCGACGATGCGGATGCGCGCCTGACGTATTGGGGCGACGCACTGGCGCACGGTCTGCCCGCGCCCGATGTGCAGACCAGCCCTGACGATCTCTGCGTGCTGCCCTACACCTCGGGCACCACCGGCCACCCGAAGGGCTGCATGCATACCCATCGCACGCTGCTGGCCTCGACGTTCTCCGCGGTGCTCTGGCGCGGCCTGCATGCCGAAGCAGTGGTGATGGGCGTGGCGCCGCTGTTCCATCTGCTGGGCATGCAGAACGCGATGCTGATGCCGATCGCGATCGGCGCGACGGTGGTGATGCTGCCGCGCTGGGACGCCGCGACCGCGGCCCGGCTGATCGAGCGCTATCGCGTAACAACCTGGGGCGCGCCGCCGGCGATGCTGATCGACTTTTTCGCGCATCCGGAGGCGAGCGCGCGCGACCTTTCCAGCCTGACGCTGCTCAACGGCGGCGGCGCCGCGATGCCCGAGGCGGTGGCCGCGATGCTGAAGTCGCGCTTCGATCTCGGCTATATCGAGGGCTATGGCATGACGGAGACCGCCTCCTTCCTGCACTGCAATCCGCTGCACCGGCCCAGGCGCCAGTGCCTCGGCATTCCGGCCTTCGGCGTCGACTCGCGCATCGTCGATCCGGCCACGCTGGCGCCGCTGCCGCCGGGCGAGGTCGGCGAGCTGGTGACCAGCGGCGACCAGCTGATGCTCGGCTACTGGAATGACGAGGCCGCGAACCGCGAGTCCTTCTTCGAGCGCGACGGCAAGCGATTCTTTCGCACGGGTGATCTGGCCAGCGTCGACGAGGAAGGCTACTTCTTCATGCGCGATCGCCTGAAGCGCATGATCAATGTCAGCGGCTACAAGGTCTGGCCCGCCGAGGTGGAGACCATGCTGTACCAGCATCCCGCGATTCACGAGGCCTGCATCGTCGCGGTGCCCGACAGGCGGCAGGGCGAATCGGTGAAGGCGGTGGTCGTGCTCAAGCCCGGCACGACGCTGGAGGCTGCCGATCTGATCGCCTGGTGCCGGGAGCGGATGGCGGCGTACAAGACGCCGCGTGCGGTCGAGTTCCGCAGCGCACTGCCGAAGTCCGGGACGGGCAAGGTGCTATGGCGGGAGATCCAGGCGGAGCAGCGGACGATGCCGCGCTGTCGGCCGAGCTGACGCAGTTGCTGGAGAACCGGCCGGCGCCGTTTCGGTGGCCGGCGTAGGGACTGGCGCGCTCGCCTCTCCCTCTCCCCCACCCCTCTCCCACGAGTGGGAGAGGGGAGCCGAAAGCGGGCCGTAACGGTGAAGGAGGCCTCGCTGGTTTGCTCCCCTCTCCCGCCGGGCGGGAGAGGGGCCGGGGAGAGGGAAACCCCTACCGCCTCAACGAGCGATCGGCTTGTACCGAATGCGCTTGGGCTTGGCCGCTTCCTCGCCCAGGCGGCGCTTCTTGTCCGCCTCGTACTCCTGATAGTTGCCGGCGAAGAACTCGACGTGCGAGTCGCCTTCGAAGGCCAGGATATGCGTCGCGATCCGGTCCAGGAACCAGCGATCGTGCGAGATCACCATCACGCAGCCGGCGAACTCCAGCAGCGCGTCTTCCAGCGCGCGCAGCGTTTCGACGTCGAGGTCGTTGGACGGTTCGTCGAGCAGCAGCACATTGCCGCCGGCGATCAGCGTCTTGGCCAGATGCAGCCGGCCGCGTTCGCCGCCGGACAGCGTGCCCACGTGCTTCTGCTGGTCAGAGCCCTTGAAGTTGAAGCGGCCGATATAGGCGCGCGACGGCGTCTCGTAGCGGCCCACCGTCAGCACGTCCGCGCCGCCGGAGATTTCCTCGAACACGGTCTTGCTGCCGTCCAGCGCATCGCGGCTCTGGTCGACGTAGGCCAGCTTGACGGTCGGCCCGACCTTGATCGCGCCGCTGTCGGGCTGCTCCTTGCCGGTCAGCATGCGGAACAGCGTCGATTTGCCGGCGCCGTTCGGGCCAATCACCCCGACGATCGCGCCCGGCGGCACCTTGAAGCTCAGGTTGTCGATCAGCAGCCGGTCGCCGTAGGCCTTCGACACGTTCTCGAACTCGATCACCTCATTGCCGAGCCGCTCGCCGACCGGAATGAAAATCTCCTGGGTTTCGTTGCGCTTCTGGTATTCCTGGCTGTTCAGCTCGTCGAACCGCGCCAGACGCGCCTTCGACTTGGCCTGTCGGCCCTTCGGATTCTGACGTACCCATTCCAGCTCCTTCTTCAGCGCCTTCTGCCGCGCCGACTCGCTGGACTCTTCCTGCTTCAGCCGGTTTTCCTTCTGGTCCAGCCACGAGCTGTAGTTGCCCTTCCACGGAATGCCGTGGCCGCGGTCCAGTTCCAGGATCCACTCGGCCGCGTTGTCGAGGAAGTAGCGATCGTGGGTGACCGCGACCACCGTGCCGGGGAAGCGGGTCAGGAACTGCTCCAGCCATTCGACCGACTCGGCATCCAGGTGGTTGGTCGGCTCGTCCAGCAACAGCATGTCCGGCCGCGACAGCAACAGCCGGCACAGCGCCACGCGACGCTTCTCGCCGCCGGACAGATTGCCGACCTTCGCATCCCACGGCGGCAGCCGCAGCGCGTCGGCCGCGACTTCGAGCTGCTGCTCGGCATTGTTGCCGTCGCTCGCGGCCAGGATCGCCTCGTACTTGGCCTGATCGGCGGCCAGCTGGTCGAAGTCGGCGTCCGGCTCGGCATAGGCCGCGTAGATTTCCTCGAGCTTCTTTCGGGCTTCGAATACCTCGCCCAGGCCGCCCTCGACCGCTTCACGCACGGTCTGCTCGGGATCGAGCTGCGGCTCCTGCGGCAGATAGCCGATGTTCAGATTCGGCATCGGGATCGCTTCGCCCTCGATGTCCTTGTCGACGCCGGCCATGATTCGCAGCAACGTCGACTTGCCCGAGCCGTTCAGGCCGAGCACGCCGATCTTGGCGCCGGGGAAAAAGGACAGCGAAATATCCTTCAGGATCTGACGCTTGGGCGGAACGATCTTGCCCACGCGATTCATCGTATAGACGTACTGTGCCATGCGGCTTACCCAGTGAAATGACGGTGTTGGAGGGGGATGGCGCAGTGTAGCAAACCGGGCGCGGCCGGCGCACCCGATCGGTGCAGGCGCGGTATCATCATGCCCCTCGCCTTCGGGCCAAATTTCGCTTGCCGAGTCCCACCATGAGCCCCAAACCCGCCCGCACGCTGACGTTCAAGTGCAAGAAGTGCAACAAGCCCGTGACGCTATACCTGCAAAAGGTATCGGCCTGCTCGCATATCACGCCGTATCAGGGCTTCTGCAAATGCGGCGAGATGATGCGGCATGCCACCGGCGACAAGGACGCGGTGGCGTCGTTCGTGGAGTCGAACGATATTCATTGGGCGCATCATCACCACCATCATCATTGAGCGATGGCTTGTTCAGGCCGCGATGCGGGCAGAGACCTTGCGCGTCGTGGACTGAATGAATCGCTCGAGGCGATCCGCGAGATCGCGCGCGCCATGCGGCAACGACGGCAAGGTTTGCTCCACCGCGCGCGCCACTGCGCCCGGCATCCGTTGCGCCAATTCCGCTGCCAGGTTCAACACGTAGCGTGGCTGCATGCCCAGCGTTTCTGCCATCGCAACGACGTGCTGGCGGCGAATCTCTCCCGGTCGGCTTTCTCCGCCGATCGAAAACGCGAACTCGCTCGACAGGCCGGCATACAAGCGGGTGCACATCAGATCGTAGAACGGGGTCAGCCTCACGCCCTGGCCCGGCAGCACGTACAGCGACAGGTTCTTCGCGTGGCTGTCGTTGTTGCCTACGTAGAGGTTGAAGAAGATCCAGTTCAGGAAGTTGCGCAGGTCGACTGCCGACTGAACGCTGCGTTGTCGGATCAGGGCTGCACAGCCCGCGATGCCAGGACCGCCCTCTTTTTCGTACTTGCGATCGGACACGGTGCCGGCCAACTGGCACAGGTCGTACTGGAGCAGCCGCCCCAACGTTCCATCCGGCCGCTGGTATCTGTCGAAGCGCCGCACGACGCATGCTCGCGTCATCGGTTCATAGAAGACCTCGGCCGCCGGCAGGCCACACTCGGCCGCAGCGCGCATCACGATGGTCTCGTTCGCGGCCGACTGCCATACCTTTGCCAGGCGCTTGATGTCCGGCTTCAGGATGTGCGTCGACGGCGCGACGCCACGAGGAAGACGCGGGACGCCATCATCGAAGATCGCAAGGCTGGTCTTGTCCTGTGCACCGGCAAGGGAGATGCGCGCACGCGCCCCCTTCAGGTCCACCGCTGCCGCCGATGGCTGGCTCAGCGCTGCACCCAGCGCTTGCCATGACGTCACCTGATACGTCGGCGCTTTCGGCACGTCGCCTTCCGGGACGATAACGAAGGCGCCCGCCGTATCCCCCGCGAACTCGAGCAGCATCGAAAACAAGGTCGATGCCTTCTTCTGCTGGGCGAGATAGTCGCGCAACTCGCCCTCGGGCAACAGGTTCTCGAAAAACGCCTGCACCACCTCGCCGTCCTGCCGGTCTGGCACCAGCGGAATGGCGGCGACCGGGAATCCGTCCTGCCGGGCCAGCCAAGCCGGCGAATAGGCGAAGGCCAATGGCGCGGTATCGTAAATGGTGCCGACCACGTCATCGCCCCACAGGACGCTGAGTCGCTCAGGCCGGGCCATCACAGGCCTCCGCTAGTCTTGGGCTTCACCACCACTTCGAGCCCGAGCAAGTCCATGATGTCGAGAACCTTCTGCAGCTGGACCGTCGGCTTGCCTCGCTCGAGTTCGACGACAAAGCGGTTGCCGGTACCGCCGAGACCCGCGAGATCGGTTTGCTTGAGTTCCAGTTGTTCGCGACGTTGGCGGATGGTGGCGCCAAGGTCGGTGGAACTATGGATGACGACACCGGCCGGATTTAAGTTACCGTTCGGGAAGTTCTGTTCCTTTATCGCCATCTCATACCCCGTGAATTACCGTTCGGTAATTTTTGTACCTTCACCGTCGAACGTCAAGGAGAAAATTACCGATCGGTAATTTTATGAGGAAAGCGCGAATCGAGTGAAGCAGCTGCCGCATTGGGCGATATAGTGGAATGTCTTCAGAACACAACGGACGCATCATGGACTCCCAGGACGCCAATCCACTTCCAACCAGCGTGCTTGTAGCCTCCCCGATCTACAACGATCAGTGCGACGGCTCCTATACCCATTCGCTGCTGCAGTTGCAGGCTGCGTTGTATCAGCGGGGCATCGGCTTCGAATACGCGTGGACCAAGAGTTCGAGCCTGATCACGATCGCGCGGAATCTGCTGGCCAACTGGTTTCTGAAGCGGACAAGCTGCAGCCACCTGCTCTTCATCGATGCCGACATGGTGTTTCGCAGCGCCGACGTGCTGGCGATGCTGGAGACGGATGTCGACGTGATTGCGGCGATGTGTCCGCGCAAGGAAATCCATTGGCCCAACGTCGCGGCTGCCGCGCGGAATCACCCCGAGATGCAGCCCCACGAGCTGGCGAAGGTAGCGGCGTCGTACGGCACGTTTCAGCTCGTTGAGCCGGGGCGCGGCTTCAATGTTCGAACGCCGGTGGAGGTCGAAGGCATCGGCACGGGAATCATGCTGATCAAGCGGCAGGTGTTCGAGCGAATGGCCGCGATGTACCCGGACGCGACCATGAAATCGCCGGACCGCTCAAGCGATGAAAGGATCCACGTGTTCTTCGATCTCGGCAGGGACGAGCACGGCGACATGCTGTCGGAGGATCTGATGTTCTGCAAACGGTGGCGGCAGATTGGCGGGAAGATTTATGGTGCGCCGTGGTTCGAGGTAGGACATATTGGGAGCCATGAATTCCGCGGCAGCCTGTTCGATATCGCCGCCGTGCCGGGCGCGGTGCTTTGATCCGAAGCGGTGGGCCTGGCCACCGCGACAGAAAATCCCCTCCATCGTTCAGTCGAACGCCTGCACCGCCAACAGCAGAATCACGGCCAGATAGCCCAAATGCATGCGCGTGCGCTGCCGCTTGTAGCGCCTGACGACGTCGGGCAGGAATAGCTGCCGCGCCGCCTTGACGCTCGAAATCGGATCGGCCACTACGTCCGAATAGGCCTCGGTGTTGTTGCGATAGATCGTTGCCAACGACTCTCGCTCATGCCCGCCGGTGAGCTGCTGCGTCGTCCGCGAACGCTTGCTGATGCGGTAGTAGAACAGCGGCGCATCGATCCGATGCACCTTCGCTTCCGGGTCCAGCAGCCGGATATAGAACTCCCAGTCCTCGAAGCCGTGCTTCATCGCTTCCGAATAGCCCGAAGTCCGGTCGTACAACCCGCGCGGATAGACCGCGCAGTTGTGAATCATGTTCTCGAAGCGCAGCCGCTGATAGCTGTATTCGGGAAGCCGCCACTTGCCCTTCTTCGCGCCGAAGCGCATCGCCTGGCAATAGACCAGCGCCGTGTCCGGGTGCTTGCGGAAGTACGCCATGGCGCGGCGCAGGTAGTCCGGATGGATCTTGTCGTCGCCGTCCAGCGGCACGATGTATTCGCCGCCGGTCAGCCGGATGCCGAGATTGCGCGCCGACGCCACGCCGCCGTTCTGCTTGCGGATATAGGTGAAGCGACGGTCCTTCTGCACGAAGGCCTGCACGCGCTGCGCAGTGTCGTCGGTGGAGCCGTCGTCGACCACGATGCAGCGCCAGTGCGGATAGGTCTGGCGCTGCACCGATTTCAGCGTATCGGCGATTACGGCCGCCTGGTTGTAGCAGGGGACGATGATGGCGACTTCGGGCGACGAATCGGTCTGCGGACGGCGGATTTTGGAAAGAGACTTCAACAGCATTAATGGGAGAGCGTGTTCTGCGGTTGCGGCCAATGATCGCATACCGGGCGTGATGGGCCGGGAAAACCGGCCTTCTCGCCTGGAGGGCTCTGCTCGGGTCGTGGGTCTGGACAATGAAGTACATTCCCAACACGACCGAGGAGCGCCCAAGTCCAACTTCCACGAGCCGGGAATCCGATGCGCAACGACGATTTCGACCTGATCAAGTTTTCATCCCAAGTCCGCGACCTTCTCGACAGCGAGCTTCAGATAGCCGTCGGCAATATGGAAGTGGTCCCGTTTGCCGAGAAGCTGTACAAGCTGGTGCGAGCGCAGGCGTACAACGAAGGCGTGCTGGACGCAAAGCGGGTGATGGAGCGCAAGCTGACGGACGTTTCTGAGCAACTGGACATCTTGCTGCAGTATGAGTAGCAAGTATTCGCTGACGCAGATAAGGGATGTCTGGGTCAATGCGCGCCTGAACGGCGAGGTGGACTGGCTCGACTATCTGGAGGCGCCGACCTTCTTTTTGAAGGCGAATGGCGAGCTCGTCTCGAAAGCCAATCAGATCGCTTACATCGAACGCAGCCGGAAGAAATTTCCGAACAAGCGCGCCGGCGAGGCGGAGTTCAAGGAGACCGGCACCGAGATCCAGCAGCACAAGAGTTGGGCCACGGTAACGGGATCGGCCTGCTTGAAACGGGACGGAAGGATCGTCCACCAGTTCGATTTTCTCGAGTTGTGGCTGGTGGTGGACGGCCGTTGGCAGATAGCGTCGCTGTGTATCGAGGACACGCAGCCTGTCGGAGCGGCGTGACTGGGATGGTTGCTCGAAGCTCTCGGGCTAGCCGGCCCTGCGCGAAGCCCGCCACGACACTGCCTACTCAAAACAACGTGGCTTCCTGTCCCGACGCCCCTTCGCGCTCGGTCTGCGGCAAGGTCAGCCACAGCGTGGTGCCCCCGGCCAGCTCCAACTCATCGCAGTTGTTCTCCGGCCCGCCACGATCCACCACGACGAACCGGGCAACCTTGTCCGTCACGATCAGCGAGTGGTGCCACACGCCCTTCCGATAGTTGACGCCTTGCCGGCCGTTGGTGACGAAGGCCCGCACCGCTTGCGGCTCGATCGTGTCGCCGGGCGGCGCCACCACGACGAGGAATGGAGCCTCCCCCAACGGGATGAACGCCTGGCTGCCAAGCGGGTGCCGCTCGAACGAGATCAGGGCCAGCGGCAGCGCATACGGCTGCGACTCGAACAGATTGATCAGCGGGCGTCCGTCGTTCGACGACACGTCGACTTCGGCCAGATCGTGGAAGCGATGACACATGCCCCGATTGATAGCGATGGGCGCATGGCCATCGCTTTCGATGACGTCACCGAAGGGGGCGAAGGCGTCGGCGGTGAGCGGTTGCGCGATCAGGGGCTGTGAATCGGTAAGAAGAGGCATGGCGGATCCGAGTCAGGTCATTCATGTACTGGTCTTACCAGTATTACGATATGGTCGATTAGTGTCAATGCGTCATAGTGGCGGGTAAACGCCGATTTCCGGCGACCGCAGCATGACGCTATCGTGGCGCCCTGACACTCACCTCATACTGGTCATACCAGCTTAAACACGCCCGGCGATACAACAAACAAGAGGAGACTTGCCATGACACCCTACCAAGCCCGCCCGGCGTTATCGCCGGCATCCGAGGCCGACATCCCGGCCGTCGCGCAAGAGAATGCGGTCTACCGCAAGGTGGCCTGGCGCCTCCTGCCCTTCCTCATGCTTTGCTACGTCGTTGCCTATCTCGACCGCGTGAACGTCGGCTTCGCCAAGCTGCATATGCTGGCCGACCTCCAGTTCAGCGAGGCGATGTACGGCCTGGGTGCGGGTCTCTTCTTCATCGGCTACTTCTTCTTCGAGGTGCCCAGCAACATGCTGATGCACAGGATCGGCGCCAAGGCGACCATTTCCCGCATCATGATTACCTGGGCGCTGATCTCCGCCGCGATGATGTTCGTCACCACGCCGACGCAGTTTTACGTGCTGCGCCTGCTGCTCGGCGCCGCCGAGGCCGGCTTTTATCCCGGCATGATCCTGTACCTCACCTACTGGTTCCCATCGCACCGCCGCGCCAGGATGGTCGCGCTGTTCATGTGTGCGATCCCGGTGTCCGGCATCTTCGGCGGACCGCTGTCGGGCTGGATCATGGAATCGATGCAGGGCGTGTCGGGCCTGCGCGGCTGGCAGTGGATGTTTCTGATCGAGGCCATTCCCTCGCTGCTGGTCGGCGTGGCGGTGATGTTCTACCTCGACAACAACATCCGCTCCGCCAAGTGGCTGACCGAATCGGAGAAGGCCCTGCTCGAACGCAATATCGCCAACGAACGCCTGGCCAAGGACGCGCATCCGACGCTGCGCGCACTGTTCGCCGATACGCGCATCGTCAAGATGGCCTTCATCTGCTTCTGCACGGTGATGGGCCAGTACGGCCTGACGTTCTGGCTGCCGACGCTGATCAAGCAGTCGGGCGTATCGAGCGCGCTGCATATCGGCCTGCTGACCGCGGTGCCGTTCTCGGTCGCGGTCTGCTCGATGATTCTCGTCAGCCGCAGCTCCGATCGCATGCGCGAGCGCCGCTGGCATCTGATCGTGCCGTTCTGCTGCGGCGCCACGGGACTGATGCTGAGCGCCGTGTTCAGCGACAACGTGGCCTGGTCGCTCGCTGCACTGGCACTGGCCGCCGGCGGCAGCCTCGCCACCTCGCCGCTGTTCTGGAGCCTGCCGACCGCAATCCTGTCGGGCGCCGGCGCCGCCGCGGGCATCGCGATGATCAACTCGTTCGCCAACCTCGCCGGCTTCCTGAACCCCTACATGATCGGGCTGATCAAGGACGCGACGCAGAGCACCAACCTGGCAATGTTCGTCCTCGCCGGCGTGCTGCTGATGGGCGCCCTGCTGACGTACACGGTGCCGGCGAAGCTGGTGAACAAGTAGGCGCCGCGGCGCCAGGGGCGCAGGGGGGGCGCGAGACAACGCTCGGGTACAATCGTCTGCCTGAGCGGCGCCCCTCCGCTTCGTTGCGCGGCCAGTTCGTCCGCTGCTGCCTCGGCGCTCTTCCTCGTTCAGACATCAGGCATGTTCAACTCGACCGCAGTCGCCGCCAATGCCGCCCGGCTGATCCAGCAATGGATCAACGACGGCACCTACCCCGCAGGCTCGCTGCTGCCTTCCCAGCGCGAGCTCTCCGAGCGCCTCGGCATCAGCCGGACCTCGCTGCGGGAGGCGTTCTCCACCTTGCAGGGACTCGGTCTCATCGTGCCGCGCCCAGGCAAGGGCGTGTACGTCGCGGAAAACTCCTCGTCTTCCACCCAGCCTTGGCGCTTCGCCGATTCCCACTCGCTGACCGATATCTACCAGCTGCGCTTCGCGCTGGAGAATTTCACCGCGCGGCTCGCCGCGCTGGTGGTGGAGCCGGCCGATATCGACGCGTTGCGTGCCAATGCCGAAGCGATGCAGGCTTGTATCGAAGCCTCGGACTTCACCCAGGCCGCGCAGCTCGATTTCGATTTCCACATGCAGATCATCGGGATCTCGGGCAATCGGGCGATCGCGGAGATTCTGCGCAACAGTGCGGAAGTCGTTCAGGAAAGCCAGCGCCTGCCGTTCTACAAGCGCGGGGCGCGGCGGGCTACGTTCATTGAGCACACGGCGATTATTGATGCGCTGGCGGCTGGCGACCCTTCACTGGCGCAGCGGGCGATGGCGGACCATATCGTGCAGGCGGCGCAAAGGGCGGGGGTGCATTTTCCGACGAGTGTTGATGCTGGTTGAGGGGGTCGTATCGGATTGGAGTTTTAGCGCTAGGAAATGAAAAAGGGTCACGGCGGTATTCGCGTGACCTTTTTAAGTTGGGTGTGGCTGCAGGAACGCTGGTATACCCAGCATCCGGTCCTCGTTATCGGGCCACACGCGCAACATGTCGACCATTCTCATAGCGCACCTCGAGATACTGTGTTTATATACAGCCATCGAAAGGTCCTCCAACTGGTGAGATCCACCAGTCCGGGTTAAGATAGCAACATGAGCGCCATGCCAAAAACCAATCAGAGAATGCCGGCCCATTTCTCGGGCCACGAGACGTTTCCACTGCGTCAAATGTGGCTCAAGAAGGTTTTCGACCAAGCCACCGATGGAGAACTGATTCGTAAATCGGCCTTCGCCGATGAAAGGGCCATCGCAGAATTCGGTGTAGGCAAGAACATGGTGGCGTCAATCCGTCATTGGGCCTTGGCTTGCGGCGTAATGTTTGAGGACGGCGACAGTTATCGCATCCGCGATCTTGCCAAGGAAATCCTAAACAATGGGGGCCTCGACCCTTACGCCGAGAGTCCCTCGACCGCATGGCTCGCGCATTGGCAGCTCGCGGGCCGTTGCTTTCGCTCGACGACGTGGTATTGGCTATTTAATCATGTGACGGCACCCACGTTCACACGCCAAGAGCTCGAAGACCCATTGGCTCGCTACGCCCGTGATCTCGATCCAAAGCACCGGCTCTCAGCCGCGACGATCTCACGCGACTTGGAGACGTGCCTGCGCAGCTACGCTCCCCGTGCGGCGGGCGGCTCCCCCGAAGATTTCGCCGAGCCGCTGTTGGGCGAATTGGGCTTGCTGCAAGAAGTCCACAGAGGCCAATACGCCTTCCGCCGGGGCCCGAAGGCATCCCTACACAACGGCGTTTTCGCCTATGCCCTTGTTGACTTCTGGAGCCGTGAGGCTGAAGGTCAAAGCTCGCTGGCCTTTGAAACAGTAGCCTACGCAGAAGGGTCACCGGGCCGGGTCTTTAAGCTCGACGAGGAGTCGATCGCTCAACGACTCATCGCCCTCTCCGACTTCACTGACGGCAAGCTGGAATGGACCGACTCCGCAGGCCTCCGCCAAGTCCACCGCAAGGAACTGTCTAGTGAAGACATCAAGAACATGATCAGACGCGCCTATGACTGAAAAAAAACAACAGGCTCTCTCTGACATCATTCAAATTTCGAGCCAATACCAGCGCTCCATCCGCGTCGACGCCGACATTGGCCGCGCGGACGCGCTCTCCGGTTATATCTGCCACGCCACGGCAACAGCCGTGGTCGACGGCATGTGCAAGCAACTCGCCAACACCAATCAACGCTGCTTTACTTGGACCGGTCCCTTTGGCGGCGGCAAGAGCTCATTGGCCGTCGCTTTGGCGAGCGCGCTGCATCCCAACAAGAACCTTCGCGCAAAGGCCCGCCAAGCTCTGCGTTTGGATTCGAAGCCCGCCTTCGACAAGGCTTTCCCGGTCCAAAAAGGATGGCTGATCGTTCCGACCGTGGGACGGCGCGGCAGCGTCGTGGCCGAGCTTTACGCGGCGCTTCGTCGCGCGCAAGGCAAGACGATTGACGGGCGCAAAAAGCCAAACGCCCAAATGCTCATTGCCGATCTGCTCGAAGAGGCCAAGAGCCGCCCGCGCGACGGCGCCCTGGTCATCATCGATGAGATGGGCAAGTTCTTGGAGGCTTCCGCCCTAGGTTCTGGGGATGATGTCTACTTCTTCCAAGAACTGGCCGAAGCGGCCGCGCGCTCTGAGGGTCGTTTGGTGGTGGTGGGCGTGCTGCATCAATCATTCGCGCAGTATTCTGCTCGCTTAGGAATCGACACTCGCGACGACTGGGCCAAGGTGCAAGGTCGCTACCTTGACTTACCCTTTGTCGCCGCGAGTGACGAGGTCGTGGAGCTCATCGGCCGCGCAATCGAAGCCAAGGAACGTCCGCCTTGGATGCGCGACGCATCCAAAGCTATCGCGGAGGCGATTCGCTCACGCCGTCCCGCCGTGGGGCAGAACTTCGCCGCGGCATTGGAGGCCTGCTGGCCGCTGCACCCTGCCATGGCCGCGCTGCTTGGTCCGATCTCCAAGCGGCAGTTTGGGCAGAACGAGCGCAGCACATTCGGCTTCTTGTCGTCGGTGGAGCCGAATGGCTTCCGCTCATACTTGAATTCAACCCTCAAAAGCGAGGCGAGCTGGTATCGCCCAAGCGACTATTGGGATTACCTACGCTCGAATCTCGAGCCCGCGATCCTTGCCTCCCCTGACGGGCACCGCTGGTCGCAAGCCGTCGAAGCCGTGGAGCGGGCCGAAGCCAAGACGGGCGACGCTCTGCTGGTCTCGCTAATCAAGAACATTGCGGTCATTGATCTCTTCCGCAACGGGTCGGGCCTGGCGGCCGACGCAGCGGTCATCGGAGCTCTGTTCTACGACAAAAGCCGCGAAGAGCTGGACGAGGCGCTCAAGAAGCTCTCAGATCTCAAAGTCGCCCTCTACAAGAGCTACATCGGCGCTTGGTCGGTCTTCGAAGGCAGCGACTTTGACATCGACTCTGCCATCGAGCGGGCCCTAGCTGCCTCGCCTGGGATCGACTATGCGCGCCTTGCCCAATTCATGGGGCTGCATCCGGTGGTAGCCAAGCGGCATTATCACGAGACAGGATCTATGCGATGGATGGAGTTGACGCTGTGCGGCATCGAGCAGGCCGAGAAAACTGCAGCCGACTTCCGGCCCAAGAACGGCGAGTTCGGGACGTTCATCTTAGCCCTGCCGAGCCAAGGAATGACGGCGCGTGCCGCGCGGCTCCGGGCGCAGGCCTGCTCGAAGCTTCGCCCATGGCCTGTGATGGTGGGCATTCCGGCCAATCACGCCCGCATCGCAGAGCTCTCCGCCGAGCTCGTGGCATTGGAGCAGGTCAAGGATCGCCACGAGCTATCGGGCGATGCCGTGGCTCGCCGAGAGGTCTACGCTCGGTTAGCTGCCACCCGCGCGGATCTGGAGGATCAACTGCATGCGGCAGTGTCGCTGGCGAAGTGGCATGACGGGACCGACGAAGTCGTCGAGCCGGGCTCCAAACTCTCGCGCGTCGCCTCTGCCCTCGCCGAAGAGTTGTTCAGTGATTCGCCTCCTGTGTGGAGCGAGCTGGTCAACCGCGACAGCCTCTCAAGCAACAGTGTGAAGGCTCGCCGCGAACTGCTGCACGCTTTGGTCAACGCCGAGGGTCGACTAGCCCTTGGCTTCGAAGGCTTCCCGGCCGAGCGCGGTCTCTACGAGACACTGCTCAATAGGACGGAATTGCATCGTCAAGATGACTCCGGAGCTTGGCGATGCATGCCACCAGGCGACGGATACGCGGAGGGCTTTCGGCCGTTGTGGGAAGCGACGCGCGGTCTCTTCGCAGACACCAACGCTCGCGTCGACGTCCACGAAATCTATGCCATGTGGAGCGCGCCACCGTTCGGCATGAAGCAGGGTGTCCAGCCAGTGGTCCTCACGGCTTTCCTCCTGGCGCACAAAGCTAACATTGCCGTTTATAAAGACGGGATGTTCATGCCTCGACTCACGGATTTCGACATCGACGAGTGTCTACAAGACCCCCGTCGTTTCTCTCTGCGCTGGGTGGCCATCGACGAAGACAAGAACCGCATTCTAGATGGCATTGCAAAGCTCTTGGCGGAAATCGGCGAGAACGCCGGTGCGGCAGATCCGCTCGAAGCGGCTCGTGGCCTGGTGGCCATGGTCTTCAATCTGCCGGAGTGGGCGCGCCGTACGCAGCAAATGGGAGCGACCGCCAAAGCAATTCGCGACATGCTTTTGAAGGCTAGCGATCCGCACAAGGTCTTGTTCGTCGACATGGCCTCCCTGCTCAACGCCGCCGACGGCGACGCCTATGTGCAAGCCCTGCGCGCTCCGCTGCAGGAGCTCGCAGGCGCCTACGGAAAGATGCTCGCCGAAGTCGAAGCCAAGATGTTCAACGCGCTCGATGCGAGCCGCGAAGACCTCGACGCACTGCGCCAGCGAGCCGAATCGGTCTGCGGCGTCTCAGGTGATCTGCGTCTGGACGCGTTCGCGACGCGCCTGGCCAACTTCGATGGAAGCCGAGCCTCGCTCGAAGGCATACTCAGCCTGGCTGCGGACAAGCCACCGCGTGACTGGGTGGATCGACACATCGACGTGGCAATCTTAGAGCTAGCGAAGTTTGCCCGGCGCTTTCGCGAAACCGAGGCTTTCGTGGCGGTGCAGGGTCGCAAGGCCCGCAGCGAGGCCATCGCCGTCGTCATTGGTGCTGGCTCAGAGACCAAGATGCTCTCGCGCTCCTTCGCGATATCGGAGCGCCACCGCAAGACGGTGGAGGCCAAAGCCAACGAGGTCGCTTCAATGCTGGAAGGCCAAGGCTTAGGAACCGAAGTCTTGCTTGCAATCCTGGCAAAGGCCGGGATGAAGCTAGCGTCCATTGACAAGGAGACAGCCAATGGCTGAACGTCACGTTCTGGGAATCTCGGGCGGCAAAGACAGTGCCGCGCTGGCCGTCTACATGCGCGACCGGCACCCCGAGCTCGACATCGAATACTTCTTCACCGATACCGGCGAAGAGCTACCGGAGGTTTATGAGTTCCTCGGTAAGCTCGAGGGGAAGTTGGGAAAGCCCATCCTTCGGCTGAATCCCGGCCGCGATTTCAGCTTCTGGCTGCGCGAATACAACCACTTTTTGCCCAGCCCCAACACGCGCTGGTGCACTAAGATGCTGAAGCTTGCACCCTTCGAGAAATGGGTGAAGCCGATGTTAGCAGCAGGTGACAAGGTCACAAGCTATGTGGCCATTCGCGCTGATGAGGACTATCGCGAAGGGTACGCGGCCAAAGCCGAAAACCTATTCGTTAAGCTTCCCTTCCGCGAGGTCGGCATCGACAAGGTCGGCGTACTCGATATCTTAGAGAACTCTGGCGTTGGCTACCCGAAGTATTACGAGTGGCGGTCGCGCAGCGGCTGCACCTTTTGCTTCTTTCAGCAGAAGATCGAGTGGGTGCGCCTAAGAGAGAGGCACCCCGATGCCTATGAAGCCGCCAAGGCCTTGGAAAAGGACGCCTTGGAGCATGGCTCGCCCTTTACTTGGTCAAAGGGCGAATCCCTCAGCGACATGGAGCAGCCCGAGCGGATAGCGGAAATCGAGGCAGAATATGAAATCCGCCGAGCTCGCGTACGCAAGAGCATTCCGATCAACCCACTACGGCCTGTGAAGGCCTGCCCCGATGACATCGACGACATCTACGGGGTAGATGAAGGCAACGGCTCCTGCGCCGTCTGCCACAAATAGAGCTATCGGAGCCAGGCGTCGAGCTTGTCGAAGACGCGCTGACACAGATGCTCAGAACGTTTGGCGATGAATGCCGCGTCCCAATGGTGGCCACATTGCCCTCTAAATGCGAGCGGTGCCAAATGCGAAAGGTAGTTCGAAGCCGCTACCAAAGTCGAAAGGGCCGGAGGCACGCTACCGATACCAAGTGAGGCGGCGAGAGCGGCCCCGGTGGGGCCTGCTGCCGTCGCCCCCGGCGTGGTGAGGTTCCAGTAGTAGAAAACTTTGTCGGGCCACTCTGAATAGATCGACGAGTTCACTTGGCCCGAGAGCAGGGTCAGGTTGCCGAGCTTATCTACGACCGAGTAGTTACCCGGGTAAATCGTGGCGTCGAAGTGTGCAGGGAATTTGATCGTCGATGGCTGCTCACGAGTGGCGACGTGTTCGATCACCTCGTAACTGGTCATGTGCCAAACGCGGCAATTCAACAGATCGGCGGAGTTCGCCATCCCATTGGTGAAAAGCCCCTCGTTGCCGGTCGTGAGGTCAGGCGCCGCGTCATGGGCCGAAGCTAACAGTGCAAATCGGCAAACCGCTTTCCGAGAATACCAAGCGTTTTCTTTGGCCAGGTCGACCCAGATTTGACGCGCTGCGACCGGATTCGCCGCATCGTAGATCTTTTGATTTTCCAATGCTTGTCTAAATGCCGCTTTCACGAATCCGGCCGTCTGATTCGCAGCGCCATTGGCGAATGAGATGTTCCCAGCGGTCGACTGGAACAAGGCTCGATAATCTGAGTCGGGGAAGCGGCCCTGCTGCGCACCCATGTAGAGGGTGAAAAATGCAGCCGTTGCCTCGCACACCGCCACGAACTCCGTAGCCGCAAGCGTCTTGGCGGCCGCGTCGGACTGTGCGCGGAGCAGTTTGGAGTAGAAAACGCTCAACACGGCATGAGCAAATTGGTGCCCCGCGTCCTTCAGATAAAATACGCAGAGTGCGGCGCGATCAGCCTGTTGTGGCATCAGCCCCAAGGTCAGCAAGTGATTGCACAGCCCGAATGTGGCCGAGTTCTTTGGGGACCTCCGTGGCCTGATATGGGTCAGATAGTATTCTGCCTGATCCGCGATGGACGTTACGAAATCGATCGACTTCTGCGTCGGCACGCCAGTCGAGAGAGATTCCTCCAGTGTGTCGGTCAACCAGTCGCGCTCTTCGCTAAATCGCCGGCTTCGATCCATCCCATTGAAAACCAAGGCAGAGGACACGATGACCTTGTCGGTCAGCTCCTCTTTGTCCGACGAGTTGCTCTCGGTCTCAAACACCTTCTCGATGCGATCGACTTGCGGCTTAATCGCGGTGGAGTAGCCGACGCCCCAAGCTTTGACGATCTGCGGCTTGAACACCTCGAACGCGGTCAGCGGCGTGCCTGTTGCATTCAGCGACTGGAACATGTCTAAAGCCAACCCAAGGTCTAGACACTCGATCACTACCAAATGGCAGGAGTTCTTCAAGAACGAGCAGAGGGCCAAAAGCAACATCCCGCCGCAGTAGAGAGACTGCTCATCTGGAGGTAGCGCGTGGATGTTCGCCCAGTCAGGTGGGTAAGCCATAAAGTTGGACAGGCTTCCATCGGTTACCCCATTCGCCGACAACAACCCAATCGCAAGCGCTGCGTGCGCGGCCGTGATCTCTTCGCTAATCTTCTCTCGGAAAACCTCCAGCACTGCCCCCACGCGCTCATCAGTAGGAATCGCATCGATCGCGATGCCTGCAATGAATTTCGAGAGGAAGCTCGACGTGTTGGAGCGATAGAAATGGTTAATGTCTCCGGCGAGAGTCCATTGGTCGGAGACAGGATTCGCTGACACATCGCCGGCCCTGATGATCTTCGGCTTCAACGCGGGCTGGGCGCCGGTCTTGGTGATCTCGACAGAAAAGAAGCGGCGAATGTTCGGAAGTTCATCGGTCAACTCTGTCGCCAGCGCATCGAATTCCGTCGCGGATCCGGCCAACGCCTTGAGCTTCGGCACCATCTGATTGATCTGTTCCTCGATGGCGCAAGCGAGCATCGCGATTGAGGTGATACGCTGCTGGCCATCGACAACGTTGGCCACCTTGGTCAGTAGATTGGGGGTGTCAGAGTGGACGCCGGTCTGCACGTTCTTCTCGTCATGAAGGATGACCGTACCGAGGAAGATGCTGTTGTTGGGCTTGCTCAGCGTGCGCTTGATGCTCGAAAAGATGTCCTCGATGAGCTTCGTCGCGTTCTCTTCGTCCCAAGAGTAGTTGCGCTGGTAGTAGGGGACGTAAAAGCCGCGGCCTCCTTGGGAGAAGAAATCGTGAAGGCTAGCGGCATCGTGTTTGAATGGTTGCGCCAAAAGAGCTCCCCGAATTAATGGATAAAGTTATCGGATTGAATGGCAGCGACCGCCGCTTCGATATCCTGGTCGGAAAGAAACGGGGCTTGCGCGAAGACTAAGCCCTGCTCGCCGTTGAGCTTAGCTGCCAAGTGGCCGCGGCCGAGCAGCAGCTCGGCTCCAGGCCGGTCGAGCGCTATCTTGGAGGTCGCCTCGCTCGAGACTTTCAAGATCAGGCGATTGCCTAGGTTCTCGCGAAGCTGCATGGGCATCACGTCCTTGTCGGGACGCTGCGCCGCGAAGATCAGATGGATGCCGGCTGCGCGGGCTTTCACACCTAGGCGTTGGACCGCCGCACCCACCGCCGCCTTGTAGGCGTCGTCGAGCATCCAGTCAGCGAACTCATCATGCACCAAGAAGACCATTGGCAGCCGCTCTTCGGCCAAGACCTTGGCGTTGTAGGTCGGTAGATCGCGCGCTCTGGCCTTGGCGAAAGCCCGGTAGCGGTCCTCCATTTCCTGGACTAGGGCTTCGAGAACCTCTCCCGCCTTCTCCTTGGTGGTGACGATCTCGTCGCGCATGTGCGGCAAGTCGGCCAAGGGGGCATAGTCCACACCCATCTTAGGATCGATCAAGATGATCTGTGCCAAGTCCTTTGGATTGGTGGCGGCAATGTCTAGGAGCAAAGCCTGGATGAGCACCGACTTGCCGCTACCGGTCGCGCCCGCCACGAGCGAATGCGGCTCATGCGAAGACAGCCCGCCGAACTCTGCGCCGAGGTTCAGATACAGCAATGCTCCGTTAATCTCTTGCAGCCCTAGTAGGAAGGACGTGTTGATGCCGGCGATGTTGCGATTGAGCTCCCGGCGGGACCAGAGCTCCCACAGCGAGACCGCCTGCCGCTTGGCCCCGGCGACCGTCACCACGATCTCGCCTGGCTTCGGCTGAACCGTCACAAGGTTGATCGCGTGCGTGGTCAGGAGCTGAGTGCGCTTGTTCTCGATGTCTTCGACACGCAGCCTATCGGATCCGGCCAAGCGCACCAAGCAGCCATTGGGCGTCAGTCGGGTTCCCAGGATTGCCGCCTGCAAGCCGTAGCTGTTGAGCGCGGCTTTGAGCTTCTTAGTTACGTCCTGAGCCCAGTTCTCGCGGTCGGCGTCTGCCTGGGAGCCGCCAGCGAACTTAGCGGCAACCAATTCAGAGAGCGTCTCGCCGAATTTAGCTGTCGCAGCCGGTTCGGGGCTCGGGACTGAAGGGGTCGCCGTATTATCGGCCTGGGCGCGGCTAGGCACAGGAGCCTCAAAATGGGGGAGCAGGGCACTGGGTTGAATCAGCGCGTCCGTATTAGCCTCCTCTGCAATGCCGTCTGCACCGACCTCATCAGCTCCGTGTGCGAGCTGCCTCATGGCCGCGAGCCATGGCACGCGCGGCGCTGGCTTCTTAAAGCTGTGCCTTTCCCATGGTTGATGAGCGCCCAGTCCCGAGCGCACCGCGATGCTGCCCGCACCCTTGGCGTAGGCCTCGATGAGCTTCCGCAGATCGGGCCGATCGAAGACTTCCTGCCAGGCGTGGATGCCGTCGGCGTCCTCCAGTAGCTCCTGGTCGGACGCAGAGATCGACCCTGCGTCGGCGGTGTGGACGTAGACCTGCGAATAGCCACGGAGGGAAATCTCGACGTCGCCCTCGCGAAGTTTCGCCCGAGCCCGCTCCATGAGGCCGGTCATACCAGGAGGAATATCCGCGTCGATCAGCATGTCCGCCAGGCGAGCGAGCCACACATCGCGATCAAGCCGCCCCGGATCGCCAAAGAGCGCCTCGCGAAACATCCCCAACGTTGCCAGGAGCTGGTCCTTGGAGTCGCGGCGGGCTTTGGCTAGGCTATCAGCACCAACGTATTTCGATTCGACGATCGAGATGACGACGCGAACGCCCTCTTCCCGCTCCTCGACATTGAGCGCAAGGATGTCGGCGATGCGGCTCTCCGGCTGAGAGAGCCAACTCGCGTAATCGTCGAGAAGGAAATAGGCAGTCAAGATCGGCCCCCCGCCCGCGGAGGCCTTGAATTCCTCTGCGAGCAAATGGCGGCTAAGCACCAAGCCAATCATTTCTCCGGCGGAGACACCGCGTTTAGCAGCACGCAGCACGATGTCGCCAGAGATGGAAAGCGCTTCCCGTTTGGCCTTCTCCGCCACGATCTGGATCTCTTCGGCGCTCAGCTGAAGATTCAGCTCTTGTAATCGCCGGCGCACCAGCACGCCTAGCAGCCGGAGCTCGGATGTCGAACTTACGATCATGTTGCGGCCGTTGGTCGATCCTCGGCGATAGCGAACAACGGTGATGTCGTTGTGCTGCAGTTGCCGCTTGTCCAGCAGCTCGTCGTAAGTGGCGACCCATTCGGCAAGCTGATGGGCATCCTTGATCATCTCAGCCAGAGCCGCGCTTTGCAGCGAGATACGCCGTGCCGGCAGGAATCGTGCGTCTGGCAGCGCGTCGGTCTGCCGGCAAACGGCGGACACCGCGGACACATACGCCCAGCCGGACGCCGTCTGCCATGGACAGGCCAGGAACGTGGTCGATTTCAGCTCGTTCTCGCCCGAAACGCTGCGATAGGACCAACGCGAGGGAGCGTGCTCCAGGTTGGGCCGATCGTTAGTCCAGGGAACCGGCAGCCATTCCAATTGAGCCGCGCGCGCGACCACATCATGCAGAAAGGCTACATCGAAGGCTTTGAAACCCTGCACGTTCTCGCTCGGCGTGGCCGAGATAGGCGTCACCGCGATGCGTAGCTTCGAGATAAAGTTGTCGCTGGTTTCGCTGACCACAGGAAGGTCCGGATCGTCGCCCGCCTTGTTGACCAGTTCACCATAAACACTACGAAGCTTCGCCGGGTCGGAGTGACGCACCGACACGCTGCATTGGAACTTGCCATCCTCTTGGATCGACGAAAGCTCCCGCACCGTCGCGAGCGGCAGGTCGGCTGCGTCGGCATTGTAGAGCACGACGCTGAGGTTGGAGGCCTCGTGGGGCTGCAATCCGACGTAGCGCTCCAAAAGCTCCCGCGCTTGCTTCGCCGCGGCGGCCGGATCGACATCGGTCATAGTGTCCCGGGCGCTGCGCGTGGGAGACTCCAAGAGGCTGTAGCCGTTGACGGTGCTGCTCTCTGAGACCAGAGCCGGCGCACCCGCTATGTTAAGGACCGCGATCTCCGGGTAGAACGGGTGAGCAATCTCGTCGGAGAGCTCGCGCATGAAGATTTCTCGATCCCCGTAGAGGATACGTCCGCTGGATAGCAAGTGGGTAGCAAATCCCGCCACGCGCCGCGATTTCACCGCTAGCGCCTTCATCCGCTCAGGATGCCAAGGTGGGATGATCAGCGCCGGGTTGTCGCCGGCCACGCGGACCGTGCCCACCGTAAGGATTTCAGAGACCAGACGCGAGCGGCAGACGTCGCCACGAGCGTGGGCCATCAAGACGTTCATCAGCGCGCCAAAGGACTCGGCCTGCCGTATGACGGCCTCGCCGTGAAGGCCCGTCGAAACGAAGTCCTCCATCGCCTTTATGTAGTCCTGCTCGAACTTGTCCCAGGCGTCTTTGATCTCGTCGCGCTGGTGCGCTGTTAGCCGGCCTTCGTCGGCGAGATCCTTAATGCGACTCTTAATATCGTGGCGCAGGCTGCGCAATCTATTTGCCGCTGGCACCAGGGATCCCGCGTCAGTCGAGTAAGTAGCCTCCAACGTGCCGGTGTCGAGCAGGGAGACGTTCTGCACGCCCCCCTTCTTACTCACTAGGCGTCGGGGGACCTCCGTGCAGCCGACCGCGCCCTTCTCCAAGAGCCGGCGCATGTCCGCCACCATTGACAGTCCAATGGACGTGGGCTTATAGCTCCACAGAAGCTGGGTTTTGGCTAGGATCGTCTCCTTGCCCGCGCCGACTTGCACCAAGGCCACATCGAACTTAATCTGCAGAGCCACACGCGAGAGCGAGGAGTTGGGCCGGATCTTGTTCTTCTTGTCGTTGCGAAGCTCCTTCTCCTTGGCGAAGAAGGCCTCATAGTCGAAGAGCGGATCGGGCAGGTTCGCATTGCCGAGGCGCTCGACTTTCCAGTCCGCCTTGGCGCCCATCAGCTCTTTCAAGCCGCGATACATTGCGGAGAAATAGCTCCCCGCGTCGTAATTGAAGCGCTCGCGCCACTCTTTGCGGCCCTTGGAGACGGTAAAGCGTAGGATCCGTTCCCCCTCGAGATCGCGAAGGCCCGCGTGCAGGCTATTCACTACGCGGGCGAAACCGTCGAAGAAGTCGTTGCACTCGATGGGTTTGCCATACAAGGCCTTTTCCCAACGGGCGCTGAGCTTCGCATTTTGCTCAAGCGACCGGCGATGCTTGACGAAGAACGCTTCGTCCTCCTCATTGAAGTCGGAACGGCGCTCCCGCGACTTCAAGTCCTCCAACAGTTTGCGATCCTCAGCAGTGAGCGGGTTCTCGTGGTCGCAGTCATGGTCGAAGAAGCGGATAGTCGAGTCAGCTAGGCCGAGCTGCTTTTCCTTGGGCTTGTCGAATGCGAGGTAAACGCCGTCGCCTTCCCACTCGAACTGCGCTAACGCTGAAGCCGCCTCTTGATCGCCCGCCGGAGCGGCGGCGAAGGCCTCCAAGGCAAGCCGCGCACCTTCCGCGATGTCAGCCGCATTGTCCTCTATGCGCTGGGAGAGCTCGTCCTGATCAATCGTTTGCCCGTTCTGTCGGAGCTTTTTGAGCAGAGGGGCACGCTGAGCGAAGAGCTTGGCGAAAGCCTTCAGCCAGGGCGTGCGCGTCGTCGCGAACGTCTTGGCGTTGGAGAAAAAGGAACTGTCGCGAGGCAATCCCGCGCGCGGCAAGGCAAAGCCCACCGCGTCGCGAATGGGGAGTCCGCGAATCGCCATAGCTTCGACGATGTCGGAGCAAAACTCGCCGAGCTGGACGAGAGACAGTTCCGACGATGCCAGCAGCCCCCCCAGAGCCGCGTGAAACACAGCTCGGTCGTCCGGCACGGGCGAGAGTCCCCCGGCATGCAGCGCGGCCTCAACCCACGGCTCGGGATCGGCACGCATCTCCTTGGCTCCGATGGCCATGACATGCCCCAGCGTGTCTGCCAGGTTGTGTTCGTTGCCATTGGCCGTCAGGATTGCCGCTTTGGCGGTCACCGCATTGTTGCGGACGTAGCCGGCGTTGTGTGGGATCAGAATTTCCGGCGGAAGACCTTGACCCGAGACCAACGCCTCCGGAATCATCAGATCCACCCGAGCAAGCACGTCCGGACTAGCCAGGATAGCCCGTGCGACGGCCGCGATCTGATTGGCCGAGAGCTTGTCCAGTCGGAAGAGCGCCGCGGAGTCGCCTGCCTGGTCGGGATTGGAAATGCGCTTGGCGAGAAGATCGGCGCCGACGCGCCCGATGATGCGATCGGTCAGCATGCCATCTCTGCCTTAAACGCGAACGGGTTTTCAACAAACGAGCAGGAATCAGAGAGTCTTCGGACAAGCCCCAGCCCAACGAGCCGGGCTTCAAGGTTGTCCCGGTTCTCGCTGAGCTCCTCTTGGTCGACGAGCTTCGCGTCGACCAGGCGCGCGCCTTCGGCATCGCCAATCACAAGACCATAGCGCTTCTTGGCCGCTGCCAAGAACTCGTCGAACTGCATGCGGTCCTCGACGATCGCCACAACGAGGGATTTCAGCAGCCGGTCGTTGGGCGCGTAGCGAGTGCGCCGGGAGAGCCTACGGGAGCTAAGGCCGATCGCGCGCGACCAAGATGCATGAATCTTTCCGACGTGCTGCTCGTGGCGAGCGAGGGCGAGATCGATCAGATCACCGACCAGGGCATCCGGACTCTTGCCCGTGTAGTCTTCGTCATCACCGCCGTCTATCGACGGCCACTGGAAGCGCTCGCGCATGAGCTTGATGCGCTCGGCGTCCGGGAACTCCATAGAGGTAGCCTCGACCCAGCCCCTGTCCTTCCGAATTGATTCGACGTGAGCGCGCACTGCCTTGGCGGGAAGACCTTGGTTGAACTGGTAGCTATCGCCTGAGAGCGAACGGACCTTCGTGCGATCCTTCGAGACAATCTCGCAAACTATCTCGACGGGTTCGTCGTCTCCCGATACCCGCTTGGCGCGCTCGAGGAAGTAGAGCAGCAGGTTTAACCCGGAGATGGTGATCAAATGCTCCAAGGCGTCATAGATAGGCATGTCCTTGGCCAGTATCGATAGCCAGTCTTCGCAGATTTGATCGAAGCGCTCGTTGGCAATCTCAGGTAGGTAGCCAGATAGACGCGAATCGTCCGTCCGCTGCGGCGCGCCTTGCAGAGCTCTGGCCAGCCTATTCATAGGAGCTTCGCGATCGAACAGACGTTCGGCCAAGATATCCCCGAGCTCTGCGCCGCGCTTAGCCCGCGTGAGCATCATGTAGAGCAGCTCGCCGGTGCGCGCGAAAAAACGCCGGTCGTTGCTCATCTTTCCACGCGCGTCAATCTCCAAGTCCTCATAGAGGGCGTCCGGGCCGAAGGGGAAAACGAACTTGGAGCTCCAACGCTTGTTGCTGCGTGACTCAAACGAAGAGGAACGTAGCAACTCAATGGCCTTGGCGAAGTCATCGAAGCTGGAGAACGAGCGACGCAAGTAGCCCATGTCATCATCGCCGTTGCCCGTCTTACCTTGATCGAACTTCTCGAACCACTGGCGCCACTTCTCATTGTCAGCGAGCGCACTTTCCGCAATGGCTTCGACGTAGGGGTTATTGAAGAGCAAACCGCGTAGGCGAATTTGCCGCTGCGGTTGGAATTTGAAGGCACCGCCCAAGCCCTCGTGCGGGCGTAACGGCTTTTCCAGGTTGGAACCCAGCGCGCCGAGAAACTCCAGCACTGTCAAATGCGGAAGTTGCTCGTCATAGAGGCGGTGCCCCCAGATGTTTTCGTCGACGCAGAAGTCCACGCTCTTGATCTCAGGACGCTTGTAGACCGCGCTCATGCCAACGCCCTCACGATCACGGGATGAGAGGCGCCGCGGCCCATGGCGTCGATGTCGATGAAGTTCAAGGTCACCGCGGCGGCCTCGCCAAAGGTCTCATCGTCGTCGCCAGCAACCTTCATCTTGCGGACGCTTTCTGCCTTGCGCAGCAGCTTGGCTTTGAACGCCATCAAATCTTCAAGGCACTCGTTGGAGAAGCTCGCGGGCAGAGCCCCATCGGCCACACGCGAAAGAAATTCATGGCGGATCGGCGTGAGTTCGAAGGACACCGAGTTGCCAGGGCTAGGGGAGAGGGAGACGTCGAGCTGCGGGCGCCCCGTAACTTCGTCGAGTCTGATGGCCATGCCTACACCGCCCTGCCTGCGAGACGGCGTATCATGCTCGCAAATTACGCTCACCCGGCTCCGGGTGAAGCCGCCGGAGCTAGCGATGAAGATGCGATCGACGTTCTCCAGTAGTAGGCCTGTCAGCACCCGATTAAGCCCTTTGGCGATGCGCCCACGAACGGTCTCGCTCACGGGCTGCTTGTCTTTGAGCGATTCAATCATTTCTAGGTAATCACCCGCAAAACGGAAGGCCGTCATCGACCAGCGAGGGTAACTTGCCTCAGCATCGGGCAGCGTAAAGTAGAGACGACGACGCTGGGCCTCGAGCATCTCCAAAAACTCTGAATAGCCGCCCTCCGAGCGAGCCTCCTCGTGGCCCTCCAGATAGGCATTCTGAGCTGCTCGGAAGTCCGTCGTGGCGCCGTAGATTGCATCGCTGGCAACCAAGCGCTCAAAGTCGGGCTGCAGTCGGGTGTCGTCCTTCCCGTAGACCAACAGGCCATCGGCGGAGTTGGTCGTCTCTTCGCCCACGCCGAAGCTCGCCATGGCCTTGAACACAGGGCGATCAGAAGCCCTGCGCTTGGGCAAGTTAGCGCCGAAGGCGTTGGCGTAGATGCTAGCTTTGCCAATGTGGCCAGCCTCCTGAATTCTTGGCACGTCGGCACAAGTCATGAGGTTCTCCTTGGCCTCCTTGGCATCGGAGTAGCCGAGGATCATGTTCGAGCACAATGCCAGCAGGTCGCGAACGGGGAGATGCAGTCCATTGAGGCGGGCGATCTCAACCAAATCGCCCAACCGACGCGCAAGCTGGCGCCCATCGGAATCGCCGAGCAAGCGGCGGCGATTCTCATCGATCGGACAGACTTTGCCGCCCGCGTTTAGCGAGCAGCGCGTACAGTTATCCCATTCCTGGTGGCCTGCCACAGCCTTGGTGATTTCATCGAGCGTCTTGCGACTAGTCGTGCGACTGAGGTCGAAAACGGCCAAGCGATCAGGCGGGGGACCGGCTTGCAGGAAGGTTTCCTGGAGCGGCTTTCGAAGCGGGTGAAAGCGCCCTTGGCGTTTTCCAAGATCGCGCAGGCGGTCGAGGAGCTGACCGTGGTTAGCCGCCAGGATCACGACCTCCGAGTCATCACCTCCAAGGACCGACTTCTCTAGGCGTTGAAGCGGCAGGTCGCTCTCCTCACCGTTGAATTCCGAGAGGTCCTTAATGAAAACTGCCATACGGCCATCTGCAAGGAGGTGCTCTTTCAAGTTGCCCTTTGCAGCCCAATGCTTGGGATCGCCGCCGATGCGAGTCCACAGCGCGCGGCAATGGTAGGTTTTTCCATCACCCGCCGTGCCAACGATCAGCAGCGAGCCCGGCACCTTGGACTCGATGTGCTGAACCATGGCTTCTAGCAGCGGCGTGGACAGACTTATTGGCTGTACTTTCGCCCGCCCTAGCGCGCTGGAGACATACTCGTCGAACATCGTGAGGTTATTCGGCGTTGGGCCATAACTCCGCAAAAAACGAACCCATGCACTGGCCGGCAGAGCTTCGCTATTTCTTTCGCCTTGCAGCAGCGTGTTTTTCATGTTGTTTTCCCGTTCGAGCATCAATCCCCATGCCGATGGACCTTACCCCGTCGCACAAAATTCTATTTGGGTGTGGTGCTAACGGCTGACATTGTATGCCGAGCCGATCCGGCATTTCGTTTTGCTTTTTTGTTACCAGTGGAAGTAGCGAGTCTTCGACGTGGGAAAGGAACCGAACCACCTTGCACGAATGAAGATCACTTTTCTATCAATGACTTATATTAGACGGAGCCCCTATGTAGCAAGCCAGAATAAAAGGGGGCTTGACTAGCTCTCCTTGCTATGGCCTTAGGCCGTCAACTCAACGGGCGCTTTGCCAAGGCCTCCTGTTCCACGGCATTACATGTCAGTCGCCTTAACAGCTCAGTTAGCAGCTCACAGTGGAGGGTGCGACGGGCGACGCTGATCACATATCTCGAGTGGCCACAATCCTAGAGCGGGACTGCGCTGATTCAAAATACTTCCGAACACATATTACGACATGGAAAGCGTTGGTATGGCACCACTCCTGACTGCCATTTGTTTCCATGGAGCCATCGTGATGTCCGACAACCCTGGCATTCACGCCGATTGGCGCATTCAGGGCCCCTTGTGTAGCGGCAACCGTAACGCTGCCCGCAACAGCAAGCAGCATGATGACAGGCTGTCCATATTGTCAGTCGTCGCAAGCTGTGAGAATTTCACAGAGCGGTAGTGCTAGTGCCTACGGGATGAACGCGAACGGCTCCTGGACTGACTAGCTGCAGGCAACGCTAATGCATCCGTCCGACGCGCTGGCGTCGGCGAGGGGGCGACCGTACCAACTATGGTCGTTGCTCAATGCATATTCGCTGGGCGGTCCTGCGCGAATCTATACCTAGATGAGCGACGCACTCGGTACCAGGCTGAAGAAAGTCCTTAGGTTCTGCCCTCATACGCCTCCGATTCAGGCGCGCACCGTTGAGAACATCGGAATAAAAAAACCCGTGAAGCCTTATGCGATCACGGGTTTCAAGATCTCCAAGGATGCCCTTGGATAGGTGTCTGGTGCCGGCTGCAGGACTCGAACCCGCCACCTGATGATTACAAATCAACTGCTCTACCTGATGAGCTAAGCCGGCTTTGATGCAGACCGCGATTCTACTGCATGCGGCCTGCCTTGGCGATGGTTGACCGGTCAGAACTGGCCGGCCAGAGGAGCTTACTTGACGACCTTCAACGAAGGCTTGCGGGTACCGATGCGCGGCACCGGCGGCGGATTCGGATCGTCGTCGTCCGACGCGTCGGCGCTGTCGGCTTGCGCGGCACCGTCGCTTTCGACCGGCGCCAGTTTCGGCGGCGGATTCAGTTCCCGTTCGGTCGCGCCCTGCGTTTCAGGCACGCTGCGCTCGACCGGGAATGCCATGCCCTGCCCGTTCTCGCGCGCGTAAATGGCGAGCACGTTATCGACCGGAACGTCCAGCTTGCGGGATACGCCGCCGAAGCGGGCGCTGAAGCTGATCCACTCGTTGCCCATTTCCAGACCGCTGGTCGCGTCGAAGCTGACGTTCAGCACGATCTCGTTGTTCTTGACGAATTCGCGCGGCACGTTGGTGTTCGCGTCGACGAACACGGCGATATACGGAGTGAAGCCGTTGTCCGTGCACCATTCGTAAATGGCGCGGATCAGGTAGGGCTTGGTCGAGGTTTCAGGCATAAGACTTCCAGTGGCGTCGCGCCGGTGGCCCGAGCGGGCTCGGGCCGGGGCCGGCTTAGCGGCGCATCACCTTTTCCGACGGGGTCAGCGCTTCGATATAGGCGGGGCGGCTGAAGATCCGTTCCGCGTACTTCAGCAGCGGGGCGGCGTTCTTCGACAGCTCGATACCGTAATGGTCCAGACGCCACAGCAGCGGCGCGATGGCAACGTCCAGCATCGAGAATTCTTCGCCGAGCATGTACTTGTTCTTGACGAAGATCGGCGCCAGTTGCGTCAGGCGGTCGCGGATCGCGGCGCGGGCGCGCTCGTGGCTCTTTTCGGCGGTCTTGCCCTTCTCGTTCTCGAGCACGTAGACGTGGGTGAACAGTTCCTTTTCGAAGTTGAACAGGAACAGGCGGGCGCGGGCGCGCTGGACCGGGTCGGCCGGCATCAGCTGCGGGTGCGGGAAGCGCTCGTCGATGTACTCGTTAATGATGTTGGATTCGTACAGGATCAGGTCGCGCTCGACCAGGATGGGCACCTGGCCGTAGGGATTCATCACCGAGATGTCTTCCGGCTTGTTGAACAGGTCGACGTCGCGGATTTCGAAGTCCATGCCCTTTTCGAACAGGACCAGGCGGCAACGCTGAGAGAACGGGCAGGTGGTGCCCGAATACAACACCATCATGGTTGGGATTCCTTGGAGGCGGCGCTAGGCCGAAGTTGGGTCAAACATTCTGTCAGAACCCACCATCGGAAAGCAAATTCGTTACAAATAGCGTAACGGAATGTCGGATCGGTGGCTTGGTAGGCGGCGCATGGGGCGCGCCTGTCCCGATCCGTTCATCCCGTCACAAAGGAAAAAGGGCCAGGCGGTGTCGCATAGGCAACTCCGCACTAGCCCTCGGGCGGTCTACCGGGATTACTTGACGTCTTTCCAGTAGGCGGCGTTCAGGCGCCAGGCGAACACGGTGAATACGCCGAGGAACAGCAGGACCCACACGCCCAGACGGCGGCGGTGGTTCTGCGCCGGCTCGGCCATCCAGTCCAGGTAGGCGACCAGGTCGGCGACGGCGGTATCGTACTGCAGCGGCGTCATGCTGCCGGGCGTCAGTTGTTCGAAACCGACGAACTTGTGCACTTTTTCGCCATGCTCTTCGACGTCGGCGAACTTCGCCGCGCGCTGGCCTTGCAGTTCCCACAGCACGTGCGGCATGCCGACGCTCGGGAAGACCAGGTTGTTCCAGCCGGTCGCGCGGGTATCGTCGCGATAGAAGGTGCGCAGATACGTATACAGCCACGCATCGCCGCGGGCGCGCGCGATCACCGACAGATCCGGCGGCGCCGCGCCGAACCACGCCTTGGCGTCCTTCGGCTGCATCGCGATGGTCATCGTTTCGCCGACCTTGTCCGCGGTGAACATCAGGTTCTCGCGGATCTGGTCTTCGGTCAGGCCGATGTCGCGCAGGCGGTTGTAGCGCATCATCGACGCGCCGTGGCAGTTCAGGCAGTAGTTGACGAACAGCTTGGCGCCACGCTGCAGCGAGAACAGGTCGCTGGTGTTGACCGGCGCCGGCTCCAGCGGATAGCCCCCTTCGGCGGCGATGGCGGGCGCACCGGCAAAGCACGCGCCGGCCAGCGCGAGAATGGAAAGCAGCTTTTTCATCGTTTTTCCTTGTCCTTGGGCCTGGCTTAGTGGTGCTTGAACGTCACGCGGTCGGGCACCGGCTGGAAGGTGCCGACGCGGCTCCACAGCGGCATGGTCAGGAAGAAGGCGAAGTACAGCAGCGTACCGAGCTGCGACACCTTCTCGCCGACCGGCGACGGCGGCTGCACGCCGAGGTAGCCCAGGATCAGGAAGAACACGACGAACACCATCAGGATCGTCTTGTGGAAGGCCGGGCGGTAGCGGATCGACTTGACCGGCGAATGGTCGAGCCAGGGCAGGAAGAACAGGATGATCACCGAACCGCCCATGATCACCACGCCCCAGAACTTGGCGTCGATGAAGTAGAAGCCCAGCGCCAGCACGACGGCGATTGCCACCGCGATGCCCTTGACCTTCAGGCTCTTGCTGCGCAGGAACAGGATGCCGAGCAGAACCGCGAAGAAGATCCACAGGATCGGCAGGAAGTTGGCCGTGGTGGCACGCAGCATCGAATAGAACGGCGTGAAGTACCAGACCGGCGCGATGTGCGGTGGGGTCTTCAGCGGGTCGGCCGGGAAGAAGTTGTTGTGTTCCAGGAAGTAGCCGCCCATCTCGGGGAAGAAGAAGATCACCGCCGAGAAGAGAATCAGGAACACGCCGACGCCCATCAGGTCGTGCGCGGAGTAGTACGGATGGAACGGGATGCCGTCGAGCGGCACGCCGTTCTCGTCCTTCTTCTCCTTGATTTCGACGCCGTCCGGGTTGTTCGAGCCGACTTCGTGCAGCGCGATGATGTGGGCGACCACCAGGCCCAGCAGCACCAGCGGCACGGCGATCACGTGGAACGAGAAGAAGCGGTTCAGCGTCGCGTCGCTGACCACATAGTCACCGCGGATGAACAGCGACAGGTCCTGGCCGATCACCGGAATCGCCGAGAACAGGTTGACGATCACCTGCGCGCCCCAGTACGACATCTGGCCCCACGGCAGCAGATAGCCCATGAAGGCCTCGGCCATCAGCGTCAGGAAGATCAGGCAGCCGAAGATCCAGACCAGCTCGCGCGGCTTGCGGTACGAACCGTACAGCAGCGCGCGGAACATGTGCAGGTAGACCACCACGAAGAACGCCGAGGCGCCGGTCGAGTGCATGTAGCGGATCAACCAGCCCCAGGGCACCTCTCGCATGATGAACTCGACGCTGGCGTAGGCCACCGGGATGCCGGCGGCGTTCAGCGTGCCGTCCGGCTTGTAGTTCATCACCAGGAAGATGCCGGTGACGATCTGGATCACCAGCACCAGCAGCGCCAGCGAGCCGAAGAAGTACCAGAAGTTGAAGTTCTTCGGCGCGTAGTACTTGGACAGATGGTCTTCCCACAGCTGCGTCGCCGGGAAGCGCGCGTCGATCCAGCCCAGCAGGCCGGTCGTCTTGACTTGCTTTTCCGCCGCCATGATCAAGCCTCTCCTTTTTCGTCTTTGCCGATCACGATCGTGGTGTCGGTGAGGAACTGGTATGGGGGAACGTCAAGGTTCTGCGGTGCCGGCTTGTTCTTGAACACGCGGCCTGCCAGGTCGAAGGTCGAGCCGTGGCACGGGCAAAGGAAACCGGGGTCGGAACCGAGGGTGGGATTGGCGCCAGCCGCGAACGGGCCGGACGGGGAGCAACCGAGATGCGAGCAGATACCGACGACGACCAGGATATCCTTGTGCTCGGGCCGGGAACGGGTTTCGTTCTTGCAGTACTCGGGGGTTTCCATCGTGAACGGAATGTCCGAGTTCGGGTCGGCCACTTCGGCGTCGGTCTTTTTCAGCGACGCCAGCATCTCGTCCGTACGACGCAGAATCCAGACGGGCTTGCCGCGCCATTCGACCGTCATCATTTCGCCGGGCTTGAGCCCGCTGATGTCGGCCTCGACCGGCGCGCCTGCCGCCTTGGCCTTTTCCGACGGTGCAAAGGTACTGACAAACGGCACCGCAACCGCCACTCCTCCGATGCCGCCAGCCACAGACGTCGCGATCAACCAGTTGCGACGCCCCTTATCCACGCTCTTCACGCTTTGCTGGTCATTCATTCCAAACCCCAGGGGAAGTCAATTTAGATTTTGCGTCAACCGTAAATTGTACCTTAGGCACATTGGGCAGTGAAAGCGCGGTAACCCGGGGGTGTTCGTTGATCGCGCGACCGTGTAGGGAGCCGACATCCGTCTGCCGCAAAGCCGCGTCAGGCTTGCGTTTGCGGCATCGTTGCGGCAGTCTTGCGCTGCGGTGCGTGGTGAAAAATGAACAACAGCAAGGAGTTAAGCCATGAGCATGATGTCGGAATTCAAGACCTTCGCGATGCGCGGGAACGTGGTCGACCTCGCGGTCGGCGTGATTATCGGCGCAGCTTTCGGAAAAATCGTGGATTCCGTGGTCAATGACCTGATCATGCCCCTGGTGGGCCGGATCATCGGCAAACTCGACTTTTCGAATCTGTTTCTGGTGTTGTCCGATCCGCCGGCGGGAACGCCAATGACGCTCGACGCCTTGAAAAAGGCCGGTGTGCCAGTATTCGCCTACGGCAATTTCCTGACCATCCTGGTCAACTTCCTGATCCTGGCTTTCATCATTTTCATGATGGTGCGAGCCATCAACCGGCTGCGCGCCGCGGAACCGCCCGCACCGGCGCCCGAGGATCCGGAAGATATCAAGCTGCTGCGCGAGATCCGCGACAACCTGAAGAGCCGGGCCTGAGTTTGCCCCAGCGGGCGTCGCGGTCGGCGCCCGCGAAAAACCCCGGTTATACCGGATTGGGAATATCGATGAAGGTATGGCGCAGCCCGAATTGCTGTGCCAGATGGGTGCCGAGCGCGCGAATGCCATAGCGCTCGGTCGCATGGTGGCCGGCAGCGATATACCCGACGCCGCTCTCGCGCGCCAGGTGCGTGGTCTGCTCGGAGACCTCGCCGCTCAGATAGACATCGACTCCCGCTTCGATCGCTGCGCCGAAATAGCCCTGCGCGCCGCCGGTACACCAGCCCACCGTGCGTACGGGCTGATCCGGGTCACCGATCGCCAACGGGTCGCGGCCGAGCACGCCGGCCACGTGGTCGGCCAGCATGCGCAGCGTCATCGACTGCGGCAGCGTGCCGGTCCAGCCCAGTTGATCGTCGCCAAAGCGCCCCGTCGGATTCAGACCGAGCTCTCGTCCCAATTGCGCGTTGTTGCCCAGCTCGGGATGGCCGTCCAGCGGCAGGTGATAGGCCAGCAGATTGGTGTCCGATACCAGCAGACGCCGCAGCCGCCCATGCTTCTGGCCGATGACGCGCGCATCTTCGCCGCGCCAGAAATACCCGTGATGGACAAGGATCGCATCGGCACCGGCCTCGATCGCCGCGTCGAGCAGCGCAACGCTGGCCGTGACGCCCGTCACGATGTGGGTGATTTCGGGTCGACCTTGCACTTGCAGACCATTCGGGCAATAGTCCTTGAAGCGGGGGACTTCCAATAGGTCGTTCAAGTACAATTCAAGCTCTTTTGTTTTCATTTTCAGCCCAAACTCCAATATGTTGCGCCGCTTCTGGCTGTTCTTTGCCCAGGCCGTCACAGTTGTGCTGGCCATCTGGTTTGTCGTGGCGACATTGAAACCGGAATGGCTGCAACGCGGGCGCGTCGCGGTCCAATCCGGTTCGCCGATCGTCGCGCTCAAGGAAGTGGTGCCGAATGTCACCGGACCCTCCGCGGAACGCTCCTATAGCGAGGCGGCGCAGCTGGCGATGCCGGCGGTGGTCAACATCTTCACCAGCAAGAACGGCGCGCGCCGCGGCAATCCGCAGGCCGACGATCCGTGGTTCCGCTTCTTCTTCGGCGACCGGCTGCCCGAGCGGCAGGAACCGGTGTCGAGCCTCGGCTCGGGCGTGATCGTCAGCGCCGAGGGCTACATTCTAACCAACCACCATGTGGTGGACGGCGCCGACGAGATCGAGGTCGCGCTGACCGACGGCCGCAAGGCCAACGCCAAGGTGGTCGGCTCGGACCCGGAAACCGACCTCGCGGTGCTGAAGATCACGCTGAAGGACCTGCCGGCGATCACGCTGGGACGGCTCGAGAACGTCAAGGTCGGCGATGTGGTGCTGGCAATCGGCAATCCGTTCGGCGTCGGCCAGACCGTGACGATGGGCATCGTGTCGGCACTGGGCCGCAGCCATCTGGGCATCAACACGTTCGAGAACTTCATCCAGACCGACGCCGCGATCAACCCCGGCAACTCCGGCGGTGCGCTGGTCGATGCGCAAGGCAATCTGCTGGGCATCAACACGGCGATCTACTCGCGTTCGGGCGGCTCGCTGGGAATCGGCTTCGCGATTCCGGTGTCCACAGCGAAGCAGGTGATGGAGTCGATCATCTCGACCGGCTCGGTGACGCGCGGCTGGATCGGCGTCGAACCGCAGGACATGACGCCCGAGATCGCTGAATCGTTCGGGCTCGAAGCCAAGGAAGGCGCGTTGATCGCCGCGATCGTCCAGGGCGGTCCCGCCGACAAGGCAGGCGTGCGGCCGGGCGATGTGCTGGTGGCCGTGCAGGATCAACCGATCACGGATACCACGGCGCTGCTCAATGCGATCGCGCAGCTCAAGCCCGGTACGGAAGTCAAGATGAAGGTGGTACGTCGTGGCAAGCCGACCGAGGTGACGGTGATGATCGGCAAGCGGCCGCCTCCGCCGCGGCGTGTGTTGCCTTACGACGAGGAAGATTGACGGCCGTCCAACCGCGCATCGCCGCGGTCTGCTGCGACGGGCGATCAAGCAAAAAAAGCCCCTTGGTACGTTGCCAAGGGGCTTTTTCTTTTCGGGCCTCTATCCGACAGTCACGCCATTTGTTGGCGTGCGCGATTGCGCCGACCACCATGACAAACCGCAACCGCGGGATGCCCTGGCTTGGACAATAGCGGCGGCATCCGTGCGCCGAACAGCCGTCCGTACTACCGTCGGTACAGTCGCCATCCGCTCGGACTGTTGCAAGGCGTCTCTCTATGCCGTGCCCCACCACTCATCCGGTCACAGCGATCGCAGGGCATGAAGCAGGCACGGCTTGGAGCAGGCCCGCGTGGACTCATCGTCTGCACCTACCGGTATCGAAACCGCGCGCACAAAACAAAACGCCGGCATCCCGAAGGATGCCGGCGTTTCGACCAAGCTAACTTGATGCGATCGCTCGCGTCAAATTAGAACTTGTGGCGCACGCCAACGATGGCACCGAACTGGTCCTTGCCCGGCTCGACGTTGAACACCGGGGTCGAAGCGGTCGGGTTGTTGAAGCCAGCCACGCCCAGAGCCGAACCATCCTTGTTCAGGGTGTACGACAGCGAGGTGTAGATGTCGGTGCGCTTCGACAGAGCGTAGTCGCCGGTCAGCACGAATTGCCACGGATCAGCACCGCTGCGGCGGAAGTCCTGGTAGTACGCAGCACCCGTGACCGAGAAGGCCGGGGTCATTTGGTACGCCAGGCCAGCCCAGTACAGGTTCGACGTGGTCACGTCAGCACCGCCAACAGCGCCCGGCAGGACGGCGCCGTCAGATGCCTTCGCCCAACGGTAGCCCAGGAAGGCCTTGGCCGGACCGAAAGCGTACGTACCGGCGACGGTAGCGCGACGGATCACCGGAGCTTGGTTGCCTCCGGGAGCCAGCGAACCAACGTGCAGGTCGTCATAGGCAGCACCGATCGAGAACGGGCCAGCAGCGTAGCTCAGCAACGCGCCCATTTCGCGACCACCGACGTTGCGGCCAGCAACTTCCTGGCCGTCAGCGCGGAACGAGTACATGGCCGACGCGGTCAGGCCGCCGAACTTGCCGACGTACTTGACGGCGTTGTCAGCACGCGATTGGAACTCGACAGCTTGCGAGGTGATCGAGTAACGCGGAGCGATCGCCATCGGGTCGAACTGCAGACCGAAGTCGTAGAACGGGGTCTGTTGACGGCCCAGGGTCAGGGTGCCGAACTGGTTCTGCAGACCGACGTAGGCGCTACGACCGAACAGACGGCCGTCTTGGCCCGAACGGCCGTTGTCGAGATCGAAACCGCTTTCCAGCACGAACAGACCCTTCAGGCCACCGCCCAGGTCTTCCACGCCGCGCAGGCCCCAACGCGAACCGGACTGGCCGCCCGATTGCATGCGGAACAGGTTCTCACCCGTTTGGCCGGCGTTGTTGTTGTACTCGAGACCAGCGTCGACCACGCCGTACAGGGTCACGCTCGACTGGGCGTAGGCACCACCAGCGGCCAGGGCGGCGACTGCAGCTGCAAACAGTTTCATCTTCATATCGACACTTTCCTTGTCAACTGATTGGGAAATCTTGGGTTGCCCAAGTGCTTGGGCGACGCATTCACCATCACGTCTGAGGCGTATTATGTGTCAGGCTCCCCGGCGCTCAGAAGGCTTTTTCGTCGTAAACCGTTCCTGAGGGCGGCTTTTGTTGCTGGACAGCAACAGGAGAAACGGTGGTTTTCCCCGTTTTGGTGCAAAAAGGACGCAATGATTGCGCCCCACGGCACCAATCAGTCGGCTTGCGACTCTTTTGCCGCGCCGTCATTGGGCAACGGACGGCCGATGACCTTGGCCATCAACAGGCCAAGCTCGTAGAGCAGGATCAGCGGGATCGCCAGCAGCAGCTGGGAAAGCACATCGGGCGGCGTCACGATGGCCGCGATGATGAAGGCCCCGACGATCACATACGGGCGGATCTGCTTCAGTTTCTCCAGTTCCACTACGCCGAAGCGCACCAGCACGATGACGACCACCGGCACCTCGAAGGTGATGCCGAAGGCCAGGAATGTGGTCATCGCGAAGCCGAGATACTTGTCGATGTCGGTCGACATCTCGGCGCCCAGCGGCGCGTTGTAGTGCGCCATGAAATGGAACACCGTGGGAAACACCAGGAAGTAGGCGAACGCCACGCCGAACAGGAACAGCAGATAGCTGCTGGTGACCAGCGGCATGATCAGCCGCTTCTCATGCTGATAGAGCCCCGGCGCGACGAATTGCCAGATCTGGTACAGCACCCACGGCAACGCGATCAGGAAGGCGACCAGCAACGTGACCTTCATCGGCACGAAGAACGAGCCGGTCACGTCGGTGACGATCATCCTGCCGCCCTTGGGCAGCGACTCCATCAGCGGCCGCGCGAACAGATTGAAGATGTCCGGCGCCCAGTAGACCAGGCTGACGAATACCACCAGCACGCCCGCGACGGCCTTGACGATGCGCTCGCGCAGCTCCACCAGGTGCGAGATGAAGGTTTCCTGCTGGGATTCTTCTTGGGGATCGGGGGAACGCGATTCGCTCATGGCGGCAGCCGCTCAGCAGCGGTGGGCGGACAACAGGAAAGAGACAAGCGACATCGCGCGCGGCAAGGCGCGCGACGAACGTGCGGACCGGTCGGCCGCCGGTATCGGGGCGGACTGCCGCATGGTCACTCGAAGAAAGAACGCGCGGGGCGCGTGGCCGGACGGTGGCGCTTGACGCGGGCAGCGCCGGACTGGGCCCAGCCGCGGACATTGTTCTGGCGCTTGTACCACTTCGGCACGGCGGCCTGCTTGACGCGCCAGCTCTTGCGGCCGTTGTGCATCTTGTGCGCGGTGTCCCAGCTGGGGACATACGGCGCCGCGGACATGTCGCTGCCGCCGGACACGCCAGACACGCCGGTCTCGCCGGTGGCCTCCGACAATGCCTCGTTCAGCGACTGCGCCTGCTCGTTGACCTCTTTGTGGATGGTCCGCTCGACGTCGCGCGCGGCGTCCTCGAACTCGGTCCGCATGCGGCGCAGTTCGTCGAGCTCGACTTCGCGGCTGACTTCCGCCTTCACATCGCTGATATAGCGTTGCGCGCGGCCGACCAGCGCGCCGACGGTGCGGGCGACCTTGGGCAGCCGCTCGGGACCGATCACGATCAGCGCGACCGCACCGATCAGCGCCAGCTTGGAAATGCCCAGATCGATCATGCGGGATTCAATGCCAGTGCCGGGCGTGGCCGGGCGCAGTGCCCCGCGCCGCCGCCCGGAGGAAGAAGAGGATCAGTGTACCGGGCGACGGCGGGCCCGATGCGGGGCCGCGCCGGCCGGACGCCGACTGACTGCATGATCCGGATTACTGCTGCTGGCGCGACTTTTCCTTGGCGTCCACGTCGATCGTGGTCGAGTCGCGCAGTTCCTTGGGCGTACCGGTGGCGGTGGTGGTGTCCTCGCCCGCGGGAGCGTTGGGATCCTTCATGCCGTCCTTGAAGCCCTTGACCGCGCCGCCCAGATCCTGGCCGATATTGCGCAGCTTCTTGGTGCCAAAGACCAGCATGACGATCACCAGCACGATCAGCCAATGCCAAATGCTAAACGAACCCATTTTCCTGCTCCTGATGAAGCCCCGCGCGGCACCTTGCCACGCGGACCCGTTGTTTCCGTCCGAGCTCGCACGCCGGGCGACGGTAGCCGGCGCTGTTCCGTCCGCCGCAAGCGGTCGGACGTCATTCTCTACTCAAGCGTGCCGCGTCGGCCTACGGCAGCGCGACCTTCCATTCGGTCCGCGGCCCGCCCATCACGTGCAGATGCAGGTGATAGACCTCCTGACCGCCATCCGGACCGGTGTTGATCACGGTGCGGAAGCCATTGCCGCAACCCAGTTCCTGGGCCAGCTGCGGCGCCTTGAGCAGCATTTTAGCAAGCACATCGCCCTCGCCCGGGCCACAGGCTGCGAGCGAGTCCACATGCACCTTCGGAATGATCAGGAAGTGCACCGGCGCCTTCGGATGGATATCGTGGAACGCCAGCATGTCGGCGTCCTCGTACACCTTGCGCGACGGTATCTGGCCGGCGACGATCTTGCAGAAGATGCAATTCTCGTGTGCGTTCATGAAAGTTTCATTGCGAAGTGAAGGACACCGGCAAGCCCGACTCCAACCTGGCCCGAATGGCGCCGTCTAGAAACGCTGCTCCGGGTACATCGGCTTGCTGTCATTCAAATACAACCAGCCTTTGACAATACGGTAAAGAATCCACAGCGACAACAGGCCCCAGACAATGAAGGCCAGCGCGATGCCTACCACGGTGGCGAACAGCACGCCGCCGAGCACGGTCCACGCGACCGACCACCAGAACGAGCGGATCTGCCACGCAAAGTGCGATGCATAGAGCGTGCCGCGCGCATCGTCGCGCTTGACGTAGTTGATGATGATCGCGATCAGCGCGGTGATACCGCCGGTCAGCCAGAAAATCGCGTACAGCCCGTACAGGATGTGGGTCAGCTTGCGCAGGCTGTCGAGCTGCGCGCCGCCGCTGCTCGGCACCACCTGGCCGGGATAGTCCCGGCCGGGATAGTCGTTGCTCATTGCGCCTCCTTGCGTGTGCGCACGGTTCGGTCCAGACGATACTGTGCCACACGATACACCGCGGCCCGTCCAGGAGCCCCGGCGCTCACTTCGCCCCGGGCGTGCGCGACGCCTTCTCGGCCAGCCCCGACAGCCCCTCGCGGCGCGCCAGTTCGGCCACCACGTCGGCCGGGCTCAGGCCGAGGTGGGCCAGCAGCACCATGCTGTGGAACCACAGGTCGGCGACCTCGTAGACCACCTTGTCGAGCGCGGGCCCGGTCAAACCGGCTGCGCGCGCGTCCTTGGCGGCCATCACCGTTTCGGTCGCTTCCTCGCCGATCTTCTTCAGGATCGCGTCGTCGCCCTTGTGGAACAGCCGCGCGACATAGGATTGGTCGGGATCGCCGCCGTGTTCCGGCTTGCGCGATTCGAGCACCGCGGCCACGCGCGCCAGTACGTCGGCCAGCACGTCGGTCTGGTTCGCAGAAGAGTCGCTCATCAGTGATTGCTGCCGTAGATGGCCGAGGGGTCCTTCAGCACCGGTTCGACGGTCTGCCAGTCGCCGTCCTCGACGTCGCCCTCGAATTTCTGGAAGAAGCAGGAATGGCGGCCGGTATGGCAGGCGATGTCGCCGGCTTGCGTGACCTTCAGCAGCACCACGTCCTCGTCGCAGTCGAGCCGGATCTCATGCACCGTCTGCACATGGCCCGATTCCTCGCCCTTGTGCCACAACCGCTTGCGCGAGCGCGACCAGAACACCGCCTCGCCGAGCTCGACGGTGCGCTGCAGCGCCTCGCGATTCATGAAGGCGAACATCAGCACGTCGTTGGAGCCGACTTCCTGCACGATCACCGGCACCAGGCCGTGATCGTCCCATTTGACCTTGTTGAGCCACTTCTTTGCCATCGTCAAACCCGCATCGGAATGCCCTCGCGGGCCATGAATGCCTTCGCCTCGGCCACCGTGTGCTGGCCGTAGTGAAAGATGCTTGCGGCCAGCACCGCGTCGGCGTGGCCGATGCGGATGCCGTCGGCCAGGTCCTGCAGCCCGCCGACGCCGCCCGAGGCGATCACCGGCACGCCGACCGCGTCGCTGACCGCGCGGGTCAGCTCGAGATCGAAGCCGCTTTTGGTGCCGTCGCGGTCCATGCTCGTCAGCAGCAGTTCGCCGGCCCCGCGGCGCGCCATTTCGCGCGCCCATTCGACCGCATCGAGCCCGGTGGCCTTGCGCCCGCCGTGCGTGAACACCTCCCAGCGCGGCGGCTCGCCCGGGGCCGAGCTGCGCTTGGCGTCGATCGCCACCACGATGCATTGCGAGCCGTAGCGCGCGGTGGCATCCGACACCAGTTGCGGATTGCTGATCGCCGACGAATTGACGCTGATCTTGTCCGCGCCGGCATTGAGCAGCCGGCGCACGTCCTCGACGGTGCGCACGCCCCCGCCGACCGTCAGCGGAATGAAGACCTGCGAGGCCACCGCCTCGATGATGTTCAGCATCAGGTCGCGGCCGTCGCTGGTCGCGGTGATGTCCAGGAATGTGATTTCGTCCGCGCCCTGCTCGTCATAGCGGCGCGCGATCTCGACCGGGTCGCCCGCGTCGCGCAATTCGACGAAGTTGACCCCTTTGACCACCCGCCCATTGGTCACGTCCAGGCAGGGGATGATACGTTTGGCTAGCATCGGAATCCTTGCCACGCGGCGCGCGCAGGCGCGTCGCGACGCGGGCAGCAGCGCCCACCGGGGCGCGATGGCGACGGCTTACTTGTCGGCGCCGAGTTTGTCCGCGAGCGCCTGGGCGTCCGCGAAATTCAGGTCGCCGGAGTAGATCGCGCGGCCGCAGATCACCCCTTCGACGCCTTCGCTCTCGACCGAGCACAGCCGGTCGATATCGCTCATGTTCGACAGGCCGCCGCTGGCGATCACCGGGATCGACACCGACTGCGCCAGCTTGACGGTCGCATCGATGTTGATGCCCTGCAGCATGCCATCGCGGCCGATGTCGGTATAGATGATCGCCTCGACGCCGTAGTCCTCGTACTTGCGCGCCAGGTCGATCACCTCGTGGCCGGTCAGCTTGCTCCAGCCGTCGGTCGCGACCTTGCCGTCGCGGGCGTCCAGCCCGACGATGATGTGGCCGCCGAACGCCGAGCACGCATCCTTCAGGAAGCCCGGGTTCTTGACCGCGGCGGTGCCGATGATGATGTACGACAGGCCGTCGTCCAGCCACCGCTCGATCGTGTTCAGGTCGCGGATGCCTCCGCCGAGCTGGACCGGGATCTCTTCGCCGACCTCGGCAATGATGGCCTTGATCGCGGCCTCATTGCGGGGCTTGCCGACGAAGGCGCCGTTCAGATCGACCAGGTGCAGACGCCGCGCGCCCTGTTCCACCCAATGTCGTGCCATGGCGGCGGGCTCTTCGGAGAAGACGGTGGCCTGGTCCATATCGCCTTGTTTGAGGCGTACACATTGACCGTCCTTCAGGTCGATGGCCGGAATGAGCAACATAAGCGTGACGAGCGTGTTGAAGTAAAAAGGTTGTCCTGGCGTGACCGGCGCTGCCGGCCCGGCCTTGCCTGCGTCGAACGGCTGGGTGAATCAGGGCTTCCAGTCCACGAAGTTCCGGTAGAGCTGCAAGCCGAGCGCCGCACTCTTCTCGGGGTGGAACTGCGTGGCAAAAATATTATCTCGGGCCACCGCGCTGGTAAACACGACGCCATATTCGGTTTCCCCGGCAGTATGGGCGGAATCGCGCGGCTGCACATAGTAGCTGTGGACGAAATAGAACCAGCTCTGATCGGGAATACCCTGCCACAGCGGATGCGGCCTGGTCTGGCGAACGCGGTTCCAGCCCATCTGCGGCACCTTGTAGCGCGAGCCGTCCGGCTGCGTCATGCCATCGAGCTCGAAGCGGACCACCTCGCCGGGCATCAGGCTCAGGCATGGCGTGCTGTCCGCACCGGCCCTACTTTCCCTGCTGGCCTCGAACAGCATCTGTTCGCCAACGCACACGCCCAGCAGCGGCTTGCTGGCGGCGGCCTCGAGCACGGCCTCGCGCAGCCCCGAGGCGTTCAGCGCCGCCATGCAGTCGGGCATCGCGCCCTGGCCCGGCAGCACCACGCGCTCGGCGGCGCGGATGCCCTCGGGCGCATCGACGACGCGCACATCGGCGTCGGGCGCCGCACGGCGCAGCGCCTGCGCCACCGAGCGCAGGTTGCCCATGCCGTAATCCACAATTGCAATCGTAGTCATGATGTTGGAAACGGCCGTGGCATCGCGTGGCCGCCCCGTCGGAACGGTGGAGTTGGGTAGGTGGAGTCCGGTAGCGACCGGTCGGAGTCGTGGGCGGCAGGCAGGACGCCGCCGCCCTTCATCGGACCGGTATCGAGATCAGAGCGTGCCCTTGGTCGACGGAATCGTGTTGGCCGCGCGCGGATCCAGTTCCACCGCCATGCGCAGCGCCCGGCCGAAGGCCTTGAATACCGTTTCGCATTGATGATGCGCATTGATGCCGCGCAGGTTGTCGATATGCAGCGTTACGCCGGCGTGATTGACAAAGCCGCGGAAGAATTCGATGGTCAGGTCCACATCGAAGCTGCCGACACGCGCCCGGGTGAACGGCACGTGGAACTCCAGCCCCGGGCGGCCCGAGAAATCGATGACCACGCGCGACAGGCATTCGTCCAGCGGCACGTAGCTGTGCCCATAGCGGGTGATGCCCTTCTTGTCGCCGATTGCCTTGGCCACCGCCTGCCCCAGCGTGATGCCGACATCCTCGACCGTATGGTGGTCGTCGATATGGGTATCCCCCTTGGCCTCGACCTCGAGATCGATCATGCCGTGGCGGGCGATCTGGTCCAGCATGTGGTCCAGGAAGGGAACGCCGGAAGCCAGCAGCTGGCGTCCGGTGCCGTCCAGATTCAGGGCGACGCGGATCTGGGTCTCGGAGGTATTGCGGGTGACCTCGGCAACACGCATGGTGCTAATCCTGCAGCGAGGCGGCAAACGCCTCGAGAAACTGCGCATTTTCTTCGGGGGTGCTGACCGTCACGCGCAGACAGTTGGCCAGCAATGGGTGCATTTTACTCACGTTCTTGATCAGCACCTTGCGCGCGAGCAGCCGATCGAAGATTCGCGCGGCATCGGGCACGCGCACCAGCAGGAAATTGCCGGCGCTGGGGAACACCGTGACGCCGGGGTGCGCGGCCATCGCCGCGGCCACGCTGGCGCGCTCGGCACGCAGTTGCGCGGCCTGTTCGTCGAGCACGTCGACATGCTCGAGCACGAACAGCGCGGTCGCCTCGGTCAGCACGTTGACGTTGTACGGCGGGCGGACCTTGTCGATCTGCGCGAGCCAGGCCGGATCGCCGGCCAGATAGCCGAGGCGGATGCCGGCAAGACCCAGCTTCGACACGGTACGCATCACCAGCAGATTGCCGAACTCGGGCAGCCGCGGCATCCAGCTGTGCTGCGCGAACGGCTGGTAGGCCTCGTCGACCACCACCAGGCTGTGGCAGACCTCGCCCTGCGCGGCGCGCACGATGGCCTCCATGTCCTGTTCGTCGAACAGCGTGCCGGTCGGATTGTTCGGATACGCCAGGTAGATCACCGCCGGCTGGTGCTCGGCCATCGCCGCCAGCATCGCGGCGCGGTCCAGCGTGAAGTCCGCGCGCAGCGGCACGCCGACGAATTCCAGACCGGTGAACTGCGCCGACATCGCGTACATCACGAAGCCCGGCACCGGCGCCATCACCTTCGCGCCGGGCCGCGCCACCGCCAGCGCCAGCATGCTGATGATCTCGTCCGAGCCGTTGCCCAGCAGGATTTCCATGCCGGCCGGCACGTCCATCACGTCTTTGAGCCGCGCGCGCAGCGCCTCGCTGGTCGGCACCGGATAGCGGTTCAGCGCGACCTCGGCGAGCCGCTTGCCGAGCTGCTCGCGCAGCGGAGCGGGCAGCCGGTACGGGTTCTCCATCGCATCGAGCTTGATCAGACCGTGCGAATCGGCCACGTGATAGGCGCCCATGGCGCGGACGTCGTCACGGATGATTCGCTCGATCAGGGAAGGCTCGACTGCTGGCATGGATTCCTCTTCGGTTGGGGTAATGGGGCGGTACCGTTGCCGCCCCGGTAAATCAATTGCGCTTGAGCCGGTATTCCGCGCTGCGGGCATGCGCCTGCAGACCCTCGCCATAGGCAAGTTCCGCAGCGATCTGGCCCAGCATCTGCGCGCCGGCCTCGCTGACCTCGATCAGGCTCGAGCGCTTCTGGAAGTCATAGACGCCCAGCGGTGACGAGAAGCGCGCGGTGCGCGAGGTCGGCAACACGTGGTTCGGACCCGCGCAGTAGTCGCCCAGCGATTCGCTGGTGAACTGGCCCAGGAAGATCGCGCCGGCGTGGCGGATCTTCTCGGCCCACTGGCGCGGATTGAGCGCGGAGATCTCCAGATGCTCGGGCGCGATCGCGTTGGCGATGTCGCAGGCCTCGTCCATGTCGCGCACCTTGATCAGCGCGCCGCGGCCGCCGATCGAGGCCGCGATCACGTCGCGGCGCGGCATGTCGTCGAGCAGGCGGCGGATGCTGTCTTCGACCTTCAGCAGATAGCCCGAATCCGGGCACAGCAGGATCGACTGCGCCATCTCGTCGTGCTCGGCCTGCGAGAACAGGTCCATCGCGACCCAGTCGGGGTCGGTGCTGCCGTCGCAGATCACCAGGATCTCGGACGGGCCGGCGATCATGTCGATGCCCACCGTGCCGAACACGCGGCGCTTGGCCGCGGCGACATAAGCGTTGCCCGGGCCGACGATCTTGTCGACCTGCGGCAGCGTCTCGGTGCCGTAGGCCAGCGCGCCGACCGCCTGGGCCCCGCCGATGGTGAACACGCGGTCGACCCCGGCGATCGCCGCGGCCGCCAGCACCAGCGGATTGCGCACGCCGCCCGGCGTCGGCACCACCATGATCACTTCCTTGACCCCAGCGACGCGGGCCGGAATCGCGTTCATCAGCACCGACGACGGATAGGCGGCCTTGCCGCCCGGCACGTACAGGCCGACGCGATCGAGCGGCGTCACCTTCTGGCCCAGCACGGTGCCGTCGGCTTCCGCGTATTCCCAGCTATGGCTGCCGCATTCGATCTTCTGCTTCTCGTGATAGGCACGCACGCGCGCCGCGGCCGCCTCGAGCGCCGCGCGGCGTTTGGGTTCGAGCTCCTCGAGCGCGGCGTCCATCTCGGCCGGCGACAGCTCCAGCGCCGCCACCGACTCGGCCTCGACGCGATCGAAGCGCAGCGTGTATTCGAGCACCGCGGCATCGCCGCGAACCTTGACGTCGGCCAGGATCTGCGCCACGGCGCGCTCGATGGCCTCGTCCTCGCTGGCTTCGAAGGCCAGCAGCTGGCGCAGCCGCAACGGGAAATCCGTGCTGACCGAGTCCAGTCGGCGGATGTTCAGGCTTTGTTCCTTCATGACTCCATTCCCCGGGCCGTCGGCCATGGCATCACGCCACGGCCGCGGAGGCCCGTTCAAATGCTTCGAGGATCGGCGCCAGCCGCTCGCGCTTGAGCTTGAGCGCGGCCTGGTTGATCACCAGCCGCGACGAGATCTGCACGATCTCCTCGACTTCCACCAGATTGTTGGCGCGCAGCGTGCCGCCGGTGCTGACCAGGTCGACGATCGCGTCGGCCAGCCCGACCAGCGGACCGAGCTCCATCGAGCCGTACAGCTTGATCAGATCGACGTGGACGCCCTTCTTGGCGAAATGCTCGCGCGCGGTCTGTACATACTTGGTCGCCACCGCGAGCCGCGCCCCCTGGCGCACCGCGCGGACATAGTCGAACCCCGCCGGCACCGCCACCGACATGCGGCAGCGAGCGATATTCAGATCGATCGGCGCATACAGGCCGGCCATGCCGTGTTCCATCAGCACGTCCTTGCCCGCCACGCCGAAATCGGCGGCGCCGTACTGCACATAGGTCGGCACGTCGGAGGCGCGCACGATGATCACGCGCACGTCCGGGTCGGTGGTCGGCAGGATCAGCTTGCGGGAGGTTTCGGGGTCTTCGGTGACCTCGATGCCCGCGGCCGCCAGCAGCGGCATGGTTTCGGTGAAGATCCGGCCCTTGGACAGGGCCAGGGTCAGCTGATTCGGAGAAGGGCTCATCGTCTTGTTGGTCGCTGGGTCAGCCGGCGATGCGGCGAATGCGCGCACCCACTGCCGACAGCTTGTCTTCCATGCGGTCGTAGCCGCGGTCCAGGTGATAGATGCGGTCGATCACCGTTTCGCCGTCGGCAATCAGGCCGGCAATCACCAGGCTGGCCGAGGCGCGCAGATCGGTGGCCATCACCCGCGCGCCGGACAGGCGCGGCACGCCGGTCACCACCGCGGTATTGCCCTCGACCGCGATATTGGCGCCGAGCCGGTTCAGCTCCTGCACGTGCATGAAGCGGTTCTCGAAGATCGTCTCGGTGACCCGAGCGGCGCCGTCGGCCACGCAATTTAGCGCCATGAACTGCGCCTGCATGTCGGTCGGAAAGGCCGGGTACTCCGAGGTGCGAAAGCTGACCGCGCGCGGGCGCTGGCGCATCGACAACCGGATCCAGTCGGCGCCGCGCTCGACGCCGTGCTCGATGGTTGCGCCGGCTTCGGCCAGCTTGTCGAGCACCGCGTCGAGGATGGCCGGCGGGACATCGCGCACCACCACCTCGCCCAGCGTCGCCGCGGCGGCACACAGAAAGGTGCCGGCTTCGATGCGATCGGCAATCACGCGGTGCTCGGCGCCGTGCAGGCGCTCGACACCCTGGATCACCAGCCGGTCGGTGCCGATGCCGTCGATGCGCGCGCCCATGCCGACCAGCAGATTGGCCAGGTCGGTAACCTCGGGCTCGCGCGCGGCGTTCTCCAGCACGGTCTCGCCGTCGGCCAGCGTGGCCGCCATCAGCAGGTTCTCGGTGCCCGTCACCGTGATCATGTCGGTGACGATGCGCGCCCCCTTGAGCCGGCGCGCGCGGGCATGGATGAAGCCGTGCTCGATCGCGATCTCGGCGCCCATCGCCTGCAGGCCCTTGATGTGCTGATCCACCGGCCGCGCGCCGATCGCGCAGCCGCCGGGCAAAGACACCCGCGCGTCGCCCAGGCGCGCGACCAGCGGTCCCAGCACCAGGATCGACGCGCGCATGGTCTTGACCATCTCGTAGGGCGCCTCGGGCGAGGTGATCTCGCCCGCGTTCAGCGTCAGCTGCGTGCCGCTCTGCTCGGCGCGCACGCCCATCTGGCGCAGCAGCGTCAGCATGGTGCGCACGTCGTGCAGGCCGGGCACGTTCTCGAGCGTCAGCGTGTCGCCGGTCAGCAGGCTCGCGCACAGGATCGGCAACGCCGCGTTCTTGGCGCCGGAGATGCGGATTTCGCCGCGCAGCGAGCCGTTGCCGTGGATTTCGAGCTTGTCCATGAGGATCGGCGGCGGCTCAGCGCTGGCCGGCTTGTCCGGCCTGATCCCCCTGCCATTCGGCGGGCGTCAGCGTCTTCATCGACAGCGCGTGGATCTCGGCGCGCATGCGGTCGCCGAGCGCGGCATAGACGCGCTGATGACGCTGGATCAGCCGCTTGCCTTCGAATTCCGCGCTGACGATGGTGGCAAAGAAGTGCTGGCCGTCGCCCTCCACTTCGAGGTGTTCGCAGGGCAGCCCCTGGGCAATGTAGTCCCTGACTTGTTCAGGTGTAGGCAGCATGACTAATCTCGTTTCGTCGGTTTGCATCCCGCTGTCGCGCGCGTCGATGCGATCTGGTGTCGCAGTGCGGGTTCGCGATCAGTGGCGCAGCTTGTAGCCGCTCTGCAGCAGCCGCAGCGCGATCGCCGCGACCACCGCGAAGGCGCTTGCCACCACGGCCAGGCTGAACCACGGCGACACGTCGGAGACGCCGAAGAAGCCGTGGCGGAACCCGTCGATCATGTAGAAGAACGGGTTGGCGTGCGACACCTTCTGCCAGAACGCGGGCAGCGAGTGGATCGAATAAAACACGCCGGACAGAAAGGTCGCCGGCATGATCAGGAAATTCTGGAAGGCGGCCAGCTGGTCGAACTTCTCCGCCCAGATGCCGGCGATCAGGCCCAGCGTGCCGAGCATGCCGGCGCCCAGCAGCGCGAACACGACGATCCACGCGACATTGGCCACATGCAGGTCGGCGAACCAGACCGTCACCAGCAGCACGCCCAGGCCCACCGCGAGCCCGCGTACGACCGCGGCGGTCACGTAGGCGCCGAACATCTCCCAGTGCGACAGCGGCGGCAGCAGCACGAACACCAGGTTGCCGGTGATCTTCGACTGGATCAGCGACGACGAACTATTGGCGAAGGCGTTCTGCAGGATGCTCATCATCACCAGCCCGGGCACCAGGAAGGCGGTGTAGCTGATCTGGTCGTAGACGCGGACACGGTCCTCGAGCACGTGGCCGAAGATCAGCAGATACAGGATGGCGGTCAGCACGGGCGCGGCCACGGTCTGGAAGCTGACCTTCCAGAAGCGCAGCACTTCCTTGTACAGCAGCGTGCGAAAGCCGACCAGGCCGCCCACCGCCATCGGCGCCAGGTGCAGGCTGTCGTCGCCGCCGCCGCTGCGGGCGTCCCGGTCCGCGCGATCGAGTCCGGCTGGATGTTTCATACCGGGCTCTCCAGCGAGGAAGGGGTGGCATTGACGGGTTCGGCGCGGTCCGCGGCGCGCTTGCCGCCGTCGCGGTCCACATTGCCCCCCGCGTCGCCACCGTCGGCGCCGTCACGCGAGGCCGGCTTGCGCCCTTCCCTCCCCATGATCTGCACAAATACGTCCTCGAGGTCCGCCTTGTTGATTTCCATGTCTTCGATTTCGCAGCCCGCCTCGCGGCAGGCCGCCAGGATCGGTTCGACCACCTGGTAGCCGGACAGCCGCAGCCGGATCGCGCGCTCGCCCGGATTGGACGGCATCCGCAGCGGCTCGAGCGAGGCCGGCAGGCGTCCGGCCGACAGCCTCAGCACCAGCTGCAGGCCGGCGAACTGGCTCAGCAGGCTGCTGGTGCGGTCCAGCGCCACCACCTCGCCGAACTTGAGCATCGCGATGCGATCGCACAAGGCTTCGGCCTCTTCCAGATAGTGGGTGGTCAGGATGATGGTATGACCTTCGCGGTTGAGCCGGGAGATGAATTTCCACAGCGTCTGGCGCAGCTCCACGTCGACGCCCGCGGTAGGCTCGTCCAGCACGATCACCGGAGGACGATGGACCAGCGCCTGCGCGACCAGCACGCGTCGCTTCATGCCGCCCGACAGCTGGCGCATGTTGGCGTCGGCCTTGTCGGTCAGGTCCAGGTTGGCCATGATCTCGTCGATCCAGTCGTCGTTGCGCGTCAGGCCGAAATAGCCGGACTGCAGCCGCAGCGTCTCGCGCACGGTGAAGAACGGATCGAACACCAGTTCCTGCGGCACCACGCCCAGCATGCGGCGCGCCAGCCGGTAGTCGCCGACCACGTCGTGGCCATGCACGCGCACCTGCCCCGAGTCGGCGCGGTTCAGTCCCGCAAGAATCGAGATCAGCGTGGTCTTGCCCGCGCCGTTGGGGCCGAGCAGGCCGAAGAATTCGCCGCGCTCGACGCTGAAGCTGACGCCCTTGAGCGCCTGCAGATTGCGGTAGCGCTTGCGGACATCCTGGATTTCGATGGCTTTCATGGCCGATATCGTCTGGCGGGCGTGCGAGCGTCGCGCTGCCGCGCCGGGCTCCTGGAAATGGCGGGAACCGCCTGAGGGTGATACAGCTGCCGGCCTGGTCGCCCGCCTGGCTTGCCGGCTGCCGGCGTGGCAGGCGCATCGCGCGTTGGCGCGCGGCGGGGCTGACGAACGAATAACCCGGAATTATAGGGGATGCGGAGAAATCCCCGCTTGGGACGCGGCGTCGGCTGGCGGCCGGCGCCGAGGCATCGCGACGGTGCCGGCGCTGGCCATCGGCCGGCGGCTCACCGCGGATGCCGGTTCAATGTCGATGCAAGGCGGCTTGCCCGGCGGCAGCGGCGAGGGCTTCCGCGCCGGGTTCGGCGCCGGATGGGGGGCTCGATTGGGTGGCCGCAGCCATCGATGCCGGGGGCCGCGGCGACAGCGTCAGCAGCGTATCGACGCCGTACAGGCTGGCAAGTGCGGCCAGTTGCTGCGGCACGCCGACGAAGGCAACGGTCTGCCCGCGTGCGGCGGCATCGCGATGCAGTGCCAGCATGACGGCCACCGCCGACGAATCGACCTGTCCGAGCGCGCTGCAATCGATCTGCGCTTCGCCCTGCGCCACGCGCGCGGCCGCATCGCGCAGCACGGCGGCGGCGTTGCGGTTGGTCAGCGAGGTTCCGAGTGAAAGCATCGAATCGAGCAGGTCGGCAGGTAGGTCGGTAGGTCGGTCGGCAGAGATCGGGATCAGCGAAAGCCGGCGGCACGGGTGACGCATCCGGGCCAGGCCGGCATTGTAACGCGGCGCAGCATCGGCGTGCTGCGCCGCGCCGTCACGACATCCGCCGGCATCGCAGGGTTCAGCCCTTGGCGCTGGCCAGCTGGCGGTTGCGGTCCTGCAGGGTCTTGATCACGCCTTCGATGCCCTGCTGGCTCGCGATGGTGTTGAAGCTGCCCTTGTAGGCCTCGGTCAGCCAGGCGCCCAGCACGTTGATGTCATAGACCTTCCAGCCCTGCGGGGTCTTTTCCAGGCGGTAGTCCATCTGGATCGGCTCGCCCTTGTTGATGACCTGGGTGCGCACGGTCACCTCGGTGTCTTCCGGCGCGGCGCGAAACGGGCGGAACTGCACAGTCTGGTCGCGGATCTGCGAGACGGCGCCGGCGTAGGTGCGGATCAGCAGCATCTTGAATTCCTCGACGATCTGCTTCTGCTGCTCCGGCGTGGCCTTCGCCCAGTTGCGGCCCATTGCGATCTGCGTGGTCTTCTGGAAGTTGGCGTTCGGCAGGATCTTCTGCTCGACCAGCGCGGTGATCTTCGGAATGCTGCCGGCCTGCATTTCCTTGTCGGCCTTGACGGTGGCCATCACGTCGTCCACCAGCGCCTTGATCAGTCCGTCCGGCGTCGAGGTATCCGGGCTCTGGGCCATGGCCGCGCCGGCCATGGCGAAGGCGGCAATGAAGGGAAGCAACAGTCGCTTGAACATGGTTTTTCCTTGTCTATCCTGTTTCGCCGGGGGCGGCGGGGGTGCGTAGGTTGGAGAGCGCGCACCCCGGGCAAGTTCATGGTGCCGGGCGCTCGTGGCGCTCGCACCGGTTATCACAGTTTGTTGCAGCCGTGACGGCGCGCTCCCAACTGAAGTGAAGCGGCCATCTCACGGCGAGTCACATCAAAGGCCCAGGCGTCCCGGCGAGAACGACGGCGCCACCGGCGGCACCGGCATGGTCTGGCCCGGCAGGCTTTCGCCGGAGCCGGAGCTTGGCGGCTTGGGCTCGGCGTCGCTGTCGATGTCGTCGTCCTCGCGGTCCGGCGGATTGCCGTCATAGACCAGATACTCGCGGCGCTGCAGATAGGCGTCGCGCATGAACGAGTAGCGGTCCAGCGCGGCCATCTCGACCAGGTTGCTGGCGCCGAGCAGTTCGGCACGCGCGCTGACCACGCGCACGCCGATCAGCGAATTGCGCATCCATACCGGATGCAGGTAGGCGGTGGGATCGGCCTGCCGGTCGACCAGCATGCCGCCGGTGTCGCGCACCGTGCTCGGCCCGAACAGCGGCAGCACCAGGTACGGACCGGGCGGCACGCCCCACACGCCCAGCGTCTGGCCGAAGTCTTCCTTGTACTTCGGCAGGCCCGCCGGCGTGGCGATGTCGATCAGGCCGCCGATGCCCAGCACCGTGTTGATCGCCACCCGCATGGTGTCCTCGGCGAAGCGCGTCGGCTTGCCCTGCAGCAGGTTGTTCAGCGCCGAGTAGACGTCGCTGACGTTGGAGAACACGTTGCTGACGGCGGTGCGGACCGGCGACGGCACATAGTCGGCATAGACCTCGGCGACCGGGCGCATCACGCCCTTGTCGAAGTCCTCGTTGATCTTGTTGACTTCGCGGTTGAACGGCTCGAGCGGATCGCGCGGATTGGCGTCCGGCCCCGTCGCGCAGCCCGCCAGGGCGACCGCCATCGCGCCGGCCAACAGCCAGCGCCCGTGAACTCCCGAACCCCTCATTTCTCCGCTCCCGTGCCGCCCGCGTCGGCCGCCTTGTTGTACAGGAATTGCCCGATCAAGTTCTCCAGCACCACGGCCGATTGGGTCATCGTGATCCGTGCGCCGTCGGCCAGCATCGCGGTGTCGCCGCCCGCTTCGAGGCCGATGTATTGCTCGCCCAGCAGCCCCGACGTCAGGATCTTGGCCGACGTGTCCTTGGGGAACTGGTAGCGCTTCTCCAGGTTCAGCGTCACCGTGGCCTGGTAGTTCTTGTCGTCGAAGCTGATCTGCCCGACGCGGCCCACCACCACGCCGGCGCTCTTGACCGGGGCGCGCGCCTTCAGGCCGCCGATATTGTCGAAGCGGGCCTGCACGGTGTAGGTGTCCTCGAAGCTGAAGGCGCTCATGTTGCCGGCCTTGAGCGCCAGGAACAGCAGGGCCACGAAGCCGGCCACCACGAACAGCCCCACCCAGAAATCGAGTGCGTTCTTTCTCATCGGAATTCTCTAGTTCAACCAGCGGGATGCGACGGCGCCCATGCGGGGCTCAGGTACTGAACATCAGCGCCGTCAGCAGGAAATCGAGCCCCAGCACGGCGAGCGACGCGATCACCACGGTGCGGGTGGTGGCGCGCGACACGCCCTCGGGCGTCGGCTTGGCCTCGTAGCCCTGGTACAAGGCGATAAACGTCACGGCAATGCCGAAGATAAAGCTCTTGATGACGCCGTTCAGCACGTCGTCGCGCACATCGACGCCGCCCTGCATCTGCGACCAGAAGGCGCCGGCGTCGACGCCGATCAGCTGCACGCCGACGATGTAGCCGCCGAGGATGCCGACCGCGCTGAAGATCGCCGCCAGCACCGGCATCGCGATCACGCCGGCCCAGAAGCGCGGCGCCACCACGCGCTGCAGCGGGTTCACCGCCATCATTTCCATCGCGGTCAGCTGCTCGCCGGCCTTCATCAGGCCGATCTCCGCGGTCAGCGAGGTGCCGGCGCGTCCGGCGAACAGCAGCGCGGTCACCACCGGCCCGAGTTCGCGTACCAGCGACAGCGCCACCAGCAGGCCCAGCGCCTGTTCGGAGCCATAGCGGTTCAGCGTGTAGTAGCCCTGCAGGCCGAGCACGAAGCCGACGAACAGGCCGGACACGGCGATGATCACCAGCGACAGGTTGCCGACGAAGAAGATCTGGTCCGACACCAGCCGGAAGCGCCGCAGCAGCGACGGCGACATCCCGAGCATCGCGAAGAACATCCGCGTGGCCATGCCCAGCCCCTCGACAGTCTGGCGGACCGCCGAGCCGATCATCGCGATGGCGTTGTAGAGCGCGCCCATCACCGCCCCGCCCCGCCGACGAAGTCCTCGGCGAGCGACGGTCCGCCGTAGTGGAACGGCACCGGGCCATCGGCCTCGGCATGCACGAACTGGTGGACGAAGGGGTCGGTCGAGGCGCGCAGCGCGTCGGGCTCCCCTTCCGCCGCGATGCGGCCTTCGGCGATGAAATACACGTAGTCGGCGATCTGGAAGGTCTCGTGCACGTCGTGCGACACGATGATCGTGGTGGCGCCGAGCGCGTCGTTCAGCGTGCGGATCAGGCGCGCGGTCAGGCCCAGCGAAATCGGATCGAGCCCGGCAAAGGGCTCGTCGTACATCAGCAGCGAGGGGTCCAGCGCGATCGCGCGGGCCAGCGCCACCCGGCGCGCCATGCCGCCCGAGATCTGCGCCGGCATCAGGTCGCGCGCGCCGCGCAGGCCCACCGCGTTGAGCTTCATCAGCACCAGATCGCGGATCATCGATTCGGGCAGGTCGGTGTGTTCCCGCAGCGGGAAGGCGACGTTGTCGAACACCGACAGATCGGTAAACAGCGCGCCGAACTGGAACAGCATGCCCATCTGCCGCCGTGCCGCATAGAGGCCGGCGCGGTCCAGCGTCGGGATATCGGCGCCGTCGAAGCGGACATGGCCGCGCTGCGGCCGGACCTGGCCGCCGATCAGCCGCAGCACGGTGGTCTTGCCGCAGCCGGAGCCGCCCATGACCGCGACGACCTTGCCACGCGGGATCCGCATGGACAGGCCCGACAGGATGGGCTTGCCGCCCGCCGCGTAGGCGAAGTCGACCGCTTGCAGCTCGACGAGGTTGGGTGTGGTTTCAGTCACGTTGGCATCGCTAGGGACGGTCGGCATTATAAGTGCTAATACCTATACTCGTCCGTGCGCGTGCCGGGCAATGCGCCCGCGATGAAATGCTGCATGGCAGCGCGACGTGCACTATCGAGCGACGAAGCGGATTTGTCGGCCGCGGCCTGCTGGGAAAGCCGGCCCAAGCCGCAGTGAAAGACGGGAAACGCCGCCGACCGGCGCCCCCGCCGTCAAGGTTCCACCGGCCTTCCCGCCTGGCGCAGAATCACCTGCCACTGGATCGATTCGGATCGGATCGAGGTGGCGAAGGCCTCCGGCGAATCGCGCAGCGGTGTCAGCCCGACCGATTCCAGCCGGCGCCCGACATCCCCCTCCCGGACCACCTCGTCCAGCACCGTGGCCAGCTTGGCCACGATCGCGCGCGGCGTCTTGGCCGGCGCCAGCACGCCCAGCCACGGCCCGGCGCCGTAGCCGTCCAGTCCACTCTCATGCAGTGTCGGCACGCCGGGCGCTAGCGAAGAACGCGCCGAGCCCGCCACGCCGAGCAACCGCAGCGTGCCCTCGCGCACATGCTGCTGAACCGCGGCGAAATTGCAGAAACAGGCGCTGATGCGGCCGGCCAGCATCTCCTGCACCAGCGCGGCCTCGCCCTTGGCGGTGACCAGCGGCACGCCGTTCGGGATGCCGCGCACCGCGTATTCCGCGTACAGATGGGCCGGCGTACCGGCCTGGGCGGTGCCGACGCTGTAGGCGCCGGGATTGGCCCGCACCGCGGCGACCCACTGCTGCGGCGTGCGCATCGGCAGCCGCGCGTCGATCACCAGGAACAGCGGCATCGCCGCCACGCGCGCCACCGGCGTGAAATCGCGGACGACGTCGTAGGGCAGCGGCTCCACGCCGGACTGGATCAGCATGGTGGACTGGTGCAGCAGCAGCGTGTGGCCGTCGGAACTGGCCTTGGCGACCACATCGCCGGCGGTGGTGCCGTTGGCGCTGGGGCGATTGTCGACCTCGACCGGCACGCCAAGCCTGGCGGTCAGCTTCTCGGCGAGGGTCCGGGCAATGGCGTCCGGCACGCCGCCGGCGGGAAACGGCACCACCAGGCGCATCGGGCGGGCGGGGAAGGACATCGAGGCGGAGCGCCCCGCGGTGGCGGCCGGTGCCGCGGCAGAGGCAGAGCCAGCGGCCAGCGCGCCGCTGGCCGGGATGAGGACGGCCGACAGAAGGCACGACAGAAAGCACATCGGAACCACCGCGCGCCTGGGGCCTGACGCCGCGCCCGGTCGTGCATCGCGCGCGCCGGTCGCCGTCACGGCGGGGAAGTGCAACGTCGCCTTACCTCGCCAAAGCCGCGCAAGCATGCGTACTTCGGGCATCAAGATCCTCCGGGGCGCCGCGCTGGCGGGGCGCCTGGATTGGCTGACAGGGGTGAGCGAGGCAGCGTTGTTCTTGCTCTGGCCGATTGTACGGAGTCGGTTCCGGCCAGCACAGACCGCGTTAACCATAGCCGGGTCAACCCCGACGCACATGGCGCGGCACTGCGCTGTGCCGCCCTATAATCCGCGCCATGTCCGAATTCCTGTTGCGGCCGATGGCGGCGGCCGACCTGCCCGAAGTGCTGGCGGTACAGGCGCAGTGCTACCGCCCCGAACTGATCGAATCGGCCGACGCGCTGGCAAGCCGCCTGGCGCTGGCGCCGACGCTATGCTGGGTCGCCGCGCACGCCGACGCGCCGCAGCGGCTCGCCGCCTATCTGCTGACCCACCCATGGCCGCGCGAGACGCTGCCGTCGCTCGACGGCGTACTGCCGGAACACGGTGTCGCCGCGGGCCGGACGCCGCTGACCTGGTTCATCCACGACATGGGGGTCGCGCCTGCCGGACAGGGGCAAGGCCTGGCGAAACGGCTGTATGCGAAGGCGCGGCACGGCGCGATGCGGGCCGGCCTGCGCTGCTCGCGGCTGATCGCGGTACAGAGCGCGGCGCGCTGGTGGCAGGGGATGGGATATGCGCCGGTGACGCTTGCCGGGGAAGCGGCGACGAAGCTGTCGCGCTATGGGGAGGGGGCGGTGGTGATGGGGAAGGAGATCGGGGAGTAGTGTCGGGTGGCGGTGGCATGAGGTACGCCGCTGCCCTCTCCCCGGCCCTCTCCCGCAAGCGGGAGAGGGAGAACACCATCAGCGGCACAAGGCTGCCGGTTTGCTCCCCTCTCCCGCGTGCGGGAGAGGGGCCGGGGGAGAGGGCAACCAGCGCCTCCCCCCGCGCCAGCGCAACTTCAGCGCGGCAGTTCCGAATGCCCCATCAGGAAGGCATCGACCGAGCGCGCGGCCTGGCGGCCTTCGCGGATCGCCCAGACCACCAGCGACTGGCCGCGGCGCACGTCGCCCGCGGCAAACACCTTGGGCACATTGGTGAAGTACGCGCGCCCGCCTTCGGTCGACGCCTTGGCGTTCTTGCGCGCATCGGTGTCGACGCCGAACGCTTCCAGCATCGAGCCCACCGGGTTGGTGAAGCCCATCGCCAGCAGCACCAGGTCGGCCTTCAGCACGAACTCGCTGTCCGGCACTTCCTGCATCTTGCCGTCCTTCCATTCGACGCGGCAGGCCTTCAGCGCGGTGACCTTGCCGTTCTCGCCGATGAATTCCTTGGTCGCCACCGACCAGTCGCGCTCGCAGCCTTCCTCGTGCGACGACGAGGTGCGCAGCTTGATCGGCCAGTACGGCCACACCAGCGGCTTGTTCTCTTCTTCCGGCGGCTGCGGCAGCAGCTCGAACTGGGTCACCGACACCGCGCCATGGCGATTCGAGGTGCCGACGCAATCGGAACCCGTGTCGCCGCCGCCGATCACCACGACGTGCTTGCCGTCGGCGCGGATCTCGTTGGGGCCGTCGCCGGCCACTTCCTTGTTCTGCGGAATCAGGAATTCCAGCGCGAAATGCACGCCCTGCAGATCGCGGCCCGGCACCGGCAGATCGCGCGGCACTTCGGCGCCGCCGGCCAGCACGACCGCGTCGAACTGGTCCATCAGCTCCTGCGCCGAGATGGTTTCGCGCGCGTAGTTCTTGATGCCGGCCGGCAGCTTGCCGTCGGTCACCATCACGCCGGCGCGGAAGGTCACGCCCTCGGCCTGCATCTGCGCCATGCGGCGGTCGATCAGCGTCTTCTCCAGCTTGAAGTCGGGGATGCCGTAGCGCAGCAGGCCGCCGATGCGGTCGTTCTTCTCGAACACCGTGACATCGTGGCCGGCACGCGCCAGCTGCTGCGCGGCGGCCAGGCCCGCCGGGCCCGAGCCGACCACGGCCACCGTCTTGCCGGTCTTGTGCTGCGGCGGCTGCGGCTTGACCCAATCCTCTTCCCAGGCCTTGTCGCCGATCGCACGCTCGATCGACTTGATGCCGACCGGGTCCTCGTTGATGCCCAGCGTGCAGGCGGCCTCGCACGGTGCCGGGCAGATGCGGCCGGTGAACTCGGGGAAGTTGTTGGTCTGGTGCAGCACGTCGATCGCCGACTTCCAGTCCTGGCGATACACCAGGTCGTTGAAGTCCGGGATGATGTTGTTGACCGGGCACCCGTTGTTGCAGAACGGAATGCCGCAGTCCATGCAGCGCGCGCCCTGCACCTTGGCTTCGTTGTCGCTCAGCCGGAATACGAATTCCTTGTAATGCCGGACCCGCTTCGGTGCCGGTTCGTAACTCTCGCTCTGGCGCGGAAATTCGAGAAAGCCAGTCGCCTTGCCCATGTCGCTTCCTTGGGTTGTGCTCGGGGCGCAGCGCGACACGCGCGCGCCCCGTTGTGAGGTCATTGTGGTGTGGTGGACGGCGGGGACCAGCCCGGCGCCGTCCTGGCCGAACTGCCTGCGCTCAGGCGGCGATCGCCTCGCGGTCGCTGTCGCGCGCGGCCTGTTCCTTGGCGTACATCTCGCCCAGCGCCCGCTTGTACTCGGTCGGGAAGACCTTGACGAACTTGCGGCGCGCCGTGGTCCAGTCCGACAGCAGCGCCTTGGCGCGCTCCGAGCCAGTGAAACGGAAGTGCTGCTCGATCAGGCCGCGCAGGATTACCTCGTCCAGCTGGCGCTTGCCGCCGAACTTGTGCCAGCTGGCAGCGCTCTGCCCCTTCTCCTGGTCGGCGGCGCCCAGTACTGCTTCGAGCGCGACCATCGAGGTGTTGCAACGCTTGTCGAACAGACCGTCCTCGTCATAGACGTAGGCCACGCCGCCCGACATGCCGGCCGCGAAGTTGCGGCCGGTGGCGCCCAGCACCACCACGGTACCGCCGGTCATGTACTCGCAGCCATGGTCGCCGGTGCCCTCGACCACTGCGACGGCGCCCGAGTTGCGCACCGCGAAGCGCTCGCCCGCCACGCCGTTGAAGAAGGCCTCGCCCGCGATCGCGCCGTACAGCACGGTATTGCCGACGATGATGTTGCGGGTCGGATCGCCGCGGAACTCGTGCGGCGTGCGCACGATCACGCGGCCGCCCGACAGGCCCTTGCCGACGTAGTCGTTGGCGTCGCCGACCAAGTCCAGCGTGATGCCGTGCGCCAGGAACGCGCCGAACGACTGGCCGGCGGTGCCCTGCAGCTGGATGTGGATGGTGTCGTCCGGCAGGCCCTCATGGCCGTACTGGCGCGCCACCACGCCCGACAGCATCGCGCCGACGGTGCGGTTGACGTTCTTGATCGGCTGGATGAACGACACGCGCTCACCCTTGTCGATCGCCGCGCGCGACTTGGCAATCAGCACGTGGTCGAGCGCCTTGCCCGATTCCGGCGCCAGGCCGTGGTCCTGCGTATCGGTGTGGAAACGCGGCTGATCGCCCGGGAACGGCGGCTGGTAGAAGATCCGCGAGAAGTCCAGGCCGCGCGCCTTCCAGTGCTCGATGCCGCCACGGGTGTCGAGCAGGTCGGCACGGCCGATCAGCTCGTCGAAGGTGCGGATGCCCAGCTGCGCCATGATCTCGCGCGCTTCCTCGGCGACGAAGAAGAAGAAATTGACGACGTGCTCGGGCTTGCCCTGGAATTTCTTGCGCAGCACCGGATCCTGCGTGGCGACGCCGACCGGGCAGGTGTTCAGATGGCACTTGCGCATCATGATGCAGCCCTCGGCGACCAGCGGCGCGGTGGCGAAGCCGAACTCGTCTGCGCCCAGCAGCGCGCCGATCACGACGTCGCGGCCGGTCTTCATCTGGCCGTCGGCCTGCACGCGGATGCGGTTGCGCAGGCCGTTGAGCATCAGCGTCTGCTGCGTCTCGGCCAGGCCCAGCTCCCACGGCGTGCCGGCATGCTTGATCGACGACCACGGCGAGGCGCCGGTGCCGCCGTCATGGCCGGCGATCACCACGTGGTCGGCCTTGGCCTTGGCCACGCCGGCCGCGACCGTGCCGACGCCCACTTCGGACACCAGCTTGACCGAGATGTCGGCCTGGGGATTGACGTTCTTCAGGTCGTGGATCAGCTGCGCCAGATCCTCGATCGAGTAGATGTCATGGTGCGGCGGCGGCGAGATCAGGCCGACGCCCGGCACCGAGTAACGCAGCTTGCCGATGTAGTCCGATACCTTGTGGCCGGGCAGCTGGCCGCCCTCGCCGGGCTTGGCGCCCTGCGCCATCTTGATCTGGATCTGGTCGGCCGAGGCCAGGTATTCGGCGGTCACGCCAAACCGGCCGGAGGCGACCTGCTTGATCTTCGAGCGCAGCGAATCGCCGTCCTTCAGTTCGATGTCGCGCTCGACCACGTCGTCGCCGAGCAGGCTCTTGAGGGTGTCGCCGTTCTTGATCGGAATGCCGCGCAGCTCGTTGCGATAGCGCTTCTCGTCCTCGCCGCCCTCGCCGGTGTTCGACTTGCCGCCGATGCGGTTCATCGCGATCGCCAGCGTGGTGTGCGCCTCGGTGGAGATCGAGCCGAGCGACATCGCGCCGGTGGCGAAGCGCTTGACGATTTCCTTGGCCGGCTCGACTTCCTCCAGCGGAATCGCCTTGGCCGGATCGACCTTGAATTCGAACAGGCCGCGCAGCGTCATGTGGCGGCGGCTCTGGTCGTTGATCAGGTTCGCGTATTCCTTGTAGGTCTGGTACGCGCCCTGCCCTTCGTTGGCACGCACCGAGTGCTGCAGCTTGGCGATCGAGTCCGGGGTCCACATATGCTCTTCGCCGCGGACGCGGAACGCATATTCGCCGCCGGCGTCGAGCATGGTCTCCAGCACCGGGCTGTCGCCGAAGGCGTCGCGGTGCAGGCGCAGCGCTTCCTCGGCGACCTCGAAGATGCCGATGCCCTCGACGTTCGACGCGGTACCGTGGAAGTACTTCTGCACCAGCTCGCGCGACAGGCCGATGGCCTCGAAGATCTGCGCGCCGGTGTACGACATGTAGGTCGAGATGCCCATCTTGGACATCACCTTCTGCAGGCCCTTGCCGATCGCCTTGATGAAGTTCTTGATCGCCTTCTCGGCCGACAGGTCGCCCGACAGGCCACCGGCCATCTCGGCCAGCGTTTCCATTGCCAGATACGGGTGCACCGCCTCGGCGCCGTAGCCGGCCAGCAGCGCGAAGTGATGGACCTCCCGCGCCGAGCCGGTCTCGACCACCAGGCCGGTGGAGGTGCGCAGGCCCTTCTCCACCAGGTGGTGATGGATGGCCGAGGTGGCCAGCAGCGCCGGGATCGCGACGTGCGACGGATCGACGCGGCGGTCCGACACGATCAGGATGTTGTAGCCGGATCTCACCGCATCGACGGCCTCGGCGCACAGCGAGGCCAGGCGCGCCTCGATGCCTTCCTTGCCCCACTGCGCCGGATAGCAGATGTCGAGCTCGTACGAGCGGAACTTGCCGCCGGTGTAGTGCTCGATGTTGCGGATCTTGGCGATGTCCTTGAAGTCCAGCACCGGCTGGGATACTTCAAGACGCATCGGCGGGTTGATGTTGTTCAGCTCGAGCAGGTTCGGCTTCGGCCCGATGAAGGACACCAGCGACATCACCATGTTCTCGCGGATCGGGTCGATCGGCGGGTTGGTGACCTGGGCGAACAGCTGCTTGAAGTAGTGGTACAGCGTCTTGTTCTTCGACGACAGCACGGCCAGCGGCGAGTCGTTGCCCATCGAGCCGGTCGCCTCTTCGCCGGACAGCGCCATCGGCGCCATCAGGAACTTGACGTCCTCCTGCGTGAAGCCGAACGCCTGCTGGCGGTCCAGCAGCTTGGCCGCCGGCTTCTGCTCGGAGGCGACGTCCTCGGGCTTCGCGTCGATCTCGTCGAGCTTGATGCGCACGGCGTCGATCCAGCTCTTGTACGGCTTGGCGTTGGCCAGGTTGTCCTTCAGTTCCTTGTCGTCGATGATGCGGCCCTGCTCCATATCGATCAGGAACATCTTGCCCGGCTGCAGGCGCCACTTCTGCACCACGCGCGACTCGGGGAACGGCAGCACGCCGGCCTCGGAGGCCAGCACCACGACGTCGTCCTCGGTCACGTAGAAGCGCGCCGGACGCAGGCCGTTGCGGTCGAGCGTCGCGCCGATCTGGCGGCCGTCGGTAAAGCAGATCGCCGCGGGGCCGTCCCACGGCTCCATCATCGCGGCGTGGTACTCGTAGAAGGCGCGGCGGTTGTCGTCCATCAGCGTGTGCTGCTCCCACGCTTCCGGAATCATCATCATCATCGCGTGGACCAGCGGATAGCCGGCCATCGTCAGCAGCTCGAGGCAGTTGTCGAACGACGCGGTATCGGACTGGCCCGGATAGATCAGCGGCCACAGCTTGGGCAGATCGTCGCCCAGCACCGGAGACGAGATCGCGCCGGTGCGCGCGTTGATCCAGTTGACGTTGCCCTTGACGGTGTTGATTTCGCCGTTGTGGGCCACCATGCGGTACGGGTGCGCCAGCTCCCACGCCGGGAAGGTGTTGGTCGAGAAGCGTTGGTGGACCAGCGCCAGCGCCGACACGGCGCGCGGGTCCTGCAGGTCGCGGTAGTACTGGCCGACCTGGTTGGCCAGCAGCAGGCCCTTGTAGACCACGGTGCGCGCCGACATCGACGGCACGAAGTATTCCTTGCCGTGCTTGAGCTTGAGCGCCTGGATGGCGTGGCTCGCGGTCTTGCGGATTACGTACAGCTTCCGCTCCAGCGCGTCCGTCGTCATGATGTCGCGGCCGCGGCCGATGAAGATCTGGCGGATCACCGGCTCGGTCTTGCGCACGGTCGGCGACATCGGCATCGTCGCGTCGACCGGCACGTCGCGCCAGCCCAGCACGACCTGGCCTTCCAGGCGGACGGTGCGTTCGAGCTCCTGTTCGCAGGCCAGGCGCGACGCATGCTCCTTCGGCAGGAAGATCATGCCGACGCCGTATTCGCCGGCCGGCGGCAGGGTCACGCCCTGCCTGGCCATTTCCTCGCGATAGAACTGGTCGGGGATCTGGATCAGGATGCCCGCGCCGTCGCCCATCAGGTGGTCGGCGCCCACCGCGCCCCGGTGATCCAGGTTTTCCAGGATCTTCAGGCCCTGCAGCACGATCTCGTGGCTCTTCTTGCCCTTGATATGGGCGACCATGCCGACGCCGCAGGCGTCATGCTCGTTGGCGGGGTCGTACATGCCTTGCGCCTGCGGGCGCTCGGCGGGCAGCTGACCCTGCGAGGCCATCTGCTGCTGGGCCTGCTCGGCCGACGGGATTTGCGGTTGGTCCACGGGCTTCGATTCCGGTGAGGGCTGCGCGCCTCGTGTGGCATCGGCCGAAACGGCGTTCGCGTGCGGTCCGGATCGGGTCGGACGGGGGTTCGCAGGCGATGGGACCGCAGCGGCGTACACAGGACGTGACGCGCCGCACAATGAATGTGGGTGGAGCAAATATAAAAGAATCGTCCGATGCCCGCAAAAAAATAAAATGGGGTCAGATCATATTAACCCATGCCCTGTTTTGGTGAGGGGTATTTAATGGGGACACATTAATATCGCACTATTTAGGTGCACCGGAATCGGTTCGCTGTTGCCGCTGCGGTCATCAGGGTTGCACCGCCTCTCCGTCCGTCGCGACGCGTTTGGGCCGCCCCTTCGGCAGCGGCTTCACCCGGCGTTCCCCGTAGCGCTCCAGGCCCCGCAAGAAGGCTTCGCTGCCGAGCGGCCAGCCGCTGTGCGCGTGCTTGCGCAGCACGGCCAGCGTCGACGACGACAGCCCTTCCGCCGCCAGCGACTGGTAGCGAGACTGGCGTTCGAAAGGCGTGTTGCCAAGCGCCCAATAGGCAGAGTGATCGCTCACAAATGGGCTGGCTTCGAGGCCGACGTGATGGCGGTGGCTGCTCCATTTGTCCTCGTCCGGCGTGTTGGCCTCGCCGGCGCGGACCGCGTTGCCTTCGACGTAGAGCATCGCCGGCAGCAGCCAGGTGTCGGCTTCCAGCACGGCCGAACGGAAGCGCCCTTCCCACAGCGTGCCGGTCCGGTCGGCGACGCGATTGAAGTAACGGGCGTAGCGGCGGCCGACCGCCTGCATGGTCAGGCTCAGCGCGTCGTCGCGGCGGGGGGTCGCCACCAGATGGATATGGTTCGGCCGCAGGCCGTAGGCGTGCACCGCCAGATCGTGCTCGCGCGCCGCCATACGCAGGCAGTCGAGGTAGAAGCGGTAGTCGTCGGGACCGAGGAAGACCGGCTGGCGGTTGTTGCCACGTTGCAACACCAGCGCCGGCAGGCCGGTCGGAGAGAAGCGGGGAAGTCGAGCCATGGCGCCATCGAGTCAAAGCGATGGCGGGATGATAGCTGATCTGTCCCTGTTTTATTGTCTTAAGGATGACTTGCCAGACCACGGGGTTGCTCCCCTCTCCCGCTTGCGGGAGAGGGGAAGAAAACCCTTGCTGGCGTTTGGCGCTTCAGTTCTGCTCGCCGACCGCGAACATCCGCCGATGCTCCCGGATCGCGTAGCGGTCGGTCATGCCGGCGATGTAGTGGGCGATCAGCCGCGGCTGGTCGCCGCCGTGCGAGGCCTGATACTGCGGCGGCAGCAGGCGCGGATCGCCCATGAAGGCATCGAACAGATCGGTGATGATGCGCTGCGCCTTGGCCGACATCCGCATCACCAGGTAGTGACGGTACAGGTGGCGGAACAGGAAGCGCTTGAGCGCCTGCGCCTCTTCCCTGACCGCCGGGCTGAAGGCGACCAGCGGACCGGCGGCGCGCACCGCGTCGATGTCGGCGGGCCGGGCCGCGGCAATATTGCGCTGGGTCGTCTCGATCAGATCGACGATCAGCGTGTTGATCATGCGGCGGACCGTCTCGTTGATCAGCCGACGGCCGTTGATGCCCGGATAGGCCGCCAACGCTTCGGCGCGATGGCGGCCCCACATCGGCACCTCGTCCATCTGTTCCAGCGTCAGCAGCCCCGAGCGCAGGCCGTCGTCGATATCGTGGTTGTTGTAGGCGATCTCGTCGGCCAGATTCGCCAGCTGCGCCTCCAGCGACGGCTGCGTGCCCTCGAGAAAGCGCCGCCCGAGCTCGCCGAGCGCGGCCGCGTTGACGCGCGAGCAGTGTTTGAGGATGCCTTCGCGCGTCTCGAAGGTCAGGTTCAGGCCGTTGAAGCCGCCGTAGCGCTCTTCCAGTTCGTCGACGACCAGCAGGCTCTGCAGGTTGTGCTCGAAGCCGCCGTGGTTCTTCATGCAGGCATTGAGCGCGTCCTGCCCGGCGTGGCCGAACGGCGTGTGGCCGAGGTCGTGCGCCAGCGAGATCGCTTCGACCAGATCCTCGTTCAGCCGCAGGTTGCGGGCAATCGACCGCGCGATCTGCGCCACCTCGAGGCTATGCGTCAGCCGCGTGCGAAACAGGTCGCCCTCGTGATTGACGAATACCTGCGTCTTGTATTCGAGCCGGCGGAACGCGGTGCTGTGGATCACGCGGTCGCGGTCGCGCTGGAATTCGCTGCGCGAGGACGACGCCGGTTCGACATGGACACGCCCGCGCGACTGCGCCGAGTGCGCGGCATAGGGAGCGAGATGGCTTTCGAGGTCGGTCATGCGGCAATCCGGTTGGGCGATGCGGGCATCGTCTGAGGGTTGCGAGGCATGGCCGAGCGCTTACGCGACCGGTGCCTCGACGGGACGTTTCAATACGGCATGCTGCAGCGTGCTGCGCAGATCGGCGTCGGGCACGCTGGTGATCAGCGCCTCGCCGAGCTTCCTGAGCAGGATGAACTTGATCTGGCCGGCCTCGGCCTTCTTGTCGACCTTCATCAGTTCGATATAGCGATCGACGCCCAGGTCCGGCGCCACCACCGGCAGCATCGCGGCGGCCACCAGGCGCTCGATGCGCGAGCGCGTCTCGATGTCGATGAAGCCGAGCCGCAGCGACAGGTCCGCGGCCATCACCATGCCGCAGCCCACCGCCTCGCCGTGCAGCCACTGGCCGTAGCCCATGCCGGCCTCGATCGCATGGCCGAAGGTATGGCCGAAATTGAGCGTGGCGCGGATGCCGCCCTCGCGCTCGTCGGCCGCCACGACCGCGGCCTTGATCTCGCAGGAGCGCTGCACCGCCAGCGCCAGCAGGTCGGCGTCGCAGTTGTTGAGCGCGCCGATATGCTGCTCGATCCAGCCGAAGTAGTCGGCATCGGCGATCGCGCCGTGCTTGATGACCTCGGCCAGGCCTGCGGCCAGCTCGCGCGGCGGCAGCGTCTTCAGCGTGCCGATATCGGCGATGACCGCCTGCGGCTGGTGGAAGGCGCCGATCATGTTCTTGCCGAGCGGATGATTGATGCCGGTCTTGCCGCCCACCGACGAATCGACCTGGGCCAGCAGCGTCGTCGGCATCTGCACGAACGGCACGCCGCGCATGTAGCAGGCTGCGGCAAACCCGGTCATGTCGCCGACCACGCCGCCGCCCAGCGCGATCAGCGTGGTCTTGCGGTCGGCGCCGGCGCCGAGCAGCGCGTCGAAGATCAGGTTCAGCGTCTGCCAGTGCTTGAAGGACTCGCCGTCGGGCAGCGTCACCGTACGCACGGTCTTGCCCAGACTCGTCAGCGTGGCCTCGACCCGCGCCGCATACAGCGGCCCGACGGTCTCGTTGGTGACAATGACGGCATGGCGGCCACGGATATGGGGGGCCAACAGAGGGGCCAACACTTCAGCGCGGTCCAGCAGGCCGGCGCCGATATGGATGGGATAGCTGCGCTCTCCCAGGTCGACTTCAAGCGTGATCATCGGTCTTGGTATCTTGCGACGGCGCGGCGTCGGCATTGGCCTCCGCGTCGGCATCGGTATGGGGATGGGCATCGGCACCGCCGGCCGCCGCAGCGATCCAGCCGGACATCTCGAGTTGCATCAGCACCATATTAGCAAGCTGGGCTACCGAGGGCTTGCCGGTCTCGATGACGAAATCGGCGACCTCGCGATAAAGCGGGTCGCGCTCGGCGTACAGCGCCTCCAGTCGCCCCTTCGGGTCCTGCGTCTGCAGCAGCGGCCGGTTGCGGTCGTGCCGCGTGCGCAGCCACAGGTCGTGCGGGCTGGCGCGCAGATAGACCACGGTGCCGCGCGCCTTCAGCCGGCTGCGGTTCTCCGGCCGCAGCACCGCGCCGCCGCCGGTCGCCAGCACGATGCCCTCGCGCTGCGTCAGTTCGTCGATCATCTGCGCCTCGCGGTCGCGAAAGCCGCTCTCCCCTTCGTGATCGAAGATCACCGGGATGCGCACGCCGCAGCGGGCCTCGATCTCATGGTCGGAATCGAAGAAGGCATAGCCGAGGCGGCGGGCCACGGTGCGGCCGACAGTGGTCTTGCCGGCGCCCATCAGGCCGACGAAAAAAAGGTTCGGGCGGGAAGCGGTCACGGATTCGCGGCGAGCCGATCGGCGCTCTGCAGGCGGCTCGCGGGTTGGAAACGGCATCATCTTCTTATGTCGGGCCCGGCGGGGCAAGACCCGTGCAGGCGCGCGGCCGGCACAGACGGCAAATCGGCGGCCAGATTTGCCGGATCCTGCCGCATGCGCGTGGCTGCCTCGCATGGCGGGCCTCAGTCTACTGCATCCCGCCGAGCGGGGCGTGCGAATGGCGGCGGACCGGCGAGACGGCATCGTGCAGGATGCGCGGCGTCAGGAAGACCAGGAGCTCGGTGCGATCGCGCCAGACCGAGCGGCTGCCGAACAGCCTGCCAAGCACCGGGATATCGCCCAGCAGCGGCACCTTGGCCGCGTCGCCGCGCTCGGCGCGCGTATAGATGCCGCCGATCACCGCGGTGCCGCCGTTCTCGAGCAGCACCTGCGTCTGCACGTGCTTGGTATCGATGGCGAAGCCCTGCGTGGTCTGCACGCCGACGCTGTCCTTGCTGACGTCGACATCGAGCAGCACCTGGCCCTCGGGCGTGATCTGCGGCGTCACCTCCAGCTTCAGATTGGCCTTGCGGAACTGCACCGAGGTCGCGCCGCTGGAGGTCGCGGCCTGATAGGGCAGCTCGGTGCCCTGCTCGATCAGCGCCTTGATATTGTTGGTGGTCACCACGCGCGGGCTCGACACGATCTTGCCCTTGCCATCGGCCTCGAGCGCCGACAGCTCCAGCGCGACGAAACGGCTGGCGGCGCTGTTGAACAGGCTGACCGCCAGATGGCCGGGATCGGCGCCATGCAGCGCGCCGGCCGGCAGACTGAGCAAGGGCCCGGGCTCGCCCGCCGCGCCGGGCAGCACGTTCGGCAAGGTATCGCCGACGCGGCCGTGGCCGTACTGCGCGGCAAAGCCCAGTTTGACGCCCAGATTGCGGCTGAACTTGTCGTCGGCCTCGACGATGCGGGCCTCGATGATGACCTGCCGCACCGGCACGTCGATGCGGGCCAGAAATTCGGCGATCTGCTGCAGCCGCTCCGGCAGGTCCGAGACGAACAGCTGATTGGTACGGGCGTCCGCGGTCAGGCTGCCGCGGCGGGACAGCAGGCGGACCGACGATGCGGCCTGCCCATGCTGCGATCCCTGTTGCCCGCCATACGCGCCGGGGCTCGCCGCGGGCGCGGCGGCTCCGCTGCCGAGCAGCAGCCGGCGGACATCGTCGGCACGCTGATAGTTCAGCTGGAACACCTGGCTGCCGACCGGCTCCAGATCGGCCAGTTGCTGCCGCGCCTCCAGTTCCTGCCGGTCGCGGGCCGCCAGTTCGGCGCGCGGCGCGACCCACAGCACATTGCCTTCGCGCCGCGACGCCAGTCCCTTGGCATCGAGCACGATGCGCAGCGCCTGCTCCCATGGCACGTCCTTGAGCCGCAGCGTCAGATTGCCCTGCACGCTGTCGCTGGCGACCACGTTCAGATCGGTGAAGTCCGCGAAGACCTGCAGCAGCGCCCGGATATCGACGCGCTGGAAGTTGAGAGACAGGCGTTCGCCCGATGCCGAAGGCGCGGCGTCGGCTGACGGCGCTGCCACCGCGGCCGCGGCGGGCGCGGCCAGCACGCGCAGCGGCGCGGCATGCGCGAGCGCCAGCATCCCGAAGATCAGCCCCATCATGCCGGCGCATCGAGCGCGAGGCGGGCCGTCGTTTCGATCCATCGATCCTCCCCGTTCCAGACCCGCTCGCGCAGCACGATCCCGTCGCGCTCGATGCGCACCACGACGCCGTCGCGGCGGCCCAGGCGCTGGCCCACCTGCACCGCGGCGACCAGGCCATCCGCGCCATCCACGCGCACCACGCCGTAGGCGCGGCCCGCGCTCTGCAGGCTTCCGACCATCCGCATCTGCTCGAGGGCATAGGCCTCCAGCGGCTCGCGCGCCCGCGCCGCGACTGCATCGTCGGACGGCGCAAATGCCGGTGCGGCCAGCCGCGCATCCGCGAAAAGATCGGCCACGGCGGCACCGGCCGCGCCGGCATTTGCGTCCTGGAGCAGCGGCAGGCGAGGCGCAGGGTCCAGCGGTGCGGGATGCCATGTCGGCGGTGGCGCGGCGTCGTGCCCGCCTTTCCCTCGCGATGCGCGCGTCGTGCGCTGCGGCGCGGCGCGTTCGGCGGCATCGAGCGCCCGATAGGCCAGCACGACCGCCTCCATCGTCAGTGCGCCGTCGTCCTTGCCGGCCGCCAACTGCATCGACTGCAGCGTCACCAGGCGGGGCAAGGCGGCGAGGCCCGCCAGCCATGCCGCGATCTCGCGATAGCCGCCGTCGACACGCAGCGTCAATGGAATCTGCACGAAGTCCGCGCCCACGACCGCGGCCTGCGGCTGGAACAGCGCGATCCGCAGGCCGTGCGCGTTGGCGAGCGAACTCAACGTGACGAGCAGTTCGTCGATGCCGCCATGGTCGGGCAGATGGCGCTCCCGCACTGTCAGCGCCTGCGTCAGTTCGGCCAGCCGCCGCCGCATCGGCTCGGCGCTCGCCGCCTCGGCCGCCAGTCGTGCGGCCGACTGATGCAGCGCGGCGTGCTCGGCCTGCCGGCTGTTCAGCAAGGCCAGCTTGTCGCGCCAATGCCATTGCCACCCGGCCGCCACCACCGCACAGGCGACCAGGATCGGCCACAGCCCGCGCAGGTCCGAACCATCGCGACCGGCCCACTGGCCCGGCCACGATGCCGAGCCGGGCGCGATCTCGTCTTCGTCATCCGGCGCCATCTGGGCTCCCGTCCCGCGCTGGCGCGGGCATGGACGCGCCGGAGGAGTCGACGTTGGCCCCGTCGACGTTGGCCGCCGTGGCGAAAGCGCGATGGACCAGCCGGACGGCGAAGTCGAAGCGGGGCTCGGCCTCCATGCGGTCGACTGCCCCTCCGGCGGCGCCGGGCCCCGACGCTGCGGTGCGCGATTCGAGCAGATCGACGCGGGCCAGCCACGGCGCCGGCTCCAGTTCCCGCATCAGGGCCGCCACGCGCTCGTGACCCCGGGCCACGCCTTCGATCGTCACCGTGTCGTCGCGCTGGCCGACGCTGCGCAGCTGAATGCCCCGCGGCACGTGGCTGGCCAGCGCATCGAGCAGCCGGGCCGGCCGGCCTCGATTCTGCAGCAGCGTGTCCAGCGCGCTGCCGCGCCGGCTCACCGCGCCGATCTGCTGGCGCAGTGCCTCTGCCTCGCGCGCCGGGGCTTCCCAACGGCGCGCCCGCTCGGCCAATGCACGGTTCTCTGCCTCGGCGGCCGCGATACGCCGATCGAGCAGGTAGCCGCCCGCCAGCACCGCCGTGCCCGCCACGGCCGCCATCGCGCGCCACCCCGGACGCAGCGAGCCGGCGCGACTGGCCAGATGCCGTCCACGATCCCTGACCGAATGCCATGCCGCCCGCCACCTCTGCCGCGCTCGCACGATGCCCCTCCCTCCGTCGATCCGGCGCGGCGTTGAACTCGGCGGCGCGAAGGCGGCTCTAACCGCCTTTCTCGCCGCCGAGCGCAAGCCCATCCGCCCTGTTCGCCCTGCCCGTCCCTGCCCGCCTCGCCTGGTACAAGGCCAGTCCAGATCCTGCCAAGCCCGTGTCTCTCGCCGTGTTCCCAGCGGACGGGCCTCGTGCACGCCCGCCCCGCATGGCGCGCCGATGGACCGATTCTCGGCAGCCGGACATGGCAGCGGCAATGCGACGCCATGCCCATCGCGCCGGTTTTCGCAAGTCACGGCGCGATTGCAGTTGGGCCGCTGGCGCCCATACTGGTACGAGCGGCGACGACTTTTCGGTCTTACAACTTGTAACAGCATGGATGCGCCCGCCACGGCACTACCCGCCCGGGAGCCGCGGATGCGAGCGATATAATCCGGGCACCTCCAACTAGGTATTACCCAATGGCTACTGCACAACAGAAGCCGGCTAAACCGGCTCGCCGCCCGCTGTGGATACGCGCCAGCTACTGGGCGCTGGGCCTGATGGCCGCGGGTGTCGTCACGGTGGCCCTGCTGCTCGGCTACGCGCTTCTGGTGGCGGCGCCGAATCTGCCGTCGCTCGATACGCTGACCGACTACCGTCCCAAGATTCCGCTGCGCATCTACACCGCCGACAACGTGCTGATCGGCGAATTCGGCGAGGAGCGGCGCAATTTCGTGCCGATCGCCGAGATCCCCGACGTGATGAAGAAGGCCGTGCTGGCGATCGAGGACGATCGCTTCTACGAGCACGGCGGCGTCGATTTCATCGGCGTGCTGCGCGCGGGCCTCGCCAATCTGCGCGGCGGCCTGTCGCAGGGCGCGTCGACCATCACGATGCAGGTCGCGCGCAACTTCTTCCTGTCCAGCGAGAAGACCTACACCCGCAAGATCTACGAGATGATGCTGGCGTACAAGATCGAGGCGAACCTGAGCAAGGACCAGATCCTCGAGCTGTACATGAACCAGATCTATCTGGGACAGCGCGCCTACGGCTTCTCCAGCGCCGCGCGCGTGTACTTCGGCAAATCGATCAAGGACGTCACCGTGGCCGAGGCCGCGATGCTGGCCGGCCTGCCGAAGGCCCCGTCGGCCTACAACCCGGTGGTCAACCGCAAGCGCGCCAAGGTGCGGCAGGAATACATCCTGCAGCGAATGCGCGACCTGGGCTATATCACGCCGCAACAGTACGACGAGGCGGTGCACGAGGAACTGAAGGTCCGCAACGAGGGCAACGAGTTCTCGACCCACGCCGAATACGTGGCCGAGATCGTGCGCCAGCTGATGTACGCCCAATACCGCGAGGAGACCTACACGCGCGGCCTGACGGTGTACACCACGCTGACCAAGCCCGATCAGGACGCGGCCTACGAGGCCGTGCGCGCCGGCATCATGAATTACGAGCGCAAGCACGGCTACCGCGGTCCCGAGGCCTTCATCGACCTGCCGTCGGATCCGGCCGAGCGCGAGCAGGCCATCGACGATGCGCTGGTCGAGCATCCGGCCAGCGACGACATGCGCTCGGCGGTGGTCACCGCGGCATCGAGCAAGCAGGTCCGCGCGGTGCTGCTGTCCGGCGAGGAAGTGGTGATCGAAGGGTCGGCGCTGCGCTATATCGCGCCGTCGCTGGCGGCCAACGCGCAGCCCAAGGTCAAGATCCGTCCCGGCGCGATCATCCGCGTGGTGCAGAACGACAAGGGTGCGTGGTCGGTGGCGCAGCTGCCCGAGGTGGCCGCGGCGTTCATCTCGCTGAACCCGGAGGACGGCGAGATCCGCGCGATGGTCGGCGGCTTCGACTTCAACCGCAACAAGTTCAACCACGTCACGCAGGCGTGGCGCCAGCCGGGCTCGAGCTTCAAGCCGTTCATTTATACCGCCGCACTGGAGAAGGGCTTCTCGCCGGCGACCGTGATCAACGACGCGCCGCTGTCGATCGGCCCCGATACCGGCGGCCAGGTGTGGGAGCCGAAGAACTACGACGGCCGCTTCGAAGGCCCGATGACGATGCGCCGCGCGCTGGCCAAGTCGAAGAACCTGGTGTCGGTGCGGATCCTGCGCGCGATCGGCACGCAGTACGCGCAGGACTTCATCACGCGCTTCGGCTTCGAGGCCGACAAGCATCCGGCCTATCTGCCGATGGCGCTGGGCTCGGGCAGCGTGACGCCGCTGCAGATGGCGGGCGCCTACTCGGTGTTCGCCAACGGCGGCTATCGCATCAATCCGTACCTGATCCAGCGCGTGGTCGATTCGCGCGGCAACGTGCTGTCGGAGACCAAGCCGCAGCGCGCCGGCGAGGATGCGGTGCGGGTGCTCGATGCGCGCACGGCCTTTATCGCGGACAGCATGCTGCGCGACGTGGTGCGCACCGGCACGGCCTATACCGCCAAGCAGCGGCTGGGCCGCAACGACCTGGCGGGCAAGACCGGTACCACCAACGATGCGGTCGATGCCTGGTTCGCCGGCTATACGCCGAAGCTGGTGGCGGTGGCCTGGATGGGCTACGACCAGCCCAAGAGCCTGGGCGTGCGCGAGACCGGCGGCGGCCTGTCGCTGCCGATCTGGATCAGCTACATGTCGAAGATGCTCAAGGGCGTGCCCGAGAGCCCGGACCGCCAGCCGCCGGAAGGCGTGCTGATGGTGGCCGGCGACTGGACGCTGGAAGAGAATGCCGGCGGCGCCGGCGTGGCGTCGGTCGGTCTGGGCGACCCGTGGCCGGGCAAGGCGCCCGATCCCGGCGCGCCATCGGCTGCCGATCTGGAGCAGGAGAAGCGCCGCATCCTGGAGATGTTCGGCGGCGGCTGACGCGGCCGTACCTAAAGGCACAACGAAAAGGCCAGCCCGATGATGGGCTGGCCTTTTCGTTTGTGCTGCTTGTCGCGACGCCGGTGTCAGCCCAGCGTCAGCGTGGTCCCGGCCTGCTGGCTCAGATAGCGCGACAGCGCCTGATACAGCTCGGTGCCCTCGCGCGTGTCGACCCAGCGCTGGCCGTCGCGGCGGAAGTGAAAGCCCCCCGCGCGCGCCGCGACCCACAGCTCCTGCATCGGGGCCTGGCTGTTGATGATGATCTTCGAGCCGTCCTCGAACTCGAGCTCCATCACATTGCCGCTGCGGTTGATCTCGATATCGGCGTCGGCCGCATCGGCCGCCTGTTCGATCGCACTTTCCAGCCGATCCAGCTCGCCGGTCGCCAGCGCCAGGAACTCGCTTTCGCTCAAAAGGGACATGCTACACTCCAAGACCGCCAGCCGCGGCCGGTCCCTGTCTGGACCGCAGCGCGGCTGATGCATTTGTTCTGCGGGCCGCTCCGGATGCCTGCCGGCATCGCTGCCCGGCCACGGCGAATCCGGTCCATCCGGTCCGCCTCCCGTTCGACCCCTGTTTCCAAGGACGACCCGATGTTGCGTCGTGTTGCGATTGTAGCGGCGTTTGCCGCCGGCCTAGCGATGCCCCTGCTCGGCGGATGCGGCATCCGCGGCCCGCTGGTGATGCCGCAGCGCCCGCCCGCGCCGGTGCAGCCCAGCGTTCCCGACCCCGGCCTGTCGCAGCCGGACGCCGCGCCGATGCCGGCGCGCACGCCGCCGGCCCGCACGTCTTCGTCGTCTTCATCGCCCTCGTCCGCCGCGCCCGCGTCCGCACCCGCCGCCCGATAACATGACCGCATTCTTCCATCGCCGCGACCGTGCCCTCGCCGTCGAACAGGTGCCGCTCGCGCGCATCGCCGAACAATTCGGCACGCCGACCTACGTTTATTCGCGCGCGGCGCTGACCGCCGCCTACCAGGCGTACGCCGCCGCCTGCGCCGGCCATCGCGCCCGCGTGCAATACGCGATGAAGGCCAACTCGAACCTGGCCGTGCTGCAGGTCTTCGCGCAGCTGGGCGCGGGCTTCGACATCGTGTCGGGCGGCGAACTGCAGCGCGTGCTGGCGGTGGGCGCCGATCCGCGCAAGGTCGTGTTCTCGGGCGTGGGCAAGTCCGAGGCCGAGATGGAACTGGCGCTGGCGCACGACGTGCTGTGCTTCAACGTCGAATCGATCCCCGAGCTCGATCGCCTGAATGCGGTCGCGGGCCGCGTCGGCAAGCGCGCGCGCGTGTCGCTGCGGATCAATCCGGACGTCGACGCACGCACCCATCCGTATATCTCCACCGGGCTCAAGGGCAACAAGTTCGGCATCGCCTTCGACGACGTGCTGCCGACCTACCGCGCCGCCGCCGCGCTGCCGCATCTGGAGATCACCGGCATCGACTGCCATATCGGCTCGCAGATCACCGAGGTCGCGCCGTATCTGGAGGCGCTGGACAAGGTGCTCGACGTGGTCGAGGCGCTCGAGCGCGAAGGCATCGTGCTGTCGCATATCGATGTCGGCGGCGGGCTGGGCATCACCTATGACGACGAGACGCCGCCCGATATCACCGGCTTCGCCCGCACGCTGCTCGAGCGCGTGGCGCAGCGCGGCCACGGCCATCGCGAGGTGCTGTTCGAACCGGGCCGTTCGCTGGTCGGCAATGCGGGCGTGCTGCTGACGCGCGTCGAATTCCTCAAGCCCGGCGAGGCCAAGAACTTCTGCATCGTCGACGCGGCGATGAACGATCTGGCGCGCCCGGCGATGTACGAGGCGTTCCATCGGATCGAGCCGGTGGTGCCGCATGCGGGTGAAGCGGTGACCTATGACGTGGTCGGCCCGGTGTGCGAATCGGGCGACTGGCTGGGCCGCGATCGCGCGCTGGCGGTGACGCCGGGCGATCTGCTGGCGGTGATGTCCGCCGGCGCCTATGGCTTCGTGATGAGCTCGAACTACAACACCCGTCCGCGCGCGGCCGAGGTGATGGTCGATGGCGACGCGGTGCATCTGGTGCGCGCCCGCGAGCGCGTCGAGGACCTGTTCCGCGACGAGAAGCTGCTGCCGCGCTAACGTCGCGTCGACTGGCGCGACGGCGCCCTCGTCCCGGTGGTGTTGGTGTCAGTGTTGGCGCCGGCGCGGGCCGTCCCGCGCCACCACCACCACAGCCGCGCGCCGAGCAGCGCCGCCACCACGGCGGCGTAGATCGACACCTCGCCGAAATCGTTCTTGCCGGCCTTGTGCCACCAGTAGTGCAGGATCGCCAGCACCGCGATCGCATAGATACTGCGGTGCAGGGCCTGCCAGCGCCGGCCGCCCAGCCGGCGCACCATCGCATGCGTCGAGGTCGCGGCCAGCGGCACCATCAGCACGAACGCGGCAAACCCCATCGTGATGAACGGACGCTTGAACACGTCCTTGGCCATGTAGGCCAGATCGAAGCCGCGGTCCACGCCGAGCCACAGCAGGAAGTGCAGCGTGCCGTAGAAGAAGGCGAACAGACCCAGCAGTCGCCGTATCCGCAGCAGCCAGCTCCAGCCGCTCAGACGCCGCAGCGGCGTCACCGCCAGCGTCGCGCACAGCATCACCAGCGTCCACGTGCCGGTGGAGCGCGTGACGAATTCCAGCGGATTGACGCCGTACTGGCCGGTCGCGCCCAGGTACACGAGCCGCGCGAACGGCAGCAAGGCCAGTACCCAGATCAGCGTCTTCAGCGCGCGCAGCCGCGTGGGCGACAAGGTGCCGGGCGTGGCGCTAGCCCGGCGCCCGCCCGCAGCTGCGGTACGCGGGGCGGCCGGCGTCGTCTCGGTGGAAGGCATGCGGTAGTCCGAAGACGGGCTAGAAGAACTTGCGCAGATCCATGCCCTGATACAGCGAGGCGACCTGCTGCGCGTAGCCGTTGAACGGCAGCGTCTTGCGCTTGGGCGCGAACAGCGCCGCAAAGCCGCCGCCCTTGTCGTCGCCGATGCGGCGCTCGGTGGCCTGGCTCCAGCGCGGATGGTCGACCTCCGGATTGACGTTCGAATAGAAGCCGTACTCCTGCGGCGCGGCCAGGTTCCAGCTGGTGGCGGGCTGCTTGTCGACGAAGCGGATCGCGACGATCGACTTGGCGCTCTTGAAGCCGTACTTCCACGGCACCACGATGCGCACCGGCGCGCCGTTCTGGTTCGGCAGCACCTCGCCGTACAGCCCGAAGGTCAGCAAGGTCAGCGGATGCATGGCCTCGTCCAGGCGCAGGCCTTCGCGATAGGGCCAATCCAGCACCGGGCTGCCCAGTCCGGGCATCTGCTTCTTGTCGGCCAGCGTCACGAACTCGACGAACCTGGCGCTGCCCAGCGGCTCGGCGCGCCGGATCAGCTCGGCCAGCGGAAAGCCGATCCACGGAATCACCATCGACCATCCCTCGACGCAGCGCAGCCGGTAGACCCGCTCTTCCATCGCGGCCATCTTCATCAGGCCGTCGATGTCATAGACCTTGGGCTGCCGCACCAGCCCTTCGACCTTGACCTGCCACGGACGCGTCCGCAGCGTGCCGGCGTTGCGCGCCGGGTCGGCCTTGTCGGTACCGAACTCGTAGAAGTTGTTGTAGGTGGTGACGTCCTCGTAAGGCGTGCGCTTCTCGGTCACCACATAGGCGGGGTTGGCGGTGGCCGCCAGCTTCTGCCCGCGGCCCGGCTGCGCCAGCGCCTGGCGTGCGGCCCACGGTGCCAGCGTGCTGCCGGCCGCGCCGGCGGCGACCATCGCCAGCCAGCGGCGGCGCGCGGCGAACGCTTCCGGCGGCGTGATCTCGCTGGACGGGATGTCGTCGCCGCGCAGCCATTTCGGAGAGGGAATCCACATCGTCGTTCCTTGCTTGGCGGAGCGCCGGCGCGCGGCGGTTCTGCGGGGCTGCGGAACCGTGCCGGGCCGGCACACTTTGGACCGGCCGGCGGACCATTGGTGCGTAGGGTCCGGCCCCGCGGTGCCCGTGGCGGATGCCTTACGGCGTGGCGATGTGCCAGACGTTCATCACCTTGTCGCCGGTACGGTCGCCCGGCTTGGTGTCCTTGGCGAAGCGGTACAGCGGCTTGCCGCGATAGGCCCACTGACGGCTGCCGTCGTCGCGCGTGATGATGGTGTATTGGCCGGTGGCCGAGGTGCCGGGCTGGGCCAGCAGTGGCGGCCAGTTGACCGCGCATTGTCCGTTGCAGACGCTCTTGCCGCTGCCCGCCGTATCGCGGTCGAAGGTGTACAGCGTCAGGCCCTGCGGATCGGTCAGCACGCCGTTGCTGACCTTGACCGTCGGCGGCATGTTGCCGCTGGTGCTGGCCGTGCTGCCGCCGCTGGCGCTGCTGCTGCCCGAGCCCATGCCCATGCCGGAACAGGCGGTGAGCAGGATGGCGGCGGCGACGGTCACGGGAAGGGCAAGACGACCGGAAGCGGTAAAGCGCGAGAGGGTCATGATGTCTGTCTCCAGGAAAAGGCGGCGCCGCCCACCGGCGCCGTGTTTCCCAGTAAACACCCTCAGGCGCCGTTTTATTCCCTTTCCATAAAAAAACCTGCCCAAAAGGGCAGGTTTGCTCGCTTCACTGACCGATAAGTTACTTACGAATCACAGTTCACCGTAGCTATGCAGGCCGGACAGGAACATGTTGACGCCGAGGAAGGCGAAGGTCGTGATCAAGAGCCCGATCAGCGCCCACCAGGCGGCCATCGCGCCGCGCAGCCCCTTGATCAGCCGCATGTGCAGCCAGGCGGCGTAGTTCAGCCAGACGATCAGCGCCCACGTTTCCTTCGGATCCCAGCTCCAGTAGCCTCCCCAGGCCTCGGCCGCCCACAGCGCGCCGAGGATGGTGGCGATCGTGAAGAAGGCGAAACCGACCGCGATCGCCTTGTACATGACGTCGTCGAGCAACTCCAGCGCCGGCAGGCGCTCGGCCAGGATGCCGCGCTGCTTCAGCAGATACGCCACCGCGACCATCGCGGCCAGCGCGAAGGTGCCGTAGCCGATGAAGTTGGCCGGTACATGGATCTTCATCCACCAGCTCTGCAGCGCGGGCACCAGCGGCTGGATTTCATGCGCATCGCGGCTGACCGTGTACCACAGCAGAAAGCCGACCGCGGCCGACACCACCAGCATCACGAACGGGCCCAGCGCGCCGGTGCGGTAGCGGCCCTCGTAGTACAGATGGAACAGCGTGGTGATCAGCACGAACAGCACGAAGACTTCGTACAGGTTCGACACCGGGATATGGCCGATATCGGGACCGATCAGATAAGACTCGTACCAGCGCACCAGCATGCCGGTAAAGCCGAGCACCACCGCTGCCCAGGCCAGCTTGTGGCCGATGCCGTAGCCGGTCTGCGAGCGCGCCAGCAGGCCGCCCCAGTAGAACAGCGTCGACAGGAACACCAGCGCGCACATCCACAGGATGGCTGACTGGCTCGACAGCAGGTACTTGAGCAGGAAGGCCTGCTCCGCGCGCGCCAGTTCGCCCTGATACAGCTGGACCGCGAGCAGCGCCAGCACCGCCAGGCCGATCATCAGCGCGCGCACCGGCTTCCAGTGCCAGCCCAGCAGCGCGAAGGTCGGCACCGCGCCGATCAGCACCGCCTTGTCGTAGCCGTCCATCCACTGGCCGTAGCGCGCCAGGCCGACGCCGGCGCCCACCACCAGCAGCAGCGCGAACAGCCAGTCCAGCCACGACAGCCGGCGCAGAAACGACGGCTCCAGATACGAGGTGTCCGCTGCCGACGCGACGTGCCCTTCGGTCGCCGGGGCGTTGGCGGGGGCGTGCAGCTTGGAAGAATTGGAAGACATGACGAAATCCCTACCGTGTCGCCGGCGCCGGGGGCGGCGCGTCCTGCGCTGCCGCCGCGGCACGCTGCACGTCCTCGCGCAGCGCGGCGAATTCCTTCTCGAAGTCCAGGGTGCGCCGCTGGGTCGACATCGCCATCAGCACGTGGCTGCCGGCGGCGCGTTGCGCGCCATCGTTCGGCGCGCCGGTCGGCTGTGCATCCGGCTTGGCATCCTTCACCCAGACCCACACGCGGCGCTCGCGGATATAGAGCATGGCGAACACGCCCAGTACCAGCAGCAGGCAGCCAAGATACACGATGTTCTTGCCAGGCGCACGGGTCATCTGGAACACGCTGGCCTTGACCTCCTGGAAGTCGTCCAGCTGCAGAAACACCGGCGCCACATAGAAGAAACTGTCCGACAGCGCGTTGATCGCCTGCTGCAGGAAGGCGCCGCTCTGCGCGCTGTTGGCAACCACCGGCAGGTCGGCGCGTTCGCGCGCGAGCTGCCACAGCTCCCACATCGAGCCGTTCAGGATCTTCAGCAGCACGTCGGCGGCCTTCTGCTGCTCGGTCTGCGGCACCGACCGCTCGAGGAAGGCCGCGATCGCGGCGAAGCCGCCCGGCGGCGCATCGGCATCGTGCCGCGCCGCGCCGGCGAACAGATCGAGCGCGCGCCGCGCGCTTTCGGCCAATTGCGAGCGCACCTCGGCCTTGTCGCCGCCCGGCATCGACGCCAGCGCGAAGCGGCGCGCGGCCTCGCCGCGCAGCGCGCTGTCCTGCAGCGCCGCGCGCAGCCGCATCCAGTCGGCCACGCTGCCCTGCTCGTCGGCCGGAATGCGCAGATAGCGGAACGGCTCGCTCGGCGAATCGCGCGTGCCGGCGAGGAACACCGACTGGCCGTCGAGCTGGACCGGCACCATGTAGTTGTGGAATTCGCGCGCCTGGCCGTTGCGGTCGCGCAGCTTGTACTGGACCGACGGGCCGACATTGCGCAGCTGCTTCTCGCGCTCGGGATTGGCCGCGGCGCCCAGCCGCGCCCCGAGGCGCTCGTTCAGCGAGCGCGTGGCGACGCCGCGCGCATCGGCCTTGCCCGAGGCATCGGTGATGTTCTCGATGTTCATCAGCCGGAAGTCGCTGAACTCGACCGTCAGCCCTTCCGCGTCGACCCCGCTGCCGGTGCCCTTGAGCGGCGCGCTGTTGCCGACCGTGCCGGCAAACGCGAAGCTCGCCGCCGAGTTGCCCCGCATCGGATAGCCGACGAACTTCAGCCGCGAGCCGCCGTCCTCGAAGCTGGACTGGTAGATCGCGATGCCGTCGACGATCAGCGGTTCATTGACCTTGATGGTGGCGGCGGTCTGCTTGCCGGTCGCACGGTCGGTGACGACCACGTCGGAGGCGAACAGCTTGGGCATGCCGGTCGAGTAATGCTCGATGACGAATTTCTTCAGCGTCAGCGTGAACGGCAGATCCTGCACCAGCGCCCCGTCGGCAACGTTCAGGATCGCGGTCGACACCGTGGCGCCCTCCGGCACAAAGGCATTGCCGCGAAAGCCCGGGTTGCTGCTGGAGAGCCGGTGCTGCGGCGGAATCTCGTTGATCACCGCATTGCCGCTGATCGGCGTCTTGCCGCCGAACCACATCTGCGCGCGGATCAGCATGTCGCCATCGAGCAGGCCGCCGATGCAGATCACCACGATCGCCGCGTGCGCAAGGATATAGCCCAGCTTGTTGGCGGCGCCGGCCTTGGCCGCCAGCAGCGTGGCGCCCTCGTGCTCGATCTGGCGCACCCGATAGCCGCGGTTGGCCAGCAGCCCGCCCAGCCGCTGCACCGCGCCCGCGCGCGACGGCGCGGCATCGAACTCGACGCGGTGATGGAAGGCGCGCAGGCTGCGCTCGCGCACATGGTCCTTCCACGAGCGCATGTCCGCCACCATCTTCGGCGCATTGCGGATCAGGCACAGCGAGGTCGACACCACCAGGAAGGCCAGGATCAGCAGGAACCACCACGAGCCGTACACCTTCTGCAGCGACAGCGCGTGGAACAGCTCGGCCCAGAACGGACCGAACTGGTTGACGTAGTTGGCGTACGGCTCGTTCTGCTTGAGCACGGTGCCGATCACGCTGGCGATCGAAATCACCGACAGCAGCGCGATCGCAAAGCGCATCGACGAGACCAGCTCGACGGTATCGCGCAGCAGGCGGTGGGTGGTCTTCAGGCGCAGGCCCGAAGTGGAAGCGGTCGGCATGGCAGGAAAGGCAGGAGCGCAGCGCGCAAAAGACAAAGAGGGAGGCTCGCTCACGCAGGCCACCCTCTTCGATTATCGCCGGCTGGTTTGGTTGCGCCCCACCCGCGCCGGCGAGGGCCGGCCGGCTCGGGGGTACCGGCGGGCTTAGCGCAGGCCGGCGACGTAGTCGGCCACCGCCTTGATCTCGGCGTCGGACATCCGCGCCGCGACCTCGGTCATCACCGCGTTGTTCTTGCGGCCGCCCTGGCGGAAGGCCACCAGCTGGGCCTCGGTGTACTCGGAGAACTGGCCGCCGATGCGCGGATACTGCGCCGGGATACCGGCGCCGGCCGGGCCGTGGCAGGCGGCGCACGCGGGCACGCCCTTGTTGGCGATGCCGGCGCGGTAGATCTTCTGACCCAGCTCGATGGTGTCCTTGTTCTTCGCGGAGGCCGGCTTCTGCGTCTGGCGCGCCAGATAGGCGCCGACGTCGCGCATTTCCTGATCGGTCAGCTGCGCCGCGATCGGCGTCATGATCGGGTTGTTGCGGACCTTGGCCTTGAAGTCGGCCAGCTGCTTGTGGGCGTATTCGGGATGCTGCGCGGCCAGTTTCGGATTGACCGCGGCGCCGCTGTTGCCGTTGGCGCCGTGGCAGCTCAGACAGGCGGGAACATTGCGATCCGGCGCGCCCTGCGTGTAGAGGGTCTCGCCCTTGGCCGGGTCCGCCTTGGCGGCGGCTTGCTCGGCGGCCGAGGCCAGACCCGTGAAGGCCGTTGCCGGCAAGGCCAGTGCTACGACAGCCACAAGTTTCGCAATGCCATTCATTCGCACACCTTGTCTGAATTGTTTTGAATTCGCTATCGCGTGCCGGTCAGCCTCCGGCCTGCGATGAGGACGCGCATTGGGGCGAAAAGACGGGACAGACCCGTTGGCAGACCACTGCCGGCCAGTCATTGCCCGATACTGTCCGGGTCATGCCAGCCGCCAACAAGGCCAAAAGAACGTCGAACGCCACCCGGCCGGGAGGCCGTTAACCGCGGTATTGTACAATAAATCGCTTCCCGGATAGACGCCTGGCGCACTCCCGCGCGGGCCTCCCCGACCCTGCCTCTCCTCATGTCCCTTCTCCACCAGGCCCGCTTCTTCACCACCGTCAACCATCTGCGCGACCTGCCGGCCACCGCCGTGCCCGAAGTCGCCTTCGCCGGACGGTCCAATGCGGGCAAGTCGACCGCCATCAACGTGCTGTGCAACCAGAAGCGGCTGGCGTTCTCGTCGAAGACGCCCGGCCGCACGCAGCACATCAACTTTTTTGCAGTGGCGCCGGTCAAGGCGCCCGATCCGCTGGCCTTCCTGGTCGACCTGCCGGGCTACGGCTATGCGCAGGTCTCCGGCTCGGCCAAGTACCACTGGCAATCGCTGCTGAGCGACTACGTGCAGGCCCGGCAGCAACTGGCCGGGCTGGTGATCATGATGGATGCGCGCCGGCCCTTCACCGACCTCGATTGCCAGATGGTCGAGTGGTTTCTGCCCACCGGCAAGCCGATCCATGTGCTGCTGACCAAGGCCGACAAGCTGACGAGCAGCGAGAACGCGCTGGCGCTGCGCGAGACGCGCCGCGTGCTGGCCGACTATGCGGCCCAGCTGGAGAACCCGCCCTTGCTGACCGCGCAGTTGTTCTCGAGCCTGAAGCGCCGCGGCATCGAGGAGGCGCAGCGCCATATCGCCGGATGGCTGGGGCTGCCCGAGGCGCAGCCGGCCGCGGGCGCGGCGCCGGCGGCCGATGCAACGCCGCAGGCCGGCGACGCAGCGCCCGGCGACGAGCCCGGCAGCGGCGGAACCCCGTCGTAACCCGGCGAGCAAAACCAGCCAGCCAACAAGCGCGCAAAAAAAACCCCGCTGCAAGCAACGGGGGGGAATATTCCCGCCGCGAGGCGGGTACCCGCTCAGGGAGGAGTAGCGGGGGACCTCGCGCCACGCACGCGGCGCAACGCAAAGGGTCCGCGAGTATGATAGCGGGCACGCACAAAAGTTTAGTTTTTTATTGGACGCGGGACGCTGCCGCCCGTCAGGCCAAGCCCCTGCCACATCTGGTCCGTTCGCCGTGACGCCGTGATCGCCCAGGTATCGTGGGCCGCCTCGCTCCGCCGTCCCCTGACTGACGATCCCACCATGTCCACCTTCCCCGAATTCCGCCCCCGCCGCATGCGCCGCGACGATTTCTCGCGCCGGCTGATGCGCGAGCACCGGCTGTCGCCGGACAACCTGATCTATCCCGTGTTCGTGCTCGACGGACAGGGCCAGCGCCAGAGCGTCGCGTCGATGCCCGGCGTCGAACGCGTGTCGGTGGACCTGCTGCTGCCGGTGGCCGAGCAATGCGTGCAGCTGGGCATTCCCGTGATCGCGCTGTTCCCGGTCATCGATCCGTCGCTGAAGACGCCCGACGGCATCGAGGCCACCCGCGAGGACGGGCTGATTCCGCGCGCCGTGCGCGCGCTGAAGGACCGCTTCCCCGAGCTCGGCGTGCTGACCGATGTCGCGCTCGACCCGTACACCAGCCACGGCCAGGACGGCGTGCTCGATGCCGACGGCTACGTGCTGAACGAGGAAACGGTGGAGATCCTGGTGCGCCAGGCGCTGACCCAGGCCGCGGCCGGCGTCGACATCGTCGCGCCGTCGGACATGATGGACGGCCGCATCGGCGCCGTGCGCAACGCGCTCGAAGACGCGGGCCAGATCCACACGCGCATCATGGCGTACTCGGCCAAGTACGCGTCGGCGTTCTACGGCCCCTTCCGCGACGCGGTGGGCTCGGCCGCCAATCTGGGCAAGGGCAACAAGATGACCTACCAGATGGACCCGGCCAACACCGACGAGGCGCTGCGCGAGGTCGCGCAGGACATCATGGAAGGCGCCGACATGGTGATGGTCAAGCCGGGCATGCCGTATCTGGACATCGTTCGGCGCGTCAAGGACGAGTTCCGCTTCCCGACCTACGTCTACCAGGTCAGCGGCGAGTACGCGATGCTGAAGGCCGCCGCGCAGAACGGCTGGCTCGACCACGACAAGGTCATGATGGAATCGCTGCTGGCGTTCCGCCGCGCCGGGGCCGACGGCATCCTGACCTATTTCGCGCTCGACGCCGCCCGCCTGCTGGCGCGCTGATCCCTCGCGCATGCAGCTGCTCGGTTTTTCCGCCAGCCAGGTTCATCCGCTCGACTCGCTCGAGGCCGCCCGCGCCTTTCTCGCCGAACAGGCCGCGCCGCGCTTCGTCTGGGTCGATTGCACGCTTGCCGAGGTCAGCGCCGCACCGGCGGCCTGGCGCGATCAATTGCAGACGCTGACCGGGGCGCCGGTGCTCGACCTGCATCTGGCCGACGCCACCAACGCCGCGCATCCGTCGTTCTTCGATACGACGCATGCCTACGACATGGTGATCTTCCGCAAGCTGACGTTCGAGACCAGCCGGCTGATTGCGGAGGCGGGTAGCGAAGGGCCCGCGCCGGCTGTCGCCAAGACCAACGGCGGCGGCGCGGAGACTGCGGCAACTGCGGCAAGTGCGACAGCTTCGACAACTTCGGCGACGACGGCGGCACCAGCGGCGACGGCCACCACGTCTGGAGCATCCGCCGCAGCCGCAAAGCCGCGCCGCCACCCGCCCGGCTTTCTGCCCGCGCTGGCGCGCATCGATACGCAGCCGGTGGCCTTCTTCGTGTTCGACCATGTGCTGGCCACCGTGCGGCCCGGCCAGTCGCGCACGATCGAGCAGGTGCGCCAGCGGCTGCTCGAGCTGACCCGCGCGCCGCGGTCGGAAGTCCGCGCCAACGGCGGCACGGCGCTGGTGCACGGCATTCGTCCGCCGACGCGCCCCGAGGACCTGATGCTGCGGCTGCTCAATGCGATGGTCGACCGCTATCTCGAACTGCGCGCACCGCTGACGCGGCAGCTGGACCGCTGGCAGCGCGCGCTCCTCAACGCGCGCAGCGGCTTCTCCAGCTGGGAGGGCCTGCTCGATGCGCGCATCCAGCTGCGCCGGCTCGAACATCTATGCGAGGAACAACGCGACGCGCTGCAGGAATTCCGCGACAGCCTGCTCGACAACACCTACAGCGACCCGGCCGGCGGTACTGCCAACGACCGCGACGAGGTGCTGCTGGTGCGCATCAACGATGTGATGGAACACATCCTGCGCGTGCTGGCGCATGCGCGGCGGCTCGAGGATTCGATCGAATCCGCGGTGCAGATCCACTTCTCGGCGGTCGCGCACCGGACCAACCGCACGATGCGGATGCTGACGATGATCACCGCGCTGTTCATGCCGCTGACACTGATCACCGGCATCTTCGGCATGAACTTCGAGCGCATGCCGTGGCTGCAGGAGCCCAGCGGCTTCTGGTGGTCGATCTCGCTGATGGGGGCGGTAGTGGTCGGAATCGCGGCGATGTGGGCGGTCGGCCGCTGGCTGTGGCGGGAGTGATGTAGCGCGAGCGATTCGGCGCGGGACGGCCGGCCTGGGCGCGAGTCAGGCGCCCGCCGGTCCGAACGCGCGCTCCAGGCTCGCCAGGAATCGCCCGGCTGCCTGATAGCCGATCACCCGCACCGGCAGTTCGCGCCCGTCGTCGCCGAACAGGATGATGCCCGGCGGGCCGAACAGGCCGAAGCGCTTGAGCAGCGCCTTGTCGTCGGCGTTATTGGCGGTGACGTCGGCCTGCAGCATCACCACGTCCGCCAGTCGTGCCTGCACGCGCGGATCGCTGAAGGTGAAGCGCTCCATCTCCTTGCAGCTGACGCACCAGTCCGCATAGAAGTCCAGCAGCACCGGCTTGCCGGCTGCGCTGGCCTGCGCGATGCGGGCATCGAGCTCGGCCACCGAGCGAACCCGTTCGAAACGCACCGCCTCGGCCGCCGGCGCGTCGTCGCGGGCGCCCGCCACCAGATGCGACAGCGGCTGCAGCGGATTGCGGCTGCCCGAGGCCAGGCCCACCAGCAGGATCGCGCCGGCCAGCGCGGACAGCACGCCGAGCCCCTTGCCGAGCCGCGCCACCGGATGCGGCTCGTTGCCCAGACCATCGAAGGCCCGCAGAAACACCGCGCCGACCAGCAGCAGCGTCGCCCAGCCGAGCATCGACAGCCAGGCCGGCAGCACCGGTCCGATCATCCACAGCGCGACCCCGAGCAGCAGGAAGCCGAACACGCGCTTGGTCGCTTCCATCCAGCGGCCCGCGCGTGGCAGCAGATTGCCGGCGCCGACGCCGACCAGCAGCAGCGGCACGCCCATGCCGGTCGCCATCGAAAACAACGCGGTGCCGCCGGTCCAGGCGTCGCCGCTCTGCGCGATATAGGCCAGCGCGCCGGCCAGCGGCGCGGTCACGCAGGGGCCGACGATCAGCGCCGAGATGGCGCCCATCGCCCCGGCGCCGGCGATCTGGCCGCCCGGGCGGCGATTGGCCGAGTCGGCAAGCCGCGTCTGCCAGCGCTGCGGCAGCTGCAGTTCATAGAGGCCGAACATCGACAGCGCCAGGGCCACCATCAACGCGGCAAACAGCGCCAGCACCCACGGCTGCTGCAGCGTCGCCGCCAGCCCTTCGCCGATCAGCCCCGCGGCGACGCCCACCGCGGTGTACACCACCGCCATGCCGAGCACATAGGCCAGCGACACCACGAAGGCGCGGCCGCGGTGCAGATGCTCGCCGACCACGATGGACGACAGGATCGGCACCATCGGCAGCACGCAAGGGGTGAAGGTCAGCAGCAGGCCGAGGCCGAAGAACAGCGCGACGATGGTCAGCAGCTGGCCGCCGGCGAGCGTCGCGGCGATGCGGCCGCTGTCGTCGACCGCCTTGCCGGTATCGGCCCTGGTGACGGCGCCCAGACCTGCGCCCTCGGTACCCGAGGCGAGCGGCGTGGCGGCCGCGATGGACGCGTTGGAACGGCCGCCGAGCAGCGCGCCAATGCCGGCGCCGCCGCCGACCTGGTAGACGCTCTCCATCGGCGGATAGCACAGGCCCTTGTCCGCGCAGCCCTGCGAGGTCACGACCAGCGTCCATTTGCCGTCCTCGGGCGCAGACTCGACCGGCACGCGGATGGTCACCGTGTCGCGGTAGGTCTCCATCTCCTTGCCGAAGGTCTCGTCGAACTTGACCTTGCCGGCAGGCAGGGCGGGCGCGCCGAGCTTGACCTGCGCCGGTTGCGCGGCGAAGGCGAAGCGTTCGCGGTACATGTAGTAGCCCGGCGCGACATCGAAACGGACCTCGACGGTGCGCGCATCGAGGGTGCGGGCGGCGAAGCGGAACGCCTGCTCGGGCGGCAGGAACTCGTCCTGATCGGCGGCACGGGCGAGTCCGGCGCCAAGGCACAGCCAGGCCGTCAGCATCGCCAGCGCGATCGCGGCCAGCGTTTGCCAGCTTCGCCAGCGTTGTGCTCCCTGCCGCGTGCCCCTGTCCATCGACCCCAAGCTGCTGCCCATCGTTCGGTTTCCTGCCTGTTATTGGTTATGTCGCTGCGCCTTGTCTCTTTGCGCCTTGTCTCTTTGCGCCATGCCTCTGGGCTATGTCGCCGCGGTCTGCTCGCGTACCCAGTCGAGATAGCCCGGCAAGCCCGCCATCACGGGCAGCGCGACGATCTCGGGCACGTCGTAGGGATGGTGCTGGCGGATGACCGCTTCGAGCGCGTCGTAGCGCGCCCGTGTGGTCTTGATCAGCAGCGGCAGTTCGCGCGCGGTCTCGATTGCCCCTTGCCACCAGTACTGCGACTCGCAGGCCGGCAAGCGGTTCACGCACGCGGCGACCCGCGCTTCCAGCAGCGCGCGGGTCAATGCGGCGGCGCTGTCCTCGTCCGGCAGCGTGGTGATCACCACGAGTACCTCCGATGCGTCCATCGACACCTCCTGCATGACGTCGGCCCAAAAACAAAAGAGCCAGGCAATTGCCTGGCTCGATTGTAAGCGGTTCGCCTATCCGCGGCGCCGGTGGGGCCGCCGCGTCGGATTGGCGAGGGGGCGAAGGTCTTACTCCGCAGCTTCCTCGGCCGGGGCCTCGGTCACTTCCGGACGATCGACCAGCTCGACCAGCGCCATCGGCGCGTTGTCGCCCTGACGGAAGCCGAACTTCAGGATGCGGGTGTAGCCGCCCGGACGGGTGGCGTAGCGCGGGCCCAGTTCGTTGAACAGCTTGGTGACCATGTCGCGGTCGCGCAGGCGGGCGAAAGCCAGACGGCGGTTGGCGACGGTGTCCTTCTTGGCCAGCGTGATCAGCGGCTCGACGACCTTGCGCAGTTCCTTGGCCTTCGGCAGCGTGGTCTTGATCAGCTCGTGCTGGAACAGCGAGTTGGACATGTTGCGCAGCATCGCGAGACGGTGCGACGAGGTGCGGTTCAGTTTCCGCAAACCATGACGGTGACGCATGATGATTCCTTTCTAGAACAGTGTTTGACCAGCTCTTCTATCGCCAGCACATTCCGGTCGGAGCGTGCCGGCGCGGGCCGGTAGTCGGTTTGCGCCGCCCGGCCATCTGGCCTGAGCAGCAGGGACTGGCGGCGGACGCCGACTGGCGCCCGCCGCGCAGATTACTTCTCCAGGCCGGCGGGCGGCCAGTTCTCGAGCTTCATGCCGAGCGTCAGGCCACGCGAAGCGAGGACTTCCTTGATCTCGTTTAGCGACTTGCGACCCAGGTTCGGGGTCTTCAGCAGCTCGTTCTCGGTACGCTGGATCAGGTCGCCGATGTAATAGATGTTCTCGGCCTTCAGGCAGTTGGCCGAGCGCACCGTCAGCTCCAGGTCGTCGACCGGGCGCAGCAGGATCGGGTCGATCTGCGGCGCGCGGCTCGAAGCGGCTTCCGCCGACGACTCGGTGCCTTCCAGCGCGGCGAACACGGACAGCTGGTCGACCAGGATGCGCGCCGATTGACGGATCGCTTCCTCGGGCGAGATCACGCCGTCGGTTTCGATGTTCATCACCAGCTTGTCCAGGTCGGTACGCTGCTCGACACGGGCCGATTCGACCGCGTACGAGACGCGGCGCACCGGCGAGAACGAGGCGTCCAGCACGATGCGGCCGATCACCTTGTTCGACTCGTCGCCGAACTTGCGAACGTTGCCCGGCACATAGCCGCGGCCCTGTTCGACCTTGATCTGCATGTCCAGCTTGCCGCCGGCGGACAGATGGGCGATCACGTGGCCGGGGTTGATGATCTCGACATCGTGCGGCAGCTCGATATCGGCGGCCGTCACCACGCCTTCGCCTTCCTTGCGCAGCGACACCGTGACTTCATCGCGGTTATGCAGCTTGAAGACGACGCCCTTCAGGTTCAGCAGCAGGTTGACGACGTCTTCCTGCACGCCGTCGATGGTGGAATATTCGTGGACCACCCCAGCGATCGTCACTTCGGTCGGGGCATAGCCGACCATGGACGACAGCAGCACGCGACGCAGGGCGTTACCGAGCGTATGGCCGTAGCCGCGCTCGAACGGCTCCATCACGACTTTGGCGTGATGATCGCCCAGCGGCTCGACGGCGATGATTTTTGGCTTGAGGAGTGCTGTTTGCATTAGGTTGTCCTTTTCAATACCCTCGGCTCGTTACACCGATAAGGCTGAGTTTTGGAACCCGAAAAAACCCATCGTACGATGGGCAATAAGCCCGGCGCGCCGAAGCGCGCCGGGCTGGAGATGGAGCTCGACGAGAAATCGCAAGCCGCGGCCGTTGTAGGCGAACGGGTCCGGGCGATTAACGCGAATACAATTCGACGATCAGGCTTTCGTTGATGTCGCCCGAGATATCGGCGCGATCCGGCACTTGCTTGAAGGTGCCTTCGAACTTCTTGGCGTCGACGGCCACCCAGGTCGGGAAGCCCGACTGCTCGGCCAGCGACAGCGACTCGGCGATACGCGCCTGCTTCTTGGCCTGTTCGCGGATCGACACCACGTCGCCGACCTTGATCTGTGCCGACGGCACGTTCAGGGTCTGGCCGTTGACCAGGATCGCCTTGTGCGACACCAGCTGGCGCGCTTCGGCACGGGTCGAGCCAAAGCCCATCCGGTACACGACGTTGTCCAGGCGCGTTTCCAGCAGTTGCAGCAGGTTCTCGCCGGTGTTGCCCTTGCGGCGGTCGGCCTCGGCAAAGTAGCGGCGGAACTGGCGCTCGAGGACGCCGTAGATGCGCTTGACCTTCTGCTTTTCACGCAGCTGGGTGCCGTAGTCCGAGGTACGGGCGCCCGAGGTACGGCCGTGCTGGCCCGGCTTGCTGTCCAGCTTGCACTTGTCGGCGAGCGAGCGGCGCGCGCTCTTCAGGAACAGGTCGGTGCCTTCACGGCGGGAAAGTTTGGCCTTCGGGCCGGTATAACGTGCCACTTTATCTTCCTTACTGATTCGATCGCGACGCCAGGATCGACGCGCCGCGAGTCCGCCTGCTTGCATCCGCCCGGAAAGGCGGTGATGGCGAACGGTGGGCTTATCCAACGCGCGCGGCCCGACGGCTGCGCGCCACACTATGAATTCGCACGGAATTCCGACGATCTGTCCGGAAGCAACCGCTGGCGCGGATGCCTCGCCGACAAAACGCGGCATTCTATCACAACAAGAACGACAGGACCCGCGCCCGGAAAATCCGGCGCGGGTCCGGCGATGCCTGACGCTTAGATACGGCGGCGCTTCGGCGGACGGCAGCCGTTGTGCGGCACCGGCGTGACGTCTTCGATCACGGCGATCTTGATGCCCAGCGCGTTCAGCGCACGGACAGCCGATTCGCGACCCGGGCCCGGGCCCTTGATGCGCACTTCCAGGTTCTTGATGCCCTGGTCTTGCGCCACGCGGCCGGCGTTCTCGGCAGCAACCTGGGCTGCGAACGGGGTCGACTTGCGCGAACCCTTGAAGCCCTGGCCACCCGAGGTCGCCCACGACAGGGCATTGCCCTGACGGTCGGTGATCGTGATGATCGTGTTGTTGAACGAGGCGTGGACGTGCGCGATGCCGTCGGCAACGTTCTTCTTGACCTTCTTACGCGCGCGCTGGGCGGCGTTGTTCGGACCTTTTGCCATTAGTTATCTTCCTCTGCCTAGGGCGTTACTTCTTCAGAGCCACGCCGGCCTTACGCGGACCCTTGCGGGTACGGGCGTTCGTGCGGGTGCGCTGGCCACGCAGCGGCAGGCCGCGGCGGTGACGCAGGCCACGATAGCAACCAAGGTCCATCAGACGCTTGATGTTCATCGTGGTTTCACGACGCAGGTCACCCTCGACCGTGACCTTGCCCACTTCGTCGCGAAGCTTTTCCAGGTCGGCGTCGGTCAGATCCTTGACCTTCTTGTCAAAAGGAACGCCAGTGGCCTCGCAAATCTTGCGAGCGCGCGAGCGGCCGATACCGTAAATCGCCGTCAGGCCGATCTCGGTATGCTTGTGATTCGGGATGTTAACCCCTGCGATACGTGCCATTCGTCAATCCTCTTTACGATTAGCCTTGGCGTTGCTTGTGGCGGGGATCCGACGAGCAGATCACGCGCACGACACCGTTGCGCTTGATAACTTTGCAGTTGCGGCAAATGCGCTTAACAGAAGCCAGCACTTTCATGATTTTCCTCTTCCTTCAATTCCTGTTTCGGCTCACTTCGTCCGGAAGACGATGCGCGCGCGTGACAGATCGTATGGCGTCAATTCGACCGTAACTTTGTCCCCCGGCAGGATGCGGATGTAGTGCATCCGCATCTTCCCGGAGATATGGCCCAGCACGACATGGCCATTTTCCAGCTTCACCCTGAAGGTCGCATTGGGCAGGTTTTCGATTACCTCACCCTGCATCTGGATGACGTCGTCTTTAGCCATACCTAGCCTGTCCTGACCCGGCTCAGCGCAAAGTCAGGTTACCTTTGAAATTGGCCTTCTTCAGCAACGACTCATACTGCTGCGACATGACGTAGGACTGGACCTGCGCCATGAAGTCCATCGTGACGACCACGATGATCAGCAGCGAAGTTCCGCCGAAATAGAACGGCACGTTCCAGCGCAGCACCAGGAATTCCGGCAACAGGCAGACCAGTGTGATGTAGATCGCACCAGCCAGCGTCAGTCGCACCAGAATCTTGTCGATATAGCGCGTCGTCTGCTCGCCAGGACGGATGCCCGGAATGAAGGCACCGCTTTTCTTCAGGTTGTCCGCAACTTCCCGGCTGTTGTACACCAACGCCGTATAGAAGAAGCAGAAGAACACGATTGCCGCAGCATAGAGCAGGATGTACACCGGCTGGCCGGGCGACAGGGTCGCGGCCAGGTCCTTGATGAACCTGCCCACGGCGCCGGTCGAATCCGACGTGAACCAGCCCGCGATCGTCGCCGGGAACAGGATGATCGACGATGCGAAGATCGGCGGAATCACCCCTGCCATGTTCAGCTTCAGCGGCAGGTGCGACGACTGACCGCCGTACACCTTGTTGCCGACCTGACGCTTGGCGTAGTTCACCAGGATCTTGCGCTGGCCGCGTTCGACGAACACCACCGCAAACGTCACCGCGATCACGATCGCCACGATGAAGATCGCCGCGATGATGCTCATCGAGCCGGTACGGACCAGTTCGAACAGCCCGCCGATCGCATTGGGCAAGCCCGCCGCGATACCGCCGAAGATGATGATCGAGATGCCGTTGCCCAGTCCGCGCTCGGTGATCTGCTCACCCAGCCACATCAGGAACATCGTGCCGGTCACCAGCGTGATCACCGCGGTAGCGCGGAACATCATGCCGGGGTCGATCACCAGGCCCGGTTGCGACTCGAGCGCGACCGCGATCGAGAACGCCTGGAAGGTCGCCAGCAGCACGGTCCCGTAACGGGTGTACTGGGTGATCTTCCGCTGTCCGGCCTGCCCTTCCTTCTTCAGCGATTCCAGCTGCGGCAGCACGATCGTCAGCAACTGCATGATGATCGACGCCGAGATGTACGGCATGATGCCGAGCGCGAACACGGTGAAGCGCGACAGCGCGCCCCCCGAGAACAGGTTGAACATCCCGAGGATGCCACCCGACTGACTCTGGAACAGCTGCGCCAGTTGCTCCGGATCGATTCCCGGCACCGGAATATGCGCACCGATGCGGTAGACGATCAGGGCCAGCACCAGGAACATCAGCCGGCGCTTGAGATCGCCGTACTTCGCCGTGTTCCTGGCCTGTGCGCTTGCATTGGGTTTCGCCGTGGCCAAACGATGCTCCGACTTGTGACTCGCCTATGCTGCGAAATCTGCTTACTTACTCCGCGATCTGACCACCCGCGGCTTCGATCGCTGCCTTGGCGCCAGCGGTGGCACCCAGACCCTTGATCGTCACCTTGCGAGTCAGCTCGCCGGCCTTGATGACCTTCGCGCTCTTGACCAGGTCGCCGACCAGGCCAGCCTGCTTCAGAACCAGCAGGTCGACCTCGGCCGCTTCCAGGCGCTCCAGATCACGCAGCGTGACTTCGGCGGTGAACGCCTTGGTCAGCGACGTGAAGCCGCGCTTCGGCAGGCGACGGTACAGCGGCATCTGGCCGCCTTCGAAGCCCACCTTGTGGAAGCCGCCCGAACGCGACTTCTGACCCTTGTGACCGCGACCGGCGGTCTTGCCCAGGCCGGAGCCGATACCGCGGCCGACGCGACGCTTGGCGTGCTTCGAACCGGCGGCCGGTTTCAGGTTGTTCAGTTGCATATTGCTCTCCATATCCCGAACTCAGCCCGGGGCTCAGCCGAGGACCTTCACCAGGTACGAGACCTTGTTGATCATGCCGCGCACGGCCGGCGTGTCCTGCAGTTCCGACACCGAGTTGACACGGCGCAGGCCCAGACCACGAACGGTGGCGCGATGATCCTCACGCGTGCCGATCAGGCTGCGCACGAGCTGCACTTTTACAGTTTTCTGCGACATTTCGTTCACCTGCCTTAGCCGAGGATGTCTTCGACCGACTTGCCGCGCTTGGCAGCAATTTCGCCCGGGGTGCTCATCTTCTGCAGACCGTCCAGCGTGGCGCGAACCATGTTGTACGGGTTGGTCGAGCCGTGCGACTTGGTGACCACGTTGGTCACGCCCATCACTTCGAAGATCGCGCGCATCGGGCCGCCGGCGATCACGCCGGTACCTTCCTTGGCCGGCATCATCAGCACCTTGGCGGCGCCGTGCTTGCCAACGACTTCGTGCTGCAGCGTGCCGTTCTTCAGCGGGACCTTGACCATCTTGCGACGGGCTTCGTCCATTGCCTTCTGCACGGCCACCGGCACTTCCTTCGCCTTGCCCTTGCCCATGCCGATGCGGCCATCGCCGTCACCGACCACGGTCAGCGCAGCGAAACCGAGAATCCGGCCGCCCTTCACCACCTTGGTGACGCGGTTGACCGAGATCATCTTCTCGCGGAGGCCGTCGTCGCGTTCGTCCTGCTGGACTTTTGCTTGCATCTTTGCCATGACGTATCTCTCTCTCTGCGCTTAGAACTTGAGGCCGGCTTCGCGGGCAGCGTCAGCCAGAGCCTTCACGCGACCGTGGAAGCGGAAGCCGGCGCGATCGAACGCCACGGTTTCCACGCCGGCGGCTTTCGCCTTCTCGGCGATGCGCTTGCCGATCACGGTGGCAGCAGCGGTGGTGGCACCGCTGCCGGTCAGTTCCTTGCGCACTTCTGCTTCGACGGTCGAAGCCGACGCCACCACCTGGGTGCCGCACGGCGAGTAGACCTGAGCGTAAATATGCGAATTCGTACGGAACACAGTCAGACGATTGACCTTCAGCTCGGCAATCTTGGCGCGGGTCTGACGTGCACGGCGCAAACGAGCGTCTTTCTTGTTCATCACTGCACCCCTTACTTCTTCTTGGTTTCCTTCAGGATGACGCGCTCGTCTGCGTAGCGAACACCCTTGCCCTTGTAGGGCTCGGGCGGACGGTACGCGCGGACTTCCGCGGCAACCTGACCGACTTTCTGCTTGTCCGCACCCTTGATGATGATCTCGGTCTGCGTCGGCGTTTCCGCCTTCACGCCTTCCGGCATCTCATGGATCACGTCGTGCGAGAAACCAAGCTGGAGCTTCAGCGCAGCGCCTTGGACCTGGGCACGGTAACCCACGCCGACAAGGTTCAGCTTGCGCTCGAAACCGGTGGTCACGCCCTTGACCATATTGGCCACCAGAGCACGCATGGTGCCCTGCAGAGCGTTTGCTTCGCGCGATTCGTCAGCGGCGGCGAAGGTCAGCGTGTCGTTTTCGACATTGACCTTGACCAGGCTGTGAATCGGCTGGGACAGCGTACCGAGCGGGCCCTTGACGGTGAGCACGCCGGCCGCCACATTCACTTCCGCGCCTTTCGGCAGCGCGATGGGAGCCTTACCTACACGGGACATGGTTACTCCTTACGCGACGTAGCAGATGACTTCGCCGCCCACGCCCGTGGCACGTGCCGCGCGATCGGTCATCAGACCCTTGGGGGTCGAGATGATTGCGACGCCCAGGCCGTTCATCACTTGCGGGATTTCGCTGCGGCCCTTGTACACGCGCAGACCGGGCTTCGACACGCGTTCGATGCGCTCGATCACCGGACGGCCGGCGTAGTACTTCAGACCGATGGTCAGTTGTGCCTTGCCGCCTTCCTCGGCGACAGCGTAGTCGTCGATATAGCCTTCGTCCTTCAGAACCTTGGCGATCGCCACTTTCAGCTTCGACGACGGCATGACAACCGACGCCTTCTGCACGCCCTGGGCGTTGCGGATGCGCGTCAGCATATCGGCGATAGGATCGCTCATGCTCATACTGTTTCTCCTGTAGCCTGTGCGTAATTACCAGCTGGCTTTCGTCAGACCCGGAATTTCGCCCTTGAAGGCGATCTCGCGGATCTTGTTACGCGCCAGGCCAAACTTGCGGAAGGTACCGCGGGGACGACCGGTGATCGCGCAGCGATTGCGCTGGCGGGTCGGATTGGCGTTGCGCGGCAGCTGTTGCAGCTCCAGACGCGCTTCGTAACGCTCTTCTTCCGACTTTGCCTGGTCGTCGATAATGGCCTTGAGGGCAGCGCGCTTCTCGGCGTACTTCGCCGCGAGCTTCGCGCGCTTCTTCTCACGTTCAATCAGAGCCAATTTAGCCACGGTTACCCCTTAATTGCGGAACGGGAACTTGAATGCGGCGAGGAGCTCCTTGGCTTCCTCGTCATTCTTCGCCGTCGTCGTGATGCTGATGTTCAGACCGCGCAGCGCGTCGATCTTGTCGTACTCGATTTCGGGGAAGATGATCTGCTCTTTCACACCGATGTTGTAGTTGCCACGGCCGTCGAACGACTTGCCGGACACACCACGGAAATCGCGCACGCGCGGCAGGGCCACGGTGACGAAACGGTCGAGGAATTCCCACATCCGTTCGCCACGCAGGGTCACCATCGCACCGATGGGATAGCCCTGACGAATCTTGAAGCCGGCGATGGCCTTGCGGGCCTTCGTCACGACCGGCTTCTGACCAGCGATCTTGGTCAGGTCGCCCACTGCCAGCTCGATGACCTTCTTGTCATTGATGGCTTCGCCCAGACCCATGTTCAGCGTGATCTTGGTGATGCGGGGCACCTCCATGACCGACTTGTAGCCGAACTTCTTCATCAGGGCCGGAACGACCTGTTCTTTGTACTGCTCTTGCAGACGTGCTGCCATGCTCAACTCCTATCCGTGCCCAGAATCAAGCGGCGACGACGGCGCCGGTGGTCTTGAGCACGCGCACGCGCTTGCCTTCCACCAGCTTGATGCCGACGCGCGACGGCTTGCCATTGGCATCCACGAGCGCAACGTTGGAAATATGCAGGGGCATGACCTTGTCGATCACGCCACCGGTCGTGCCCAGCATCGGGTTCGGACGTGCGTGCTTCTTCGCGACGTTCACGCCCTCGACGGCGACCTTGTCGCCCAGCACGGCCTGGACCTTGCCGCGCTTGCCCTTGTCCTTGCCGGTCAGGACGATGACCTCGTCGCCTTTGCGAATCTTGTTCATGGCGGCTCCTTACAGCACTTCCGGCGCGAGCGACACGATCTTCATGAAGCGCTCGGTACGGAGTTCACGAGTCACCGGCCCGAAGATACGGGTGCCGATCGGCTCGAGCTTGTTGTTCAGCAGGACAGCGGCGTTGCCGTCGAACTTGACGAGCGAACCGTCCGCGCGGCGCACGCCCTTGGCGGTGCGGACCACGACGGCGTTGTAGATATCGCCCTTCTTCACGCGACCGCGCGGCGCTGCGTCCTTGACGGTCACCTTGATGATGTCGCCTACGCTCGCATAGCGGCGCTTGGACCCACCCAGCACTTTGATGCACAGCACTTCGCGCGCACCCGTGTTATCGGCCACTTCGAGCCGGCTTTCTGTCTGAATCATGGTGTTTGTCTTCCCAACTTAATCCACCGGGTCAATCAAAAGGTCGGCCCGCCGGTCAGTCTTGGTCCCGTCGGCTACCGGCATTGCGCCAGTCACCGTTTGGGTTGATCAACTTGAAGTCGGTAGTGCCAGGCGGCCTGAACGATGTGACAGTGTCAGGGGCCGCTAGGCCTGGGGTTCGCCTTAACGGACCGCCCGGGTGGTGTTACAAAAGGCGGCCGCAATAAAGCGGAAGTCCAGGATTATAGCAACATAATCCTGGACCTGCAAGTCAGCCGAGAACCTGTCGGTTCTTAGATGACGCGCGCTGCTTCGACCAGCCGGGAAACCACCCAGGACTTGGTCCGCGAGATCGGACGGCCTTCCTGGATCTCGACCTTGTCGCCTTCCTTGTACTGGTTCGCTTCGTCATGCGCCTTGTACTTCTTCGAGCGCAGCACGTACTTGCCATACAGCGGATGCTTGACACGGTTTTCGACCAGGACCGTCACGGTCTTGTCCATCTTGTCGCTTACCACGCGGCCGACCAGCGTACGGCGAAGCGACGATTCCGTTTTTGCAGTTTCAGTCATTTCGAGTTCGCCTTTTCGTTCAGCACGGTATGCACCCGCGCGATGTCCTTGCGCACCTTCTTCAGCTGGCTGGTGTTCTGCAGCTGTTGGGTGGCCTTTTGCATGCGCAGGCTAAATTGGGCCTTCAGCAGCTCGGAGAGCTCCTGGTTCAGGCCGGCGGCGTCTTTGCCGCGAAGTTCGGATGCTTTCATCCCTGCTCTCCTTACGTCCCGACCTGGCGCACCACGAAATTGGTCGCGATCGGCAGCTTGGCCGCCGCGAGGCGGAACGCCTCACGCGCCAGCTCTTCGCTCACGCCATCCATTTCGTACAGCATCTTGCCCGGCTGGATTTCAGCCACGTAGTATTCCGGATTGCCCTTGCCGTTACCCATACGGACTTCGGCAGGCTTCTTCGAGATCGGCTTGTCCGGGAAGATCCGGATCCAGATGCGGCCGCCACGCTTGATGTGGCGGGTCATCGCACGACGTGCCGACTCGATCTGACGAGCCGTCAGACGGCCACGGCCCATTGCCTTCAGGCCGAATTCGCCGAAAGACACGGCGTTGCCACGGGTAGCCTTACCCGTGTTGCGGCCTTTCTGCTCCTTGCGATATTTTCTGCGCTTCGGTTGCAGCATCGTTATTCTCCACTCTTCGCGTCTGCGCCAGGCGCAGCGCGGCGACCGGCACCAGCGCCACCGCGGCGGTTGCCACCCGGACGGCCTTCACCGTCACGACGGCGACCGTCCGGACGACCCGGGCGACGACGACGTTCGTCTTGCGGCTCTTCCACCACCGGCGCGTCGTTGCGGCCGAGGTGATCACCCTTGTAGACCCACACCTTGACACCGATGATGCCGTAGGTGGTTTCCGCTTCGGAGAAGCCGTAGTCGATGTCGGCACGCAGGGTGTGCAGGGGCACGCGGCCCTCGCGGTACCACTCGGTACGTGCGATTTCGATACCGTTCAGACGGCCCGAGCTCATGATCTTGATGCCCTGGGCGCCCAGGCGCATCGCGTTCTGCATCGCGCGCTTCATCGCGCGGCGGAACATGATGCGGCGCTCGAGCTGCTGGGTGATCGAGTCGGCGATCAGCTGCGCATCGGTTTCCGGCTTGCGGATTTCCTCGATGTTCACGTGCACGGGCACGCCCATGCGACGCTGCAGCTCGGCCTTCAGCAGTTCGATGTCCTCACCCTTCTTGCCGATCACCACGCCCGGACGCGAGCTGTAGATGGTGAGACGGGCATTGCGGGCGGGGCGCTCGATGACGACGCGGCCCACCGAAGCGTTCTTGAGTTTCTTCTTCAGAAAGTCGCGAACCTCGATGTCTTCCTTCAGCATGCCGGCGAACTTCGTGTTGTTGGCGTACCAACGCGAAGCCCAGTTACGGCTGACGGCCAGACGGAAGCCAGTCGGATGAATCTTCTGTCCCATCGTGACTCCTTAGTTGCCGAGCGTCACAGTGATGTGACAGGTTTGTTTCTCGATGCGGTTGCCGCGGCCCTTTGCCCGTGCGGTGAAGCGCTTGAGCGAGGTTGCCTTGTCGACGTAGATCGATTTGACCTTCAGCTCGTCGATGTCGGCGCCTTCATTGTGCTCGGCGTTGGCGATGGCCGATTCGACCACCTTCTTCACGATCCCGGCAGCCTTTTTCGGGCTGAACGCCAGGATGTTGAGCGCGCGCTCGATCGGCAGACCACGGATCTGGTCAGCGACCAGGCGCGTCTTCTGGGCGGAGATGCGGGCACCGCGATGAATCGCTTTCACTTCCATGATGGCACCTTACCTCTTCGCTTTCTTGTCAGCCGCGTGGCCCTTGAACGTGCGCGTCAGCGCAAATTCCCCGAGCTTGTGGCCAACCATGTTTTCCGTGACGTACACCGGCACGTGTTGACGGCCGTTGTGGACGGCGATCGTCAGGCCGATGAACTCCGGCAGAATGGTCGAGCGGCGCGACCACGTCTTGATGGGTTTCTTGTCCTTGCCGCTGACAGCCGTTTCCACCTTCTTCAGCAGGTGGGCGTCACAGAAAGGACCCTTTTTTGCAGAACGAGTCATGTGTTTAGCTCCTACCTACCGATTAACGCTTGTGGCGGCGCTGCACGATCATGCTGGCAGTGCGCTTGTTGCTGCGGGTGCGGTAACCCTTGGTCGGGGTGCCCCACGGCGACACGGGATCGCGACCAGCAGCGGTACGGCCTTCACCACCACCGTGCGGGTGGTCGATCGGGTTCATCACCACGCCGCGGACGGTCGGGCGAATACCGCGCCAGCGGGTCGCGCCGGCCTTGCCGATCACGCGCAGGCTGTGCTCTTCGTTGCCCACTTCACCGATGGTGGCGCGGCATTCGATATGCACGCGGCGCACTTCACCGGAGCGCAGACGCACCTGGGCGTAGACGCCTTCGCGAGCCAGCAGCACGGCGGAACCGCCGGCGGCACGCGCGATCTGGGCGCCCTTGCCCGGCAGCATTTCCACGTTGTTGATCGTGGTACCGACCGGGATGTTGCGGATCGGCAGGTTGTTGCCAGCCTTGATCGGGGCTTCCGGGCCGTTCATCAGCGGCTGGCCGGCAACCATGCCCTTGGTGGCGATGATGTAGCGGCGCTCGCCGTCGGCGAACAGCACCAGGGCGATGTTCGCGGAGCGGTTCGGATCGTATTCCAGGCGCTCGACCTTGGCGGGGATGCCGTCCTTGTCGTTGCGCTTGAAGTCGATCACACGGTAGTGATGCTTGTGGCCACCGCCCTTGTGACGGGTGGTGATGTGGCCGTTGTTGTTACGGCCCGACTTCTGGAATTGCTTTTCCAGCAGCGGCGCGTACGGTTCGCCCTTGTGCAGGTTGCGGTTGACAACCTTCACCATCGAGCGGCGACCCGGGGAAGTCGGCTTGGTCTTGACGAGTGCCATGATTACTTGGCCTCCGCTTCAAAATTGATTTCCTGACCCGGCTTCAGCGACACGTAGGCCTTCTTCACATGGTTGCGACGACCCATGAAGCGACCGAAACGCTTTTGCTTGCCCTTCTGGTTCAGGATCTGAACGGACTGCACCTCGACCTTGAACAGCAGTTCGACCGCCGCCTTCACTTCCGCCTTGTTGGCGTCGCGAGCGACTTCGAACACCACTTGTTCGTTCTTGTCGGCGACCAGGGTTGCCTTTTCGGAAACCACCGGCGCGAGCAGCACCTGCATCAAACGATGATCGTTCTTGGCTACTTGCGTCATTTGAGCAACTCCTCGATCTGCGCGACGGCCGCCTTGGTCACCAGCACCTTCTTGTAGTGCACGAGCGACAGCGGATCGGCGTGGCGCGGCTCGACAACCGCCACGTGCGGCAGGTTGCGCGAAGCCAGGTAGAGGTTTTCGTCGAGGTTGTCGGTGATGATCAGCACCGAGTCCAGACCCATGGCCTTGAACTTGTCGGCCAGCAGCTTGGTCTTGGGCGCGTCGACGGAGAAACCCTCCACCACGTTGATACGACCTTCCCGGGCCAGCTGCGAATAAATCGAGCGCATGCCGGCACGGAACATCTTCTTGTTGACCTTCTGGCTGAAGTTCTCTTCCGGCGAGTTCGGGAAGATACGGCCGCCCCCGCGCCACAGCGGCGACGAGGACATACCGGCACGAGCACGGCCCGTACCCTTCTGACGCCACGGCTTCTTCGTGGTGTGCTTGACCTCTTCACGATCCTTCTGCTTACGGTTGCCGCTGCGCGCGTTGGCCTGGTAAGCGACGACGATCTGGTGAACGAGGGCTTCGTTGTAGTCACGGCCGAAGACTTCGGGCGAGGCGGCTACGCCTGCGCCGATCTGGCCATTGTCCTGGAGGAGCTTGAGTTCCATTGATTCCGCTCCTTAAGCCGCTTTGGCAACTTTGGCCTTGACGGCCGGGGTAACGATGACCTTGCCGCCCTTGGAGCCGGGGATGGCACCCTTGACCAGCAGCAGCTTGCGCTCCGCGTCGATCTTGGCGATCACCAGGTTCTGGACGGTACGGGTGACATCACCGAGGTGGCCGGTCATGCGCTTGCCGGGGAACACACGGCCCGGATCCTGCGCCATACCGATCGAACCCGGCACGTTGTGCGAACGCGAGTTACCGTGGGTGGCGCGACCCGATGCGAAGTGATAACGCTTGATGGTACCGGCGTAGCCCTTACCGATCGTGACGCCCTGGACGTCGATCTTCTGACCGACTTCGAACAGGTCGACCGACAGCGAACCGCCAGCTTGCAGTTCGGCAGCCTTGGCTGCATCCACGCGGAATTCTTTGATGACTTCGCCCGCTTCCACGCCGGCTTTGGCGAGATGACCCGCCAGCGGCTTGGTGACGCGGCTTGCGCGCCGGGCGCCGAAGGTGACTTGCACCGCGGTATAACCGTCGGTCTCGTCCGTCTTGATTTGCGTCACGCGGTTGTCGCCGACCTCGATCACGGTCACGGGAATTGCTTCACCGTCGTCCGTGAAAATACGGGTCATGCCAACCTTGCGACCTACAAGGCCAAGGCTCATGGTTTGCTCCATTCCCGGCTGCGATTGGCCGGGGCTGATTGATACACGAAACGTGTTGAGTGTTTCTGGTGTCGGGGGCTTGCGCAAAAGAGACGGCGCGCGGCCAAAACGGCCAGCCCAATACCCATAGATAGATGGGTAGCCTTACACTATATCGCAGGCCCCTGGAAAGGGCAACTGCAATCTGGTAAAGCGTTCAGGAATCGAGGATTCTGCTGTTGCAACGTGGTTGATACGTCGCTATTTCGGCGTTTCGGCACCGAAAAAGGAAAACGGCGAACTCGCGTTCGCCGTTCACACTGCAGAGCGGCCGCGCGGGCGGCCGGTCTCGTCGGATCGATTACACCTTGATCTCGACGTCCACGCCAGCCGGCAGGTCCAGCTTCATCAGCGCGTCGACGGTCTTTTCCGACGGGTCGACGATGTCCAGCAGACGCTGATGGGTGCGGATCTCGAACTGATCGCGGCTGGTCTTGTTCACGTGCGGCGAACGCAGGATGTCGAAGCGCTCGATGCGGGTCGGCAGGGGAACCGGGCCCTTGACGATCGCGCCGGTGCGCTTGGCGGTATCCACGATTTCGGCGGCCGACTGGTCGATCAGGCGATAGTCGAAAGCCTTCAGGCGGATACGGATCTTCTGGTTCTGCATGATTTTTCCTTAAAAGAGCGATGGGCCGTCAGCGGCCCGGTGGTAGCAGGGACGGGCGGAGGCCGCCCGTCCCGACAGCCCTGGTTTAGTCCAGGATCTTGGCGACGACGCCGGCGCCGACGGTGCGGCCGCCTTCACGGATGGCGAAGCGCAGGCCTTCTTCCATCGCGATCGGGGCGATCAGCTTGACGGTGATCGACACGTTGTCGCCCGGCATGACCATTTCCTTGTCCTTCGGCAGCTCGATCGAGCCGGTCACGTCGGTCGTACGGAAATAGAACTGCGGACGGTAGTTGTTGAAGAACGGGGTGTGACGGCCGCCTTCGTCCTTCGACAGGATGTACACCTCGCCGGTGAAGTGCGTGTGCGGCTTGATCGAACCCGGCTTGCACAGCACCTGGCCGCGCTCGACGTCTTCACGCTTGGTGCCGCGCAGCAGCAGACCGACGTTGTCGCCAGCCTGGCCCTGGTCCAGCAGCTTGCGGAACATTTCCACGCCGGTGCAGGTGGTCTTGACCGTCGGGCGGATACCGACGATTTCGATTTCCTCGCCGACCTTGATCACGCCACGCTCGATACGGCCGGTCACCACGGTACCGCGGCCCGAGATCGAGAACACGTCTTCGACCGGCATCAGGAACGTGCCGTCCACGGCGCGCTCCGGCGTCGGGATGTAGGTGTCCAGCGCTTCGGCCAGGTTCATGATCGCCACTTCGCCCAGCTCGCCCTTGTCGCCTTCGAGCGCCAGCTTGGCCGAACCCTTGATGATCGGGGTGTCGTCGCCGGGGAACTCGTACTTCGAGAGCAGCTCGCGCACTTCCATTTCCACCAGCTCGAGCAGCTCGGCGTCGTCCACCATGTCGCACTTGTTCAGGAACACGATGATGTACGGCACGCCGACCTGACGGGCCAGCAGGATGTGCTCGCGCGTCTGCGGCATCGGGCCGTCAGCGGCCGAGCACACCAGGATCGCGCCGTCCATCTGGGCGGCACCGGTGATCATGTTCTTGACGTAGTCGGCGTGGCCCGGGCAGTCAACGTGCGCGTAGTGGCGGTTGGCCGTCTCGTACTCGACGTGCGCGGTGTTGATGGTAATACCGCGTGCCTTCTCTTCCGGCGCCGCATCGATTTCGTCGTACTTCTTCGCGGCACCGCCGAACTTCGCAGCCAGCACCGTCGCAATCGCCGCCGTCAGCGTCGTCTTGCCGTGGTCAACGTGACCAATCGTACCAACGTTCACGTGCGGCTTAGTCCGCTCGAACTTTTCCTTTGCCATTTTGTTCAGCTCCTAATGGAATGCAGTCTTGTCGATTCATCACGCCGCCGCGCCCTCGCGGGCGCGGCGGCATATAGCCTGTTTACTTGCCCTTGGTCGCCATCACTGCTTCGGCGATGTTCTTCGGTGCCTCGGCGTAGTGCTTGAATTCCATGGTGTAGGTGGCGCGGCCTTGCGTGGCCGAGCGCAGCGCGGTCGAATAACCGAACATTTCCGACAGCGGGACTTCGGCCTTGATGATCTTGCCGCCGCCCACCATGTCGTCCATGCCCTGCACGATGCCGCGGCGGGACGACAGGTCGCCCATCACGGTACCGGTGTAGTCTTCCGGCGTTTCCACTTCCACGGCCATCATCGGCTCGAGCAGAACCGGGCTGGCCTTGCGCATGGCTTCCTTGAAAGCCATCGAACCGGCCATGCGGAACGCGTTTTCGTTCGAGTCCACGTCGTGGTACGAACCGAACGTCAGCGTGACCTTCACGTCCACCACCGGGAAGCCCGCGAGGACACCGGCTTGCAGCGTGTCGACGATACCCTTCTCGACAGCCGGGATGTATTCGCGAGGAATCACACCGCCCTTGATGGCGTCGATGAACTCGAAGCCCTTGCCCGGCTCCTGCGGTTCCAGCGTGATCACGGCGTGGCCGTACTGGCCGCGGCCGCCCGACTGCTTGACGAACTTGCCTTCGACGTCCTCGGCCTTCTTGCGGATGGTTTCGCGGTAGGCCACCTGCGGCGCGCCGATGTTGGCTTCCACGCCGAATTCGCGCTTCATGCGGTCGACCAGAATTTCGAGGTGCAGCTCGCCCATGCCCGAAATGATGGTCTGGCCCGATTCTTCATCGGTACGCACGCGGAACGACGGATCTTCGGCGGCCAGGCGGTTCAGGGCGATGCCCATCTTTTCCTGGTCGGCCTTGGTCTTCGGCTCGACGGCCTGCGAGATCACCGGCTCCGGGAACACCATGCGCTCGAGCACGATCGGTGCCGACGGATCGCACAGCGTGTCGCCCGTGGTGGCATCCTTCAGGCCCACCGCGGCGGCGATGTCGCCAGCCAGCACTTCCTTGATTTCTTCGCGCTGGTTGGCGTGCATCTGCAGAATACGGCCCAGACGCTCCTTCTTCTGCTTCACCGGGTTGTACACGGTGTCGCCCGAATTGATCTTGCCCGAGTAGACGCGGAAGAAGATCAGCTGGCCGACGAACGGGTCGGTCATGATCTTGAACGCCAGCGCCGAGAACTTCTCGTTGTCGTCGGCCTTGCGCTCGAGCTTCTTCTCGTCGTCGCGTTCGTCCACGCCCTTGACCGGCGGAATATCGACCGGCGACGGCAGGAAGTCGATCACGGCGTCCAGCATACGCTGCACGCCCTTGTTCTTGAACGCGGTGCCGCACAGCATCGGCTGGATTTCGCAGGCGATGGTACGGTCACGCAGCGCCTTGACGATCTCGGCGCGGGTCAGCTCTTCGCCGCCCAGGTACTTTTCCATCAGCTCTTCGCTGGCTTCGGCGGCGGACTCGACCATCTTCTCGCGCCATTCGTCAGCGGTCGCCTGCAGCTCGGCCGGGATGTCCTTGTATTCGAACTTCACGCCCTGGCTGGCTTCGTCCCAGATGATCGCCTTCATTTCCAGCAGGTCGATCACGCCCTGGAAGCCGTCTTCAGCGCCGATCGGCACCACCACGGGCACCGGGTTGGCCTTCAGGCGGGTCTTCAGCTGGTCGTAGACCTTGAAGAAGTTGGCGCCGGTACGGTCCATCTTGTTGACGAACGCCAGACGCGGCACGCCATACTTGTTGGCCTGACGCCAAACGGTTTCCGACTGCGGCTGCACGCCGCCCACGGCGCAGTACACCATGCAGGCGCCGTCCAGCACGCGCATGGAACGCTCCACCTCGATGGTGAAGTCCACGTGGCCCGGGGTGTCGATGATGTTGAAGCGGTGCTCGGGGTAGTTGCCGGCCATGCCCTTCCAGAAGGCGGTGGTGGCAGCGGAGGTGATGGTAATACCACGCTCCTGCTCCTGCTCCATCCAGTCCATCGTGGCGGCGCCGTCGTGCACTTCACCGATCTTGTGGTTCACACCGGTGTAGAACAGGATGCGCTCGGTGGTGGTGGTTTTACCCGCGTCAATGTGAGCCGAGATACCGATATTGCGGTAACGCTCGATGGGAGTCTTACGAGCCACTTTAATCCTCTAATTCGTCAGTGAGGCGCCGGCATCTCTTGGCCTACGCCCCTAACACAAACGGGCGAGATGTGTAAGAACACAGCCCGCCCGGCAACCAACTGCGAAGCTCGCGCGCTTTAGAAGCGGAAGTGCGAGAACGCCTTGTTGGCTTCGGCCATGCGGTGCACTTCGTCGCGCTTCTTCATCGCGCCACCACGGCCTTCCGCGGCTTCGAGCAGCTCACCTGCCAGGCGCAGCGCCATCGACTTCTCGCTGCGTTTCTTCGCGGCCTCACGCAGCCAGCGCATCGCCAATGCCAAACGACGCGACGGACGGACTTCGACCGGAACCTGATAGTTGGCGCCACCGACGCGGCGGCTCTTCACTTCCACCACCGGCTTCACGTTGTTGATCGCAACGGAGAACACTTCGATGGGGGCCTTGCCTGCCTTCTTTTCGATCTGGTCGAACGCGCCATAAACGATACGCTCGGCAACCGACTTCTTGCCGTCCAGCATCAGCACGTTCATGAACTTGGCAACTTCGACGTTACCGAACTTCGGATCAGGCAGGATTTCCCGCTTGGGGACTTCACGACGACGTGGCATCTTCTTTCCTTTGGATTCAGTTGAGTGCGGACTCTTCCGCGCTCCGGCCACCAACTAGCTTGCCTTCCTGCCCCGAGGGGGCACGGCAAATTCGCCGGGTGGACCACTTACTCGACGGCACGGCGCAGCAAATTGGCCGTTGTACCGCCGCTTGTTGACAGCAACATGACGCTGCGCGCCAGCCGCCATCGCTTGTGTTGCAGCCTTAGGCAGCCTTCGGACGCTTCGCGCCGTACTTCGAACGCGCTTGCTTGCGGTCCTTGACGCCTTGCAGGTCGAGCGAGCCGCGCACGATGTGGTAACGCACACCCGGCAAGTCCTTGACACGACCACCGCGGATCAGCACGACCGAGTGTTCCTGCAGGTTGTGGCCTTCACCGCCGATGTACGAGATGACCTCGAAACCGTTGGTCAGACGCACCTTGGCGACCTTACGCAGTGCCGAGTTCGGCTTCTTCGGCGTGGTGGTGTACACACGGGTGCACACGCCACGGCGTTGGGGGCAGTTCTCAAGCGCCGGGCTCTTGCTCTTGATGACTTCAGAGACGCGCGGCTTGCGAACCAGTTGGTTGATAGTTGGCATTGTTCAATCCAGCTTGGTTTTACAAAAAAACACCGCTTCGACGACGAACCGGCGGCACGCCCGCAAGCGCGACGACGATCGACGAAACGGTAGGACGGGTTTTGGGCGGGAGCAGATGAGCAGAACGCTCTGGGACGGGACTGTGTGAACGACCAGACTTGCCAAAGAGCGCGAGCTCGCCTGGGATCCCGCTGGGCCGGCCAAGTCAGGGATGACCTGTCTGCCGGGACGGTCGCCGGACACACTGGGTGCCACCGAACGACGCGCGAGCGAAATCCGAAGCCAAAAACTCGAATCCGGCATGCTAGCAGCGCAGCGATCAACGGTCAAGCGGTTTACCTGTACGAGGTTGGCGCCGCGAACGGGGGGCCGGGGCCTGGCGCTCGGCGGCGGAGGCGACCCTCGTTGCTTATGCCTTCTGAAGCACTTCCAACAACTCTTCGCCGTAGCGTTCCAGCTTGGCCGCGCCGATACCGGGCACCTCGGCCAGCTCCGCCATGCTGTCGGGCGCGCTGCGCGCCAGCTCGGCCAGCGTTGCATCGTGGAAGATCACATAGGCCGGCACGCCGTGCTCGCGGGCGGTGTCCGTGCGCCAGCGCCGCAGCGCTTCCCAGTTGGCCAGCGCCTGTTCGTCCATCTGCGCGGTGTGGTCGACGCGATTGCCGCGCCCGGCGCTGCTGCGCTCGCCGCGAGCCGGCTTGCTGACCTGGCGGCGCAGCGTGATGCTGGTCTCGCCCTTGAGCACCGCGCGCGCCGACTCGCCCAGCAGCAGGGCGCCGTGCCCGCCATGGTCGATCACCAGCAGGCCGTGCGCGATCAGCTGCCGGAAGATCGCATGCCATTCGGACACCGACCGGTCGGCCCCGATGCCGAAGGTCGACACCTTGTCGTGGCCCCACTGGCGGATCTTCTCGGTGGCGTTGCCGCGCAGCACGTCGATCAGATGGGTGGCGCCGAAATGCACGCGGCTGGCCTGCGCGGTGCGGTAGACGCACGACAGCGCCATCTGCGCCTCGCGCGTGCCATCCCAGGTCGCGGGCGGCTCGAGGCAGGTATCGCAGTTGCCGCAGGGCTCGCTTGCCTCGCCGAAATACGCGAGGATGCGCACGCGCCGGCAACCGGCGGTCTCGCACAGGCCCAGCAAAGCGTCGAGCTTGGCCGAGGACACGCGCTTGTGCGCTTCGTCGGCTTCCGACTCGTCGATCATCCGCTTCTGCTGCACCACGTCGCCCAGGCCATAGGCCATCCAGGCATTGGCGGGCAGGCCGTCGCGGCCGGCCCGGCCGGTCTCCTGGTAATAGCCCTCCATGCTCTTGGGCAGGTCCAGGTGGGCGACGAAGCGGACGTCCGGCTTGTCGATGCCCATGCCGAACGCGATGGTGGCCACCATCACCAGCCCTTCCTCGTCGCGGAAGCGCGCCTGATGCTGCTGACGCACCGCCGCCTCCATGCCGGCGTGGTAAGGCAGCGCGTTGATGCCATGCCCGCGCAGCCAGTCGGCGGTCTCCTCGACCTTGCGGCGCGACAGGCAGTAGACGATGCCGCTGTCATGCGTGCCGTCGGCGGCCATGTGCTCGGCCTTGATAAACGCCAGCAGCTGCTGGCGCGCGTTGTCCTTCTCGACGATGCGATAGCGGATATTGGGACGATCGAAGCTCGACAGGAAGACACGCGCATCATCGAGGGCCAGGCGTTCGACGATCTCCTGCCGCGTCACGGCATCGGCGGTCGCGGTCAGCGCGATGCGCGGCACCTGCGGGAAGCGCTCGTGCAGCACCGACAGCTGGATGTATTCCGGCCGGAAGTCGTGGCCCCACTGCGACACGCAGTGCGCTTCGTCGATCGCGAACAGGCCGACGCGGGTGCGATCGAGCAGATCCTGGAAGCGCGGCGTCATCAGCCGCTCCGGCGCGACGTAGAGAATCTCCAGCCGCCCGGCCAGCAGGTCGCGCTCGACCGCCGAAGCCTCCGCGCCAGTCAGCGTGGAGTTCAGCACCGCGGCGCGCACGCCCGCCTCGGTCAGCGCCGCGACCTGGTCCTGCATCAGCGCGATCAGCGGCGACACCACGATGCCGACGCCGTGGCCCGCGCGCTGGCGCAGCAGCGCCGGAATCTGGTAGCACAGCGACTTGCCGCCGCCGGTCGGCATCAGCACCAGGCAATCGCCGCCCTCGGCCACGTGTTCGATGATTTCGGCCTGACTGCCACGGAAGGCGTGATAGCCGAAAACCTCCTTGAGGATGGTCAGGGCGGGCGACATGGACGACGGCACAGCGGTCAGGAAAGGGCAGTTGGCGCGAAAGGCGTAACCATACCACTGCGCCGGCGTGCGGAGCGTGGCCGATCGTGACGACCAGCGTGGCGACGGACCGCGGCCGTAACTCGGCGCCCCATTCCATCAGGTCTTCGCCCTATCACACCCCGCCAAATTCGTTTTGCGAAATCGAGACGTTGCTTGGGCTGGACGCCAACATCGATGCGAGAACTCGAAATCGGTTGCCGAAAGCGCAAGACTTTGCATCGGGACACGGCCACCATGGCCCCGCGCAATCGTTGCGTTTTTTTATCGGCTTATCCAACCATTTGAGTCATCCCATGTCCAATTCGCCCATTTCCCCCATTTCCAACCATCAATACCAGGCCCAACTGCTTGCGCTGTCGGCGCTTCAGTCTGAATCCGTCGCCGCCACCGATACGGCCGCGTCCATCGGCCAGTCCGGTGACATGGACCTTTTCCTGCACGAAAAGCTTTACCGCGAGAAAGCCGCAGAACTGGCGAAGCGATCGCTGGCCAGCGGCACCTACGAAAGAGAAACGCTCAGCGATTCCGAAATCAAATCGCTGAAGGCAGCCGGCGTCCCGATGGACGCGTTCCTCGCGCAGCACGGGCAGAAGCTGGGTTCGCGCGAGTACAACGCGCTGGCAGAGTTGATCAAGAAGACGATCGACAAGCAGGCGCAGTCGGCCGGTGCCCACGAGGCTTCGGCGACGGCGACGGCGACGATTGGTGTCACAGCTCGCGCGTTCGTGTAACGCCCGCCTGGGAGGGGCCACCCATTTTCGGGGCGCCCCTCCCTTTTTCGAAACCCCGCGAAACGGTTCGCGATGACATTCCTTGGAGTTGCCAATGACCATGTTCCCCGCTGTCGGCTACGTTCCTGCACTGCCCGCCTCCCCCGAGCGATTGCCGTTGTCCTCCGCCTTGCAGATCGATACTCGTGCGTCGAATGCGAATGATCCGTTGGCCGGCATGTTCTTGGATCTTTGCAAGGCCCGGTTTTCAATGATGGTCGCGCAGGCGCGCGGCCAGACGATCCATCCCTATCATTTGTCGGATGCGCAAATCGAACTCTGCAGGCAGACATTCGGCGAGCCTTTCGAAGCCATGCTCGCCCAGAACGGAAATGCATGGGACATCGAGGGCCTAGGGTGGCTCACCACGATGGTGTCCGGCGCGATGAAGCCGCCGACTGGGGAGACCTGGTCCGGTGTGGCGCCGGGACGGTCGGCTCTGTATCCCGTGGAGACAATCGGGACGCCGCGCGACGGTGCATCTGTAAGCCGAACCGGCTCCCCCCTTCTTGACGCCATCGCGGCCGGCAAGCCGCTTGTTGTCCGCCCCTACGTCTGAGCGCAGATGGTATGTCGCCCGTCTCCCGTACCGGATTTGTGAGGCGCGGGCAGCCGGGCTACTCCGCCATTGCTTGTCCGCCGCCGTATATCGCAGCGATGTCTGCCGCGAGGCGCTGCCGATAGGCAGACAGCCCACCTTCCCCCGCGTTGTGCGGAAATACGCCTGCCAGGCTTTGCATGACCCGCAACCGATGCAACGGCGGAAGCGAGCCCGCTGCGTCGAACAGACGCGTCCAACGATCGGGACGATAGACAAGCGAGGACGCCCTGCAAAGCCAGATCAGCAACTCCGTCTTCTGCCATCCCGTTGCACGTGACAAGAGCAGGTGGTACCCAAACTCCCACATTTCCTTGGGGACCGGCTCCCGCTGCCATTGGACCGTCAACGCGATCCAGTCTGCGGACGGGGAGGCGGCCTTGACTTTCCACCACCCCTGAACCGCGTCCGTGGTGCTGCCCGCGCCAAAGACATCGCTCGGGATGGGGAAAAGCTCCGCGCGACTGCCGTCGTCGCATACGGAGTCGCTCGGCGACCAGGCGCGATCGGCGACCTGTGCCAGCGTCCGGAGCGGCGCCCTTCGGACCTCCTCCGGCAGCGTGCTGGCACTCGCGAGCAGCCGGTCCCAATGGAACGAGCCGAGCTCGAACGAATAACCACCTATCCCCGCAACGGCTCGCATGTTTTGCAGCCGCGCCGCTCGCGTTTGCAGGGCGCGCGCGAACAGCCGTGCCGGCATCTGCGCCCGGCGCAGCGGTGCAATGGGAAGATCCTCCACCGCGGCGCGCCGGGCGTGCAGGAACCTCGCCAAGGCTGCGGACGATTCGCAGGGCAGACTGACTGGAATGTCCGTGCCGCGCACGTGGATGCGTAAATCGGCCAGTGCTTCGCCGTCACCGGCCGGGGCAACGCCATCGTCCAAGGGCTCGGTCCAGATCGCAGGCATCGCAGCGGCCAGATACGCTTCGATCCTGCCCAGGCACGGTTGTTGTTCGGGCCCTTGCATGCAGCCGATCGCGCCGTACAGCGGCACGATGGCCTTTCCCCGATGCGGATCGGGAAGCGCCTCGGTCAAATCCATCAGGCGCGACCAACCGACCGCCTGGCGCTCCCGCGGCAACACCATGCACAAGCACGCCAGGGCGGCATACAACCCTGCGCGCCCATCCAGCGGCAGCGACGCAGCGATGGGCAGCATGGCGTCAAACCGCTGCACGGCCATCGTCTCACTCGTGCACGCATTTGGCACGGCCAATGCCACCAGGGCGAGATCGCGATCGTCGGCGGGCATCGTCAGCGCCAGTTCCAGCCTGCGGGACCACGCCGGTTGTTGCCGGCCGAAGACATGGTTGTCGGTTCGCGCCTGCAGTGCTGCCAGTGCCGAAGCGCGCCACGCTTCAGGAAGCGCCGCGATCTCGGCGACCCATGCTTCCGGGCTCCTGGAACGGAGGTGGGCGTAGGACCCATGCCGAAGCAGCATGGCAAACGCACGCATGGCGCGCGCATCGTCGATGTCCGCCAGCGACCGAATGGCACGATAGAGCTGCTGCTCGAAATCCGGTTCGCGCGTATCGAGCAATTCGAGGGCAGGGATGCGAAGCGCGTTGGCGCGCGCGGTGGCGAGCGCGGTGGCGAGCGCGTATAGCGGCTCGCCCCGCCGGCTGGGCGGCAGACGCAGTGTGGCGTCGAGCAGCAGCTGCATGGCGGCAAGCCAGGTGCCCGGCTCCATCCACCGCAGGCGCGTGGTCAATTGCGCTATCCAGTGATGCGCGCGTGGCGGCCGCCATTGTTCGATCTGGTCGACTGCAATGCGCAACGTCTGCAGCGACACGACGGCATCCAGCACACGCGGCAGGCTGCACCAAAGCTGATGGGGGCGCAGGACCGCGCGTGCGTGGCGGCAGGTCGATCCCCAGCAGATGAAATCCTGCGGATCGACATAGTCCACGATGCGGGCCAGCACGTCGTTGGGTGCGCCGGCGAATATGCCGAAGACGGATTCCCGCCATGGTGAATGCAGGGGGTCCGGCCCTGCCGTTATCCGCGAGATGCCGTCGGTGCCGGGCGTGGGTACGGCGGCGCCCTTCGCGGGAGCCTCTGCCGGCGTGGCCGGTTGCCAACCGTTGGGCAACCAGCCGGAAATCCGGCCATAAAGACGAGCAAGCATAGTGAGTCTCCGGCGGTCGATGTCGTCGCAGGTTAGGACGTCGCCGGACCCATGCCTTGTGCAAATGGCCCATGTGTTTGCAGTGCCTGCAGAGGCGTCTGCGCAAAAAAAAGCCCGGTGCGATCTCTCGCACCGGGCTTTGTCGTTACAGCGTTACAACGTTTTTACTGCATCGAACCTCAGACCGCCGGGTTGTCCCCGCCGTTCTCGGTGGTGGCATGCACCTCCGACGGCTCCATGAAGAGCGACTGCTCTTCTTCGGAGATCGCCTGGGCGCGTTCGCGCTCGGCCGCCTCGCGCGCCTTGCGGGCGCGGTGGTAGGCCAGGCCCGTACCGGCCGGGATCAGACGACCCACGATCACGTTTTCCTTCAGACCGCGCAGGTCGTCGGTCTTGCCCATGATCGCGGCCTCGGTCAGCACGCGCGTCGTTTCCTGGAACGATGCCGCCGAGATGAAGCTGTCGGTCGACAGCGACGCCTTCGTGATACCGAGCAGCAGGTTCTCGTAGGTGGCCGGACGCTTGCCTTCCGCGATCACGCGGTCGTTTTCGTCCAGCAGCTCCGAGCGCTCCACCTGTTCACCCGGGATGAACTTGGTGTCGCCGACATCGACGATCTGCACGCGGCGCAGCATCTGACGCACGATCACTTCGATGTGCTTGTCGTTGATCTTCACGCCCTGCAGACGGTAGACGTCCTGCACTTCGTCGACGATGTAGTGCGCCAGCTCCTCGATGCCCTTCAGGCGCAGGATGTCGTGCGGATCCGCCGGACCCTCGACGATCATCTCGCCCTTGTTCACCACCTGACCGTCGTGGACCAGCACCTGCTTTTCCTTGGCGATCAGGAACTCGTGCGCATTGCCGTCGAGGTCGGTGATGACCAGACGCTGCTTGCCCTTGGTGTCCTTGCCGAACGACACGGTACCGGTGACTTCCGCCAGCACGGCGGCGTCCTTCGGCGAACGCGCTTCGAACAGCTCGGCCACGCGCGGCAGACCACCGGTAATGTCGCGGGTCTTCTGCGACTCGGTCGGGATACGCGCCAGCACTTCACCGACGTGCACCTGCTGACCGTCCTTGACGGTGATCAGCGCGCCGACCTGGAAGCCGATGGTCACGGAGTGGTCCGTGCCCGGAATCTTGACTTCCTGGCCGTTGGCGTCGAGCAGCTTCACCTGCGGGCGCAGGCCCTTGGTGGCAGCCGTACGGCGCTTGGCGTCGATCACGACCAGCGTCGACAGACCGGTGACCTCGTCCATCTGCTTGGCGACGGTCACGCCTTCCTCGACGTTCTCGAACTTGATCGTGCCCGAGTACTCCGACACGATCGGGCGCGTCAGCGCGTCCCAGGTCGCCAGTTGCGTGCCCGCCTTGATCGCCTGACCGTCCTGCACCAGCAGCGTGGCGCCGTACGGGATCTTGTGGCGCTCGCGCTCGCGGCCGTGGTCGTCGGTGATCAGCGCCTCGCCCGAACGCGAGATCACGATCAGTTCGCCCTTGGCGTTGGTCACGTAGCGCATCGTCGCGGTGAAGCGCACCGTACCGGTGGCCTTCGCTTCGACGCTCGAGGCGACCGCCGCACGCGATGCCGCACCGCCGATGTGGAACGTACGCATCGTCAGCTGCGTGCCCGGCTCGCCGATCGACTGCGCGGCGATCACGCCGACCGCCTCGCCGGTATTGACCAGGGAGCCGCGGCCGAGGTCGCGGCCATAGCACTTGGCGCACAGGCCGTAGCGCGTGTCGCACGACAGCGGGGTACGGACCTTGACCTCGTCGACGCCGATCTGGTCGATCAGGTCGACCAGGTCTTCGTCCAGCAGCGTGCCAGCCTCGATCGCCGTTTCCTGCGTCTCGGGGTTGACCACGTCCGACACCGTCACGCGGCCCAGAATACGGTCGCGCAGCGCTTCGATGACTTCACCGCCTTCGACCAGCGCCTTCATCGCGACGCCGTTGGTGGTGCCGCAATCCTCCTCGACCACCACCAGATCCTGCGTCACGTCGACCAGACGACGGGTCAGGTAACCCGAGTTCGCGGTCTTCAGCGCGGTATCGGCCAGGCCCTTACGCGCACCGTGGGTCGAGATGAAGTACTGCAGAACGTTCAGGCCTTCGCGGAAGTTCGCGGTAATCGGCGTCTCGATGATCGAGCCGTCCGGCTTGGCCATCAGGCCGCGCATACCGGCCAGCTGACGGATCTGCGCCGCGGAACCCCGCGCACCCGAGTCGGCCATCATGTAGATGGAGTTGAACGACTCCTGCTTGACGGTGTTGCCGTTGCGGTCGACCACGTCCTCGTGCTGCAGCTGCTCCATCATCGCCTTGCCCACCTGGTCGCCGGCGGCGCCCCAGATGTCCACGACGTTGTTGTAGCGCTCCTGGTCCGTCACCAGACCCGACATGTACTGCTTGTCGTATTCCTTCACCTTGGCCGCGGCGTCGGCGATGATCTTTTCCTTCTGCGGCGGCACCAGCATGTCGTCGATCGCGATCGAGATACCGGCGCGCGTCGCCAGGCGGAAGCCCGACTGCAGCAGCTTGTCGGCGAAGATCACCGTCTCGCGCAGACCGCACTTGCGGAACGCGGTGTTGATCAGGCGCGAGATTTCCTTCTTCTTCAGCGGCTTGTTCAGCACCGAGAAGGGCAGGCCCTTGGGCAGGATCTCGGACAGGATCGCACGGCCGACCGTGGTGGCCTGCAGCGTGATCTTGGGCGCGAAGCGCGCGTCGCCCTCGGCGTCCTTGTCGACCAGCTCATACTCGGTGATGCGCACGTTCACGCGGGAAGCCAGTTCGACTTCCTTGTTCTCGTAGGCGCGGATCACCTCGCTGACGTCGGCGAAGGTCATGCCCTCGCCCTTGCCGTTGATCTTGTCGCGAGTGGTGTAGTACAGGCCCAGCACCACGTCCTGCGACGGCACGATCGACGGATCGCCGTTGGCCGGGAACAGCACGTTGTTCGAGGCCAGCATCAGCGTGCGGGCTTCCATCTGCGCTTCCAGCGACAGCGGCACGTGAACGGCCATCTGGTCGCCGTCGAAGTCGGCGTTGAACGCCGCGCAGACGAGCGGATGCAGCTGGATCGCCTTGCCTTCGATCAGCACCGGTTCGAAGGCCTGGATGCCCAGGCGGTGCAGCGTCGGCGCGCGGTTCAGCATCACCGGGTGCTCGCGGATCACCTCTTCCAGGATGTCCCACACGACCGGGGTCTGGCTTTCGACTTCCTTCTTGGCCGCCTTGATGGTGGTGGCGATGCCCATCGTTTCCAGCTTGTGGAAGATGAAGGGCTTGAACAGCTCCAGCGCCATCAGCTTGGGCAGACCGCACTGGTGCAGCTTCAGCGTCGGGCCGACCACGATGACCGAACGGCCCGAGTAGTCGACGCGCTTGCCCAGCAGGTTCTGACGGAAACGGCCGCCCTTGCCCTTGATCATCTCGGCCAGCGACTTCAGCGGACGCTTGTTGGCGCCGGTCATCGCCTTGCCGCGACGGCCGTTGTCCAGCAGCGAGTCGACCGCTTCCTGCAGCATGCGCTTTTCGTTGCGCACGATGATTTCGGGGGCCTTCAGCTCGAGCAGGCGCTTCAACCGGTTGTTGCGGTTGATCACGCGGCGATACAGGTCGTTCAGGTCCGAGGTCGCGAAGCGGCCGCCGTCCAGCGGCACCAGCGGACGCAGCTCGGGCGGCAGCACCGGCAGCACCTCGAGGATCATCCACTCGGGCTTGATGCCCGAACGCTGGAAGGCCTCGAGCACCTTCAGGCGCTTGGCGTACTTCTTGATCTTGGCTTCGGAACCGGTGGCCTGCAGCTCGGCGCGGATCTGTTCGATCTGCTTCTCGATGTCGATACCGCGCAGCAGCTCACGGATGCCCTCGGCACCCATCATCGCGACGAATTCGCCCTCGCCGTACTCCTCGCACTTCGCGATGTAGTCGTCCTCGGACATGATCTGGCTCTTCTTGAGCGGGGTCATGCCGGGCTCGAGCACCACGAACGCTTCGAAATACAGCACGCGCTCGATGTCGCGCAGCGTCATGTCGAGCACCATGCCCAGACGCGACGGCAGCGACTTCAGGAACCAGATGTGCGCGGTCGGCGCGGCCAGTTCGATATGGCCCATGCGCTCGCGGCGCACCTTCGCCAGCGTCACCTCGACGCCGCACTTCTCGCAGATCACGCCACGGTGCTTCAGGCGCTTGTACTTGCCGCACAGGCACTCGTAGTCCTTGATCGGACCGAAGATCTTGGCGCAGAACAGACCGTCGCGCTCGGGCTTGAAGGTCCGGTAGTTGATGGTTTCCGGCTTCTTGACTTCGCCGTACGACCACGAGCGGATCTTTTCCGGCGAGGCCAGGCCGATCTTGATCGCGTCGAACTGCTCTTCCTGCTGAACCTGCTTAAAGAGATCGAGCAATGCTTTCATTGCAACTCCTTGTTTCGCCGCCGGCCCGAGGTATCGGGCCGCCGGCATTCATCCTGTGGGAAATCCGCCGGAGACGGCTTCGTGCCGCCTCCGTTTCGCTCGAAGATCAGTAGCGATCCAGGTCGATATCGATACCCAGCGAGCGGATTTCCTTCACCAGCACGTTGAACGACTCCGGCATGCCGGCATCGATCGAGTGCTCGCCCTTGACGATGTTTTCGTACACCTTGGTACGGCCGTTCACGTCGTCGGACTTGACCGTCAGCATTTCCTGCAGCACGTAGGAGGCGCCGTACGCTTCCAGCGCCCACACTTCCATCTCGCCGAAACGCTGGCCGCCGAACTGCGCCTTGCCGCCCAGCGGCTGCTGGGTGACGAGCGAGTACGGGCCGGTCGAACGCGCGTGCATCTTGTCGTCGACCAGGTGATGCAGCTTCAGCATGTGCATCACACCCAGCGTGACCGGACGCTCGAACGCCTCGCCGGTGCGGCCGTCGTACAGCGTGACCTGCTGCTTCGATGCGGTCAGGCCCTTCTCCTTGGCGACTTCGTCCGGATAGGCCAGATCCAGCATGCGGCGGATTTCGGCCTCATGCGCGCCGTCGAACACCGGGGTCGCGAAGGGCACGCCCTTCTTCAGGTTGTTCGCCAGCTCCAGCACTTCGGCATCGGACAGGCTGTCGAGGTCTTCGGCCTTGCCGCTCTCGTTGTAGATCTGAGCGAGCAGAGCACGCAGCTCCTGCGCCTTGGCCTGTGCCTTGAGCATGTCGCCGATGCGCTGGCCCAGACCGCGCGCGGCCCAGCCCAGGTGGGTCTCGAGAATCTGACCCACGTTCATCCGCGACGGCACGCCGAGCGGGTTCAGCACGATGTCGGCAGGCGTGCCGTCGGCCATGTAGGGCATGTCCTCGATCGGCACGATCTTCGACACCACACCCTTGTTGCCGTGACGGCCGGCCATCTTGTCGCCAGGCTGCAGGCGGCGCTTGACGGCCAGGTAGACCTTGACCATCTTGATGACGCCCGGGGGCAGCTCGTCGCCCTGGGTCAGCTTCTTGCGCTTTTCCTCGAAGGCCAGGTCGAACTCGTGGCGCTTCTGCTCGATCGCTTCCTTGACCGCTTCGAGCTGGGCCGCGACTTCCTCGTCGGCCGGACGGATGTCGAACCAGTGGTACTTGTCCAGATCGTCCAGGTACTCCTTGGTCAGCTTCGCACCCTTGGCCAGCTTCTTCGGACCGCCATTGACGGTCTTGTCGATCAGCAGGCGCTCCAGACGCTGGAACGCATCGCCCTCGACGATACGCAGCTGGTCGTTCAGGTCCAGGCGGTAGCGCTTCAGTTCGTCGTCGATGATCGACTGGGCGCGCTTGTCGCGGGTCACGCCTTCACGGGTGAAGACCTGCACGTCGATCACGATGCCGCTCATGCCCGAGGGCACGCGCAGCGAGGTGTCCTTCACGTCGGACGCCTTCTCGCCGAAGATCGCGCGCAGCAGCTTCTCTTCCGGCGTCAGCTGGGTCTCGCCCTTGGGCGTGACCTTGCCGACCAGCACGTCGCCGGCCTCGACCTCGGCACCGATGTAGGTGATGCCGGACTCGTCCAGGCGGGCCAGTTGGGCTTCTGCCAGGTTCGAGATGTCGCGCGTGATTTCCTCGGGTCCGAGCTTGGTGTCGCGGGCGACGACCGACAGCTCCTCGATGTGGATCGAGGTGTAGCGGTCTTCGGCAACGACGCGTTCCGAGATCAGGATCGAGTCTTCGAAGTTGTAGCCGTTCCAGGGCATGAACGCGACCAGCATGTTCTGGCCGAGCGCGAGCTCGCCCAGGTCGGTCGAGGCGCCATCGGCGATCACGTCGCCGCGGGCCACGTGGTCGCCCACCTTGACCATCGGACGCTGGTTGATGTTCGTGTTCTGGTTCGAACGCGTGTACTTGATCAGGTTGTAGATGTCCACGCCGACTTCGCCGGCCACGGCTTCGTCGTCGTTGACGCGGATCACGATACGGTTCGCGTCGACATAGTCGACCACGCCGCCACGGGTCGCCTGCACGGCGGTGCCCGAGTCGACCGCGACGGTGCGCTCGATGCCGGTGCCGACCAGCGGCTTGTCCGGACGCAGGCAAGGCACGGCCTGACGCTGCATGTTCGCGCCCATCAGTGCACGGTTCGCGTCATCGTGCTCGAGGAACGGCACCAGCGACGCGGCGGCCGACACGATCTGCGACGGCGCCACGTCGATGTACTGCACGCGGTCCGGCGTGACCATGCGGGTCTCGCGCTCGCTGCCTTCACGCGCCGACACCAGCTCGTCGATCAGGTTGCCTTCGGCATCGACCGTCGCGTTGGCCTGCGCCACCACGTACTTGCCTTCCTCGATCGCCGACAGGTAGTCGACCTGATCGGTCAGCTTGCCGTTCTCGACCTTGCGGTACGGCGTCTCGAGGAAGCCGTATTCGTTCAGGCGGGCGTACAGCGCCAGCGAGTTGATCAGACCGATGTTCGGACCTTCCGGCGTTTCGATCGGGCACACGCGGCCATAGTGGGTCGGGTGCACGTCGCGCACTTCGAAGCCCGCGCGTTCGCGCGTCAGACCGCCCGGGCCCAGAGCGGACACGCGACGCTTGTGCGTGATCTCGGACAGCGGGTTGGTCTGGTCCATGAACTGCGACAGCTGCGACGAACCGAAGAACTCGCGGATCGCCGACGAGATCGGCTTCGAGTTGATCAGGTCGTGCGGCATCAGGTTCTCGGTCTCGGCCTGGCCCAGACGTTCCTTGACGGCACGCTCCACGCGCGACAGGCCGGCGCGGAACTGGTTCTCGGCCAGCTCGCCGACGCAACGCACGCGACGGTTGCCCAGGTGATCGATGTCGTCGACTTCGCCCTTGCCGTTGCGCAGGTTGACCAGGATCTTGATGGTCTCGAGGATGTCCTCGTCCTGCAGCACCATGCTGCCCTCGCCGCTCGGGCGGCCCAGGCGGCTGTTGACCTTCATGCGGCCCACGCGCGACAGGTCGTACGACTCTTCGCTGTAGAACAGGCGCTGGAACAGCGCTTCGACGGCGTCCTCGGTGGGCGGCTCGCCCGGGCGCATCATCCGGTAGATCGCGATACGGGCCGCGGTCTGGTCGGCGGTGTCGTCGGTGCGCAGGGTCTGCGAGATGTACGGACCCTGGTCCAGATCGTTGGTGTACAGCGTCTGGATCTGCTTGACGCCGGCTTCGCGCAGCGATTCGAGCAGCGTTTCGGTCAGTTCGTCGTTGGCGTTGGCGATCACCTCGCCGGTATCCGGGTCGATGATGTTCTTGGCCAGCACGCGGCCCAGCAGATAGTCTTCCGGCACGCTGATCAGCTTGGTGCCGGCGGACTCCAGGTCACGGATGTGCTTGGCGTTGATCCGCTTGTCCTTCTCGACCACGACACGGCCGTTCTTGTCGGCGATGTCGAAGCGCGCGACTTCGCCGCGCAGGCGCTCGGGCACGAACTCCAGCTGCGCGCCTTCGGCCTGCAGCGTGAAGTTGTCGAACACGAAGAAGTGCGCGAGGATCTGTTCCGGGGTCAGGCCGATCGACTTGAGCAGGATCGTCACCGGCATCTTGCGGCGGCGGTCGACGCGGAAATACAGGATGTCCTTCGGGTCGAACTCGAAGTCCAGCCACGAGCCGCGGTACGGAATGATCCGTGCCGAGAACAGCAGCTTGCCCGAGCTGTGCGTCTTGCCCTTGTCGTGCTCGAAGAACACGCCCGGCGAACGGTGCAGCTGCGAGACGATCACGCGCTCGGTGCCGTTGATCACGAACGAGCCGGTCGAGGTCATGAGCGGAATCTCGCCCATGTAGACTTCCTGCTCCTTCACTTCCTTGACCTTGCCCGGGTTCTCGCGATCGTTGATGATCAGGCGAACCTTGGCGCGCAGGGCCGAATGGAACGTCAGGCCACGCTGTTGACATTCCTTGACGTCGAACGGCGGGTTGGACAGGTGGTACGACACGAACTCCATACGGGCGAGCCCGTTATGGGAGACGATGGGGAAAATTGCGTTGAAGGCGGCTTGCAGGCCTTCGTTCTTGCGACGCGCGGGTGGCGTATCCGCTTGCAAGAACTGGGTGTACGATTCGATCTGGGTGGCTAGCAGGAATGGAACCTGGTGAACCGTCGCGCGCTTCGCAAAGCTTTTGCGAATGCGCTTCTTTTCGGTGAAGCTGTACGCCATGGGATCTCCGAATCATCGCAGGGCTGGCTGGACCTGACCGGCGCCTGAGGTGTTCAGCGACTGGGAGGGGATTTGGCGGTTGGCCGCTACCAACCTCTGGCTGACGGTGTCCGCACGCTGCGAACCGGCGCCATCATCCACGCGCGCCAGTTCGGGGAACACCCGACCAAACTTGTCTTCTGCAGTCGGTTCAGAAGACAAACATCAGCAGCAACCGCTTAGTGTGCCACTGATGTTTGGCCTCTGCTGCGGCCCCGAGTTTCACCCGGGAGCCGAGTAGGCAATGCATCACTTCTTGCGCCAGTGAGTGTCCGATAAAACACAATCACAGAAGCGCAAAAAGGCTGGCGCCGGGATTTCCCCTTTGCCAGCCCCATTCGCGTGCCGGAGGGCACGCGAAAACTGCTTACTTGATTTCGACCTTCGCGCCGGCGTCTTCCAGCTTCTTCTTGGCGTCGTCGGCGGTAGCCTTGTCCACGCCTTCCTTGACGGGCTTCGGTGCGCCATCGACCAGGTCCTTGGCTTCCTTCAGGCCCAGGCCGGTGATTTCGCGAACGGCCTTGATGACGCCGACCTTGTTCGCGCCGACTTCAGCCAGCACAACGTTGAACTCGGTCTTCTCTTCGGCGGCAGCGGCACCCGCAGCGCCCGGGGCAGCAGCCACGGCCATCGCGGCGGCGGACACGCCAAACTTCTCTTCGAACGCCTTGACCAGGTCGTTCAGTTCCATCACGGACATCGCGCCAACGGCTTCGAGGATGTCGTCTTTGGTGATTGCCATTTGGAAATACTCCTAGATTTGATTCGGTATCGGTATTGCGATCGGGACGAGCCTGGCCTTAGGCCGCGGCGCCTTCCTCGGCGGGGGCACCTTCGCTCTTCTTCTCGGCCAGCGCGGCCAGCAGGCGGGCAAAGCCCGACACCGGCGCTTGCATGACGCCAAGCAGCTGAGCAATCAGTTGGTCGCGGCTCGGGATCGAGGCCAGCGCCTTGACGGCGTTGACGTCGAGCACCTTGCCGTCGAACGACCCGGCGCGCAGGACCAGCTTGTCGTTGGTCTTGGCGAAGTCGTTCAGAACCTTGGCCGAGGCCACTGCGTCTTCGGAAATTCCGTAGATCAGCGGGCCGGTCAATTGCTCCGCGAGCGCGGCAAACGGCGTACCTTCCACGGCGCGGCGAGCCAGCGTGTTCTTCAGAACGCGCAGGTAGACGCCTTGCTCGCGGGCGGTGGCACGCAGCCTGGTCAGATCGCCAACCGTGATGCCGCGATATTCGGCCACGACGATGGTCTGGGCTTTGGCGACTTGCGCCGACACCTCAGCAACGACGGCCTTCTTATCTTCAATATTGAGTGGCACGGTTAAGCTCCAAAACGATGCGCGGTGCTCCGGCGACGGAGGACCTTGCATCAGTCCAAACGAACGGCGTCCGATTGGCCCGAATCACCCGGGGATCTCGCCCCGGACCATTCCAACCTTCGGGTTCGCCATCTACGCTGGCGGGCAGGCTGCCGTCACCTTGTTGCCGTGTACGGTCCCACCGATTAAGGCCATGCCCTGGCTTGCGCGCAAACATGACCGCCAGCGGTCTTTGATAACCAGCGGGACCGGCGGCTGGCGCCGGCACCACTGCCCAAAGCCTTTCTCTGGCCCGCCTTGGCGGGCCGGTCCCGGCGCAGGGCCGGAACCTTCGAATGCCTGGCCGACCGGTGTTATCGGGTCCGGTCGGCTGACTGACCAACGTGTGGCCAGCGTATTGCCAGCCGCTTAGGCGGCCAGCGAGGTCTGGTCGACGCGAACGCCCACGCCCATGGTCGAGGAGACCGCGATCTTGCGCAGGTAGACGCCCTTGCTGGTGGCCGGCTTGGCCTTGACCAGCGCGTCGATCAGCGCCGACAGGTTGCTCTTGAGCGCGGCGTCCTCGAACGAACGGCGGCCGATGGTCGCGTGGATGATGCCGGCCTTGTCGACACGGAACTGAACCTGACCGGCCTTGGCGTTCTTGACCGCCTGAGCCACGTCCGGCGTCACGGTACCGACCTTCGGGTTCGGCATCAGGCCGCGCGGACCGAGGATCTGGCCCAGCGTACCGACGATACGCATCGTGTCCGGCGAAGCGATCACGACGTCGAAGTTCAGGTTGCCGGCCTTGACTTGCTCGGCGAGGTCTTCCATGCCGACCACGTCGGCACCGGCGGCCTTGGCCGCTTCAGCCTTCTCGCCCTGGGCGAACACCGCCACGCGGACCGACTTGCCGGTACCGGCGGGCAGCACCACCGAGCCACGGACCACCTGGTCCGACTTCTTGGCGTCGATGCCCAGCTGCACGGCGACGTCGATCGACTCGTCGAACTTGGCCGACGCGCATTCCTTGACCAGGCCCAGCGCCTCGTCGATCGGGTAGAACTTGGTGCGCTCGATCTTGGCCTTGTTGGCCGCTACGCGCTTCGAAACCTTAGCCATTTACAGACCCTCCACGGTGATACCCATCGAGCGGGCCGAGCCGGCGATGGTGCGCACTGCCGCGTCCAGATCGGCGGCGGTCAGGTCGGCGTTCTTGGCCTTGGCGATGTCTTCAGCCTGGGCGCGGGTGATCTTGCCAACCTTGTCGGTGTGCGGCTTGGCCGAACCCTTGGTGATGCCGGCAGCCTTCTTGATCAGCACGGTGGCCGGCGGCGACTTCATCACGAAGGTGAAGCTCTTGTCGGCGTAGGCGGTGATCACCACCGGCACCGGCAGGCCGGGTTCCATGCCCTGGGTCTGCGCGTTGAACGCCTTGCAGAACTCCATGATGTTCAGGCCGCGCTGACCCAGTGCCGGGCCCACGGGCGGGGAGGGGTTCGCTTTACCAGCCGGGATCTGCAGCTTGATAAAGCCAATAATCTTCTTGGCCATCTTTACTCCAATCCGGACCGCTGCAAGTTCGGCAGTCAGTCCTGTTGAGTCGTAACGCGCTGTCGCCGGCCGCCTTGGGCGGACCTGGCCTCACGCTCCTCTTGTGCCCCTTGCGGGGCGTCGCCGGCCGCACCGCCAAAAGCGGTGCGACGCTGCGAATCCTGTAGCGAGCAGATCGATCAGACCTTCTCGACCTGGCCGAACTCGAGTTCGACCGGGGTGGCGCGGCCGAAGATGGTCACCGAGACGCGCAGGCGCGACTTCTCGTAGTTGACCTCTTCCACGTTGCCGTTGAAGTCGGTGAACGGGCCGTCCTTGACGCGCACCATTTCGCCCACTTCGAACAGCGTCTTGGGCCGCGGCTTTTCGACGCCTTCCTGCATCTGCGTCATGATCTTGTCGACTTCCTTCTGGGAAATCGGACTCGGACGATTGCGCGCGCCGCCGACGAAGCCGGTGACCTTGCTGGTGTTCTTCACCAGGTGCCACGTTTCATCTGTCATCTCCATTTCCACGAGCACATAGCCCGGGAAGAAGCGCCGCTCGGTCACCGAACGCTGACCGCCCTTCATTTCGATCACTTCCTCGGACGGCACCAGAATGCGTCCGAACTTGTCCTGCATCTCCGCGCGCTCGATGCGTTCCTGCAAGGCGCGCTGCACGCTTTTCTCCATGCCGGAGTATGCGTGGACCACATACCAGCGCTTCTTCGAAGGCGGCTGCGTAGGCGTGGTTTCCTGCGTTGCGTCGTCCGTCATGTCCTTCCCCTTATTTCCAGCCCAGCACGAGGGAGAAGATCACCCACTCGATCAGTTTGTCGGCAGACCACAAGAACAGCGCCATGATGACCACGAAGACGAACACCAGGCCCGTCATCTGTCCGGCTTCCTTGCGGGTCGGCCACACCACCTTGCGGACTTCCCGGTACGATTCCCTGGCGAATCCCACGAATTCCTTGCCCGGTGCGGACACCAGCGCGACGATCACGCCGAGCGCGATACCCGCGAACAGCGCGGCGCCGCGCACGTAGGCAGGCTGCTGCGCCAGCGCGTAGAAACCGATCACGCCGGCCACCACGAGCAGCACGGCCACGCCCAGCAGCCACTTGCCACTGGAGGTGTTGACGGTTTCGACGTTGGGATTGGCCATGTTTCGCAAACGAGACTAAGCCGCGTCACGATGGATCCTCTGTGGATCCGCCCGACGCGGCTGATTGAATTGGCAGGGGCAGAGGGAATCGAACCCCCAACCTTCGGTTTTGGAGACCGACGCTCTGCCAGTTGAGCTATACCCCTAAAACAACTTTGGGGTCGGCTGGAGCCAACCCCACTGGCGGCAAACGCGGCCGGTTGGTGCCGCGTTTGCTGTCGTGACTGCTTAGTCCAGGATCTTGGCGACGACGCCGGCGCCGACGGTGCGGCCGCCTTCACGGATGGCGAAGCGCAGGCCTTCTTCCATCGCGATCGGGGCGATCAGCTTGACGGTGATCGACACGTTGTCGCCCGGCATGACCATTTCCTTGTCCTTCGGCAGCTCGATCGAGCCGGTCACGTCGGTCGTACGGAAATAGAACTGCGGACGGTAGTTGTTGAAGAACGGGGTGTGACGGCCGCCTTCGTCCTTCGACAGGATGTACACCTCGCCGGTGAAGTGCGTGTGCGGCTTGATCGAACCCGGCTTGCACAGCACCTGGCCGCGCTCGACGTCTTCACGCTTGGTGCCGCGCAGCAGCAGACCGACGTTGTCGCCAGCCTGGCCCTGGTCCAGCAGCTTGCGGAACATTTCCACGCCGGTGCAGGTGGTCTTGACCGTCGGGCGGATACCGACGATTTCGATTTCCTCGCCGACCTTGATCACGCCACGCTCGATACGGCCGGTCACCACGGTACCGCGGCCCGAGATCGAGAACACGTCTTCGACCGGCATCAGGAACGTGCCGTCCACGGCGCGCTCCGGCGTCGGGATGTAGGTGTCCAGCGCTTCGGCCAGGTTCATGATCGCCACTTCGCCCAGCTCGCCCTTGTCGCCTTCGAGCGCCAGCTTGGCCGAACCCTTGATGATCGGGGTGTCGTCGCCGGGGAACTCGTACTTCGAGAGCAGCTCGCGCACTTCCATTTCCACCAGCTCGAGCAGCTCGGCGTCGTCCACCATGTCGCACTTGTTCAGGAACACGATGATGTACGGCACGCCGACCTGACGGGCCAGCAGGATGTGCTCGCGCGTCTGCGGCATCGGGCCGTCAGCGGCCGAGCACACCAGGATCGCGCCGTCCATCTGGGCGGCACCGGTGATCATGTTCTTGACGTAGTCGGCGTGGCCCGGGCAGTCAACGTGCGCGTAGTGGCGGTTGGCCGTCTCGTACTCGACGTGCGCGGTGTTGATGGTAATACCGCGTGCCTTCTCTTCCGGCGCCGCATCGATTTCGTCGTACTTCTTCGCGGCACCGCCGAACTTCGCAGCCAGCACCGTCGCAATCGCCGCCGTCAGCGTCGTCTTGCCGTGGTCAACGTGACCAATCGTACCAACGTTCACGTGCGGCTTAGTCCGCTCGAACTTTTCCTTTGCCATTTCGCGACTCCTGTCTCGGTAGCGATATTGCCAGTGCGGTATTTGGTGCCCATGGGCAGGATCGAACTGCCGACCTCTCCCTTACCAAGGGAGTGCTCTACCACTGAGCCACATGGGCGAAACTTGATGACTGCCGTGCAGCAATCCTGCTGGAGCGGGTGAAGGGAATCGAACCCTCGTCGTAAGCTTGGAAGGCTTCTGCTCTACCATTGAGCTACACCCGCCCGGGTTACTTCACTTCACCGACATTGCCGGACTGCTGCTGCATTGCATTCTGGTGGAGAGGGTTGGATTCGAACCAACGTAGGCGTAAGCCAACAGATTTACAGTCTGCCCCCTTTAGCCACTCGGGCACCTCTCCGCAGAGAACTTGCGATTATGGTGTAATCGCCCCCGCCTGTCAAGCGCTTTCCCTCTGTTTTGCCAGGAAATCGGCTTGTTCGATCGTCGGCGGAAACGGGCTGCGGGGGCCCGTGGCGAACCATCTTCGCGGACACCGGAAACGATGTCCTCTCACCCTATAGGCGGCCGCGGAACGCCTTGAAACGCCTCAGGAGCCGCCCGAATAGCAGGTTCAGCAACCTGGCTTGGCCGAGGCGGAGATGCGCTTGCCGCCGCCGCAAAGCAAAACGCCCCAGACCTTGGGAGATCTGGGGCGTTTTCAAAGGAGAGCCTGGCGATGACCTACTTTCACACGGGTAGTCCGCACTATCATCGGCGCGAAGTCGTTTCACGGTCCTGTTCGGGATGGGAAGGGGTGGTTCCGACTTGCTA
>NZ_JAGFTW010000003.1:0-138182 GCF_017598945.1 Cupriavidus gilardii
GCTCGAACTCGCGCAGGATGCGCCAGACGCCGGCGCGCGAGCCGTATTCGTAGATGCTCTCCATGCTCATGTGGCGGTCCGGATAGGCCGCCGCGCCGACGATCTCGGAGAGGAACTGCTCGGAGGCCGCGTCGCCGTGCAGCACGCAGTTCTCGCCGCCTTCCTCGTAATTGAGCACGAACTGCAGCGCGATGCGCGCGCCGCCCGGCCAGCGGGCATGCGGCGGCTGCGCGCCGTAGCCGATCAGGTCGCGGGGGTACGGTTGGCCGGCATCGGCGCCGGACGGCGGGCGGGAAGGGGAGATCGAAGTGGACATGATCTGCGGTGAGCGGAAATCGATGGGAGCGGCGAGGGACAGCGGCGCCTCAATTGATCGCGAACGGTGCCAGCATGCCGGCATACGGCTTCGGCAACGGTTTGGCCCAGTCGCCGCGCTTGCTGGTGCGCAGCCGGATCGCGACCAGCGACTCGACCATCTTGACCGCCGACACCACGCCGTCGATGACCGGCGCGCCGATCGCGTCGGCGATCTCCTCGCACAGGTCCGTCATGCCGGCGCAGCCGAGCACGATGCAGTCGCTGCGGTCCTGCGTCAGCGCCTGGCGGCAGGACTCGGTGATGATCCGCCGCGCATCGGAGCCGGGCCGCTCCAGCTCCAGCACCCGCAGGTCGCAGGCGTGCACGTTGCGGCAGAAGCGTTCCATGCCATAGCGCTCGGCCAGATGCCACGCGATATTGCAGGTGCGCGCCAGCGTGGTCACGACGCTGAAGCTGGTGCCGATCAGGCTGGCCATGTGCATCGCGGCCTCGGCGATGCCGATCACCGGTCCACGCGCCATCTCGCGCGCCGCGTACAGCCCCGGATCGCCGAAGCAGGCGATCACGTAGCCGTCGACGCCGTCGGCCTCGCCCAGGCGAATCTCCTCGAGGATGCCCGGCACCGACAGCGCTTCGTCATAGTGGCTCTCGATGGAAGCGGGACCCATGCGCGGGCTGACCGCGACGATACGCGTGTCGGGCGAGGCCACGGTGCGGGCGCATTGGCCGATCTTGTCGGTCATGCTTTGCGTGGTATTGGGATTGATGATCTTGAGCTTCATGGCAACGGTCGGGGTCGGGTGACACAGTGACTCGGAAAGACGATCGGCAGGATGCCTGCCGCCGGTCCGGGCGCGGCCGCCATGGCGGCTCCCGGACCGGCGACGCGGTCAGGCGGTGGCGAAGAAATGCGGCATCATGCGGCGCGCCAGCAGGCGGTACAGCACCAGGGCGATGCCCATGCCGATGAACCAGCTGTAGTTGGCCAGTCCCTGCCAGGCCGGCACCACCACGCACAGGATCGGAATGATCGCGGCCGGGATCATCGTGGCGATCGCTACCGGGTTGTAGCCGCGGGTGTACCAGTACTTGCCCTGCGCACGCATCGTGTACAGGTCGTCGACATCGATCTTCTGCCGGCGCACCAGGTAGTAGTCCGAGATCAGGATGCCGAACAGCGGTCCGATGAAGGCGCCCAGCACGTCCAGCGTGTAGTGGATGACCTGCGGGTTGTTGTACAGATTCCAGGGCGTGATGAAGATCGAGCCGACCGCGGCGATCATGCCGCCGGTGCGCCAGCTGATGTGCTTGGGCGAGACGTTGGAGAAGTCGAACGCCGGCGACACGAAGTTGGCGACGATATTGATGCCGATGGTGGCGATCATGAAGGTCAGCGCGCCCAGCACCATGGCGAAGGTGCTGTCGATATGGCTGACGGTCTCGACCGGGTCGGTGATCAGCTTGCCGAACACCGGCAGCGTGGCCGAGGTCGTGATCACGGTCAGCAGCGAAAAGCCGAGGAAGTTGACCGGCAGCCCCCAGAAATTGCCCTTGCGGACCGCGCCGAAATTCTTCGCGTAGCGCGAGAAGTCGCCGAAGTTCAGCATCGGGCCGGAGAAGTACGACACCACCAGTGCGATCGCGGTCAGCATCACCGGCACCGCTTCCCAGCCGCTGTACTTGACGAAGCTCAGCGTGAAGCTGATGTTGTTCCAGCCGGCCTTGTTCACCAGCCAGATCGCCAGCAGGATCATCACCACATAGACGGCGGGGCCGGCCCAGTCGATGAACTTGCGGATGGTCTCCATGCCGGTCCAGAACACCAGCGCCTGCAGGACCCACAGCGTCATGAACGCGGCCCATCCCAGCGTCGAGAGCCCGGCGAAGCCATGCAGCTTGACGTCGGCGTAGGGCGCCAGCGAGGGGAAGAAATGCAGCGCCAGGATCAGGAAGGCCGACGAGGCCAGATAGGTCTGGATGCCGTACCACGCCACCGCGATCAGGCCGCGGATCACGGCCGGGATATTGGCGCCCAGCACGCCGAACGAGGCGCGGCAGATCACCGGATACGGCGTGCCGGTGACCTGGCTGGGCTTGGCGACCAGATTGCAGAAGAACTGCACGATGACGATGCCGACCAGCAGCGCCACCAGCACCTGCCAGCTGGACAGGCCCAGCGCGAACAGGCTGCCGGCGGTGATGTAGCCGCCGACGCTGTGCACATCCGACATCCAGAAGGCGAAGATGTTGTAGGTGCTCCAGGTCTGCTTCTTCAGCGGCGCGAGGTCTTCGTTGGTCAGCCGTTCGTCGTACGAGGGCTTGATCAGCGCGTTGCCGTGGTGGACTGACGCGCTGTCCTGCAGCTCGGCGGCAGGCGCGGTGGTGTGCATCATGTTTGTCTCCTCAAGGCGATGCCATGCGGTGGTTGGCGCGCGGGCGCGCCGGGCGGGCGGTATGGACCGAAGGATTCGGGTCCGCTCTCAGGATTTGTTTTGTGGACAGGATTGTCTACAAAATCGTTTGTAGTTGTGTACGGATTTGTAGATCACCGCTCAGTGATTGTCAACATCACGGCGGGCCGATACGGGCAAACCCCGAGGAGAGGGCGCATCGGTGCGGCGTACGGCGCGCAGCCGGCGGTCAGGCACGGTGGCGGGGCAGCGCAAAAGAAAAGGGCCGGGTCCCTTGCGGAACCCGGCCCATCCTGCCGTCGTCCCCGCGCATGCGGGGACCAGCGGCTTATGGCAATGGCTTACGGCTTGCTGCTTGTCGGTATCCGATCAGGCGAAGGCCTGCAGCGCGCCCTTCATCTTCTTCATCGCGGCGGACTCGATCTGGCGGATGCGCTCGGCCGAGACGCCGAACTCGTCGGCCAGTTCGTGCAGCGTGGCGCCGCCCGAGCCGTCGTCGTTGACCTGCAGCCAGCGCGCCTCGATGATGCGGCGGCTGCGCGGATCGAGCTTGGTCAGCGCCTGTTCCAGGCCCTCGACCTGCATCCGGTCCTGGCGTTTGGCCTCGAGCACGCGGGTCGGCTCGTTATGGTTGTCGGCCAGGTAGGCGATCGGCGCGAACTCCTCCTCGCCGTCGTCGACCTGGCCTTCCAGCGCCAGATCGCCCCCCGACAGCCGGGTTTCCATCTCCATCACTTCCTCGGGCTTGACGTTCAGTTCGCGGGCGACCGCGTCGATCTCGTCCGGGGTGAAGGTATGGGCGCCTTGCTTGTGGCTGCGCAGGTTGAAGAACAGCTTGCGCTGGGCCTTGGTCGTCGCGACCTTGACCATGCGCCAGTTGCGCAGCACGTACTCGTGGATCTCCGCCTTGATCCAGTGGATCGCGTACGACACCAGCCGTACGCCCTGATCCGGATCGAAGCGCTTGACGGCCTTCATCAGGCCGATATTGCCTTCCTGGATCAGGTCCGCGTGCGGCAGGCCGTAGCCCAGATACTGGCGCGCGATCGACACCACCAGGCGCAGGTGCGACAGCACCAGGCGGCGGGCGGCCTCGACGGAATCGTGGTCGCGCAACTCGCGCGCGAGCCGCTGCTCCTCCTCGGCGGTGAGCATCGGAATACGGTGGACAGCCTGGATATAGCTGTCGAGATTGCCCAGCCCGGCGGGCAGGGTCAGGGCCATGCTGTTGGCGCGCTGGGGCACCATCGGCAGGGTGTTGTTCATGGTGATCGAATCGGCAGACAGGACTGCGTTCACTCAGGGCTCCTTTCGCATCCGGCGGGTGGCATGCCCGCGTGCAGAAAGCGTCATCGGCGGCTTTGCCGGCGCTTCCCGCATTGCAATGCAACGCATATTAGCACTCCAGCCGGGTGAGTGCTAATTGGAGTCCGGGCGACTGTGATAGTTCCAGGATATCGCAGAAAACTCTTCATAGCTGCTGGGTGGACTAAAAATCGCCCGGAAAGCCGGATGCGCAACATCGGTCCAATCGGACGGCAATGGGGTTAGAGGGCCGGCCTCGGCCGGGGTTCAGCTGCAGGGACCATGCCATGCCGCCACAAGGGGCTACACTTGCCAGCATTGCGTCGATCCGCCCACGCCCTTGGAGTGTCAGCCATGTCCGCCATTGAACATCTGTTGAAACCGCATGTAAGAGATATCGGCGACTTTTCTGTGCGGCGCGTACTGCCCTCTGCCGCCGCCCAGACCGTCGGGCCGTTCATCTTCTTCGACCATATGGGCCCGGTCCAGCTGCCGGCCGGCAAGGGCATGGATGTGCGTCCTCATCCGCATATTGGGCTGGCTACCGTCACCTATCTGTTCGAGGGCGAAATCGTCCATCGCGACAGTGTCGGCAGCGAACAGACCATCCGGCCGGGCGATGTCAACTGGATGACCGCGGGCAGCGGCATCGTGCATTCGGAGCGCTCGCCGCAGGCCGCGCGGGACGCCGGCCCGCGGCTGCACGGCATCCAGACCTGGGTCGCGTTGCCCCGCGAGCATGAGACCGTGGCCCCGTCGTTTTTCCACCATCCGGCGGCGACGCTGCCACAGCTGGTCCATGGCGGCGCCCGCATCACCGTGATCGCCGGCGACGCCTTCGGGGCCCGCTCGCCGGTGCAGGTGTTCAGCCGCACGCTCTATGCGGCGCTGGAACTCGACGCCGGCGCCAGCCTGGCGATTCCGCCGGAGCACGAACAGCGTGGCCTGTACCTGGTCGACGGCGCGGCGGCGATCGACGGCATCGCGCTGCCGGCCGAGCATCTCGCGGTGCTGACGCCCGGGGTCGAGGCGACCGTCACGGCGCTGGAGCCGACGCGGCTGATGCTGCTGGGCGGCGAGCCGGTCGATGGCCGGCGGCATATCTTCTGGAATTTCGTCGCCAGCAGCCGCGAAGCGATCGAGGAGGCGGCACGGCGCTGGGAGAACGACGAGTTTCCGCATGTGCCGGGCGAGACCGAGCGGATTCCGCTGCCGCCGCGGCGGGTTTGACCAGGGAAGTCGCTGGTTGGCGCCCCTCACCCGCTTGCGGGAGAGCGGCTGGGGGAGAGGGAAAGGTTTTCGCTACAGCGGACTGACCCAGCTGACCCGCGCACTCTCCCGCAGGCAGGCCAGGATCGTCTCGATCTGCGTCGCGATCGGCGCCGGCACCGGCACGGCGCCGGACAGCACCTGACGGATCCACGCCGCGGTCAGCGCCACGTCGGTGCCCGGCGGCAGCGCCGGCACGTCGGCGACGGAGCCCGACATCGGATCGACCAGCGTGCGCTGATGGCCGTCGTGCAGCCAGTCGATGCGGCTGCCGCGGCGGGCGTCGGCCACCACCTCGCCCTCGGTGCCGCGCGCCAGCAGCACGTTGGCCGGCTCGTGCGAGAAGTAGTCGGTCAGCGTTTCTCGATATTCGGGATGGGTGTAGCTGTACAGCCGCAGCGCCTCGGCCGGCGTATGCGCGCCGACCGGCTGCAGCATCTTGACGATGGTGTGCGAGGAATTGCGCAGCCCGATCACGGTGCGCTTGTCGAGCAGCGTCGACAGGGCCGGCGACAGCACGTCGATCGGCAGCACCGCCAGCGGACCGGGATCGGTATCGCCGCCGCGGCCAGGCAGCGCCAGCCGGCGCGCGGCCTCGTCCACCGTCGCGCACGGCGGGATCCCCAATGCCTCGAACAGCATGATGCTGGTAACGCGCTGATTGAACTCCCGGGTTCCATGTATCAGCACCGGGATGCCCTCGCGCGCGAGCAGCAGCGCCAGCAGCGGCACCAGATTGGGCTGCTTGCGCGCGCCGTTGTAGCTCGGAATGACCACCACCTGGCGCTCCGGCGCGGGCAGCGGCAGGCAGTGCGCATGCGCGGCCTCCAGCATGCCGGCGAGCTCGTGCGGGGCCTCGCCCTTGATCCGGTACGCCATCAGCACGGCGCCCAGCTCGAGGTCCGAGACCCGTCCGGCCAGCATCGCGTCGAACAGCAGCCGCGCATCGTCGCGCGGCAGCGCGCGTGCGCCGGCCACGCCGCGGCCGATTTCCTTGATATAGGGCGCCGCGGAAAAGCGCGGCGTGGTGTCGTGGCGGTCAGAAGACATGGCGGTGCGGGGAGGGCGGATTTGGACCGATGATAGCGCGATACGTCGAGCCGCCCCGCGCCAACTCGGGCGCGCTCATGCCGCCTGCTGCAGCGCCGGATGACACTGCTTGCGATACAGGAAATCGAGCACCGCGGTGCGGCAGGCCAGGTAATCGGCGTCGCTCGCCAGCGCCATGCGCTCGCGCGAGCGCGGCAGCGGCACAGGCAGGATCTCGCCGATGGTCGCGGCCGGACCGTTGGTCATCATCACGATGCGGTCGGCCAGCAGCACCGCCTCGTCGACGTCGTGCGTCACCATCACCACCGTGCTGCGCGTGGCGGCCACGATCTTCAGCAGCTCGTCCTGCAGATGGGCGCGCGTCAGCGCATCGAGCGCGCCGAAGGGCTCGTCCATCAGCAGCATCTTCGGCTCCATCGCCAGCGCGCGGGCGATGCCGACGCGCTGCTTCATGCCGCCCGAGATCTCGTGCGGGTACTTGTGCTCGGCATGCGCCAGGCCCACCAGCGCCAGCGCATCGCGCGTGCGCGCCTTCAGCTGCGTCTTGCTCTCGCTGGCCGCAAACACGCGCTCCACGCCGAGATAGACATTGTCGAAGCACGACAGCCAAGGCAGCAGCGAATGGTTCTGGAACACGACCGCGCGGTCCGGTCCCGGACCGGCAATCTCGCGGCCGGCGCAGATCAGCGTGCCGGTGGTCGGGGCGGTCAGGCCCGCCAGCAGATTCAGCAGGGTCGACTTGCCGCAGCCCGAATGGCCGATCAGCGCGATGAATTCGCCGGCGGCGATGGCGAGGTCGATATCGCGCAGCGCGACGAAGGGCCCCTTGCGGGTCTGGAAGGTCTGGCCGACCTGTTCGATGCTGACGAATTTGTCCATATGTCCTCCGGGGACCGAGGCGTCCGCCGCTGTAGTGCGTTGTTGTGAGCCGTTGCGGTGGTTTCGTTGCCGTGGATCAGCCGCCGTACTGAAAGCGCCGCGCCAGCGCCAGCAGCGCGTGCTCGAGCAGCAGGCCGACCACGCCGATCACCACGATCGCGATCACGATGTGCTCGACCTTCAGGTTGTTCCACTCGTCCCACAGCCAGAAGCCGATGCCGGTGCCGCCGGTCAGCATCTCGGCCGCGACGATCACCAGCCACGCGGTGCCGATCGACAGCCGCACGCCGGTCAGCATGTAGGGCAGCACCGCGGGGAACAGCACGCGCGTGAAGACCTTCCATTCGGACAGGTCGAGCACGCGCGCGACGTTCAGATAGTCCTGCGGCACACGGCTGACGCCGACCGCGGTATTGATCACCATCGGCCAGATCGAGCAGATGAAGATCGCCCAGATCGCCGCCGGGTTGGCCGCCTTGAACAGCAGCAGGCCGATCGGCAGCCAGGCCAGCGGCGACACCGGCCGCAACAGGCTGATCACGGGCGCCGCCATGCCGTTCAGAAAGGCGAAGCGGCCCAGCGCGAAGCCGGCCGGAATGCCGATCAACGCGGCAAGCCCGAAGCCGGCGCCGACGCGCGCCAGGGAGGCCAGCACGTTCCAGCCGATGCCCTGGTCGTTGGGGCCGTTGCGATAGAACGGGTCGGCGAACAGCGGCAGCGCCGCCTGCCAGGTCGCGCCCGGCGTGGGCAGCGCCGGAATCCAGCTGGCGATGCCATGCCAGGCCAGCACGAATAGCGCCAGGCCGAGCAGCGGCGGCATCAGCTTGGCCGTGGCGGCGGAAAGCGCGGCCCGGCGCGCGGCACGGCGGGCCGGGCTCGCCGCATCTCGATCGGCCGGCATGGCGCCGGTATCCTGCGTCGACTGCACGATGACGTTCATTGCGGACTCCTGGTTGTGCCGCTTTGCCCGCGGCCGGTGGCATCCGATGCGGCGCGCCCGCGCCGGTACCGCGCCCGAGCGCGAGCGGCTTCAGACCTTGATCTTGAAACCGTCGGCGTACGCCTTCGGGTCCTTGGTCGCGTCCCACACCACGCCGTCCATCAGCTTCGCGGTGCGAAATTCGCTGGCGGGCAGCGGCACCTGCGCGGCCGCGGCGGCCTGCCTGTAGACGTCGATCCGATTGACCTTGCGAGCCACCGCCAGATAGTGCGGGTGTTCCTTCAGCAGTCCCCAGCGCTTGTGCTGGGTCAGGAACCACATGCCGTCGGACAGGAAGGGGTAGTTGGCATGGCCGTCCTGATAGAACTTCATCGCATGGGGGTCGTCCCAGGTCTTGCCCAGGCCATTGGAGTAGCGGCCCAGCATGCGGTCGAGAATGATGTCCATGTCGGTGTTGACGTAGGACTTCGCGGCGATGGTCTCGGCCGTCTTGCGCCGGTTCGATGCCGACGCGTCGATGAAGCGCGAGGCCTCGAGCACCGCCGCCACCATCGCGCGTGCCGTGTTCGGATACTTCTGCACGAACTCGGCGGTGGTGCCCAGCGTCTTCTCCGGATGGTCGCGCCAGATGCCCTGCGTGGTTTCGGCGGTAAAGCCGATGCGATCGGCAATCGCGCGCGCGTTCCATGGCTCGCCGACGCAGAAGCCGTCCATATTGCCCACGCGCATATTGGCCACCATCTGCGGCGGCGGCACCGTGATCGCGCGCGCCTCCTGCATCGGATGGATGCCGTTGGCCGCCAGCCAGTAATACAGCCACATCGCGTGCGTGCCGGTGGGGAAGGTTTGCGCGAAGGTGTACTCGCGCTTTTCGCGCGTCATGTAGGCGCGCAGGCTGGCGCCGTCCTTGACGCCCTTCTCGGCGAGCTTGGACGACAGCGAGATCGCCTGACCGTTGTGGTTCAGGTTCATCAGCACCGCCATGTCCTTCTTCGGTCCGCCGATGCCCAGCTGCACGCCATAGACGAGCCCGTACAGCACGTGCGCGGCATCGAGCTCGCCGTTGACCAGCTTGTCGCGCACGCCGGCCCACGAGGCCTCCTTGGTTGGCGTGATCTTGATGCCGTACTTCTTGTCCAGCCCCAGCGTGGCCGCCATCACGACCGAGGCGCAGTCGGTCAGCGGGATGAAGCCGATCCGCACTTCCGCTTTCTCGGGCGCATCCGAGCCCGCGGCCCACGCCCCGGCGCGCACCATCGGATCGACCAGCGTCATCACGCTGGCGCCCGCAATGGTCGCCAGCGCGCGGCGACGGCCCTGGCTGGCGGGCGCCGCTTCGGCGCCGCCGTCGATGGCATGGGCAGCGACCGCCGGGCGCTTGGGCTTGGCGGGACTGAGGCGAGAGGGCATGCAAGGCTCCAAAGAAAAAGCGTCCCGCTCCGCCGCGCCGCAGGGCACGGAGGATCAGGACGCCGTTGTCCGGGAATGCCGCGGGTCGTCGTCGACCGGCTGCATCGTGTGGTGCCGGCCGCCGTTGACCGGTACGGCTGACATCTCGCAATCCCTGTGCCATGCAGCATCGCGCGCCGTGGGCACGACGATGGCGCGCACATGCCGCGCGACGGTGCCGAAATCCGCGTGAAAGCAGGGCGTGCGCCGCAATGGTGGTGCGCTTGCCGTGCAGCGCACCGGACGTGTCGGCCTCGGCGTTGTGCATTGCACCGGCGGCGTGCGCGCCGGGGCCTTCGCGAAGGGCCGTCGGTGAAGGACCGCGTGCGCCCCGGAGGGCAGCGTCAGCTCATCACGTCGATCACGCGCTGCGCGGCATCGACCAGCTTGATGCCGCGCTCCATCGCCATGGTGCGCAGGCGCTTGTACGCCTCGTCCTCGCTGAGGCCGCGCGCCTGCATCAGCAGGCCCTTGGCGCGCTCGACCAGCTTGCGTTCGGCCAGCTTCAGCTTCGTCGCATCGAGCTCCGCGCGCAGCGCCTGGTCGAGCTGGAAGCGCGCGTAGGCGACGTCGAGCACGGTCTTGACGCGTTCGGCGCGCAGCCCGTCGACGATATAGGCGGTGATGCCGGCGGTCAGCGCGGCCTTGATGCGCTCGGCATCGTCGTTGTCGGTAAACAGCACGATCGGGCGGGGCGCGTGCTGGGTCGACACGCATACGTGCTCGACCGTATCGCGCGCGGCCGACTCCGACGCGATGATGATCAGGTCCGGCTGCCGCGCGGCGATGATGTCCGGCAGCGCCAGGTCGGCGTCGGCCGTCTCGACCTCGCTGAAGCCGGCGGCCGCCAGCCCGGCGCGGATGGTGTCGACGTTCAGCGGATCGGCGTCGAGCGGATCGCGCACCAGCAGAATGCGCAGCGGGCGTCCGCTGGAAGCAGGGGCGGCCGGCGCGGTGGCCGAGGGTGCGGCCGATGGTGCGGAACCCGCGGGCGGAGGAGGGGACGGGCGGCGATTCATGGTTCGGTCAGGAGGTGGCCGACTCTCTGGGGCCGCTTTCCGCGGCCGCTGTCTGGCAACGGATTCACGCAAGAATCACGCCCGCTTTTGGCCCGCGGCTTGCCCCGCGATGGGGCGGCGGGTGTATGCTGATGCCCTGCCGCGGGGGCCGGCAACCCGTCCGGGCCCACGCGCGGAAGGCACCATGCGCGTTGGCCGGCGCAGCGCAGGTCCGCGGCTCGCCCTTCCGTTTCCATTCCAAATCCATCCAGTGGAGAGATGCATGACCGAGGAGTTCGTATTCCAACCCCCCGCGCCCACCGGCGTGCCGGTGCGCGGCAGCAGCGCGCGTTTCCCGGTGCGGCGGGTCTACTGCGTCGGGCGCAACTATGCCGCCCACGCACGCGAGATGGGATCGGATCCGGACCGCGAACCGCCGTTCTTCTTCTGCAAGCCGAGCGATGCGGTCAGCCCGATCGCGGACGGCGCGGAGGGCACGTTCCCGTATCCGCCGGGCTCGAACAACGTGCATTACGAGGTCGAGCTGGTGGTCGCGATCGGCAAGGGCGGGCGCGACATCCCGGTCGAGCAGGCCGCCTCGCATGTGTTCGGCTATGCGGTGGGCCTGGACATGACGCGCCGCGACCTGCAGAACGAATCGAAGAAGACCGGCCGTCCCTGGGAGACCGGCAAGGCCTTCGACCATTCGGCGCCGATCGGCCCGATCGTGCCGGTGCAGGCCATCGGCCATCCCGAGCGCGGCGCGGTGACGCTGGCGGTCAATGGCGAGGAAAAGCAGCGCGGCGATCTGTCCGACCTGATCTGGTCGGTGCCGGAGATGGTGTCCTATCTCTCGAAGCTGTTCGAACTGCAGCCGGGTGATCTGATCTATAGCGGCACGCCCGAGGGCGTCGGCCCGGTGGTCAAGGGCGATCGCATGCAGTGCGCGATCGAAGGCGTGGGCGAACTGGCGGTCAAGGTGGTCTGAAGCGATGCTCAAGCTCTACAGCTATTTCCGTAGTTCCGCGGCGTTTCGCGTGCGTATCGCGCTGGCGCTGAAGGGCCTGCCGTTCGAATACGTGCCGGTGCATCTTCTGAAGGATGGCGGCCAGCAACTGAGCGAGCAGTACCGCGCGCTGAACGCCAATGCGCTGGTGCCGACGCTGCTCGACGGCGATCATGCGCTGTCGCAATCGATGGCGATCGTCGAATATCTCGACGAGACGCATCCCGAGCCGCCGCTGCTGCCCGGGACGGCGCTGGACCGCGCCTACGTGCGTGCGGTCTCGCAGTCGATCGCCTGCGAGATCCATCCGCTGAACAATCTGCGCGTGCTCAAGTACCTGAAGCACACGCTCGGCGTCAGCGAGGAAGCGAAGGATGCCTGGTACCGCCACTGGATCGAACTCGGTTTTGCCGGCCTCGAGGCCACGTTGACGCGCGAGGGCAAGGCCGGCCGCTTCTGCTTCGGCGATACGCCGACGCTGGCCGATATCTGCCTGGTGCCGCAGGTGTTCAACGCGCAGCGCTTCCAGGTCGATCTGGAACCCTATCCGACCATCGTGCGGATCTTCGACGCCTGCATGGAAATGCCGGCGTTCCAGCAGGCCGCACCGAAGGCCCAGCCCGACGCGGAGTAGCCCACGCCACCAGGCGCAGGGCCGTCAAAGAAAAACGGGCGCCGCTGTTTTCAGCGGCGCCCGTTTTTTGTTGCTGCTCTCGCGGCCGTTGCCGATGCGCGTTCAGTCGCCCAGCAGCGCCTGCGCGAACTCGTCGGCCTTGAACGGCTGCAGGTCCTCGACCTTCTCGCCGACGCCGATGAAGTAGACCGGCACCGGACGCTGCCGCGCGATCGCGGCCAGGATGCCGCCCTTGGCGGTGCCGTCGAGCTTGGTCACGATCAGGCCCGTCAGCTCCAGCGCATCGTCGAAGGCCTTGACCTGCGCCAGCGCGTTCTGCCCGGTATTGGCGTCGATCACCAGCAGCACCTCGTGCGGCGCGGTGGGCATCGCCTTGCCGATCACGCGCTTGACCTTGCGCAGCTCTTCCATCAGATGCAGCTGCGTCGGCAGCCGGCCGGCGGTGTCGGCCATCACGATGTCGACGCGGCGCGCCCGCGCGGCATTGACCGCGTCGAAGATCACCGCGGCCGGATCGCCGCTCTCCTGCGCCACCACGGTGACGTTGTTGCGCTCGCCCCAGATCGTCAACTGCTCGCGCGCGGCCGCACGGAAGGTATCCCCCGCGGCCAGCAGCACCGATTGGCCGTAGTGCTGGAAGTGCTTGCACAGCTTGCCGATGCTGGTGGTCTTGCCGGCGCCGTTGACGCCCGCGATCATCATCACCATCGGCTGCTCGCGGCCGAGCGCCATCGTTTTTTCGAGCGGACGCAGCAGCTCGGTCAGCAGATCGCGCAGCGCGACGCGCACGCCCTCGGCGGTGTCGATGCGCTCGCTCCTGACGCGGCGGCGCAGTTCGCCGAGCAGGTATTCGGTGGCCTCGACGCCGGCATCGGCCATCAGCAGCGCGGTCTCCAGTTCCTCGAACAGCGCCTCGTCGACCTTGACGCCGACGAACAGCGTGCTGATGCCGCGGCTGGTCTTCGACAGGCCGGTGCGCAGCCGCTGCATCCAGCCGCGCTTGGCCTCCTCGCTCGGCGGCGGGACGGGGACCAGCACCATCTCCTCGTCGTCGTCGGCGGTGGTGACGGACGCGGGCGGGAACAGCGGTGCCGGCTGAGGCGGTGCTGCGGGAACCGGTTCGGCAGCGATGTCGCGCGCCGGTTGGGGTGTTGCTTGTGGTTCGGGTGGTGCCGCGGCGGGTAGCGCCGGCTCGCGCAGTGGCTCGGTTTGCGTCGACACCGGCGGCGCCGCTTCCGCCGCGGGCTGCGACGATCGCGTGAACCAGGACAGCGGAGACAGCCGGGACGGTGCGGGCTTGGGTTCGGCCGCCGGTGCGGCCGGCGCCGGTGGTGCCGGCGGTGCAATCGGCGCGGAGGGCGCCGCCGTTTCCGGCTGCGGCGGAGCGGCGGCGACCGACGGCGCTTCGGCGGCCGGTGCCTGCGCTGCCGGGGCCGATGTTGCTTCGGCTGGCGCCTCGGCGGGCGCGCCGGCCGGCTCGGCCTTGCGCTTCTTCCAGAAACTAAACATTGGGAAAGGGGTCCATACCCCGGTAGAATCAATCGCCAAAATTCTAGCAGACGGGGTCGCATGAACCATCGCGCAGGGTCGACCGCGGCGTCGACGTGGCAGGGCGCAACGCCCGCCCATCAGCATGTCACCAAAGGCGCCGACCGGCGCCGGCATTCTCCCTCGTCATCATGGCGGCCGCATCGTCTGGCCGGATGGACCGCGCTTGCACTGCTGGCGGCCAGCGCCTGGCTGCCGCTGGCGCATGCGCAAGGCGTCGCGGTCGACGCGCCGCCGGCCCCGGGGGCGGCGGTACAGGCGGCGGTTGCCGACAGCGGCACCACCGAGTTCAAGCTGGCCAACGGCATGCGCGTGATCGTCAAGGAAGACCACCGCGCGCCCACCGTCGCCCATCAGGTCTGGTATCGCGTCGGCGGCATCGACGAGGTCAGCGGCACCACCGGCGTCGCCCATATGCTCGAACACATGATGTTCAAGGGCACGCCCAAGGTCGGGCCGGGCGAGTTCTCCCGGCAGATCGCCGCGCTCGGCGGCCGCGAGAATGCGATGACCAATCGCGATTTCACGATGTATTTCCAGCAGATCGGCAAGCAGCATCTGCAGCGGATGACGGAGCTGGAAGCGGACCGGATGGCCAATCTGATCATCCGCCCCGAGGAGTTCGAGCGCGAGATGAAGGTCGTGATGGAAGAGCGGCGGCTGCGTACCGACGACTCGCCGCGCGGCACCGTCTACGAACAGCTGCTGGCCACCGTCTATACCAGCGCGGGCTACCGCCACCCGGTGATCGGCTGGATGAACGACCTGGTCAATATGCGCGTCGACGATGTCAGCCGCTGGTATCGCGAGTGGTACGTGCCCAATAACGCGATCCTGGTAGTGGCCGGCGACGTCAAGCCCGCCGAGGTGCGCGCGATGGCCGAGCGCACCTACGGCAGGCTCAAGCCCCGCGCGCTGCCGGTGCGCAAGCCGCAGATCGAGCCGCCGCAGAAGGGCGTCAAGCGGATCTGGGTCAAGGCGCCCGCCGAGAATCCCTATCTGGTGATGGCCTACAAGGTGCCGCGCCTGCGCGATGTCGAAAAGGACATCGATCCGTATGCGCTGGAGGTGCTGGCCGCCGTGCTCAACGGCTACGACAATGCGCGCCTGACGCGCGATCTGGTGCGCACGCAGCGGCTGGCCGACGACGTCAATGTCGGCTACGACGGCATCAATCGCGGCGAGTCGCTGTTCGTGCTCGACGGCACGCCGGCCAACGGCCATACCACCGAGGAGATCGAGCGCGCCTTGCGGCAGCAGATCGAGCGCATCGCGCGCGAAGGCGTGTCGGACGAAGAGCTGCGGCGGGTCAAGGCGCAGGTCGTCGCCGGCCAGATCTACAAGCGCGATTCGGTGTTCGGCCAGGGGATGGAGATCGGCGTGGCCGAGATCGCCGGCATCTCGTGGCAGCAGCTCGATCGCATCCTCGAACGGGTCAAGCAGGTCACGCCCGAGCAGGTCAAGGAGGTAGCGGGCAAATACTTCAGCGATGACAACCTGACCGTGGCGACGCTGCTGCCGCAGCCGATCGATCCCAACCAGCCCAAGTCCCAGGCCCCGTCCGGCCTGCGCCACTGAGGACCGCCGATGTTCGCCATGGATTCGCTCTCGTTTTCCCGTCCCTCGGCCCGGCTGCGCCGAGCGCTGGTCGCCGCCGCCGGCCTGCTGGCCGGTCTGGGCGCCGCCACCGCACAAGCCGCCATTCCGATCGAACACTGGACCGCATCGACCGGCGCCCGCGTCTATTTCGTCCGCAGTCCGTCGATTCCGATGCTCGACATCAACGTCGACTTCGACGCCGGCAGCCGTTATGACCCGGCGGGCAAGGCCGGCCTGGCGGCGCTGACCGCGGCGCTGCTCGACAAGGGCACCGGCGCCGTCGATGGCCAGCCGGCACGCGACGAGGCGCAGATCGCCGACGCCTTCGCCGATACCGGCGCCAGCTTCGGCGGCGCGGCAGGCGGCGACCGCGGCGGCATCGGCCTGCGTACGCTGACCTCCAACCCGGAACTGACGCAGTCGGTCACGCTGGCCGCGCAGCTGGTCAAGGCGCCGACCTTCCCCGAGGCCGTGGTGGCGCGCGAGAAGGAGCGCATGATCGCGGCGATCCGCGAGGGCGATACGCGCCCGGGCGTGATCGCCGACAAGCTGCTGTCGAAGGCCATCTACCCCAACCATCCGTATGGCATGTCGGCGACCGCGGAGTCGGTCGCGTCGGTCACGCGCGCCGATCTGGAACGCTTCTGGCGCGACAACTACGCGGCCTCGCGTGCGGTGGTCACGCTGATCGGCGCGATCGACCGCCGCCAGGCCGAGCAGATCGCCGAACTGCTGACGCGCGGCCTGCCTACCGGTGCCGCGCCGCCGGCGATGCCGCCGGTCAAGATGGACATCGGCGCCAGCGTACAGCGCGTCCCGCACCCGGCGCAGCAGGCCACCGTGGTGCTGGGGCAGCCCGCCATCGCCCGCGGCGATCCCGACTATTTCGCGCTGCTGGTCGGCAATTATGTGCTCGGCGGCGGTGGCTTCAGTTCGCGGCTGACCGAGGAGGTCCGCGAGAAGCGCGGGCTGACCTACGGCGTCGACAGCTATTTCGCCCCGTCCAAGCAGCCTGGCCCGTTCGGCATCGGCCTGCAGACCAGCAAGGCGCAGACCGACGAGGCGCTGGCGCTGGTGCGGCAGGTGCTCAAGCGCTTCGTCGAGGAGGGGCCCACCGAGGCCGAGCTGAAGGCGGCCAAGGACAATCTGATCAACGGCTTCCCGCTGCGGATCGACAGCAACCGCAAGCTGCTGACCAACGTCGCCAATATCGGCTGGTACGGACTGCCGCTGGACTATCTCGATACCTGGACCGCGCAGATCGCCAAGGTCGACCGTCAGCACGTCAGGCAGGCCTTCCAGCGCCATGTCCGCCCCGACGCGATGGCCACCGTGATCGTCGGCGGGCCCCCCGGCGGCGCGCCGACCGCCGCGGCCCGCTGAGCCCGCGGGCGATCCCCGCCGGCGTTGGTCTGACGCCGGCCGGGGCGCGGCGCTCGGTGCGCTGGCGCGCATAGCGATTCGGCGGCCCGGGCGCGGCCGCCGCAGCGCCGACCGCGGCAGGCTCTACAATCACGGGATGAGTCCGCGTTCCCCCTCTCCGCAGCCCGCCGCCGGCGGGCGCAGCCAGACCGCGCCCCGTGCGCGCGTCCCCTCGTTCTCCTCCCGTCAGGCCCCCGCCCAGGTGCGCATCATCGGCGGCAGATGGAAGCGCACGCCGCTGCCGGTGCTCGACGCCGAAGGTTTGCGGCCCACGCCGGACCGCGTCCGCGAGACGCTGTTCAACTGGCTGGGCCAGGACCTGAGCGGCCAGCGCTGCCTGGATCTGTTCGCCGGCTCCGGCGCGCTGGGCTTCGAGGCCGCCTCGCGCGGCGCCGCCCATGTCGCGATGGTCGAGGCCAATCCGCGCGTCGTGCGCCAGCTGCGCGAGAACCAGGACCGGCTCGGCGCCGAGCAGATCCAGGTCATTCAAGGTGATGCGTTCGCCATTGCGGCCCAGATGCCGGCCGCCAGCTTCGACGTGGTCTTTCTCGATCCCCCGTTCGCCGAGGACTGGATCGGCCCGGCGCTGGCCCATGCCGAGCGGCTGACGCATGCCGCGGGGCTGGTCTATGTCGAATCGGAGAGCCCCTTGCAGGGCCCGGATGCGCCGGTACCAGCCTCTCTCGAGATCGTGCGTCACGCACGTGCCGGCGCGGTGCATTTCCACCTGCTGCGCCATCGCGGCGCGGCCGACTGATTCGGCCCGCTGGCGCATCGCCCGCCGGTGCGCGATGATCGCCCAAGGCGCTCGCGCCAGCTTGGCGCGGCGGCTTTCAAGCCGTGCATTTAGGGGTACACTACGCCGCTGTCGCCAACGCTCGCCTGGCGGCATCGGCGCAAGCCGGCTGCAAAGCCGGTGCCGGTGCGGCTTGCCGGTTCACGGCAGCGGGCAGAACAAGGAGGAAGCATGGTCGTCGCGGTCTATCCCGGCACGTTCGATCCATTGACCCGGGGACACGAGGATCTGGTGCGCAGGGCGTCCAATATCTTCGATGAACTGGTGGTCGGAGTCGCCCATAGCCCCAACAAGCGCCCCTTCTTTTCGCTGGAGGAGCGCATCGGCATCGCCAAGGAAGTGCTGGGCCACTATCCGAATGTGCGCGTCGACGGCTTCTCGGGCCTGCTGAAGGATTTCGTGCGCAAGAACAATGCGCGCGTGATCGTGCGGGGCCTGCGCGCCGTGTCGGACTTCGAGTACGAGTTCCAGATGGCCGGCATGAACCGCTATCTGCTGCCGGACGTCGAAACGATGTTCCTGACCCCGTCCGACCAATACCAGTTCATCTCGGGTACTTTCGTGCGAGAGATCGCGGTGCTGGGCGGCGACGTCAGCAAGTTCGTGTTCCCTTCGGTCGAGCGCTGGCTCAAGGAAAAGATCGGCAAGGGCGGCTGAGCCCCCGGTCTCGATCGCCAGCGCCTCAGCCCGTGGCCGCCCTCGGCGTGCCGGCCCGAAAACGCCTAGAATACGGGCTTCGGAAACCGTCAGGACGCGGCCAGTCGGGCGCGGGCGGCTCCGACGGCCGACCGCATGCAAATGGCACGGCGATGGCCGGACAGCAGAAGGAAACACCATGGCGCTGATGATCACCGACGATTGCATCAATTGCGACGTTTGTGAGCCCGAGTGCCCGAACGAAGCCATTTCGATGGGGCCGGAAATCTACGAGATCGACCCCAACAAATGCACCGAGTGCGTCGGTCACTTCGACGAGCCGCAATGCCAGCAGGTGTGCCCCGTCGCGTGCATTCCGCACGATCCGAACCGGGTCGAAACGCATGAGGTGCTGATGCAGCGCTATCGGCTGCTGACTGCGGCCAAGCACGCTGCCTGAGGCGGCGCGGCCGCGTTGTAGACGCAGCAACAACGGAACCCCGCTATCCGACGATAGCGGGGTTTTTTTACGTCGATGGCTGCCATTTTGGGTTGCCTATCCAGCACACCGCCACATCTTGGTAACAATTGAGATCAATAGTTGTCGGGCACTGATGGTTTGTTAAGTACGCGCATTCGCTAACGTGCAACCGTGCATGGCATCCCCCAACAGCTCGGGAGAGCGCCATGCCGCAAGTCTGTACCGAGGGTCATCCGCGTCCGGCATTGCCGGGTACCCGCACCCATGAGACCGCGCCGTTCCGCCAGTGCAAGGGCCATCTCCACTACGATGGATCCGCCATCGCCATGCGCGACGATTCGCACGGAGTCGTGGCCGCACTGGCGAGGATATTCTCGCGGTCCGGCATTCCAAGAGGCACGCCCGAAACGGAAAACGAGCACATCGCCCGCTTGCCGAAACTGGCGACCGACAAGATTTTCGCCTACCTTGCCGACCCCTTCGAACGCGCCAGACTCGCCCTGACCTGTCGTCTCCTCCAGCAGCAGCTCAAGCCTTATTGGCCAGAGTTCGAATTGTTTCGGGATCTGATTGCGAGCAGGAAGAGCCTGAGCTACATGTCGCAGCCGTCTTGTATGGCCGATGTGACGCTCCTGCTCGATCTCCTGACCGGGGACCGTTGGACGAGCTGGCGCGCAAGAACCGTATTCGTGGAGACGTTCAAGCGGCTGGGCAGGATGTACCCCCGCATACCGGAGCGGGCCTTTCGCGAGGTATGGCCATTGTTCAACGCGCTCACCCGGAAGGCCAAGCAAGACGTCCTGCAAGAGGCGTTCCACCTTGCGTTGGAGCGTTCCCCAAATTGGGTCGTCATGGTGCTGACCGAATTCGCACGCCGGACGATTGGTCAGCAAGACATCGGTGCCGACTTCCACGACAAGCTGCTTCAATATGCAGCGCCGCTTCTGCGTGACCCGATTACCAGGAAAGAGGCGGAGCTGCTGATCGGAGCCATTGCGCAGCGGCTGCACGACACCACGCGAGCCCGGGACGAAAGAAGGTGGAAAACAATACTGTGGTTGGTGCCCCCTTCGACCTCTGTCAATTCGGCCGCCGTGCTCGGTTTGGCCAGGACCGCCATCCTCATTCAGTGCCGCTGGGAAACACGGGGCCAACAGTGCGAAGACGGCTTTGCCGCCGTATCAATGATGCGAAACCGGTTCAAGGCATTTCCGTCCGCTGTCGCGATCGAAGCGTTCGTGGCGTGCGTTTCTATTCCGGAAGAGTCGGACGCTGAAGAGCCCCACATATTGCATTTCAGGGACAGTCCACGGAGCGCAAAAGACTGTGCCCGAAGTCAATGCTTGCAGAACGAAATTCTGGCGGGCAGGTACGAGCGTCACGTCGTGCGATTATGCGAGGCCGCAGGGGGCGGTGCGCAACGGTAACGAGGTTTCGCACGAGGCAGGGCAGAGGAGGGACGATCAATGAGCGAGGAATGCTGTCACGTTACATGTGCGAGCCGCATCGTCGAACGGACAGATGCGCTGCCTCAAGCCCGACATATCGCCCTTGCCAATTCGTCCTTGTACTTTGGATGGAGCGGCATTGCCCTATGCCGGGCCGGCGCTTTTGTCGAGTCCATCACGGCCTTCTTCCGCGCCAATCCGTCGTCGTCGCCCTTGACCACACGATTCAGCACTGATGGTCCCAGGCACGCGATTTCGCAAGCCGCAATGGCGTTAGGTACCGCGGCCTCCATTGTGGAAATCGTGATCACGACGGTCGTGTTCGGCAGGCACCTGCGCGCGCGTTTTCGAATCGCAAGGCAGCTTGTCGCTACCAGGGAACTGCGCGAGATATTTATAGAGCGAATTGCACGCCAAAAGAGCGCGGCAGCGATATCGCGGGCCATGGCGATGACGTCCGCGAGTCGTGGAGCGAGTGCCGCATATCCGCTTGGGCGGAGCACTTTGTCTCAGCCGACTTCAACGAGCGCACCGGTCGGCCCGGGCGCCATGGCGGTGCTGGCAGTCGGCTATCTGCACTATCAAACCGCGCAGATGGACCGCCGCGAGGCCTCCGATACCTTGAAGCACTCCTTCGTCATGTTTGCCCGCGACGGCGTTTTGCAGGGCGCGGGGGTCGGCTGCAACCTGGCGTTGCTCTGGGACGGCCTGAAGATCTCCGAACTGCTGCACCTGGTGGCAGTGCCTATCCATGCCATGGCGACTACGATCTGCGGTTTTGCCTTCAGTCTCGGCTGCGGTGCGCTACATATCATCGCCGGTGCACTGCGGTGGCGCGACGGTCTGAAGAAGCTGGCGGCAGCGCGTGAAGCCCTGAATGCAATAAGACGGGCCAAAAGAATAGTCAAGGAAGCGAAGGAGAGACGGCAAGCCGAGTTGGCCAATGCGGCCAGGGTAGCGGTGTCCTTGGTATCGCATGCCAAGCGCAACGAACGGCGCGCCCGGGATGACGCCAGGAGCCAGATCCGCCTGGGTAAATGGCGGATGACCTATGGCGCTGCCGCGATGGCGGTCGGCGGGGCTTCCCTGGCCCTGTTCCTTGTCGTGGGCGGGGTGTCAACCGGAGGCATACTCATCGGCATCGTCGGCGGGTTGGCATTGGCGGGCTGGACCCTCCATGCGGGATATCGCCATCGCAAGGCCGCGAAATCCGTTCAGGATGCGATCGAGAAGGGTAATAGCAACGTCGCCGCATCGGGGGACGGTGCGCTCCGGGACGATCAGCCGCTGGCGCTGGATGGCGCGATCGAGCAAGCGATCCAGCTGCTGGACAGGGCTGGTAATCCCGATACGGACTCGCGCCGGCTGATCAAGCACACGCTGATGCAGTTGGGCCTGGACCGCGCAGAGCTTTGGCCGCTGCGTTTTTGTTTGCCGGATCCGGCCGCCAAGGGCCCCCTCGTCGAGGAACTGAAAATAAAGATCCGCAATCTTGTGGACGGCGATGGCGCGCGGTGCGCTGCCGAAAAAAGGTTGGTTCCCGTTCCGGACGCCGAGCGGGCCGCGATATCGTGAACCGCCCGCCCGTGAACCGGGCTTGAACCGCCCTACCGCAACGCGCACCTGGGCTTCGCAGCGGCTCGGCAGCGACTACTCAAAGCATCATTTGGCCGAATGCAACTGCATCATTGCGCGCTCCGCCTCTCCCTTGGCCAGCAGGGACAAATGCGCCACGCTGCGGTCGATCGCCTCGTCGATCGCCTGCTGCTCCTCGCGGCGGGGGGGCTTGAGCACGAAGTTGACGACGTCTTCCCGATCGGCGGCGCCGCCGGCGTTGCGCGGATGTCCGACGCCGATGCGCAGGCGCCAGTAGTCCGGCGTCGACAGATGCGCCGAGATGTCCTTCAAGCCGTTATGCCCACCGGAGCCACCACCGCGCTTGAGCTTGACCGCGCCGGCCGGCAGATCCATCTCGTCGTGCGCGACCAGAATCTCGTCCGGGAGGATCTTGTAGAAGCGGGCCAGCGACACCACCGCCAGGCCCGAGCGGTTCATGAAGGTCGACGGCTTCAGCAGCCAGATATCCTGATCCCACAGGCGCGCGCGCGCCGCCAGCCCATGGAAGCGGCCTTCCACGCGCGGCGCGGCGCCGGCCATGCGGGCCAGCTGGTCGATCAGCCAGAAGCCGGCATTGTGCCGGGTGGCTTCGTATTCCGCCCCGGGGTTACCGAGGCCGACGATGAGCTTGATCATGGTGCAAACGGGTTCGGGGGCGGGCACGCACGCAGCCATTCCGGCGCGCCGCAGCAGGCAAGCATACGCGAAAAAAAACCGCCGGACGAACCGGCGGTCTTTGTGGCGGCGCCTGTCGATACGACAGTGCCGCGGGTCAGCCGAGGGCTGGCGCCGATCAGGCAGCCGGCGTTTCGCCTTCGCCTTCGCTGGCCGCTTCCGACACGCCGCCGGCCGGCAGCGCAACGGTCGCCACGGCGGGGTTGTCGTCGCCGTGCGTGATCGGGGTCACGCCCTTCGGCAGCTTCAGGTCCGACAGGTGAATGGTCTGGCCCAGTTCGACCGCGCCCATGTCCACTTCGATGAATTCCGGCAGGTCGCCCGGCAGGCACGACACTTCCAGTTCATTCAGGATGTGGTTGATGATGCCGTGGCCCAGCTTCACGCCAGGAGCGGTTTCCTGGTTCATGAAGTGCAGCGGCACCTTGACGTGGATCTTCTCGGTGGCCGACACGCGCTGGAAGTCGACATGCAGCACCAGCGGCTTGAACGGGTGCATCTGGAAGGCGCGCAGCAGGGCCTTCTCGGTCGTGCCGCCCACTTCCAGGTCGAGGATCGACGAGTGGAAGGCTTCCTTCTTCAGCGCGTGGAACAGCGCGTTGTGATCGAGCTCGATCATCTTCGGTTCGGCGGTGCCGCCGTAGATGATGCCGGGGGTCTTGCCGGCGTTGCGCAGGCGGCGGCTCGCACCCGTACCCTGTACGCTACGCTCGAAAGCGATGACTTTCATTGTGGACTCCAAAAAGTAAGAGGGCTGCCCGCGACCAGACAGCCCGATGAATCGGCGCCAGGTACGGTGACCGGGCGCCTCTGCATCGCATCGCCGCTTGCGGACAAGCCGGCGGACGCGACAAAGCCTTGAATTCTAACAGGAAGCTCAGGAATCGGCGAACAGCGACATGATCGAGTCGCCCTTGACGATCCGGGTGAACGTCTCGGCCAGCAGCGAGGCGGTCGACAGCTGGCGGATCTTGCCGGTCTGGCGCGCATCGTCGCGCAGCGGAATGGTGTCGCAGACGACCACTTCGTCCAGCGCCGACTCGGCGATGCGGGCGGCCGCGCCGCCGGACAGCACCGGGTGGGTACAGTAGGCGAACACCTTCTGCGCGCCGCGTTCCTTCAGCACCTGGGCCGCCTTGCACAGCGTGCCGCCGGTGTCGATCATGTCGTCCATGATCACGCAGTTGCGGCCGTCGACCTCGCCGATGATGTTCATCACCTCGGCCACATTGGCCTTGGGACGGCGCTTGTCGATGATGGCCAGGTCGCAGTTCAGCTGCTTGGCCAGCGCACGGGCGCGCACCACGCCGCCGACGTCGGGCGAGACCACCAGCAGATCGCCGTAGTTCTTTTCGCGCAGATCGCCCAGCAGCACCGGGGAGGCGTAGATGTTGTCGACCGGGATATCGAAGAAGCCCTGGATCTGGTCGGCGTGCAGGTCCATCGTCAGCACGCGCTCGACACCGGCCACTTCCAGCATGTTGGCAACCACCTTGGCCGAGATCGCGACGCGCGCCGAGCGCGGGCGGCGATCCTGGCGGGCATAGCCGAAGTAGGGCATGGCGGCGGTGATGCTGCGTGCCGAGGCGCGCTTGAGCGCGTCGACCATCACCATCAGTTCCATCAGGTTGTCGTTGGTCGGCTGGCAGGTGGACTGCAGCACGATCACGTGCTTGCCGCGGACATTTTCCTGGATTTCGACCTGGACTTCGCCATCGGAGAATCGTCCCACCAGCGCCTTGCCCAACGGAATGCCGAGGTGCTGCACGACAGCCTCCGCGAGTTTGGGGTTGGCGTTGCCGGTGAATACCATCAAGCCGTCGCTACTCATGAGGGGCACCTGTCTTGCTGCTGGGGGATGGTCGCCGGCGCTGCCGGCGACGGATTCTGCAGATCTGCGAGGAATGTAATGGCAGGGGAGGAAGGATTCGAACCCTCGAATGCCGGAATCAAAATCCGGTGCCTTAACCGACTTGGCGACTCCCCTACACAACCGGGACCGTTCTTCGTTGCACCGACAGCGCACAACGCCGAACGAAAACTTGCTATGCGAATGCTGCGAGCGGATGGCGCGACAAGCTTCTCACGCATCTGCCATCCCATTCGGGAGGCAACCGATCGAGTACCTGTTGCGCAGTTTGCGCGTCAGTATAGCGCGCGAACACACAGGCACCGGAACCGGTCATCCTTGCCTCCGGACTGAACTGTTTCAGCCAGGCAAGGGCTCGGGCAACTTCGCCGAACTTCGCTGCTGCTATCGCTTCCAGATCGTTGCGACCGAAACCGAATTTGTTTGTGCAAGCAGCGAAGTCCGCAATTATGGAGATGGGCGTATTCCTTGTCAAGCGTTCGTCCGAAAAAATTGCTGCGGTCGGCACATGCTGACGTGGATGAATGACGACGAACCAGCTGTCCGGCAGATCCACCGCGGCCAGCTCCTCGCCGATGCCTTGCGCGAAGGCGTTCTGGCCGAACACGAAGAAGGGCACGTCGGCACCCAGGCTCAGGCCGATCCGCATCAATTGCTCGCGCGACAGTCCCAGCCCCCACAGGCGGTTCAGCGCCAGCAGCGTGGTGGCGGCGTCGGACGAGCCGCCGCCGATGCCGCCGCCCATCGGCAGCACCTTGTCCAGCGCGATCTCGACGCCGTAGCGGGTACCCGTGGCGGCCTGCAGGGCCCTGGCCGCGCGCACCACCAGATCGCTGTCGGCCGGCACGCCGGGCACGTCGGTCGCACGCAGTACCGCGCCGTCGTCGCGGCGCGCGAAATGCAGCGTGTCGCTCCAGTCGATCAGCTGGAACACGGTCTGCAGCGTGTGATAGCCATCGGCGCGCCGGCCGGTCACATGCAGGAACAGGTTCAGCTTGGCCGGGGCGGGGCAGTCGCGCAGTTGGGCGGGAGGCAGGGGGGCGGACATCGGGCCGTAGCAGGTCGGAGGTCGGATGAAATCGATCAGGTCGGACGGATCGGACGGCGGCTTCGAGCGATCGACGTCCCGCGCTCAATGCATTCAATGCATTCAATGCGAAGCGGGGGCGTCGATCACCAGCTTGACCGACATCGGCCCGCCGGCGCCGTCGCGGGCCAGGTCGATCCGGCGCGGCAGCGTTTCGGCGCCGTCCGGCGCGGCCTGCCAGGCCGCGTAGCGCACGGTCCAACCGTTCTGCGACAGCGTCTCGAGCCGGCCCTGCGCATCGCGCGTGGCGCTGGCAGGGGCGCCCGGCGCCGGGCGCGCGCGCAGCCAGTCGCGCATGCCTGCCACCGGCAACGCAAAGCCCAGGCTCTGCTCGAGCAGCGCATCGACTTCGGGCGCGTTGCGCGGCGGTTCGTTGGGCAGATCGAGCGTCGCGCCCGACGGCGTCGCGGTGACCACCGCCAGCGTCTGGCCGAGCGGCGAGATCAGGTCCAGCCGCACGTTGTTGCCCTGCTCGCGCCAATGGAAGCTGCCTTGCACGCCTTCGTCGCGTCCATAGCGGACGTAGTTGGCGGCAAAGCGCCCCGTCAGCTCGCTGGCGCGCGCACCGGCGGCGGCATCGAACTGGCGCGACGGCGTGACGCTGGCGCAGGCGGCGAGCCAAAGCGGCGCGGACAGGCAAAGCAGGGTCAGGGTACGGCGGGATCGGTCCATGCGGTAAGCGGAGATCGATGCCGGGTCACGGCGCGCGCGGCGGCGCAGACCGTGCCGGCGAGGGATGTCGATGGAGGGCGATGAATGACGATGAACGTCGGCAGATTGCACGGCACGCGCGGCAAGCCCCGGGGCGCTACTGCGCCAATTGCACGTTGTAGCGCCGCAGCGTTTCGACCAGCGTCTCGTTGTTCGGGTCCAGCTTGACGCCTTCCTGCCAGGTCTTGCGAGCCTCGTCGCGTTCGCCCAGCTGCCACAGCACCTCGCCCAGATGCGCGGCGATCTCGGCTTCGGGCGCCTTCGCATAGGCGTCGCGCAGCAGCTTGGCGGCAGGCTGCAGCTGCCCCAGCCGGAATTTGACCCAGCCCAGGCTATCCATGATGTAGGGATCGTCGGGGCCGAGCTCCGTGGCCTTCTCCAGCAGCTTCAGCGCTTCCTGCAGGCGGATGTTGCGATCGGCCAGCGAATAGCCCAGCGCGTTGTAGCCCTGCTTCTGGTCCGGCTGCATTGCGATGAACTGGCGCAGCCGGCGTTCCATGCTGTCGTAGCGCTTCTCGCGCTCGTCCAGCATCGCCAGCTCGTACAGCCATTCGGCATTGTTGGGCTCGGCCTTGACGCGTTCGTCGAGCACCTTGCGCGCGCGGTCGTAGGCCTTGATTTCCATCAGCATGCCGACCTCGGCCTGGCGCACCGCCATCATGCGCTGCGCGCGCTGATCGGGATCGGCAATGTCCTCGGCGTCGGCCAGCATGTCGCCGAAGATCCCCTGCGCATCGTCGAGCCGGCCCATGCGGCCAAGCATCTGCGCGCGCTTGACCGAGGCCGCCGCGACCATGCGCTGGTCCTCGATCCGGTCGAGCCACTGCACCGCGCCCGCATAGTCCTTGCGCTCCTCGGCGATCTGCGCGAGGTACTGGTAGGCGATGTCGGGATTGGAGCTGGGCGCCTTTTCGGCCAGCCGCAGATATTCCTGCAGATAGCGTTCGGCCTCGTCATAGCGGCGCGCCTGCAGCCCGGTCAGGCCCAGCGCCAGCGGCACGCGCGGATCGTTGGGTGCGACCTTGCGCAGCGCCTCGAACTCGCGCCGCGCCGCGTCCATCTCGTTGCGCTGCAGATAGATCCGCGCCAGCGTGATGCGGCCGTTCACCGAGGCGGGCGCCTTGTCGAGGAAGCGCTTGAGGCTATCGATGGCCTGCTCGGGCGCGCTGTCGGCGCGCAGTTCGGCCGCCATCAGCGCCGCGGCTTCGTAGTCGGGACGCAGGCGCTGGGCTTCGTCGAGCTCGGCCAGCGCACCGGGCACGTCCCCGGCGGTTTCCTTGGCCCGCGCCAGCGCCAGCCGCGTTTCGGCCGACTGCATGTCGTTGGCGACCAGCCGCTGCAGCAGCGCGGCCGCGCCGGCCGGATCGCTGGTGCGCGACAGTTGCTGTTGCAATTGCAGGATCGCCTCGGGCCGATGGCTTGGCGGCACGCCGTTCAACTGCAGCGCCAGCAGCGGTTCGGCTTCCTCCCAGCGCGCATTGAGCACCAGCAGGGTGGACAGCACCTGACGCGCGGCGGGCGAGGTGGGCGCCAGATCGGTCCACAGGCGAGCGCCGTCCAGCGCCTGCTGCGGTACGCGCGCATTGAAGGCGATTTCCGTGGCGCGCTGTGCGAAGCGGGGGTCGCGGGTCGAGCGGGCCAGTTCCACATAGGTGCGGTAGGCCGGGCCGGTCAGGCCGCGCTGCATCGAGATCTCGGCGGCCAGCACGCGGTACATGATGTCGGCCGTCAGCGGCAGCTCGGGCAGCGGCATCTTGGGCGGCAGCGGCGTCGCCGGCGTCGGTTCGAGTTCGCCGTCGGTGCCGAGCGTGAACATCGGCCGGTCGGTTTCGGCCGCGTCGGACTGCGCCTGCACGCGTGCGGCATCGGCCTGCGCCGACCTGGCATCGCGCGCACTGGCACAGCCGGTCAGGGCGCTGGCGCCCACCAGGGCCGCTGCCAGCAACGGCAGCAGGCGCCGGCGTGGCGCCGCACGGCGCGCGGCGGTCTGCGCGGGCGGCTCGTCAGGCGGTACGTGGGAAAGGAGCAGAGCGGGAATGCGGTCCAGGCGGTCCGGCATGGATGGGACTCCGGCACGCGTCGTGCCATATGACAAGTTAGGGCCATTGTAACGTGCCGCTACAATGCCCGGCTGCGGCGCACCATGACGGACATGGCGTCTGCCGCTTGGAGTCGTGCGCAAAGGAGAGGTTCGATGCCGGAATTGCCCGAGGTCGAGGTGACCCGACGGGGACTGCTGCCGCATCTGGAGGGCAGCCGCATCGCCGGGGTGGCCGTGCGCCATCGCGGCCTGCGCTGGCCGGTGCCCGAGGAGCTCGAGAGCTGCCTGCCGGGGCGGGTCATCCGGCGGATCGAGCGGCGCGGCAAGTATCTGTTGCTGGAATGCGTGTATGAGGCAGCCCGTGCGGGCGGCGGTCAGGTCGGAAACGATGCCGGTCACGGGGCCTGTAACGAGGCCGGCTGGCTGCTGATCCACCTCGGCATGACCGGCACGCTGCGCGTCTGGCACGAGCCGCCCGCGCCGGGCACGCACGACCATGTCGATCTGCTGCTGCACGATGCGGCCGGCCGGGCGCTGACGCTGCGTTTCCGCGATCCGCGCCGTTTTGGTGCAGTGTTGTGGACCACGCTGCCCGGAGCGCTGTTGCCCACCCATCCGCTGCTGCGCAATCTCGGCATCGAGCCGTTCGACCCGGCCTTCGACGGCGACTGGCTGTACCGCCATACGCGCGGGCGCAGCGCGGCGATCAAGACGGTGCTGCTGTCGGGCGATATCGTGGTCGGCGTGGGCAACATCTATTGCTCCGAGAGCCTGTTTCGCGCCGGGATCCGGCCGACCATCGCCGCCGGCCGGCTGTCGCGGCCGCGTTGCGATCGGCTCGCGGCCGCAGTGCGCGAGACGCTGGCGCTGGCGATCGAGCGCGGTGGCAGCACGCTGCGCGATTTCGTCGGCAGCGATGGCGCCAGCGGCTATTTCCAGCTCGACTGCCTGGTCTACGATCGCGCCGGCAAGCCCTGCCGGCACTGCGCCACGCCGATCCGGCAGATCGTGCAGGGCCAGCGCTCGACCTTCTATTGCCCGCAGTGCCAGCGCTGAGCGACACGACGCGCCGCCTCTGATTCAGAAACCACCCACGCCCCTCGCTATCGATGCCTCGCCGTTCCACCGCACGTTCCGCCACCGATCCCGCTGCCGCGGTGCTGCCTGATCCCGCCGCCGCAGTGCCGCCCGATCTCGGCGCCCGCGTGGTGCAATGGCAGCGCCAGCATGGACGCCACGATCTGCCCTGGCAGAACACTCGCGACCCCTATCGGATCTGGCTGTCGGAGATCATGCTGCAGCAGACCCAGGTCAGCGCGGTAATCGACTACTACCAGCGCTTTCTGGCGCGGCTGCCCACCGTGCAGACGCTGGCCGAGGCGCCGGCCGACGAGGTGATGGCCCTGTGGGCCGGCCTGGGCTACTACTCGCGCGCACGCAATCTGCACCGCTGCGCCAAGCTGGTGGTCGAGCAATACGGCGGCCAATTTCCCAGCGATCCGGCCCTGCTCGCCGAGTTGCCCGGCATCGGGCGCTCGACCGCGGCGGCGATCGCCGCGTTCAGCGTGGGCGTGCGCGCGCCGATTCTCGATGGCAACGTCAAGCGGGTGTTCGCCCGCTGCTTCGGCGTGCATGGCCATCCGGGCGAGAAGGCGATCGAAAACCGGATGTGGGCGATGGCCGAGGCCGCGTTGCCGGCTCCGGGTCCGCGCCAGTCCGACGACATGGTCGCCTACACGCAGGGCCTGATGGATCTCGGTGCAACCGTCTGCACGCGCGGCAAGCCGGCCTGCCTTGACGACGCCGCGCGCTGTCCGTTGTCGGACCTGTGCGTGGCCCGGCGCGACGGGCTGACCGCCGTGCTGCCGACGCCGAAGACGCGCGCGCCGGTGCCGGAGCGCAGCACCGTGATGGTGGTATTGCGGCATGGCCGCGAGGTGCTGCTGCGGCTGCGCGCGGACAGCGGCATCTGGGGCGGACTGTGGAGCCTGCCCGAACTGCCCGTGCCGGCGCTGCCGTTCGACGCCGAACAGGCCGCGGACGATGCGCTCGCGTTCGGACGGACCTTCGGCACCCCGGCTCGCGCCGCAATGGTCGCCGAGATGACGCATGTCTTCACCCATTTCCGGCTGCTGATCCGCGCGGTGCGGGTCGACATGGCGGCATTGGCGCTGCGCGATGCGGACGATGGGGTCGCAGCGGCGGAGCAGTGGCGCTGGCTGTCGCTGGACCGGCTCGACGAACTCGGCATGCCGGCCCCCGTGCGCAAGCTGCTTGCCGGCGAGGTGCGGCCGCAATTGTTCTGAATGTTCTGAAGGCGGGGCGCCAGCGCGACAGCGTCGCTCCAGCATCGCTACAGCATCGCTACAGCATATGGTGCTGGCGCATGAAGCGATGAACGATCTCGATCCGCATGCCGGCATCGGGCAGCGCCATCAGCATCTGCTTGGCCTTCATCGGCACCGGCAAAAGTTCGCACAGCCGGTTCGCGACCCAGCTCGGATCGTCCCACTGCATCGGCTCGGCGAACGGCAGCTTGTGCGGCGGCGCGTGCAGCGAGGCGACGATCCGGCGCAGTGCGGCCACGCATTCGCCCAGCAGTTCGAGCTTGCAGTCGATCACGTCGTCGGGCAGCAGCTCGGCGCGGGCGACCAGCAGCCCGTCGTCGCGCACATGGTGCTCGAGCACGCGAAAGCGCTGCCGGCCGCGGGTCTCGATCAGCAGCACGCCGAGCTGTTCCATATTGCAGTCGACGATCTCGGCCAGACAGCCGATCGATTCGGGCACGGTCACGGTGCCCTGCTGCGCTACCTCGGTGCCGCTGGCGATCAGGCAAACGCCGAAGGACGCGTTGTCGCGCAGGCAATTGCGGACCATGTCGACATAGCGGGGTTCGAAGACGCGCAGCGGCAGCCGGCCGCCAGGGAACAGCACGGTATGGAGGGGAAACAGCGGCAGGGTGTCGACTTCGACGTGCAGCGGTGCCGCGTGATTGGGCGCTGGGGAACTGGACGACATGCGATCCCGGGAAGACTTTCGCTGACAGGGGCGGAGGCACGCGCGCTGCGCCGCCGCCGGGATCCACCGCCTGCAGGCCGGCCCGGTTCAGCTTACCGGCACCAGCTCGCGGTGTCTGACCAGCACATTACCATGCGCGCGGAAGTAGTTGGCAAGCCTTTCCGCGATATAGACCGAGCGGTGCTGCCCGCCGGTGCAACCGATCGCCACCGTCAGATAGCTGCGATTGTCGGCAACGAAGCTGGGCAGCCATTTCTCGACATAGGCGCGGATATCCTCGGCCATCGCCAGCACCATCGGCTGACTCTGCAGGAAATCGATGACGGGCGCATCGCGCCCCGTCAGCGGCCGCAGTTGCAGATCGTAGTAGGGATTCGGCAGCGACCGCACGTCGAACACCATGTCCGCATCGCTGGGCACGCCGTGCTTGAAGCCGAACGAGGTGAACAGCAGCGTCAGCTGCAGATTGTCGTCGCGGATGAAGTCCTTGATCCACGCGCGCAGCGTATTGGTGCGCACATTGCTGGTATCGATCCGGTGCGCGGATTCGGCAAGCGGGCTCAACAGCTCGCGCTCCATCTCGATCGCTTCGACCAGCGGGGTCTCGTTCAGCGCGGGGGCGCCGCCAGCTTCGCCGGCCGCCAGTCGCACTGACAGCGGATGACGTCGCCGCGTTTCGGAATAGCGCTGCACCAGCGAATCGGTATTGGCGGTCAGGAAGACGACGCGGACCTCGTGCTCGGCGGACAGGCTGCGCAGCGTTTCGGGCAGGCGCGCCAGCGATTCGCGGCTGCGGATATCGGTGGCGATACCCAGGTGCGTGTAGCCCTCGGCCGCGAGGTAGCGGGCGAGTTCGGGGATGAACTGCGCGGGCAGGTTGTCGACGCAGTAGTAGCCTGCGTCTTCAAGCACGTTCAATGCAACCGATTTGCCGGAGCCGGAAATGCCGGTGATGAGGACGATGCGCATAACCCTTGAAGGATAGCATCGCGTGATGATTGCGTCATGACGGTCCGATGAAACCGGAGCGAAGCATGCGCGGAAAAGCCGCACAACGTGCGTAAAGCGTGCGAAAAACCGCGCAAGCACCGCGAATCGGGGCCGGCGGCAAACAAAAAGGCGAATCGCTTGTGGCTCGCGATTCGCCTTTTGTTCGCTGCGGGACAGTCCCGAATCAGCTTGCCGTCATGCGGACAGGCATTCCTTCATGAACGCCTTGCGTTCGTCGCCCTTCTTGCCGCTGGCCTGCGCATTGCACGCCTTCATCTTCTGCTGTTGGGCATTGCCGGCTGCGGCGGGCTTGGCAGACAGGCATTCCTTCATGAAGGCCTTGCGCTCGTCGCCGGTCTTGCCGGCCGCCTGGGCGTTGCACGTCTTCATCTTGCTCTGCTGGCTGTTTTCCGAGGCGGTCTGGGCAAAGGCGCCGGTGGCGACCAGAGGGCACAGCAGCACGCAGGTTGCGATCAGTGACTTCATGCTGGATTCTCCTGACTGAGGACGGGTCGCCAAGCGCACGATGCGCAACGGCGCAGGCTGGGCGTGATGCCCATTACAGCACAAAACGCTGAAAACCCCAATCAGGTTGACGCTTTCGGCGTGCCCGACACGCCGATGCGTCGATGTGGAATCTTTCGTAGGCTCAGAGCAGCCGGCCCTGGCCGCGCGACGCCGCGTCGGCCTGCATCGCGGCCCGCTGGCGGTCCATGAAGTCGCGCAGCGTGTCGATGCCGCGCAGGCGCAGGATGGTGTTGCGCACCGCCGCCTCGACCAGCACTGCAAGGTTGCGGCCGGCCGCCACCTGGATCTTCACCATGTGGATGGGCAGACCCAGCACGTCGAGATATTGCGAATCGAGCGGCAGCCGCTCGAATTCGCCGTCGTTGCGGCGAACGAGCTGAACCACGAGCTTCAGCTTCATCTTCCGGCGCACCGCCGTCTCGCCGAAGATCGTCTTGATATCGAGCAGGCCAAGGCCACGCACTTCGAGCAGGTTCTGCAGCAGCGGTGGGCAGCGGCCCTCGACGAAATCGGGGCCAAGACGCACGAAATCCACCGCATCGTCGGCTACCAGGCCGTGTCCGCGCGAGATCAGTTCCAGGCCGAGTTCGCTTTTGCCCAGACCCGATTCGCCCATGATCAGCACGCCCATGCCGAGGATGTCGAGAAACACCCCGTGCATGGTTACGCGCGGCGCGGAAATGCGGGACAGGTACAGGCGCAGATGGTCGATCACCGCCGCGGAGGAAACCGGCGTGGTAAACAGCGGCGTGGACGAGCGGGTGCAGCGCAGTTCGAGATCCGGCGGCGGCTCCATGCCGTCGGCGACGACGAGGAACGGCGGCTCCAGCAGGATCAGCTCGCCCATCTGGCGCTTTCGCGTTTCGTCGTCGAGCCGCTGGTAGTAGGTGATCTCGGGTTTGCCCAGCACCTGGATCCGGTTCGGGTGGATCAGGTTCAGGTGACCGACCAGGTCGGCCGCCGAGGTCGCCTCCCGTGCGAAGTCCAGATCGAAGGCGCGATCGGCGCCCTCCAGCCCGGCCACCCAGGACAGTTTGAGGTCGGCTGCGTTGTCGTCGAAGATCGACTGGGAGGTGACGCCGGTGAGTTCCATGCGGGGATGAGGCGGGGCGCTAGGGCGGTGGTAAATGCGATCGGTGCGGCGGTCGGCCGCTTACGCCGAGAGGGTCAAGGATGCCATTGCACCAGCAGCTGGTGAACCGCATCGGGCGTCGGCAAAGCGGCGAGGCCTTCACGCATATCGCGATCGGACAATAGCTGAGCGATTTCCGACAGGATTTCGAGATGCTGCTGCGTCGCCTGTTCCGGCACCAGCAGGAAGATCAGCAGCGAAACCGGCTTGCCGTCGGGCGATTCGAACGGGATCGGCTCGGCAAGCCGCATGAAGGCGGCCAGCGGATGCTTCAGCCCCTTGATGCGGCCATGCGGAATCGCCACGCCGGCGCCAAGGCCGGTCGAGCCGAGCGACTCGCGGGCAAAAAGATTGTCGGTCACCGTGGCGCGCGCCACGCCATGGTTGTTTTCGAACAGCAACCCTGCCTGTTCGAACACGCGTTTCTTGCTGGTGACGCTGACGTCGAGCGAGATATTGCCGGGCGGCAGCAGTTTGGCCAAACGGTTCATTTGAAAATGCGCGGAATCCTGAAGCTGGCACCGCCATGCGGTTCTCGCCGGCCGGGTGGCCGGCCTGCCGTTGCAAGGCGATGCCTTCGTTGCCGCCGCTTCCCGACTATCAGCGTGCGGCACATTATAGTGCAGGGGGGCTCCCTGCCGTCCGATGCCGATCGCCCCGAGCGGCATTGCGCAAGGGAACGGGGCGGGCATTCTCTAGATGTATTGCACAGCATACACCGGGAAGCCCGCCAGACGGAACCCCATTCCGGTTTCATCCTATTGGTAGCGCAGCTGCAGCGGCAGCAGCGGTAGTACGGCAACGCGGTAACGGGCGCGTCCACACGCGCAGGGCGCAAAAAAGCCGTGCTCCTGGCACGGCTTCTTTCCTCGCTTCAAGGCCGGCCGGTGTTCGGGCCGCGCCGAATCGTCTCAAGCTACTGCTGGGCCTGATTGGCCACGAGGCTGCCGTGATACTTCAGCGATTCGCGGTCGTGGCTCTGGACCTTGTCCTTGTAGCGGATCACTTGCCGGTCCAGCTTGTCGACCAGCATGTCGATGGCCGCATAGAGATCTTCGTGGTGTGCCTCGACAAAGATGTCCTTGCCCTTCAGATGCACATTGATTTCCGCGCGTTGCCGGCGATCCTTTTCCTTTTGGTTGTCCACCGATAGCAGCACGCTGACGTCAATAACCTGATCGAAATGCCTGAGGATTCGCTCCAGTTTCGTTTCCACGTACTCACGCAGGGAAGGCGTGATGTCCAGGTGGTGTCCACTGATCTTGAAGTTCATAGCGCTTCTCCTTCTGAAAGAGTCGCACCAGGCAGGCGATGCGACTCGGCTACAAAGACTTGCGAAGGTTCACGGCCGGGATCTTCAAGGCTTCACGATATTTGGCGACGGTACGTCGCGCCACGACGAAGCCTTGTTCCCCCAGCAGTTCGGCAATCCGGCTGTCGGACAACGGGTTTCTGGGGTCTTCGGCTCCTATCAGCTGCTTGATCAGCGCACGGATTGCGGTGGAAGAGGCGGCACCGCCGGTCTCGGTCGATACATGGCTGCCGAAGAAATATTTCAGCTCGAATGTCCCCATCGGGGTGGCCATGTACTTATTGGTCGTCACACGAGAAATAGTTGACTCGTGTAGACCCAGTGTATCGGCTATCTCCCTCAAAACCAAGGGGCGCATCGCAATTTCACCGTGCGTGAAGAAATTCTTCTGCCGCTCCACGATGGCTTGTGCGACGCGCAAAATGGTGTCGAAACGCTGCTGGATATTTTTGATGAGCCAGCGCGCCTCCTGCAGTTTCTGCTGCAATCCCGCCGCGCCGGTATCGCCTTTCGCACCGCGCAAGATTTGCGCATACATATCGTTGATGCGTAGCCGCGGCATCACATCGGGATTGAGCTGCGCGATCCAGTTATGACCGCTCTTGCGCACGAATACGTCGGGCACCACGAAGTCCGCTTCGGGGCGGCTATAGGCGTGGCCAGGGTAGGGCGCGAGCGAGCGGATCAGCTCGTGCGCGGCTTTCAGCTGCATGTCGTCGACCTGCAGCGCCTTCTTCAGCCGCGTGTAGTCGCGTGCGGCCAGCAGTTCGAGGTGATGGCGAACGATCGTCATCGCCAGATCCCGCTGTGGATGTTCGATGCGGCGCAATTGCAGCGACAGGCATTCGGCGGCATTGCGTGCACCGACTCCCGGCGGATCGAAGCTTTGCAGCAGCGTCAGCATCGCATGCACTTCGTCGAGCTCGAATTCGAGCTCGTCGGGTAATTCGGCAAGGATTTCCTCGAGCGAGGCGCTCAGATAGCCGTCGTCGTCGAGCGATTCGATCAGGAAAATCGCCAGGCCCTTGTCGCGCGTCGAGATTTTCAGCGGCGCCAATTGCTCCATCAGATATTCGCGCAGCGTCGGTTCGGCATCGCGCAATTGCAGCGGCGTTTTCTCGTCCTCGTCGCTCTGCGGACGGCGCGCGAAATCGTCGAGGCTCCAGTCGCCGCCATAATCGTCGCCCGCGCCGTCGGCATAGCCGTCGTCCGCAGGGGCCGCGCCATCGGCGCGCGAGTCGGTGGGGGCGGTGGATTCGGCGTTGGGACTCGCCGGCGTGGTCTGTACATTGATCGAGCCGTCGGCGGCGACTCGCAACGGGCTTTCGATCCAGTCGTTTTCGCGTTCGAGCAGGGGATTCTCGGTCAGCGCCTGCTCGACTTCCTGTTGCAGTTCCAGCGTGGAGAGCTGCAACAGCCGGATCGACTGCTGCAGCTGCGGCGTCAAGGCCAGATGCTGGGAGAGGCGTAGCTGTAGCGACGGTTTCATGCGGCCTATTTTATGCGCAACTTCGGCCGCGATGGAACGGAATTTGCTATCGGAAGTTTCGATTGCGTGGTCAGAAGCGATTGCCTGATGGATCACCGGCCGCAAGCCGATTGCCCATCGTGCATTTCGCGCAGACGTTCAGGAGCAACCGCGCTCCGACCGAGCGTGGCTGCGCGCAACCCGCCATTACATGCGGAAGTTCTCGCCCAGATAGACGCGCCGCACCGACTCGTTGGCGATGATGTCCTTGGGCTCGCCCGCCGCCAGCACCGCGCCTTCGCTGATGATGTAGGCGTGGTCGCAGATGCCCAGCGTCTCGCGCACGTTGTGGTCGGTGATCAGCACGCCGATATTGCGCGCCTTCAGGAAGCTGACGATGCGCTGGATCTCGCCGACCGCGATCGGGTCGACGCCGGCGAACGGTTCGTCGAGCAGGATGAAGCGCGGCGCGGAGGCCAGCGCCCGTGCGATTTCGACGCGCCGGCGCTCGCCGCCGGACAGCGACAGCGCCGGGTTGTTGCGCAGGTGCGCGATCTGCAGATCGTCGAGCAGGCTGTCCAGGCGGCGCTCGATCTCCGCGGCGGACAGCGCCTTGCCGTTGTCGCGCTGCAGTTCCAGCACCGCGCGGATGTTCTGCTCGACATTAAGCTTGCGGAACACCGACGCTTCCTGCGGCAGATACGACAGCCCCATGCGGGCGCGCTCGTGAATCGGCAGGCCGCTGATGTGCTGGCCGTCGAGCACGATGTCGCCTTCGTCGAGCGCGACCAGCCCCACGATCATGTAGAACGAGGTGGTCTTGCCCGCGCCGTTGGGCCCGAGCAGGCCCACGACCTCGCCGCTCTTGACGTCCAGCGACACGTCCTGGACCACGGTGCGCGAGCCGTAGCGCTTCTTCAGATGGCGCACCACCAGATTGCTGGTGACGGGCATCGTGCCGGCCCCGGCGCCGGCTGCGGTGTTGGCGTTGGCGTTGGCGGCAGGAGCGGTTGCGGTAGCGGTGTCGGCAACGGACATGTGGGCAATCCTTTGATACTGCGTGATGCGTAGCGTACGGAGCGTACTGTGCGGACCCGGGCGGGAAGCGATCAGGGTTTGGCCGTCGGCGAGCCCTTCAGGTCGACGCCGGCACCACTGCCGCCGGTGCCCTGGCTCTGGCGCGGCGACAGCACGGCGCGCACGCGGCCGGACGGATTCGCCGGCGCCGCGTTGCCGCTGCCGCCGGCCGCGGTGTAGAACTCGTTGCGGCTGTCGTAGGTCAGCACCGCGCCGCGGATCTCGTCGACCACCTTGGCGCCCGCCAGCCGCGCCATGCGCGCATTGCCGATCAGCTTGGCCACTTCCTGCTTGCCGTCGTATTCGATGCGGTCGCCCCAGCCGTCGATGTACTCGTCGACGTTGTCGCGCTTCTGCCGGATATAGGCCTGCTTGCCGCCCTTGGAGGTCGCCACCGCGTACTGATAGCCCTCGGGATCGGTGCGCACCTCGGCCGCATCGGACTTCAGCACCATGGTTCCCTTGGTCAGCACCACGTTGCCGGTCAGCGTATAGATCTGCTTGACGTCGTCGTAGCTGGCGTTGTCGGCCTCGAGCACCAGCGGCTTGTCGCGGTCGGCGCGTTCGGCGAGCGCCGGCAGGGCGAGCGTCATGCCGGCGGCGAAGGCGAGCAGCACGGCGGTGGCGCGGCGGCGGGTCCAGGTCGTCAGGGTCAGGGTCATGTTGGCCACGATGGCGTTGATTGGCGTTGTCCGGGAATCGTCCAGAAGGGGCAAGGGCCCCGGACTGGCGCAAGGATCGTTTGGGTGGTGCGAATGTTGGGCGGCTGGCGCGCCGGCAGGCGTCATGGTTTCGCGCCGCCGCCGCGCGGTGCCATCACGATGGTGCCGCGCACATTGCCGAGCAGGTTGACCTCGCGCGTGACATTGTTGAAGACCAGGCCGTTGGCCGTCATCACCGAGGGGCCGCGGGTCAGCTTGACCGGCTTGTCCGTCTTGACGATGTCGTCGTTGATCAGGATCTGGAAGTAGCTCGAGGTCGCGCTCATCTGCGGGTCCTGCGACGGATCGGCGCCCTGCACGCGCACGATATGGGCGTTGCCGTACAGGTCGATCACGCTGGCGTCGGCGTTCATCTTGCCCACATCGGCGGTACCGGTGACCGGCGGCCGATCGGGCTCGTAGGCGCGCATCGCGGGCCGCGTGACCTCGTAGGTCTGGTCGTCCTCGTAATGGATCATCCGCTCGCCGGTAAAGCGCATCTTGGTGCTGCCGTCCTCGGCCAGTTCGGTCGCGGTGAAGCGCTCCATCCAGTAATCGGGCACATGGCGCTTCTGCCGTTCGGTATCGCTGACCTGGCGCGGCGTATTGATCTGCACCAGCCAGAAGGTACTGCCGGCGACGAGCGCCATCAGCAGCAGCGGCATCAGCCGCAACGCGAGCCGGGACAGGGAAGGAAACAGATCGCGCATGGCGTGCGTCAGATGACCTTGGCCCGGGTCAGGTCATGGATGTGCAGCGCGCCGACCAGGCGCTGGTCGGCGTCGACCACCAGCAGCTGATTGATGCGGTTCGCTTCCATGATCTGCACGGCCTCGACCGCGAGCTGGTCCGGCCCGACGGTGAACGGATTGACATGCATGACGTCGCCGATCGGCACGGTCTTCCAGTCGCGCGGCGTTTCCAGCAGCCGGCGCAGGTCGCCGTCGGTGAAGACGCCGATCGCACGGCCGTCGGCATCGACGATCGCCGTCATGGCCATGCCCTTGCGGGTGATTTCCATCAGGGCCTGCGCCAGCGGCGTGCTCTCGCGCACCTCGGGAACCGCGTTGCCGGTGCGCATCACGTCCCGCACATGGGTCAGCAGCTTGCGGCCCAGCGCGCCGCCGGGGTGCGAGCGGGCGAAGTCCTCTTCGCCGAAGCCGCGCGCATCGAGCACCGCCACCGCCAGCGCATCGCCGAGCGCCAGCGCCGCCGTGGTGCTGGCGGTCGGGGCGAGGTTCAGCGGGCAGGCTTCCTTCTCGACGCGGGCGTCCAGATGCACGTCGGCCAGCTGCGCCAGGTTCGATTCGGCATTGCCGGTGACCGAGATCAGCTTGGCGCCGATGCGCTTGACGATCGGGACGATCGACAGCAGTTCGGAGGTCTCGCCGGAATTGGAGAAGGCGATCAGCACGTCGTCGCGCGTGACCATGCCGAGGTCGCCATGGGAGGCCTCGGCAGGGTGGACGAAGAAGGCCGGCGTCCCGGTCGAGGCCAGCGTGGCCGCAACCTTGCGGCCGATATGGCCCGACTTGCCGATGCCCGAGACCACCACGCGGCCCGAGCACTGCAGTACCAGCCGCACCGCCTGCGCGAAGTCCGGCGTCAGCCGCGACGACAACGCGGCAACCGCATCGGCTTCGATCTGCAGGGTATGGCGTGCGAGCTCGAGTGCTCTTTCCGCATTGAAATTGGCTATCATGGCGACGAAGTATACCAATGAATGCGATGACGCCCGGCCGGTCGCGGCGCGTCGGGCACGGCGTCCGCCTTCGCGTCCGGGTTCCGTCTCCGCCGGCTGGCCGCCCTTGGCGAAATACCCGGGGCCGGCAGGCCGTCCCTGGTCCACCGCTTGCTTTACTGCCCGCGCAACCCGCAACCGCTGCACGGCTACCTGCACCACGCTCGCACACCGCTCTCACTTCGCGCTCACTTCGCTCGCCCCTCGCTCGCACCACCACCGGCCCGCCCGAATGCATTCTCCGCTGGACTTGACCCTTGTGCTGCTGGCCGCCGCCGTGCTCGGCGTGGTCGCGTTCCGCATGTTGCAGCTGCCGCCGATGCTCGGCTATCTCGCGGTCGGCATCCTGATCGGGCCCCATGCGCTGGGGCTGGCCAGCGATTCGGGCCAGACCAAGTACCTTGCCGAGTTCGGCGTGGTCTTTTTGATGTTCTCGATCGGGCTGGAGTTCAATCTGGCCAAGCTGCGGTCGATGCGCCGGCTGGTACTCGGCCTCGGCGGCAGCCAGGTGGTGCTGACCATGCTGGCGGTGGCTCCGGTCGGCTGGCTGTTCAGCGCAGTGTTCGACCTGTCGTGGCAGGCGTCGATCGCGCTGGGCGGCGCGCTGGCGATGTCGTCGACCGCGATCGTCTCCAAGATGCTGTCCGAGCGGCTGGAGCTCGAGACCGAGCACGGCCGCAACATCTTCAGCGTGCTGCTGTTCCAGGATCTGGCGGTGGTGCCGCTGCTGATCGTGATCCCCGCGCTGTCGCGCGACCCCGGCGAGCTGCCGATGGCGCTGGCGCTGGCGATCGTCAAGATCGTCGTGGCGCTGACGCTGATCCTGGTGCTCGGCAAGCGCGTGGTCAGCCGCTGGTTCCATGTGGTCGCCGCGCGCCGCTCGCAGGAACTGTTCATGCTGAACTTGCTGCTGGTCACGCTGGGCATGGCGGCGCTGACCGAGCGGCTCGGGCTGTCGATGGCGCTGGGCGCCTTCATGGCCGGCATGCTGATCGCGGAAACGCCGTACCGGCATCAGGTCGAGGAAGACATCAAGCCGTTTCGCGACGTGCTGCTCGGCCTGTTCTTCGTCACCATCGGCATGCTGCTCAATGTCCGCGTGGTGATGGAAAACCTGTGGCTGGTGCTGACGCTGCTGATCGTGCCGGTGCTGTTCAAGTTCCTGCTGATCGCCGGCCTGGCGCGGCTGTTCGGCTCGCGGCCCGGCGTGGCGATCCGCACCGGCCTGGGGCTGGCGCAGGCCGGCGAGTTCGGCTTCGTGCTGCTGAACCAGATCGACGGGCTGGGTCTGGTCGATCCGGTGCTGACGCAGGTGATCCTTGCCTCGATGCTGCTGTCGATGCTGGTGGCGCCTTTCCTGATCCAGTACAGCGACGCGATCGCGCTGCGCTTTGCCGCCAACGAATGGCTGATGCAGTCGCTGAACATGACGCGCATCGCCGCGCAGAGCATCCAGACCGAGAAGCACGCGATCATCTGCGGCTTCGGCCGCAGCGGCCAGAATCTGGCGCGCATGCTCGAGCGCGAGGGCATCGGCTATGTCGCGCTGGACCTGGACCCGGACCGCGTGCGCGAGGCGGCCGCGGCCGGCGATACGGTGGTCTACGGCGATGCCGGCCGGCGCGAGGCGCTGATCGCGGCCGGCATCCATCGCGCCGCGGCGGTGATCGTCACCTATGCCAACACGCCGTCCGCACTGAAGGTCCTGCACCATGTGCACGAGCTCGAGCCCGCCTTGCCGGTGATCGTGCGCACGGTCGACGATTCGGAGCTCGACGTGCTGCAACGCGCCGGCGCCACCGAGGTCGTGCCCGAAATCATCGAAGGCAGCCTGATGCTGGCTTCGCATGCGCTGGTGCTGCTGGGCGTGCCGATGCGGCGCGTGGTGCGCGGCGTGCAGCAGGCGCGCGACGCCCGCTACAGCCTGCTGCGCGGCTATTTCCACGGGCGCGACGACGAAGAGGACATGATCGAGCGCGAGTCGGTGCGGCTGCATTCGTTCTCGCTGGGGCCGGACGCCACCGCGGTCGGGCGGCGTCTGGGCACGCTGGGCCTCGAGCATATCGGCGTCGAGGTCACCGCCGTGCGGCGGCGCGGCATCCGCGCCTTCGATCCGCAGCCCGACACCGTGCTCGAGCCCGGCGACATCCTGGTGCTGCGCGGCACGCCCGAGGCCCTGGAGGCGGCCGAGCAGCGGATCACCGAGCGCTGAGGGCCAGACAGTTATCCTTGAGGCCTGGCCTCGGAGCCATTCCGGCATTCCGTCATTCAGCCGTCTTGAGCGTTGTCCACCATGTCCAATCCCACCATTCAGTCCCCGCCCCTGGGCGACGTCACCACCTATCTGCGCGACCGCATCCGCACCGTGCCGGACTGGCCGCAGCCCGGCGTGATGTTCCGCGACATCACGCCGCTGCTGCAGGATCCGAAGACGCTACGCGTGCTGATCGACGTGTTCGTGCACCGCTATATGGACGCCGGCCTCGACATGGTCGCCGGCATCGATGCGCGCGGCTTCATCCTGGGCGCGATCGTCGCCTACGAGCTGAACCTGGGCTTCGTGCCGATCCGCAAGAAGGGCAAGCTGCCGTTCCAGACCGTGGCCGAGGAATACGAGCTCGAATACGGCAGCGCGACCGTCGAGATCCACGCCGATGCCTGCAAGCCGGGCGACCGCGTGCTGCTGGTCGACGATCTGATCGCGACCGGCGGCACCATGATGGCCGGACGCCGGCTGCTGGAGCGGCTCGGCGCGACCGTGGTCGAAGGCGCGGCGATCGTCGATCTGCCTGAACTGGGCGGCTCGCGCCATCTGCTCGACAGCGGCCTGCCCTTGTTCACCGTGTGCCGCTTCGAGGGCCATTGAGCCGGGAGCGAGCGCAACTGCGCCGTTCGACCGCCGCGCTCTTCGGGCGATACCCGCGGAAAAGCCCTTGCCGCAAGCGTTGCAAACCGCACCAACCCCGGACACCCGCGTTGCCCTCGTCCGCAGCCCGGGCGCATAATGGCCGTTCATTCACAACAAGGGCCGGGCGGCCCCTGCCTCTGACCGCCGCACCGGCCGCAATGGGTGCCACACCATGGGCGTTCTGCTTCATCTGCTCTCCGGGGTCGCGCTGCTGGTCTGGGGCACGAATATCGTCAAGGTCGGCATTCTGCGCGTCTACGGCGCGAATCTGCGCCACGTGCTCTCGGCCAGCGTTGCCAATCGCTTCACCGCCTTCGCCGCCGGCCTCGGCGTGACCGGTCTGGTGCAAAGCAGCAATGCGACCGCCGTCATCGTCAGTTCCTTCGTCAGCCAGGGCCTGATCGCGGTCGCCCCCGCGCTGGCCATCATGCTGGGCGCCAACGTCGGCACCGCGTTGATGGTGCAGGTGTTCTCGCTGGACCTGTCGTGGCTGTCGCCGCTGCTGATCTTCGTCGGCGTGATCGCGCATCTGAGCTGGAAGGGCAGCAAGCCGGGCCACGTCGGGCGCGTGCTGATCGGCCTCGGGCTGATCACGCTGGCGCTGGAGCTGATCTCCAATGCGACCCGTCCCGTGGTCGAGGCCGCCGGCGTCAAGGTGCTGTTCGCCAGCCTGACCGGCGATACCGCGCTCGACATGCTGGTCGGCGCCTTCCTGACCGTGCTGTCCTATTCGAGCCTGGCGGTGGTGCTGTTCTGCGGCGCGCTGGCCTCGGCCGGCGTGGTGTCGCTGCAGGTCGCGCTCGCTTTGGTGCTGGGCGCCAACCTGGGCTCCGGCATCTCGGCCTTCCTGACCACCTCGGGCAACAACCAGCCCGGCAAACGCGTGACGCTGGGCAATCTGCTGTCGCGGCTGCTCGGCTGCGTGGTGGCGCTGCCGCTGCTGGACGAATCGCAGACCCTGCTGCGCGCGATCGATGCCGACCCGCAGCGGCTGATCGTCAATTTCCACCTGCTGTTCAATGTGGTGCTGGCGATCGCGCTGATCGGCCTGACCGCGCCGCTGGCGCGGCTGTGCGAAACGATATTGCCGGGCCGGAACACCGGCGAAAGCCAGGTCACGCCGCGCCATCTCGATCCGGCCGCGCTATCCACGCCGACGCTGGCGCTGGCCAACGCCGCGCGCGAGGTGCTGCGCATCGGCGACCGCGTCGAGCAGATGCTCGACAACATGCTGCGCGTGCTGCGGACCAACGATGCCAAGCTGGCGGCGGCCACCTGCCGCATCGACGACGAGATCGACGATCTCTATACCGCGATCAAGCTGTATCTGACGCGCATCAGCGTCGAGGCGCTCGACGAGCGCGATGGCCGCCGCTGGACCGAGATCATCTCGCTGAACATCAATCTGGAGCACGCGGCCGACATCATCGAGCGGATCCTGATCGATGCGCGCGACAAGAAAATCGCGCACAACCTGGTGTTTTCCGAGGCCGGCATGCAGGAGATCACCGAGATGCACGCACGGTTGATCAGCAATCTGCGGCTCGGGCTGTCGGTGTTCCTGAACGGGGACCTGAAGAGCGCGCGGCAGCTGATGATGGAGAAGGCCACCTTCCGCGAGCTCGAGCGCAAGTATTCGCATACCCACCTGCGCCGCGTGGCGACGCAGACGATCGAGAGCATCGATACCAGCTCGCTGCATCTGGACGTGATCAGCGATCTCAAGCGCCTGAACTCGCTGTTCTGCGCGACCGCCTACCCGGTGCTGGAAGAAGCCGGCGCGCTGGACCGCAGCCGGATGCGCGACGAGGACGGCCGCGACGCCGAGCAGGCGCGGCCGCTCGCCGGCGCAGGTGCCGCTGCCGGCAATGGCGCGCCCGCGCAGCCGCTCGCGCCGCGCGTGCGGCCAGAATAATTGGGGTAGCGCCCAGCGGGCGCAGGGCGCCCCCGCGCCTCAGCGGCGCTTGACCCGCCGCGCCGGCTCTTCCACCGGGCGTTTGAGCAGCGGCGCCAGATACTTGCCGGTGAAGCTCGCCTTGCTGGCCGCGATGTCCTCCGGCGTGCCGCGCGCGATGATCTGCCCGCCGCCTGCGCCGCCCTCGGGGCCGAGGTCCAGCACCCAGTCCGCGGTCTTGATCACATCGAGGTTGTGTTCGATGATCACCACGGTATTGCCCTGGTCGCGCAGCTTGTGGATGACCTTCAGCAGCAGCGCGATATCGTGGAAGTGCAGCCCGGTGGTCGGCTCGTCGAGGATGTACAGCGTGCGGCCGGTATCGCGCTTGGACAGCTCCAGCGACAGCTTGACCCGCTGCGCCTCGCCGCCCGACAGCGTGGTCGCCGCCTGGCCGAGCCGGATATAGCCCAGCCCCACATCGAGCAGCGTCTGCAGCTTGCGCCGCACCACCGGCACCGCGCTGAAGAACTCGTACGCCTGCTCGACCGTCAGCTCCAGCACCTCGGAGATGTTCTTGCCCTTGTACAGCACCTCCAGCGTCTCGCGGTTGTAGCGCTTGCCGTGGCAGACATCGCAGGGCACGTACACGTCCGGCAGGAAGTGCATCTCGACCTTGAGCACGCCGTCGCCCTGACAGGCCTCGCAGCGCCCGCCCTTGACGTTGAACGAGAAGCGGCCGGGATCGTAGCCGCGCTCCTTGGCCGACGGCACGCCGGCGAACAGTTCGCGGATCGGCGTGAACAGGCCCGTATAGGTGGCCGGATTCGAGCGCGGCGTGCGGCCGATCGGGCTCTGGTCGACGTTGATGACCTTGTCGAAGTGCTCCAGCCCGTCGATGCGGTCGTGCGGCGCTGGCTCGGGCGTCGAGCCGTACAGATGGCGCGCCACCGCGGGATACAGCGTGTCGTTGATCAGCGTCGACTTGCCGGAGCCCGACACGCCGGTCACGCAGGTCAGCAGGCCGACCGGAATCTCGGCATTGACGTGCTTCAGGTTGTTGCCGCTGGCGTTCAGGATGCGCAGCATCCGTTCCGGGTCCGGCGTGGCGCGCGTGTCCGGCACCGCGATGCTCAGCTCGCCCGACAGGTACTGCCCCGTCAGCGAGGCCGGCGACGCCTCGATCTGCGGCGGCGTGCCCTCGGCAACGATCTGGCCGCCATGCACGCCCGCCCCGGGGCCGATATCGACCACATAGTCGCTGGCGCGGATCATGTCCTCGTCGTGCTCGACCACCAGCACCGAGTTGCCGATATCGCGCAGATGCTTGAGCGTGCCGATCAGCCGGTCGTTGTCGCGCTGGTGCAGGCCGATCGACGGCTCGTCGAGCACGTACATCACGCCGGTCAGCCCCGAGCCGATCTGCGAGGCCAGCCGGATGCGCTGCGCCTCGCCGCCCGACAGCGTGTCCGCGCTGCGCTCCAGCGACAGGTAGTCCAGCCCGACGTTGTTCAGGAAGTTCAGCCGCGCCGAGATCTCGCGCACGATCTTGTCCGCGATCTCGCGCTTGGCGCCCTGCAACTGCAGCGTCAGGAACCAGGTCAGCGCGTCGCGCAGCGGCCAGCCGCTGATCTCGAAGATCGCGCGCGCCTGTTCGCCATCGCCGACCTTGACGTGGCGCGCCTCGGTGCGCAGCCGCGTGCCATGGCAGGCCGGGCAGGGCTGGTTGTTCTGGTACTTGGCCAGCTCCTCGCGCACCGCGACGGAGTCGGTTTCGCGATAGCGGCGCTCCAGATTGGGGATGATCCCCTCGAACACATGCGAGCGCGTGGTGGTGCGGCCGCGTTCGTTCATGTAGGTGAACGGGATCTCGGTCTCGCCCGAGCCGTGCAGCACCACCTGCTGCACCTCGGCCGGCAGGTCCTCGAAGGCGCTGTCCAGGTCGAAGTCGTAGAACGCCGCGAGGCTCTGCAGCATCTGGAAATAGAACTGGTTGCGGCGGTCCCAGCCCTTGATCGCGCCCGAAGCCAGCGACAGGTTCGGAAAGGCCACCACGCGCTTCGGATCGAAGAAGGTGATCTGGCCCAGGCCGTCGCAGCTCGGGCAGGCGCCCATCGGGTTGTTGAACGAGAACAGCCGCGGCTCGAGCTCGGGCAGCGAGTACGAGCAGATCGGGCAGGCGAACTTCGAACTGAACAGATGCTCGGCGCCGCTGTCCAGCTCGAGCGCGATCGCGCGGCCGTCGGCCAGGCGCAGCGCCGTCTCGAACGATTCCGCCAGCCGCTGCTTGATGTCCGCCCGCACCTTGACGCGGTCCACCACCACTTCGATGCTGTGCTTCTCGGTCTTTTTCAGCTTGGGCAGCGCGTCGACCTCGTAGACCTTGGCCTGCGCCTCGTGCGCGGCGCCGCCGCCCGAACGGATGCGAAAGCGCACGAAGCCCTGCGCCTGCATCGTCTCGAACAGGTCGGTGTGCTCGCCCTTGCGGTCGGCCACCACCGGCGCCAGGATCATCAGCTTGGTGTCCTCCGGCAGCGCCAGCACCGCGTCGACCATCTGCGACACGCTCTGGGCCTGCAGCGGCAGGTCGTGGTTGGGGCAGTAGGGCGTACCGGCGCGCGCGTACAGCAGGCGCAGGTAGTCGTGGATCTCGGTGACCGTGCCGACCGTGGAGCGCGGGTTGTGGCTGGTGGCCTTCTGCTCGATCGAGATCGCCGGCGACAGGCCTTCGATCAGGTCGACGTCGGGCTTCTCCATCAGCTGCAGGAACTGGCGCGCATAGGCGGACAGCGACTCGACATAGCGGCGCTGACCCTCGGCATAGAGCGTGTCGAAGGCGAGCGAGGACTTGCCCGATCCCGACAGGCCGGTGATCACGATCAGCTTGTTGCGCGGCAGATCGAGATTGATGTTCTTCAAATTGTGGGTACGGGCCCCACGGATTCTGATTTCTTCCATATACCGTTTGTCTTCGCCAGGCGGGGCCGCCAGTCGGGGTCGACAGGCCGGTCTCACGGAGCGCCCGGGCCAGGGCCGGCCGCGGGCGTACGCTCAAAGCAGGAAGCAGGCCGGGGCCTTGGCGGGCGACACGGGTGGGGCGGAGAGGGCGTCCGGCGGCCGCTTTGCCGCCGTTTCCGTTGCCACTTGCCGTCGCTTGCCGCCACGTCCGTGCCGCTGGTCGTTGGACTCGCCAGCCTGGCCATTTCCTGCCGATCCGGCGTCGGGCGCCGGGAGCAAACCTGCTAATATACCGAACTTCGGTTTCCGGGGTTGCCCTGCCTCTGCCCTTGCTGGCGAGGGGGCGCGGCTCCGGCGCCCGGCACGGTGGCCACGGTGGCGGTTTGGATGGCGCCCCGGCATGGCCGCGCACCGCGGCGCGGGGCCCGGCGCACGGCCGGCCACCCGTCTCACCCGAGTCCCCACGAGCGCAATGCCGTCGACCCAGTCTTCTTCCCCAGCCGCGGCCGATGGTGCCGAACGAGCAGCCGGCGCAGTCTCCGCACGGATGACCCGTCTCGAACTGCGCGCCAGCGTGTCGCTGGCCAGCATTTTCGCGCTGCGCATGCTGGGCCTGTTCCTGATCCTGCCCGTCTTCGCCGAATACGCCCGTACGCTGCCCGATGGCCATGACGCCCAGCGCATCGGCCTGGCGATGGGCATCTACGGCCTGATGCAGGCCTTTCTCCATATTCCGCTCGGCTGGCTGTCCGACCGCGTCGGCCGCAAGCCGGTAATGATCGGCGGCCTGCTGCTGTTCGTCGCCGGCGGGCTGGTGGCGGCGTTCTCCGACACGCTGACCGGCATCATTGCCGGCCGCGCCTTGCAGGGCACCGGCGCGATCTCGGCGGCGATCACCGCCTGCATCGCCGATCTGACCAGCGAGCGCCATCGCACCAAGGCGATGGCGATGGTCGGCGGCAGCATCGGGCTGACCTTCGCACTGTCGCTGGTGATTGCCTCGCCGCTGCTGCGCACCATCGGCATGCCGGGCATCTTCACGCTGATGTCGGTGCTGGGGCTGCTGGCGATCGCCGTCACGCTGTTCCTGGTGCCGACCCCGCCGCCGCCCCACCCGGACCAGCTGCCGCTGCACAAGGTGTTGCCGAAGGTATTGCTGAACCCGGATCTGGCGCGCATGAACGTCGGCGTGCTGGCGCTGCATGCGTCGCAGGTCGCCATGTTCATGGTCGTGCCGGGCATGCTGGCCGATGCCGGCATGCCGGTCGATTCGCACTGGAAGGTCTATCTGCCGGTCGTGCTGGTGTCGTTTCTGCTGATGCTGGCGCCGATGATGGCGGCCGAGCGCTATGGCCGGATTCGCCCGGTGCTGCTGGGTGCGGTCGCGCTGATGACGGCGGTCCAGCTGCTGTTCGCCGCGGTGCACGGGCTGTGGCCGCTGGTCGGGGTCCTGCTGCTGTTTTTCGTGGCGTTCAACGTGCTGGAGGCGATGCAGCCCTCGCTGGTGTCGCGCTATGCGGCCTCGTCGCGCGGCGCCGCGCTTGGCGTCTACAACACCACGCAGGCGATCGGGCTGTTTCTCGGCGGCGCGGTGGGCGGCTGGCTGCTGCAGCATGCCGGCCGCAGCGCGGTGTTCCATGGCTGCGCGGCCGTGCTGGTGCTCTGGCTTATAATCGCCTGGGGCATGAAGCCGCCGCCCGCCAGGGTCCGCCACGGCGGCCCGGACAGCGAGCCGCAGCCGGCGCACTGACGCGGCGGCCTGCGAAGCACGAGGTATCCAGGGCGGTCCACGGCGGCGGCCGCATCACGCGGAAACGCTTTGCGGCGCCGGCCCGCACTACCATCGGCGCGCCGGGCGCAAATCAGTCAATAGAGTCAAATCAGTCAGCACATTGCCGCGCTGCCCACCGGGGCGCGGTTATCGGAGAACACCTCATGGCATCCGTCAACAAAGTCATCCTCGTCGGCAATCTCGGCGCGGACCCCGAAACGCGCTATATGCCCAGTGGCGACGCCGTGACCAATATCCGGCTGGCCACCACCGACCGCTACAAGGACAAGCAGAGCGGCGACATGAAAGAGCTGACCGAATGGCACCGCGTGGCCTTCTTCGGCAAGCTCGCCGAGATCGCCGGTCAGTACCTGCGCAAGGGCTCGCAGGTCTATATCGAAGGCCGTATCCGCACCCGCAAGTGGCAGGACCAGTCGGGTCAGGACAAGTACAGCACCGAGATCGTCGCCGAGCAGATGCAGATGCTGGGCTCGCGCCAGGGCGGTGGCGGCGGCGAGGAAGGCGGCGGCTACGCCCGCGAATCGTCGGGCGGCGGTTATGGCGGTGGCGGCGGCGGTGGCCGTGCACAGGGTGGTGGCGGTGGCGGCCAGAGCGGCGGCGCCCGCCGGCCGCAGCAGTCGCCGTCCAACGGCTTCGAGGACATGGACGACGATATTCCGTTCTGAGTCCGGCCTGACCGCTTCACCCGCAGTCGATCGAGCCCGCTTCATGCGGGCTCTTTTCATTTGGGCAACCGGTGTTGCCCGCGGGTTTGCCCATCTGCGCCTATCCAAAGAACACCCCCGCAGATATCGATATCCCCTTTCCTTCGTTCCGCTTGAGAAGCGCCGTCCCTATCCTCTTGGCTTGTTGATCCAGCCGAGAGGACCCGCCAATGAATGCCCCGTTGGACTTCGATGCGCGCCACGCCCTGCGGGCCGCGCTGGAGTCGCTGCCTGAACTGGCACAGAAGATCGGTACCGATGCCGCCGAGCGCGAAGCGCGGCGCCTGCTGCCCTATGAGGGCTTTGCGCTGTTCCGGCAGTCGGGGCTGGGCCTGCTGCGGATTCCGATCGAGCAGGGCGGGCTGGGCGGCTCGCTGGTCGATCTGTTCGAGGTGATCGCGACCATCGCAGCGCACGAGTCCAATGTCGCGCATGCCTTGCGGATCCATTTCGACCAGACCGAGTCGCTGCGGCTGTCGCCGCGCTCGGCGTTCAACGATCTGCAGGTGCAGCGCATTATCGGCGGCGCGATCTTCGGTGGGGCATCGACCGAGGTGGGCACCGCGCGGCCCGGTGAAATCACCACGGCGCTGCGCCGCGACGGCGACCATTACCGGCTGTCGGGCCGCAAGTACTACTCGACCGGCACCGCCTTCGCCGACTATGCGCGGATCAACGTCAAGGATGCCGACGGCGGCGATGCGTCGATCATCATCCCGACGGACCGTCCCGGCTTCAGCGTGGTCGACGATTGGGACGGCATGGGGCAGCGCATGACTGCCAGCGGCAGCCTGGTGTTTGAGGACGTGCAGGTGTTTGCCGACGAGGTGACCCGGCGCGGCAACAGCACGCTGGTGGGCCGCCATTGCGGGGCGCTGCGCCAGCTGCATCTGGTGGCCGTGGCGGCCGGCATCGTGCGCAACGCGTGGGCCGATGCGCGACGCTATGTGCAGGAGCACGGCCGTCCGGTGCTGCACAGTCCGGCGCCGTCGGCGCGCGAGGACCATTTCATCCAGCAGGTGATCGGCGATCTGGCGGCGCACAGCCATGCGATCGACGCGCTCGTTCGCGAGAACGCGCGTGTTCTCGACCGTTCCGCCGATGCGCTGCAGGGCGGCAACGACGATGCCGAGGCGCTGGTGCTGCAGGGCGCGCTGGCGACCGCGCAGACGCAGCTGGTGGTCAGCAAGCTGGCGCCGCACGTCGGCGAGCGGATGTTCGAGGCCGGCGGGGCGTCGTTCACCGCCAGGCGCTACAACTTCGACCGCCACTGGCGCAATCTGCGCACGATCTTCAGCCACAACCCGCTGCTGCACAAGGCGCGCGTCGTCGGCGCCTACCACCTGAACGGCGAGACCACCCACCTGACCGAAGGCCGGGTGTTCTGAACCATGTTCTGAGCCATGAGCAACGGGAAACCAGCGATGACATCCACCACACCGCCGCGTCAGCTGCACCTGAACATCAACGCGCTGCACTCGGGTTTCGTGCCCTCGGCATGGCGGCTGCCCGACAGCGATCCGCGCGCCTTCGTCGACGTGCAGCATTACGTCCGCGTGGCGCGCATCGCCGAGGCGGCGAAGTTCGACGCGATCTTCCTCGCCGACAACGCCGCGATCGCCGACCAGATCCATTTCCGGCCCATTACCGCGCTGGAGCCGACGTTGCTGCTGGCCTGCGTCGCCGCGGCGACGACGCATATCGGGCTGGTGGCCACCGTATCGACCAGCTACAACGAGCCCTACAACGTCGCGCGGCGTTTTGCGACGCTGGACCATGTCAGCGGCGGCCGCGCCGGATGGAATGTGGTGACCACCGCCGATGCGGGCTCCGCGCGCAATTTCGGCCGGGCCGCGCCGCCCGATCACGGCCAGCGCTACGCGCGCGCCGACGAGTTCACGGCGCTGGTCAAGGCGCTGTGGGACAGCTGGGAAGACGACGCCTTCATCGGCGACAAGACGCGCGGGCGCTTCGTCGATACCGCGAAGCTGCAGCCGGTTGCCCACCATGGCGCGTTCTTCGACGTGCACGGTCCGCTGAACCTGCCGCGGCCGCCGCAGGGCCATCCGGTGCTGTTCCAGGCCGGCGGCTCGGACGATGGCCGCGAGCTGGCGGCGCGTCATGCCGAGGCCGTGTTCTCGGCGGCGCAGTCGTTCGAGGAGGCACTGGCCTACAAGCGCGCGATCAATGCGCGGGCCGAAGCGCTGGGGCGCGGTGCGGATGCGGTCAAGGTGCTGCCCGGCCTGACCACCATCATCGGCGCCACCGAGGCCCAAGCACGGCAGCGGCGCGATGCGCTGGTCGACCTGATTCCCTGGGACTACAGCCTGAACCGTCTTGCCGGCACGCTGGGCATCGACGTCGAGCGACTCGAACTGGATGCGCCCTTGCCGGACGATCTGGCCTTGCCGGCCAACGGTAACCACACGTTCTTCCGCGCGACCCTGGGGGCGGCGAGACGGCAGAACCTGACGGTGCGCGCGCTGATCCGCGAGCTGGCGGGCGGCGGCGGGCATCGCGTGATCGTCGGCACGCCAGAACAGATCGCCGAGGACATCGAACACTGGTTCCGCCACGGCGCCGCCGACGGCTTCAACCTGATGCCGGACGCGCTGCCCGATGGCCTGCAGGACTTCGTGGACGGCGTGGTGCCGATCCTGCAGCGGCGCGGCATCTTCCGTACCGAGTACGCAGGGTCGACGCTGCGCGACCATCTGCAGCTGACCCGTCCGATCGGCAGGGCACCGGCGCGCGCCGCGGCCTGAGCGCTGCCAGATCGGCCCCTTGCATCGGCTTGCGCGGATGTCCTTGCGCGACTTCGCGCAGGCCGCCCATTCCTTACCGTGCTCCTCACTCCTGCTCGCCACACCATGACACGACGCTCGCTCCTCACCGCCCTCGCTTCCCTCGTCATCGCGCTGACCGCGCTTGCCCCGCTGGCACCGCGCGCTGCGCACGCGCAGTCCGGCGATCGCCCGCTCAAGGTCGGCGTGCGCGGCGGCGTCGACGAGGAGATCTGGGAGGTGGTCACGCGCGTGGCCGCGAAGCAGGGCCTGAAGGTGCAGACCATCGTCATCACCGGGACCGCCAGCCCCAACGAGGCGCTGAACAACGGCGATCTCGACGCCAATGCCTTCCAGCACATCCCCTTCCTGCGCGACCAGATCCGGCAGCGCGGGTACAAGATCGTCGACGTCGGCAATACGCTGATCTCGCCGATCGCGTTCTACTCGCGCAAGGTCAAGTCGCTCGAGGCCCTGCCGACCGGGGCGCGCATCGGCATCCCCAACGATCCGAGCAACCAGACCCGCGCGCTGGTGATCCTGCGCGACCACGGGCTGATCCAGCTCAAGCCCGGCTTCGATCCCTATACCGGCACGGCGTCGCTGACGGACATCACTGCCAATCCGCGAAAGCTCGAGTTCGTCGAGAGCGCCTCGGTGGTGTTGCCGCGCGCGCTGCCCGACGTCGACGCGGCGGCGATCGTCAATACCTTCGCGTACCAGGCCGGCCTGATCGCCACGCGCGACGGCATCGCCGTCGAGAAGAAGGAGCGCAATCCCTATGTGAACGTGATCGCGGTGCGCGAGAAGGATCGCCATGCGCCGTGGGTGCCGCGGCTGGTGAAGGCCTACCAGTCCGACGAGGTGCGCCAGTTCATCCAGACGCGGTACCAGGGCTCCGTGATCCCTGCCTTCTGACGATCCGAGGGGAGCTGTCATGCATGCCAATCTGCCATTGCGACGAGCCGAACCCCATATCGTGTTCGACTCGATCGGCAAGACCTACACCGGTTCGGTTGCGCCGGCGCTGGACGATATCTCGTTCGCGATCGGCCGCGGCGAGCGCTTCGGCATCATCGGCCGCAGCGGCGCCGGCAAGTCGACGCTGTTGCGCACCATCAATATGCTGGAGCTCCCCGACGCCGGCCGCCTCAGCATCGACGGCCGCGATATCGGCCAGCTCGACGAGAACGGCCTGGTGGCGCTGCGCCGCCGGATCGGCATGATCTTCCAGCATTTCAATCTGCTGTCGGCCAAGACCGTGTTCGACAACGTCGCGCTGCCGCTGCGCGTGGCCGGTGTGCCGCGCCATGACATCGCCGTACGGGTGATGGAACTGCTGGACCTGGTCGGTCTGTCGGACAAGGCCCGCGCCTACCCGGCGATGCTGTCCGGCGGGCAGAAGCAGCGCGTCGGCATCGCCCGCGCGCTGGTGCACCGGCCCGAAATCCTGCTGTGCGACGAGGCCACCTCGGCGCTGGACCCGGAGTCCACCGAGCAGATCCTGGCGCTGCTGCGCGATATCAACGAACGCTTCGCACTGACCGTGGTGCTGATCACGCATGACATGGCGGTGATTCGCGAGGCGTGCGAGCGCGTGCTGGTGCTCGACCGGGGCCGCATCGTCGAACAGGGGCCGGTCTGGCAGGTCTTTGCCGAACCGCGCGCCGAGGCGACCGTCGCACTGTTGCGCCCGCTGCGGCAGCGCATGCCGACACCGGATGCCGCCGCACGCGCAGCATGGAACCCGATACCGCGAACCACAGAGGAGACCGCATACGATGCCGCCCATGGCTGACAAATACCTGAAGGCGCTTGGCGAGACGCTGCTGATGACCACCAGCGCCTGCGCGGTGGTGTTCGTCGCCGGCATGGCGCTGGCGATCGTGCTGACCGTCACCGCGCCCGCCGGCCTGGCGCCCCGGCCGCGGCTGCATCGCGTGCTGTCGGTGCTGGTCAACATGTTTCGCTCGATCCCGTTCATCATCCTGCTGGTGGCGATGCTGCCGGTCACCCGCATGATCGTCGGCACCACGATGGGCACCTGGGCCGCGGTGGTGCCGCTCAGCGCCCACCTGATTCCGTTCTTCGCGCGCATCTCGCAGGTCGCGCTCAACGAGATCGACCGCGGGCTGGTCGAGGCGGCCAGGGCGATGGGATGCCGCCGCTGGCATATCGTCCGCCATGTACTGCTGCCCGAGGCGATGCCGGCGATCATCGGCGGTGCCACGGTGACCGTGATCGCGATGATCGGCTCCTCCGCGATGGCTGGGGCGGTCGGCGCCGGCGGCCTTGGCGATCTGGCTATCCGCTATGGCTACGAGCGCTACGAAACCGCCGTGATGTTCCATGTGATCGCGATCCTGATCGCCCTGGTCACGTTGGTGCAGTTCGCCGGCGAACGGCTGGCGCGGCGGTTCGATCATCGGCGATAGCGGGAAAGCCCCCGCAGGCTCGCATCGTCGGGCCCAAGCCGGCCACAACTTGTTACACCGTCATGACGCCGCGTTGAGCCGGCCGGCATCGCGCGCGCCGCAATCCTTGTCATCCTGACGCCTATTGACGCGGGAACCCGCCCCGGCCCTACACTGTGGCGTATCCGGTTCCCGCGGCCCTCCTGTTGGCCGTGCCGTGCCCTATTTCCCAACACGACGACGCTCACATGGAATGGCTGACTGACCCCACGATATGGATTGGCCTGGCGACGCTGATCGTGCTCGAGATCGTGCTCGGCATCGACAACCTGGTGTTCATCGCGATCCTGGCCGACAAGCTGCCGCCGGACCAGCGTGACAGGGCACGCATCATCGGCCTGTCGCTGGCGCTGTTCATGCGGCTGGGGCTGCTGTCGGTGATGTCGTGGCTGGTCACGCTGACGCGGCCGTTGTTCGCGCTCGGGCCGCTGGAGTTTTCCGGGCGGGACCTGATCCTGCTGGGCGGGGGCATCTTCCTGCTGGTCAAGGCCACGCTGGAGCTGCACGAGCGGATCGAAGGCAAGTCGCACCATGAGACCGAGAAGCCGGCCTATGCGGGCTTCTGGCTGGTGGTAACGCAGATCGTCATTCTGGACGCGGTGTTTTCGCTGGACTCGGTGATCACCGCGGTCGGCATGGTCGACCATCTGAGCGTGATGATGGTGGCGGTGGTGGTCGCCATCGCGGTGATGCTGTTCGCCTCCAAGCCGCTGACGCGCTTCGTCAATGCCCACCCTACCGTGGTGGTGCTGTGCCTCAGTTTCCTGCTGATGATCGGTCTGAGCCTGGTCGCCGATGGCCTGGGCTTCCATATTCCGAAGGGCTATCTGTACGCGGCCATCGGGTTCTCGGTGGCCATCGAGGCGCTGAACCAGCTGGCGCGCCGCAACTTGCTGCGCTACGAGGCGCGCCGGCCGATGCGGCAGCGCACTGCCGATGCGGTGCTGCGTTTGCTTGGGGCGCGGCGGGCGGCCGAGGGCGAGGCCGGCGAGCCGGTCAGGCCCGACACCGCCGCGCCGGCCACCTTCGCACCGGAGGAGCGCACCATGGTCAGCGGCGTGCTGTCGCTGGCCGAGCGCTCGGTCCGCTCGATCATGACGCCGCGCTCGGAGCTGTCGTGGATCGACATCGAGCAGGACGCCGACACGCTGCGCCGGCAGATCCTGGCGACGCCGCACAGCTTCTTTCCCGTCTGCCGCGGGCAGCTGGACGATATCCTGGGCGTGGCGCGCGGCAAGGACCTGATCGGCACGCTGGCCGAGCAGGGCCGCATCGATGAAGCGAGCCTGCGCCCGCCGATCGTGGTGCCCGAATCGATCCGCATTCTGCCGCTGATGGAAACGCTGCGCGCCTCGCGCGGCCAGTTGGTGCTGGTGACGGACGAATATGGCGCGGTGCTGGGCGTGGTCACGCCGGTCGATGTGCTGGAGGCGATCGCGGGCGAATTCCCCGACGAGGACGAACATCCGACCATCGCGGAGGCAGGGGAGGGACGCTGGCTGATCGACGGCAGCGCCGATCTGCATGCGGTCGCCCATGTGCTGGAGCTGGGCGAACCGTGGACGCAATCGCAGGGGCGCTATGCCTCGCTGGGCGGGCTGCTGCTGGACCGCTTCGGCATCGTGCCGCCGGCGGGCAGTGCGATCGATCTGGACGGCTATCGCTTCACGGTGGTCGAGGCTACCGAGCGGCGCATCGATCGTATCGAAGTGGTGCGCCTGGGCGCCGAATCGGTGCAGGCGGCCCTCGATGCCGAGCAGCGGGAGCGCTGATCGAGATCGACGGGTCAGCCTGTACGCCGACCCTTATACGCCGACATTCAAGCGCCAACCCTCAGACGCCGAACGATTGCAGCCGCGAGCGGGCCGGTCGGCTGGCGTCGCGCGATCGTACCGGGCGCAGTTCCCCTTGCCACGGTGCGGCCAGCACATCGAGAAGATGGTCGCCGACGACGGTCTTGTCGTGCAGCGCGTCGCGTAGTGCCTGGCCGATGGCCATCCGGCACAGCGCTTCGCCGTCGCGCGTCAGCGCGCGCAGGTCCGCCGCCGCATCGGCGCGGATCGCGAACGAGCGTCGGCCCACGCCGACGAAGCTGGTAAAGCGGACGCAATCGCAATCGCCGGAACCGGCGAAATTGACGCTGACATGGTAGGCGAGGCTCGATCCGGCCCATGGCAACGTACAGAGGTAACTGACGGCTTCGCTCATGGCGGGCTCGCTTTGGCGTTTCAGGCCGTAGGCAGCGTTTCGGTCGGGACCAGGCCGTCGATGATGGCGCGGCCGTAGTCGACGGCGGCGCGTCGGGCGGTGCCGACGTTCTCGCACGAGCCGCTGGTCAGGCGGTACAGGCGGGATTGCTCGTTGCCGGGGGGCTGGCCTTCGATGCAGATCATCACCGAAACATCGAAAGCAAGCTCAGGCTTGGTGCGCGGCCATGTCTGCACCGGGGTGCGCCGGTAGACCAGGGGATAGAGCTCGTAGCCCTTGTAGCTGGCGGTCGGAAGGGAGTCCATGCATCGCTCCTGTTGAACAACGTGGACGCCGGCTTGCTGCAATCAGCAAAAAAGCCACCGGCAATAAAAAACCCCGCAGGCGCGGGGTTTTCTTGGCAAACGTCAGATCGGCTGGATCTTCGTGGCGGCCGGGCCCTTCTGGCCGACGCCGCGCACGTACTGCACCTTCTGTCCTTCCTGCAGCGACTTGAAACCGCTGCCCTGGATTTCCGAGAAATGTGCGAACAGATCGTCGCCGCCGGCGTCCGGCGTAATGAAGCCGAAGCCCTTGGAATCGTTAAACCACTTTACGGTACCAGTATCCATGTGTATCTCCTGGATTGTTCCCATCGGACGAATGTCCCGAGGGGCATGACGATCAAGAAGAAACATGGAGAAGAAGTGGCGGAGCCGGGGGCGGCCAACTCGGTAATCGACGTGCTTGCTTGAAGATCCTGCGGTTCCCGTTATACAGGTCATGCGCCGGGCTGTCAAAACAATGCGGCAAATCCATTGACGGATACCGGCTGCCGCATCTTTATACCTTCTTTACGCCACCCCTTCCCCTTTCTACCCCGTTTTTAGCCGGCCGTCCCTAATCTGCAGGCCAGTATCACTCTCGGTATTTGCCATGGACGGGATATTCCTGATCGTACTGGCCGGCTTCGCCGGTCTCTGTGCCGCGCTGCTGCGGCTATGCGCCGTGCTGGCGCCGCGCGCTGCAGCCCATACGGGGCCTCACGGTCCGGCGAACGGCACGCTGCCTCCGGACAGCGCGACCCCGGGCAGGGGGCAACGATGAACTGGACCGATCTGCTGGCCGCGGCAATGGCTGCAGCCGTCTTCGTCTATCTGCTGATCGCGCTGCTGCGCCCGGAGAAATTCTGATGACCACGCAGTTCATGGGCCTGCTGGCCCTGTTTCTTGCCATCCTGATGGCGATCGCGCCGATGGTGGGGCGCTATCTGCGCCGTGCGGTCGAGGACGGCCGCTACGCGTTGACCGCATGGGGCCGGCCCGTCGAGCGTCTGCTCTATCGCGTCGGGGGCGTACGTGCCGATGCGGAGATGGGCTGGAAGCGGTATGCCATCGCGGTGCTGGCGTTCAACGTGCTGGGCGTGGTGGTGGTCTACGGCCTGCAGCGTCTGCAGGGCATGCTGCCGCTCAACCCCCAGGGGTTCGGCGCGGTATCGCCAGATTCCGCGTTCAACACGGCGATCAGCTTTGTCACGAACACCAACTGGCAGGGTTATGCCGGCGAGTCGACGATGGCCTATCTGACGCAGATGCTGGGGCTGACCGTGCAGAACTTCGTGTCCGCCGCCACCGGCATCGCGGTCGTATTCGCGCTGATCCGCGGCTTTGCCCGCCAGAGCGCGGCGACCATCGGCAATTTCTGGGTCGACATCACACGCATCACGCTTTATGTGCTGGTGCCGATCGCCACCGTGATTGCGGTCGCGCTGGTCAGCCAGGGCGTGATCCAGAATTTCGATGCCTACAAGACGGTGTCGATGGTGTCGGCGGTCGAGTACACCGCACCGAAGACCGATGCCGCGGGGCAGCCGGTGCTGGACGCCGCGGGCAAGCCGGTCGCCGAGCCGGTCCGCACGGACCAGCAGACGCTGGCGATGGGCCCGGTCGCTTCGCAGGAAGCGATCAAGATGCTCGGCACCAACGGCGGCGGCTTCTTCAACGCCAACTCCGCGCATCCGTTCGAGAACCCGACCGCGCTCGCCAATCTGATCGAGATGCTGGCGATCTTCCTGATTCCGGCTGCGCTGTGTTTCACCTTCGGCGAGATGGTCGGCGACCGCCGCCAGGGCATTGCCGTGCTCGCGTCGATGACGGTGATCTTCGTCGCGATGGCCTGCGTGGCGGCGCTGTCCGAGCATCAGGCCAACCCCGCGCTGGCCGGCTTGCCGGTGGACAGCCTGGCGTCGGCCTGGCAGGACGGCGGCAATATGGAAGGCAAGGAAACGCGCTTCGGCCTGGCGGCATCGGCGCTGTTTGCCACGATTACCACGGCCGCCTCCTGCGGCGCGGTCAATGCGATGCACGACTCGTTCACCGCCATCGGCGGGCTGGTGCCGATGCTGCTGATGCAGCTTGGCGAAGTCGTGTTCGGCGGCGTCGGCTCGGGACTGTACGGCATGCTGGTGTATGCGGTGCTGGCCGTGTTCATCGCGGGCCTGATGATCGGCCGCACGCCCGAGTATCTCGGCAAGAAGATCGAGGCCTACGAGATCAAGATGGCGGCGGTCGTGATCCTGGTCACGCCGTTGCTGGTGTTGCTGGGCACCGCGGTGGCGGTGATGGTCGATGCCGGCCGCGCCGGCGTGCTGAACCCCGGCACGCACGGCTTCTCGGAGATCCTGTACGCGCTGTCCTCGGCCGCGAACAACAACGGCAGCGCGTTCGCCGGGCTGTCCGCGAACACGCCGTTCTACAACACGCTGCTCGCGGTGGCGATGTGGTTCGGCCGCTTCTGGATCATCATCCCCGTCCTGGCGATGGCCGGCACCCTGGCGGCGAAGAAGCGCGTGCCCGCGGGCACCGGCACCATGCCCACGCACGGGCCGCTGTTCGTCGTGCTGCTGGTCGGCACGGTGCTGCTGGTCGGTGCCCTGACCTATGTGCCGTCGCTCGCCCTCGGGCCGGTTGCCGAGCAGCTGCAGGGCGCCGCCGTTCGATGAGCCATCCGTTCCCGTCATGACAATGGACGCCGCGCCGATGCTGGCCGCGCAGGCGTCCCCCCATTTTCTCTAGCGCACTGCGGAGATCCTCATGCAACAAGAATCGACGGCCAATGTGGCCAAGATTGGCAGTCCCGCGGCCGGCGCGCCGCAGGCCGAACGCCATCCGACCCTTCCCGAGCGCGCCCCGGCACGCGGCATGCTCGCGCCGCAACTGCTGAAGCCGGCGCTGATCGCGGCCTTGCTGAAGCTGTCGCCGCGCCAGCAGCTGCGCAACCCGGTGATGTTCGTCGTCTACGCCGGCAGCATCCTGACCACGGTGCTGTTCCTGCGCGCCGCCTTTGCGCCGGCGTCCTCCGGCGGCGAAAGCGCCGGCTTCATCCTTGCCGTGTCGGTCTGGCTCTGGTTCACGGTGCTGTTCGCCAACTTTGCCGAGGCGCTGGCCGAAGGGCGCAGCAAGCAGCAGGCGGCGGCGCTGCGCGGCCTGCGCACGACGGTGACCGCCCGTGTGCTGAAGGACGGCCGGCGCGGCGGCGCAACCGAGCCGCGCGCGGCCACAGCGCTGCGCCGCGGCGATGTGGTGCTGGTCGAGGCCGGCGACATGATTCCCGGCGATGGCGAGGTGATCGATGGGGTCGCGTCGGTCGACGAAAGTGCGATCACCGGCGAATCGGCGCCGGTGATCCGCGAATCGGGCGGCGACTTCTCGTCGGTGACCGGCGGCACGCGCGTGCTGTCCGACTGGATCGTGGTGCGCATCACCGCGAATCCGGGGGAAAGCTTCATCGACCGGATGATCACGATGGTCGAAGGCGCGAAGCGCCAGAAGACGCCGAACGAGCTGGCGCTGACCATCCTGCTGGTGGGCCTGACCATCGTGCTGCTGCTCGCCACCGCCACGCTGCAGCCGTTCTCCGTCTACAGCGCGCTGGTGGCCAGGGCCGGCGTGCCCGTGACCGTCACGGTGCTGGTGGCGCTGCTGGTCTGCCTGATCCCGACCACGATCGGCGGCCTGCTGTCCGCGATCGGCGTGGCCGGCATGAGCCGGATGATGGCGGCGAACGTGATTGCCACCTCGGGTCGCGCGGTCGAAGCGGCGGGCGACGTCGACGTGCTGCTGCTCGACAAGACCGGCACCATCACGCATGGCAACCGCCAGGCGTCGCGTTTCATCGCCGCACCGGGCGTGGCCCCGGCCCGGCTGGCGGAGGCAGCGTGGCTGTCGTCGCTGGCCGACGACACGCCGGAAGGGCGCAGTATCGTGGCACTGGCCCGCCAGCAGGCGGAGTTGCGCACGTCGGACGTGGCGCAGCGCAATGCCAGCTTCGTGCCCTTCACCGCGCAGACGCGCATGAGCGGCGTGGACCTGCACGAGAACGGCGTGCCGCGCCACGTCCGCAAGGGCGCCGCCGATGCGGTGCGCCGCTACGTGGCCGAGCGCGCCGGCACGTTTCCCGATGCGGTGGCGCAGGCGGTGGAGGAGGTCGCGCGTGCCGGCAGCACGCCGCTGGTGGTGGCGGACGCGCACGGTAGCGAGCAAGGCGGCGAGCAAGGTGACGAAGTCCGCGTGCTGGGCGTGATCGAACTGAAGGACGTCGTCAAGACCGGCATCCGCGAGCGTTTCGGCGAGCTGCGCAGGATGGGGATCAAGACCGTGATGATCACCGGCGACAACCGCCTGACCGCGGCGTCGATCGCTGCCGAGGCGGGCGTCGACGACTACCTGGCCGAGGCCACGCCCGAGGCCAAGCTCAAGCTGATCCGCCAGTACCAGGCCGAAGGGCGGCTGGTGGCGATGACCGGCGACGGCACCAACGACGCGCCCGCGCTGGCCCAGGCCGACGTGGCGGTGGCGATGAACACCGGCACGCAGGCGGCCAAGGAGGCCGGCAACATGGTCGATCTCGACAGCAATCCGACCAAGCTGATCGAGATCGTCGAGATCGGCAAGCAGATGCTGATGACGCGCGGTTCGCTGACCACCTTCAGCGTGGCAAACGACATCGCCAAGTACTTCGCCATCATTCCGGCCGCCTTTGCCTCGACCTATCCGCAGCTGGCGCTGCTGAACGTGATGGGGCTGGCCACGCCGGCGTCGGCGATCCTGTCCGCCGTGATCTTCAACGCGCTGATCATCGTCGTGCTGATTCCGCTCGCGCTGAAGGGCGTCGCCTACCGGCCGCTGGGCGCCGCGGCGCTGCTGCGCCGGAACCTGCTGGTCTACGGACTCGGCGGCATCCTGGTGCCGTTCGTCGGCATCAAGGGGATCGACATGCTGCTGACGCTGCTGGGCTGGGTCTGACCTGCGGCCACATCGGCGGAAACATCGGCGGCCACATCGCCGGACATATCGGCAGACATCAAGAGGAACACGGAACCATCATGAATCCCAACGCATCGCTGCAAGCGGCACCCGTCCCGGCATCGCAACCGGGCCTGCTGCGCCCGTTGCTGACCGTCTTCGTCGCACTATCGGTGCTGACGGGGCTGCTGTACCCGGCCGTCGTCACCGGCCTCGCCCAGGGCTTGTTTCCCCATCAGGCGGCCGGCTCGCCGATCGTCAAGGACGGCAGGACCATCGGTTCCGCGCTGATCGGGCAGCCGTTCTCCGAGCCGCGCTATTTCTGGGGCCGCCTGTCCGCCACGGCGCCGATGCCCTACAACGCGGCGGCCTCGGGCGGCTCCAACCTCGGCCCGAGCAATCCGGCGCTGGCCGAAGCGGCGCGCGCGCGCATCGATGCGCTGCGCGCGGCCGATCCGGGCAACACGGCGCCGGTGCCGGTCGATCTGGTCACCGCATCGGGCAGCGGCCTCGATCCGCATATCAGCCCGGCCGCGGCCGAGTATCAGGCGGCGCGGGTCGCGCGCGAGCGCGGGCTGCCGCTGGAGCGGGTGCGCCAGCTGATCGCCGCGCACACCGAGCGGCCCGCGCTCGCGCTGCTGGGCGACGCCGGCGTCAACGTGCTGCGGCTGAACCTGGCGCTCGATGCGCTGAGTGCCAGGTAGTGCCGCGCGGGCCGTGGCAGAATGGCCTTCCGCTGGCCCCGCCGGTTTGCCGAGCCTTTGACCGCCCAGCGTTTGCCGCCTTTTTGCCTGCCTTGTGCCCAGCGCGATTGATTTGCCGATGACCGAAACCGAATTGCGCGATGCCGGTGCCCGCGCCGATCCCGATGCGCTGCTGCAGATGGTGCAGCAGGAGGGCGAGCGGGCGGCGCGCGGCAGGCTGCGCGTCTATTTCGGTGCGTCGGCCGGTGTCGGCAAGACGTTCGCGATGCTGACCGCGGCGAAGGCGGCCATGGCCCAGGGCGCCGATGTGGTCATCGGCGTCGTCGAGACGCATGGCCGCGCCGAGACCGAGGCGCTGCTGGCCGGCCTGGAGCGGCTGCCGATGCGCGAGGTGCTCTACCGCGGCCGCGCGCTGCAGGAATTCGATCTCGACGGCGCGCTGGCGCGCCATCCCGGGCTGATCCTGGTCGACGAGCTGGCGCATTCGAATGCGCCGGGCAGCCGGCACCCCAAGCGCTGGCAGGACATCCAGGAGTTGCGTGCCGCCGGCATCGACGTCTGGACCACGGTCAACGTCCAGCACCTGGACAGCCTGAACGAAGCGGTCGGCGGCATCACCGGAATCCGCGTCTGGGAAACCGTGCCGGACGCCGTGTTCGACGGCGCCGACGAGGTCGTGCTGGTGGACCTGCCGGCCGACGAATTGCTGCGCCGGCTGAAGGAGGGCAGGGTCTACCTGCCCGAGCAGGCGCGCCATGCCGCGCGTCATTTTTTCCGCAAGGGCAACCTGATCGCGCTGCGCGAGCTCGCGCTGCGCCGCACCGCCGAGCGCGTCGATCACGACGTGCGCGCGTGGCGCGAGGCCGAACCGCTGCAGCCGGTATGGCGCACGCGCGAGGCGGTGCTTGCCTGCATCGGCAGCGGCGACGATGCCGCGCAGGTCGTCAAGAGCGCGCGCCGGCTCGCAGGGCAGCTCGATTGCGACTGGCATGTGGTGACGGTCGCCACGCCGCGGCTGGCGCCGCCATCGGAGCGGGCGCGGGCCCGGCTCGAGGAGGCGATGCGGATGGCCGAGCAGCTGGGCGCGCGCACCGAGACGCTCGCCGGCGCCGACATGGTACAGGCGGTGGCCGGCTATGTACGGCGCCACAATCTGACCAAGGTGGTGATCGGGCGCGCGCCGGGCGAGTGGCGCCGTGGCGGCGCCTCGCTGGCCGCGCGCGCGCGTTCGCTGCTGGGCCTGGGCCTGTCGCCGCTGATCGGCGCGCCGGCGGCATGGTTCGGCCGGCGCAGCTTCGCCGACGCGCTGGCCATCGGCTGTCCCGAGATCGACATCATCCGCGTGGCCGCCGATACCACGCGCGCCGACCTGCGGCCGCGCCACGACGCCGCCGACCGGCAGGGCGAAGCCGGCACCGATGGCGCCGGGCGGCGCGACTATCTGTGGGCAATGGTTTGGTGTGCCGGCGCCTCGGCGCTGTCTGCGCTGGCCACGCCGTGGTTCGACGTGGTCAATATCGCGATGCTGTTTCTTGCCGCGGTGATGGGCGTCGCGCTGCGGCATGGCCGTGGCCCGGCCGCATTGGCGTCGGTGCTGTCGGTGGCCGCGTTCGACTTCTTCTTCGTGCCGCCGCGCCTGTCGTTCGCCGTCAGCGATGTGCAGTACCTGCTGACCTTCGTGGTGCTGCTGTCGGTCGGTCTGGTGATCGGGCAGCTGACCGCCGGCCTGCGCGAGCAGGCGCAGGTCGCGGTGCAGCGCGAGACCGATGCGCGCACGCTGTACGAGCTCGCCCGCGAGTTGTCGTCGGCGCTGACGCTGGACCAGATCGTGCCGATCGGCAGCCGTTTTTTGCGCGCGGCCTTCGACGCCAACTCGGCGTTCTTTCTGACGTCGCCCGAAGGCAAGCTGCTGCCGCCGGTGACCGACCCCGAACAGCAGGACGCGGCCGCGCGCACCGATTCGATCGACCGCGTGCTCGCGCAATGGGTGTTCGATCATGGTCAGCCCGCCGGCACGGGAACGCACACGCTGCCGGGCAGCACCGTGCTCTATCTGCCGCTGAAGGCGCCGATGCGCACGCGCGGCGTGCTGGCGGTGGAGCCGGCCGCGTGGCGCGCATTTGCGCAGCCGGCGCTGCGGCGTCAGGTGGACGCCTTCTGCACGCTGATCGCGATCGCCATCGAGCGGCTGCACTATGTCGAGGTCGCGCAGCAGGCGCTGCTGTCGATGGAATCGGAGCGGCTGCGCAGTTCGCTGCTGGCCGCCGTCTCGCACGACCTGCGCACGCCGCTGACGAGCCTGATCGGCATGGCCGAGACGCTGCGGCGCGGCGAGCCGCCGCTGGCGCCGCCGGTCGCCGACACCGTCGGCGCGATGCTCGAGCAGGCGCAGCGGATGCGAACCATGGTGGTCAATCTGCTCGACATGGCGCGGCTGCAAAGCCACGACGTGCGGATGAACCGCGCGTGGCAGTCGGTCGAGGAGCTGGTCGGATCGAGTCTGGCCGCGATGCGCGAGGCGCTGTCGCGGCACCGTATCGTGGTGGCCGACCTGTCGAGCGTGCCGCTGGTCGAATGCGACGCCGTGCTGATCGAGCGCGTGCTGTGCAATCTGCTGGAGAATGCGGCCAAGTACACGCCCGCAGGGACCGCGATCGGCGTGTCCGCCGAAGCCATCGAGGACGAGATCCGTATCGTCGTCGAGGACGAGGGGCCGGGCGTGCCGGCCGGCAAGGAGCGGCAGATCTTCGAGAAGTTCACGCGCGGACAGCGCGAGTCGGCCACGGCCGGCGTCGGACTCGGGCTTGCCGTCTGCGAGGCCATCGTGCGCGCCCACGGCGGCCGGATCTGGGTCGAGCCGGCGCGCTCGCCGCAGCGGCAGCACGTGCACGGAACCGGAGCCCGCTTCGTGGTCGCCTTGCCGCGCGGCAATCCGCCGGCCGTGGAGGCCGAGCCCGAGGCGCCGCGCCCCTGAACTGGCGCACCCGATCGATCGGAAGGAAAATCAGCCGTCATGCCATTCGAATTCTCTCCCACGGTGCTGCTGGTCGAAGACGAACCGCATATCCGCCGCTTCGTACGCGCGACGCTCGAAGCCGAGGGCTGCACCGTGCATGAGGCCGAGACGCTGAAGCGCGGGCTGATCGATGCCGGCACGCGCCAACCCGATCTGGTGATCCTCGATCTCGGCCTGCCCGACGGCGATGGCGTCCAGCTGATCCGAGAGATGCGCACCTGGACCGAGGTGCCGATTCTCGTGCTGTCCGCGCGCAGCGACGAAGCGGACAAGATCGTCGCGCTCGACGGCGGCGCCGACGACTACCTGACCAAGCCGTTCGGCGTCGGAGAGCTGGTCGCACGCGTACGCGTGCTGCTGCGCCGGCACGCCAAGGCCAATCCGCAGGGCAGCCACCGGATCGCGTTCGGCGACGTGCAGGTGGACCTCGCCAATCGCGTGATCACGCGCGCCGGGCAGCCGGTGCATCTGACGCCGATCGAGTATCGGCTGCTGTCGGTGCTGATCGCCCACCGCGGCAAGGTGATGACCCATCGCGAACTGCTGCGCGAGGTGTGGGGGCCGTCGCAGTCGGAGAGCAGCCAGTATCTGCGCGTCTATATGGGCCATCTGCGCCACAAGCTCGAGCGCGATCCCGCGCAGCCCGTGCATCTGCTGACCGAGACCGGGATCGGCTATCGCTTCGCGGCATGAGCGGCCGCATGCCGCGCGCCTTTATGCCCTTCGCATACGGCGCCGCCGGGTCTTGATACCGTTTTTAGACGCCGAGTTCTATCGTGGCGAGGTCCCCATCGGGACCCCTTCATTGACTTCGTCACGAACCTCATGACCCTATCGCGCCTTGCCGCGGCCATCCTGATGGCCGCCTCCATGCCTGCCATCGCCCTGGTTTCCGCCTTGCCGGCGGCCGCGCAGACCGCTGAACACACCTTGACCGGCAATCTGTCGCTGGCCACCGACTACCGCTATCGCGGCATCACGCAGACCGACCGCCGCCCGGCGATCCAGGGCGGCTTCGATTACAGCCACGCCAGCGGCTTCTATTTCGGCAACTGGAATTCGAGCATCAGCTGGCTGAGCGACAGCAACGACGCGGTGTCGGCGCCGATCGAGATGGACTTCTATGCGGGCTTGAAGAACACCTTCGGCGCCGACGGCAGATGGAGCTACGACCTCGGCGTGTTGCAGTACTACTACCCGGGCGATTACCCGGCCAACTTCACCCGGCCGTACACCACCGAGATCTACGCGGGCGTCGGCTACGGCCCCGTGTCCTTCAAGTACTCGTACGCGCCGACCAATCTGTTCGGCTTCGCCGACAGCAAGCACAGCTGGTATGCGGACCTGTCGGCCAATGTGCCGCTCGATGTCTGGGGCCTGACGCTGAACGCGCACGTCGGCTACCAGAAGGTGCAGGTGGCCAATGCCTCGTATGTCGACTGGAAGATCGGCCTGACCAGGGATCTGGGCAACGGCTTCGCGCTGGCCGTGGCCTATATCGACACCAACGCGGACAGGACCGTCTACACCAATGCCGGCGGCCGCTACATGGGCCGCGGCACGGCCTGGGCGTCGCTGACGAAGACGTTCTGAGGGGCGCCGCCCTCGCGGGCGGCGGGCCCTATTGCGGGGCGACCTGCGCGTGCACGTCGTGCGCCAGCTCCAGCAGCCGCTTTCGGTCGATGCCGCCCGATACCGCGTAGCCGAACTTGCCGTCGATCCAGTAGAAGACATTGACGGGCCCGTCCTGATACAGCCGGAACGCCGTCACGTCGGCGGCGAGGTCGCGATGCGAAATACACAGCGTGATGCGCTCGCCGTTGGCGTCGTGGTACATGAACTGCGCGACCGGGCCGTGGTTGCTCGGCAGCAGCCGTCCGCCCATCAGCGAGAAGCCGGTACGGGTCAGGATCGGCGGGCGGACATCGGCGCCCAGCCGGTTCGATACCCACTTGACCAGTTCCTGCTCGCGATCGGCGCCGACCTCGACCGGTCGACGCACCTCGGGGGCGTAGATCACGTGCGCGATCGCCGATTGGCGCGCGAACGACTCGCCGGTATCGAGGCCGGACGGCGCGCGCCGGGCCATGTCGCCGCCGAAGGTCGGCAGCGCAGGGCGCCAGTTGTCCGCGCTGGCGCCGATGCCGATGCCCACCACCAGCGCCGCGGCCATGCCGCTCAGCCGTTTCCACTCCAGCCGCCGCAGCCACGCGCCGCGCCGGCCCGGGTCGCCGCGCAGCCGCGACGGCAGCGGTTCGTTCAGCACGCGGTCGTAGCGGGCGTGCAGCATGTGGTTCAGCGCGTAGTACTGGCTGATCCGCTGGGCAAGCTGGGGGTCGTGCTCGAGCCGCTGCTCGATTTCGGCGCGCCGCGCGTCGGGCAGCATGCCGTCGACATAGGCGTGGATCTCTTCCTCGCTGATCGCGAATGCGTCGTTGCTCATCGCACCACCCTGAGTCGGGCTTCGGGTTTGACACCGGCCATCAGGCTGCGCAGGCGCTCGCGTCCACGCGACAGCCGCGACATCACGGTGCCGACCGGAATGCCGAGCGCCAGTGCCACCTCGGCGTAGCTCATCGATTCGAGTCCGACCAGCAGCACCACCTCGCGCTGTTCGGCCGGCAGCCGCTGCAGCGCGTAATCGAGGTCGCGCACTTCCAGCGAGCCGGCGGGATTGGCGGCGCTTTGCCAGTCGGTGCCGGACAGGCCGTCGGACAGCGTGTCGTCGTCCATCGGCACATGCGTGGCGCGCATGCCGGCGCCGCGCATCTGGTTGACGAAGGCGTTATGCATGATCGTGAATAGCCAGGCCCGCAGATCGGTGCCGTCGTGGTATTGCCGCGCATGGCGCAGCGCGCGCTCCAGCGTGTCCTGCACCAGGTCGTCGGCCAGCTCGCGGTTGTGGACCAGCGCGCGCGCATAGCGGCGCAGCCGCGGCACGTGGTCGATCAGTTCTTCACGAACCCCCATCGCTGTTCCTTTGTCGGTCGGCGGACGGTGCCGGGGTTGTCGTCCGGTCCGTCCTTACAGCGTGAACACCATCGGGGCGATTTTATTCCCGCCGACGCCGGCCCTCGTCCGGATTTTTTGCCGGCCGATGGGAATAAGCAGGCCGGGACCGCTGTTCACCTTGTGGTACGGACCTCGAGGAGTTCAGCATGCCTTCCCGTTTCCAATGGCGCGGTCGCGGTCGCGGTGCCGCGCGGGCTGGGTGCGCCATGTCCCGGGCCTTGCCGCCGATCATGGCCGTGGCCATTGGCGTGACGCTGGCAGCGGTGCTGGCGCCGGCGGCCGCGGCGGAGCCGTCCGCCGATGCCGCCAACCACGCCGCCTTCCTCGCCGAGAACGACCGTGCGATGGAACGGATGATGAAGGACATGGCGATCGCGCCCAGCGGCGACGTCGACCGTGACTTCGTCCGCATGATGGTGCCGCACCACCGCGGCGCGATCGAGATGGCGATGGCGCAGCTGCGTCACGGGCGCAATCCGCAGCTGCGCCGGATCGCGCAGGAAATCATCGCCACGCAGCAGCAGGAGATCGCGGCGATGCATCTGGCGATCGGGCTGCCGCCGGATGCCGCCGCCGAGCCGCCCTCGGATAGTGCCGTCGATCGCCAAGGCGCCGCCGCGGCGCCGGCCACCGCCCGCCATTCGCACAAGGAGCCACGATGAAGCCGACCCTGACCGCAGTCTTCGCCGCGCTGACGACGGCATTGGCGGCGGCCTTGCCCGCCACCACGCAGGCTGGCCAGCCGCCGCGCGCGGCCGGAGATCCCGATCGGCCGATCAGCCATCGCGACCGCATCTACGCCGCCGAGCAGTTCTCCAACACGGTGTCCGTCACCGACCCCGCCTCCAACGAGGTGCTCGGCATGATCCGGCTCGGCGAGCCGACACCGGCCAATTTCAGTCCCTTGTACAAGGGGCAACTGCTGGTGCACGGGCTGGGTTTCTCGCCTGACGGCCGTACGCTGGCGGTGGTGTCGATCGGCTCGAATTCGGTGTCCTTCATCGACACGCAGACCAATGCGGTCAGGCACGTGACCTATCTCGGCCGCTCGCCGCACGAGGCGTTCTACACGCCGGACGGCAAGGAGGTCTGGGTCACCGTGCGCGGCGAGGACTATGTCGCCGTGATCGACGCGGCGACCTACCGCGAGACAACGCGAATCACCGTGCCGGCCGGCCCGGGCATGCAGATCTTCTCGCCGGACGGCAAGTACGGCTACGTCTGCTCGTCGTTCCAGCCGCGCACCAGCGTGGTTTCCGTGGCCGAGCACAAGGTGATCGCCACCATCGAACAGGCCAGCGCCTTTTGCCCGAATATCGCCGCCACGCCCGACGGCAGGCAGGTCTGGTTCACGCTGAAGGACATCGGCAAGGTTCAGGTCTTCGATGCGCGGCCGCCGTTTGCGCCGATCCGCACCATCGATACCGGGCCGATCACCAACCACGTCAATTTCGTGCGCAACCGCAACGGCCAGTTCGCCTATGTGACGGTCGGCGGCACCAACGAGGTCAAGGTGTTCCGCACCGACGACTTCGCGCAAGTGACGACCATTCCGGTCGGCAAGCTGCCGCACGGCCTGTGGCCCTCCGGCGACGGCAGCCGCATCTATGTGGGGCTGGAAAACGAGGACGCGCTGGCGGCGATCGACACGCTGAGCCAGCGCGTGGTCGCGACGATTCCGATCGGGCAGGCGCCGCAGGCGGTGGTCTACGTGCCGGACGCGGTCAGGCAGGGCGATGGCCGGCAGAACCTGCAGCCTGCCGGCAGCATCGCGCGGGCCACGCAGCTGGCGCTGGTGCCGGTCGGCGCGGGCGAGCGGGACGCGGGACAACAGGCGCCGACCAGCGTCGCGCTGTTCGACCAGGGACTGGTGCAGGTGCTGCAGGCCTCGGTCACCGGCCTGCAGCCGAAGCAGGCCTATGTGCTCGGGCTGGCGGAGCGAGCGGACGGCGGCGGCCGCATCGAGCCGCTGGCGCGCTTCTTGGCCAATCCGGCGGGTTCGGCGATCGTCAATACGGTCGGGCCGATCCGGCAGGTGGTCGCCGGCGGCGGCGAACGCCAGGACGCGCGGCGCTTTCTGGTGATCGCCCCGGTGACAGACGCCGGCATCGGCGCGCCGGTGCAGCGGCAGGTACCGTAGTTGCCGTAGCGGACGGCGGACCGGGACGCCTCGCCTATGGCATGTCGGCGAAGCACTCGGCCAGCCAGTCGGCCACGGCGCGGAAGCGCGGCTGGCGCCGGTATTCGGACGGATAGGCCAGCCAGACCTCGCGCCGCACCTCGGGACAGTCCTGCAGCAGATGCAGCGACGGCTGCGTCTGCGCGGCGAAGTGCGGCAGCAGCGCGGCACCGGTGCCGGCCGCCGCGGCCCTGAGCAGCGTATCGACGCTGTTGCTCGACAGCACGATGGCGTCGCGCGCGATCTGCTTGTCGACCCAGCGGATTTCCGGCAGCGTCACGCCCGGCGCCAGCGACAGCGCGAGCTGGCAGAACGGCAGCGCGGCCAGGCCCTCGTCGGCGTAGCGCCGCCGCATGCTCGCGTTGCCGTAGACGCCGTAATGCATCGTGCCGATGCGGCGCGCCACCACCTGTTCCTCGACCGGGCGATTGAGCCGGATGGCCAGATGCGCCTCGCGGCGGGCAAGGCTGGCGCGCCGCGCCTCGACGATCAGCTCCACCGTCAGGCCGGGATGCCTATCGCGCAGCGCCGGCAGCCGTTCGGCAATGAACAGCGTGGCCACGCCTTCGGTGGCGGTCAGCTTGACCGTGCCCGACACGCTGCCGGGGCTCGCGCGGCGCGCCTCGAGCTCGCGGCCGATCCGGGCGGCATGCCGCTCCATCTGCTCGGCGGCGGCCAGCGCGATGCGCCCGGCCGGCGACAGTTCGATCCGGCCCTGCATCGATTCGGCCACCGGCGCGCCCAGCGCCGTTTCCAGCCGCCGCAGCCGGCGAATCACAGTTGCGTGCGTCAGGCCGAGTTCGCGCGCGCAGGCGGCATAGCTGCCCGAGCGGGCCAGTACGGCCAGCGTCAGCAGATCGTCCCAATGGGTGGTCGCAGCTGTTCTTTTTTGCACAGTCAGTCGTCGGAATTTGGCATGGTGGATCGGCAGCCCGAACCCTATCATGGCGGCATCGCACGATGTCGTGCATTCGATGAGGGAGAGACCCCATGCCGCAAGCCAAGACCCTGATGGATTTCGCCGGCGCGACGCGCAAGCCGGCCGACTGGCAGCAAGCCAGCCTGGTACTGATCGACCATCAACGCGAATATGTCGATGGCAGCCTGCCGCTGTCGGGCATGGCCGAGGCCGTGGCCGAATGCCAGCGCCTGCTGGCCGCCGCCCGCAAGGCCGGCGCACCGGTGGTGCATATCCAGCACCACGGTCAGCCGGGCGGCGCGATCTTCGATCCGCAGGGGCCTTATGTCGAGTTGGTTGCCGAACTGGCGCCGGCGCAAGGCGAGTCCGTGATCGTCAAGCATCTGCCGAACGCCTTTGCCGGCACGGCGCTCGCCGACACGCTCGGCAAGACCGGCCGCAAGCAGCTGGTGATCGCCGGCTTCATGACCCATATGTGCGTCAGCGCGACGGCGCGCGCGGCGCTCGATCTCGGCTACACCACCACGGTGGTCGCCGCCGCCTGCGCGACGCGCGATCTGCCCGATCCGGTCAATGGCGAGGTGGTGCCGGCCGCGGTGGTGCATCGCACCGCGCTGACGGAGCTGAACGATCTGGTGGCGCTGGTGGTGCCGGATGCGGGAGCGGTGGCTGCGTAAGTCGGCTTATAAGCGGCTCCCGCATGCGCGCCCGGCTGCCGCGTGCGCGTCGTGCCTCTGCGCGTGTGTTCTCCCTCTCCCCCTCAGGGGGAGAGGGTTGGGGAGAGGGGGTGGTTGAAGCCGCTGCAGCGTTGGCTGCGCCCGTTTTCCCTCTCCCCCGCCCCTCTCCCGCAAGCGGGAGAGGGGAGAACACCATCGGCCTGCGTCAGGGGCGAGTCCGAGGGCACATGTCGCCCGCTACGCCACCGCCCCGCGCACCACCTTCGGCCCGACCTCGTTGGCCGCCACCGCCGCCGTGCGCGCCAGCACCGGCACCAGCGCCGCCCCGGTATGGCTGCCCGGTGTGCGTGCCAGCACGTCCGGCGGCGCGGCCGCGACGATGGTGCCGCCGCCGTCGCCGCCTTCCGGACCCAGGTCGATGACCCAGTCGGCTTCGGCGATCACGTCGAGGTCGTGCTCGATCACCACCACGCTGTGGCCGCCGTCGACCAGACGGTGCAGCACGCGGATCAGCCTGGCGACGTCGGCCATATGCAGGCCCACGGTCGGTTCGTCCAGCACGTACAGCGTATGCGGCGGCTTCTGGCCGCGGCGCGTGATGTCGTCGCGCACCTTGGCCAGTTCGGTGACCAGCTTGATCCGCTGCGCCTCGCCGCCCGACAGTGTCGGCGACGGCTGGCCGAGCGTCAGATAGCCGAGCCCCACGTCCTTGAGCAGCTGCAGCGGATGCGCGATGTTCGACTGCGCGGCGAAGAACTCCACTGCCTCGTCGATCTCCATCGTCAGCACCTCGCCGATATTGCGGCCGCGCCAGGACACCGCCAGCGTCTCGGCGTTGAAGCGCTGGCCGTGGCAGACATCGCACAGCACCTTGACGTCCGGCAGGAAGCTCATGCCGATGGTGCGCACGCCCTGGCCCTCGCAGGCCGGGCAGCGGCCGTCGCCGGTGTTGAACGAGAAGCGGGACGCGGTATAGCCCCGCGCGCGTGCCTCCAGCGTATCGGCGAACAGCCGGCGGATCGCGTCCCAGACGCCGATATAGGTGGCCGGGCACGAGCGCGGCGTCTTGCCGATCGGGGTCTGGTCGACCTCGAGCACGCGATCGATCGCCTCCCAGCCGGTCACCGACTCGCAGCCCTGCCAGACATGCTGGACATCGAGCGTCTTGAAGCCCTTGCCGGCACTCGCGGCCGGCTCGCTAGCCTGCGCCGACTTGCGCGCGCGGCGCGTCGCCGGCGACGACAGCACCGAGCGGCCGACCGCATCGAGCAGATTGGTCATCAGCACATCGCGCGCCAGCGTGGACTTGCCCGAGCCGCTGACGCCGGTGATCGCCACCAGCCGCGACAGCGGCAGGCTCGCGGTGACGTTGCGCAGGTTGTGCAGCGTGGCGCCGTGCACGGTCAGCCAGCGCTCGGGCACTGCCGTGTCGGCGGCGCCCGCCTTGCCGCGCACAGCCGCCGTGACGGGCCGGCGTGCCTGCAGCGGATGGACGATCGGCCGGGCCAGGAACTGGCCGGTCAGCGACGAGGGCTGCGCCGCCAGGTCGGCGACGCCGCCCTGCGCGACCACGTGGCCGCCGCGCTTGCCCGCGCCGGGGCCGATGTCGATGATGTGGTCGGCGCGGCGGATGGTGTCCTCGTCGTGCTCGACCACCACCAGCGTGTTGCCCTTGTCGCCGAGCTTGCGCAGCGCGTCGAGCAGGATGCGGTTGTCGCGCGGATGCAGGCCGATGGTCGGTTCGTCCAGCACATAGCAGACGCCCTGCAGATTGCTGCCCAGCTGCGCCGCCAGCCGGATCCGCTGCGCCTCGCCGCCCGACAGGCTGGGCGCGGCCCGGTCCAGGCTCAGGTAGCCCAGGCCCACCTCCTCAAGGAATTCGAGCCGGCTGCGGATCTCGCTGACCACGTCGCGCGCGATCTCGGCGTCGCGGCCGCTCAGCGTCAGCTGCTCGATCCACGCGCGCGTCTGCGACACCGTCCACTGCGCGATGTCGACGATCGAGCGGCCGGCGAAGCTGACCGCGCGCGCGGCCGAGTTCAGCCGCGTGCCGTGGCACGACGGGCAGGCCGAGTGGCCGACGCCTTCGGGTTCGATCTCCTCCGACGGCAGCGTCTGCTCGCGGCCGCGTTCGTCGCCGCCGATCACGCTGTCGTCATAGGCGGCGCGTTGTTCCCCGGTCAGCGCCAGGCCGGTGCCGACGCAGCTCTCGCACCAGCCGTGCTTGCTGTTGTACGAGAACATGCGCGGGTCCAGCTCGGGATAGCTGGTGCCGCAGGTCGGGCAGGCGCGCTTGGTCGAGAAGACCTTGGTCTGGCCGACGCCGTCGCCGTTGTGGCCGTTGCCGAAGGCTTCGCGTAGGCCATCGAGGGGCGCCAGCAGGTGCATCACCCCCTTGCCGTGCTCAAGCGCCTGCTCCAGCAGCGCGCGCAGCGCCGCCTCGTTATCGGGCGAGACCACCACGTCGCCGACCGGCAGTTCGATCGTGTGTTCGCGGAAGCGGTCCAGCCGCGGCCACGGATCGACCGGCAGGAAGGCGCCATCGACGCGCAGATGCGTATGGCCGCGCGCCTTGGCCCATTTGGCCAGATCGGTATAGACGCCCTTGCGGTTGACCACCAGCGGCGCCAGCAGGCCGACATGCTGGCCGCGGTATTCGCGCAGCAGCTGCGCGACGATCGATTCGGGGCTCTGCGCGCTCACCGGCGTGCCGTCGTGCACGCAGTGCTGCAGCCCGAGCTTGACGTACAGCAGCCGCAGGAAGTGCCAGACCTCGGAGGTGGTCGCCACCGTGCTCTTGCGGCCGCCGCGCGACAGGCGCTGCTCGATCGCCACGGTCGGCGGAATGCCGAACACCGCGTCGACCTCGGGCCGGCCCGCCGGCTGCACGATCGAGCGCGCATAGGCGTTCAGCGACTCCAGATAGCGCCGCTGGCCCTCGTGGAACAGGATGTCGAAGGCCAGCGTCGACTTGCCCGAGCCCGATACGCCGGTCACGACGTTGAACTTGTTGTGCGGGATATCGACGTTCAGCGACTTCAGGTTGTGCTCGTGCGCGTTGACGATGCGCACCACGTTCTCGCCCTGGACCTCGGCCAGCGCGCGCCGCGCGCGGCGTGCCGCCGGCGAGCCGTGCGCCGACTGCAGCCGCAGCGCGTCGTGCTCGGCCTGCGCGTCGCTGCGCCCGATCTGGTTCTCGTACTGCAGCAGCGCCGCGCCGGTATGCGACTGCTCGCAACGCTTGACGTCGTCCGGCGTCCCCGCGCACACCAGCTGGCCGCCGGCGTCGCCGCCTTCGGGACCGAGGTCGATCAGCCAGTCGGCGGCGCGGATCACGTCGAGGTTGTGCTCGATCACGATCAGCGAATGCCCGCCGTCCAGCAGCTTGCCGAAGGCGCGCATCAGCTTGGCGATGTCGTCGAAGTGCAGGCCGGTGGTCGGCTCGTCGAACATGAAGAGCCGCCCCTCGCTGGCGTCCGGCGCGACGCGCTTGCGCGCCGCCTGCGCGGTCTCGGCGAGGAAGCCGGCCAGCTTCAGGCGCTGCGCCTCGCCGCCCGACAGCGTCGGCACCGGCTGGCCCAGCTTCACGTATTCGAGGCCGACATCGACGATCGGCTGCAGCACGCGCAGCACCTCGGCGTCGGCGGCAAACAGCGCCACCGCCTCGCTGACGGTCAGCTCCAGCACGTCGGCGATGCCCAGCGCGCGGCCGCCGCGTTCGATCCTGACCTCGAGGATTTCGGGGCGATAGCGCGTGCCGTCGCAATCCGGGCAGCGCAGGTAGACGTCGGACAGGAACTGCATCTCGACGTGCTCGAAGCCCGAGCCGCCGCAGGTCGGGCAGCGTCCGTCGCCCGAGTTGAAGCTGAAGGTGCCGGCGGTGTAGCCGCGCTGCTTGGCCAACGGCGCCTTGGCGAACAGCTTGCGGATCTCGTCGAAGGCGCCGACATAGCTGGCCGGATTGGAGCGCGCGGTCTTGCCGATCGGCGACTGGTCGACAAAGACCGCATCGCCGATCTGCTCGGCGCCGATGAGTGCGCGGTGCGCGCCGGGTGTCTCGGTGGCGCGGCCGAAATGGCGGGCCAGCGCGGGGTGCAGCACGTCCTGTATCAGCGTCGACTTGCCCGAGCCGGACACACCGGTCATGCAGACCAGGCGCTGCAGCGGGATCGACACGGTGACGTCCTGCAGGTTGTGCTCGCTGGCGCCTTCGAGCACCAGCCGCGGCGTGGCCTCGTCGACGGGCCGGCGGACCCAGTCCGATGCATCGGCGACGCGGCGCTGGCCGGCGAGATATTGGCCGGTCAGCGTGCCGGCGTGGCGGATCTCGGCCGGCGTGCCGTCGTAGACGATCTCGCCGCCGCGCTCGCCGGGGCCGGGGCCCATGTCGATCAGGCGGTCGGCGGCCAGCATCACCGAGGGATCGTGTTCGACCACTACCAGCGTATTGCCGGCATCGCGCAGCCGCCGCATCGCCTCGACGATCCGGTTCAGATCGCGCGGATGCAGGCCGATGCTGGGCTCGTCGAGCACGAACAGCGTGTTGACCAGCGAGGTGCCGAGCGCGGTCGTCAGGTTGATCCGCTGCACCTCGCCGCCGGACAGCGTGCGGCTCTGCCGGTCCAGCGTCAGGTAGCCGATGCCCACGTCGCACAGGTACTTCAGCCGCGTGCGCACCTCGGTCAGCAGCAGCTTCAGGGCGTCGTCGAGCAGCACGCTGGGCAGCGTCAGCGTGTCGAAGAAACGGCGGATGCGGTCGATCGGCAGCAGCATCAGGTCGTGCACGGTCAGGCCGGGCAGGGCCTCGAGCTGTTCGCGGCGCCAGGCCACGCCGCGCGGCATCACGCGGCGGGCGGGATCGAGCACGGCATCGGCGTTCTCGCGCGAGCCCAGGCGCCACAGCATCGCCTCGGTCTTCAGGCGGGCGCCGCCGCAGGTCTCGCACAGCGTGTAGCTGCGGTACTTCGACAGCAGCACGCGGATATGCATCTTGTAGGCCTTCGACTCCAGATAGTCGAAGAAGCGGCGCACGCCGTACCACTGGCTGTTCCACTTGCCGTTCCAGGCGGGGTCGCCGTCGATGACCCAGTCCCGCTGGTCCTGCGTCAGCTCGGCCCAGGGCGTGTCGCGCGGAATGCCGGCGCGCGCGGCGTAGCGCATCAGATCGTCCTGGCACTCCTTCCATGCCGGCGTCTGCATCGGCTTGATCGCGCCCTCGCGCAGCGTCTTGCGCCCGTCGGGAATCACCAGGCCGAGATCGACGCCGATCACGCGGCCGAAGCCGCGGCAGGCCTCGCAAGCGCCATAGGCGGAATTGAACGAGAACAGCGCCGGCTGCGGATCGGCGTAGCGCAGGTCGCTCTCGGGGCAGTGCAGGCCGGTGGAGAAGCGCCAGATGGTCGCCTCGGCGTCGGCCGTTTCCGCCGAGGCGGCGTCGCCTTCGGGCAGCACGTAGATATTGACCCGGCCGGCGCCGCGCTTGAGCGACGACTCGATTGCCTCGACCACGCGTGCCTTGTCGGCGCGCTGCAGGCGAAAACGGTCGGCGACCACGTCCAGCATCTTGCGCGGGCCCGTCGGCGAGTTCACCACGCGCTGCGCCTGCACGCGGGTATAGCCGCTGACCGACAGCCATTGCGCGATCTCGTCCTCGGTGGCCGACTCCGGCAGCTCGACCGGGAAGGTCACCGCCAGGCGCGGATCGTCGGCGCGGGTGCGTTCGAGCAGTTCGGCGTAGATGGTCTCGGGGGTGTCGTGGCGCACCGGCAGCGCGGTCTCGCGATCGAACAGCTGGGCGGCGCGCGCAAACAGCAGCTTCAGATGGTCGTTCAGCTCGGTCATGGTGCCGACCGTCGAGCGCGAGCTGCGCACCGGATTGGTCTGGTCGATCGCGATCGCCGGCGGCACGCCTTCGACGCGCTCGACCTGGGGCCGGTCCATGCGGTCGAGGAACTGGCGGGCGTAGGCGCTGAAGGTCTCGACATAGCGCCGCTGCCCTTCGGCATAGAGGGTGTCGAAGACCAGGCTCGATTTGCCCGAGCCGGACGGTCCCGTCACCACCGTCATTTCGCCGGTGCGCAGGTCCAGATCGACTTGCTTGAGATTGTGCTGACGGGCGCCGCGGATGCGGATGACGCCGGAAGACATGGGGAGGAATCCTTTCGGTGGGCGCACCGCTCCCCGAGGCGGGGGCGGTGGAAAGTCGGGCGTAAACTTTAGCAAAAGTCCCGCCGGCGCGTCCGGATGCCACGCCAACGCCGCCTGGCAGCCCGCCAGGGGCACCGAAGGTGGGGCGCCGCACCGACCACGCTGCGACACCAGCGCGCTCCTTTGCACAGATTCCGGGTGTTTTCAATAGATTCCGCCTGCCGGGCCCCATAGGATGGCGGCGCCGGCGGTGGCTGCGACCGGTCGAGCGGCATACCCCTCGGCCGGCCGCATTCCTCCAAGTAACCACCGCCGGCCCCACGCTGCCAGCCCGCCCCCTCGGCGCTCCGCTGGCAACCAGCGCCACCGCCTTCCGCGGCGGCCCTATCCCCAACGCCAGGAGAACAGGCATGGTGCTACCAACCAGGAGTTTCGTCGACGCCAAACCTGCCGGTGCGCCGGGCGGCGCATCTACCGTGGAAGGGGCGGCGGTCGCCGCCTTGCATGCCGCCATCGCCCGCGGCGATGCGGCCGCCATCGACACGCTCGCCGCCGGCCAGCCCGCACTGCTGCGGCTGCCGGACCGCGATGGCAATACCGCGCTGCACCTGGCGCTGCTGGCCGGCGGCGAATGGAAGGCCGTCGAACGGCTGCTGCAGCACGGCGCCGATCCGGCGCTGACCAACGCCAACGGCGATACCGCCCTGCATCTGGCCTTCCAGTTGCGCCCGGCCGCCCCGCAACTGGTCCGCGCGCTGCTGCGCCAGCTGGAATACCAGGGCACCCACGCCGCCAGGCTCGCGCTGTCCGCCCGCAATGCCGACCGCCAGCCGCCGGTGGCGCTGGCTGCGGACACGCTGGCTGGCGATGCGGCCCTGACCGCCACGATCGGCGAACTGGTGTCCGACTATCTCGGCTGGCTGGGACGCAGCGGCACCGACGAGCTGGCCCATGCCGCCGGCAGCGGCGACGTGGCGCAACTGCAGCCCTGGCTGGCGCGCGCCGAGTCGTTGTCGCTGCCGCTGTCGCCGCGCGGACACGGGGCGCTGGCCATCGCCGCCGGACGCGGCCATCTGGCGGCGATGCGCGAGCTGATCGCTGCCGCGCAGCCGCATGGCGCCTGGCTGATCGATCTGGCTTCGTTTCCGGATGGCGAGACGCCGCTGGCGCGCGCCGCCACCTTCGGGCAGCGGGAGGCCGTGGCGCTGCTGCTCGCGCATGGCGCGGCGGTCGACGGCCGCGACGCCGCGCGCCGGACGCCGCTGATGCGGGCCGCGGTCTACGGCCATGCCGAGGTCGCCGCCACGCTGCTGGCGGCCGGCGCCGATCCGCTGGCGCGCCAGGCCGAGGGCTGGACGCCGCTCGGCTACGCGGCCGCGGCGCTGCACCCCGAGGTGGTGGCAACGCTGCTGACGCATGGCGCCGCCGATGGCCTGCACCAGCGCAACGCCGCGATGCGCACACCCTTGCTGCTGGCAGCCGGCAGCGACGAGCTCGGACGATCGACGGGGCTGCGCACGCGCACCGTGGACCTGTTGCTGCGGGCCGGCGCCGGTGTCGACGCCGCGGATCAGCAGGGCATGACGGCGCTGATGCTGGCGGCACGGGCCGGCGACGCTGCCGTGGTCAGGCTGCTGCTCGAGGCCGGCGCCAATGCGCTGCTGCGCAATGCGAAGGGCCACACGGCGCTGACGCTGGCGCAGGCGGCGGGCCGGCGCGAAGTCGCGGCGCTGCTGGCCGAGGCGGCGCCGGCATCGAACTGAACGAAAACCCACTGAACAAGAGCCCCGGCCGCGACCGGAACATGCCCGCCGAGCCGGCCGATCAGCGCGAGGCCGTCGTCGCCTGGCGGCCGGCCCGGTCCCGCGGCGTATCGTCGGCCTCGGCGTCGGCTTCGGCTTGCCACCAGCCGCCGCCGAGCGCCTGCAGCAGGGCGGCCGAATCGGCCAGACGATCGGCACTGGCCCGCGTCAGCGCCAGCGTGGTCTCGCGATGCTGGCGTTGCGCATCGATCAGCGCCAACTGGCTGACGCCGCCGAGCCGGTATTGCTCGGTGACGATGGCCAGCGTGGCGGCGGCGCGTTGGGCCGCTTCGGCCCGCGCCCGCAGTGTCGCGGCATCGCTGTGCACCGCCTGCAGCGCATCGGCGACTTCGCGCAGCCCCTGCAGCACCGCCTGCCGGTGCGCCGCCAGCGCCTGGCGATAGGCCGCTTCCGCGGCGCGTTGCCGGGCCCGCAGCGCGCCGCCGCGAAACACCGGCTGCACCAGTCCCGCGGCGATATTCCACACATTGAGGTGATCGAACAGATCACCGCCCGTGCGCGATTGCGTGCCGGCACTGGCCGACAGCGTCAGGCTCGGATACAGGTTGGCGGTGGCCATACCGATATCGGCGCTGGCCCGATGCAGCAGCGCCTCGGCGGCGCGGATATCCGGCCGCCGGCGCGCCAGCGTCGAGGGCAGGCTGACCGGCAAGGTGTCGGGCAGTCTCAGTTCGGAGAGGCGGAACACCGGCACGGCGGTGGCAGGCGCCGTCGATGCCGCCTGTCCCGCAGCGCTCTGCTGCTCCGGCTCGGCCGCCGCTTCCGGCGGCAATCCCAGATAGATCGCCAGCTGATGGCGCGTCGCCGCCAACTGCCGCGACAGGCCCGGCAGCAGCGCCTCGGTCTGCGCCAGTTCGCCGCGTTGCCGCTGTGCCTCGACCCCGGCGGTGCCGCCGAGCGCGACGCCTTGCTCGACGATCGCCAGCTGCCGCCGCTGCGCGTCGATCAGCGCCTCGGTGTCTTCGATCTGCGCGCGCAGGCTGGCCTCGCGAATGGCCGCGGTGGCGACATTGGCGGCCAGCGACAGCCGCGCGGCCTCGAGCTCGTAGCGCTGGAAGTCGACCGCTGCGCGCAGGCCCTCCAGTTCCCGCCGCTGTGCGCCGAACAGGTCGAGCACATAGGAGACCCGCACCGAGGCGCCGTACAGCGTGAAGGGCGCAGGACTGGGGAACGCGGTGATGCCCATCGATTCGATATTGACCTGCTGACGGGCCGCGTCGAGCCGCGCGTCGATGGCGGGCCACTGGGCGATGCCGGCGGCCGCGGCATAGTCGTGCCGGGCGCGTTCCAGACTGGCCTGTGCCTCGGCCAGCGTCGGGCTGTTGGCCAATGCGGTGCGGATCGCGGAGTCGAGCGCGGCGCTGCCGAACAGCGACCACCACTGGGCCGGCACGTCGGCGCCATCGACAAGGTGCTGCGCCTGGCCGTGCCGTATCGACGCGGACGTCGGCGCGGAAGTCGTCGCCGAAGGCAAGGGCGCGGCCCCATAGCGGGCGCTGTCGGGCGCGGGCGGCGCGACGAAATCCGGGCCGACGGCGCAGCCGGCCAGCAGCGCGGCGGCACCCGCCAGCGGCGCCAGCCGTCTGCATCGGAACGCGGGCAGGGTCATCACGATCTCCTTGCAGGCATCGACGTTCGGCGAGGCCATCGGTCGGCCGTCAATCGAGCGTACGACGATAGAACCGCACCGCGATGGCCATCACCACCGCGGTGAACAGCAGCAGCGGCCACACATTGGGCCAGAGCTCCGCCCAGCCGCTGCCCTTGAGCAGGATGCCGCGGATCATCCGGTGGAAGTACGTCATCGGCAGCAGGTTGCCGATCGCCTGCGCCCAGCCCGGCATGCCCTGAAAGGGGAACATGAAGCCCGACAGCAGGATGCCCGGCAGGAAGTAGAAGAAGGTCAGCTGCATTGCCTGCAGCTGGTTCTGCGCCAGCGACGACAGCGTGATGCCCACCGTCAGATTGGCGGCGATGAACAGCAGCGCGGCCAGATAGACCGCGATCACCGAGCCGACGAAGGGCACGCCGAAGACCCAGCGCGCCGCCAGCAGGATGATGGTGCTCTGGATCAGCCCGATGAAGACATAGGGCACGATCTTGCCGCTCATCACCTCGAGCGGACGCACCGGCGTGGCCAGCAGATTCTCCATCGTGCCGCGCTCGCGCTCGCGCGTCATCGCCAGGCCCGTCATCATCACCATCGTCATCGACAGGATCACACCCATCAGGCCCGGCACGATGTTGTAGGCGGTCAGTCCCTCGGGGTTGTAGAGCCGGTGCACCTGCACGTCGAAGGCCGGCTTGCCGCTCGCGAGCGGCGCCAGCGGGCCCTTCAGGTCCTTGTCGGCCACCGCGAGCGGCATCCGCGACAGCGCCGCCAGCGCGGCGCCCGTTGCCGACGGATCGGTGGCATCGGCCTCGACCAGCACGGCCGGGCGTTCGCCGCGCAGCAGCCGGCGCGTGAAGTCGGGCGGGATGCTGACGACGAACTGCAGCTCGCCGCGCATCAGCGCCTCGCGTCCCGCGGCCTCGTCGGGCAACGTGCCGACCACGCGGAAATAGCGCGAGGCCTGCATGCTGGCGATCAGCGAGCGGGTGAACTCGCTGTGGTCGGCGGCGATCACCGCGGTGGGCAACTGGCGCGGATCGGTATTGATGGCGAAGCCGAACAGCAGCAGCTGCAGCACCGGCAGCCCGACGATCATGCCGAACGTCACGCGGTCGCGGCGCAGCTGCAGGAATTCCTTCAGCACGATGCTCCACCAGCGCCGCAGCGAGAAGCCGAGGCGCTCGTCGCCGGCGCGCGCCTCGCCCTTCATGGCCTGCCGCTCCTGCCGACAGTCGCGCTACCGGTGGAACGGGCCGCGTTGGCATCGGCGCGCATGTTGTCGTCCGCGCGATTCATCATGTGGATGAAGACGTCTTCCAGGCTGGGGTCGACCGGCGCCATGCGATGACGGCCCTGTTCGGACAGCCGCCGCAACGTGGCTTCGAGCGCGGCGGCATCGCGTCCCGTCACGTGCAGCACGTTGCCGAACACCACGGTCTGCTCGACCGCGGCTTCGTCGGCCAGCTGGCGCGACAGCGCGTTGAGGTCGCCGCCCTCGACCGACCAGGTCGACAGGCCCTGCGCCGCCACCACCTGCTCGGCGGTGCCCTGCGCCAGCAGCTTGCCGTAGGCGATATAGGCGAGCTTGTGGCAGCGCTCGGCCTCGTCCATGTAGTGCGTGCTGACCAGCACCGAAATGCCGCGCGCGGCCAGCCGATGCAGCTGTTCCCAGAAGTCCCGGCGCGCCTTCGGATCGACGCCGGCAGTCGGTTCGTCGAGCAGCAGCAGTTCGGGTTCGTGCAGCAGGCAGGCCGCCAGCGCCAGCCGCTGCTTCCAGCCGCCCGACAGCGCACCGGCCAGTTGCCGCGCGCGGCTGGCCAGGCCGAGCCCCTCGAGGGCGCGCTCGACCGCCGCCTTGCGGTCGGGCACGCCATAGACGCGCGCGACGAAGTCGAGGTTCTCGCGGATCGACAGGTCTTCCCAGTACGAGAACTTCTGCGTCATATAGCCGACGCGGCGCTTGATCTGCGCGCTGTCGCGCAGGATGTCGTAGCCCAGGCAGGTGCCGCTGCCGGCGTCGGGCGTCAGCAGCCCGCACATCATGCGGATCGAGGTGGTCTTGCCGCTGCCGTTAGGGCCGAGGAAGCCGAAGATCTCGCCGCGGCGTACCTGCAGCGTCAGCCCGTCGACCACCTGCTTGTCGCCGAAGCGCTTGCCGAGGTCGTGCACGTCGATCGCCAGTTCGGCGGCATTCATGGCCGCACTCCGCTCGCCGGTACTGCCGACGCGGCTCCCACTTCTGCTTGCACTACTGCTTCCACTTCGACCGGCTGGCCCGGATGCAGCCGCGCGGCGTCCGCCGGCGCCGGCCGCGCCTCGACCAGGAAGACCAGCTTGCGCCGGGTCTCGTTGCTGTAGATCACCGGCGGCGTGTATTCGGCCTGGCTGGACACGTAGCGGATGGTGGCCGGAATCGCGGCGCCGCAGCCGTCGCAGGTCAGGCGCACGGTCTGCCCCGCGCGCAGCGTGCCGACCGCGGCTTCGGGCACGAAGAAGCGGACCTTGACGTTGCCCGGCGGCAGCAGCCGCACCACCGGACTGCCGGCCGGCACCCATTCGCCCAGCCGGTACAGCGTGTCGTAGACCAGGCTGCCCTGCGGCGCGGCGATGGCCTTGCGCGAGAGCCGCCAGTCGGCCTGTGCCAATGCGGCGCGCGCGGCTTCGACCTGCGCCTGCTGCGCGCCTCGCCGCGCCTCGCGTCCGGGCAGGCGCGCCACGGTCAGATCGCTGCGCAGCTCGCGCACACGGGCGGCGTCGGCCTGCGCGGTGGCGCGGCTCTGTTCGAGCTGGGCCTGTGGGATCGCGCCGATGCGCAGCTGCGCCTCATCGCGCGCCAGCGCGGCGGCGCTGCGCTGCGCGGCGGCCTCGGCCTGTGCCAGTTGCGCCCGGATCGCGTCGATCTCCGGCGGCCGCCGGCCGGTCTGCAGATCGGTCAGTTCGGCCTGGGCCGCCTCCAGCTGCGCGACCGCCTGCGCGCGGGCCGTCGATTCTTCCTCGGTCTCCAGCGCGAACAGCGGCGCGCCGGCGGCGACCTGCTGGCCGCGTTCGACGGTCAGGCGTTCCAGCCGTCCAGCGAAGGGGGAGGCGAGGTGGACGAATTCGCCTTCGACATAGCCTTGCCAGCGGGCCGGCGCCGAGTCGCCGCAGCCAGAGAGAAGCACCGCCGCAACCAGGGCGAAGCTCGGCCCCGGTAATCGCCGAACTGCGCCATGCCGGCGGCGCGGGCGGAGGTCGTTGGCAGGGGAGTCGGCGTCGGGCATGGCGGTTCGATCGATCGGTGGCGCTCAGCGGCGCGTGGTGGGCCGGTCCCGGCGGCCGCCTGTGCCAGGGTCGCCGGCACGGATGCCGTGCGTCAGCAGCGCGCGCGCATGCGCGACCATCGCGTCGACGTCGACCGCATCCGCTCCGGGCAGGCGTCGCCAGATATGGCCGGTGGCCAGCGGCAGCAGCGCCAGGCCGATCACCGACACCATCAGTAGCGGCGGCGCCAGCGCGGCATCGATCTGGCCGCGCGTGCGTGCGGCGCTCAGTGCTGTCACCACGCCGCCGACGCGCTGCAGGCCGAAGCGCTGCATCACGCGTTCGCGCAACTGCCCCTCGCCGGTGACGATCTCGCGCACCCACAGCGCCGGGAACCACGGCGTGGCGACCGCCGCGCGAATCAGCCGTTCGGCGATGCCGGCCAGCAGCGTGGCGGGGTCGACTGCGTCCGCGGCGTCGGCGGGGTCGGCATCGCCATCGTCTCCGTCCATTGGCGCGAAGACCCGGTCGACCAGCGGGCCGAGCCGCTCCTCCGCCACCGCGTCGAGCAGCCGGCCACGGTCGCCGAAGTAGTAGTGGACCAGCGCGGGCGTGACGCCGGCACGGGCGGCGATCGCCTTGACCTGGGTCGCCGCGACACCGTGCTCGGCGAACAGCGCGACGGCGGCGTCGAGCAGCCGCTCGCGCTGATCTTCGGCGCCCAGGGCTCGGCCCGGACTGCGCGGCGCGGCGCTGCTGGGGAGTTTGCCGGTTTGCGGGCGGCCATCAGCGCGACCCGGGCGGCCGGGACGGCGGGGCGCCGTCTCCTGGGCCGCAGGCGACAGGGCAGGGGCGGAAGCGGAGGAGCGGGAACGATTGGCAGGCATGGGGTTGGGTCGTGTCCGCTGGATATTAATTTGCACATTAATTAATTCAAGGGCCGTTACAAAAAAGCCGGCGTGCCGCTGTCGCGCGCATGCCGGCCTTGCCTTGCCCCCGAAGGGCGCCGCCGAACTGGCGGCCCTACTGCCGGGCGTTGCGCCGGTTATCCGGCCACGGCGTGTTGAAGTTGGTGCGGAACGGGTTGATGTCGAGTCCGCCGCGCCGCGTATAGCGCGCGTAGACCGCCAGCTTGACCGGCTTGCACTGACGCAGCACGTCCATGAAGATGCGCTCGACGCATTGCTCGTGGAACTCGTTGTGGTTGCGGAACGAGATCAGGTACTTCAGCAGCCCTTCCTGGTCGATCGGCGCGCCGACATAGCGGATCTGCACGCTGCCCCAGTCGGGTTGGCCGGTGACCAGGCAGTTCGACTTCAGCAGATGCGAGACCAGCGTCTCCTCGACCGGGGTTTCTTCCTGGTCGGCGCGCAGCAGCTGCGGCGCCGGCTCGTAGATATCGGTCTCGATATCGAGCCGGTCCAGCAGCAGGCCGTCGAGCTCGCCCATCTGCTGGCGGGCGAAGTCGGGCTCGGCGGTCAGCCGCACCTGCACCGCGCCGCCGGTCGCCTCGGACAGGTCCTGGCGCAGCAGCTGCTGCAGCGCCTCGGGCGATTCCAGTCTGGTCTGGTTGAAGCTGTTCAGGTACAGCTTGAACGACTTCGATTCGACGATGTTCGGCGTATCGGCCGGAATGATGAAGCTGGCCAGCGCGACCTGGGGCTTGCCCTTGAGATTGAGCCACGACAGCTCGTAGGCATTCCAGATGTCCACGCCGAAGAACGGCACCGCGCGGCCATCGGGCAGGCCGATCTCGGCGCGCTTGGGCGCGCGCGGGATCGGGAACAGCAGGCTGGCGTCGTACTCGGTCTTGTAGGCCGAGACTTTGCCCAGCGGCGAATGTTCGGGCAGGGTCATGAGCACTCCAATTTGCGGTTCAGCGGCGGGCAGGCACCGTCACGCCAGGAACAGCTTGTAGACGGGATTGTCGGTTTCTTCCCAGTGTAAGTAACCGAGCGTGGCAAGGAAGTCTCGGAACGCGCGCTTCTCGTTCTTCGGTACCTGGATGCCGACCAGGATGTTGGACGTGTCCGCGCCCTGATTGCGGTAGTGGAACAGGCTGATGTTCCAGTTCGGGCTCATGCTCGACAGGAATTTCATCAGCGCGCCGGGACGCTCGGGGAATTCGAAGCGGTACAGCAGTTCGTCCTGCGCCAGCGGCGAATGCCCGCCGACCATATAGCGGATGTGCTGCTTGGCCAGTTCGTCGTTGGACAGGTCCAGCGTGGCAAAGCCGTGGCGGCGAAAGCCCGCGGCCAGCTTGTCGCTCTCGACGCGGCTGCCGATCTGCACGCCGACGAAGATGTGCGCGAGCTGGTTGTCGGCGATCCGGTAGTTGAACTCGGTCACGTTGCGCGTGCCCAGCTGCTCGCAGAAGCGGCGGAAGCTGCCGCGCTCCTCGGGGATCGTCACGGCGAACACCGCCTCGCGCGCCTCGCCGACCTCGGCCCGCTCGGCGACGAAGCGCAGGCGGTCGAAGTTCATGTTGGCGCCCGAGGCGATCGCCACCAGGTTCTTGCCCTTGAGCTTCTCGCGCTCGGCATACGCCTTCAGGCCGGCCACGGCCAGCGCGCCCGACGGCTCGAGGATGCTGCGGGTGTCCTGGAACACGTCCTTGACGCCGGCGCACAGCGCGTCGGTATCGACCAGCACGATTTCGTCGACCAGCTCGCGCGCGATGCGGAAGGTTTCCTTGCCGGCCAGCTTGACGGCGGTGCCGTCCGAGAACAGGCCCACGTCCTTCAGTTCGACGCGCTTGCCGGCCTCGATCGAGCGCTTCATCGCGTCCGAGTCCACCGTCTGCACGCCGATCACCTTGATCTCGGGCCGCACCGCCTTGATGTACGACGCCACCCCGGCGATCAGCCCGCCGCCGCCGATGGCGACGAACACGGCGTGGATCGGGCCCGGGTGCTGGCGCAGGATCTCCATCGCGACGGTGCCCTGGCCGGCGATCACCTCGGGGTCGTCGAACGGATGGATGAAGGTCAGCTTGTGCTTGCGCTGCAGTTCGGCGGCGTGCTGGTAGGCGTCGCTGTACGACTCGCCGTGCAGCACCACCTGCACCCACTTGCCGCCGTGCTTGCGCACCGCGTCGATCTTGACCTGCGGCGTGGTCACCGGCATCGCGATGATGGCCTTGCACTCCATCCGCGCTGCGGCCAGCGCGACGCCCTGGGCGTGGTTGCCGGCCGAGGCCGCGATCACGCCGCGCTTGAGTTCGTCGGCCGTCAGCGAGGCCATCTTGTTGTAGGCGCCGCGCAGCTTGAACGAGAACACCGGCTGGGTGTCCTCGCGCTTGAACCAGACCCCGTTGCCAATTCGCGCCGACAGTTCGTGGGCGTAGGTCAGCTCGGTCTCCTGCGCCACGTCGTACACCTTGGCGGTCAGGATCTTCTTCAGATAGTCGGGTTTGCTGGCGGTCTTGCGGGTCATGTCGACGGCCGGCGCGGGGTCGCGGCGGACCATGCTTTGCGCCGCCCTGGCATCGGCTTTGGCGTTCGGGAAACCGCTAATGATAAAGGATCGGGCGGCGTCGGGTCCGCATGGTGCCGCTGCCGGGCAATGGTGCGGACGATGTTGCCGCCAATGGTGCAGACAGACCGTCGCGCCGCACCGTGCCAGTGCGGGCCCAGGCCGCGCGGCTGCCCTGGTGACGCATCCGCCTTGTAGGACGCCGTCCGGTGGACGCTCGTCAAGTGATCGTGTTACGGTGTGCGGCGATGTCATCCCTTCCGCTGATCGATCCCGATAACGCGCTGTTCCTGGACTTCGACGGCACGCTGGCCGACCTGGCGCCACGCCCGGAGCTCGTGCAGGTCGAGGCGGGACTGGTGGGAACGCTGCGCGCGCTGCACCGGCAGCTGGGCGGCGCGGTCGCGATCGTATCGGGGCGCACCATCGCCGAACTCGACGCCTTCCTGGCCCCGCTGCAGCTGCCTACCGCAGGCGTGCACGGCGCCGAACTGCGCGACGCCGAAGGGCGGCGGCTCGAGGTGCCCGCGCCCGACCTGGATCGGCTGCACCGCCGCCTCGAAGACTTCGCGGCAGGCCATCCCGGGCTGCGGCTCGAACGCAAGCCGATGGCGCTGGCGGTGCATTACCGCGCGGTGCCCGAGCTCGAAACGCTGGTGCGCGAACAGGTTGCCCAGGCCCTGGGCGACGTCAGCGGACTGGAAATGCTCCACGGCAAGATGGTGGTCGAGGTCAAGCCGGCCGGTGTCACCAAGGGCAGCGCGGTCGAGCTGATCATGCGCTCGCCGCCGTTTGCCGGCCGCATGCCGATCTTTGCCGGCGACGACGTGACCGACGAGGACGGCTTTGCGATGGTGGCCCATCTGGGCGGCGTCGGCGTGCTGGTCGGACAGCGGCCCAGCGCCGCCACCGTCAGCGTGCCCACGCCGTCGGACCTGCGCGCCTGGCTGCATCGCAGCGCCAGGGCGCTGGACGCGGGCGAAGCGCCGGCGCCGGACGGGCATGCCGCCGGGTCCGATACCGTGCCTGCGGCCACCGCCGCCTCTGCCGCGTCCGCCGCCTCGGTCTCCTCGGGCCCGGCCGCCACCGGCCCCAATCCATCCGCGTCCACCACCTCATCCTGACAAGGGGGAAGTTTGTGAGTCAGCCTGAATCCGGCGTAGCGCGCAACCGCGCCGACGAGATCAACAGCGACGGCACACACCAGGGCGGGCGATATTGCCCGCCTTCGCTATCGCTGGGCATGATCGGCAATTGCGCGTTCTCGGCGCTGGTCGATTCGCGCGGCCGCATCGTCTGGTGCTGCCTGCCGCGCTTCGACGGCGATCCGGTCTTCAACGCGCTGCTCGATCCAAGCGAGAACGCCGGCCATTTCTCGATCGAGATCGAGGACTTCGCCGAATCGCGCCAATGGTACGAGCCCAACACCGCGGTGCTGCGCACGCGCCTGACCGACCGCCACGGCAACTGCCTCGAGATCACCGATTTCGCGCCGCGCTTTTTCCGCCTCGGCCGCTATTTCCGGCCGCTGACGCTGGTGCGGCGCATCCGCCCGATCAAGGGTGCGCCGCGCGTGCGGGTCTGCATCGCGCCGCGCTTCAACTGGGGCCGCACGGTGCCGCAGACCACGCGCGGCAGCAGCCATGTGCGCTTCATCGGCGACGACATGACGCTGCGCATGACGACCGACGCGCCGCTGACCTACGTGATGGGCAACACGCCGTTCCTGGTCACGCAGGGCATGAACTTCATCCTCGGTCCGGACGAGACGCTGCAGCACGGCGTCGACGAGACCGCGCGCGACTTCGAGCAGGAGACGATCGCCTACTGGAAGCTGTGGACGCGGCGGCTGGCGGTGCCGCGCGAATGGCAGGACGCGGTGATCCGCGCGGCCATCACGCTGAAGATGTCGCTGTACGAGGAGACCGGCGCGATCGTCGCCGCGATGACCACCAGCATTCCCGAAGCGCCGCACAGCGGCCGCAACTGGGACTATCGCTTCTGCTGGCTGCGCGATGCCTTCTTCGTGATCCGCGCGCTCAACAGCCTGTCGGAAGTCGGCACCATGGAGGACTATCTGCGCTGGATGTCCAACGTGGTGATGCAGTCCAAGGACGGCCATATCCAGCCGCTGTACGGCATCGGCCTCGAGCGCGAGCTGCCCGAGAGCGTGCTGGACCATGTCGCCGGCTACCGCGGCATGGGGCCGGTGCGGGTCGGCAATCAGGCGCAGGAACACTTCCAGCACGACGTCTACGGCAACGTGGTGCTCGGCGCCGCGCAGGCCTTCCACGATCATCGGCTGCTGCATCGCGGCGGCCCGGCCGAGTATCGCGTGCTGGAGCAGGTCGGCGAGCAGGCGGTGCGCGTGTTCGGCACGCCTGATGCCGGCATGTGGGAGCTGCGCACGCGTGCGCGCGTCCATACCTCGTCCGCGCTGATGAGCTGGGCGGCCTGCGACCGGCTCGCCAAGATCGGCGACAAGCTGCAGCTGCCGGCGCGCGCGGCCTACTGGCGCAAGCACGCCGACACGATGCGCGAGCGCATCCTGCGCGAGTCGTGGAGCGAGGAACGGCAGGCCTTCGCCGAGAGCTTCGGCGGGCGGGAGCTCGACGCCAGTGTGCTGCTGATGGCCGAGGTCGGCTTCATCGATCCGCGCGACGCGCGCTTCGTCGCGACGATCGACCGGCTGGAAGAGGTGCTGTGCGACGGTCCCTACATGCGCCGCTACGAGGCACCCGACGATTTCGGCAAGCCCGAGACCGCCTTCAACATCTGCACCTTCTGGCGGATCGACGCGCTCGCGCGCATCGGCCGCAAGGAACAGGCACGCGAGATCTTCGAGGCGATGCTGGCCGCGCGCAATCCGCTCGGCCTGCTGTCCGAAGACACGCATCCGGTCACCGGCGAAATGTGGGGCAATTTCCCGCAGACCTATTCGATGGTCGGCCTGATCAACGGCGCGATGCGCCTGTCGTCGCCATGGGACGCGGTGATCTGAGCCGGCCCCGATTCACCGGGCGGCGCGCGCCGGCGCGCCGCCACACAGGAGGCCTATGTCAAGACTGGTAGCGGTATCCAACCGCGTCGCCGACCCCCGCAATGCCGCCGCCGGCGGCCTGGCGGTGGCGCTCGGCGAAACGCTGAATGCCACCGGCGGACTGTGGTTCGGCTGGAGCGGCCGGGTCCTGGAGACCGCGCAGGGTGGCACGCCCGGAGAAGGCGAACTGCATCTGCAGCATGCCGGCGACGTGACGCTGGCCACGGTCGATCTGAGCCGTGAGGACCACGACGCCTACTATCTCGGCTACAGCAATGGCGTGCTGTGGCCGGTGTTCCACTACCGCGTCGACCTGGCCGATTTCGATGCCGGCCATCTGAACGTCTACCGCCGCGTCAACCAGCTGTTCGCGCGCAAGCTCGCACCGCTGCTGCGGCCGGACGACATGATCTGGATCCACGACTATCACCTGATTCCGCTGGCTGCGGAATTGCGGGCGATGGGATGTGGCCAGCGCATCGGGTTCTTCCTCCATATCCCGCTGCCGCCGCCGCCGATCCTGACCACCATTCCGCAGCACGAATGGCTGATGCGCGCGCTGTTCGCCTACGACCTGATCGGCTTCCAGAGCCAGGCGGACCTCGAGCACTTCGCGCGCTACGCGCAGTCCGAGGCCGGCGCCGAGCCGATGGGCGACCATCGCTACCGCGCCTTCCATCGCACCGTGCGGGCGCAGGCGTTCCCGATCGGCATCGACGTCGACGAGTTCGTGTCGCTGGGCAAGGGCCACGAGGCCCAGGAAACCTACGAGATGATGATGGCCCAGTACGCGCGCCGGCGGCTGCTGCTGGGGGTGGACCGGATGGACTATTCGAAGGGCCTGCCGGAGCGGCTCAAGGCGTTCCAGGCGCTGCTCGCGCAGTATCCCGAGAACCGCTCGAGCGCCACGCTGATCCAGATCGCCGCGCCGTCGCGCGAATCCGTCGACGCCTATGCCGACCTGCGCCGCCAGCTCGAGGGCATGTCGGGGTCGATCAATGGCGAGTACGGCGAACTCGACTGGATGCCGATCCGCTATATCCACCGCACCACGTCGCGCCGGCGCCTGCCCGGCCTGTGCCGCGCCGCGCGCGTCGCACTGGTGACGCCGCTGCGCGACGGCATGAATCTGGTGGCCAAGGAGTACATCGCCGCGCAGGACCCCGACGATCCGGGCGTGCTGGTGCTGTCGCGCTTCGCCGGCGCGGCCGAGCAGCTGAAGGAAGCGCTGATGGTCAATCCGTACGATATCCAGGGCACCGCGCAGGCGATCCAGCAGGCGTTGCACATGCCGCTGGCCGAGCGGCAGAGCCGGCATCAGAAGCTGCTCGAGAACATCCGCGCACAGGATGTGCACTGGTGGAGCCGGGAATACCTGCGGAGTCTTGCTGAGAGCGATCAGGGGTAAGCGGACGTTCCACGGCATTTCTCCCCTCTCCCGCTTGCGGGAGAGGGGTTGGGGGAGAGGGCAGGCGGCGCGTTCAGCCGCTACCTGTCAACCCAGATCCTCTGGCGTATCGATATCCCGGAAAGCGCCGTCGTGATCGGTCAGGATGCGCGTTACCGCCTGGCCCTGCAGCAGGGCGCGCGCGCCCTCGTCGCCGTCGAGCCGCAGCAGCGCATCGCGCCAGGCCGGGCCGAAGGCGACCGGATGGCCGCGGCGGCCGTCGCGCCACGGCGCGGCGATCGCGTCGGCGGCGGTCCCCGGCGTGGCGATGCTCAGGGCCACCGCGCGTATCAGTTCGACCGGCAGCCACGGCATGTCCGCCAGCGCCACCAGCCAGCCGCGCGCCTGCGCGCTGTCCTGCACCGCCGCCGCCAGCGCGGCGCCCATGCCGGCCTCGGCGCTCGCCGACACCAGCACCTTGCAGCCGCCGTCGGTCAGTTCCCGTTCCAGATCCGCCATCCCGGGCCGCACCACGGCGAGCGCGCCGGGCAGCGCGGTGGCCAGCGCGCGGGCGCTGTGCCAGGCCACGGTGCGGCCGTCCGGCAGCGTCTGCAGCAGCTTGTTGCGCGCGCCGCTCGGGTCGAAGCGCCGGCCGTAGCCCGCGGCCAGCAGAATGCCGGCCGGCAGATCGGAATCGATCAGCGGCCCGGACTGCATGCGCTGGCCTCGTTGGCCGCCAGTTCGCGCGCGGCCTTGGCGCCTTCGACCTGCAGGATGTCGGGCAACGACACGTGGTTCTTGGCCGCCACCACCTCGGCCAGGATCGAGATCGCGATCTCGGGCGGCGTGCGGCTGCCGATGTAGATGCCGACGGGGCCATGCAGCCGCGCCAGCTGCGCGTCGTTCAGATCGAATTCCTTGAGCCGCTCGCGCCGCGCCTGGTTGTTGCGGCGCGAGCCCAGCGCGCCGACATAGAAGGCGCGCGTGCGCAGCGCCTCCATCAACGCCAGATCGTCGAGCTTCGGATCATGCGTCAGCGCGATCACCGCGCTGCGCTCGTCCAGCTTCATCTCGATCACGGTGTCGTCCGGCATCGTGCGCACCATGGTGACGCCGGGAATGTCCCAGGTCTCGGTGTATTCCTCGCGCGGATCGCAGACCGTGACCTGGAAGCCCAGGCCCACCGCGATCTGGCACAGGTACTTGGAGAGTTGCCCGGCGCCGATCACCAGCATCCGGTAGCGCGGCCCGTGGATGGTCGCCAGCGTGCGGCCGTCGAAGGTCAGGCCGTCGGTGGCCTCGGCCGGGCCCAGCGTGGCCCTGCCGGTCGCCATGTCGAGCGTGCGGGTCACCAGCTTGCCGTTCTCGACCGCGTCGAGCAGCTCGGCCAGACCGCTGTCGGCGGAGACCGGCTCCGCCACCAGCTCGATAGTGCCGCCGCACGGCAGACCGAAGCGGTGCGCCTCCTCGGCGCTGATGCCGTACTTGATCGCCTCCGGGGCGCGGGCCGCGATGCCCTCGCGCCGGACGCGGTCGATGATGTCGTCCTCGATGCAGCCGCCCGACACCGAGCCGACCACCAGCCCGTCGTCGCGCACCGCCAGCATCGCGCCCTCGGGGCGGGGCGACGAGCCCCAGGTCCTGACTACCGTGACCAGCAGCGTGCGGTGGCCTTCGGCGGTCCAGCGCACACTGCTTTTCAGGACTTCGAGATCCACGCTGTCCATGATCGCTTCCGTTTCGTTTGTTCGCCTGCTTGTTCGCTTGTCTGTTCGCCCGCCTGTTCGGCGCCCGCGGCAGTGGCTTGGGTCGGCTCACCCGCCGAAGGTTCACCGTCGGCTGCCTGCCCGCCGCTGACCGCCTCGGAAAAGCGCGTGAAGAAGGTGTCCGCCATCTTGCGCGCCGCGCCATCGACCAGACGCGAGCCGATCTGCGCGATTTTGCCGCCGACCTGCGCCTGCACCGTGTACGACAGCACCGTCTCGTCGCCATCGGGGTCCAGCCGCACCTTCGCGGTGCCCTTGCCGAAGCCGGCCGCGCCGCCCTGGCCGTCGAACGCGATGGTATAGCTGTCCGGCGCCTGGATGTCCTGCAGCGCCATCCGGCCCTTGAACTTCGCCTTCACCGGCCCGACCGCGGCCGTCATGCTCAGCAGATAGGCGTTGTCGCCATCGGGCTCGATACTCTCACATCCCGGAATGCAATGCTGGAGCAGGGCCGTGTCGTTCAGCGCCTCCCAGGCGACCTGCTGCGGCACCGGCAGCCGGTGGGTTTGGGTCATTTCCATGGTGCGGGGTTCTCCTTGGTGTTGGCGGCTCGGCGGGCCAAAGGCGCCGTGAGCAGCGATTCCAGCGCGAACAGGCTGGCCAGATTGTGGGCGGGGCGCAGCGCGTCGACATGCGGCAGGATCGCCTGCACGCCGCGCGCCTGCGGCGTGAAGCCGGCGTAGCGCAGCAGCGGGTTCAGCCAGACGATCCGATGGGCGAAACGCCGAAGACGCGCCATCTCGTCGCCGAGCAGATCGATCCGTTCGTGGTCGAGCCCGTCGGTGACCAGCAGCACGGTGGCGCGGCCCGCCAGCGTGCGGCGCGCCCACTGGCGATTGAAGGTCGCCAGCGCCGCGCCGATGCGCGTGCCGCCGGCCCAGTCGCGCACCTGCTGCGCGATCGCCTCGACCGCATCGTCGGGATCGCGTTCGCGCAGCGCGCGGCTGATATTGGTCAGCCGCGTGCCGAACAGGAAGACCGACAGCCGCTCGCGCGATTGCATCAGGGCATGACAGAAGTACAGCACCGCGCGCGAATACTGGCTCATCGATCCCGAGATATCGAGCAGCAGCACCAGCGGCGGACGGCGCTCGGCATGACGGCGGTATTTCCAGCGCAGCCATTCGCCGTGCTGGCGCACCGCCAGCCGCGCGCTGGCGCGCAGGTCCGCATGGGTGCCGTGGGTGGCGGCGCGCAGCCGGCGCGTGCGTTCGGTGGCCAGATGGGTGCGGCGCGAGCGGATCAGGTGCTGCAGCGCGCGCCATTCATCGGCGGACAGCGTGTCGAAGTCGCGCTGCGCCAGCCGTTCCTGCGCGGAGAAGGTCAGCACCGCGCCGATCCGCTCGACGGCCGGCTCATCGGCCGCAGATTTCGCTGCAGGCGGCTCGCGCGCGGCCAGCGCATCGGCGAGCCGGTTGCTGCGGCGGGGCGGCGGCGCGCCGGCCTCGACGCGCGGCAGCAGCAGCGCGCGCAGCTTGCCCTCCCAGTCGGGATCGCGCCAGAACAGATCGAAGGCGGCGTCGAACAGCGGCCGTTGATCGGGGCCGGACAGCATCAGCGCGGCCAGCGTGGCGCGCACCTCGTCGCGCCGGCCCAGATCGACATGCCGCAGCGCCTGCAGCGCGTCGACCGCCTGCGCCGGCGACAGCGGCAGGCCGGCCCCGCGCAGCAGCCGTACGAAATGGGTGATATTGCGCGCCAGCACCGGGAGCACCGGGAGCACCGGCAGCGCCGTCGGGCCGTCCGGTCCCGTTGCGGGCCGGGCCGGCATCGGCACCGAAGGCTTCGCATCGGCTGGCGGGCGCGGCGTCACTCAGCGCTCCCCGGCCGGCTCCGTCGGCGTGCCGGCCAGCAGTTCGGCCACGGTGGGCCCGTCGACGCGCGCGAGATCGTCCTGATACTTGAGCAGGACCCCGAGCGTGTCGCGTACCGAATCGGGATCGAGCTCGGTCACGCCGAGCGCGGCCAGTGCGCGGCACCAGTCGATCGCCTCGGCGATGCCGGGGGCCTTGAACAGATCGATGCCCCGCAGCCGGTGCACGAAGTCGATCGCCTGCGTCTGCAGCGCCGCGGCCGCTTCCGGGGCGCGCGCCGCGACGATATCGAGCTCGCGCTGGCGCTCGGGATAGCCGATCCAGCGATAGAGGCAGCGGCGCTTGAGCGCGTCGTGCACCTCGCGCGTGCGGTTCGACGTGATCACGATCAGCGGCGGGCGCTGTGCGGCGATGCGCCCGATCTCGGGAATCGACACCTGGTATTCGGACAGCACCTCGAGCAGAAAGGCCTCGAACGGTTCGTCGGCGCGGTCGATCTCGTCGATCAGCAGCACGCGCGGCACCGCGGGCGCGGCCGGGTCGGGCAGCAGCGCCTCCAGCAGCGGGCGCTTGAGCAGGAATTCGTCGCGGTACAGCGATTGCGCCTCGGGCCGCTCGCCGCGCGCCTCCGCCAGCCGCAGCGCCATGATCTGGCGCGGATAGTCCCACTCGTACAGCGCGCTGGCCGCATCGAGCCCCTCGTAGCACTGCAGCCGCAACAGCTTCGTGCCGAGGCCCGCGGCGATCGCCTGCGCCAGCGCGGTCTTGCCGACGCCGGGCTCGCCCTCGAGAAACAGCGGGCGCTGCATCTTCAGCGCGAGGAACAGCACGGTCGCGGTCTCGCGGTCGGCGAAGTATTGCTCGCGCTGGAGCAGCGTCAGGGTCTGGTCGATCGATTCGGGCAGCATGAAGGCGAGGTTCGACGTGGCAGGCGGGCGGAGCCGGGCGGCAGGGCGAGAACGGGGCGCGGACAGGACGCCGTGGCGAGACGGCGGACCGGCGAGCCGGCCCGCCGTCCATCCTCAGGACGTCTGCGACTGCCCCAGCGCCTGCTCGACCGCGCGCGCGGCCAGCACCGGGATCAGATGCGCCCGGTACTCGGCCGAGCCGTGCAGATCGTCGTTCAAGCCCTCGGTCGGGATCGTCACGGCGCGCGCCGCCGCCGCGCTGAAGTCGGCCGACAGCGCCCGCTCCAGCGGCTCGCAGCGGAACACCGCGTCGGCGGCACCGGTCACGGCAACGCGCACGTCGCCGCCGCCGCTGCCATTGCCGCCTGCGCCCCCGGCTGCGCCGAAGCCACGCGCCACCATCACGCCGACCAGCGCAAAGCGCGAGGCGGGATTGCGGAACTTGACGTAGGCCGCCTCGCGCGGACAGGGAAAGCGCACCGCGGTGATCAGCTCGTCGGGCTCGAGCGCGGTCTCGTACATGCCGACGAAGAAGTCGTCGGCGGCGATGCTGCGGCGGTCGGTCACGACGGTGGCGTTCAGCGCGAGCACCGCGGCCGGATAGCAGGCGGCCGGATCGTTGTTGGCGATCGAGCCGCCGAGCGTGCCGAGCGCGCGCACCTGGCGGTCGCCGATGCCGCCGGCCAGCGACGCCAGCGCCGGCAGCCGGCGTTTCACCTCGGGGTGCGCCTCGACATCGGCGTGCCGCGCGCCGGCGCCGATCACCAGCGTGTCGCCCTCGACGCGGATGTCGCGGATGCCGGGAATGCGGTTGATATCGACCAGCGTCGATGGCGCGGCCAGGCGCAGCTTCATCGCGGCGATCAGGCTCTGCCCGCCGGCCACGATCTTGGCGTCGGGGTCGCTGCGCAGCAGCGCGGCCGCGGCCTGGGCATCGGTCGCGCGTTGGAACTGGAATGCGTACATGGAAGTCTCCTCGCGCGTCAGATGGTCCGGGCCTGGGTGGGCTGCGTGCCTGCCTGCGTTCCCGCGTTCTGCCCAGCCGCGTGAATCGCCTGCCAGACCCGGTGCGGGGTGGCCGGCATCTGCAGGTCGCGCACGCCGAGCGGCGACAGTGCGTCGATCAGCGCGTTGATGAAGGCCGGCGGCGAGCCGATCGCGCCGGCCTCGCCGCAGCCCTTGACGCCCAGCGGGTTGTGCGTGCACGGCGTGCCCTGCGCGGTCTCGACGGTGAAGTCGGGCAGGTCGGCCGCGCGCGGCATCGCGTAGTCCATGTACGAGCCGGTCAGCAGCTGGCCGCTGTCGCCGTCGTAGACGCACTGCTCCAGCATCGCCTGTCCCAGACCCTGGCCGATGCCGCCGTGGACCTGGCCCTCGACGATCATCGGATTGATGATGTTGCCGAAGTCGTCGACCGCGGTGAACTTGACCACCTGCGTCTCGCCGGTGTCCGGGTCGACCTCGACCTCGCAGACGTAGGCGCCGGACGGATAGGTGAAGTTGGTCGGGTCGTAGAAGGCGTTCTCGTTCAGGCCGGGCTCGAGACGGTCCAGCGGGTAGTTGTGCGGCACATAGGCCGACAGCGCGACCTCGCCGAAGGTCTTGCTGCGGTCGGTGCCGGCCACGCGGAACACGCCGTTGCCGAACTCGATGTCATCGGCCGACGCTTCGAGCAGATGCGCAGCGATCTGCTTTGCCTTGGCCTCGATCTTGTCGAGCGCCTTGACGATGGCCGAGCCGCCCACTGCCAGCGAACGCGAGCCATAGGTGCCCATGCCGAACGGCACGCGGCCGGTGTCGCCGTGCACCACCTCGACCGCGTCGAGCGGGATGCCGAGCCGGTCGGCCACCACCTGCGCGAAGGTGGTCTCGTGTCCCTGCCCGTGGCTGTGGGAGCCGGTGAAGACCGTGACGGTGCCGGTCGGATGCACGCGGATTTCGCCGACCTCGAACAGGCCGGCGCGCGCGCCGAGCGCGCCGGCGATATTCGACGGCGCCAGCCCGCATGCTTCGATGTAGCACGAATAGCCGAGGCCGCGCAGCTTGCCGCGCCGCTGAGCCTCGTCGCGCCGCGCCGGGAAGCCGGCCACGTCGGCCAGTTCCTGCGCGCGCTGCAGGCAGGGCTCGTAGTCGCCGGTGTCGTAGGTCAGGCCGACCGGGGTGGCATAGGGGAAGCTGCGGATGAAATTGCGGCGGCGCAGTTCGGCCGGATCGATGCCGAGCTCGCGCGCCGCGGTCTCGACCAGCCGCTCGACCACATAGGTCGCCTCGGGACGCCCGGCGCCGCGATAGGCGTCGACCGGCGCGGTATTGGTGAACACCGCGGTGACCTCGGCGTAGATCGCCGGCGTCGCGTACTGGCCGGCCAGCAGCGTCGCGTACAGGATGGTCGGCACGCTGGAGGCGAAGGTCGACAGGTAGGCGCCCATATTGGCGGTCGTATGGACCCGCATCGCCAGGAACTTGCCGTCGGCATCGAGCGCCAGCTCGGCGCGCGTGACATGGTCGCGGCCGTGGGCATCGGTCAGGAAGGACTCGGAACGCTCGGCGGTCCACTTGATCGGCCGCTTGACCTTCTTCGCGGCCCAGGTCAGCGCGACGTCCTCCGGATACAGGAAGATCTTCGAGCCAAAGCCGCCGCCGACGTCGGGCGCGATCACGCGCAGCCGCGATTCCGGCAGACCGAGCACGAAGGCGCCCATCAGCAGCCGCTCGACGTGCGGGTTCTGGCTGGCGACGTACAGCGTGTAGCTGTCGTCCTGGCGGTTGTAGCTGGCGTTGACCGCGCGCGGCTCGATCGCGTTGGGTACCAGCCGGTTGTTGACGATCTCCAGCGTGGTCACGTGCGCGGCCTTCTCGAAGGCGGCGTCCGTGGCGGCGCGGTCGCCGTGGCCCCAGACGTAGCAGGTATTGGCCGGCACGTCGTCGTGCACCAGCGTGGTGGCCGAGGTCGCGTCGGCGGTGCGTACCACCGCCGGCAGCTCTTCGTAATCGACCTCGATCTTCTCGGCGGCGTCGCGCGCCTGCTGCAGCGTTTCGGCCACCACCAGCGCGACCTGGTCGCCGACATGGCGGACCTTGCCCTGGGCCAGCACCGGATGCGGGGGCTCCTTCATCGGCGAGCCGTCGATGCTGTGGATCAGCCAGCCGCAGGGCAGGCCGCCGACCTTGTCGGCCGCCATGTCGTCGCCGGTGAAGACGCCGATCACGCCCGGCGAGGCCATCGCCTCGCGCGTGTCGATCGAACGGATGCGCGCGTGCGCATAGGGCGAGCGGACGAAATAGCCGTAGCTCTGCTGCGGCTGCACGATGTCGTCGGTGTACTGGCCGATGCCGGTCAGGTAGCGGTAGTCTTCCTTGCGCTTGACGGAGGCGCCGACCAGCCGTGGGGTCTCGGGTGCGTTCATGGCGGGCTCGTCCTTACTCGGCGGAAGCGGCGGCGGGCGCGGGGACGGCGGGGGCGCCGGCCATCGCGGCCTGGCCCTGCTGCACCGCGCGCACGATGTTGTGGTAGCCGGTGCAGCGGCACAGATTGCCGTCCAGATGCGCGCGGATCGTCGCGGCGTCGGCGTTCGGCCGCTCCTGCACCAGCGCGGTGGCGCTCATCACCATGCCCGGCGTGCAGAAACCGCATTGCAGGCCGTGGCAGTCGCGGAAGGCGGCCTGCATCGGATGCAGTTCACCGTCGGGGGCCAGCCCTTCGATGGTGGTCACCTTGCTACCTTCCGCCTGCACCGCCAGCAGGTTGCACGACTTCACCGCCCGGCCGTCCAGATGCACGGTGCAGGCGCCGCATTGCGCGGTGTCGCAGCCGACATGGGTGCCGGTCAGGCGCAGCTGTTCACGCAGGAATTGGACGAGAAGGGTGTGGGGTTCTACCTGGGCGTCGACGGACTTGCCGTTGACGGTCAGGCGGATCGGAATCGCCATGCTGGTCTCCATGTGGGTGGACGCACATGGCCGGCTCCGAACATCCCGCGTGTATCCCGAAAATGCGCGATGGCTGCCCGGAACAGGCTACGGCGCGTGGCTGCCGCTTGTTGGGACGCGGCTATTTCGTGATAGTGGTGCAGCGATTTTGGTGCAGCGATTGGTGCAGCGATCGTGCAGCGGTCCAGGCAGATCGACTGCTCGATCGAGTGCCAGAGCGACTGCAGGCGACTGCGGGCGACGGGCGATCCGTCGCACCTGCCGGCCAGTGAACCATAGGCTGGCAAAGGCTCTAACAGTAAATCACAAATCAATGGGGTGTGCCATGCGGGTTGCCCCGCCGGGCCTTGCTAGAATGGCCGGCCGCGAGCGGGACCGCACGCAGCCGCGGACATCCGCGCCGCCGCGTTCGTTCGCGCCGGCCGCCATCTCCGTCTCGAACCCCACCAACGAACGACCGCATTGATGGAAGGCCTGATCGACTGGCTGTTCGAAACCGCCGCGCTGCCCAAGGTAGGACTGAGCGCGATCTTCCTCGTCAGCCTGCTGTCGGCGACGCTGCTGCCGGTCGGCTCCGAGCCCGCGGTGTTCGGCTATATCAAGCTCAACCCCGACATGTTCTGGCCGGCCCTGCTGGTGGCCACCGCCGGCAACACGGCCGGCGGCGCCATCGACTGGTGGCTCGGCTATGCGGCCAAGCTGGCGCTGGTGCGCTACCACCTGCGGCGCCAGCACCGCGAGCACGAGCGCGAGCATGCCGAGCATCGCAAGCACCCGCGCAAGCCGCGCAAGCCGCCGTTGGACGCGCGCTACTTCCGGTGGATGCGCCGGCTCGGCCCGAAGACGCTGCTGCTGTCGTGGTTGCCGATGTTAGGTGATCCACTATGCACATTGGCCGGTTGGCTGCGGCTGCCGTTCTGGCGGAGCCTTGGCTACATGGCGGTCGGCAAGCTGTTGCGCTATCTGGCGATGACCAGCGCGCTGCTGTGGATTCCGGACAGTTTCTGGCAGCGGCTGGGCGACAGCATGAAGACCTGGTTCTGACCGCGCGGCGCCACGGGCGGCCGCCAGCCCTGTCCCCAGCGCGGGTATGGGATTGCTGCGCCGCGGCAAAACGGCCCCTTGCAGTACAATCGCGCTTTAGTTGACGACAGGCGCACCGTCCCCGTGCGCCGCATGCCGCGGTCCCGCCCATGAATGCCCCACTCGTGCTCGACGCCAAGCTCGCCGCGCAGGACGCCCCTCCGCGCCTGCGCGAGATCCCCTATAACTACACCTCCTTTTCCGACCGCGAGATCGTGATCCGCCTGCTGGGCGAGGAGGCCTGGCGGATTCTGGACGAGCTGCGCGGCGAGCGCCGCACCGGCCGTTCGGCGCGGATGCTGTACGAGGTGCTGGGCGATATCTGGGTGGTACGCCGCAACCCGTATCTGCAGGACGACCTGCTCGAGAACCCCAAGCGCCGCGAGATGCTGATCTCCGCGCTGCATCACCGCCTGGCCGAGATCGAGAAGCGCCGCGCCGCCGACCGCGCCGAACATGCCGAGCCGGCCGCCGAGGACCGCTCGCATCGCGTCGAGCAGCTGGTCACCTTCGCCCGCCAGGCGATCGACGAATTCAAGCGCGAGTTCACCGACGCCTACGAGCTGCGCAAGCGCGCGCTGCGCGTGCTGGGCCGCGTCACGCAGAAGGACAACATCAAGTTCGACGGGCTCTCGCGCGTGTCGCACGTGACCGACGCCACCGACTGGCGCGTCGAATACCCGTTCGTGGTGCTGACCCCCGACACCGAGGAAGAGATCGCCGGGCTGGTCAAGGGCTGCTTCGAACTGGGCCTGACCATCATTCCGCGCGGAGGCGGCACCGGCTATACCGGCGGCGCCGTGCCGCTGACGCCGCTGTCCGCGGTGATCAATACCGAGAAGCTCGAGCAGCTGGGGCCGGTCGAAGAGACCGAGCTGCCTGGCGTGCAGGGCAAGGTCGCCACCATCTTCTCGGGCGCCGGCGTGGTGACGCGCCGCGTCGCCGATGCCGCCGACAAGGCCGGCCTGGTGTTCGCGGTCGATCCGACCTCGATCGACGCGTCCTGCATCGGCGGCAACGTCGCGATGAACGCCGGCGGCAAGAAGGCCGTGCTGTGGGGCACCGCGCTGGACAACCTGGCCTGGTGGCGCATGGTGGATCCCGAGGGCAACTGGCTCGAGGTCACGCGCGTGGACCACAACCTGGGCAAGATCCACGACGTGCCGGTCGCCACCTTCGAGCTGAAGTGGTTCGACGGCAATCGCGCGCCGGGCGAGAAGCTGCTGCGCAGCGAGACGCTGGCGATCGAGGGCCGCAAGTTCCGCAAGGAAGGGCTGGGCAAGGACGTCACCGACAAGTTCCTGGCCGGCCTGCCGGGCGTGCAGAAGGAGGGCTGCGACGGCATCATCACCAGCGCCCGCTGGATCCTGCATCGGATGCCGCGCCATATCCGCACCGTTTGCCTGGAGTTCTTCGGCCAGGCCCGCGACGCGATTCCGAGCATCGTCGAGATCAAGGACTTCCTCGATATCGAGTCGAAGACGCCGGGCGGCGCGATTCTCGCCGGCCTCGAGCATCTGGACGAGCGCTATCTGCGCGCGGTCGGCTATGCCACCAAGAGCAAGCGCAACGCCTTCCCGAAGATGGTGCTGATCGGCGATATCGTCGGCGACGACGAGAACGCGGTCGCGCGCGCCACCTCGGAAGTGATTCGCATGGCCAACGGCAAGAGCGGCGAGGGCTTCGTCGCGATCAGCCCCGAGGCGCGCAAGAAGTTCTGGCTGGACCGTTCGCGCACCGCCGCGATCGCGCGGCACACCAATGCCTTCAAGATCAACGAAGACGTGGTGATTCCGCTGAACCGGATGGGCGAATACACCGACGGCATCGAGCGCATCAACATCGAGCTGTCGATCAAGAACAAGCTCAAGCTCGCCGACGAGCTCGAAACGTTCTTCGCGCGCGGCAACCTGCCGCTGGGCCGCAGCGACGACGCCAACGAGATCCCGAGCGCCGAGCTGCTGGAAGACCGCGTGCAGCAGGCGCTGACGCTGCTGCGCGACGTGCGCGCGCGCTGGATGTATCTGCGCGACAACCTCGACACGCCGCTGACGCAGGCGCGCGCCGCGCTGATCGGCCACGGCCTGGGCCTGCTGGGACCGGCCTTCGAGGCGCGCCTGGCGCAGCAGCCCGATGCCGCGGTGTTCCATCTGCTGCAGGACCGCACGATCCGCGTGTCGTGGAAGAACGAGCTGCGCGCGGAGCTGCGCAAGATCTTCAACGGCGGCGAGTTCAAGCCGATCCTCGACGAGGCGCAGAAGATCCACAAGCAGGTGCTGCGCGGCCGCGTCTTCGTCGCGCTGCACATGCACGCCGGCGACGGCAACGTGCACACCAACATCCCGGTCAACTCCGACGACTACGACATGCTGCAGGACGCCCACAAGGCGGTGGCCCGCATCATGGCGCTGGCGCGTTCGCTCGACGGCGTGATTTCCGGCGAGCACGGCATCGGCATCACCAAGCTCGAGTTCCTGACCGAGGAAGAGATCGGCGACTTCCGCCAGTACAAGCAGCGCGTCGATCCGCAGGGCCGCTTCAACAAGGGCAAGCTGCTGCCCGGCGCCGACCTGCGCAATGCCTACACGCCGTCGTTCGGCCTGATGGGGCACGAGTCGCTGATCATGCAGCAGAGCGACATCGGCGCGATCGCGGACAGCGTCAAGGACTGCCTGCGCTGCGGCAAGTGCAAGCCGGTGTGCGCGACCCACGTGCCGCGCGCCAATCTGCTGTACAGCCCGCGCAACAAGATCCTGGCGACCTCGCTGCTGATCGAGGCCTTCCTGTACGAGGAGCAGACCCGCCGCGGCGTGTCGATCAAGCACTGGGACGAGTTCTCGGACGTGGCCGACCACTGCACCGTCTGCCACAAGTGCGTGACGCCGTGCCCGGTCAAGATCGACTTCGGCGACGTGTCGATGAACATGCGCAACCTGCTGCGCAAGATGGGGCAGAAGAAGTTCAACCCCGGCACCGCGGCGGCGATGTTCTTCCTGAACGCGACCAATCCGCAGACCATCAACATGACCCGCAAGGTCATGATGGACTGGGGCTACAAGGCGCAGCGCGCCGGCAACGAGCTGATGAAGACGCTGGCGCGCAAGCAGACCGCGCATCCGCCCGCCACGGTCGGCAAGCCGCCGGTGCGCGAGCAGGTGATCCACTTCGTCAACAAGAAGATGCCGGGCAACCTGCCCAAGAAGACCGCGCGCGCGCTGCTCGATATCGAAGACAACGAGATCGTGCCGATCATCCGCAATCCGAAGGCCACGTCGGTCGAGAGCGAGGCGGTGTTCTACTTCCCGGGCTGCGGTTCGGAGCGGCTGTTCTCGCAGGTGGGGCTGGCCACGCAGGCGATGCTGTGGCACGTCGGCGTGCAGACCGTGCTGCCGCCGGGCTATCTGTGCTGCGGCTATCCGCAGCGCGGCACCGGCCAGTTCGACAAGGCCGAGAAGATCGTCACCGACAACCGCGTGCTGTTCCACCGGGTCGCCAACACGCTGAACTACCTCGACATCAAGACGGTGGTGGTCAGCTGCGGCACCTGCTACGACCAGCTCGCCGGCTATGAATTCGAGAAGATCTTCCCGGGCTGCCGCATCGTCGATATCCACGAATATCTGCTGGAGAAGGGCGTCAAGCTCGAGGGCGTGACCGGGGCGCGCTACATGTATCACGACCCCTGCCACACGCCGATCAAGACGATGGACCCGACCAGGCTGGTCAACCAGCTGATGGGCGGCAACGGCGAGGCCGGCAACATCGAGAAGAACGAGCGCTGCTGCGGGGAATCGGGCACGCTGGCGGTCACGCGTCCGGACGTTTCCACGCAGGTCCGCTTCCGCAAGGAAGAGGAAATGCGCAAGGGCGCCGGCAAGCTGCGCGCCGACGGCTTCGACGGCGACGTCAAGATCCTGACCAGCTGCCCGTCGTGCCTGCAGGGGCTGTCGCGCTACAACGAGGACGCCTCGGTGCAGGCCGACTACATCGTGGTCGAGATGGCGCGCCATCTGCTGGGCGAGAACTGGATGCCCGACTACGTCGCCGCGGCCAACGCGGGCGGCATCGAACGGGTTCTGGTGTGAGCGCCGTGGGGCAGGGCCCGGCTCGCGTGGCGGGCTGCCCGCTGTGCGAAGGCGAGGGCGGCGAGCTGGTCTGGCAGGATCCGGCCCAGCGCGCTCGCGTGATCCTGGTCGAGCACGAGCGCTTTCCCGGCTTCTGCCGCGTGGTCTGGCAGGACCACGTGGCCGAGCAGACCGATCTGTCCGAGGCCGACCAGGCCTGGCTGATGCGGCTGGTGGCCCGGGTCGAGCGCACCGTGCGCGACGCGATGGCGCCCGACAAGATCAATCTGGCCGCCTTCGGCAATATGGTGCCGCACCTGCACTGGCATATCATTCCGCGCTATCGCTGGGACACCCATTTCCCCGAGGCGGTCTGGGCCGCGCCGCAGCGCGAGCCCGACGCCGGCCGCATCGCGGCGCTGCAGGCGCGCCTGCCGGCGCTGCGCGCCGCGCTGGCCGCGCTGTCAGCCGAGTGAGCAGGCGACGCGTTCTGCTTGCGTGGTGACTGCGTGCTGATTGGGCCCTGAATGCCCGCCGGTCCGCCGCGCGGAACCCGGGCGGTTTCGCCGCCGTCTGATGCCTGTTGTTCCTAACGCCTGCCGTCATTCATGTCCACGCCTACCACCGCCACCGTGCCCGGTCCGGCCGTTCCGGCCCGCGAGCTGCAGATCCAGAGCCGCCTGCGCTTTCGCGCGACCTGGGCGCTGATCAAGCCCTACTGGAAATCCGAGGACCGCAAGGCCGGGCTCGGGCTGTTGCTGCTGCTGGTGGCGCTGAACCTGGGCATCGTCTACATCAACGTGCTGCTCAACGAGTGGAACCGCGTGTTCTACAACGCGCTGGAGCAGCGCGACTACGCCTCCTTCAAGGAGCTGCTGCTGCGGTTCAGCATGATCGCGGCCTGCTTCATCGTCGCGGCGATCTTCCGCCAGTACTACACGATGATGCTGCAGATGCGCTGGCGGACCTGGATGACCAACCAGTTCCTCGGCAAGTGGCTGGCCTGGCAGGCCTACTACCGCATCGAACAGACCCACGCGACCGACAACCCCGACCAGCGCCTGGCCGACGATCTGCGGCTGTTTACCGACGGCGCGCTGTCGCTGTCGCTCGGCCTGCTCAATTCGGTGGTCACGCTGGTGTCCTTCGTCGGCATCCTGTGGGCCGTGTCCGGGCCGATCAGCTTCGCGCTGGGCGGCTCGACGATGACGATTTCCGGCTATATGGTCTGGTTCGCCGGCGGCTACGCGGTGCTGGGCTCGCTGCTGACGCACTGGATCGGCCGCCCGCTGATCGGCCTGAACTTCCAGCAGGAGCAATACGAGGCGAACTTCCGTTTCTCGCTGGTGCGGCTGCGCGAAAACGCCGAGCCGGTCGCGCTCTATCGCGGCGAGCCGACCGAGCAGGCCGGGCTGCGCGCGCGCTTCGAGCAGATCCGCGTCAACTGGAACCAGCTGATGTTCTATACGCGGCGGCTGACCTTCATCAGTTCCGGCTACGGCCAGTTCGCCATCATCTTCCCGATCCTGGTGGCCGCGCCGCGCTATTTCGCCGGCAAGATGACGCTGGGCGGGCTGATGCAGATGTCGACCGCGTTCGCCCAGGTCCAGGGCGCGCTGTCCTGGTTCGTCGACAACTACGCGACGCTGGTCGGCTGGAAGGCCGCGTCGAACCGTCTGATCGATTTCCAGCACGCGATTCGCGAGGCGCAGCGGCAGGAGCGGCTGCACGACGGCGAGCACGATATTCAGGTCAACGTCGGCGACGCGCGCGCCGGCGAGCGCGACCGGATCGAGATCGATGCGCTCGCGCTGGCGCTGCCGGTCATCGGCGGCCCGGGCCTGCCGGTGGTCAAGCGGCCGCTGGTGTCGGCGTTCTCGCTGACGATCGCGCGCGGCGAGCGCTGGCTGGTGACCGGCCCGTCGGGCTGCGGCAAGAGCGTGCTGTTCCGCGCGCTGGCCGGGATCTGGCCGTACGGCAGCGGCACGGTGTCGATGCCGCCGGCCTCGCGCACGCTGTTCCTGCCGCAGCGCAGCTATCTGCCGATCGGCACGCTGGCCGACGCGCTGTCCTATCCGCAGGCCGGCGACGCGTACCCGGCCGAGGCGTTGCGCGACGCGCTGCGCCAGGCCCAGCTCGGCGCGCTGGCCAACCAGCTCGATGTATTCGACAACTGGGCGCTGCGGCTCTCGCCCGGCGAGCAGCAGCGGCTGGCGTTTGCGCGCGCGCTGCTGTGCAAGCCCGATTTCCTGTTCCTCGACGAGGCCACCAGCGCGCTGGACGAGGAGACCGAGCGCGCGATGTACCAGCTGATGGTCGATGCGCTGCCCGGCGCGGCGATCGTCAGCATCGCGCATCGGAGCACGGTCGCGGCCTTCCACAACCGCCGGCTGCGCTACCTGCCCGAGCGCGGGAGCGTGCAGCCCGATGACCGGGCGGCAGAGGCCGGCGCGCCCCGTCCGGCGCTCGAGGATGGGCAAGGCGGGTCGCGTGCGGTAAGCTATCGGGTCGTACAAGAAGCGTGAACTCGGCGCGTGAGCCCCTCGCTCGGCCCGGGTCTGCGCCAACACGGCTAGCGCCGACAATCATGGCAGGACTGGAAAAAGATACCCCGCATCCCACCGCGCTGACGGTCCACACGCAATCGCGCGTGCTGGAAATCGGCTTCGACAATGGCGCCAGCTTCCGGCTGCCGTTCGAATACCTGCGGGTCTACTCGCCGTCCGCCGAAGTGCAGGGCCACGGCCCGGGCCAGGAGGTGCTGCAGACCGGCAAGCGCGATGTCACCGTGACCGCGGTCGAGCCGGTGGGCAACTATGCGATCCTGATCCGCTTCTCCGACGGCCACGACAGCGGCATCTATTCGTGGGACCTCCTGTACCGCCTCGGCGCCGAGCAGGACGCGCTGTGGCAGGACTATCTGCGGCGGCTGGAGGCCGCCGGCGCCGATCGCGACACGCCGATGGCGCCCGCCGCGGCACACGGCCACGGCTGCGGCCATCACTGAGCCGCCGGCCGTCCCCCACTGCCCCACACTGGATTTCTGGAGCCCAGCGATGAGCGAGACCCACTTCGGGTTCGAGAAGGTCGACGAGACCGAGAAGGCGAGCAAGGTTGCCGGCGTGTTCCACTCGGTCGCGTCGAAGTACGACCTGATGAACGACCTGATGTCGGGCGGCATGCACCGGCTGTGGAAGCTGTTCACGATCGCCCAGGCGGGCGTGCGCCCGGGCTACAAGGTGCTCGACATCGCCGGCGGCACCGGCGACCTGGCCAAGGCCTTCGCCCGCCAGGCGGGCCCGAGCGGCGAGGTCTGGCTGACCGACATCAACGAATCGATGCTGCGCGTCGGCCGCGACCGGCTGCTGAACGACGGCATCGTGACGCCGACCTGCCTGTGCGACGCCGAGCGGATCCCGTTTCCCGACAACCATTTCGACCTGGTCACCGTGGCTTTCGGCCTGCGCAACATGACGCACAAGGAGCGGGCGCTGGCCGAGATGCGGCGCGTCACCAAGCCGGGCGGCAAGGTGATGGTGCTGGAATTCTCCAAGGTCTGGAAGCCGCTGGAGAAGGCGTACGATGTCTACTCGTTCAAGGTGCTGCCGTGGCTGGGCCAGCGTGTCGCGGGCGACGCCCACAGCTACCGCTACCTGGCCGAGTCGATCCGCATGCACCCCGACCAGGATTCTCTTGTGCGGTTGATGGAACAAGCGGGGCTGGAAAACGTCGAATACTTCAACCTGACGGCTGGCGTCGTGGCTTTGCACGTCGGCAGGAAGTACTGAATCAGCGCCAATTGCGGCGCAATAAAAGGGGATAAGGAATCATGTCCAATATTCGCGGAAAATTCCTGGCGGGGTCGCTGGCCGGCATGCTGGCCTTCGGGATGGTCTTCGATGCGGAAGCCAAGCGCATGGGCGGTTCGCGCAGCTTCGGCAAGCAGTCGTCCAACGTGACCCAGCAGCGCCAGCAGGCGCCGCAGACGCCGGCTCAGCAACAGGCACAGCAGCCGGCGCAGCAGGCGGCGCCGGCCACGGCCGGTGCCGGCGCCGCCGCAGCCGCCGCGCCGCGCCGCAACTGGGGCGGCATCCTCGGCGGCATCGCCGCCGGCCTGGGTATCGGCTGGCTGCTGTCGCAGTTCGGCCTGGGCGGCGCCGCGCTGACCTTCCTGTCCAACCTGATCCTGATCGCGGCGCTGGCCTTTATCGCGATCTGGCTGATCCGCAAGTTCCGCGGCGGCGCCAAGCGTCCGCAGCCGGCGTATGCGGGTGCCGGTGCGGGTGCCGCGCCGGGCGCCGGCCGGGCCGATCTCGGCCGCAGCGGCTTCGACCGCGGCCAGGAGCCGATGATGCGCGAGCCGGTGCTGCAACCGTCGGCGCAACCGTCGACCCAGGCAGCGCTGCAGCCGGCCGCCGAACAGCAGCCGCAGGGCGTCCAGCCCTGGGGCGTGCCCGCCGACTTCGATACCGAAGCCTTCCTGCGCAACGCCAAGGTGTACTTCGTGCGTCTGCAGGCCGCCTGGGACGCCGGCAACCTCGACGACATCCGCGAGTTCACCACGCCGGAAATGTTTGCCGAGATCAAGATGGATCTGGGCGATCGCGGCGCGCAGGGCAACCACACCGACGTGGTCACGCTCGACGCGACGCTGCTGGGCATCGAAACCACCGACAGCCAGCATGTGGCCAGCGTGCGCTTCAGCGGCATGATCCGCGAGAACGAAGGCGAGGCCGCCCAGCCGTTCGCCGAGGTGTGGAACCTGGCCAAGCCGGCCAGCGGCGCCGGCGGTTGGGTGCTGGCGGGGATCCAGCAGGAATCCTGAGTTCGCCGATGCGCTGCTGAGAGCCGATGCCCGGGTGCGGCGTGATGTGCCCGGCGCTGGCTTAGAATGGAGGCCCACGCGCCAACGCGCGTGGGCCTTTTTCATTGGCGCCGGCCTGGCCGGCGTGGTCCGCCCCATCACGCCATGAACACTCTTCCTTCCGCGCTGGCCGGCCCCATCGTCGCCGCGCTCAATCATCTGCTGGAACAGGAGCCGTGGGCGCGCAAGCTGCTGACGCCCTATGCCGGCCGCGTGATCGGCTTCGATGCCGCCGCCTTCGCGATGGCCTTGCGGATCGACGCGCAAGGCATGGTGGCGCTGGCCGCCGCCGATGCGCCGCCGCCCGCGGTGACCATCGCCGTGCCGCTGCAGCAGTGGCCGCTGGTGGTGGCCGACGTCGCCGCCGGCGGACAGGCCGCCGCGATGCGCCATGTGCGGCTCGAGGGCGATGCCGAGCTGGCCAATACCGTGTCGACGCTGGCGCGCAGCCTGCGCTGGGATGCCGCGGAGGATCTGGCCCGGGCCTTGCGTGCCGTGATGGGCGGCACCGTCGGCGACAGCGTCGCGCAGCGGCTGGTCGACGGCGCGCAGCAGGCCCATGCCGGCGCGCTCCGGGTCGGACGGGCGCTGGTCGACAACGTGACCGAATATCTGCTCGACGAACAGCCGACGCTGGTCCGCCATGCCGCGCTGGACGATTTCCGCGCCGATGTGGCCGCGTTGCGTGACGATCTGGCACGGCTGGAGAAGCGGCTGGAGAAGCTGGAGCGCGGCGCGGGTCCAGGCCAGGCCAGGTTGCCGTCCGCGCATCGCTGAGCCGCCGAACCGCCGAACCGCTGAACGAATCCGCCTGGCCGGCGGCGAGGCCGCGCAAACAGCGCGCCCCGATCCGGCCGGCTTACCAAAAAGACCTGCATGACCCGTTTCCTGCGCCTTTGCAAGATCGCCTTTGTCATCTTCTATTACGGCCTGGACGAGCTGGTGCTGTCCGGTTTCCAGAACCGGCATATCCGCCTGCTGGTCAGGGTCATCACCATCGGCCGCAAGCTCGACACGGTGCCGCGCGGCGTGCGGCTGCGGCTGGCGCTGACCCGGCTGGGACCGATCTTCGTCAAGTTCGGCCAGGTGCTGTCGACCCGGCGCGATCTGCTGCCCGCCGATATCGCCGATGAACTGGCGCTGCTGCAGGACCAGGTGCCGCCGTTCGATCCGGCCGTCGCGGTCGCCATCATCGAACGCTCGCTGGGCCGGCCGCTGACGCACCTGTTCGAGACCTTCGAGCACCAGCCGGTGGCCAGCGCCTCGATCGCGCAGGTGCACTTCGCCACGCTGAAGGCCGGCCCGCATCGCGGCCGCGAGGTCGCGGTCAAGGTGCTGCGCCCGGGCATGCTGCCGGTGATCGACAGCGATCTGGCGCTGATGCGCGACGTCGCGATCTGGATCGAGCGGGTCTCGGCCGACGGCAAGCGGCTCAAGCCGCGCGAGGTGGTCGCCGAGTTCGACAAGTACCTGCACGACGAGCTGGACCTGATGATCGAGGCGGCCAACGCCAGCCAGCTGCGCCGCAACTTCCAGGACACCGAACTGCTGCTGGTGCCCGAAGTGTTCTGGGACTTCTGCAGCAGCGAGGTGTTCGTGATGGAGCGGATGCACGGCATCCCGATCTCGCGCACCGAATCGCTGAAGGCCGCCGGCGTGGATCTGCATCGGCTGGCGGAGGAGGGGGTCGAGATCTTCTTCACGCAGGTGTTCCGCGACGGCTTCTTCCACGCCGACATGCACCCCGGCAACATCCTGGTGTCGGTGCAGCCCGAGACCTTCGGCCGCTATATCGCGCTGGACTTCGGCATCGTCGGCGCGCTGTCCGAGTTCGACAAGAACTACCTGGCGCAGAACTTCATCGCGTTCTTCCGCCGCGATTACCACCGTGTCGCGCTGCTGCACGTGGAATCGGGCTGGGTGCCGCCGCAGACCCGGGTCGAGGAGCTGGAGAGCGCGGTGCGCGCCTGCTGCGAGCCGTACTTCGACAAGCCGCTGAAGGAAATCTCGCTCGGCATGGTGCTGATGCGGCTGTTCCAGACCTCGCGCCGCTTCAACGTCGAGATCCAGCCGCAACTGGTGCTGCTGCAGAAGACGCTGCTCAATATCGAGGGCCTGGGCCGGCAGCTCGATCCGGACCTGGACCTGTGGAAGACCGCCAAGCCGTACCTGGAGCGCTGGATGCACGAGCAGGTCGGCTGGCGCGGCGCCTGGGAGCGCATCCAGGTCGAGGCGCCGCAATGGGCCAAGATGCTGCCCGACTTCCCCCGCCTGGCGCACCAGTTCCTGGAGCGCCGCGCGCTGGTCAACAACAGTCAGCAGGACCGGCTGCTGGCGGCGCTGGTGGTCGAGCAGCGCCGCACCAACCGGATGCTGGCGATCGGGCTGCTGCTGGGCGGCGCCGTGACCATCGCGCTGGTGATGACGCAGCTGGTGGACTGGTTCGGCTGAGGGTTTGGCCGAGCGCGGCCGCCGAACCCGTCCGGCCCGACCCAGCGGCGCCGCTGCTGATTTTTTTGGCACAGCGCGCTTGTATCGTCGCTTGCATCGCTATAATCCGCGTTTCGATTCGGCTACGACCGCAGGCCAGTGCTCCTCCCAGGGCACCCGATCCGCCACCCACGCGGCCCCGACCGATGAATTGGACTGCGGGCGCGCGCACCTTTGCCGCCGTCCGCCATTCGGTTTCTTGGCCTCTGGGCTTTTGGGATAGGGCAGCAGCATGCTGATCTGGTTTGTCATCATCTACTGGGTAATCTCGGTCGGCATCGGCCTGTGGGCCGCACTGCGCGTGCGCAACACGACCGACTTCGCCGTGGCCGGCCGCAGCCTGCCGTTCTACGTGGTCACCGCCACCGTGTTCGCGACCTGGTTCGGCTCCGAGACCGTGCTGGGCATCCCGGCGGTGTTCCTGAAGGAGGGGCTGTCCGGCGTCGTGTCCGATCCGTTCGGCTCGTCGCTGTGCCTGATCCTTGTCGGCCTGTTCTTCGCCCGTCCGCTGTACCGGATGAACCTGCTGACGATCGGCGACTACTACCACAACCGCTACGGGCGCCTGGCCGAGATCCTGACCACGCTGTGCATCGTGGTGTCCTACCTCGGCTGGGTCGCCGCGCAGATCAAGGCGCTGGGGCTGGTGTTCTACACCGTCTCGGACGGCGCGCTGTCGCAGGACGCCGGCATGATGATCGGCGCGGCCAGCGTGCTGATCTACACGCTGTTCGGCGGCATGTGGTCGGTGGCGATCACCGACTTCATCCAGATGATCATCATCGTGATCGGCATGCTGTACATCGGCTACGAGGTCAGCGGCCAGGCCGGCGGCGTGTCGGCGGTGGTGTCGCACGCGGCCGCGGCCGGCAAGTTCGAATTCCTGCCCGAGCTCGACCTGATCCAGATCATCGGCTTTGCCGCCGCGCTGTTTACGATGATGCTCGGCTCGATCCCGCAGCAGGACGTGTTCCAGCGGGTCACCTCGTCGCGCACCGAACATATCGCCGCGCGCGCCTCGGTGCTGGGCGGCGTGCTGTACTTCTGCTTCGCCTTCATCCCGATGTTCCTGGCCTACTCGGCCACGCTGATCGATCCGGCGATGGTGCAGCGCTATATCAATACCGACTCGCAGCTGATCCTGCCGACGCTGATCCTCGATCACGCGCCGCTGTTCGCGCAGGTGATGTTCTTCGGCGCGCTGCTGTCGGCGATCAAGAGCTGCGCCTCGGCCACGCTGCTGGCGCCGTCGGTGACCTTCGCCGAGAACATCCTGCGGCCGTATTTCCGCCATCTGGACGACCGGCGCTTCCTGCGCGTGATGCAGGCCGTGGTGCTGGTCTTCACCGTGGCGGTCACGCTGTTCGCGCTGAACTCGCATCTGTCGATCTTCCATATGGTCGAGAATGCGTACAAGGTCACGCTGGTGTCGTCGTTCGTGCCGCTGGCCTTCGGCCTGTTCTGGAAGCGCGCCACCCGCCAGGGCGGGCTGGCCGCGATCCTGCTGGGCCTGAGTTCGTGGCTGGTCAGCGAGATCGCGTTCGCCGACGCCGCGGTGCCGCCGCAGATGGTCGGCCTGCTGTTCTCGCTGGGCGGCATGGTGTTCGGCTCGCTGCTGCCGCAGTGGATCGGCGACCGGCCGCCGGTCAAGGAAGTGCATATCGCCTGATTTCCGCCCTGGAAGGGGCTGCCGCACGGCCATTCCAGGGCCAATGCGGCGCGAATGCGGGGCCGATCCCGGGCCAATGTGGGCCGAATGCGGCCGCTTCCCGCCAATCCGCCGGTCTGCGCCCCAGGCGGGCCGCTTTTCCGGCGGCAACGGCGTCCAAACGGTTTATAATTCAAGGCTTTGCATGGCCGGACGGTGGCGGGCGACAGCCTCGAACGCCGCGCCGGCCGCGCGCGTTGATTTCCCTTGTTTTTTCGTTGACGCGTTTGTCGTCCCCTTTGTTCAACCGATTGGGATCTCCCGGAGAGCCACAATGCCGATCTATGCCTACCGTTGCGACGCCTGCGGCCATGGGCGCGATGTGCTGCAGAAAATGAGCGATGCTCCGCTCACCGACTGCCCATCCTGCAATACGGCGGGGGCCTTCAAGAAACAGCTGACCGCGGCCGGTTTCCAGCTCAAGGGTTCGGGCTGGTACGTGACCGACTTCCGCGGCGGCAACAACGGCGGCAACGCCAGCGCCGGCTCGGGCGCGAGCAGCACCGGCGACGCGGGCGCGGCCAAGCCGGCCGAGACGTCGGCGTCCGCCAGCGCGGCGCCCGCGGCCGGCGGCTGCGGCAGCGCCTGCGCCTGCCACTGAACCAGGAAGGAACGTGGCCGCCAACAAGAAAACTTCCGCACTGAAGACCTGGTTCCTGACCGGACTGCTGGTGCTGGTGCCGCTGGGCATCACGCTGTGGGTGCTCAGCCTGATCATCGGCACGATGGACCAGAGCCTCGCGCTGCTGCCCGAGGCCTGGCAGTTCGACCGCCAGCTGTTCGGCATGCGCGTGCCCGGCCTGGGCGCCATCCTGACCCTGCTGTTCATCCTGCTGGTCGGGGTGCTGACGCACAACTTCATCGGCCAGCGCCTGGTGCGCTGGTGGGAAGCCCTGCTGCACCATATCCCGGTGGTGGGGCCGATCTATTCGAGCGTCAAGCAGGTCTCGGACACGCTGCTGTCCTCGTCCGGCAACGCCTTCCGCAAGGCGCTGCTGGTGCAGTACCCGCGCGAGGGCTCGTGGACCATCGCCTTCCTGACCGGCCGGCCCGGCGGCGACGTGCAGAACCACCTGCAGGGCGAGTATGTCAGCGTCTACGTGCCCACCACGCCGAATCCGACCTCGGGCTTCTTCCTGATGATGCCCAAGGCCGACACCATCGAGCTCGACATGACCGTCGATGCCGCCCTGAAATACATCGTGTCGATGGGCGTGGTCGCGCCGGCCGAGCTGCCGCGCAAGGCCGCGCCGAGCCGCGCCGCAGCGTCCGCCGCTTCGGCGGCTTCCGGTGCCTCCGCCGCCGACCCATCGCACTCCAATTGACCGCAGGCCGCCCGAGCGCGGCCGCGCCTTACCGGGAATTCCTCCTATGTCCTCCATGCGAACTCACTACTGCGGTCTCGTGACCGAACAACTGACCGGCCAGGAAGTGGCCCTGACCGGCTGGGTGCAACGGCGCCGCGACCACGGCGGCGTGATCTTCATCGACCTGCGCGATCGCGAAGGCCTGGTGCAGGTCGTCTGCGATCCGGACCGCCCGGAGATGTTCAAGGTCGCCGAGGACATCCGCAACGAGTTCTGCATCCGCGTGACCGGCAAGGTGCGCGCGCGCCCGGCCGGCACCGAGAACGCCAACCTGACCTCGGGCAAGATCGAGGTGCTGTGCCATGAGCTGACCGTGCTGAACCCGTCGGTCACGCCGCCGTTCCAGCTCGACGACGACAACCTGTCGGAGACCACCCGCCTGACGCACCGCGTGCTGGACCTGCGCCGCCCGCAGATGCAGTACAACCTGCGCCTGCGCTACAAGGTCGCGATGGAAGTGCGCAAGTACCTGGACGAGCAGGGCTTCATCGACATCGAGACGCCGATGCTGGGCAAGAGCACGCCGGAAGGCGCGCGCGACTACCTGGTGCCGTCGCGCGTCAACCCGGGCCACTTCTTCGCGCTGCCGCAGTCGCCGCAGCTGTTCAAGCAGATGCTGATGGTGTCGGGCTTCGACCGCTACTACCAGATCACCAAGTGCTTCCGCGACGAGGACCTGCGAGCGGACCGCCAGCCCGAATTCACGCAGATCGACTGCGAGACCTCGTTCCTGACCGAGCAGGACATCCGCGACCTGTTCGAGAACATGATCCGCACGGTGTTCCAGAACACCATCGGCGTGGCGCTCGACGACAAGTTCCCGGTGATGGAATTCCGCGAGGCGATGGCCCGCTTCGGCTCGGACAAGCCGGACCTGCGCGTCAAGCTCGAGTTCACCGAGCTGACCGAGGTGATGAAGGACGTCGACTTCAAGGTCTTCTCGGCGCCGGCCAACAGCGACAACGGCCGCGTGGTCGCGCTGCGCGTGCCCGGCGGCGGCCAGATTTCGCGCGGCGAGATCGATGCCTACACGCAGTTCGTCGCGATCTACGGCGCCAAGGGCCTGGCCTGGATCAAGGTCAACGAAGTGGCCAAGGGCCGCGACGGCCTGCAGTCGCCGATCGTCAAGAACCTGCATGACGCGGCCATCGCCGAGATCCTGAAGCGCTCGGGCGCGCAGGATGGCGACATCCTGTTCTTCGGCGCCGACAAGGCCAAGGTGGTCAACGACGCGATGGGGGCGCTGCGCCTGAAGATCGGCCATTCGGAATTCGGCAAGTCCAACGGCCTGTTCGAGGACGCGTGGAAGCCGCTGTGGGTGGTGGACTTCCCGATGTTCGAGTACGACGAGGAAGACGCCCGCTGGGTCGCGATGCACCACCCGTTCACCAGCCCGAAGGACGAGCATCTGGAGTACCTGGCCACCGATCCGGGCAAGTGCATCGCCAAGGCCTACGACATGGTGCTCAACGGCTGGGAAATCGGCGGCGGCTCGGTGCGGATCTACCGCGAGGACGTGCAGAGCAAGGTGTTCCGCGCGCTGAAGATCAACGAGGAAGAGGCGCGCGCCAAGTTCGGCTATCTGCTCGACGCGCTGCAGTACGGCGCGCCTCCGCATGGCGGCATCGCCTTCGGCCTGGACCGCATCGTCACGATGATGGCCGGCGCCGATTCGATCCGCGACGTGATCGCCTTCCCGAAGACCCAGCGCGCGCAGGATCTGCTGACGCAGGCGCCGAGCTCGGTCGACGAGAAGCAGCTGCGCGAGCTGCATATCCGCCTGCGCACGCCCGAGCCGAAGGCTTCGGCGTGATGCCGCTGACGACGTAGCAAGAGAGACGGCCGTGCGCGAGCGCGGCCGTTTTTTGTTTGTGTAGGCTGGCGGAGGGCGTCGAGGTTTCCAATTGTTTCCCATGGGAACGATCGGCCACCTCGCACGGTCATCCAACGGGCTGCCGCCGGCTGGCCAAGCACCTGACAAGGGAGAACAAAGGTGACACTGGATATCGAACTGATCCGCCAATTCCTGCTGCAGCATGCGGAGACGATCCTGACCTGGCTGGTCGCCGGGCTGGTGATGATGCTGCTGGCGCGCTTCGAGCTGCGCCGCGCGGTGCGCAAGTCCGCGCAGGCGATGTCGGAATCGGTGGCGACCACGGTGGCCGCCTGCGTCCCCGATATCGCCCATGCCGCCCAGGTCGGCAGCGCCGCGGCCGAAGGCGGCGCGGTACAGATGCAGCGTGCCGAGGCGCTGCGCCGCGTGGCGCTGGACACGGTGGCGGCGGTGATGGCGCGCGGCCGCTGGCTCGAGGAAGTCGGCAATCTGCGCCTGCCGGAAGATGCGCTGCTGACGGGCCGTCGCGGCAGCGGTGCCGATCCGCTGCTGGTGGTGGCGCCGCAGCCGGTGGTGCAAGCCTACCTCGCCGCACAGCGGAATTTCGAAACGATGGCGGCGCAACTGCAGGCACGGCGCCGCGACGCGCTGGCGCTGCAGGACGCGGCGCAGGCGCTGGTGGCCGAGGCCGCGCAGATCGAGCAGGAGACCGCCAGCATCGTGCTGCGCTTCGAGCAGGTCAATTCGCAGGCCGCGCAGGCCGCCCAGGCCGATGGCGGCGACTACCAGCGCTTCCTGATCCAGAAGTACCACGCGCTCGGCCAGCGCGAGAAGGAGGTCGCACAGGCCCGCACCGAGATGCAGGCGCGCGCCAACCAGGCCGCCGAGGCACTGGCGACCGAAGCCCACGCCGCCGCCGCCCGCTACACCGAGTCGCTGGCGCCGCTGATGCAGCAGCTGCGCGCCGCCTGGGGCCACGGCGATTCGCCGGAGGTGTTCGACAGCTGGGTGCGCGAAGCCGGTTCGGTGCGCGAGGAACGGGCCTGATGGGTGTTCTCCCCTCTCCCGCTTGCGGGAGAGGGGCGGGGGAGAGGGCAGCGGCGGTCGATATGTCACCGTCGCACGAAACCACCCCCTCTCCCCAACCCTCTCCCCCTGAGGGGGAGAGGGAGAACACCCGACCTTCTCCCCCTGAAGGGGAGAGGGACAACACCGGAGGGAGAACACCATCCTGAGTGCCCCGTCCATCACATCATCCCCACGCGCTCCGGGCTTGTCGGACTAACGCCGGTGGCGCCGGCGGGCAACTGCGTTAAGCTTGTCAGCCTGTTCCCGCCCGATCCCATGCCCTACAAGATTCCCGAATCCGTGCTGGTCGTGATTCATACGACCGATCTGCAGGTCCTGCTGCTGGAGCGCGCCGATCGTCCCGGCTTCTGGCAATCGGTGACCGGCAGCCTCGATACCCCCGACGAACCCCTGGCATTGACCGCCGCCCGCGAGGTGGCCGAGGAAACCGGCATCGTTGCCAGCGAGCACAGGCTGCAGGACTGGGGTCACCACATCGAATACGAGATCTACCCCGAATGGCGCCATCGCTATGCGCCCGGGGTCACGCGCAATGTCGAGCACTGGTTCGGCCTGTGCGTCGACCGGCCGCTGCCCGTCACGCTCGCGCCGCGCGAGCATCTGCAGTCGGTCTGGCTGCCGTGGGAACAGGCGGCCGCGCGCTGCTTCTCGTCGAGCAACGCCGAAGCGGTGCGCCAGCTGGCCTGGCGCGCGGCGGCCGGCGCCACCGCCTGCGCGGCGGGCGCCGGGGGTGCCGCGGGCACGGCGAGCGCCGCCGGCGAGCCCGGGGGCGCGCGATGAAGTTGCGCGTGGTCACCTACAACATCCACAAGGGGCTGACCGGCTTCGCGCGCCGTCCGCGCATCCAGCATGTCCGCGATGGCTTGCAGACGGTCGACGCCGACATCGTCTTCCTGCAGGAAGTGCAGGACCGCAACGACCGCCTGGTGGCCGCCTCGCTGTTCGATTCCGACTACACGCAGCTGAACTACCTGGCGACCGACGCCTATCCGCATTCGGTCTATGGCCGCAACGCGGTCTACGACCACGGGCATCACGGCAACGCGATCCTGTCGCGCCATCCGATCCTGATGTCGGAAAACCTCGATATTTCCGACCATCGCTTCGAGCAGCGCGGGCTGCTGCATGCGGTGGCCGATATCCACGGCATCGAGGCGCATCTGATCTGCGTGCATTTCGGCCTGTTCGCGCGCAGCCGCGCGCGCCAGGCCGAGGCGCTGGTCGAACGGGTGCGCAACGTGGTGCCGGCCGATGCGCCGCTGGTGATCGCCGGCGACTTCAACGACTGGAATCACCGGCTCGATGCGCTGATCTGCAATACGCTGGGCGCGCTGGAAGCCTCGCAGGCGCGCGGCTCGCGGCTGCATACCTTTCCGAGCCATATGCCGTGGTGGCAGCTCGACCGGATCTACGTGCGCGGCTTCGAGATCGAGCGGGCCCGCGTGCTGACCGGGCGCGACTGGGCGCAGCGCTCGGACCATGTGCCGCTGGTCGCCGAGCTGGCGCGGCCGCAGGTACCCGAGGCCAATCCAAGGCATAGCGACGAGACCGCGGGCGCGGCCGGCTAGCCGCCGCCTCGGGTCGGGCTCGTCTACAGCCCGGCGTGTTCGCGCACGAACGCCTCGATCGCGTCGATCCGGTTCAGATCAAGCACCGGCAGCCTCGTCAGCGCGGCCACTTCGTCCGGGGAGTCCGTCGCGACGCCGACGATGCCCGGTACTTCGGGCCACAGCGGCGGCCGGCCGTGGCCCGGGCGATAAACCTCGAGCTTGGGCACGTCGCTGTGCTTGTATCCCTCGACCAGCACCAGGTCGGTATCGGCGGGCAGCACCGCCAGCGCGTCGGCCAGTTCGGGCGGCGTCGCCCCTTCCTCATAGCGGCGCATCAGCGTCAGATGCCGGGCGCCGACCAGCACCACATTGGCGCAGCCGGCCTCGCGCATGCGCCACGAATCCTTGCCGGGGGTGTCCGGGTCGAAGCCGTGATGGGTATGTTTGACGCCGGCCACGCGCAGCCCGGCCGCGACGAAGCGGGGGATCAACTGGTCCAGCAAGGTGGTCTTGCCGCTGCCGGAAGTGCCGGCGATACCGAATACCTTCACGATCGAATCAGCTCAGTGCGCGGGGGCGCCGGTGGGGACGATGTCAGGGACGAAGCCGGAGACGACGTCGGAAACAAAGCGCGACGATAGCAGAGTCGGCGCGCGTTCGTCCGGCTTTGCCCCGCTGCGCCCGTCGATGCCCGCCGGGTGGCGTTTCCGCCGCGAGGTGACCGATAATGCGGCCATGTCCTCGTCCGAGCGTTCAAGCGACACCACCCGCACCGCCACGACCGCCGCCCATGCCACCGATGCAGCCACCGAAGCCACCGAGGCCACGGCCGCCGCGGTGCTGGCAGGGCGGCACAGCCCCCGGCTGCAGCGCACCGGTCCGGGCCGTCCGGTCGGCGGCAATCGCGTCGAGCTGCTGCGCGGCGGCGCCGAATACTTTGCCGCGCTGATCGCGGCGATCGACCAGGCGGTGCTGTCGGTCTCGCTGGAGACCTATATCTACGCCGACGACGAGATCGGCCAGGCCGTCGCCGACGCGCTGCTGCGCGCGGTCGAGCGCGGCGTGCGCGTCCATCTGCTGGTCGACGGCTTCGGCGCCGGCGACATGCCGCCCGCGCTGGCCGAGCGGCTGCGGCAGGGTGGCGTCAGGCTGGGCGTGTACCGCCCGCTGCGGGGCTTTCGGCTGGCGCGCCGGCATCTGCGCCGGCTGCACCGCAAGCTGGCGGTGATCGACCGGCGCATTGCCTTTGTCGGCGGCATCAACATCATCGACGACCACAATCACGGCCCCTTCGACGAAGCGCAGCTCGGTCCGCGCTACGACTTCGCGGTGCGGGTCACCGGTCCGCTGGCCGGCCAGATCGCGCTGACCGCGGAGCGGCTGTGGTGGCGGCTCGCGCTGCGCGGCCAGATGCAGGGCGGCGGGCCGGAGGGTGGCATGTCGAGCGGCATGTCGGGCGGACTGTCCGGCCTCGCCGCCGACTTTCCGCTGCCGGAAGGCTCCCTGCCTTCGCCGACCGAAGGCGGCGTGCGGGCGGCGCTGCTGCTGCGCGACAACCTGCGCAATCGCCGCACCATCGAGCGCGCCTATCTGCAGGCCCTGGGCTCGGCGCGGCACGATGTCATCATCGCCAACGCCTACTTCCTGCCCGGGGTAAAGATGCGGCGCGCGCTGCTGGCCTGCCGCCGCCGTGGCGTGCGCGTGCGGCTGCTGCTGCAGGGCATGGTCGAGTACCGGCTGCAGCACTATGCGACGCACGCGCTGTACGCAACGCTGCTCGAGGCGGGCGTCGAGATCCACGAGTACGCCGAGAGCTTCCTGCACGCCAAGGTCGCCGTGGTCGACGACAGCTGGGCGACGGTCGGTTCCAGCAACATGGATCCGTTCAGCCTGCTGCTCGCGCGCGAGGCCAACGTGGCGGTCTACGACGAGGCCTTTGCCGCGCAGCTGCGCGACGAACTGGAGCGGGCGATCGCGCTGCGCAGCGCGCGGGTCGTGCCCGAGGATCATGCGCGTCGCGGCCGTCTGCGCCGCTGTCTGGACTGGACTGCCTACATGCTGTTGCGCTTCGGCGTCATGGTGGCCGGCGCGGCCGGCCGCTATTGAAGATGGCGAGCCGGTGCTGCCTTGCGGCAAAATGCCGCCGGCATCCGGGCAAGGGGCGCGGCGACGGCCTGGACTGCGCCGCGCATGCTCGCGATCGGCCCGATGTTGCAGCGCAGTTCGGTTTAGAAACGAAGGTCTAATTAAAAACTTGATAGCGGCAGGCGCGGCCAGAATAATCTGAACGACCGTTCTTTTTTGGCTTAGACTGCGTGCATTCGCCACCCCGGTTCCGCCTCTACCCGGCGGCTCCGCGGCGATCGACACAACAGGCCAGGGCCAAGCGCGGCATCGCGAACCGATGCCGCAAAAAGTACGGAGAAAAAATCATGCGACACCAGTCAGCCCGTCTCGAATCCGCCACCAACGCTTCTCCCGCCCCGATGCGCAAGGGGGAGATGACGCGCGTGGCGATTCTCGACGCCGCACTGGAATTGTCGTCCCGCGACGGACTCGAAGGTTTGACGATCGGTCTGCTCGCGGAACGCATGCAAATGAGCAAGAGCGGCGTGTTCGCGCATTTCGGTTCGCGCGAAGACCTGCAGGTGGAGGTGGTGCGCGAGTATCACCGCCGGTTCGAGCAGGAGGTCTTCTATCCCTCGCTGAACGAGCCGCGCGGTCTGCCGCGCCTGTGGTCGATGGTGCGGCGCTGGATGGAAAAACGGATCCAGGAAGTCACCACCGGTTGCATCTACATCAGCGGGGCGGTCGAATACGACGACCGCGCGGAAAGCCCGGTGCGCGACGAGCTGATCAAGAGCGTCACCATCTGGCGGGCCGCGCTGACACGCGCGATCGAACAGGCCAAGGAAGAGGGGCATCTGCGCGCGGACTGCGATCCGCGCCTGATGCTGTTCGAGATGTACAGCCTCGAACTGGGGCTGCATCACGATGCCCGCTTCCTGCGCCTGCCCGACAGCGCCGAGCTTGCCATGGTCGCGCTCAACAAGCTGATTCAGTCCTACCGTACCTGATGCCGCCGCGGTCATTGCGTGCCTGACAGCACGAGCGGCGCGGCGGCTTCGCCAACTCCAAGGAGATCTTGATGGGCCAGTACACCGCTCCGCTGCGCGACATGCAATTCGTGCTGCACGAACTGCTCGGCGTCGAGGCCGAGCTCAAGGCGATGCCGCCGCACGCCGACGTCGATGCGGACACCATCAACCAGGTCATCGAGGAAGCCGGCAAGTTTTGCTCGGAAGTCATTTTCCCGCTGAACCAGAGCGGCGACCGCGAGGGCTGCACCCACCACGGCGACGGCGTCGTCACCGCGCCGTCGGGCTTCAAGGAAGCCTACCGGCAGTACGTCGAGGCCGGCTGGCCGGCGCTGGCGTGCGATCCCGAATTCGGCGGCCAGGGCCTGCCGATCCTGGTCAACAACGCGCTGTTCGAGATGCTGAACTCGGCGAACCAGGCCTGGACCATGTATCCGGGCCTGTCGCACGGCGCCTACGAGGCGCTGCACGCGCACGGCACGCCCGAGCTGCAGCAGCGCTACCTGCCCAAGCTGGTATCGGGCGAATGGACCGGCACCATGTGCCTGACCGAGCCGCACTGCGGCACCGACCTGGGCATCCTGCGCACCAAGGCCGAGCCGCTGGACGACGGCTCGTACAGCCTGACCGGCACCAAGATCTTCATCTCGGCGGGCGAGCACGACCTGTCGGCCAACATCATCCACCTGGTGCTGGCGCGGCTGCCTGACGCGCCGCAGGGCACCAAGGGCATCTCGCTGTTCGTGGTGCCGAAGTTCATTCCCGATGCCGACGGCATTCCGGGCGAGCGCAACGGCATCGTCTGCGGCTCGATCGAACACAAGATGGGCATCCACGGCAATGCCACCTGCGTGATGAACCTGGACGGCGCGCGCGGCTGGCTGGTCGGCGAGCCCAACAAGGGCCTGAACGCGATGTTCGTGATGATGAACGCCGCGCGGCTGGGCGTCGGCATGCAGGGCCTGGGGCTGACCGAGGTCGCCTATCAGAACTCGGTGGCCTACGCGAAGGAGCGTCTGCAGATGCGTTCGCTGACCGGGCCGAAGGCACCGGACAAGCCGGCCGATCCGATCATCGTCCACCCTGACGTGCGCCGCATGCTGCTGACGCAGAAGGCCTTCGCCGAGGGCGGCCGCGCGTTCAGCTACTGGACCGCGCTGCAGATCGACCGCGAGCTGTCGCACCCGGACGAGGCCGTGCGCAAGCAGGCCGGCGACCTGGTCGCGCTGCTGACGCCGGTGATCAAGGCCTTCCTGACCGACAACGCCTTCATCGCCACCAACGAGGGCATGCAGGTGTTCGGCGGCCACGGCTACATCTCCGAATGGGGCATGGAGCAGTACGTGCGCGACGCCCGCATCAACATGATCTACGAGGGCACCAACACGATCCAGGCGCTGGACCTGCTGGGCCGCAAGATCCTCGGCGACATGGGCGCGAAGATGAAGGCCTTCGGCAAGATCGTGCAGGAGTTCGTCGAGGCCGAGGGCACCAACGAGGCGATGCAGGAGTTCGTCAATCCGCTGGCGGACCTGGGCGACAAGGTGCAGAAGCTGACGATGGAGATCGGCATGAAGGCGATGGGCAATCCCGACGAGGTCGGCGCCGCCGCGGTGCCGTACCTGCGTGTGGTCGGCCATCTGGTGTTCGCCTACTTCTGGGCCCGCATGGCGAAGATCGCGCTGGAGAAGCAGGACAGCGGCGACAAGTTCTATGTCGCCAAGCTGGCGACCGCGCGCTTCTACTTCGCCAAGCTGCTGCCGGAGACTGCCGCGCAGATCCGCATGGCGCGCGCCGGCGCAAGCACGCTGATGGCGCTGGACGCGGAACTGTTCTGAGGCACTGAAAATACCCTGTCGGTGTTCCCTCTCCCTTTGGGAGAGGGGCAGGGGAGAGGGCAGCGGCGATCGCTGGGCGATATCGCCGGCATTGCCGCCGCAAGCCCTCTCCCCCGACCCCTCTCCCGCAGGCGGGAGAGGGGAGAAAGACTGTGGGGCACCATTCATTCAAGGCTCACCTCCCAGGAGCGCGCATGTCCAATTTCATCGTCAAGAAAGTCGCCGTGCTCGGTGCCGGCGTCATGGGCGCGCAGATCGCCGCCCACCTCGTCAACGCCCGCGTGCCGGTGGTGCTGTTCGATCTGCCGGCCAAGGAAGGCCCCAAGAACGGCATCGTGCTGCGGGCCATCGAGAACCTGAAGAAGCTGTCCCCCGCGCCGCTCGGCCTGAAGGACGACGCCGGCCTGATCCGCGCCGCCAACTACGAGGACGACCTCGCGCTGCTGAAGGAATGCGATCTGGTGATCGAGGCGATCGCCGAGCGCATGGACTGGAAGCACGACCTGTACAGGAAGGTCGCCCCGCATCTGGGCGCCGACGCGATCTTCGCCACCAACACCTCAGGCCTGTCGATCACCGCGCTGTCCGAGGGCTTCGACACCGAGCTGAAGGCGCGCTTCTGCGGCGTGCACTTCTTCAATCCGCCGCGCTACATGCATCTGGTCGAGCTGATCCCGACCGAGGCGACGCAGCCCGCCATCCTCGACCGGCTGGAAGCCTTCCTGACCACCACGCTCGGCAAGGGCGTGGTGCGCGCGAAGGACACGCCCAACTTCATCGCCAACCGGGTCGGCATCTTCTCGATCCTGGCCGTGTTCGCCGAGGCCGAGAAGTACGGTATTCCGTTCGACGTGGTCGACGACCTGACCGGCAGCAAGCTGGGGCGCGCCAAGTCGGCGACCTTCCGCACCGCCGACGTGGTGGGCCTGGACACCATGGCCCACGTGATCAAGACCATGCAGGACAACCTGCAGGACGATCCGTTCGCGCCGGTGTACCGCACGCCCGCGGTGCTCCAGTCGCTGGTCGATGCCGGCGCGCTGGGCCAGAAGACCGGCGCCGGCTTCTACAAGAAGGAAGGCAAGCAGATCAAGGTGCTGGACGCGAAGACCGGCCAGTATGTCGACGCCGGCGGCAAGGCCGACGAGATCGTCGCGCGCATGCTGAAGAAGGAGCCGGCCGAGCGCATCAAGCTGCTGCGCGAATCGGGCAACCCGCAGGCGCAGTTCCTGTGGGCGATCTTCCGCGACGTGTTCCATTACATCGCCGTCTACCTCGAGCAGATCGCCGGCTCGGCGGCCGACGTCGATCTGGCGATCCGCTGGGGCTTCGGCTGGAATTCGGGTCCGTTCGAGGACTGGCAGGCCGCGGGCTGGCAGCAGGTCGCGCAATGGGTCAAGGAAGACATCGAGGCCGGCAAGGCGCTGTCGAAGGCGCCGCTGCCGGAATGGGTCTTCGCCGGCCCGGTGGCGGACAACCAGGGCGTGCATTCGGCGCAGGGCTCGTGGTCGCCGGCCACGCAATCGTTCGTCGGCCGCAGCGGGCTGCCGGTCTATCGCCGCCAGGCGTTCCGCGCCGCGCTCAAGGGCAGCGACGCGATCGATCCGCGCAAGGCGGGCCGCACCGTCGAGCAGAACGACGCGGTGCGGATCTGGGTCTGCGAGGGCCAGGACGACGTGCTGGTGATCTCGTTCAACAGCAAGATGAACACGATCGGGCCGGACACCATCGACGGACTGATCCGCGCGATCGATCTGGCCGAGAGCGCCTACAAGGGCCTGGTGGTCTGGCAGCCGACCTCGCTGCAGCTGGGCGCCCCGGGCGGCCCGTTCTCGGCCGGCGCCAATCTGGAGGCGGCGATGCCGGCCTTCATGATGGGCGGCGCCAAGGGCGTCGAACCGTTCGTCAAGAAGTTCCAGGACGGCATGATGCGGGTCAAGTACGCCGCGGTGCCGGTGGTGTCGGCGGCGTCCGGCATCGCGCTGGGCGGCGGCTGCGAGCTGATGCTGCATTCGGCGCGGCGCGTGGCGGCGCTCGAGACCTACGTCGGCCTGGTCGAGGTCGGCGTCGGCCTGGTGCCGGCCGGCGGCGGGCTGAAGGAGGCCGCGCTGGCGGCGGGGCGCGCGGCGCAGGCCGCGGGCAGCACCAACTATCTGCAATTCCTGACGCAGCGCTTCCAGAACGCGGCGATGGCCAAGGTCTCGGCCTCGGCGCTGGAGGCGCGGCAGATGGGCTATCTGCAGCCGAGCGACCCGATCGTCTTCAACGTGCACGAGCTGCTGCATGTCGCCTGCAGCGAAGTGCGCGCGCTGCACGAGGCCGGCTACCGCCCGCCCGCGCAGGGCGAACTGGTGCCGGTGGCGGGCCGCTCGGGCATCGCCACCATCAAGGCGTCGCTGGTCAACATGCGCGACGGCGGCTTCATCTCCGCGCACGACTTCCTGATCGCCTCGCGCATCGCCGAGGCGGTCTGCGGCGGCGACGTCGAAGCGGGCGCGCTGGTCAGCGAGGAATGGCTGCTGGCGCTGGAGCGCCGCGCCTTTATCGAACTGCTGGGCAACGCCAAGACGCAGGAACGCATCATGGGCATGCTGCAGACCGGCAAGCCGGTGCGCAACTAATCGGCACGCGAGGAAATCGATCATGAAACAACTGCAAGACGCCTATATCGTTGCCGCGACCCGCACGCCGATCGGCAAGGCGCCCAAGGGCGCGTTCAAGCACTACCGGCCCGACGACCTGCTGGCCACCACGCTGCGCGCCGCGCTGGCGCAGGTGCCGAACCTGGACCCCGCGCTGATCGAAGACGCCATCGTCGGCTGCGCGATTCCCGAAGCGCAGCAGGGCCTGAACGTCGCGCGCATCGGCGCGCTGCTGTCGGGCCTGCCGACCTCGGTCGGCGGCATCACCGTGAACCGCTTCTGCGCCTCGGGGCTGAGCGCCGTCGCGATGGCGGCCGACCGCATCCGCGTCGGCGAGGCCGACGTGATGATCGCCGCCGGCGTCGAATCGATGAGCATGGTGCCGATGATGGGCAACACGCCGTCGATGTCGCCGTCGATCTTCGCGCGCGACGAGAACGTCGGCATCGCCTATGGCATGGGCCTGACCGCCGAGCAGGTCGCGCGTCAGTGGAAGGTCAGCCGCGAGGATCAGGACGCCTTCGCGCTGGCCTCGCACCAGAAGGCGCTGGCCGCACAGCAGGCCGGCGAGTTCGCCGACGAGATCACGCCGGTCGAGATCGTCGAGAAGCTGCCGAACCTGGCCAGCGGCGAGGTCGAGCTCAAGACCCGCACGCTGTCGCTGGACGAAGGTCCGCGTCCCGATACCTCGCTGGAAGGGCTGGCGAAGCTGCGCCCGGTGTTCGCCAACAAGGGCAGCGTGACCGCCGGCAACAGCTCGCAGACCTCGGACGGCGCCGGTGCGCTGATCCTGGTCTCGGAGAAGATCCTGAAGGCCTGCAACCTGGTGCCGCTGGCGCGCTTCGTGTCGTTCGCGGTGCGCGGCGTGCCGCCGGAGATCATGGGCATCGGGCCGAAGGAAGCGATTCCGGCCGCGCTGAAGGCGGCCGGCATGACGCAGGACCAGCTCGACTGGATCGAGCTGAACGAGGCCTTCGCCGCGCAGGCGCTGGCGGTGATCCGCGATCTGGGCCTCGATCCGGCGAAACTGAACCGGATGGGCGGCGCGATTGCGCTGGGCCACCCGCTCGGCGCCACCGGCGCGATCCGCTCGGCCACCGTCGTGCATGCGCTGCGCCGGCACAACCTGAAGTACGGCATGGTGACCATGTGCGTCGGCACGGGCATGGGCGCCGCCGGTATCTTCGAACGGGTTTGATGCAGGCCGGCACCGGAACTGCCTCGTACGCGGGGCAGTTCCGGCGGTCGGCATCGCCGAACAGAACACCGACAGGAACACCGACCAACAAGGAGACACCATGAGCATCCTGACCCGCATCGAGCAAGGCGTGCTGACGATCGAGTTCGATCGCCTGGACAAGAAGAACGCGATCACCGCGGCGATGTACCAGCAGATGGCCGATGCGCTGCGCGCGGCGGCGAGCGACGATGCCGTGCGGGCGATCGTGATCCGCGGCAAGGACGAGATCTTCACCGCCGGCAACGACCTCGAGGACTTCCTGAAGCGACCGCCGAGCAGCGAGGAGGATGCCGCCAAGGCGCCGGTGTTCCAGTTCCTGCACGAAATCAGCCATGCCGCCAAGCCGCTGGTGGCGGCGGTCAGCGGGCCGGCCGTCGGCATCGGCACCACGCTGCTGCTGCATTGCGACCTGGTCTATGCGTCCGACAGCGCGCGCTTCTCGCTGCCGTTCGTGCAGCTGGGGCTGGTCCCCGAGGCCGCGTCGAGCCTGCTGCTGCCGCGCCTGGCCGGCTACCAGCGCGCGGCCGAGAAGCTGCTGCTGGGCGAGCCGTTCGGCGCGCAGGAGGCGCAGCAGATCGGGCTGGTGACGCGCGTGGTGCCGGCCGCCGAGCTGCACGACTTTGCGCTGGCGCAGGCGCGCAAGCTGGCGGCGCTGCCGGCGTCGTCGCTGCGGGAGACCAAGCGGCTGATGAAGGGCGTCGATACCGCGCAGATGGAGGCGCAGATGGCGCAGGAGGGCGCGGTGTTCCGCCGGCTGCTGCAGTCGCCCGAAGCGAAGGAGGCCTTCACGGCGTTCTTCGAGAAGCGCAAGCCGGATTTTTCGAAGTTCAATTGAACGGTTGAGGGCGAGGGGAAAACCACCCCCTCTCCCCGACCCTCTCCCCCTGAGGGGGAGAGGGAGAACACCCTCGATATCACTCAGGCCCGCTGCCGGTTTTCTCCCCTCTCCCGCTCGCGGGAGAGGGGCCGGGGGAGAGGGCAGGGCGCCCGCTATGCCACCGCGGCCGGCGCCCTCACACCCTCGGCAGCACCCGCGGCTGCCTTTCCTCGTCCGTCGCCACATAGGTCAGCGTGGCCTCGGTGACCTTGACGATCTCGTTGCTATGGCGCATCCGCTGCGCATAGACCTCGACCTCGACGGTGATCGAGGTCCGCCCCGTCTTGACGATGTCGGCATAGAAGCTGACCAGATCGCCGACGAATACCGGATGCTTGAACAGGAAGGAATTGACCGCCACCGTGGCGACGCGGCCCTGGGCGCGTTCGACCGCGGGAATCGAACCGGCGATGTCGACCTGCGCCATGATCCAGCCGCCGAACACGTCGCCGTGCACATTGGCATCGGCGGGCATCGGCACCACGCGCAGCGCGGGGTTCTTGCCGGGAGGCAGGGACGACAGGGTTTCGGTCAGGTTCATGGTGCATCCGGTTGATGGCGAAGCAGGGGAAAACCGCTCGCGCCGAACTCTGCGACAATCGCATATTCGGCCGAATTCTAACGTATGCGACGCTACTCCACGACGGACGAGCCTGCCCCCACGGCGCCGTCCTCGCCGCTGTTCTCCGGCGCGCGCGGCCAGCGCAGCGACTGGCAGACCGTGCGCAATCTGCTTCCCTATCTGTGGCATTACAAGTGGCGCGTGATGCTGGCGCTTGGCTGCCTGGTGGCCGCCAAGGTCGCCAATCTGGGCGTGCCTGTGCTGATGAAGCGGCTGATCGACGCGATGGACATCGCGCCCGGCGATCCGCGCGCGCTGCTGGCGGTGCCGGCCGGCCTGATCGTCGCCTACGGCGTGCTGCGGCTGTCGACCACGCTGTTTACCGAGCTGCGCGAGATCCTGTTCTCCAAGGTCACGCAGAGCGCGGTGCGCGAGATCGCGTTGCAGGTGTTCCGCCATCTGCACAGCCTGTCGCTGCGCTTCCATCTGGACCGGCAGACCGGCGGCATGAGCCGCGACATCGAGCGCGGCACGCGCGGCATCCAGTCGCTGATCTCGTACTCGCTGTACAGCATCCTTCCCACGCTGGTCGAGATGGCGCTGGTGATGGGCTTCTTCCTGCTGCACTACGACATCTGGTTCGCGGCGATCACCGGCGGCGCCTTGCTGGCCTATATCGTCTTCACGGTGGTGGTGACCGAATGGCGCACGCACTTCCGCCGCAAGATGAACGAGCTCGATTCGCGCGCCAACCAGAAGGCGATCGACTCGCTGCTGAACTTCGAAACCGTCAAGTACTTCGGCAACGAGGCCTACGAGGCCGCGCGTTACGACGAGAACCTGCGCACCTACCGGACCGCCGCGATCCGCTCGCAGAACTCGCTGTCGCTGTTGAACTTCGGCCAGCAGGCCATCATCGCGGTCGGGCTGATCCTGATCCTGTGGCGCGCCACGGTGGGCGTGGCGGCCGGCGTTCTGACTTTGGGCGACCTGGTGCTGGTCAACACGCTGATGATCCAGCTGTATATCCCGTTGAATTTCCTTGGCGTGATCTATCGCGAGATCAAGCAGGCCACCACCGACATGGACCGGATGTTCGTGCTGCTCGGCACCAACCGCGAAGTCGCCGACACGCCCGATGCGCGCCCGCTGGTGGTGCACGGCGCCGAAGTGCGCTTCAGCCATGTCGGCTTCGGCTACGACAGCAATCGCCGCATCCTCGACGACGTCGATTTCACGATCGCCGCCGGCACCACCACCGCGGTGGTCGGCCATAGCGGCTCGGGCAAGTCGACGCTGGCGCGGCTGCTGTTCCGCTTCTACGACGTCGGCAGCGGCGCGGTGCTGGTCGACGGCCAGGACATCCGCACGGTGACGCAGGACAGCCTGCGCCGCGCGATCGGCATCGTGCCGCAGGACACCGTGCTGTTCAATGACAGCATCTACTACAACATCGCCTACGGCCGCCCCGGCGCGAGCCGCGACGAGGTCATCGAGGCCGCGCGCGCCGCGCAGATCGACAGCTTCATCCGCGAGCTGCCGCAGGGCTACGACACGCCGGTCGGCGAGCGCGGGCTGAAGCTGTCGGGCGGCGAGAAGCAGCGCGTAGCGATCGCGCGGACGCTGCTGAAGAACCCGCCGATCCTGATCTTCGACGAGGCGACCTCGGCGCTGGACTCGCGCACCGAGCAGGCGATCCAGGCCGAACTGATGCGCCTCGCGCAGAACCGCACCACGCTCTTGATCGCGCACCGGCTGTCCACCGTGGTGCATGCCGACCAGATCCTGGTGATGGACCGCGGCCGCATCGTCGAGCGCGGCACGCATGCCGAGCTGATGCGCGCCGATGGCCGCTATGCCGAGATGTGGCGCATCCAGGCGCGCAGCGCGGCGCAGGGCGCCACGCCTGCGGACGACGGCGGCGGCGAGCTGGCCCGCATCGAAGGCGCCGCCGCGGTCGCGGCCGACCTTGGCGACGCGACGCAGGACGCCTGAGCTCGCCTTCGTATTGTCGACAATGACCGCGTGCAATCGCGCGCGGCATCGGTTCTTGCACAAGTTTGGTTAGACAAACCGCCGCGGCCATGCCCCGCTTTGGGGCCGGTTCGATGCGGTTTTGGCTGGCATATCGCTTGCAGACACTGTTCGCGCAAAACAGGCACGAACAGGAGAGCAAACATGCCGCAGGACAGGTCGCAACACGGGTCGCAACACGGATCGCAACACGGGTCGCAACGCCAGCATCCCAAGCACAATACGCATCGCGGCGAGAACGCCGACGGCCCACAGGCCAGCACGGCGCCATCGCCGCTGCGCCGCCGGCTGCTGCAGCTGGGCATGGTGCTCGGCACCGCAATGGTGCTGTCGACACAATGGGCCACGCCCGCCCATGCACAAGCCGCGACCAAAATCCGCTTCCAGCTCGACTGGCGTTTCGAGGGCCCGTCGGCGCTGTTCCTGCTCGGCGAGCAGAAGGGCTACTACAAGGCCGAGAAACTCGACGTGTCGATCGACGCCGGCAACGGCTCGGGCAATGTGGTCAACCGCGTGGCCTCCGGCACCTATGACATGGGCTTCGCCGATCTCGCTTCGGTGATGGAGTTCTATGGCAACAACCCGGACGCGAAGAACAAGCCGGTCGCCGTGATGATGGTCTACAACAACACGCCGGCCGCGGTGCTGGCGCTGAAGAAGTCCGGCATCAAGGCGCCGAAGGACCTGGCCGGCAAGAGGCTCGGCGCCCCGGTCTTCGATGCCGGCCGCCGCGCCTTCCCGATCTTCGCCAAGGCCAACGGCCTGCAGGCATCGAGCTTCAACTGGCAGGCGATGGACCCGACGCTGCGCGAGACCATGCTGACGCGCGGCGATCTCGATGCGATCACGGGCTTCTCGTTCACCTCGATCCTGAACCTCAATGCGCGCGGCGTGAAGGACGAGGACATCGTGGTGCTGCCGTACCCGCAGTACGGCGTCAAGCTGTACGGCAACGCGGTGATCGCGTCCGAGGACTTCCTGAAGAAGAATCCCGAAGCGGTCAAGGCCTTCCTGCGCGCCTTCGCGAAGTCGGCGCGCGACGTGATCGCCAGGCCCGAGGAGGGCATCAAGGCGGTCAAGGCGCGCGACGGCATCATCGACGAGAAGCTGGAGGTGCGGCGCCTGAAGCTGGCGCTCGACAGCGTGGTCAGGTCGCCCGACGCCAAGGCCGACGGCTTCGGGCGCGTCAACAAGCCGCGGCTGTCGCTGATGGCGTCGCAGGTGGCCGATGCGTTCGGCACCAAGGGGCGCATCAATCCGGATGCGTTGTGGACCGACGCCTATCTGCCGTCGGCGGCCGAACTGGACGTGCTGCGATGACGATGGACGTTGCCGTATCGGCCGCAGCATCGGGCGCTGTCCAGGACACGCCGGCCGCCGCGCCGGCCGCGGGCGCCGAGGCCCCCTTCGTCGACTTCAACCGCGTCTGGCTCGCCTACAACGACGACCTGGCCCGCCAGGGCGAGTTCGCCGTCGAGGACATCTCGCTGCAGGTGCAGCCCGGCGAGTTCATCGCGATCGTGGGCCCGTCCGGCTGCGGCAAGTCGACCTTCATGAAGCTGGCCACCGGGCTGAAGCCTGCCACGCGCGGCGTGGTCAAGATCGCCGGCGAGAAGGTGACCGGCCCGCTGAAGATGGTTGGCATGGCCTTCCAGGCGCCGACGCTGCTGCCGTGGCGCACCACGCTGCAGAACGTGATGCTGCCGCTGGAGATCGTCGAGCCGTACCGCTCGACGCTGCGCTCGCGCCGCGACGAGTATGTCGAGCGCGCCCGCACGCTGCTGCGCACGGTGGGCCTGGCCGGCTACGAGGACAAGTACCCGTGGCAGCTGTCCGGCGGCATGCAGCAGCGCGCGTCGATCTGCCGCGCGCTGATCCACGAGCCGCGCATGCTGTTGCTGGACGAACCGTTCGGCGCGCTGGACGCCTTCACCCGCGAGGAGCTGTGGTGCGTGCTGCGCGACCTGTGGCAGGCGCAACGCTTCAACGTGATTCTGGTCACCCACGACCTGCGCGAGGCGGTGTTTCTCGCCGACACGGTCTACGTGATGAGCCAGCGGCCGGGCCGCATCCTGATGCGCAAGCCGATCGACCTGCCGCGTCCGCGCGAGCTCGAACTGACCTATACCGAACCCTTTGCCGATCTGGTGCACATGCTGCGCGAGAAGATCGGCCATGTCCGCCAGCACTGAGATGACCACGCTTACCGATTCGAACCAGCGGCGCGTGGAGCGCGTCGCGCCCTGGCTGCTGCTGGCCGCCTGCCTGCTGTTGTGGCAGGGCGCCTGCATGATCTTCGAGGTGTCCGACTTCATCCTGCCGAGTCCGGCGGCCATCGTGGTGTCGCTGGTCGACTACTGGGACGTGATCGCGGCCCATGCCTGGCGCACCTTCTGGACCACGGTGGTGGGCTTCGGCATCGCGATCGTCGTCGGCGTGGTGCTGGGCTTGCTGATGGGATCGTCGCGGCTGGCCTATGCGGCCGGCTATCCGTTGATGACCGCCTTCAACGCGCTGCCCAAGGCTGCCTTCGTGCCGATCCTGGTGGTGTGGTTCGGCCTTGGCGCAGGACCGGCGATTCTCACCGCGTTCCTGATCTCGTTCTTTCCGGTGATGGTCAATATCGCCACGGGACTGGCCACGCTCGAGCCCGAACTGGAGGACGTGCTGCGCGTGCTGGGCGCCAGGCGCACCGACGTGCTGTTCAAGGTCGGGCTGCCGCGCGCGATGCCGTATTTCTTTGCCTCGCTGAAGGTCGCGATCACGCTGGCCTTCGTCGGCACGACGGTGTCGGAGATGAATGCGGCCAACGAAGGCATCGGCTATCTGCTGGTATCAGCCGGCTCCGCGATGAAGATGCCGCTGGCCTTCGCCGGCCTGGTGGTGATCGCGGTGATGGCGATGGCGATGTACGAGCTGTTTGCGGTGCTGGAGAAGCGGATGACGGGGTGGGCGCATCGCGGTTGAGGGGGCGGTACGACATCACGCTGATTTTCTCCCCTCTCCCACTTGTGGGAGAGGGGCGGGGGAGAGG
>NZ_JAGFTW010000056.1:0-134124 GCF_017598945.1 Cupriavidus gilardii
CTTCACATCAATTCGCCCCACCCCGCAGCAGGCAACCGTCAAGCACCGGCGTGGTATCGACGATCCCCGCGCCCGTGCACTCCACCGCCACCTTCTGTCCACGCCGAACCATCGTCGCACGGGCCTCCACTTCGCAGACCGGCCGCGCGGCTCCGCAGTTTTGCTGCTCCAGCAGGTTCGCCCGTACCGACTGAGTCGGGTCGCTGGTGCGGATATCGAGATAGACCTGCGTGTCGCCCTCGCGTCGAATACCGCTGGCCACGCCTTCGACGATGAAGTAGGCGCCGCGATAACGTTGATCGGCGTTGTCGCCGTTGTCGCGATAGTCCTGCAGGATCGCGGCCGCCTGGTACACCGGCAGGCGGTCTGCGGGCCGCGTGGGGTCGATGCTGAACGGTTCCAGCGTGCCGCCGCGGTAAATGCCTCCGGCCGGGCTGGCTGCTGAGGCTTGCGACGCGTCGGCAATGGCAGAGGGGGCGGTGTCGCCGGCATTGTTCTGGTCGTTGCCCACCAGCCACAGCATGGCGATCACCGCCAATATGATCAGGGCAATGGCGATTTGTCGGGTCTTGTCGGTCATTGAGGGATGGGGATGAAAGGGCCGGCCCTGCAGGGCACGGCATGCGGGATGCAGCCGAGGGCGACAGTCTAGTCGTCTTTCGCCGTTATCGGGACGAAGCCGGCTTCGTTTTCAGGATCGGCGGCGCGATCGCCCTGGCACCCGGATGCCAATAAAGAAAAAACCCGGGCGTTCCCTCGCGCCCGGGTTTCTTTCAACGCGGCTAAGGCTCAACCCTTGGCCAGCTTCACGGAAGTCGCATCCCCCGTGATATACCCCACAGCCGCCCCAAACCGATCCTTGTAATTCGCCCGAACCAGCGGATCCAGCGTCGGCTTCACGATGTCGTGCAACGGCGATTCCCAATCCCCCGGATGTTGGAACGAGCTCATGACGTAAGTCCAGCCATTGATCTCGTCCACGGCATGCAAGCCGGTCGATTCCGCGCCGGCCGGCGTCGACAGCACGCGGGACAGTTTCTTCGTGTCGATGTTGTACGCCCACAGGAAGTTGTTGACGTGCGTGTTGCTGTCCTCGCCGATAAACAGCGTGCGTAGCTTCTCCGAATACTTCAGGCTGTCCGGCGTCGCGATCTTGTCCGGATTGGCGAAGTTGCCGAGCGCGTCCTGCTGCTTGAGCTTGCCGCCGCCGAAGTCTTCGGCGATCAGTTCGGGGACGGCGGCCATATCGACCGGCACCCATTCCGAATGGATCGGCGCGCCGGTGGTGTCGGACTGGCCGCCGCGCAGGTTCTGCGCGTAGACCGCGCCCGAGTAGGGGCCCTCGACCTTGACGCCGCCCGAGCCGTTCAGCATCGACGATTCGATGCGGGACATCGCGATATAGGCGATCTTGTCGCGGACGTTGATCGTCGTGCCTTCCCACTTGGTGAAGCCCAGGCTGCCGCCCTTGAGCGCGGCGTAGCGGTGCGTCTCCAGGAAGGCTGCGGCCTTTTCCATGCCGGGCATCAGCTTGACCCACTGGAAGCCGCCATTGAACGGGATGCGGGTATAGCTCGCATCGGCCGGATCGGTGGTCTTGACGTCGAAGATGTCGGTGGCCTTGATGCCGCCGCGGACCAGGGCGCGGATTTCGTCGCTGGTGGCGTGGCCAAGCGGAATCCAGCTCAGCGTGGCCGAGCCCGGACCGGTGCCCGACGTTTGATTCCACTTGCCGACGTACAGCGTGCCGGACGACAGGTCACGGGCGCGGTCGGCGATGAACATGAAGGCGCCGCCGTTGGTGGCGTCGTCGCCCATCAGCACGGTGCGCTCGTCCGGTGCGACGCAGACCAGCTCATGCGAGATGCGGCCGAGGCAGTAGTGCTTGACGATGGAGCCAGTGCCGTCGGGGTTGACCGTGACTTCCGGCAGGTGGCCGTAGTCGTAGGGCGAGGCCGCGGTCGGGTCGCCGAAGGTGAAGGTGCTGAAGCGCTGGAACTGCGTGTTGGACGCGATGGTGAAGGCGTCGGGCTCGTATTCCTCGCTCGACAGGTGCGTGTTCCACGGCGACAGGCTGGCGCCGCAGGTAATCCACAGCCCACGCGCCGACGAAGTATCGACGTTGTGGTACTTGACCAGCGTCAGCTTGCCGGTGGCCGGATCCTGGTCGAGCGTCAGGATCGCGATCGGCGACGGCAGCATGCCGTAGGTCGAGGCGCCGGCCTGGTCGCGCGTCGAGTATTCGAACTGCACCACGGCGAACACCGGCTTGCCCTTGATGCCAGGCACGTTGGCGTTCGGCAGCGTCAGCAGCGAGCTGCCGTCGACGCAATCCGAGAAGAACTGGCGCTCGCTGCCGGGCACCGAGCGGTCGAGGATCGGCTGGTTGTTGATGTCGAAGTAGCCGCCGGCCACCACGGTGCCGCCCTTGCCGTCGGGCACTTTATCGCCGGTGATGAAGAAGGGCTGGTAGGCGAGCTTGTAGGTCTGGCTGCTGCCGTCGCTGAACGAGACCTTCAGTTCCGAGCCGACCGTGGTGGTGGCCATCGCGGCCGGTGCGGCCAGGGTCGGTGCCGCCATGCCGATGAACTCGGCGGTGGTGAAGGTGGCGGTCGGCGTGCCGGGGTTCGGCGCGGTGTCCGCGTCGTCGTCGCCGCCGCATCCGGCGAGCAGCGCGGCCGAGGCCGAGCCCAGCGGCAGCATCGGCGAGGTGGCAAGGAATTTCAGGAGGGTGCGGCGGGAGGGATTCGGTGTTGGCTTCATGTTGTTGAAAGCAATCTGAAAGTTCGACGCTGCAAACGACGATGCCCGGCGGGTGGCCGGGCATCGAGGGGGACCGCTCTTCGGAGCGCAGTCAGGATGGTAGGCAGCGACGATGACAGTTTTTTGACAGCGGCGGCTCCATTCGATTCGAGCCATTCCCTCAGCGCGCGTTGACGTCCCGCTCGATCGCGCGCGCAGTCACCAGCAATTGCGGCAGCAGCTGCCGCAGCGTTTCGTCGACCGTCCAGCGCGACGTCGGCACCGCGATATTGACGGCGCCGATCGGCTCGCGCTGCCGGTTCAGGATCGCCTTGGCGATCGAGATATCGCCGATAAAGGATTCCTGATCGTTCAGCGCATAGCCGCGCTTGCGTGCCGTCTGCAAGGCCGACCGCAGATCCGGCAGCTCGGTCAGCGTATGCGGTGTCATCGCGCGGCGCGGCACGCGCGCGAGCAGCCGCATCGCGTCGTCCAGATCCATCTCGGCCAGGATCGCGCGTCCTGCGGCGGAGCAGTGGATCGGCAGCCGGGAGCCGACGTGCAGGTCGACGCTGACCGAGCGAAAGCCAGGAAAGCGGACCACATAGACGATCTCGTCGGCCTCCATCTCCATCAGGTTGACGGTCTCGGCGGTGCGGCGATTCAGGTCTTCGAGATGCGGCAGCGCGCGGTCGCGCAGCGAGTCGCTGGACAGCATCGCGTGGCTCAGATGCAGCACCTTGCCCGACAGCGTAAACGCGCGGGTTTTGGGGTCCTGGCGCAGATAGCCGAGCGCGGTCAGCGTATGGGTGATGCGCTGCAGCGCGCTGCGGCTCAGCGATGCATGCTGACAGAGTTCGGTCAGGCCGACGGGGCGGCCGATGTCCGCCAGCCGCTCGAGCACTTCGAAGGCCTTGCCGATCGACGCGATGAACAGCGGATTGGCGGACCGACCGTCCTCGTCGCTGCGATCGCGCTGGTCGCCATCGTCATTGCCGCTTGCAGCAGCACGGGCCTTCGAACCCCGTGCTGCCTTTGCCTTCGCCATTCCCGCCTCTCCCTGAATATCGGATACCGATATTTGCTATTGCACGGACGACAGTGAGCCACTTACATTCGAAGCCGTCAAGACATCCACCGGATTCCATGGAACATCAGAACGCGCCGATCCCTCCGTCCCGCCCGCCACGCGTCGCCGTGATCGGGGCCGGCATCGTCGGGTCGGCGATCGCGTACGAGCTGCAGAAGCGCGGGGCCGAGGTCACGCTGATCGATCGCGACGAGCCCGGCCAGGCTTGCAGCTACGGCAATTCAGGGGCGATCAGCCCGGGCTCCGTGGCCCCGCTGGCGATGCCCGGCGTGCTGGCCTCGTTGCCCAGCATGCTGCTGGACGAACGCAGTCCGCTGTATCTGCCGTTGCCGTACCTGCCGCGCGCCTTGCCGTGGTTGCTGCGCTTTATTGCCTCGGCCTCGCCGCGCCGTGTCGAGCGGGCCGCCGAGCGGCTGCATGCCATTCACGTCAATGCGGTGCAGCGGCATCTGCAGCTGACCCAGGAGATCGGCGTGCCGGAGCTGCTGATTCGGCGCGGCCATCTGCATCTGTATCCCGATGCCGCGGCGCTGCAGAAGGACGCGACGTCGTGGCGCATGCGCAGGGAATTCGGCTACGAGTTCGAGACGCTGGACCGCGCCGGCATCGAGGCGCTGGAGCCGAACGTCGGCCGGCGCTATCAGGTCGGCGTCTTTCTGCAGGACCACGCGACGATCGTCAATCCGGGGCGTTATGTGCAGGCGATCGTGCGGGCGTTCGAGCAGCGCGGCGGCGGCAGGCGTCGGACCGAGGTGCGCGCGTTGCAGAGGGCGGATTTTGCGGGGCGGCCGCGCTGGTGCGTGGTGGAGGCCGATGGACGCGCGAACGAGTGCTTCGACGAAGTCGTGGTGGCGGCCGGGGCGTGGTCGCGCCAGCTGACGGCGCCGCTGGGGATCGATATCCCGCTGGAAAGCCAGCGGGGCTATCACGTGCAGTTTCGCGACGCCGCGCGCACCGTATCGCGCACGGTCGTGCTGGCGGACCGCAAGGTGTTCGTCACGCCGATGGAGGAGGGGCTGCGCGTCGGCGGTACGGTCGAGATCGGCGGACTGTCGCGCCCGCCCGATATGCGGCGTGCGGCGATGCTGGAGCGCATTGCGCGCGAGACCTTCGACGGCCTGGACGATCCGGCGCCGAGCCGGTGGATGGGGCATCGGCCGTGCATGCCGGATTCGGTGCCGATCGTCGGGCCTGCCGATGGCCAGCCGGGGCTGTGGCTGGCCGTTGGGCACGGGCATCTGGGCGTGACGGACTCGGTCAATACGGCGTATCGGATTGCGGATGCGATGATGTGACACAGGGGAGCTCACCATGAAACGACGCACTTTCCTCGCGGCCTCGTCGATGTTGCTGACGGCCGCGGTACCGCAGCTTGGCGCGGCGGCGGACTGGCCCGAGCGGCCGATTCGCATGGTGATCGGCTATCCGCCAGGTGGCAGTACGGATGTCGGCGGCCGTCTGCTGGCCGAGCAGTTGTCGGCGCGGCTGGGTCAGCAGATCGTGGTGGAGAATCGCCCGGGAGCCAGCGGCACGATCGGCGCGGCCTCGGTGGTGCGCGCCGAGCCCGACGGCTATACGCTGCTGCTGGCCGCGTCGCCGGAGGTCTCGATCGCGCCTGCGACGATGAGCCTGCCCTACGATCCGCGTCGGGACCTGAAGCCGGTGTCGACGGTCGGGACGGTGCCGTTCCTGCTGGTGGTCAATCCGGCGGTGCCCGCCAGGACCCTGTCCGAGTTCATCGCCTACGCGCGCGCCAATCCCGGCAAGCTCAATTACTCGTCGTTCGGCGAGAACACCTCCAACCATATGGGCGGCGAACTGTTCAAGCGGATCGCGCGCATCGAAGCGGCCCATGTTCCGTACAAGGGCAGCGGCCCGTCGATCGCCGACGTGATCGCCGGCCATATCGACTACACCTTCGACACGCCGCCCGCGGTGCAGGAACACGTGAAGGCCGGCAAGCTGCGCGCGCTGGCCGTCGCGCTGCCGTCCCGGCTGCCATCGCTGCCCAATGTGCCGACCTTCGCCGAGGCGGGACTGCCGGACTTCACCGGCGGCACCTGGTGGGGGCTGCTGGCGCCCGCGAAAACGCCCGACGCCGTCGTCGCAAAGCTGAACCGCGAAGTCAACGCGATTCTGCAGATGCCGGAGGTGCGCCAGCGCTATGCCTCGCTCGGCGCGGTGGTGCAGGGCTCGTCGCCGGAAGCGTTCGGCCGCTATATCGACGCAGAAATCACCAAATGGAGCGAGCTGGCCAGGCAGATGGCGCCAGCCGCCAAACGATGACGACAGGGAAGGGGACAGCATGAGGACGCTGCTGAAACATGCCACGCTGATCGACTGCGTGGAGCCCGTCGCCCAGCGCGACAAGGCGGTGCTGCTGGAGGACGGCAAGCTCCGCGAGATCTTCCATACCGGCGATCCCGCGGGCGTGGCCGACTGCGAGGTGGTCGATCTGCAGGGTGCCTTCCTGATGCCGGGCCTGTGGGACGTGCATATCCACCCCGACTACTTCCCGACGCTGGCCGACATGCCGCTGCCCGATCAGGTCACGCTGTTCGGCCACAAGCTGCAGCAGGGCTTGCTGGAATCGGGCATCGTCGGGTTTCGCAGTGCAGGCGCGCACAGCTTCATGGATGTCGCATGGAAGCGCGCGTTCGATTCAGGCCAGCATCTGGGGCCGCGCGTCTTTGCGGCGGGACATTTCCTCACCACGACCGGCGGGCATTTTCTGACATCGGGTCATGCGCTCGAATGCGATGGCCCCTATGGCTTCGTCAAGGCGATCCGCGAGCAGATCAAGCATGGCGTCGACCATATCAAGCTCAATCTGTCTGGCGGCATTCTCGGGCCGGCATGGGACCTGCATCGGCACAGCTTCCTGCTCGACGACGAAATCAAGGCGGCGTTCGACATCTGCAAGCTGCGCGAATTCAAGGTGATGGCACATGCCACCAATCCGGCCGCGGTGAAGGCCGCGGTTCGTCTCGGCGCGCATTCGATCGAGCATGGCTACATCATGGACGACGAGTGCATCGAGGCCCTGGTGGAACACGGCACCTGGTATGTGCCGACGCTGGCGATCAGTCATCTGACGCCGGGGCAGGCCAGCAACATCTTCGAACGGCGCTGGTCGACCGAGCGCAATCTGGCGCACGCGCTGTGCTGCCGTGCGGAGGCCGCGGTCGAGCAGCACACCGAGGCCTTCCAGAAAGCATTGCGTGCGGGCGTGCGGATGGCGCTCGGCTCGGATATCCGGCCGCTGAAGGACGCGGCCTTGCTGGAACTGGGGCTTTGGGTGCGCGACGGCGCCACGCCGTGGCAGGCGATCCGCGCGGCGACCGCGCATGGTGCCGCTGTCTGCGGCGTCGGCGATCGGCTCGGCACCATCGAGACCGGCAAGATCGCCGATCTGATCGTGGTCGGCGGCAATCCGCTCGAGGACGTCAACAACGTCCGTCAGCTGCACCTGGTCTTCAAGGACGGCCGGATCGTGTCGGACAAGCGCGGACGAAGCGAGCCGCGCCAGTAACGATCGGCGCCAGGTTCAACCCCAGCGGCGCACGCGGCCGGTATCGATGTGGATGAAGTTCTCGCTGCGGTAGAAGCCGACGCCGCCGGCCTGCAGCGACACGGCCGCGTCGCGCAGATCGTCCAGCGGCACACCGGGCAGGCGGATGTCGATCGCCTTGCCGTCCATATGCAGGCTGTGTTTCGCCACGCCGCCGCCGCGCGTCTTGCGCAGACGCGAATTGGTATTGGGGCTGCGATAGCCGGAGATGACCTGGAACGGGTTGTCGCTGCGCAGCACCGTGCGCAGCTGGTACAGCACGCCGAACAGCTCGGGATCGATGGTGCCGACGTCGCCGGAATAGTGGTCGCGCAGGAAGCGATTGAGCTTCAGGTGGGCCTGTGGCAATACCTGTTCGCCCATCGCGTAGACCAGCGACAGATGCTCGCCGGTATGGGTGTGGTCGAAGGCCAGCGCCCGCGCGCCCGACACATTGGCCAGGGCGAGCTTCGGCGCCAGGGCCGTCAGGCCGGCGCTCAGCGCCAGGCCGCCGGTACGTTGCAGGAAACGGCGCCGTGCCGGATCACGTGAATACGTCATGATGTGATGGTTTAGCTTGCTTGGCTCGGTTCAGGAGGGCGGGGCGCTGGCCGCCCGGTTGGCCGGCGGCGTGGCGCGTACGGCAGGTGTATGGGACGCCCGTCGCGCGGCGCGCTGCTGCAGCGCCTGGCCGAGCACTTTATCCTGGCCGTAAATGTCAGCGAGGAAGTATACCCGTCCATCGGCCCTTGCGACGGCCGTGCCATAAGCCAGCGTTACCGGCAGGGGATTGGCCAGCGAAACGGTGCTGGCCTTGCCGGCGCCCATCGCCTGACGGATCCGTTCCTCGGTCCATTCGGGCATGTCCTTCAGCACGAACTTGGCCAGCGCGACCGGATCCTCGACGCGGATGCAGCCATGGCTCAAATCGCGCCGGCCGCGCTTGAACAGCTGCGGCGCGGGCGTGTGGTGCAGATAGATGGCCTGGTTGTTCGGGAACACGAACTTGATGTCGCCCAGCGCGTTCAGCGGTCCTGGCCGCTGGCGAATGCGCATCTGCCCGTCCAGCACGGCCTGCATATTGGCCGAATTCAGCTGCTTGATGACCTCGTTGCCGGCGACGAACTCGAAGCCCTGCCGATTGAAGTAGGCCGGATCGCGCTGCAGGCGCGGAATGATTTCCTTTGTCGCAATCGAGCGCGGCACGTTCCAGTACGGGCTGAACTCGATATAGCGCATGTCCTCCTTGAACAGCGGCGTGCGCGTGTCGAGCGCCTTGCCGACGATCACCTTCATCTCCAGCCGGATGTCGAGCTTGCCCTCGTGGAACTCGTAGGCGCGCAGCATGAACTCGGGGATGTTCACCACGATCATGCGGCTGCCTTCGGCAAGCGGCGTCCAGCGCAGCCGCTCCATCGTCAGCACGATCTGGCGCACGCGCGCCGACGGCGGCGTATTGAGCTGGATCAGCGTGGCCGGGCCGATTACGCCGTCGGCTTCGAGGCCGTGGCGAGCCTGGAAGGACTTGACCGCGGCGACAAGCGGGCCGGTATAGGTCGCCGGTACCGGCGTGCCCGCCGGCAGATCGCCGAGTGCCGTCAGGCGCTGGGCCATCTGCGCGAGGCCCGTGTAGCGCATGCCTTCCTTGAGCTTGCCTTCGGGCAGCGCTGGCAGCGGCGTTTTCCAGTGGGGCTGCGCGGCCAGCCCCCGATAGCGCGCCAGCGCCTCGCGCAGCGTGCCGTAGAGCGGGAACGAGGGGGCGGCTTCGCGAATCGCGGCCGGCAGACGGTTGGCTTCCACCGCGGCGCGCAGATGGCTGTCCGGATCGAACGGCTTCTCCTCGGTCATCGTGAAGTTGGCCTGGACCTTGCGCGGATCGACGCGACCCTTGTGCAGGTCGGACAGATAGCGATGCATGGCGGCAGTGAGCGCGCCGTCCAGGCGATCCACCGCCTCGGGCGGCAGGGGCGGGCCATTGGCGGCCTGGGCGATGGACCGGCGCAGCGTGTCGGCGTCGTAGTCCTCGGGCTCGAGTCCGTCGGCCGGCGCATCCACCAGGGCGGACACCGCCTGCAGCGCGGCTTGCGTCGGCTTGCCCCCGACGAACCACAGTGGCTGGGCCATGGCGCCCGTGGCAAAGCCGATCAGCAGGGCGGTCAGCGCGCCGGCGAACCAGCCGTGGCGGCGCGCACGGGGAACGGAACAGGGCGGTTGCGGGACGTTCAGATGGGGCGTTGCGGCAAAAGTCATCGGCGATCCGAAAAGGCGTATCAGTCCGTATGCTAGCCCAGGATGCCGCCACGCAAGGAATGGTGCACAATGCGCGTTCCCGCCGACGAGGTCCTGCCCGATGAAACGATTGCTGATGGTGTTGCCGCTGGTCCTTGCGCTAGGCGGTTGCGGCGTGCTTGCCGCGCCCTGCCGGGTTGCCTCCGCGGGACTGAAGATCGTGCCCGTGATCGGCGATGTCGCCGCGCTGCCGACCGATGCCTGCGCCGAGGTAATCGACTGAGGTACCGAGGTACCGAGGTAACGCGGTCGATTCTGCGATCGATGCCCGGGTCGGCTCGGCGGCGGACTCCCCTAGCGGTACGACAGCACCAGCCCCTGGATCAGCTGCGTCCAGCCCTCCAGCATCACGAACAGCAGCAGCTTGAACGGCACCGAGATCGTCGTCGGCGCGATCATCGACATGCCGAGCGCGAGCAGGATCGCGGCCACGATCAGGTCCACCACGACGAACACCAGATAGATGATGAAGCCGATCTGGAACGCGCGCGTCAGCTCGGACAGCGTGAAGCTCGGGATCAGCACCATCATGTCGTCCGGCTGCAGATCGTCGGCGCGGCCCTCGGGCCAGATCCGCTTGGCCGACTGCACGAAGAAGGTGCGGTTGCGCTCCTCGGTGTGCTTGATCAGAAATTCCTTCAGCGGTCCGCTGACCGAATCGTAGACCGTGACCACATCCCCCACGTTGAAGGGCGCATTGCTCTGCGCGCGCCGCTCGATCGCATCGAAGGCGTCGGCGCCGATCGGCGCCATGATGTAGGCGGTCAGGATGATTGCGATGCCGTTGAGCACCATGTTCGGCGGCACCTGCTGCAGGCCCAGCGCCGCGCGCAGCAGCCCGAACACGATCACCAGCTTGGTATAGCTCGTCACCATCAGCGCCACGAACGGCGCAATGCCGAACGCCAGGATGACGGTGAGGATCAGTACCGGGTTGTACAGGTTCCCGCTCATGCGTCGCCCGCGGCGAAGCTGGAGACGCGCACGCCGAGCCGGTTGCCCACCGCGATCAGCGTGCCGGTACCGAGGATGCGGCCGCCGGCGACGATGCGCACCTCGCTCTGTTTCAGCGGCTGCGGCAGTTCGAACACGTAGCCGGGCCGCACCTCGCGCAGGTCGGCCAGCGCCAGCGACACGTCGCCGACTTCGAAGCGCAGCGATACCTCCAGCTCTTCGAGCCGATCGAGCGCGGCCGGCGCGGCGTCGGGATGCGGCAACTCGCGCTGCCCGTTGTTGCGGTCTTCCATGTTCTCTCCCTGAGCCGACGGCGCGGCGGGCGCGCCGGTCGGGCGTTGAATCGTGATGCGCCGCCCCTCGGCGAGCGCGGGCCAGCCCAGCCCCGCGGCACCGGTCGTGCAGTGGACGGCCAGCGCGCCGCCGTGCGTCTGCCAGCGTTCGATGCCGACGATGTCGCCCGGACGGATGTCGCGCATCTCGCCGACCGCGATGGCGGTGGTACCGATGCGCACGGCCAGCGGCACCCGCAATTGCTCCAGCCAGGCGGGCAGCGGGGTGTCGGGCGCGCGGTGCCGCAGCGGCAGGGCGGCGAGGCGCTCGGGCTCGTCCAGCTGCAGGGTCGCGTGCAGCGTCTCGCCGCCGGCCGCGCCATCGGCGACGCGCCGCAGCGTCAGTCCAAAACAGGGCGCGCCCGAGCGGGGACCATCGCCCTGCCATACAAAGGGCTGCCGAATCGCGGCGGCCACCGTTTCCCCGACTTCGGCGAGCGCGTCCGCCATCAGCGCTTGCCGCAGCAGGGCCGGCAGGGTCTCCGCCGCGCCGTCCACGCCCAGCAGACGGCGTTCGCTTGGCACATCGAACAGCAACTGTCCGCGCGTCTCGCCGAGCGTGAAGGCGTAAGCGTTGGCGTGGGCCCGGCCCTGGGCGTCCGGGCCCGCCCCGGCCGAGGGGCTCGGCTGCGGCTCGAAATGCAGCAGCCAATCGGCGCCGCCGGCGCGCAGCCGCAGCGGCGCGGTACGGCACAGCAGGCGATTGGCGAGCGCCGCCACATCGGCTTCGACGTGCGGCAACTCGGGCGCGGCATCCAGTTCGCGGACCGGCGCATCGTTGCTTCCCGGACGATGCAGCCGCACGCGCGCACGCGCCGACCCGCCGCGGCCCGCTGACAAGGGGCCTGCGGAGGCTGGAGGTTCGCTGAGCGCAACGGATGACGTCATGGATGGCAGAGGCATGGCAAGGCCCGCCGGCGGCAGCGTTCTCCGCAGCGGTCGCTGCCAGTTAGTGAGACGGTTGGTGACGGAAATACGCGGAAATACGCGACGGAAGAACGATACGGAAGCAGGTGCAGCCTCGTCCACTACGAGCCTTGGTAGTGGCGGCCGCGGCGGGGCCGTCCGCAGCCCCGCCGCTACGAATCCTCGGTATTGGTCGCGTGGCGCAACCGCCATACACTGCGCTCACCGTTCGCCAGGGGTGCGCCGCGGCGGCATGGCCTGCGTGGCCGTGACGGAGCGCGATTCAGTGCGGCAGTCCGGGCCCGTCCCGGCGAACGGCCGATCGAACCATCGCAGCAGCCCACATACCGCGTCATGGCAAAACTGTCGGGATTTACCAAGGGGATCGGCCCCGCGCCGGGCCTGCAGCAGATGGCTGCGGCGGCCTCGCGCCAGTCCGACATCGCGCTGACGCTGCTGCTGTTCGCGGTGATCGCGCTGTTCGTGCTGCCGCTGCCGACCTTCCTGCTGGACCTGATGCTGACGATCAATCTCGGCATCAGCCTGACGCTGCTGATCGTCGCCACCTATATTCCGTCGGCGTTGTCGCTGTCGACCTTCCCCTCGCTGCTGCTGTTCACCACGCTGTTCCGGCTCTCGCTCAATATCGCGTCGACCAAGCTGATCCTGCTGAACGCGAATGCCGGCCACATCATCGAGACCTTCGGCAAGCTGATCGTCGGCAACAACGTCGTGGTCGGCGGCGTGGTGTTCCTGATCATCGCGATCGTGCAGTTCATCGTGATTGCCAAGGGCTCCGAGCGCGTGGCCGAGGTCGGCGCGCGTTTCGCGCTGGACGCGATGCCCGGCAAGCAGATGAGCATCGATGCCGATGTCCGCGCCGGCACCATCAGCGCCGCGCAGGCGCAGGAGCGCCGTCGCTCGCTGGAGCAGGAATGCCAGCTGCACGGGGCGATGGACGGCGCGATGAAGTTCGTCAAGGGCGATGCGATCGCCGGCGTCGTCATCGCGCTGGTCAATATCCTGGCCGGCATCACGATCGGCACGCTGATGAAGGACATGAGCATCGGCGACGCGCTGCAGCGCTACGCGATCCTGACCATCGGCGACGGCATGGTGTCGCAGATTCCGTCGCTGCTGGTATCGATCGCCGCCGGTGTGGTGATCACGCGCGTGTCGTCCGACGACAGCGACAGTCGCGCCGCCAACCTCGGCACCGTGATCGGCCGCCAGCTGCTGGCGCAGCCGAAGGCGCTGCTGGTGTCGGGCGTCGCCATCGCCGTGTTCCTGGTGGTGCCGGGCTTTCCGAAATGGACCTTCGGCGCGATGGCGCTGGTGGTGGCAGGCTGCGGCTACTGGCTGATGCGCCGGGGCCAGCGCACCGCCGGCACGGTCACGTGGATCGAGATGCCGGACGACCGCAAGCAAGAGGACGCGCGCTCGGCCGTGGCGCCGGCGCTGGCGCTCGACCTCGACCCGACGCTGCGCGATCGCCTCGACATGCGGCAGTTCGAGCAGCGCATGACGATCGCCAAGAGCCAGGTCGAAGCGGACCTCGGCATGGTCTTTCCGCGCTTGCGGATCGAGTACCGGCCGCTGGGCGAGCCCGATGCCTACGCCATCCGCGTGCAGGACGTGGTGGCGTCGACCGGCGCGCTGCGCCCCGGCATGGAACTGGTCGAGCCCGGATCGCGCGCGCTGGTCGACCAGGGCCGCGCGGTGGTCGGCGCGCCGTTCGGCCCGTTCGCCGAAGCGGTATGGATTCCGCAGGACAAGCCGACGGGCCGCGGCGGCCGCGAGGCCGGCAGCGACGCGCCCGCGCCCGGCGCGCCGCGCACGCTGTCGTGCGAGGAAGTGCTGGCCGTCCATGTCGGTGCGGTCATCAAGCAGCATGCCGCGCCGCTGCTGGGTATCCAGGACGTGCAGGAGATGATGCACGTGATGCAGGCCGAGGCGCCGGATCTGGTGATGGAGCTGGCGCGCGTGGTGCCGCTGCAGCGCGTCACCGAAGTGCTGCGCCGCCTGCTGCAGGAAGACGTGCCGATCCGCAATCTGCGCACGATCTTCGAGAGCCTGGTCACCTGGGCACCGAAGGAAACCGATGCGATCGCGCTGACCGAACTGGTCCGCGTCGATCTGGGCCGGCTGATCACCAGCCGCCATGTTGGCGGCGAACGCGCCATCGATGCGGTGCTGTTCGAACCCGCGCTGGAGCAGCGCGTGCAGGGCGCGATCGAGAAGGCCGCGCGCGGCAACCTGCTGCTGCTGAGCCACGACGTCACCCGCGAGATTCGCGAGCAGCTGCGCCAGCTGCTGGAAAAGGCCAATGCCGCGCGCGTCGTGGTGGTGGTCAGCGTCGACGTGCGCCGCTACATCAAGCGGCTGATCGAGCCGGTCGCGCCGCGCCTGCCGGTGCTGTCCTACCAGGAGGTCGACGAGGACGTGCGGCTGGTGCCGGTCGGCTGGATCCGCAATCCCGAGGTCGAGTGAGCGATGGGCGCCGACACGATTCTCGATATCACGCGCGAGGCGCTGCTGGTGGTGCTGTGGGTGACGCTGCCGGTGGTGCTGATCGGCACCGTGGTGGCGCTGGTGGTGGCGGTGCTGCAGGCCGTCACGCAGATCCAGGACCAGAGCATCGGCACCTCGGCGCGGCTGATCGCGGTGCTGGTATCGCTGGTGCTGCTGGGCGGCTGGCTCGGCGGCGAGGTGATGCGGTTCTCGCAGCGGGCGATCCAGACCATGCTGACCTTCTTATAACGACGATTCGACGACAGATTGGCGCTTTAGTACGAACGATGACGCAGTGGAAAACCGGGGAGGATATGTTGACAAGCGAACGGTTCGGACCTCGATGTCTGGCCATGGCGGGCGCGGTGCAGAGCGGCCTGCCGACAGATAAGAACAAGGCGCCAGGAAGACTCCATGGCGCGCACTGCCGCGTGCTGCGGGGCCTTGCGGCGCTGGGCCTGCTGCTGGCGCTGTGGCTCGTCGTCAAGCCGCTGCACGCCGCCGACCTGAACTGGCCCGGCAAGCCGTTCCAGATCTCGGCCAGCGAGAAGCGCGTGGCCGATTTCCTGCGCGAGCTGGCGTCGACGCAGGGCACCACCGCGGTGGTCGATTCGCGCGTGGACGGCACCATCAGCGGCCGCTTCTCCGACTCGCCGCTGTCGATCCTGCGCAGCGTTGCCGCCAGCTATGGCCTGACCTACTACTACGACGGCTCGCTGCTCTATATCGAGCCGGCCGGCGAAGCGCGCAGCGAGGTCATTCCGTTCGCGCGCGGCGCGGGCGACCGGCTGCAGGAAGCGCTCGAGCATATGCAGGTCATCGACTCGCGCTACCCGATCACCATCAACGACGACGACGGCACCGTGATGGTGTCGGGGCCGAAGCGCTACGTCGAGACCGTGCGTTCCGCGGTGCGCGCCTTCGACGATCGCGCCGTCAACGACGACCGCGCCGAGGTGCAGATCTTCCCGCTGAAATACTCGTGGGCCTCGGACTTCCGCATCAACCGCTCGGGCAAGGACATCACCGTACCGGGTGTGGTCACCGTGCTGCGCAGCCTCTATGGACGCCAGCGCGCCGGCACCGCGACCACGCCGGTCAGCATGGGCCCGAGCCGAGGCGCCAGCCGCATGGCCGAACTGCGCAGCGGCGGCGCCAACAACATGACGCTGCCCCAGGCCAATCCGCGCCAGGTGCTCGAGTCGATGAACGACGGCTCCACCGGCATCGGCCAGCCCGGCTTCGGCAATTGGGGCTTCGGCGGCCTGCCGCAGTTCCAGGCCGACACGCGGCTGAACGCGGTGATCGTCCGCGACGTGCCGGAACGGATGGCGCAGTACCAGCGCCTGATCTCGTCGCTCGACATCAAGCCGCGGCTGATCGAGATCGAAGTCACGATCATGGACATCAGCCAGGAGAACCTGGACAGCCTCGGCGTGGACTGGCGCCTGCATACCCGCCACGTCGATCTGCAGCTCGGCGGGGGCGGCGGTTCGCCGCTGACCTTCGGCAATGCGCGCTCGGAAGGCGGCACCACCGGCAACACGGCCGGCTCGGGCCTGCAGTTCACCGGCGCGATCGGCAACGACGTCACGCGCTATCTGCTGACGCGCGTCAAGGCGCTGGCCGAGCGCGGTCAGGCGAACTTCGTCGCGCGGCCCAAGGTGCTGACGCTGGACAACACCGAGGCCGCGCTGGAAAACATGCGCGAGTTCTATGTGCGTGTGGACGGCTTCCAGGACGCGGGCCTGTTCAACGTGGTGGCGGGCACCGCGGTGCGCGTGACGCCGCTGGTGATCGACGAACGGGAAGGGCGCGCGGTGATGCTGAGCATCGATATCGCCGACGGCGACCTGTCCGGCGAGACGGTCGACAACATCCCGATCGTGCGGCGCCGCTCGATCACCACGCAGGCGATGGTCGACGAAGGCAAGAGCCTGCTGATCGCCGGCTATACGGTCGAGGAGAAGCTGCGCGCGTCGTCGGGCGTGCCGTTCCTGCAGGACGTGCCGATCATCGGCAATCTGTTCAAGTACCAGGAGAAGCGCCAGGCCAATATGGAGCGCTTCTACCTGCTGACACCGCGTCTGGTGATGCCGGGGATGAGCTGATGGCCGCGCTGCACGCCGATTCGCACGCCGACTCGTACGCCCATCCGCACGCCGATCTGCAGGCCGGGTCTCACGCCGGCCCACACGCGGACGCGCTGCGCCACGACGCCGGCGTCCCGGGCTGGACGCTGCGGCTGCTGGGCGGCGCCGTCTACGGCCGCGTGATTTCGCTGCGGCGTGGCGCCAATGTGCTGGGCGCCGCCAGCGACGTCGACATCAGCGTGCCCGGCGACGAGGTGCAGCCGCGCCATCTGGTGCTGAACGTCGGCGAACTGGCGGTGTCGGCCGAGCGGATCGGCGAGGCGCAGGTCAAGGTCAACGGCCGCGATACCACGCAGCGCGTGATCGCGCTGGCCGGCGGCGACATTCTGACGGTCGGCTCGCTCGACATGGAACTGCTGCGCGCCGCGCCGGCCGCATCCGAGACCACCGACACGCTGTTCGCCTGGGCCGAGTCGGGCCGCCGCGCGGCGCGTGCGGACAGCGACGAGCCTGTACGGCAGTCCAGCCGCTGGGTGCTCGGCGGCATCGGCGTGCTGGTGATGGCGCTGCTGATCGGCGCCGGCTGGCTCGCCGCCACGCTGTCGCGCGATGGCGGCTTTGCCCGCACCGCGCAGGTCGACCCGGCCGCGGTACGCCAGACCGTCGCCGGCTATCCGGAACTGGAGGTGGTGTCGTTGCCCAATGGCGCCGTCACCGTGCGCGGCTTCGTCAATTCCCGCGTCGATCGCCAACGCATCGCGCAGGCGCTGGCGCCGTTCGGGCGCGGCGTGCAGCAGCAGGTGCGATCGGCCGACGACATCATCGAGCATATCCAGCGCTACGTCGACGAGCCCGGCGTGGGCATCGCCTATCAGGGCAGCGGCCGCGTGGTGCTGACCGGCACGGCGGACCCGGTGACCGGCCGTGACAAGGTCAAGCGCGTGATCGAGGACCTGCACCCGGGCGTGCTGGTGTCGGATCGCATCGACTACCGCGAGACCGCCGACAGCCGGCGCCGTCATCTGCGCGAGGGCCGCTGGGACAACTGGCAGGGCGTGTTTCCGGCGCGCGTGGTCAGCATCACCGACAACGGCGACGGCACACGGTATGTGCAGCTGGCCAACGGCAGCCGGTATTTCGAGGGCGCGGTGCTGAAGAACGGCGCCGAGATCGAGAAGATCGAGGCGGACGGGCTGGTGCTGAAGGAAGCGAAGGGCGGCGAGCCGCCGCCGCAGCGCTGAGGCCGGCTGGAATTCGCCGCGGGCCCGCACAAATGGGGCCGCGGCAATCGGTTCCGCATCGCCGATGCGGAGTGTGTGGCAGTACCACTTGATGAAGGAGATGGAAATGGCTGGTGAAGTCGATCTGAACGCCAAGATGCAGGAAATCCAGCAGAAGGCCCAGGAGTTCTCGGTGAACATCATGGCCCTGCAGGACACGCTGACCCGTCAGAACGCCGTGGTCAGCAGCGAAATGGCGCACAACACGCAGAAGGCCAACCTGGTCCAGGGCGCGATGCAGGACGTCAAGCAGACGTCGAGGACCAACTGACGGCGGCGGGGTCGCGCGCGTCGCCGGACGGCCGCCAGGCCGCTCCGGCGCGCCGCGCACCCTGACCGGCTTGTCCCTCATTTCAGTCCAGGAGAACAGCGATGGATCCCACCGCGATCGCCGCCCAAGGCGCCGTTGCCGATGCGGCTTCCGTGTCCGCGCACCAGCAGGCGCCGCAGGCCAACCAGGCCGCCGATCCGGCCGACGCGCGCACCTTCGCCGAGATGGTGCAGCATGGCACCGCCGGCGGCACCACGGCCAGCGAGCCGACCACGTCCTCGCTCGGCGCCGCGATCCGCACCACCTATGTGTCGGCGGGCGAAGAGGCCGCACGCCAGGCTGCGCGGCTCGACGAAATGCGCGAAAGCATGTTCACCGCGATCCAGCAGGGCAGCACCAGCGACGTGGTCTATCAGGCCATGATGCTGCAGACCGAATCGCTCGAGCTGTTCTCGTCGATCCATGTCACGTCGAGCATCGGCAGCGCGGGCACCAATCTGTTCAACAGCCTGCTCAAGAACCAGCAATGACGCCGATCTCTGCGGCTTCGGCCATGCCGGCCACACGCCGGCCCAGGCTGTCCCGCCTTGCCCGTGTTGCCCCGGTGGCGCTCGTGCTGCTGCTGGCAGCCTGCCGCGTCGACCTGTACGCCTCGCTCAACGAGGCCGAAGCCAACCAGATGCTGGCGGTGCTGACCGCCGAAGGCATCGATGCCGACAAGGTCCGCGCAGGCGAGACCGGCTGGAGCGTGCGCGTCGACGAGTCGCAACTGCCCGCGGCGCTCGAAATCCTGCGCAGCGAGGGCCTGCCCGGCGAGCGCTTTTCCTCGCTGGGCCAGGTGTTCCAGAAGCAGGGCCTGGTGGCGACGCCGACCGAGGAGCGCATGCGCTATATCTTCGCGCTGTCGCAGGAACTGTCCGAGACGCTGCGCAATATCGACGGCGTGGTCACCGCGCGGGTGCACGTGGTGATCCCGGCCACCGATCCGCTGTCGGACAAGATCCGGCCGTCGTCGGCCGCGGTCTTCATCAAGCATCGTCCCGATACCGACCTGCGGCTGCTGGTGCCGACGGTCAAGGACATGGTCGCCCACAGCATCGAGGGCGTGACCCACGACAAGGTGTCGCTGTCGCTGGTCGAGGCGCGGCCGTTCACGCCGATCGGACCGGTTGCGCGCGCGCCCGCCGGCAGCGGCTTCCCCGTCGGCCGCTTTGCCGCGATCGCGGGCGCGGTGATCGCCGCGCTGGCGCTCGCCGGGCTCGGCGTGCTGGCGTGGAAGCGCGGCGGCCTGCGGCAGGCGCTGGGGCGCCTGGGCGCAGGGACCTCGACGAGGAGCCGTGCCTGATGGTCGCGCTGGCCGCGGCGGGCCTGCCGCATGCCCCGCATGCGTCCTTGCATGTGCCGTCGCTTGCGCTGGCCCGCGCCGTCGCCGATTTCGCGCAGCGGCCGCTCGCGCATCAGCATCCGAGCTGGTTGCCGCGCGAATGGCCGCTGCCGCTGCGCAAGGCCGATCGCTTCGGCACGGCCGCGGCGCAGGTATTGGCCGGGCCGCTGTCGCCGTGCGGCGACGATGCGCACAGCCGCGCGCTGCTGCTGCAGGCCTTGCTCGATCGGCGCAACGACCCGCTCGCGCGGCTGGTGCTGCTCGATCGCAGCGCGCTGCGGCTGCTGGCCGTCTGGTGCGGCATGGCGGTGCACAAGCCGGGCTTTGCCAGCGAGCGCAGCCGCCTGGCCCAGCAGCTCGACGGCAGGCTGGGGGCGCTGGCACAGCCGCTGATCGGCACGGTGCCGTATCGGCTGCGGCGCGCCGCACGGCGCTTCGATCCGCAGGCCGTGGCCTTCATCCTGAAGCGCGTGCCCGATCTGCCCGACCTGCCGATGAACCTCGATCCCATCCGCGCGCGGCCTTCGTCCGCCGCCCGCGTGATGGCCGAACGGGGATACCGGCTGCTGTGCGGCCTCGTGCAGACGCTGCCGGCCTCGGCCGCCATCGGTACGGCCCGGAATGGCAGCGAACCGGCGCTGCTGACCGCGGTGCGCCGCAAGTTCCCGCGCCGGCTGGCTGCGCTGCCGGTGCCGGCGCTGAGCCGCCCGCAGGCCGCGCAGCTGCGCGAGCTGCTTCTGCTCAACCTGATTCCGGAACGGTTTCCGACATGGCACTGGCTTTTCTGATTACCAGCGAGAACCTGCAGCTGCTGTCCGAGCGCAAGGTCCTCAAGGAGGCGGAGTACGCGGCGCTGATGGATGCGGCCGAGGTCATCGAGGCCGCCCGCCGCGAGGCGCACCGCATCACCACCGACGCCCAGCGCGACGCGGAGCAGCGGCGCCAGCACGGCTATCGCGAAGGCTGGGCCAAGGCCCAGGCCGAACACGCGGCCGCGCAGGTCAGCGCCGCCGCCGAGGCGGAGCGCCAGCTCGGCGCGATGCGGCGGACCATGGCCAATATCGTGATGAAGGCGGTGCAGCAGATCGCCGGCGAGCTGGACCCGGACATCATCCTCGAGGTCGCGCTGCAGCGGATCGACGTGCTGGTCCGCAGCGAACCCTTCATTACCATCCAGATCCCGCTCGGCCGCGAGCAGGCGGTGCGCAACCTGCTCGACGCGATGGCGGAAACGCTGGACTGGCCGCGCCGCGCCAACGTCGTGGTCGAGCCGAGCCTGGAGCCCGACGCCTGCCGCATCCTGACCCCGTCCGGCACGATGGAGGTGGGGCTGCAGGCCCAGCTCGCAGCGTTCGCGCGCCGCGTGCAGGCCGGTTGAGGTAGCGCAGACCTGACCCGAAGCACCACGCGGAGCTTTCCCACTGATTCCCATGGCCGACCCGATCCCGACATCCGACCTGAAGGCCGCGCTGCAGCACGCCGCGCTCGATCTCGAACGCGCCTTCGACCACTTCACGCCGGTGGCGATGCGCGGCCGTGTGTCGAAGGCGGTCGGCATGCTGATCAATGCGACCGGCATCCAGGCGCATGTCGGCGAGATCTGCCAGCTGGTCACGCCGGGCGAGCCGCCGCTGCTGGCCGAGGTGGTCGGTTTCGAACAGCAGACCGCGCTGCTGACGCCGCTGGGCCGCACCACCGGCGTGTCGGCGGTGACCGAGGTCGTGCCGCTGATGCATGGCTACCGCTGCCCGGCCGGCGCGGCGCTGCTCGGGCGCGTGCTCGACGCGCTGGGCAGCCCGATCGACGGCCGTGGCCCGCTGATCGGCGTCAGCCAGGTGCCGGTCGAGAACGAACCGCCCGATCCGCTGACCCGCGCGCTGATCCGCACGCCGTTGCCGACCGGCGTGCGCGCGATCGACGGCTTGCTGACGTTGGGGGAAGGGCAGCGCGTCGGCATCTTTGCGCCGCCGGGCGTGGGCAAGAGCACGCTGCTCGGCATGCTGGCGCGCGGCGCGCAGAGCGACGTCAATGTCGTCGCGCTGGTCGGCGAGCGCGGGCGAGAGGTGCGCGAATTCATCGAATACAGCCTCGGCGATGCCGGCCTGGCGCGCACGGTGCTGGTCGTGGCGACCTCGGACCGCGCGCCGATGGAGCGCGTCAAGTGCGCCTACACCGCAACCGCGATCGCCGAACACTTCCGCGACCAGGGCAAGCGCGTGCTGCTGCTGGTCGATTCGCTGACGCGACTGGCGCGCGCGCAGCGGGAGATCGGCCTGGCCAGCGGCGAGCCGCCGACGCGCCGCAGCTATCCGCCGTCGGTGTTCTCGATGCTGCCGCAATTGCTCGAACGCGCCGGCACCGCCGCGCGCGGCTCGATCACCGCCGCCTACACGGTGCTGACCGAGGGCGAGGACGACAGCGACCCGATCGCCGAGGAGGTGCGCTCGATCCTCGACGGCCATATCGTGCTGTCGCGCAAGCTCGCCAGCGCCGGCCAGTATCCGGCGATCGACGTGCTGGCCAGCGTCAGTCGCGTGATGCCGCATGTGGTCGAGGACCAGCAGGCCCGCCATGCGGCCCGGCTGCGCGAGTTGCTGGCGAAATACCGCGAGCTGGAACTGCTGCTGCAGATCGGCGAGTACCGTCCCGGCGCCGATGCGGTGGCCGACGCCGCGGTCGCGTCGATCGGCCAGATTCGCGCCTTCCTGGCGCAGCCGGCCGGCAAGCTCGACGCCTACGAGACCACGCTGCGCACGCTCGAACGCGCGATCACGCCGCCCACGCCGGCCGCTTCGACCGCACCGGCAACGACGGCTGCGTCCGCCCGCGCCGCCGGCCCGCAGGAGGCCAGACGATGAACGGCGAATCCACCGCGGTGCCGCTGCGCCAGCTCGAACGCGTGCGCGAGCGCCGCCACGACGACGCCCATCGCGAGATGCGGCAGAAGCGCGATGCCTTCCTCGAAGGGATGCGGGCCGCCGAAGCGGCGCAGGGCGCGGTACGCGCGGCGCTGTCGGAGCGCGCGGCGTTTCTGCAGCGGCTGCGCGAGAGCGCCGCGCAGGACGGCGTCGCGATCTCGGGGCTGCTCGATGCGCAGGCGTGGCAGGCGTCCTTCGACGCCCGCATCGCACGCGCCAACGCCGCGCTGGCGCAGGCGCTGGACATTGCGGGCCAGCGTCGCGCCGAATTCGAACAAAGCCGCCGGCTGTGGGCCCAGGCGCAGGCCAGGCTGACCGGCACGCGCGAGCTGATCGGCCGCGAACAGGCATCGGCACGCGCCGACCTCGAACGCCGGGAGGAAGAGGCCGCCGAGGAGGCCGCGCTGCGCGTCTGGCAGCGGGGCATGCAGGCGGGCATCAAGGCATGATCGATCCGGCGATCTTCTTCCAGTGGGGCCGCGAGACCGTGATGCCCATCCTGATGGTGATGCCGCGGCTGCTGACGGCGTTTACCGTGGTGCCGTTCCTGTCGCATCAATCGATCCCCGGCGTTGCCCGCAACGGCATCGTGCTCGCCATTGCGCTGTTCGTCTCGCCCGGCGCCCGCGTCGACATCGACGCGGTGGCCGGTGGCCTCTGGCTGCTGCTGATCTTCAAGGAGGCCTTTATCGGCCTGCTGCTGGGCATGGCGTTCGGGCTGTTCTTCGTCGCGCTGCAGATGATCGGCGAGCTGATCGACTTCCAGACCGGTTCGGGCAACGCGACCTTCTTCGATCCGGTGACGCAGCAGGAAGACGGCCCGATGGAGAACCTGCTGTCCCACCTGGGCATCGCGCTGTTCGCCTCGTTCGGTGGCCTGTTCGCGATGACCGGCGTGATCGTCGAATCGTTTGCCTTCTGGCCGGTGATGTCGTTCGGCCCCGACGTCTCGCTGTCGTCGTTCCAGTTCGCCAATATCTATGCCGGGACGATGTTCTCGTGGGTGGTCAAGCTGGCCGCGCCGATCCTGCTGCTGCTGGTGATCGTCGAGCTCGGCTTCGCGCTGATCGCGCGTTTCGTGCCGCAGTTCGACGTGTTCCAGTTTGCGCAGCCGGTCAAGATCTCCGTCGCGTTCCTGATGCTGGTGCTGATGCTGTCGGTGATGGTCGACACGCTGCAGGGCTTCCTGCGGCCCGACAACGCGCTGATCGACCTGCTGCGCGGACGCGCGGGCGTCCAGTGAGGCCGCGCCATGGCCGATAGCGAAAAGAATCTCGAAGCGACGCGGCGCAAGCTCGACGATGCGCGCAAGCGCGGCGAGGTGCCGCGCAGCAGCGACGTGACCTCGGCGATCGTGTTTCTCGGGGTGCTGGTCGGGCTCTGGCTGCTGGGCCGCTATTTCGTGCGGTTGTTCCAGGCGCTGTGGCTCAGTGCGATGGGCTCGATCGACCGGCATCTGGCCGATCAACAGATGCTGGTGCTCGGCGAGGCCGGTGCGCGCTTTCTGCTGATGGGCGTGCTGCCGATCGCGGCGATCGCGCTGGTCTGCGGCATCGTCGGCGCCTTCGTGCAGGTCGGGCCGCTGGTCGCATTCGAACAGATCAAGCCGCAACTGGCGCGGCTGAATCCGGCCGAGGGCCTGAAGCGGATGTTCGCCGTGCGCAATCTGGTCAACCTGCTGAAGACCGTGATCAAGATCGCGCTGCTGGGCGGGCTGATCTATGTGCTGGCGCTGCGGGCGATCGAGGACGGCGTGCGGACCGGCTATGCGCGGCCCGCCGAGATCCTGCTGCTGATCGCCCATATCCTGCTGATGATGTGCTGCTGGGCCGCGGTGATCTACCTGATCATGGCGGTGATCGACTACGTGCACGAGCGCTACGAGTTCATGAAGCGGCAGCGCATGAGCGTGGAGGAGTACCGGCGCGAGTACAAGGATACGCAGGGCGACCCGATGATCGCCGGCCGGCGCCGCGCGGCGTTCTTCGAGGCGGCGTTCTTCGGCGTCGGCGAGCGGGTGCGGGTCTCCACCGCGGTCGTCTATTCCACGCAGTACGCGGTGGCCTTGCGCTACGACGGGCCGGGGACGCTGCCCAAGGTGGTGGCCAAGGGCGGCGGCCAGGTCGCGGCCCGCATCCGCCAGGCCGCGGCCGACTACCTGATTCCGTCCGCCTTCGATTCGGACCTGGCACAGCGGCTGTATCTGACGGTGCCGCTGGATCGCTTCATCGATCGCTCGCTGTTCGAGCGGGTGGCGGATTTGATGCGGTGGGCGAAGGGGGGATAGGGTGGTTCGCGGTTGGCTGGCGTGGGTTGCCCTCTCCCCAGCCCTCTCCCGCTAGCGGGAGAGGGAGCCGGTCAGCGCGATGGATACCGTGACGCCACTGCTCGACCGCTGACGTGCTCCCCTCTCCCGCTCGCGGGAGAGGGGCTGGGGGAGAGGGCAACCGCCGCTAGCAATCCAATAACGCCGCTTCCGCGCGATATCCAGCGCCCGCCCGCTCGCGCATCCCATTGCCCCCACGCTCCATCCTCTCCGCCCGATCCATCCTCTCCACCGCCGTGGCGATCAAGGTGGGGTCCTGCATGGTGGCCGCATGCGCCAGCTGCACGCGATTGCGCACGCCGAAATGGCTGCGCAGGCGGCGCATGTGGTAGTCGACGTTGAAGATCGACATCTCCATGCGATTGGCGATCTGCTTGTCCGACAGCCCTTGCGCCAGGCAGGCGAGGATATCGCGCTGGACCTCGGACAACCCGTCGCGCTGCGTGCCGCCCAGCGCCGGGATATCGGCATGGCAGGTCAGGAATTCGTGCAGCGCGAAGCCGACCGTCAACGCCTGGCCGATCACGGGGTCGCCGATCCAGCGGCGGCTCTCGATGCCGGAGGCGAAGCTGATCGCGACGAAATCGCTGGTGCCGGGCATCGGCAGGTTCAGGAACACGCCGCTGCGGATGCCGGCGTCGCGCAGATCGTCGAGGAAGCGGCGCAGCCGCAGCGCCTGCGTGCCGCCCGAGGTGCTGCGCTCCAGGTCGCTGACGTCCCACACCAGCGGCAGTCCGAAGGTGCCGGGCCGCGGTTGGCGCGGATCGACCTCGTAGTAGCGCTCGCGCAGGTAGTAGTCGCGCCAGCCCGGATGCGAATAGGTATCGAGGAAGGTGCGCAGCTGCACCTGTCCGCCGGCCGTGGTGGCTGTGCCATAGCCGAGCCAGTCGAAGCCGATCCCGCGGATCGCGGACTGCATCAGCGCGGTGCGCGATTCATGCGAGCTCTCGCGCAGCATGGCCTCCACCAGTCCCGGCATGCCGCCCTGGCGCGTGCGCCGCTGGACGGGAACGATATGCCGTTCGCCAAATACCTTGATGCCATGGGGGCCCGTCACGAGGGGCAGGCCGCGTGGACCGCGGACCGACGTGCCGTCGCTTGTGGCGCGCGGCAGGTCGGCTCTCAAGGTCCGCGACAGGCTGGTGTCGCGGCCCAGGCCGGCTTCCACTACTTTTTCCATCGATCGCCTCCGACAAATGCGTATGGCCGCCGCGCTGGCGCGCGACAGCGTGAAGGCTTGCCTCGGACCGATCCGCGAGCGACATACCGCGCCCGCTGGCCAGGCCTTTCAGGCAAAGCCCAACATACTGCTGACCCATTCCCGTCGGAAAACCCGGACGGCGCCGCGATGCGGCGCGCCCGGTGTTGTGCGTGCCGTGCGTTGCGCGGCCGCTATCGATGCTGTGGTGGTGCGAACCCGTGATGGCGCCATCGGTGGCAACTGCCATCTGGCGCCGGCCAAATTATTGCAAGCCAACATGTCATGACATCGCGCGTGCCTTCCAGCCGTGCGATGCGAGGCCGCATTGCCACCCGCCGCGATGCCCGCGAACGGCGCTGCGACAAGGCTTGCGGCCGGTTGATGCGATGCGGCGAGCATGTTGTATATCCGCCACTTTCCTTGGATCGTGTAGGGTTATCGCCGCCGACATGGGATCGATTGGCTGTCATGCTTCCAGCGTCTTGCCGCGCGTTTCCGGCAGCGTCAGCGCGGCGATGATCAGCACGCCGTACGCGCCGGCGGCGAACACGCCGATGGTCTGTCCCAGCGGCATGGTCTGGCTGACATGGCCGATCAGGAAGGGGAACAGCGCACCGATGGCGCGGCCCACGTTGTAGCAGAAGCCCTGGCCAGAACCGCGCACGCTGGTCGGGAACAGCTCGGTCAGGAAGGCCCCCATGCCGGCGAAGATGCCGGAGGCGAAGAAGCCCAGCGGAAAGCCCAACAGCAGCATCACGGTGTCGTTGACCGGGATCTGCGTGTAGATCAGCGCGATCGCCATCGAGCACAGCGCGAACAGCATGAAATTGCGCTTGCGGCCGATGCGGTCGGTCAGATAGGCGCTGGTGATATAGCCCAGATACGAGCCGACGATCACCATCGCCAGATAGCCGCCGGTGCCGAGCACCGTCAGCCCGCGCTCGGTCTTCAGGAAGGTCGGCAGCCAGGTCGTGATCGCGTAGTAGCCGCCTTGCGCGCCGGTCGTCAGCAACGCGGCACGCAGCGTGATCGACAGCAGCTTCGGCGAGAAGATCGCGGCGAACGAGGTCTTCTGCGCGGAGGCGGCTTCTTTGGCCTTGTGCTCGGCATAGACCTCCGGCTCCTTGACCAGGCGGCGCAGGAAGATCACGAACACCGCCGGCAGCAGGCCGATCAGAAACAGCGCGCGCCAGGCGGTCTCCGGCGGCAACAGGCTGAACACCAGCGCATACAGCAGCGCCGACATGCCCCAGCCCAGCGCCCATCCGGCCTGTACCATGCCGACCGCCTTGCCGCGGTCCTGCGAGCGGATCGCCTCGCCCATCAGCACCGCGCCCGCGGTCCACTCGCCGCCGAAGCCGAAACCCATCAGCGCGCGGGCGATCAGCAGCTGCTCGTAGTTCTGCGCCAGGCCGCACAGGAACGTGAAGAAGGCAAACCAGACGATGGTCAGCTGCAGCGTGCGTACGCGGCCGATGCGGTCGGACAGGATGCCGGCGATCCAGCCCCCGGCCGCCGAGGTCAGCAGCGTGGCGGTACCGATGAAGCCGGCATCGCCGCGCGTGATGCCCCAGGTCGCGATCAGCGTCGGAATGACGAAGCTGAGGAACTGCGTGTCCATCGCGTCGAGCGCGTAGCCGACCTTGCAGCTCCAGAACGTGCGCCGCTCTCCCGGCGTGATATCGCGATACCAGGCAAAGAGGCCGGTCGACGGTCGGCTTTGCTGCTCCCCCTGGATGCTGCCAATCTGCGTTTCCATGCGTTCCTCGTCGTGGTGTCTCGTCGCGGTGCGTCGGTACAGGCTTGATCGGGGCCAAAAACACGGGGCTTTATTTGCAGGCGGTTGCAGGCAGGCCGCGTGCAAATCGGGCCATCGCGCCGAAGCGCGCCGGTCGACGATCGTCGTCGCTGTCCTGGTTCCCGCACGCTGGCGGTCGCGATGGCACGGCGGTGTGCCGATGCACGCCTGGAGAGTTGGCGCGCGATCGCGGTGACCCGCGGCGATCCGGATGACTCGCGGCGGTCTGCGGGAACCTGTCATGCATGGATGGATGTCCCCCGGCATTTGCATTTTTCAAATTCGCCGGGCGCCTCGTCCAACTATTTTTTAGCTTGGGTCCTCATAAGAAAAAATTGAGATCACCACTAAATCTCAGTCAATACGCGGGCCCCGGCCAGTTCTGGCATTCCCGCGCACCCGGGCGGATATCGGGTTTTCCCCGATGTCGCAATGTCGCCAAACGGCGAGGCAGCGCGCCTTGTCCGCCCGCCCCATCGAGGGCAACGCGTAAGCATACGGCGCGCCAGTGGCAAGCGGGGCAGGGGATGCGCTACGGAGACTCGTAGGGATATCGCTGTGCAGCGCAGCAGCGGCGGCGCTTTGCACCACGAAGCTTCGTCTCGTCACGGGGCGTTCATCGACGCGCGGTCTGATGGCGGCGCCCCGGGCCGGGGCGCGTCCGCATCGGCATGGTGCCTCGCCCGGCCTTTCTCGCGAGGTCACGATGAGCTATCCCGCCGATCTGTCCGGTCCCTCGACGGTGCGACCGATCACGGTCCCGCCGCCTCCGCCGCCCCCGCCGCCGGCACCGTCCGCGCCGCCTCCGCGCGCGGCCGACGCCGAATCGAATTCGGCCGCCCAGCGCCAGCGGGAACTGGCCGAGCTGCAGGCGCGGCTGCAGCAGATGCGGGAACAGATTGCCGCGATGCTGGAGCGGCTGCGCCAGGCACAGGAGGCCGAGGCCGCGGCACGCGCGCAGGCGCAGGCCGCGCGCGAGGCCGCCGAGCGCTCGCAGTCGCGCGACGATATCGCCAAGGCCGAGGCCGCGGAGGCCACCGCAGCAACGCGCAAGGCCGAGCTGAACGAGGCCGCGCTCGAGCTGGACGCGCACGACAAGCGGATCGCGCTCGACGAGGCCAAGGCCGAGGCGCTGCGCGAGCCGGGACCGCAGAACCAGGCCAGGGTCGACACGGCGCAGGCCGCATACGACGATGCGCAGCAGCTGCACACGGTCGCCGTCGCCGATGTCGCCGCCAAACGGGCCGATGCGGATCTGGGCGCCGCCGACCGCGCGGTGACGGCACTGGCCCCGCCGGGCAGCGATCCGGCGAAGCTCGATGCGGGCGATCGGCAGGCATTGAACGAAGCGCGAGAGACGGCCGGCACGGCGCGACGGCAAGCGGACAGCGCCGCCGCCGCGCTCGAAACGGAATGGCGCCGCTACGAGCGCGATGCCGCCCAGCGCGAGCTGGCCAGAACCGGTCGCGAACTGGAGCAGGCCGGCGCGGCGCGAGAGCGTGCCCGCAAGGATGGCGATGCGGCGGCGCTGCAGCGCGCCGACGATGCCTACGGCGCGGCGCTGGACGCATGGTGGGTGGCGGACCGGCAGGCGGTCGCGGCGCAGGCCTCATGGGACGCGCAGGTCGCCGCCAACGATCTCGCCGCCAAGGAAGAGCGGCATCGCGTCGACGAAACGCAAGCCAATCGGTGCCTGATCGAACCGCCCGAGGTCCAGCAGGCCAGGCAGACGCTGGAGCAGCGCAACGCGGCGGCGGAGAGCGCGCTGACCGAGGCGCAATCGGCCAAGGACGACCATGCCGCCCGCCAGGCCCTGCGCGACCGTGCCGGCGAGATCGACACCGCGTACCGCGAGGCACAGACCGGCCTCGAACAGGCGCGCACGGCCTATGAAGACGCAGCCAATCCCGACGCCCGCGAGAAGGCGCGCATTGCCTACGCCGACGCCCAGGACCGCATGCAGACGGCGCGCGCCGACCGCGACGCGCTGCAGGCCTTGCGCAGTTCGCAGCAGGCCGACGCGGCGCTGATCGAAGGACTGCGCGCACGCGAGACGGGCGGAACCGGTGCCCCGGACGACGGCCGCATCGCCGCGCTGCGCGAGTCGGCCAGCCAGGCGCGCGCCAACGTGCAGGGGACGGCCGCGAACGCGAGCGGCGACGCGGCGGACGCGTTGCGGCAGGGCCGGACCGACGCATGGCGCAAGGACGGCGGTGCGGCACAGCGGGCCTTGCCCACGGCCGACGAGGCCGCCGCCAATGCGGCGCGGACGTACGACGCGACGGTGCGGCGGCCCGGGGCGACCCAGCAGGAGATCGACGCCGCGCGCGAACGCCGCGACGAAACGCGTCTGGCCCAGGCGGTCGCGCATGGCCGCAGCGATGCGCTGGCCGCCACCGAGGCAAGGCGGGCGGCGGAGGGCGAATACGCGCTGGCGCTCGAAGCCCATCGCACGCACGACTTCTCGGCATCCGGATCCACGCCCACCTCCACCTCCACCTCCACCTCCACGCAGTCGACGCAGCCGCCCGGCACGTTGCCGAGCACGGCCCCCTCGCTGTCGACTTCCCCGCTGCTGACGCCGAACCTTGGCGAGGCCGCGCGTCCGGCGGCATGGACGGTGTTGCCCGACGGCATGGATGCGGCAGGCAATGCCACTGATGGAAAACCGTCCGCCACGACCGCTTCCACCACATCGACCGCCGCGCCTCTGCTGGCGCCGCCGGGTTCCCCGCCGGTCGCGGTCAAGGAAAACGGGCGATGGTATGTCCAGTACCCAGCTCAGCTGTCGGGGCAATATCCGACGCAGTACGGCAACTATCCCGCTTCCTCGACGACGCTGTCGATCCCGGGGCAGGGCCCATCGCGCGTCGAAATGGATCCGGTCACGGCACGCGTCTGGGAAGCGCATGCGCAGCTGCAATCGGCCATCGCGGCGGAGGATACCGCTTGGCGCGACTACGAGACGCTGAACCACGACGCGCAGGCCATCGCGCAGGCACGCCGCGACGGTAACGCTACGGCCAATGCCAATGGCGCCAACGACGACGCCGATCCCGAGCTGACCCGGCTCACCGCGCAGGTCGACACCGACCATCGCGCACTGCTGGCCGCGCTGGGCGCCCGGTTGACCGCCGAAGACCGTGCGCGCGACCTCGGTGTGGACGTGGCGAAAGACGAGACCGTCGTCTCCACCGGCGAGGCGATCGAGCGAGCGCGTGCCACGGCGTCGGCCAGCGCCGCCGAGCTCGAACGCTATCGCAGCGAACGCGACAGCGGCGCGGCCAGCGACGACGTCGAGCGCCTGCGCAACGAACATCAGGCGTGGAAGCGCGAGCATCCGTATCTGCGCGAACAGGACGCGCCGACCTGGGCCCCGCTGCAGCAGGCGCTCGACAACGAGGACGCCGCGCGCCAGCAACTGGTGCAGGAGGCCGCCGAAGCCGGCGCCGCGCAGGAAACCCGCGCGCTGACGGCCACGCTGACGCCCGAGCAGCGCGAGGATCCCGCCGCGCTGTACGAGCTGTTCGTGTCCGAGCCGCGCGCGATGGCGCAGGGCGTCATCAATCAGCACTACGTCGACTATGGCGGCCGCCCCTACGAGATGGCGGGCCGCACCCATGCACGCAATATGGCGGGGCTGGCTCTCGGCATTCCGCCCGAGGTCCAGCTGGCGGGCGACGCCGACGCGCAGACGGAGACGCTGCGCAAGCAGGACATCTTCGCCGGCATCGACGACGACTACGCCGACATGCTCGACGTGGTGGCCGACCAGCTGATCGAGCAGGGCGGCGAGCATGCGCGCGTGACGCTGCTGCCTGTGGTCTACGCCAGCCGCGAGCGCGGCATCACCCGCACGATGCTGTTCAAGGTGGAGACCGACCAGGGCCCGCGCTTCGTCGACGAGGCCGGACGCGCCTACGACGATCTGAAGGACTACCGCGAGAACAATACGCTGCCGGCGGCCGACGCCGTGCTGGCGATGCCGCGCGATGGCGAGTTCACCGTCGACAGCAAGGGCAATATCGAGCTGGAGATCGGCGACGCGCGCATCGAGAGCGGCTGGGAGAGCTTCCGTCGCAAGACCCACCTCGACACGGTGGCCGCCGGCGTCGGCATCCTCGCGGGCGTCGTGCTGGTGGTCGGCTCCGGCGGCGCGCTGGCGCCGGTCGCGATGGCTGCCGCCGGGGCCGCGACCGCCTATGGCGTGGGTACCTCAGCCGCCAGCATCGCCGACCAGATCTCGCACGGCCAGAGCTGGAACCCGGACAAGAACCCGCAGATGCTGATCGACGGGCTCAACATCCTCGCGTCAGCGCTCGGCGTGCGTGCCGGCGTGGCCGGTGTCAGCGCCGCACGCACCGGCCATCGCGCGCTGGTGGCCGAAAGCCGCGGCCTGACCGACGAGGCCAGCCAGCTGACGCTGCGCGCGCAGGCGCTGCAGCAGCAGGCCACCCGCAGCGGGCGCCAGGCCCTTGCCGTCGGTGCCGGTACCTATGGCTATACCGCGCATAACGCCCTGTCCAATTGGGAAAACATGACGCCCGGCGAGCGCGCCACCACCCGCACGCAGCTGTTGCTCGGCGGCGTGCAGTTCATGATCAATCCGGTCAGCGGGCGCTGGATCCGCCAGGGGGCGACCGGCGCGGTGGCCGGCACGCGGCACATCGCGACGGCGTGGCGCAACACGGCGGCCGGGCTCGACCGCGGCGCCCAGGCGCTGTCCACGCTGACGATGCCGGTGCGCCATGCCATGCAGACGCCGTTGGCGGCGGTGCGCATGCGGCTGGCGCAATGGCAGGACTCGCTGGCGCAGCGGCTGCCCGGGCTGTCGAGCGTGCCGACCTCGGCGAGGACCACGGGCACCGATCCGGCCGGCACGGCAAGAACCGCGGCCACCTCGGCCGCGGCTTCGTCGCCGCCTCGCACCGAAAGTTCGCCGCACGCCTATCCGGTGTCCCGTACGCGTTGGCGCGCGGTGCAGGACCGCATCAGCCGCGTCGACACGCTCGGCATGTTGAACTGGCTCGATGCCGGCCGCCGCGGCGCAGCGCAGGCGATCGGCAAGCAGCGCGATGCCGAAGCCAAGCTGGTGCGGCTGGCGCGTCAGACCGCGTTCGACGATGGCCAGGCGCTGCACCGCTGGTTGTCGGGGCCGCTGCGCCAGCAGATGCGGCGCATCGAGTCGCGCGCGCAATCGCAGCTGGCGCGGCTGCAACTGGAGATCGATCCGGCCAGGCAGAACGCGATCGTGCGCGATCTGCGCCGCCTCGACACGGCCGCGCAACGGCTCGCCACCCGCTGGCATCCGCTGCTGGCCATCGGACTGCGGCAGGAGTTGCGGCGCATCGAGGCCAATCAGCGCGATTTCAAGGGCTCGGGCGACGTGCTGGCACCGCGCGCGGAGGCGATCCGCCATCTGCGGGGCGAACTGCAGCAATGGCGCGCCGCGCTGCCGTCGCGGCAAACTTCGCCGACCCGCGATGCCGACGCCTTGAGCCAGGCGCAGGCGCTGACCGCGCGCATCGGCAGTCATCGCACCGCGCTGACCGACGGCGCGGCATTGGTGTCGAAGACGCTCGATGCGATGCGCGCGAACCGCGACGCGGTGCTCGACTACGTACCCAAGGGAAGCACCAAGCCGGTTCGGGCATCGATCGAGGGCGATATCCATGCGGTGGCGCCGCGCCGCTCTGGCGATCCCGCCCCGGCAATGCCGGCGCTGCCGCCGCGATGGCGACGCGCCGTGGCGGCGTCGCTGCGCCAACGGTTCCGCATGGGCATGGCCGATGCCGGCACCGGTCTGCTGTGGCTGCAGGCGCGCCGGCTCGGCATGCTGACGCCGCGGGCATCGCTGCGCCTGGCGGCACAGGCGCCGACGACGACGGTCGGCCGCGCCGCGGACGGCATGACATGGTCCAGCGTGATGCGATCCGGGCCGGCTCGCGCCCACGCCGACGGCAGCAGGACATCGCGCAACGGCGCACTGAACCGTCTCGATGCGGGCCGCGCGATCTTCTACCAGGAGCGGGCCAGCGCGTTGGCGGCGAAGGCTGCAGCGGCTGGCAATACCAAATCCAGGCTGGCCGCATGGCAGGCTTTCGTCGACGCGGTCGCCGCGCATTCGCCCGACGCCGGGCGGCGTCTGGCGGCGGCGGGCGGCGTGCGCGAGCGCTATCAGGGCGGCGAGGCGGGGACGGTGCGCCGCTGGCAGGACTTTGTGCCCGGCCGTGCCGAGGCGCGAGGCAGCGAGTCGGCGCGCGAGGTGCGGCGCGCCTATGCCGACCTGTTGCTGGCCGCCGCGCGGGTGCGCAAGCGCGATACGCGGCGCGCGGCGGCCGCCAGCCTGCGCGCCTGGCGGCAGGCGCTGCGCAGCGCCAACGATGCCGCGCGGGTGACCGACGCGCTGGCAGCGCAGTTGCGGTCGGCGACGCCGGGTACGGCGACCCATCGCGCGCTGACGCGGCAGCATGCGCTGGCGGCGCAGGCCCAGCGGCTTGCGCTGACCCACGCCGAACGGGCGGGACGTGCGGTGTTCGGCGAGGGCGGGTTGGCACCGACGACGGTGCGGACGGCGCACCGTGGCGGCGGAACCAAACCGCCGGCCGACGGCGCGCTGGCGGCGCTGCGCGATACCCATCCCGCCGCATGGCGCCGGGTGCTGGAGCGCGCGGCGCGGCAGATGGAACGGCTCGCGCAGCAGGGCGGTGCCGACTCGCCGTGGCAGACGCAAGCGGTGCATCTGCGCGATCTGGCCCGACAGGCCGCTGCCGATCCGAGGCTGACACGTGTGGGCGAGGGCGTGGCGGCGATGCGTCAATGGCGACGCGCCGAATGGCAGCGCGCCGATGCCCGCGTTGCCGAGCAGCAGGCCACGCAGGCATGGCGGCGCGCGCAACGTGCCAACGGCGGACGACGTGCCGAGCGGCAGGACCTGCGCGCGGCGATGCACGAGGCCGCGGCACGCCATCGCGACGCCCGGCGCGAAGCGCTGGAGGCCAGGCGCGCGGCGTTCCGCCCTGGCACCGGCGCGATCGACAGGCTGGCGGTTGCCAATCCGCGCGCGGCGGGCAGCCTGCTGGCCTGGGCGCAACGTCAGCAGCGCGCCGATGCGCGCCTTGGCACGGTGTCGCTGGGGCCGGTGCGGCAACGACTCGATCGGACCGCGCCGATCGCGCTGCAAGGCGGCCTGGCCAACGCCAGCGGCGACAGCGCGCTGACCTTCGCGCAGGTCCGCCGCGGCCTGCAGCGTGGCGCGCGCGCAGCGGCGCTGGCGCACGGCGCCTATGCGGCCGCGACCGGCCAGATCGATGTCTCGCGCGACCCGAGCGAACTGCGCAAGTACAACCTGCCGGACACCACCCGCATCGACGGCTGGCAGATTACCTTCCGTTCGCGCGACGGGCTGAATTCGATGACGCTGTGGCTCAACGTCGGCGGCATCAAGTCGCTGTGGGTTGGCGGCAGCACGACGCCGTTCGCGTTTTCGCGCGACGGCAAGACCACGATCGGCACGCGCGATGGCGTCAATATTCTGGAGGGCGGCGTCGCGTACCGCTTCGGCTTGCCGTGGCTGTCGAAGATGGGCATGGCGAGCCTGCGCGTCGGCCACGTCAAGCACAACATCCTGCGCACCAATTTCGCCAACGGCAGGCTGACCGACGTGGATGGTCAGGCCACGTGGTCGTGGCCGGTCACGCCGGTGCTGATGGACGCGACCAATATCGGGCCGCTGCGCTTCTACGGGTCCAATACCGCCAACCGGCTGCAGATCGGCCAATACGGCAGCAAGGTCGGCCCGGCACAACTGTGGTACCTGAAGGGGCCGGACCTGTCGAAGTCGCGCGTCAGCGAGATCGATGCGATCACGCTGAACAAGGAGTTCCAGTGGCCGGACCTGTTCGGCTCCTCCGGCCGCAATCGTGCGGCACCGGCCGATACTGCGCGCGGCGCCGCGCCGCAGCTGCTGGCCGAGCGGCAGGCAGCGGTGGCGACGACGGCGGCGCCGCATCGCAACCTGTCGCGGCGCGCCGCCGAGGTACTGGCCGGCTATCACCGGGTGGCGCCGGGCGACACGCTATGGGATATCGCGGGACGCCATCGAGATACGCTGTTGGCCCGGGACGATGAAGCCCGGACCGCGCCGCTCGGCGAGAACGGGCAGAACGGGCAGACCGCACGGGCGCTCGACCACCTGCTGCAGCTCAACGCCTCGATCGGCGACCCGGACCGCATCGTGCCTGGCTGGCTGGTCGATATCGTGCCGTCCGGGGAGGGGCAGGCTTGATGCGTTCAGGCGTTGCCGATCCTACGAAGCTTCGGTGATGGCAACGCGCGCCGGCCGCGGTACGCTACGCCATCTTCGAGCCCGCCAGCGATGGTGGGCGATGGTGGGCTATTCGCGCGTATGAACACGTGTTCGCGCGTCTCACCACGACGACCACCATTTTCCCGACGACCGATCCTACCGCCGGCATGCCTGCCCCCCATCCCACCCCCGTCATTCCGCGGCGACGCCCTCGCGGCGCGTTGCCGGTGGCCCTCGCCACGCTGATCGCGGCGTCGGCGACCGCCCACGCGCAACTGGTCCCGGTCGAGCGCTCGATCCTGATTCACCGCACGCCCGAGCAGGTATGGGCCCAGGCGGGCGACTATTGCGCGATCGCCAGGTGGGACACCGCCTTGCGTTCGTGCAGCGTGGTGCTGGGCGACGGCTCGCCCGGTACCGTCCGTCGTGCCGAGCGCAAGAACGGCGGACCGCCGGTGGTCGACGTGCTGGTCGACCGCGGGCCGTACTCCTATGTTTACCGCAAGCTGTCGAACCATACGCGCGGCCGACTGCAGGTAAGTCCCGGTCCCGATGCCGGGACCGCCGTGGTAACGTGGCAAATGTGGCTCGACCCGCTGTCGGTGCCGGCCGGTCCCCGCGCCGAGTATCCGCAGGCGCTGGGCGCCGACATGCAGAAGGCGCTGGGCCGCATCAAGGTGCTGGCCGAACAGCCGGTCGATGCGGCGCCGGCCTACCCGGTGCGCGAGTCCGCCGACGCAACGCGTCCGTCGACGCAGGGTAGCTGAGCGGGCAGGCCCGCAGCGCCTGCCCCAGGCGGCGCTGCGCCACACCCGTGAATCGAACCCGTGCCGACATGAACCTGCGCTTTCTCGAGACGTTCGTCTGGGTCGCCCGTTTGCGAAGCTTTCGGCTGACCGCGGAAAAACTGTTCACCACCCAGGCCTCGATTTCCAGCCGCATCGCCGTGCTGGAGGAAGATCTCGGGGTCAAGCTGTTCCTGCGCGACTCGCGCGGCGTGTCGCTGACCCCGCAGGGCCAGCAGGTGCTCGAGTACGCCGAGCGCATGGTCAACACGATGCACCGGCTGCGTCAGTCGATCGATTCCACACGCGTCAGCGAAGGGCGGTTGCGCATCGGCGCGATGGACTCGGTGATCCATACCTGGCTGTCGTCGGTGGTGCGGCGCGTGATGGAAGCCTACCCGGCGCTGGAAATCGAACTGACCGCCGATGCGGCGCTCAATCTGTGCGACCAGCTGCAGAAGGGCTATCTCGACATCATTTTCCAGACCGACCTGCTGCGCGCGGAGACCGTGCGCAATATCGAACTGGCGAAGTACCCGATCCGCTGGATCGTCGCCAGGGGCTCGGCCTATGACAGGCCGTATCGCTCGCTGGACGACCTTGCCGGCGAACGCGTGATCACCTTCGTCAAGAACTCGCGCCCGCATCAGGACATCCTCAGCCTGTTCCATCTGAACGGCGTGGCGTCGCCGCGCATCAGCTGCGTCAATTCGGTGGCGGCGATGACGCGGCTGATCGGCGAGGGCTTCGGCATCGGCGCGGTGCCGCCGGTGCTGGTGCGCCGCGAGCTGGAGGACGGCACGCTGACGATCGTCGATATCGACAGCCATCCGCCGTCGCTCGACATCGTCGCGTCGTGGCGCACCGGTGCGGGGCTCGAGCTGTCGGAAGCGGTGATCGCGCTGACGGTCGGCGTGGTGGCGGCGTTCTGTGCGGAAGCGGGCGAGGACAAGGCGATGCTGATCGCCAATGCCGCCGCGCAGAACAGCGGCGGCGACCCCGCCAGCGACGCCTGAAAGCACGCGCCGGTCGTCTCCGAAGGCAAGCCCGGCTTGCCTTTGTCATCGAAAAGCCTTATCGCGCTGCATCCAAAAGATTTGTTGGACAGCGCATTGGCGCGGCGTCCAGAATCGTTGCACACCTCGCGAAAAGCGCGCATCACGCGCGCGTGCACGACTCCACGCCGACGACCATGAACCTGCCCCTTCAGCAAGCCAACGGACTGTTACCCGAAGACCCCACCGCACTGCGCGCCCTGATCCGCTCGGGCCGTTATCGCGGCCATACCAGCGGACTGGCGAGGGGCTACGTCCAGGCCAATATCGTCATCCTGTCGCGCGACTGGGCCTATGACTTCCTGCAGTTCTGCGCGCTGAACCGCAAGGCCTGCCCGCTGATCGACGTCACCGAGCCGGGCGATCCGGTCTTTCGCAATCTCGGCGTCGACGTCGACATCCGTACCGATGTGCCGCTGTATCGCGTGTATCGGAACGGCACCGACTACCAGGAGACCACCGACATCGCCTCGCTGTGGCGCGACGATTTCGTCGCGTTTGCGATCGGCTGCTCGTTCTCGTTCGAGCATGCCCTGATCGCCGCCAACGTCCCGCTCAAGCACATCAATCTGGGCCGCAACGTGGCGATGTTCCGCACCTCGATCGAAACGCGGCCGGCGGGACGGCTCTCCGGCAAGCTGGTGGTCTCGATGCGTCCGCTGAAGGCCGCCGATGCGATCCTCGCCACCGAGATCACGGCACGCTATCCGGACGTCCACGGCGCACCGGTCCATATCGGCGATCCGCGGCTGATCGGCATCGAAGATATCGAGGCGCCGGACTACGGCGACGCGGTGCCGGTCGACGAGGACGAGATCCCGGTGTTCTGGGCTTGCGGCGTAACGCCCCAGGCCGTCATCCGCGAAGCCCGGCCGGAAATCTGCATCACGCATGCGCCGGGCTGCATGCTGGTCACCGACCTCGACAACAACCGGCTGTAGACGGTGTGGATGACGGGGCGATGACGGCGATGCCCGTCCTTGCCCCTCGTCGCGGCGCATTGCGGCCCTCGACTACGTATTCGCGTAGTTCCATGCCCTCCCGGTGGCCCGCCGACCCTTCGGCCTACGATTCTCCCTAGTTGGTATCGCGCCACACCGGGCAGAGAATGGCCTGTCACGCTGGCCGCAATCCGTCCAGTCGATGCCCGCCACACGGCCGCCGGCCCTGCGGGCCTTCGCTGTGCGCGTGCCCGCGTCAACGCTGTTCGCATCGCCCCGTTCCTCAGGAGAAGCGCGTCATGCTGGATTTCAAGGACCTGATGCAAGCCCGCGAAGCCATTCTCGCCGCGGCCCGCGCCGCTGCCGAAGCCGCGGCACGCGCGGCGGCCGAGGAAGCGAGGCGCGCGCAGGCACGCGAGGCCGAACGGCAGCGGCAGGCACAGGAAGCCGAAACGGCCCGGCGCAACGAACAGAACAACCAGGCCCAGCAGGCGCAACAGGCAAACCAGGCGCAGCAGGCAAACCAGGCCAATCAGGCCAATCAGACGCAGCAGGCCGACCAGAAACAGCAGCCGGACCGCGCGGCGAACAATCAGCCCGTCGTCACGCCGGCGCTCTACACCCCGCAAACGCAGCCCGCCGGCGTGGTGCAGGTCAAGGGTCCGGGCGGCGACAAGCCCGCCACCGATCCCGCGCAGCAAGCGCGCGACAAGGAGCAGGACGAGGCCAAGGGACATACCGATCGCTGGCACAAGGACGCGAAGCGCGCCTACGACGACAGCGAGACCAGGCGCAACGCCGGCACCATGACGGACGCCGACTGGCAGCCGATCGAGCAGAAGTACGGCATGGTGATGGCCGGCGCGCAGAACGAGTTGCGCGTGGCCGCGAATCAGGCCGCGGCGACCGGCGGCGATACCAAGGCGATCACCGCGGCGGTCGACGCCAAGGCGAAGGAGATCCGCGAGCGCTACAACGATCCGGTGCTCGACCAGAACATTGGCCAGATCAAGGACGGCTTTCTGAAGGCCGAGCCGACCCAGCAGGCGCGCGACACGCAAGGAGCGCGCTTCGAGCTGGGCGTCGCCGAGGACCAGCTGGATCAGGCCGAGGCCACGTTGGAGCGGGAAGAGAAGGCGCTGGCGGAGATTCCGATGGGCATCCGCCGCGCCGACCCCGAAAGCGGCAAGGCGGTCAGCGACGCGCGTGCGGCCGTACAGCAGGCCCAGCAGACCCGCGACAAGGCCGAGGAAACCTATCTCGGCACGATGCGGGTCGAGATCGATACGCTGGCGACGCAGCTGTACAAGACGGATGCCGACAAGGGGCTGGCGAGCCTGCGCAACCAGCCGCACGATCGCACGATCTCGATGACCGATCGCGGCTACGACCTGACCCAGGCGCAGAACCGTGTCGGCGACGCGCAGGCGCAGCTCGACGCGCTGAAGGCCGGTGATGGCGTCAAGGTGCCCGACAGCTACCGGCAGCAGGCCGTCAAGGAATTGCAGGCGCGCTATGGCAACGACCAGGGCATGCGCGCGGTCATCGAAACGGCCAACATGCAGGGCCAGATCGCCGGCGAGCTGGAGCACCTGACGCCGGAGACCGACTTCGAGCGCGAGCTGGCGCAGACCGATCCGACCACGCTGGCGATGGCGCAGGTCCAGGGACTGACGCTCGATCCGAAGGCCAAAACGGATCCGAACTCGGCGACGCCACGCGATCTGACGCAGCAGGAGCGGGACCTGATGGAGTTCAACCCCGCGGCCTATGTCATGTACAAGTCGCTGGGGGCGGATGACCTGATCCCTGCCGAGAATGCGCCGGGCAACGATCCGGTGAAGCGGGCATACGACGCCGGCATCAAGGAGCACGGCAGCCTGATGATGTACGCCTTCGCCGAAACGCAGGCACGCGCGCAGGGTGGCGATGGCATCAGCAAGGAAGACAGCGCCGCCGCTGCCGCGGGTCTGCAACGCATGCTGTCGCTGATGAAGGGCGCGACCCCGATACGCGAAGGCTATCTGCAGGACAACCTGAGCCAGAAGCTCGATGCGGGCGATTTCGTCGGTGCGCTGAAGCTGCGCCAGGGCGCGGCCAATGCCGCGCAGACCGAGCAGGAGCGCGAGCGTTATCTGGCCGTGGACGGCGAACGCTTCGGCAGCGACGCCTTCCGCGCGCAGATCGAGGCGTCGATGCGCAAGGACCTCGAAGGCAAGACGCACGACGACGACTACAAGCCGATCCTTGGCCAGGAGACCATGTACGCCGACCGGGTCGGCCAGTACATGCAGCAGGTCGCGCCCCATCTGACCGAGGAAGACGCCACTACGCTGCTCGACACGGTCAGGAGCGAATACGGCAACGACTGGACCGGGCGCAACGTCGCGCCGGCCGGCGGCAGCTACAACGACTGGGACGAGTTCTACCATGGGCTGGCGGCGGTGGTCGATGCCGCCGACGCCGGCTACTACGCGCGCAATCCCGGCTCCGAGCTCGGTACCGGTCCGGCCGCGACCACCACCGCCGGCTGGCTCGCCAACGAGGACAACGACGTCTTCACGATGGTGATGCAGAACCAGATGGGCGCCACGCAGGGGCGCATCTATGGCGGTGCGCAGGATGCCGCGGCACAGGGCCACACCAGCCTGTCGCTCGCCTTCGCCAGGGAGCTGAAGGATCACGACCGCGCGCCTGCGATGGCCGACTACGACCTGACCCGCGCGATGGACCGCGGCTACGAGAAGTACAGCGGCAGCCAGAAGGCCCAGGAGGACCAGCGGCGCTTCGAACTGGACAAGGACGAGATCCTGCAGGGCACCTTCGATGCGCTGGCGCTGCGCAAGGACGAGCTGACCGTGAAGGCGGGCGACGACAAGGCGATCGACAACGCGATCGCGCTGGCCGCGCCCAACGCCGATCCGAAGCTGATCAAGGAACAGCTGGCCGAAGATGCGCCGGACGGTGCCACCATCAAGGTCATTCCGATGTACGTGACCGGGCCGGGCATGTCGCCTTACCAGAGCGCGGTGTTCGAATTCGTCGGCAAGGACGGCAAGACGCTGTGGGTCGACGATCAGGGCGCGGTCTACGGCAAGGGCGATCAGCCGGCCGAGCGCGACTTCCAGGAGAACAACGAGCTGCACGACAAGGGCACCGTCTATCTGGCCCGAGACCTGAGCCTTGGCGCGGACGGCCATGCGGAATTCGACGACATCGACGCCCATATCGTCACGGACGGCGAGAAATTCCGCGCCTGGCTCGATATCGGGGTGACGGCGTTGGGCGCCATCGGCGGGGTCGGCGTGATGCTCGCCACCGGGGGCGCCGCGACACCGCTGGTCGCGGTGGCCTGGAGCGGCATGCTCGGCTCGATGGGATACGGGCTGGCCGTCACGGCGGTCGATGCGCGCAACATGGCCGACCACGGCCGCTCGCTCAATCCGCTCGACAACTCGCGCGCCTTCTCGCTGTGGGCCAACGCCTTCGGCTCGGTCGCCGGGATCGGCGGCCTCGGCCTCGGCAAGGGCGCCTCGCTCGCCATGCGGGCGTCCGGCGGGCTGGCCACCCGCTCCACGGCGCTGGCCAACCGGGCAACGGCGCTGTCGGACAGAGCCGCCGCGCTGGCCGCCAATGCCAACCCGCTCGCGGCGAACGTCGCCGCGCAGGCTGCGAAGACAGCGCGGGCGGCCACGATGGCGCAGTCGGCCTCCCGCACGCTGGCCGGCACGGCCAACCGCATGGCGGTCGGCGGCACTGTCCTCAACCTGGGCGCGTTCGGTACAGGCGGCGTGCTGACGACGCAGCAGGCGGTCACCTTCGTCCAGCACGGCGACCAGATGTCGCTGACCGAGAAGCTGCAGAACGGCGCGATGCTGCTGATGGGCATGACGCAGATGATGCCGGCCGGTATCCAGATGCGCAGCGCGCGGGCCGTGCACGACGCGACCATGCGCGTGCTGGGCCGATCCCCGCGGGCCGAGGCAGCGGCGCAGGCATTGGCCCTGCAGACGGCAGTGCAGGCGGGCGAGGGTCTGGCAAACGGCCGCGATGGCAGCGATGTGCCGGTGCGGGTGCGGCCTGGCAACGACGGCACCGCGCGCGGACGCCAGCCGTCGGATACGGCCGCGGCGCAGCGTGCCGGCGGCGAGGAGGCAGGCCATCACTCGGGGACTTCCGGCCGGCCCACCGTGGCGCACGGACACGATGGGGAAGCCGGCGGCACGCCGGCGCGCACCCCGGCGCGCACCCCGGCGCGCACGCCGACAGAGCCGTCGGCCGAACCCGCCGGCCGCGCCGCCGCCACGGCGAATGCCGCGGATGGCGCCGGCACCCGCAGCTACACCCCGCAGAAGCTGGGCACCTGGCAATCGGTCAAACTGGCCAGCCGGTTGACCTTCGACGCCGCGGTGGCGCAGGGTGCGAAGCTGCAGGACGGCGTGGTCAATCGCATGATGGACCGCGCGATGCAGCAGGCCGTCACCAAATACATGCGCGAGGCCGGCGAACGCAGCCGGCACGGCGAGGCGCCGCCAGCGGCGAGCCGCACCAACGCGAGCGGCCGCAGCCGCCGCCGCGCCGATGCACGCGTCGATACGCGCGGCGATGCACGGCATGACGTCCGCAGCGCCGTGTTCGCACATGGCGGCGGCCGCGGTGCGGCCCTGCTGGAGGCCGCGCGCGCCGAGCCGTCGATCGTGCTGCAGAACGCCATCTCCCCGCTCGACCGCGTGGCCGGCATGGACGGCCGCGCGATGTCGCTGTCGGTGCCCTATGGCGCCGAGCTGGCGGCACGGGCGCTGCAGAATGTCGAGACGGTACTGATCGCGACGTCGCCCGCCACGCTGCACGGCGGCGCCGACACCCACGGTCCGCTCGGTGCGGTGTCCCTGGGCGCCTATCTGAGCGCGCTGGGCAAGGAGGTGGTCTACGTCACCGACCCCGCGCACGAGGCGCTGCTGGCCGATCTGCTGCAAGGGGAACTGGGCGTCGCCGATGCCCGCATCGAGACCTTCACGGCCACCGACTCGACGCGGGCCGCGCAGCAGGCGCAGGCGCTGCTGGCCAAGTACCGGACCCAGGCGGTGGTCGCAGTCGAAGTGGCAGGCCGCAACCGTGCCGGCGAATACCGGCTGGCCAACGGCGAGCGCCTGGAGGGCGCGCCGATGGTGGACCAGCTGATGGTCGAGGCGAACGCGAAGGACCTGGTCACCGTCGCGATCGGCGCGGACAGCCATACCGCGGGCATGCGCTCGGCGCTGGAGCGCGCGATGACGTCGCTGCATGTCGAGCCGGCCGATATCGACCAGTGGTCGGCGATCGGTGCGAGCCATCCCGTGGTCGGCATGAACGCCAACCTGGCGGCGCAGGCGGTCGGTTTCGCGCTGAAACGCGCCACCGGCAGCCAGCACGAGATGCCATCCACCGCGCGCGTCGGTGCCATGATCGACCGCATGGCAGCGCTGCATGCCTATGACAGCGTCACGCTCGACCGCGGTGCCACCAGCATGCGCGGTCTGGACAAGCGCAGCTATCTCGGCGTCTACGAGCTGCTGCAGGCGCAGGCCAAGCAGCTGCCTGAAGGGCTGGATCTGGCGCAGATGCTCGACGGCGTGCAGCGCCGTTTCCTGCCGCAGGGCGTCGACCCCGAACCGTTCGGCATCCGCGTGATGAACGACATCATCGAAGTGGCGGTGTTCGATTCGAGCAACGGCGGCATCCTGGCCGGCAGCAATATCGCCCGGCACATCTTCGCGATGACCGGCAAGCGCGTGCAGGTGGTCGCGTATGGCGACCATGCCGCGGGTACCTATGGCGGGCGCGCCCGCGACGACCTGATCCGTCGCGTCAACGACGGCCTGCATGCGATGCATCGACAGCAGGCCGACGCCAACGCGCTGGGCTGCAACACGGCCTGCATCACCTATCCCGAGGGCTGGGCCGGGTTGGACGAGCGCGACTTCATCAATCTGATCCACACCACGGCGCGCGCGATGGCGCAGGACGGCGGCCAGCATATCGCGGTGGTGGCCACGCCGGGCACCGTCAAGGACCATGCCTACCGCGACGCGGTCGGCGCGCTGCGGACCGGGCAGGACGTGCTGGAGATCGATGCCGTCGAATGGGCCGGCGCAGTCAACGCGCTGCAGCATCTGGCCAAGGACGGTCCCGAACTGGCGGCGATCCAGGCGCTCGTCGCCAAGTACATCAACGCCGATCGCATTCCGCCCGAGACGGACTCGCTGTGGCTGTGCTGCACGCATTATCCGGCGTTGGCCGGGCTGATCCGGCAGCAGCTCGATGCCAGCGGCCTCGGCCACGTCAAGCTGATCGATCCGATGCAGTACCAGGCCAAGGCATTGGTCGACCGCCTGGTCGAGCGCGGCGTGCTCAAGCAGGAAGACCTGCTGCCCGAGCCAATTCCGTTCGAGGACGTACGGGTCGACGACATGCTGCCGCTGCTGACGGTGACCACCGGCCGCGCCGGCGAAGTGGTGCGGCTGGCCCAGGGCATGACCCAGGACCCCCGCGCGCGGGCCTTCAGCGTGCCGGAATTCAGCCCGCAGACCGACCCGGGGCAGGTGCGAGGCATCCTCGATGCGAACCGCATGCCCGATCCGATCGACGCCGTGGTGACGTCGTACACCGGCCGCAATGTCGATCGCTTCGCGATCCCGCAGAGCGCACGGCGTGCCGCTGCCTCGCTGGCCGATGCCGAGCACGTGATGCTGCTGACGGGCTTTTCGGTGGCCGAAGGCATGCCCGAGACCGATGGCCCGCCCGGAACGGCGGCGCTCGGTGCGATGCTGCGAGCGGCGGGCAAGCGTGTGACCTATGTCGTCGACTCGGCCAACCGGCCGGTGCTCGAAGCGGTGCTGGCCGACATGGGCGAGCCGATCGATACGATCCATGTGTTCGACCTGCCGATCGATGGCGCCAACCCGATGGCCCGCGCGCTGCTCGAGGAACTGCAGCCCGACCGCGTGATGGCGGTCGAACTGCCGGGCCGCACGGCGGTCGGCACCAAGCACAACATGCGCGGTGTGCGCATCGATGGCTTCAACCCCGCGGTCGACGAACTGCTGGTGGCGGCGAACGACATGCGCATCACCACGCTGGGCATCGGCGACGGCGGCAACGAGGCCGCCATGGGCAATGTCTACAAGTTCATCCAGCCGGCTCAGGATGGCAGCGAGATCGCGTCGCGCGTTCGCGCCGACTATCTGGTCACGGCCAGCGTGTCGAACTGGGGCGCCTATGCCGTCGGCGCGGAGGTCTTGCGTCTGACCGGCAATGCGCATCGGATGCCGACCGAGGATCAGATCCTGTCCGGCATCGAAGCCGCAATGCACGCGGGGGCGGTGGACGGCGTATCGCGCGAACTGCAGCCCACCGTCGACGGCTTCGAGCCGGAGGTCCACGCGGCCGTGTATCGCTTCCTGCGGCACTGGGCCGGCGCCGATGCGGTGACCGGTCCCGGCGCGCCGGTGCCCGCGCTGATGGGCACGGCGATGCCGCGCCGCCAGCCGCGCTCGGTGCTCGAAGACCTGTTCGCGCACGGGCTGCGGCGTCCGTTCCATGGCGCCGGCCCTGGCACCGGCCAGGGCGGGCAGGGCAACGGCGGGGCACGCCATGTGCCCGCGATCGTCGATCGCAGCTGGTCGCTGCGCGATGCCGTACCGGGCAACGAGGCGATCGCCACGGTGATCGACAGCGTGCACGCCACCGGCGGCCGGCTGGCGGACGTCAAGTATGTGGCGGTGCGCGACGGCGATGCGGCCAATGGCAAGCCGAAGGTGATCGGCGTCTTCGATTCGCCGCGGCAGGCCGCGGCGCAGCTGGACCGGCAGGCGGCGGTCGGCGTCAAGGTGCGGCTGCAGGTCGTGCCCGCGGCGCAGTACCGGCCCGGCCGCGTGCCGGCCGCCGACGATGCGATCGGCACGGTGCCGCTGTCGCGGCGCGACGGCAGCACGGTGCCGGGCGAGATCGCGCTGAACCGCGCCTACGAAGGCGATATCCGCGTGGCGCTGCCGGAAGGTTTTGTCGACGGCATGCCGCTGGTGCGCAACGAGGCCGGTGAACGGATCGACGTGCTGCAGCAACTGGGGCATTTCCCGCGGGCGAAGGCGCATCTCGATCTGGCCGCGGAGGCGGGCTACGTCACCTTCGACAACCGCGCGATGCCGATCTCGGTGCCGCAGGTGCCCGGCTATTTCACGGTGCGGGCCGAGGGCGCATACCAGGGTGTGCGCATGGACATGGACGGCAGCGGCCGTCCCGACTACGACGCGGCCGCGCTGGCCGACCGGATCCGCTCGCACCCGGACTATCGCGAAGGCATGCCGGTGCTGATCTACGACTGCTTCGGCATGGACGGCCCGCTGCCGCTGGCGCAACAGCTGGCCACCGCACTGAACGCCCGCGTCTACGCGCCGGATGGCAAGTGGGAGGTCCGCGGCTGGCATGACGGCGGCGACACCGTCTTCGGCGGCGCGATGCGCGTCGATGCGGGCCCGGAAGCGATGGCGCAGTCGGACGCGCCGGTGCACAGCCACGGCGGACGCTTCTACGGCGCCATGCCGGCGCTGCCGATCGTCGGCGTCACCGAAGGCGGACTGGCGCTGCCCGACAGCGCATTCGTGATGCCAGACGGCGACGCGCCGCTGCCGGCGGCCGCCCGCGACAGCAACGACGTCAACGTTGCCGGTCCGGCCGCCTGGCGTGCAGCGTCGCCGCGCTATGCCGATGCGACCTTCGGCGCGTCGCCGCTGAAAGCGAGGGTGCCGGACGACTACAACGTCGTGCTGGGGCGATTCGACGGCGAGCGTGGCTTGCTCGACGCCGAGGGCGAAGCGGTCGGCGCGCACCGGCTCGCGCTGGAACTCGCCGACGCAGGCAAGAAGAACGGTCCGATCGTGCTGGCGCTCGATGGCGGCAGCCAGCATGCACGGCACGCCTTCGCGCAGCGCGTGGCCGACGTGATGGGCGTCGACGTGATGCTGCCCGCGGCCGGCTTCAAGCTCGACAGGCTGGATCGCGCCGCCGCGCGAACCGCCGCCGACAACGCGGGCGGCCCGCCCAAACCGGTACTGCAGCTCGATCAGCAAGGCGTCGCCTGGCAAACGCTGCATCCGCAACCGTATCGCCATGCCAACCGTACCTTCGCGGTCGATGGCGTGGATGCGGTGCGCATGGTGCGCGACGATGGGCAGCAGACGCCGGTCGACCTGGTCGACTATCTCGGCCCTCGGCTCGGCTCAGGCGCCGTCAAGACGGTATTCGCGCTGGGCAACAGCCATGCGGTCGCGCTCGGCAACGACAGCATGATCGCGCCGTTCCCGATGAGCGCGGAGCGCGAGGCCATGGCGCAGGTCGAGGCGATGGGCATGCCGACGCTGCGCATCCATGGCGGCGAGGGCGAGTCGGTGCTCGGCCATCCCGCCATCGTCTATGAGCGTTATCTGGCCGGCAGCGCCGAGCTGCTCGATGGCAACGGCAAGCTGCTGCCGCAGTATGCGGCGCGGATGAACGCGCGCACGCTGCGCGATCTCGACGCCATCGAACACGGTATCGAAAACGGCGCGGACGGCCGCGGCCTGCTGCTGCAGGACGTCGAGTTCGCGTTCTTTGCCGATGGCAGCGTGAAGATCGCCGACGTGATGTCGGTCGAACCCGGCGGCGGTCTGGCCGCGCACGGGCAAGCGGTGGTGACCGTGCTGGCGAAGATGCGCGAGGCCGCGCAGGCCAACGTCGCCCGTGTGTCGATCGAACCCGAGGGAACGGTGCGCTCGGCCACGTTCCGGCATGGCGGCGAGTCGGAGCCGGATGGGGCTGCATCGCCCGATCCGAGCGAGTCGAACCAGCCAACGCCAGCCCACCCGCAGCCGGCATCGTCTTCACCCCCGCCCACGCCGCGGCCGTGGAAGCTGCGTGCCACGGTCGCGGCATCGGTCGGCGGAGCCTTCGCCACCGCGGCCGCGGCCATGCCTGCCATGCCGATGCCCGGTACCGCCGCCTCCGTGGTGGTGGCCGGCTCGTGCTTCATCTATCGCGGCGGCGTGGCGGCCGGGCGGACCGCCTTCGCCAACCGCGTGATCCGCCGCACCGATCGGCAGACGCCTGCCGATATCGCGTGGCTCAGGAAGGTACTGACGACCGACCGTGCCGCGATATGGGGCATTCACAAGACCAAGCGGGAGGAATTCAAGGGGGCGATCGACAAGCTCGATGCCCACGTCAATGGGCACCCGGACAAGCCCACCGCGGAGGAGGTCGCCGCCGCCGTCCAGACGCTGAAGACCGTCGGCGCAGCCCTGCTGACGCCCAAGACGGTTGCCGGCCGCATCAATGACGGCCTGCAGATCGGCACGCTGGCGATCAACAACGCCACCACCGCGACCTGGTTCATGCATCACGGTGTGGACCTGGGCAATGTCGCGACCTACAGCAATACCGCCTTCCTGGCGGCGAACGGCGTGCTGGCCAGCTTCAATATCGCCAACCGCATCGGCCACCACGCAAAGGTCGCGCTGCCGCCGCTGGGCGCGGCGCATACGCGCAAGTTCGTGATGAGCATGTACGCGGCCGGCGCCATCCCGCTGGCGGTGACCGACGTGATGACGTACGGCGGCGTGGCCGGCGGCCTCGGGGCGGCCAGCCTGGCGACGTTCGGCGTCGGCGCCTTCCTGCAGTCGCGCGTCGAGCGCACCATCGCGAACCGCGAGTTCAACAAGGCGGCCGCGGCCAAGGGCGGCGACATCCAGCTCAAGCCGGACCAATCGCTGCTGCCGCGCAAATGGGAATTCTTCGGCCGCGCGATGCCGTATGGCCTGGTGCTGCTGGGCGGCGGCGTGATCGTCAACTTCGGCATGAAGATACTGCTCGAGACCTTGGGCAGCGACGAGGACGACGAGCCGGTCAAGCCGACCTCACCGTCCTCGCCGTCCTCGACCCCGTCGGTCCCTTCGACGCAGGACCCGTCGCCGACGCAGCCGACCCCGACGCAACCGCCGCGCCCGGAAACGCCGACCGAGGAGCCGAGGCCGCCGACCACCGAGCCGACGCAACCGCCCAGGCCGGAGCCTGAGCCCCCGCAACAGCCCCGGCCGCGCAACGGCCGCGTGGTCGTGCAGCCGTACGGCACGGGCGTCGAGACCTCGACGCTGTGGGGCATCGCGGCGACCAACCTCGATACGCTGCTGTCCGACGGACAGAAGGAGCAGGCCGAGGCCGAGGCGCTGACCGCGGACCAGCAGGTCGCCGCCTACGCGCTGCGCGAGCTGATCAACCTGAATCCGCAGTACAACCTGGCGGAGAACCCCGACCATGTCGAGCCGGGGTGGGTGCTGGACGTGACACGGTAAGGACCGCGGCCCGAGCTCGCGATCGCCGCGTTCAGCCGGCCGCGGCCACCACTCGTTCGGCCAGGGCGATCAGGCTGCGATCGCTGCCGGCCGGCCCCAGCAGGGAGAAGCCCAGCGGGGCGCCATCACGCCGGGCGAGCGGCAGGCTGATCTGCGGAAAGCCGGACAGGCCGGCGAGGCACAGCATCTGCACGGCGCGGTTGCGATAGTCTTCGAGCGTGTCGGCGGCGGCGTCGGTCAGCGGCGCAATATCCGGCATCGTCGGCAGCAGCAGCACGCCATCGTCGCCGAGCAGCGCGGCAAGGTGGGCGGTGAACGCGCGGCGCACCTGCGTGGCCTCGTCGTGCTGTCCGGCAGTGACGGCCTTCGAGAAGGCCAACCGTGCTGCCACGTCCGGACCCAGTTGCAGGCCGTAGCGCTCGATCATGTCCCCGTCGCTGCGCCACGCTTCCCGGCCCTGCACATAGCGGAAGGCCCAGTAGAGATCGTCGATCGGGCGGTCCGCGGCGGCGACGGCATCGGCCTTGCCGAGTGCGCCCTCGATACGCGCCACCACGGGGAGCAGGGCTTCACGTGCGCCTGGCGTAGTCAAGGCAAACAGGTCTTCCGCAAGCAATAGCCGAGGCGGAGCCGGCAAGGCAGCGGCGTCCGAGCCCAGCAGCACATCGGCAACCCGCGCGAAGGTGGAGATGTCGTGCGCGAAGAAGCCGCAGGTATCCAGGCTGTCGCACAGCGGCAGGCACTGCGCCAAAGAGACGCGGCCATGCGTCGGGCGGATCCCGAACAGGCCGCAATGGCTCGCCGGTGCGCGCACCGAGCCGCCGGTATCGGTGCCCAGCGCAAGGTCGCACAGGCCGTTCGACACCGCGGAGGCGGAGCCGGACGAGGAGCCGCCGGTGATGCGGCCGGGCGCCGCGCCGTTGACCGGTGCGCCGTAGTGCGCGTTCTTGCCGTTCATCGAGAAGGCCAGCTCGTCGGTATGGGTCTTGCCGACAAACGCCGCGCCGGCGTCGAGCAGGCATTGCACCGCGGGCGCCGTGGACGTCTTGATGCCCGACATCGCCAACACGTGCGGATTGCCGCCACCGGTGGGATAGCCCGCCACGTCGAACAGGTCCTTGACGGCGAAGCGCAGGCCGTGCAACGGCCCGCCTTGCGCGTGGGGCACCTCGACTTCGGGGTAGGGCATGAAGGAGCGGGAGGGATGCGATGCCAGGCTCATGGGGTCTCCGCAGGTCGTTGGAAGGCGCGACGCCGGCCGATGCGCGATGGCCGGCTCCGGTTCGCTGGAATCAGGCCACGGCCATGGCCAATGCGGGTTCGGCCGCAGCGGTCAGCACGCAGCTGACGCGATGACCGTCCCCCAGCGAGACGGACGGCGGCACGCGCTGCAGGCATTCGGGCCGCGCATGGGCGCACCGCGGCGCAAAGCTGCAACCGGCGGGCAACGCCGCCAGATCGGGCGGCGATCCCGGAATGGCGGTCAGCCGCTCGCCGCGTGCCATGCCGTGCTGCCGGCTTTGCAACAGCGCGATGGTGTAGGGATGACGCGCGTCGCGCAGCAGCGTCCGGATCGGACCTTCCTCGACGATACGGCCGCCGTACATCACGGCGACCCGATCCGCGATCTCGACGGCGGCGCCGATATCGTGGGTCACGAACACGATCGACAGCCCGAGCGCGCGCTGCAGCTCGCGCAACAGGATCAGCACCTGGATCTGGACGGTGGCATCGAGCGCGGTGGTGGGCTCGTCGGCCAGCAGGATCTTCGGCCTGGCGGATAACGCCAGCGCGATCATTGCGCGCTGCCGCATGCCGCCCGACAGTTCGTGCGGATAGGCGGCCAGGCGCCGCTCGGGGCTCGGAATGCGCACCGACTCCAGCGCCTGCAGCGCTTGCCGGCGCGCTTCCGCGGCAGAGACACGGGCATGGGTACGGATGCACTCGACGATCTGCTGGCCGATCGTGTAGACGGGATCGAGCGCGAGCAGCGGCTCCTGGAACACCATGGCGACGGTGCCGCCGCGGATGCGGGCCAGTCCCTTGGCGTCGAGCCGCATCACGTCGGTGCCGTCGATGCGGATGTCGCCAGTCATGGCGGTGCGGCGGGGCGGATGCAGCCGCATCAGCGCGCGCAATGTCACGCTCTTGCCCGAGCCTGACTCGCCGATCAGCGCGACGGCTTCGCCCGGAGCGACGTCGAGCGAGACGCCGTTGACGGCACGGATGGTCTTGCCGCCGGCGTCGAAGGCGACATGCAGGTCGCGCACGGAAACCATTGGCGTGCCGGACGAAGGCGTGGGGTTTGGCCCCGAAGCGTTCGATGCCGATACGTTCGATGCCGATGCGGGCACGGTGGGATTCATGTTGGCCTCCTCAGCAGGGCGCGGCAGCGGTGGCCGCCGATTGCCGTACCAGCGGCCGGGAGTGGCCGCTGTCGGCCTCGGCCATCAGACAGGCCACCGGATGGCCGGCCATCGTGTCGGACAGCACGGGCGCGCGCCGTCCGCACACGGATTCGGCCAGGCTGCAGCGCGGATGGAAGCTGCAACCGGACGGCGGATCGATCGGGTTGGGCGGGTCGCCGGCCAGCGGCGGCGTCAGCGTGCGGCGATCCGGATCCATCGCCGGCATCGACGCGAGCAGGGCCCGCGTGTACGGATGGGCCGGATTGTTGTAGATCGCTTCGGTGTCGCCGATCTCGGCGACCTTGCCCAGGTACATCACCATCACGCGATCGCACAGATAGCGAATCACGTTCAGATCGTGGCTGATGAAGACGTAGGTCAGATCGAACTCCGCCTTCAGATCCAGCAGCAGGTTCAGCACCTGGGCCTCGACCGACTTGTCCAGGGCGGAGACCGCTTCGTCGAGAATCACCAGACGCGGCCGCAGCACCAGCGCTCTTGCGATATTGACCCGCTGGCGCTGTCCGCCGGACAGCTCGTGCGGATAGCGGCCGCCAAAGCGCAACGGCTCGAGTCCCACGCGCCCGAGCAGGTGGCGCGCGCGCTCGGTTGCCTCGCGCGCCGCAATGCCGTGCACGCGGGCGGTGAAGGCGATCGACTCCTCGATGGTCAGCCGCGGGTTCAGCGACGAATAGCTGTCCTGGAACACCATCTGCACCTGGCTGCGGTAGCGCTTGAGCGGCAGCTGCGCCGACCCCACGCCCAGCGCGTCGAAGATCAGTTCGCCGCTGTCCTGCTCAGTCAGCTGCATCAGCAGCCGCGCCGTGGTGGACTTGCCGCAGCCGGATTCGCCGACCACGCCGAGCGTCTCGCCCTTGAGCACATCGAAGCTGACGCCATCGACCGCGCGCACGGCGCCGGCGCGGCGTCCGGGGATCTTGCCCTTCAACGGAAAATGCTTGACCAGATCGCGCGCGATCACCAGCGGCTGGGCGGGACCGCCGAGGTCGGCGTTGGGCGCGGACAATCGCATCGGCATCGGCATCGGCATCGGCATCGGCATCGACATAGATGTCGGCATCGGCTCAGTCCTTGATTTCCATCGCCGAGCGGATGCCGTCGGCGAGCAGGTTGAACGAGATCGAGGTCAGGAAGATCATCGCCCCGGGCAGCGCGGCCACCCAGGGCTGGGTATAGATCGCGGTGCGCAGCGTGTTCAGCATCAGGCCCCATTCGGGCTCGGGCGGCTTGACGCCCAGACCGAGGAAGGACAGGCCGGAAGCCAGGATCATCGACACCGAGATCAGCCCGGTCGCGTAGACGAAGATCGGCCCCAGCACGTTGTTCAGCACATGCGCGCGCACGATGGTCAGGGCGGACGCCCCCGACGCCCGCGCCGCGTCGACGAACTCGCGGTTGCGCACCTGGGTGGTGACGCTCTCGGCCACGCGCGCGATCTGGGGCACGAAGACGATGGTCAGCGACAGCAGCGCATTGCCGACGCCGGCGCCAAGCGTGCCGGACAGCGCGATGGCGAGCAGCACCGACGGGAAGGCGTAGAAGATATCGACGATCCGCATGATCGCGGTGTTGGTCCAGCCGCCGGCATAGCCCGCGACGATGCCCAGCGCGCTTCCCAGCACGAAGGCGATCAGCACCGGCGTGATGCCCATGAACAGCGACAGCCGCGCGCCAAGGATCAAACGCGACAGCATGTCGCGGCCGAGCTCGTCGGTGCCGAGCGGATAGCCCTCGGTGCCGATCGGCTTCAGGCGCTTCAGGATCGACGAGGCATAGGGATCGGCCGGCATCAGCAGCGGCGCGAAGATCGCCAGCACGATCAGCGCGAGCAGGATCAGCGCCGCGCCCATTGCCAGCTTGTTGCGCAGCAGCCGGCGGCCCACCGTGGACCAGTAGCCGGGGGAGCGCTCCATCGCGGCGGGCGCGGCGGCATTGTCCAGCGTCATTTCCATCGAATTCTCCGGGGCACTGGTTGCGCTAGTTGCGCTAGTAGCGCTAGTTGCGTTGGATGCGCGGATCGAACAGCGTCTGCAGCGCGTCGACGGCCAGGTTCAGCAGCACGAAAAACACCGCCAGCACCAGGATCGTCCCCTGCAGCAGCGGGAAATCGCGCTGGAAGATCGCCGAGTTCAGCAAGAAGCCGGTGCCCGGCCAGGCGAACACCGTCTCGATCAGGATCGATCCGCCGAGCAGATAGCCCAGCTGCAGGCCCATCACCGACAGCGCGGTCGGGGCGACGTTCTTGACCACATGACGGAACACCGCCAGGTCGGACAGGCCGCGCGCCTTCAGGCCGACGATGAACTCGTTGGAGAGGATCTCGGCCACCAGCGCGCGAATGGTCCGCGCGACGATGCCCATCGGAATCACCGACATCGTGATCGCCGGCAGCAACATGTACTGGACATGTTCCCAGTTCCAGCTCCAGTCGCCCGATCCGCCCGGCCCGGCACCGGTCGCCGGCAACCAGCCCAGCATCACCGAGAACACGATGGCCAGCACCATGCCCAGCCAGTAATGCGGCACGCTGACGCCGAACACCGACAGGAACGAGGCCGCGCGGTCGATCGCCGAATCGCGCAAGTAGCCTGCGACGAAGCCGAACAGGCAGCCGAAGGTGAAGCCGATCAGCGTGGCCACCGCCGCGAGCCGCACCGAATTGACGACCGCGGTGGCGACCTCCTGCATCACCGGGCGGCTGGTGGCGATCGACGTGCCCAGGTCGCCGTGCAACGCGCGCGTCAGCCAGTGCACGAATTGCTCGACGAAGGGCTTGTCGAAGCCGTACAGCGCGGCCAGCTGCTGGCGCATCTCTTCCGAGGCGTCGGGCGGCAGCACCGATACCAGCGGATCGCCCGGTGCGATATGCACCAGCGAGAAGCACAGCAGCGCGACCCCCAGCAGAATGGGCATCGCGTACAGCGCGCGGCGAAGCAGATAGGACATGGTGGCGGGCCCCGGGCAGTCGATTCCGTACGGATCAATCCATCGACATGGTGGCGATGTCGATGAACCAGCTCTGCGGCTGCACCACGCCCTTGACCTTCTTCGAGATCGCGCGCGGGCCGACGTCATGCGCGATCAGCACGAACGGCGCTTCCTCGACGATGCGGGCATGCAGCTTCGCCAGCGCGCTGTCGCGGCCCTTGTCGTCGAACGAGGTGCGGGCGGTCTCGATCAGCTTGTCGAACTCCGGATTGCTGAAGTAGCCCCAGTTGTTCGACACCGGCGGCTGTGTCTTGCTGCTGACGAAGCGGACCATCGCGAAGAACGGGTCCATCGCCGCGAAGCTGACGTTGATCGCATTGGCGCCGTGCGCGCTCGGATCCTTGGCGCCGATGCGCCAGTTGGTAAACAGCGTGTTCCATTCGACCACGTCGAAATCGACGTCGATGAAGCACTCCTTCAGGTTCTGCTGCACGTACTCGTTCATCGGCAGCGGCTGCATCTGTCCGGAGCCCGAGGCGGAGACCTGCACCTTGACCTTGACCGGCTTGGCCGCCGAGTAGCCTGCCTCCTGCATCAGCTTGCGGGCGCCGGCGGGGTCGTACTTGATATCGAACTTCGGATTGCCCCACCACGGGTTGCCCGGTTCGACGATGCCCTTGGCCTCGGCCATATAGCCGCCAAGCAGGGTCTTCAGGCCCGAGCGATTGACGCACAGGTTGGCCGCCTGGCGCACGCGCTTGTCGAGCCAGGGCGAGCCCGGCGCGAACGACAGCTGCCACGGCCACATGTGGGGCTGCGCGTTGGCGTAGACCTGGAAGCCGCGGCTCTTGATCTGTGCGATGGCGTCCGGTGCGGGCGCCTCGATCCAGTCGACCTGCCCGGACAGCAGCGCCGCGGTGCGCGCATTGGCCTCCGGCATCGGCAGCATCACGACCTTGTCGATCTTCGGCACGCGCTTCGCGTCCCAGTACTGGGCATTCTTCACGACCTCGAGGCGCTCGCGCGGCACGAAGCGGCTCATCTTGAACGGCCCGGTGCCCGCCGCATCGGCGGCGAAGGCGACCCACGCCTGCTTGGAACGTTCGACCGGATCGGTGACCGAGGCCGGCACCGCGGCGAACTTCTTCTCCCATTGCGTGGGCGACGCCATGAACAGGTTGGTCAGGTTGTACGGCAGGAAGGAGTCCGGCTCGGAGGTGGTCAGTTCCACCGTCAGGTCGTCGATCTTGCGCGCCGACCGCAGCGTCGGCATCCGCGATGCGGTCACGCCGACCTGGCTCGGGTCGAACTGCTTAGCCGTCTTGTCCAGGACCTTGCCGACGTTCCACACCACCGCATCGGCGTTGAACGGCGTGCCGTCATGGAACTTGACGTTGGGACGCAGCTTGAACACCCACCTGGTCTTGTCCTTCGCGTCCACCTTCCATTCGGTGGCGAGCCCCGGGATCAGCAGGCTCGGACCATCGCTCTTGCTCAGATCCCATTGCGTCAGGCCGTCGTACATCGGAATGCCGCTGAAGCGGTTGCCCTCGAAGCCCTGGTCCGGCTGGCCCAGCGTACGGGGAATATCGGCCGCCGTCATGCCGATGCGCAGCACCTTCTCCGCCATCGCGGAGCCCGGCAATGCCAGCAGCGCCAGCGCCACGGCCGCGCCGATGGGGCCAAGCCGTTGACGGGCGCCGGTGGCCGAGGCGGCGGTGGCGAGGGAAGCGGCGGTCGACATCGATGCGAAAGCGCAGGCAAAGCTGTTCACTGGCATGGCTCCTGAGTGGGGAAGAGACGTCGGCACTGCCAAAGCAAGTGGTATGCCACCGGATTTCCTGCATTGCTGCGGCAATCCTGCGTATCGGGCCCGCCGATCCGCGTCGGGACGATGCGGGGGCACCATCGGCGGGAGCCGGCGCACCACGAACGGCAGGCCTCGCACCAGGATGCGTCCATGCGCACCGTTGTCGGCTGCCTGCAGCAATCGCCCAGTTGCCGCACAATGCCTGCCTGGCCCGCAGTGCCGGGCCGATACCAACCACAAGAAGTCACGAGAGGTTCCCGATGTCCGCACTCTTCACGCCCCTGCAGATCGGCGATCTGCAGCTCGACAACCGCATCCTGATCGCGCCGATGTGCCAGTACTCGGCGCAGCAGGGCAATGCCACCGACTGGCATCTGATCCATCTCGGTCATCTCGCGCTGTCCGGCGCCGGCATGCTGATTCTCGAAGCGACCGCGGTCTCGCCGCAGGGACGCATCACGCCCTACGACCTCGGCTTGTACTCGGACGAGAACGAGGCGGCGCTGGCGCGCGTGCTGAAGGCCGTGCGCACCTATTCACCCATCAAGGTCGCGATGCAGATCGCGCATGCGGGGCGCAAGGCGTCGAGCCGCGCGCCCTGGGATGGCGGTGCCCAGATCCGTCCCGACGAGCCCGAGGGCTGGCAGACCGAGGCGCCGTCCGCGGTGCCGCACGCCCCGAACGAAGTCGCCCCGGCAGCGCTGGACCGGGCCGGACTCGAACGCGTCAAGCGCGACTTCGTCGAGACCGCGAAGCGCGCCGCGCGCCTGGGTATCGATGCGATCGAGATCCACGCCGCGCACGGCTATCTGCTGCATCAATTCCTGTCGCCGATCGCCAATCATCGCGACGACGAGTACGGCGGCAGCCTGGAGAACCGGATGCGCTTTCCGCTCGAAGTGTTCGACGCGGTGCGGGCCGTCTTCCCGGCCGACCGTCCGGTCTGGGCGCGCATCTCCGCGACCGACTGGGTGCCGAACGGCTGGGATATCGAGGGCACGGTGGCGATCTCGAAGGCGCTGGCCAAACGCGGCTGCGCGGCGATCCATGTGACCACCGGCGGCGTGTCGCCGCAGCAGGCGATCAAGCTGGGGCCCGGCTATCAGGTCCCGTACGCGCAGCGCGTCAAGGCGGAGGTCGGGCTGCCGACCATCGCGGTCGGGCTGATCACCGAGCCGGAGCAGGCCGAGAGCATCATCGCCAACGGGGAGGCCGACGCGGTGTCGCTGGCGCGGGCGATGCTGTACGACCCGCGCTGGCCGTGGCATGCCGCCGCGCAACTCGGCGCCCGGGTGCAGGCCCCGAAGCAGTACTGGCGCTCGCAGCCGCGCGAGTTCAAGGACCTGTTCGCCGGTGCGGCTTTCGGCCAACGTTGAATGACACCGATGTCATTTTCGGCGCCCCTGAGGCGAACTTTCCGTCACGTCGATTGACGGCTCGTCGGAGCAGGCCGCCACACCCCTAGTCACTCATTCGGATGTTTCGTATTGTGGACAGGCAGACAAGCCCGCTGCCTTCCACGGCAGCGATTCGCATGCGGAATGCAAGCCCGTTTCGCTCCATCCGTCCGAGGCATAGGGATGACCGGCATGACCGATCCGAACCCACCCCGACCGCAGGGCATCCTGTCGGTCTTCGATGCCATCACCATCATGGTCGGCCTGGTGGTCGGGGTCGGGATCTTCCGCACGCCTTCGATCGTCGCCGGCAGCGTCGAGTCGGAGGCGATGTTCATCCTGGTCTGGATCGTCGGCGGCATCATCACCTTCATCGGCGCGCTGTGCTACGCCGAGCTGTCGGCGGCCCATCCCAACGCGGGCGGCGAGTACCACTTCCTGTCCCGCGCCTACGGCCGCTCGACCGCGATGATGTTCGGTTGGGCGCGCTGCACGGTCATCCAGACCGGCGCCATTGCGGCGGTCGCCTTCATGCTGGGCGATTACCTTGCCCAGCTGCTGCCCGCCGGCCTGTTCGGACCATTCGCCCCATTCGCTCCGGCCATTTATGCGGCGTTGGCCGTGATCGTGCTGACCGCGGTCAATGTGATCGGCACCATCGAAGGCAAGAACCTGCAGGTGGTGGTGACGTTCCTGGAGATCGGTGCGATCGGCGCGATCATCCTGTTCGGGCTGTTCGCATCGCCCGAGACCGCCGAGCGCGCCGCGCCCGCGGTGCCGCCCGAATCGGCCGCGATCGGCATGGCGATGATCTTCGTGCTGCTGACCTATGGCGGCTGGAACGAGGCGGCCTATCTGACCGGGGAGCTGAAGGATGCGCCGCGCAACATCGCCAAGGTGCTGGCGGGCGGCACCGCCATTCTGGTGGTGCTGTATACGCTGGCCAATCTGGCCTTGCTGTCGATTCTCGGGCTCGATGGGCTGCGCGAATCCGACGCGGTTGCGGCCGACATGATGCGCGTGGTGGCGGGACCGATCGGCGAGCGGATCGTCACGGCGGCCATCGTGATCGCCGCGGTGTCGACGCTGAACGCCACCATCTTCACCGGTTCGCGCGTGTTCTATGCGATGGCGCGCGACATGACCGTCATGCAATGGGTCGGCGTCTGGGACGGCCGCGGCAAGACGCCGGCCAACGGCCAGATCGCGCAAGGGATCATCGCGCTGGCGCTGATCGGCGTGGGCGCCATCACGCGCGACGGCTTCAAGGCGATGGTCGACTACACCGCGCCGGTGTTCTGGGGCTTCCTGCTGCTGGTCGGCCTCTCGCTGTTCGTGCTGCGCTGGCGCCATCCCGACCGCGTGTTGCCGTATCGCGTGCCGCTGTATCCGATCACGCCGATCATCTTCTGCCTGACCTGCCTGTACATGCTCTATGCCAGCGTGACCTATACCGGCGCGGCGGCGCTGATCGGGCTCGCGATGCTCGCCGCTGGCGCGCCGATCCTGCTGTTCAAGCGCAAGCAGGTCGAAGTCGCGGAGAGCCAGGATGCTTCACCGGATCCCATGTGACCATCAGAACAGGAGAACGTCGATGACGATCTTGCGCCATTCCTTCGTCGCAGCCGCGCTGTTCGCCGCGGGGGCGGCGGCCTTCATCGAACCGGGGTTCGCACAGACGGAGACGAGCTCCGAAACCTCGGTCTACAAGCCGTCGGTCGGTCAGTCTGGCAAGGACGTGGTATGGGTGCCGACCTCGCAGGCGCTGGTCGATCGCATGCTCGACATGGCGGGGCTGACGCCGAAGGACCATCTCGTCGATCTGGGCTCAGGCGACGGCCGGCTCGTGATCACCGCGGCCAAGCGCGGCGCCACCGCACGCGGCATCGAGTACAACGCCGACATGGTGGCGCTGTCGCGTCGTGCGGCACAGGCCGAGGGCGTCGCCAATCGCGCCAGATTCGACCAGGGCGATATCTTCAAGTCGGACTTCTCGAACGCGACCGTGGTGACGCTGTTCCTGCTGCCCGATCTGAATCTGCGGCTGCGTCCGACCTTGCTGAACATGAAACCCGGCACGCGGGTCGTCTCCAATACCTTCACGATGGACGACTGGGAGCCGGACGAAACCGCGCAGGTCACGCAGGGCTGCGCGGGGCACTGCACCGCCTACAAATGGGTGATTCCGGCCAAGGTACAGGGCACCTGGCGGATGGGCGAGAGGCAGCTGGTGCTGACGCAGAAGTATCAGAAGATCGAGGGGACGCTGCGCGAAGAGGGGGCCGCCACGCCGATCAGCGACGGCCGCATCGATGGCACCAGGATCGCGTTTACCGCCGGTACTCAGCGCTATACCGGGGAGATCAGCGGCAGGACGATGCAGGGCACGATCGAGGGGGGAGGGCGCTGGAACGCGACAATGGTGTCGCGTTAGCGCCAGCGCGGATCAGGCGGCTTGCCGTGGCGATGCACGGCAAGCGGTCTGCCCATCGGGCTGAAGCGCGCGATCAACGCGCGCCGTCCGCCACCCCGAGCCCACGCAGCAGCGCATTGTGGAACTGCGCCGGCGACTCGACCTGCGGCGAATGGCCCAGCTCGGGGAAGGCCACCAGCGTCGCGTTCGGAATCGTGCGCGCGGCGCGGCGTCCGAGTTCGGGATAGTTGCCCAGCTTGCTGGCGATCTCGGGCGCGGCGCGGTTGGCGCCCGGCGCGGTACGGTCCTTCTCGCCGATCATCACCAGCGTAGGCGCCGCGATCCGGGAGAACTCGTGGATGACCGGCTGCGTGAACAGCATCTCGGAGGTCTGCGCCTGATTCCACGCGACCTGCTCCTTGCCGGGACCGGCGTACATGCCCGCCTGCATCGCGACCCAGCGGTCGTATTCGGGGCGCCATTTGCCGTTGTAGTAGAAGCGCAGCTGATAGGCCTTGATCGAATCGAAGTTCGTTTTCAGCTCGCCCTGATACAGCTGATCGACGGTGGCATAGGGCACGCCTTCCGCCTGCCAGTCTTCCAGCCCGATCGGATTGACCAGCACCAGCTGCTCCACCGTCTTCGGATACTGCAGCGCGAAGCGCGCGGCCAGCATGCCGCCCATCGAATGGCCGATGACGGTGGCGCGCGTCACGCCGCGGGATTCCAGCAGCGCCTGCGTATTGGCGGCGAGCTGTGCGAAGCTGAACTGATAGCCCTTCGGCTTGGTGGAGGCGCAGAAGCCGATCTGATCCGGCGCGATCACGCGGTAGCCGGCTTTGGCCAGCGTGTCGATGGTGGCTTCCCACGTCGCGCCGCAGAAGTTCTTCCCGTGCAGCAGTACCGCGGTGCGGCCGTTGGACTTGCCCTTCGGCGCGACGTCCATGAAGGCCATCGACAGGTCCTGCTGCTGCGACTTGAAGGTGAATCGCTGGATCGGGTGGGGGTAGGGGAAGCCTTCCAGTTGCGGGCCGTAGGGCGTGACGGCCGGCGTGGGGTGGCTTGCGGCTTGATCGGCAGCGCCCGCGGTCGGTGCGGCGGCGGTGAAGGCCAGCGAAACGGCCAGCGTGGACAAGGGCAACAATCGGGTCGAAGTCGTTTTCATGCTGGGCTCCCAGGCGGGGCGAATGGCAATGAGGAAAACAGACTCGATGTGACCATGAGGTAACAATAAAGTTCAGGGGGCATGTCGCGAGCTTGCGGAATTTTGCGCGCTGTTGCCCTCTCCCCAGCCCTCTCCCGCAAGCGGGAGAGGGAGCTCCCGCGTCGCCAGCGCGACGGCCTTCGCGCTCCCGTACTCATGTGCCCGCGGCGCGGCTCCTTTCCCGCAAGCGGGAGAGGGAGCCCGCGCGTCGGTAGAGCGATCCGCTTGGCTTGCCTGCAAGCACCACCACCGCGACGACCCGCTCCCCTCTCCCGCTTGCGGGAGAGGGGGGGAGAGGGCAGCAGCGCCCGTACCACGACAACGATCGAGATCACCCAAACGCCAGCATCCTCCCCGCCAGCATCACCGTAGCCCACAGCCCCAACGACAGCACCCCCGCCAGCCGCCCATGCTGGGGATCCCGCCGCCGCCGCGAGGCCAGATGCAGCGCCAGCGCGTTGAGCGCGGCGGTGCAGATCAAGGCCAGCTTGGCGGCGAACCACGGATTCGACAGATACTCCCGCGCCGCCGGCGCAAACAGCATCAGTCCCGAGACCGCGGCCAGCAGGAAGCCGCCCAGCGACAGCGGCACCAGCGTCTGCTGCACCGCTGCGTCATCGAGCCGCGCCAGTCCCCCGGCAAGGCGCAGATCGACCACTGCGATGGTGCCGAACAGCAGGCCGATGCCGAGCAGATGCAGCCAGCTGACCAGCGGATAGACCCAGGTCGAGGCGCGCAGCGCCACGACCGGCTGCCATGTCTCGACCGCGGCGAACCATGCGTCCCACGTTTCCATGCCGCCGTTCCGTTCAACCGCGCGGCGCGCCGCTGCATCCCGCGGGCAGCGCGACCGATTGCTGGCGCACGCCGACGCCGTCCAGCACGATCAGGGCCGGCCGCGCGACATGGCGTTCGGCGCAGGACGGAAAGCCGATCGCCTCGAGCCGATCCCCCGGGCGCGGTTCGCGCGGCATGCCCCATCGTTCGAGCCGATTGATCGGTGCCAGGTCGAGCGTCCAGCGTCCGGCCGATGCCGGCGCGCGAACCGCCGCCAGCGTCCTGGCGAAGCCGAGTTCGGCCAGTTCCGGCGGCACGGGCAGCGCGTTCCAGTTCGCCGGCAAGGCTTTGGCGTCGACTTCGATCGTCACCTGCGGATGGGGGTTCCGCCAGGTCACCGAGACCACGCGGCCGGAGAAATAGAGGGGCGCGGCAGTGTCGTAATACCCCCAACCGTGATGCGCCAGCACCGGTGTGCCGAGCGTCATGGCCAGGCTGCACAGTGCGATTGCCACCAGCTGCTTCATCGTTCCTTCCTTTCGGCGATTGCATGGGCGCCAAGATATCGCTGGCCGATCCATGCATCAATCCACCAAAATGGCATCGTTCGATACGCCTGGAGGTATCAATGGAATTCCAGCAGCTGAAGCTCTTCCTCGCCGTTGCCGATGCCTTGCACTTCGGCCGGGCCGCGCAGCAGGTCGGCATGGCGCAACCGCATCTGAGCCGGGCCATCGCCAGGCTGGAAGAGGAGATCGGCGTGCGCCTGTTCGACCGGACCAGCCGCCGGGTCGCGCTGACGGCCGCCGGCGAGCGGCTGCGCGAGGAGGGGATCGATCTGCTGCAAGGGGAGCGGCGCGCACGGGAGGCCGCGCGTGCAGCCGGGCAGCAAAGACGTCGGCGTCTGCGTATCGCCTATGTCTCGGCGGCCCTCTATCGCGCCTTGCCGGCCGCGCTGCGCCATCTGTCGGCGGTCGCCGAGCCGGTCGAATTTGCGCTGCAGGAAGCCACCACCAATGAACAGCTGGCGCTGATTGCGGCCGGCGAGATCGATCTGGGCATCGGCCACCCGCCATTCGAGACGCATGCACGCCTTGCCAGCGTGCTGCTGGCAAACGACCGCTTCGACGCCGTGCTGCCCGCGGATCACCGTCTGGCGGGCCGGATGGCGATCGGCCTGGCGGAGCTGGCCGCCGAGCCGCTGGTGCTGTTCCCCGAGGCGCAGGGACCGGCGCTGTATGCCGCGATACGCGACCGCTGTCGCCTGGCGGGCCACGCCATGCAGGTGGTAGCGACCGCGCCGCGCCTGCATGGCCAGCTGTCGCTGGTCGCGGCGGGGCTCGGCATCGGGCTGGCGCCGACGCAGTCGCGCAGCCTCGCGGTGGCGGGCACCGTGCGCATTCCGCTCAAGCCTTATCCGGCCGCACTGGTGTTGCCGCTGGCGGCGCTCTACGATCCGCGCTCGCGCCATCCGGCCTTGCCGCTGGCGCTGGCGGCGTTGCGGCGGGCCGTGACGACACCGGCAGCGCAGAGCGGGCCGCGGGGCGCGGGACGCCCGCGCCCATATGCGAAGAACGGATAAGGCCGAACGATTTCATTCGTTGACCTGCAATGGCCGGTCTCCTTAGCATCGATCCCAGTCGATGACGGCGCGAGCACCGCGTTTGCATCGTGCCCTGATCCATACCGAATTTCCGTACCGAACATGACCGTTTCCATCCAGGCGGCACTGCCCGCGCGTCCTCCCGTCGTGACGCCACGCGCCGGCACCGGCTTCGAGATCCGTCCCTTCGACGCGCCGCTGGGCGCCGAGGTCGTGGGGCTGGACCTGTCGCAGCCGCTGTCGGAGGCGGATTTCGCCCGTATCCACCGCGCCCATCTGGACCACCACGTGCTGGTGTTTCGCGATCAGCGCATCACGCCCGACGAGCAGATCGCCTTCAGCCGGCGCTTCGGCCCGTTGCAGATCCACGTGTTGCACCAATTCCAGCTGCCGGGCCATCCGGAAGTGTTGATCGTCTCCAACGTGCTGAAGGACGGCAAGCCGATCGGGCTCGGCGATGCCGGCCATTTCTGGCATTCGGACCTGTCGTACAAGGAAAAGCCCAGTCTGGGCTCGCTATTGCACGCGCAAGAGCTGCCGGCGGAGGGAGGAGACACCCTGTTCGCGAACCAGCATCTGGCCTGGGAAACGCTGCCGGCCGAACTCAAGCGCGCGGTCGAAGGACGGCAGGCGGAACACACCTATCTGGCGCGCTACGCCGAGCTGCAGCAGCGCAGCCCGTGGCGGCCGAACCTGACCCCGGAGCAGATCGCGCAGGTCAAGCCGGTGCTGCAGCCGGTCGTGCGTACCCATCCCGAGACCGGACGGCGCGCGCTCTTCGTCAGCGAGCATTTCACCACGCGCATCGTCGGCCTGCCCGAGGACGAAAGCCGGGCGCTGCTCGACGCGCTGTTCGCCCACAGCGTCAAGCCGGAGTTCGTCTATCGCCATCGATGGCAGCCGCATGACCTGGTGTTCTGGGACAACCGCTCGCTGCTGCATCTGGCAGCCGGCTGTCCGGCGGATCAGCGCCGCGTGATGTACCGCACCACGATCGAGGGCGACATCCCGTTCTGACGGCACGGACAGCGCGGCGCTGATCCAAGTCGGCCAACCGCCCGCACCGTCCCAGCGGCGGTGCGGGCATCCCATCGCACCAGACAACCCATTTTCCGGAGCCCCATATGGCTGCACCGTCTTTCCGCTCGTCCCTGCTCAGCCGCTTGTTCCGACGCTCGATGCGCCGCCTCGGCCCGCGCCTGACCGCTCTTGCCGTCGGTGCCAGCGTCGCCGCCGGCGCGCTGGCATTCGCCACGCCGGCACATGCGGAAGGGCAGATCCGCATCGCCGAGCAATTTGGCGTGGTCTACCTGCTGCTCAACGTCGCCCGCGAACAGCAGCTGATCGAGAAGCAGGGGCAGAAGCAGGGGCTGGACATCAAGGTCGAATGGACCCGGCTGTCGGGCGGCGCGGCCGTCAACGACGCGCTGCTGTCCGGCGCCATCGATGTGGGCGGCGCGGGCGTGGGACCGCTGCTGACGCTGTGGGACCGCACCCGCGGCAAGCAGAACGTCAAGGGGATCGCCTCGCTGGGCAGCTTCCCGTACTACCTGGTCAGCAACAACCCCAAGGTCAAGACCATCGCCGACTTCACCGACAAGGACCGCATCGCGTTGCCCGCGGTCACGGTGTCGGTGCAGGCCCGCGTGCTGCAGCTGGCCGCGGCCAGGCAGTGGGGCGACAAGGCGTTCAATCAGCTCGACAAATGGACCGTGGCGATGCCGCATCCCGAGGCCGCGTCCGCGATCATCAATGGGGGTACCGAGGTCACCGCGCATTTTGCCAATCCGCCGTTCCAGGAGCAGGAACTGGCGGGCAACCCCAACGCGCGCATCGTGCTCAATTCATACGACGTGCTGGGCGGTCCGAGCTCGTCGACCGTGCTGTACGCCACCGAGAAGTTCCGCAACGACAATCCGAAGACCTACCGCGCTTTCGTCGATGCGCTGGCCGAGGCGGCGCGCTACGTTACCGCCAATCCCGAGGCGGCCGCGGATCTCTATATCCGTGCGAACAAGGCGAAGATCGACCGCACGCTGCTGGTCGGCATCCTGAAGAATCCGCAGGTGCAATTCCGCATCGCGCCGCAGAACACCTTCGTGCTGGCCGAATTCATGCATCGCGTCGGCGCGATCCGCAATCAGCCGAAGTCCTGGCAGGACTACTTCTTCGTCGACCCGGCCACCGCACAGGGGAGCTGACATGACCGCCACCGTCTCGCAACCGTTGCGCGTGGTCGGCGCCGCCGGCCAGCGCGGCCCGCTGCTGCAGATCCGCGACGTCTCGCTGGAATATCGGACGCCCGAGCGCGTGGTGCGCGCCACGCACCAGGTCAGCTTCGATGTGCATGCCGGCGACCGCTTCGTGCTGCTGGGGCCGTCGGGCTGCGGCAAGTCGACGCTGCTGAAGGCGGTGGCGGGCTTTGTGCCGCCGATCGAGGGCGAGATCCGGCTCGACAGCGAGCGCGTGCGCGCGCCGGGCCCGGATCGCATCGTGGTGTTCCAGGAGTTCGATCAGCTGCCGCCGTGGAAGACGGTCAAGCAGAACGTGATGTTTCCGCTGATGCAGGCGCGAGGGCTGCGCCGTGCCGAGGCGGCCGAGGTGGCGCTGCACTATCTGGACAAGGTCGGCCTTGCCAACTTCGCCGATGCCTATCCGCACACGCTGTCCGGCGGCATGAAACAGCGCGTTGCCATCGCGCGGGCCCTGGCGCTGCGGCCCAAGGTGCTGCTGATGGACGAGCCGTTCGCCGCGCTCGATGCGCTGACGCGCCGCCGCATGCAGGAGGAACTGCTGGCGCTGTGGCAGGACGCGGCCTTCACGCTGCTGTTCGTCACGCATTCGATCGAAGAAGCGCTGGTGGTCGGCAACCGCATCCTGCTGCTGTCGCCGCATCCGGGACGCGTGCGCGCCGAGCTGAACAGCCACCAATTCGATCTGCACAGCCAGGGCAGCGCGGCATTCCAGCAGACCGCGCAGCGCATTCATCATCTGCTGTTCGACACGCCGGCGCCAGACGCTGGCGCTGAGCCCAACGCCGACGCCGCGGACATCGCGCCGCGCGCGGCACAGGCCCGTTGAGGTGCCAGCCATGACCACGATCGCCACCACAGCCGCGCCGGTCCACCCGCCGCTGCGGCCCGAATACGAGCGCAAGCTCGAACCCTTCACCGCCACGGCCGTCGCGCGGCAGTTGCCGCTGCGCCAGCGGCTGTGGCAGAACAGCGGCTTGCGTCGCGCCGTGATTCTTCTGGTCCTGGCCGCGCTGTGGGAGACCGTAGCCCGCCTGCAGAACAACGATCTGCTGCTGCCGTCGTTTCTGGCGACCGCCCAGGCCTTCATCGAAGGGCTGACGACCGGCGAGCTGCTGAACAAGGCCGCGATCTCGCTGACCATCCTGCTGCAAGGCTATGCCGCGGGTATCGCGCTCGCCTTCGCGCTGACCACGCTGGCGGTCTCGACGACGATCGGGCGCGACCTGCTCGATACGCTGACCGCGATGTTCAACCCGTTGCCGGCCATCGCCTTGCTGCCGCTCGCGCTGCTGTGGTTCGGCCTGGGCAGCGGCAGCCTGATCTTCGTGCTGATCCACTCGGTGCTGTGGCCGCTGGCGCTGAACACCTATGCGGGCTTTCGCGGCGTGCCGGAGACGCTGCGCATGACCGGGCGCAACTATGGCCTGCGCGGCCTGCGCTATGTGCTGCTGATTCTGGTGCCGGCCGCGCTGCCGGCCATCGTCTCGGGCCTGAAGATCGGCTGGGCCTTTGCCTGGCGCACGCTGATCGCGGCCGAGCTGGTATTCGGCGCCTCGTCGGGCAAGGGCGGCCTGGGCTGGTACATCTTCCAGAACCGCAACGAGCTCTATACCGACCGCGTCTTCGCCGGGCTGGCGATGGTGATCCTGATCGGCCTGCTGGTCGAAGGGCTGGTATTCCGCACGCTGGAGGCGGCGACGGTGCGGCGCTGGGGCATGCAGCGCTAGGTTGGCGCCCCGGAGCGTGGCGTCGTCGTGGCCCTATTGCCGCGCGCCGGCCTTCACCAGGATCCTCTCGATTTCCCGGTAGCCGCGCTGCCGCGCATGCTGCAGCGCGGTCACGCCCTTGCCGTCGGGAATATTGACGTCGGCCCTGGCATTGACCAGCAGACGGACGATCTCCGTGTGCCGTGGGCCGCCATCGCCCAGAATGATGGCCTCGAGCAGGGCCGTCCAATGCAGCTTGTTGATGTGATTGACGTCGACGCCCGCGGCGATCAGGATGCGCACGGTCTCGACATGGCCGCGCTCGGCAGCCGGGATCAGCGCCGTGCCGCCATAGCGGTTGGTGCTCTTCAGATCGGCGCCATGCGTCAGCGTCATCTTCAGGATCTCGTTGTGGCCGCGCGCGCCGGCGTAGAGGTAGGCGCTGTCCTGGATGCGATCCCTGGCATTGACGTCCGCGCCGGCGTCGATCAGCACTCTGGCGGCTTCAATATGGTTGTGGCGCGTCGCGATCAGCAGCGGCGTGGCGCCGCTCTCGTCCCGCGCTTCGACATTCGCGCCCTGCCTGAGCAGCAGGGCCACCGTGGCGGCATCGCCTTTCGCGGCGGCCGCTTGCAGGCGGGCTTCCAGTTTCCCGGTGCTCGCGCTCGCCGGAAGGATCGACAGCATGGCGACAAGGAACACCAGATAGAGGGGTAGACGCGCGGGCAGCATTCTGTTCGGTGATGACGGATCGACGGACGTTTGTTCGAGGGTTGTTCGAGGGCTCGGTGGCGCCTTCGTTCGAGCGTTTATTCGTAGTGGCGCGCCTCAGGGCGGCATCATAAATGTCGTCCGATTGATTCCCAAGCGAAATCATCGAATGCCGCTCAGTACCGGGACGAATGCGGAAGGCCGGGCCGACGGCGCGGCAACCATTGCCAACCGGCGCGGTTCGCGCTACGGTCGTTTCAGGACCGGCCGCCGACGAACGCGCCGGCAATCACCGACAGCGAGGAGACCCCATGCCCCAATCGATCGACTATGCGCAACTGGTGGCCGCCATCGGCGATGCCATCGTCATTGCCGACGCCAAGGGCGCCATCACGCTATGGAACCCGGCCGCCGAGCGCCTGTTCGGCTATTCCGAGGCCGAAGCCCTGGGCCAGTCGCTCGACCTGATCATTCCCGAACGTCTGCGCGCGCGGCACTGGCAGGGCTACGACAAGACGATGGCGACCGGCACCACGCGCTACGGCAGCGAACTGCTGAAGGTGCCGGCGGTCGACAAGGACGGCAAGGCCATGTCGATCGCCTTCACCGTCGCGCTGCTGAAGGATGCCAATGGGGCGGTGACAGGCATCGTCGCGGTGATCCGCGACGAGACCGTCCGCTTTCAGGAGGAGCGGGCGCTGAAGAAACGGCTCGCCGAGCTGGAGAGCCAGGCAGGGATGCTGTCACAGCGGGGACAGGGAGCGGCGCAGCGTTGACCGGCAGACCCGGTAAGGACTGGAGCAGTGCGCATGGTGGGCCAATGGCGTAGCACCAATGGCAAAAATGCGAAAGGATCAAGGCTTCCGTGCAGGTGTTCCGACGGGTGGTGATCCTAGAATCCGCGCAGCCGGTTCCACACCCCGGCGAGATCAGGGCGGTCCGTTGCCCGATGGGCGCTTCACATCGCCGTGTCGCGCCCGGCTGATCGCTCGCCGGCTCTACCACCGCTGCCGTACGGGAGATATCCATGCTACCTGCTGTTATCGCCAGGACCGATTCAATTGCGAGTCACGGGCAACCGGAATTGCCGCCGACCATGGTTGAACTGAAGGCCCTCTGTCAATTGCTCGAACACCACAAGGACGATCAGGCATTGGCCCAGCTTGCGCAACGTCCTGTTCTTGCCACCGCAAGCCTTCCGGACGGGCGGACGATATTGCATCAGGAAGTCTGTCGTCACCAGTGCAGCGCCGATGTCATCGACGCGCTGCTCCGTGCCGGGGCCGATGTCAACGCCGCCAACGATCGCGGGGTGACGGTACTGATGCTTGCCGCCTCCAAACACAATGTCCGCGAAAGCGATCTGAAGATATTCACCCGCCTGCTGCTAGCAGGAGCGAAGCACGATAGTGTGGACGGCGCCGGCAAGACGGCGCTGATGAACGCATCCGAACACCATAACTCCCACGCTATCAAAGAGTTGCTGCGGGCCGGTGCGGACGCCAATGCTCGCGACCTTCTGGGCAACACGCCGTTGATGTATGTGGCGGGGGGCAGCGGCCCGGGTCCGATCGGAAGCAAGCGGGAAGATCCGATCCGGTTGCTGCTGCAAGCGGGTGCTGATCCACACGTTGCCAATCGGCAGGGAAAGACCGCGCTGATGATGGCCGCGGAAAAGGGCAACTCCACGGAACTGCGCATGCTGCTGGAGGCCGGTGCGAACCCCAAAGTCGTAGACAAGTATGGCTGGAGCGCATTGATGCATGCCGCGGAACACAAACACTCTGAGGCTGTTGAGGACCTGCTGACTTACTACGCGGTTCACGGACTGGAGTTGAATGATGAAGAGCGTCGTGACGTGATAGCAAAGGGCCTGCGCTTGCTGTCGGTTGCTCAGGCCCAGGCGAGACATCGGCTGCAATGCGCTCTTCAGGGCGATGGCGGGCAATCGCCAACGGCGAAAGACGTGGAGGCGTTCCATCGATACTTGGAGGAACGTAATGAGACCGGACTGAGTGAACTGCTCTCGCGTAGTCCGACACTGGCACGGAAGCCGGTCGACACATTCTTCTGGCGTACGCCTTTGCACGTGGCGATTGGGAAGAAGTGTGGAGGTCCGGTCTTGGAGGCCTTGCTGAAAGCGGGTGCGAATATCGACGAACGGGCGAAATCAAAAAATACGCCATTGATGGAGGCCATATCCACTTTCAATGACGATGCACTGAACACGCTGCTTCTTGCCGGTGCAGATACGGAAACCAGGGACTCCATGGGCAAGACGCCATTGCTGAAGGCAGCGAGCCGTTTCGGTAATCCGGCCAATGCCATTGACGCGTTGTTGCGAGCGGGGGCCGACATCGAAGCCGTGGACACCTATGGCAAGACGGCATTGATGCACGCGGCCAGCGCCAAATCGCCTCCAGCGATTGAAGCCTTGTTGAACGCGGGGGCAAAGCCGGACGCCAAGGATGGCATGGGAACGACGGCCTTGATGTGGGCTGCGAGGGACAGGAATTCCAGCGGAACTGCGGACCGCTGCCGCGACGCGATCCACTCGCTGTTGCGTGGCCGCGCCAACCTTCGAGCGACTGACAATGAGGGAAATACGGCATTGATGTGGGCGGCAAAATCGGCCAATCGGGATGCCGCCGAAGCGCTGCAGTTGGCGTATGCCGTGCGGCGCCTGCCAATCAGCGAGGCCGAACAGAGAGCGTTGAGGGAAAACAAGGTCCCCTTGTTGACGCCAGACCAGTTGCAGGCCCGCATCGCCGCATACCAGGACTGGCTGCATCGGCAACCGAACCAGTCCAGCCCCGAGGCGAGCAAGCCATCGGCCCGTGTCCAACCGTTGGCCGCGCAGCCGCCGCAGGGGGGCGACACTCGTGCAAGAGCCGGTAGCGCTCCGGACAGGCTCGGACTACTGGAGGCGGAAAACAGCCAATTGCGCATGACGGTCGAGAAGTTGAGGGCAGACCACCAAACCGTCGAACGGCAGCTTGACGCCATGCGGGCGGAACTGGCCCAGCAGCAAGCCCACGCTGCCGAGCGCGAAGCGGTCTGGCAGGCAGAGTCCGCTCGATGGCATGCACAGACCGCTGCCTTGACACAACGGATGGAGCAAGCGCAGGACCGGCTTGCGAGGCAGCAACAACAGACGGCCGAGGCCAAGGCGAGCCTGCAAGGCGTGCACGACAAGGTGGCGGGTGTCGTGCCCGACTTGATGCGGGCGATTCAGAGCCTGAGTCATGTGTAAGAGCGGCGTTTCAGCTTGAGGTCAGCGGCCGGCAGGGCATGAAGGGGCGTGCCGGGACGATGCCTGCCGCCTTGCCGGCCTCGCCGGCCGCTGACATCTGGGCGTGATCGATGTATCGTTGCGCGGATTCGATGCGACCAGCTGTCTTTTCCCCATGACCAAACTGATCGACTTCCGCACCGACCCCGTTCCGACCCACGACAATCCGCGTCCCGACCGCCTGGTGCGCGGCAATCCCGATCGCACCACGTGGACCCATTACAGCGCGACGCACGGCGATTTCGATTGCGGCATCTGGGCCTGCGAGCCCGGGGCCTGGCGCATTGCTTTCCCGGCCGGCAAGGAAGAATTCTTTCACGTGATCAGCGGCCGCCTGCGCATCAGCGATACCGCTGGCGAGGCGCGTGAATTCGGCCCCGGCGATGCCTGCGTGATTCCCCCTGGATTCGAAGGGGTATTCGAGGTGATCGAGCCAGTGCGGAAATATTTCGTGGTGCTAGATCGGGCGGCAGCGAAAGGGAATTAGACAATATTCCGCCCGGCGTTACTCCAATCGCAAAGCGAAGCTAAAATGTCCCGCCATGCAGCCCCATATAACGATGGAGACAACCATGAGACTGGCGGGCAAGGTGGCAGTGGTGACCGGCGGCGGTTCCGGTTTTGGCGAAGGTATCGCCAATCTGTTCGCGCGTGAGGGTGCGCGTGTGGTGGTCGCCGATATCGACGAGGCGAAAGCCGCAGGCGTGGCGCAAACCATCGAGCAGGGGGGCGGACAGGCCCGCGCGGTGCGCGCCGACGTGTCGAAGGGCGGCGATGTCGAGGCAATGCGCGAGCTTGCACTGGCGGCATTCGGCGATGTCGGCATTGTCGTCAACAATGCCGGTACTACACATCGCAACAAACCCATTCTGGAAATTACCGAAGACGAATTCGATCGCGTGCAGGCCGTCAATGTCAAAAGCCTGTATTGGACCGCGCGCCATTTCATTCCGCATTTCCGTCAGCGCGGCGGCGGTGTCTTCGTCAATATCGCTTCGACCGCCGCCATTCGGCCGCGTCCGGGGCTGGTCTGGTACAACGCCAGCAAGGGCGCGGTGGTGACCGCCAGCAAGGCGATGGCGGCCGAACTCGGACCCGACAATATCCGCGTCAATTGCGTCAACCCGGTGATCGGCGCGACCGGCTTGCTGGAGCAGTTCATGGGCAAGCCCGATACCCCGGAGAATCGCGCGGCCTTTCTCGCGACGATTCCGATGGGCCGCATGTCCACGCCGGCCGATATTGCCGCGGCCTGCCTCTACCTGGCGTCGGACGAAGCGGCCTTCGTCACCGGCACCTGCATCGAAGTGGACGGCGGCCGCTGCGTCTGACCGCTTCGCACACCGCACGGGCCGCCGACGAGGCGGCCCGGCCGCATGGGCAACGCCACGATCGGCGAAAACATCAGCGACAACATCCACAACAACGTCGCCGACGACATCACCGTCACGCATGACAACCCTCAGGAGACAGCCATGAGTTCCACGGATGCCGGATTCGAAGACGCGATCTATCGCAAGGTCAGCTGGCGCCTCGTTCCGTTTCTGCTGCTGTGCTACGTGGTCGCGTATCTGGATCGCGTCAATGTCGGCTTCGCCAAGCTGCAGATGCTCAACGACCTGAAGTTCAGCGAAACGGTCTACGGCCTCGGGGCCGGCGTCTTCTTCATCGGCTACTTCCTGTTCGAGGTGCCGAGCAACGTGATCCTGCACAAGGTCGGCGCGCGCGTCTGGATTGCGCGGATCATGATCACATGGGGTCTGATCTCGGCGGCGATGATGTTCGTCACGACGCCGACGATGTTCTACGTGCTGCGTTTCCTGCTCGGCGTCGCGGAGGCCGGGTTCTTCCCCGGCATCATCCTGTACCTGACCTACTGGTATCCCGCCGAACGCCGCGGGCGCACGACCACGTGGTTCATGACGGCGGTCGCGCTGTCCGGGGTGATCGGCGGCCCGCTGTCCGGCTGGATCATGCAGACCTTCGACGGCCACAACGGCTGGGCCGGATGGCAATGGATGTTCCTGCTCGAAGGCATTCCGTCGGTGCTGGTCGGGCTGTGGGTGCTGGCCTTCCTCGACGATCGCATCAGCCATGCCAAATGGCTGACGGCCGACGAAAAGGCGGTGCTCGAGCGCAATATCGCCGCGGAAACGGCGCACAAGGAGGACATGCCGATCCGGCGCGTGTTGTCGAGCCCGCGCGTGTGGATGATGAGCGCGATCTACTTCAGCTTCGTGATGGGCCTGTACGGCATCAGCTTCTGGCTGCCGACCATCATTCGCCAGACGGGCGTCAAGGGCGCGCTCGATATCGGCCTGCTGACCGCCATCCCGTACGGCGTCGCCGTGCTCGGCATGGTGCTGGTGGCACGCAGCGCCGATCGTACCGGCGAGCGCCGCTGGCATATCGCCATTCCGGCCATCGCCGGCGCCATCGGGCTGGTGCTGTCGGTGCTGTGGCACGACCGCACGGTGCTGGCGATGGTGGGTCTGACGCTGGCGACGATCGGCATCATGACCACGCTGCCGCTGTTCTGGAGCCTGCCGACGGCCTTCCTCGCGGGCACCGGTGCGGCGGCCGGCATCGCGATGATCAATTCGCTGGGCAATCTGGCCGGCTTTATCAGTCCCTATGCGGTGGGCTGGCTGAAGGACCTGACGCAGAGCACCAACGCCGGCATGTATCTGCTGGCCGGCTGCCTGATAGCGGGGGCGGTGCTGACGCTGCTGGTGCCGGCGCGGCTCGTGTCGCGGCCGCAGGGCGCCAGGCAATACGACGGCGCGCTCGGGACGACGCAATAAGCGCTAACCCGCCCGCGGCCCGCGCCCAGCGGGCCGCGCCGTTCAGTGCGCGAGCTTCGGACGGATCGTCAGTTCAACGCCCAATACATCGAGCAAGGCCCGCAACGTCGAGAGTTTCGGATCACTATCGGCGCCCAGAATCTCATATAGCTCTGAGGTCGACAGGCCCGCCGCGCGCGCCGTCTCGGCAATCCTGCCGCGCGAGCGTACGACTGCGTCCAGTGCTGCGGGGAATAACTCGGGATGTACTGGGTCGGCGAGCGCGTCGGCGAGAAACGCAGCGAGCGCCTCATCGCAGTCCAAATACTCCGTAGGGTCGAACGCACGGTATTCCAGATCCTTCATGCTTGTGTCTTGCTGAATTCTGCCCTGGTGGTCAGTTGTCCCGCGGATGCCACAGAAACGCCGAGATCGCCGGCGATGGAAGGCAGGATGCCGATGCAGATGTTTTCGGCGATGCCCGCCAGGAATACCGTTGCCGTCAGCAGATAGACGCGCCTGTCCATGAAGTCTCCCGTCGTTCGGTGGCCGCGGCATGCGGGCCGGGCCAGGTTCGGCGGTTTTGAGGCGGTGCTTCGGTTATCCCTGAAGGCGCAACCATACGACAGCTGCAGGGGCGATGCAAGGCGGCCGGGGGGGGCCGAGCCGCTCATGCCGCGACGATCGGCGACCACCCGCTCTGCGGCGTGTAGTCGCTTCGGCAAACGCGGCCATCGGGCAGCACGGCGAACACCATGACGGTGTCGCCCTGCGTCACGACGGTGGCGCCGCCGGCGGGGCTGACCACGGTGTACGGGTCGATCGCCAGCAGGGGCGACCATTCGCCGCCCGGCGCCAAGGGGCGGAATGCGGCATGCAGCAGGCCTTCCACGCTGACGGCAACCGCCACCAGCGTATCGCCGTTCAGCAGTGCGAGTCCTGCATGGCCTTGCGCGGCGAAGGCCGGGGCCGTGCCGATCGGCATCAGCGTCTCGAACAGCAGCGGCTGCAGGCCGAAGCCGCAGGCATAGAGCAGCCCGTCGCTGCCGACCGCCACTACTGCGACACCGTCGAGGGTGCCGGCGATGCCGGGTTTGACGCCAGGTTCCATCGCCACGTCGCACTGGGCGGCCACCGAATCGCGCCAGAACGTGATGGTGTTGCCCTCGGGAACGTGCCCGGCGATCCAGCGCAGCGCGCCGCCGTCGTCGATGGCGACGACATCGACGGTACGCGTCTGGCGCGACAGCATCACCGGACCCGGCGTGCGGCGGTAGGTGCTGAGCGAATCGAGCTGCACGGGGGCGGAGAAATCGTGGTTCCCCATTTCGGTGGCATCGTATTCGACCACCACCAATTGGCCGCTCGGCTGGATCGCGGCCACCGTGGTCAGCTCATACAGTGGATGGCACGCCGCCACGTCGTAGCCCGGCGCGAGGCTGGCGATCTCGGTCCAATCCCTGGCGATGTCGCCGGTATTGCCGAGCGTGTCCCAGTAGTAGTACCGCAAGTTGCCGCGCACGCTGGTGACGAACACCTCGAATACCGTGCGCAGCAGCGGTGCCGTCTCCAGCGAGACCAGCAGAGCCGGCTGCGAGTCCGACAACTGGAACGGCGCGCTGTCCGGCTGAGACAGCTCGGGGCCGGCGCCGAGCAGCCGCGACCACATCCGCAGGCTGAGCCGATCATTGGCCCCGAGCCCGACCAGCAGCGCGCTGTCGCCGGCGATGGCCGCCGCGGCCGGCGCAGGGAGAATGCGCGGCCAGCCCATATGCACCGCGATCTTTCGCAGGTCCGGCATGCCGCCGATATTGCCCGGCGGATCGGACGCGGCCGGGGTACACAGCGAAGGATTGCGCAGCAGGTCACGAATCGAAGTGGGGAACAGGCACTGCCCGTCCCTGGCCGCCTGCATGCCCTGAATCGCGCAGACCACGCCGGCGATCACCGCCGATGCGCCGGAGGTGCCGCCGAAGGTGTGATAGGGATAGACCGGATCGTCGTAAGGGGCGCGCGCGCCCTCGAAATCGGCGAAGCAGTCCACGCGCGCACCGAAGGTAGAACCGCGCCGCCAGGGCTGCCGTACGCCGTTTACCGGGGCGGCCTGCGTCGCGCCGCCGACCATGATGGCCAGCGAATCGCGGAAGGCCGGCCTGGCCGGATTGATGTGGTCGCATTCCGGCCGGATGTCCAGGTCGACGCCGGCATTGCCGGCGGGCTCGATCACCGTGATGCCGAAGAAGGACAGCAGCTGGATCGTCTGCTGGACCTTTTTCCACAGCTCCAGTGGCAGCGCGGGATCCCTGCCCGGTAGCGACAGCCATGGTCGCGCGCTGCTCAGCTCGATCAGCACGACGCCGCCGGGCCGTACCGCATCGCCGGCGATCAGCAGCGCGGCGTCGAGCCAGTGCTGACCGTCAGCGCGCATCGACGTCACCAGATGGGCATGCGCCTCGGGCGCGATGCCGACCATGCCGCCGCCGTTGTCGGCAGCGACGACGATACCGAGGGCGGCCGTGCCGTGGTCCGTATCGAGCTGGTTCGCGACGCCGAAGACCGAGTACGGCGTGATCGGCACGGTCGCCAGCTCGATATGCTGCAGGTTCCAGCCGTACTCGACGTCGACCATGTTGACGCCGCGTCCCGTCCCGCCCGCCACGCGCCAGGCGTAGTAGGCATCGACGCCGCCGGGGGCCGCGGCCAGCTGCGGGGACACCAGCGTATCCTCGTTGGTGCCATAGGCGATCCGCACGGCGGGATACGCGGGCATCCGCGGCTCCGCCCATTCGACGAAGGGCAGCGCATACAGCAGCCCGACCAGCGTCTCCAGGTTGGCCGCCTCGCATGGCACTTCGAACCACGCGAACGGATCGGGCGGCTCGCCGCCGAGCATCCGGCCCGCATCGACCATATGCGCCAGCAACGGGATCTGCTCGGCCGGGAAACCGGGGTCCAGCCGCAGCCCGGGGAAACTCGCGGCGACCTCGTCCCACCATGGCTTGAACTCGCCAAGATACTGCTCGGCACCGCTCTCGTACGGCAACACGAAGCCGTCGAACAGCTTGACGTCGACATAGGCCTCAGCCATCGCCTTCTCCTTCGCCTGCTCCTCCTGCCGGCGGTGCGTGGTCTTCCGCCATCACGTCGAAGCGCAGATGCGAGACCGGCGGTCCGGTCAGCGGCGTGCGGCTTCGTTCGACCCACAGCACCGGACGGCCCTCGGTATCGCGCGCGAGCCTGGCACGGCGGCGCAGCGACACGCCGCTGCTGGCGATCGCCTCGGCAGCGATCTCGTGGCCACGGCCGAAACCGGGCCCCGACGGCCCGCCGATCAGGCGCGAGGCCGGGCCCGCACGTACACGCGGCAGTACGCCGCCGAGATCGGCCACCAGCCCTTGCTGCCAGTGGCCATGAACGCCATCCGGGCCGCTGCGCCGATACGGATGCCAGTGCGCGGGCAGGGTCGTCATCGGCAGATAGCGGAACCGGCGCGTACCGGTTCGCGTGGTCTCCCGGGCGGCCGCCTCGCTGACGTCGTCGGCCAGCAGCACCCGGCCGTCGGCGCGCAACTCCACGGCCCAGGCCACATTGGCGTCCTCGTCGATGCCGAGCGACACCTCGTCGAGCAACGGACCGGCATGCGGGGCCACCGCGACCGGCCAGATCAGCAGCGCGCCCGCTTCCATGCCGGTCGTGCGGAACAGCGACCAGGCGTGCGGACCGTCGAGCGGCGGTGGCGCGAGCGTCCACGTATCGCCGAAGCTGTCGTGCACCACCGTCTCGCGCAGCGTCACCAGCATGCCCGAAGACGGCGGCCGCTTGCGGTCGGCAGCCGGCGGCGGCTCCGGCACCGGAAACCAGAACCAGTCGTCGGCATGGGCCAGCGCCACGTCCAGCAACAGCGCCGTGCCCAGATGCGAGCGGTCCGGCGAGAAGGCCCCCAGGTCCACGGCCTGATCTTCGATCTGCCACCAGCGCGGATGCGGGGCGCCGGGGTAGGACAGACGACTGACCAGCAGCTGTCGGGGCGGCGGCATCGGCGCGGCCGTGCCCGCGTCCGGGCGCAGCACCGCATCGCCCGCATCGGCGGAATACCAGTCCACATCGCCGCCATCGTGATCGCGAATCGCCAGGCCGCGCGTGCCGGCGCTGAAGCGGGCATCGTGCGTCAGCCGGCTCGGCGACCAGTTGTCGGCAGGGGGCGATGGCACCTCGTTCCACAGCGCGTGGCCGGCGAGCAGGCCCGCGGTGAAGATCGCGCGGCCGTCCCATTCGCCGGACAGGGCTTCGTACGGTGGCGGAAGCGGACCGAGGCGCAGGCTCTGTCCGCGCTGTGGCGACAGCGCGGGCAGCAGCGGCGCGGCGGCGCGGCCGAGCCGGACGCGCCGGCCGAACGTCCACCAGTCGCCGGGCTCGGCTTCGACCAGGGCCTCGGCCGGTATGCGCGCCGGATCGAGATCGGGCCGGCGCGGCGCGTAGCGCAACGGCTCATGCCTGACGCTGACCGCCACCGACACCGGGCTGGACGCATCCTCGCCCTGCAATTCGCCGAGCTGCCACTGCCGCGTCAGGAACCAGACGGGATCGGCCACGCGTGCGCGCAGGCCGCGATGGAAGTCGGTCGGCGGGCTGAGCGGTTCGAGGCGGAGATGCAGGGACATGGCGGTCTCGATCGGTGGGGGCGTCGTGGCGTCGGGCGGCGGCGGTCATCGCCTGGCGTCCGGCCGTCAGCCGCATCAGGTCCAATGGCTCCAGAACATGTCCGGCAGCGACGACAGCGGCGCCGGCGTGGCGACCTGGCTACCGGGGCGCGGGCGGCAGGCGCGGGCGCGCGCGAGCTGCCGGGTCTCCAGGATCAGTGCCGCCAGCTCGTCTTCGCTCAGGCGCCGGCTGGCGTCGGGCGGCACGGCCAGCAGCACGGCCTGCGGGGCGCGCGACTTCGGACCGTTGAAGCCGAAGGCCGCGCTGGTCGTATGCCGCGCCGACGGGATCGCGTCCTGCCAGGCGTCGAGGCCGGCGAGCGCCACCTTGGGGAGGTTGCCGGCCAGCGCGGCCGGGTCGGGCCCGTAGGCCACCACCACCGGCCCGGCGGGACTCCACGGGTCGCCGGATCCGTCGGCCGTGCGGACGGCGGCGCGCCACGGTGACGTCGCGGGATCGAGTTGCCATGCCTCCAGGCCGGCTACGCGCGGACGCACGGCCGCGACGATCTCCAGCCATTCGCGGTCGGTACGTGGATGTCCGCCGCCGTCGCGCATTGCCGCACGCAGCGCGCCGACGGTCAGCGACGGCACCAGCGGCAACACGGGCAGGCGCGCGTGTCCCGCAAGGGCGCGGATCGATCGCCGCAGCCCATTGACGCCGGCTTCGGCCGTGGCCTGCAGACGCGTCTGCAGGCGGGCCAGCGCCTGGGCCAGCGGCTCCGCGTCGTCGGCCTGCACGGCGCCCCAGGCCCGGCACTGCCCAAGGCTCCACGCAACCGCCGCAGGGTCGTTCAGATCCACCGTGCCGAGCGATGCCAGCAGCGAGGTCAGCCGATCGCGCAGCGCGCCGAGGCGTTCAGCCAGATCGGCCATCATCGCGTCGTGCAACGGCGAGGCGGGCGCCGCTTCGTCGTCGCGGCCGTCGATTGCGCCGGGCACCGGTGGGTTGCTGTCGCCGCCTCCGAGCAGCTCGGCCAGGCGTGTGGCGCGGGCCAGCTTGTCGGCACCGATGTCGGCGCTGGTCCCGACGTGGGTCCCGGAGCCGGGCGACACCGACGCGTCGCGATCGCCGCGCGGTCGCTGCGCCAGTTCGCCGGGAGACAGCGCGAGCGCCTCGATGCCGTGCAGGCCGACGTCGGCCAGGCTCACCGTTTCGCTACCGACGGTCCAGGTCCAGCCGCTGGCCGGGCCGAATTCCCGATCGAGCAGGCTTGCAAACGCCGGATCGGCGAGGACCGCAGGAGGCGCGTCAGCATCGGCCGCATTGCCCGGCGGCAGCAGGGCCCACACCGATACGCGCACGCTGCTGGCCTGCCTCGGCGTGCGGATCGCGCGCAGTTCCGGCGGTGGGCCGAGACCCGACGCGGCTTCCATTGCCGCATTGCCCATGCCGCCATGGCCGGTCACCAGCGCATGGACGCCGTCGGCCACCAGCAGATCGGCATAGGTGTCGAGCGCCGCATCGCAGGTTGCCAGCGCCTCGCGCACGCCGGCCGGCAACGCCGGTGGTGAAGGATCGCCCGGCTGCGGCCGGAACAGCAGCCGCAGCACCCGCGCACCGTCGCAGCACCGCGTGCCGGCATGCGACTCGCGCATCGGATAGTCCTCGCGCAGCTTGCGCACGGTATCCCAGTCGCCGACGATGCGTTCGACTTCGAGACCCAGCGCCTCGTACGGGTGCACGCCGAGCCGAACCCGCTCGGCCAGACGCATTGCCGCGCGCACCTTGGCCGAATCGATCTGGATTTGCCAGCGCGCATCGCTGGGATGGCGGACCGCGGCATCGCGCAGCAGCGCGGCTGTCATTGCCTGCGCATGCGACGGCGCGTGCAGCAGCCCGGCGGGCGTGGGGCCGGGCGGCAGGCCATGGCCCGGATTGGCCGCATCGTAGGGTGCCGGTGCATCGACCCAGCCGTAGACCCCCAGCCGCCACGGCGCGCGCGCGGCCTGCAACTCGTGCAGGCGCGAGCAGGCCAGGCCCGTGATCCACGGATCCACGCGATGGCTTGCCGTGTCCAGCGCGGCCAGTACGCAGCCGAAGACGCCGGCGGGATCGTCCGCATAGGCCTGCACCAGCGCCGCCAGCGCTTCGATGCCGCGCAGGCAACGCTTGGCCACGCGCTGCGCGCCCGGGTCCGGCGAGGCAAACAGATCGTCGAGCTGCGGCTGCGACGGCGTGCCGGGATAACCGCGCCGCACCAGCTTGACCCATGCATCGGTGCTCGCCTGCATCGGCAGGGGGGCATGCGGGTTGACGGCCTGGCCGGCCTCGATGGCCGCGCGCGCCCGGCCGACGCTGGCGCGCAGCAGGCACAGCGATTCGAAGATCAGATGCCCCAGCAAGCCGAGCTTGCGGTCCCAGCGCAGCGGGAAGACTTCGCTGTCGTTGTCCAGCAGCAGCCGCAGCGTCTCGGGGTCATCGTTGTCGGCTTCCGGCGTGCTGGCAGGCAGATGCGCCTGTGCCGTGAAGGCGCCCAGCGGTGACAGTGGCGTCTTGCGGCCGGCCAGGCTCGATGCCGTCTGGTCCTCCCATGCGCTGGGCGCGAGCGGCGGCAGTCCGCGCATGGCGCGCATCGCGTTGACGACGGGCAGGGTCGAGACGAGCCGAACGGCCCAGCGGCGCGTCGGCGTGTCCTCGCCGAGCAGTTCGGCCGCGTGCTGCGCGGTCGCGCCCACCGCGGTGCCGGGATGGATCGCGGCATCGGCAGCCGCCGCATCGCGCCACGGGCCGGCCCATGCGCGGATCTGTCCCGTCGCGATGTCTGGATCGGTCCAGCCCGCCAGAACGGTGGCCGGCAGCAGGCCATAGGGCTGCGAGCCGACGCGTATCGCCGGACAGGGACCCTGCGGCGCGAGCCACATCTGCGCCCATTCGGCCAGACGAACTTCCTGCTCGCCGGCGCCCACGACATCGCGCAGCGCGTGGCCCCACAGCACCGGCCACAGCGCATGCACGACCAACGGGTCGTATCCGCTGGCGGCAACGTCGCCGCCCTGCAGCTTGATGGGGACAGCGTCCGGCCCGGCCAGTGCGCGCATCACGGCCGCCGACGCACTGTCGGCCGACGGTGGCACATCGTCGATGCCTTGCCATGCGTCGGGATTGCCGCCGAGCTCCGCCGTGGCCTCGCCGTCCACCGTATTGGTCGGCGTGCCGGGGCGCAGCACCGACAGGCGCCCGCTGATGGCGTGCATCGCGATCAGCGGTTCGGGCGACACGTCGCCCATGCCGGCCACCACGATGGCATCGAGCGCAGGCGGCTGGGCGCCGGCGGGGAAGGGGATCTCGAGCGCCAGTTCGACGTCCATGGCGACCTGGAAAGAGGTCCACCACGTTTGCGGCAATTCGCCGGTGGCGGCCGGATTGTCGAACGCGGTCAATCCGAGCTGCTCGGCAATCCGTTCCCGGTTCGGATGCATCGTGCCGGCGAGCGTGGGCGCTCCCGCTTGCCCGGTCTCGACGAGCCAGACCTGGATCGCGGGCGGCAGACCGTAGGGCTGATGGGTGTCGGGCCAGGCCGCCGGATCGCGCGGCTGCACGGTGCTGCGGTCGGTGTGCGGCAGCGGATCCGCAACGAGGGCGACGGTCCGTCGCAGCCATAGCGCGCGCTCGACGCCGAGCCGCGCGGCCAGCATCCGCCATTGCATGCCGGTATCGGCGGGAAATTGGCGCAGCACGTCGTCGTAGAGATCGAACTCGGCCGGCGATGGGGCGACCGGCCGGCGCGCCATCGAGAATTCGTCGGGCCAGACGCGCAGCCGCAGCAGCCAGCCGGGCCGTGTGCCGTCCGGCGCGTAGAAGCGCGTCTCGATCCGCAGCGGTGCCAGCACCTCGACGGCGCTCATGCCAGCTCCAGCTTGCCGATCATCACGCGCACCGGCGGGGCGAAGGTGGCCAGGCCGTAGGCCGCCCCGTCGGCGACGGGGCCGCTGGGCAGCTCCTGTTGGCCGATCCGGCTGTAGAAGCGGTAGCCGGCGGGCGGCTCTTCCAGTACCACCCAGTACTTGCCCAGATCCGCCGGTGCCACGTCGAAGGCGAAGAACGCGACATCCGGGCCGATCCTGCCGGGGAACGTCGGAAAGTGCTTGCGCGACGCCTCCAGCGGCTCGTCCGGGTCCGGCACCGGCCAACCGTCCCTGGCCTCGTACAGATACACGACCGTGTCCGGATAGCGCCGGAACAGCGGGGTCTTGAACAGCACCACCGCCTCGCTGGCTCGCGTCAGCGGCGTCAATGCGGCACCGCCCAGGGCCGTGTCCGCGGGCCAGTTGCGGATCAGATGGATGTCGAACTGGCCACCGGTGCGCTGCCAGAACTTGCGCAGCGGCGACCAGCGCGGCGCGATCGGAACATTGCGCCAGCGCAGTTCGCCCAGCGCCTGATGGTTGGCGCCAGCCAGTACGCCCTCGACAAAGGCCGCATGGGTCGCCAGACCCACCACGCGGTCCTGTTGCAGGTCGCCGATGCCCGGCAACATCCAGTCGGGCGCGGCCTCGTTGAGGAACTGCCACAGCGGCAGGTCCAGCTCGGGCTCGATCTCCACCGGGCCGATGTCGTCGATGCCGGTCAGGGTGGCAAGCACGCGATCGACCACCGGCGGTCGCGCGGCAAACGGATTGACGGCATCGGCGACGCGTTGCCCCAATGTGTTCAGGTCCACCGGCCGGCAACGCGGGCGGCTAGTTCCGAGCCTGTCGATCCATTGGCCGATGGCCGGCTCGTCGATCCATTCCGGCGGTTCGCGCACGGCCCGAATGACCTTGTCCGGATCGACGCGCCCGTCCTCGTCGGGCGTCAGCGCATCGAACGCGGCGGCCAGCCGATTCAGGTCTGTCGTCGTGCCGCTGTCCATCAGCATCTGCAGCATGTCGTCGGCCTGCCGCTCGTCGTCGAACGCGCGTCGCACCGCGTCCTTCAGCAAGGGCCCGGCGTCGCCGCGTGGTCGCTCCCAGATGGCGTCGGGATCGTCAGGGTCGACGGGGCAGGCCGCGGCCGCCTCGAGCAGCGCGCGATGCGGAATCACGCCATCGCGGGTCAGCGCCGAGCGCGCCGGTCCCGGCCGCAGCGCCCGGCGCGCAGCCGAGGACCAGATGGCAGGGACCATGCCCGGCGTGCGTCCGGTCAAGGCCGAGGACACGGTCTGCTGCGCGTTCACCGGCATCCGGCCCAGCATGGCGCCGAGCACCGCGAGCTTGTCGACGGGATCGGGCGGCATATGGCGAAACCACAACGAGCGCGACACTTCGACCCCGAGCGCGACGTTGCCGATGCGCTCGCGCGCAATCGCGAGATCGCCCGCGCGCATCGCCGCCGCCTTCGCGATGCGGTCCTGCCAGGCAATCGCCGCCCATGCACCGAGGCCCGCCGCGCCGCGATGGCGCGGATCGGTATGGAACTGCGCGCGCCATCCCGCCGCGGGGCTGGTGCCCGGCATCGTGAAGGGGGCGTGGTAGCGCGGCGCGGTCAGCAGCCAGCGGCCCCGCGGCATCGGCGGCATGGCCGTGAGCGCCGCGGTTTCCGTGGCGAGCCAGGGCGCGACCGGGTCTGCCGGCGCGCCCACCATGCTGACGCGTTGCAGCGCGCCGCCCATCGGGAGCGCGACGGTGGCGGGCTCGCCTGCAACGGCCTGGCCGCGCCGCAGGCAATGCAGCTTCGCACGGCCGAAGTCCGCTTTCAGTTCGCCGTCGACCGGCGTGCGCAGCCGCTTCGCAATCTCGCCGAAGTCGCCGCCTTCGCCCGTACGAAAGCCCCAGCTGTCGTAGCAGGTCAGGCGCACCGGTTGACCGGCCGCGACGGGCCACGCATCGCGCAGCGTGCCGTCGGGCTCGACCACGTAGGCGGGCACCAGGCAGGCCACGTAGGCCGTTTGCGGTTCGAGCTTCTTCGGGCTGAGGATGCGGCTGTACCGGTCGTCATCGATCTCATGCACGTGCGCCCACTGGTGCGAGTCATTGAGCCGATGGTCGGCCTGCGCCTTGGCGGACAGCGTGACGCGGCCATCGCGGCCGGGCACGACATCGCCAGGCAGCCCGACCACCAGCACCAGCCACGGCCGTATCGCGCCCGGCAGCGTCGGGTCCGGCGAATACCGCCACGGCAGATCCAGCGTATCGGCGGCACTGAATTCGACCAGCGCGCGCTTGGTGTCCTCCGCATCGGACGCGCCCGGCGGCGGATAACGCCGGGTGATCGCCCCGGGCGCCAAGCGTTGCACATCGCCGGGGCCGAACAACTCGTAGGGCGCGGGGGCGGCGATCGATCGCGGCACCCCACTGTCGACGATCTCTTCCAGCGTCAGCGTCGCGCCGGCCTGCAGCCGTCCCGCCACCACGTCGCCGTTGGCGCCGTGCCGCAGCGCCGTGACCTCCCACGCGTGGAAGTTGGCCATGCTCACACTCCCGACAGGTCGACCGGCGACAGCAGGTCCGCCATCGGCACCGCACCGCCGGTGCTGTTGCCGCGCGCGAACGCATGCGCGGCGGTGGCGCTGGTGTAGCTGGCGGATGGGGTGGGCGGCACCGTGGCCCAGATTTCGCGCGATGCGTGGATCAGCTGTGCCGTATTGCCCAGTGCGGGGGGACGCTGGCTGGCGGCGACGAGATGCGTGATGGCCCGAAGATCGAGGCGATCGACGACGTGCTTCAGTTCGGTACCGGGAAGGATCACGATCAGGTCCACCTTGCGCGGGTCTGGAAGTGCCACGCTGCGGTGGGGCGGGCCGCCGCTCAGCACCACGCCGGCATCGAGCTCGTCGAAGGGCGGACGGTTCAGCTGTTCGGCCTCGTTCAGGTTGCAGTAGTGGCCCGGTGCAAAGCGTTCGGTGACTGCCGCGCCCGGCGTCGACACGCGCACGCCCGCGCGCGCCGGCAGCGGCAGGCCATCGACGCGTTCGATCGGAAAACCCAGCGGCGCGCGCCGTTGCGACCATTGCAGCGCGCCGGTCGGCGGCACGGCAGCGACGCCGGGGCGCGTGGGGCGCGGCGCCAGCACGACGGCCGGATCGTCGATCGAGGCGGCCCGCACATTGCCGGCACGCACGATCTCCTGCTGCAGGATCGTCAGCAGCTCGCCCGGACTGGGCGCCATATCGGCCGGGCCGCTACCCAGCGAGAAGGTCTCGTCCCAGGAGACGTCGAACAGGAACGTCTCGATGGTCAGCCGGCCGTGAATGACCAGCGGCCCGGGCCCGGACACCGTGCCATCGAGCCGCACGCCGCCGAAGCTGAACCCGCCGGCGCGCACGTCGAAGCCTGCGCAAGCCTTGGCGACGAAGGCGAACGGGCGGAACTGCACCAGCGCATCGAGCTGCAGGAAGCCATGCGCGGTCAGCCCCATCGAGAACGTGATGTCGAACCGGCCACCGAGCTGGATGGTGTTGGTCGTGAATGCCAGATAGCCTTCGGCCCGGATCGACAGCGGCCCGCCCAGCGTTTCCATCGACAGCCCCACGCGGCGCAAGGCCGGCAGCTGCGCGGGCTCCGGATTGAAGCCCGGATAGAAACCGCCGATGGACACCACCGAATACGCCTGGCTGCCCCAGTGCAGCCGCATCGCGGCATCGCCGTAGACCGAGAAGACCCCCAGCACATGGCTGTCGACCAGGCTCGCGTCGATCGATACCAGCGCCTGTGCGGGATCGACGATGCCCAGCAGGTCCAGTCGCAATTGCACCAGCCCGGGTGCGCCGGGAATGCCGGCGCGCGCGACGCCAAGCAGCACGACCTTGCCGCTGGGGACCTCCGCCACCAGGCCCAGATCGAGCGACAGGAAGCTGCCCGCTCCCGCGCCCGCAGACAGCCACGCGAGCCGCAAGGTCGGCGCGATCAGATGGCGCCCGTGGAAGGCGGGAAAGAAGCGCCGCAAGCTTTCGATGGCGAGGCTCGGGTTGGCAGGCGGGCGCGTGGCCAGCAGCGTGTCGGCCGCCGCGCCGGATCGCACGGCCACCGCCAGCGCGTCCGTATCGGCGCGACGGTGCACGCCGACCAGTCCGCCGACGCGGTCGAGCGAGAAACCGAACGAAAGCTGGATCGGCGGCATGAACGACACGCCCATCAGCGCCAGAAAGGAGGGCACGCCATCGGGCAGGCGCTCCAGCACCGCGGTCGCACCGACCGACACCGCGCCCAGCGGCACGTTCAGCGCCCCACCGAAGCCGGCGGCCGCAGGCAGACGCACGATCGCGCCGCCGCCCGGCAGGCCGCCGCCGAACGGCGAGGGCAGCGATACCGCAATGCCCGACGGCTGCTGCGGCCCCACGATAAACGGCGGCAACAGGTTGTTATCGGGCAGCCTGGGCTGCAGCACCAGCGACGGCGAGGAAAACGCCAGCTGCAGCGGGCCGAGCGGCAGTTCGCCATCGAGGCCGTGCGGGCTGTCCCAGTTCAGCGCGCGCACCAGGTCCTGCAAACCCGGGATATCGGGCAGACCTTCGAGCAGATAGCGGTTCAGATGGGCGGCGAGCTTGTTGCGCGCGGCGGTCCACGCGTCGACGGCCGCCGTCCAGGCACTCGTGGACGGCGCCTGCAGCGCCAGCGCGTCCAGTTGCTGTGCAGCGGCCTGCAGCGCATCCAGATCCGCGGAGGGCGCGGCCGGGCCGAGCGCGCGCCGCAGGCTGTCCCCCAACTCCACCGCGTATCGGATGACTTCGCTGCTGGCCATGCGTCGTGCCCTGGCGTACTGCGTCGATCGAGGACCGCCCGGGCTGGCCGGGCGAGCAGGCGGTCCGTGCGATCCGGGTGGGGCAGTGCCGCGCGGCACCCCCGATGCCTCACACGATGGAAGGACAGGGACGTTTTATCTGAGGCGACGGCAACGATGGACGCAAATGAATTCTGTGCAGGTCTGTTTCTCGCGCGGTTTTATTCGTATCAGGGCTGAAACAGTGGGCGCTGCGGCCGATGCCGTCCCGCTTACGGGCGCGCCGCGCGCCGTCGCTCCCGCACGATCAACGCACCGTAGACGAGGCCCGCCGCCACGCTGGTCTGGCCGCTGTAATGCACCAGCCCCAGCCCCCAGCCACGGTGGGCCACCAGCACCCACAAGGCCACGGCCAGGCCGATCCATCCGGCTGCGCGCAGCAGGCGCGTGCGCGAGCGTGGCAGCGAAACGGCAAAGATGGCTTGCTGATGCCGCTCCATCGCCAGCGCCAGCGCGCCGAAGGCGATGATGCAAAGGAGGAAGGCGGCGAGATCCATCATGCGCGGTCCTCCGAGAGCGTGGCGCTGGACGGCATGGCGCGTGTCCTTGTGGCCGGCTTGCGCTGCGGCCGTTGCCGCGCGGTGCGCATCGCCAGCACGGCATGCAATGCGGCAAAGGCCCACAGCATCAGATCGAAGCCGACAAAGACCCAGTCGGCCTCGACGATGCTGTGCCACGGGCCCCTGTCGGTCGTCAGCGCGTTGAGCACGGGGAGCAGCGCCAGCAGGGCCGCCGCCATCCACAGCAGTTCGATCCATGCCTTGCGGGCCGGACGTAGCAGCGCATACAGCAGCGTCGCGGCCCATGCGATGAAGAACAGATGGATCTCCCAGGCGCCGCGTGCGGGCACATCTGCCGGCAGCAGGCGATTGCCCCACAGCATGGCGGTCATCGCGATGGACAGGCCGGCGATCGCGGCGATATTCAGCCGCTCGACCAGCCAGAAGCCGAAATAGGGCCGCTCCGGCTCGGGCAATTTCTGACGCCGCTTGACGGTCCACATCACCAGGCCGGTGCCGACCATCGCGGTGCCCGCCAGGCTGACGATGAAATACAGCCAGCGCAATTGCAGATCGCTGAAGCGTCCCAGGTGCAGCGCATACATGACGCCGCGCACCTCGGCCGCCGGGCCGACGCTGTCGCGCGCGTCGAGCAGCTTGCCGGTCGCGCCGTCGAACACCAGGTACTGCGGGCTCATCGACACGCGCGAGGCCTCGCCGCGCAGCACGGTCACGCGGGCGGCGGCGTCGCCGGGGTTGGCGATCGTCACCCGGCTGACGTTGTGCTGGCCCCAGCGGGCCTGGGCCTGGCGCACCATCTGGTCGATCGGCGCCAGTTGTGCAGGCACGCCGGTGGGCTTGACGGGCGGCGGCGAGGCGTTGAGCTGCGCCGTCAGCTGCTGGCGCTCGGCCGGCGTCTTGAATGCCGCCTGCTGGCCCCAGGGCATATACATCGCCATCAGCGTCACCAGCCCGGTGTAGGTGATCATCAGATGGAAGGGCAACCCGAACACCGACAGCGCATTGTGCGCATCGAGCCAGGAGCGCTGGCCCTTGCCCCAGCGGAAGGTGAAGAAGTCGACGAAGATCTTCTTGTGGGTAATCACGCCGCTGACGATCGCCACCAGCATGAACATCGCGCACAGGCCAGCCAGCCAGCGTCCCCACGGCACCGGCATGTAGTGGAACTGGAAGTGGAAGCGATAGAAGAAGTCGCCGCCTTGCGTGTCGCGCGCTGCGACCTTCTTCCCGGTGGCCGGATCGAAGGTCGCACTGTCGAACGCGCGCTTGCCCGGCTGCGCGCCGGGCGTGCGCCAGAACGTGCTGACGACGTTGTGCCGCGCCGTCGGCATGTCCATGCCCCACAACGGACTGCCCGCGGCCACCGTCCCGAGGGTGGCGGCGACGCGCTGCGCAACCAGCGCCGGGTCGGGCACCGCCTGCTGATGCGCCAGCTCGGGCCGCATCCATTGCGAGATTTCGTCCTTGAAATAGCTGACCGTGCCGGTCAGGAACATCGCGTACAGGATCCATCCGGCCAGCAGCCCGGCCCAAGTATGCAGGTCGGACATGGTCTGGCGAATGCCGCGGCCCTTGGCCGCGATATCGGTGCGAGGCTTCAGCACTGTCACGATGCGTTGCCTCCCGCGCCGGCATACCATGCGGCCAGCAGCAGCGGGACGGCGGCCGCCAGCAGCCCGGCCCACGCGCGCCATGCGCTGCGTACCGCGAACACCCAGATCACGGCGCCCGCGTAGATGGCGAAGCTGGCCAGCATGCCGGTCAGCACCGCCTGCGGCTTGCCGATCGGCAGCGCGAGCGCGGCGACGCTGGCCAGCGCTGCCAGCGCATAGCCGCCCAGCACGGCGGCGACGATGCGCGACACGAGGGAGCCGATCCTGCGGGCTCGGGGCACGGCGGCTTGCATTTAGTGGCCGGCCTTCTTTGCCGCGGGAGCGGGCGCGGCAGGGACAGCCGGCAGCCCATCGGGTTTGGCATAGGTCAGCGTGCTGACGTAGTCGACACGGTGGTACCGCTCCGGTCCGCCCGGGCCCTGACGCTCACCGGGCGTCTCGTCCTGGTGGCTGACCTCGGCCACGTACACGCCTTGCCACGGCATGTCGAAGACGACCTTGCCCTGATCGTCGGTCTGCTTCTCCTTGGCCCAGCCGGACTGGGTCACCAGCGCGACCTTGGCCTTGGGCAGCGGCTTGCCGCGGAAGAAGACCTGCAGCTCGCCCGCCTTGCCCGCAGGCACGACGTCGAGCGCCAGCTTCGGCGCCTGCGGCGCGAAGTCGGTCACCAGCCGTGCCGCCGGAAAATACCAGCCCGTCAGCTGTTGATCGCCGCGCTTGAACGGATAGAGCGCGTAGTGCGGGGCCTGCGCAACGATCGCGTCGCCGCGGCTGGCCTTGAAGGGCAGGGCAAAGCCGTCGGCCGTCTTGACGCCATCGGCGGCCTGCTCGCCCTTGGCCGAGATCAGCGCGGCGCTCGGCACGCCCAGCTTGTCGAGCGTGCCGGGCGAGACCTCGCGCAGGTTCTCGGCGAATTCGCCGAAGCGGACGCTGGCGTTGCCGCCCGGGGCCTGTTCGATCCAGATCTGGTGACCATGCGCCGCCGTGGCAAACGCCGTCAGCGCGAAGGCGAGGGATGCAGAGAGTTTCATGGGGTGGGCCTCAGAAGTCGAATTGCGCCGAGAGCATCAGCGTGCGGGGAGCGGCCGCGGTGACATAGGTCCCGCTGACCAGCCAGTAGTTGTCGTTGAACAGGTTCAGCACGTTGGCGCGCAGCACGACCGGCGTGGTGCCGATGCGGGTGCGATAGCGCGCGCCGACATCGTAGCGGGTATAGCTGGGCAGGCTCAGCGTATTGGCCGCGTTGAAGTACATCGACGAGGTATGCAGCACGCGGCCGGACAGGCTCAGGCCCGGGACCCACGGCATATCCCAGTCGACCCCGAGGTTGAAGGCGCGCCTGGGCACGCCGTTGGCGTCGTTGCCGTCGTTGGCACCGCCCGCGGTCTGCGTCAGCCTGGCATCGAAGAAGGTCGCGCTGGCCATCAGCCGCAGGCCGCGCATCACCTCGCCGTAGGCCGACAATTCGAGGCCGCGGTTGCGCTGCTCGCCGTCGAAACTGTAGATGTTGGTGGCCGGATCGGTGACGGCGCTGGGACGTTCGATCTGGAAGACCGAGACCGTCGTGGTGACGCGCTGGCTCCAGTCGACCTTGACGCCGGCTTCGTACTGCTTCGACTTGTATGGCGCAAATACCTCGCCGGCGTTTCTCGTCCCGGCCGGCGCGACGCCGCCGCGCGTCAGGCCCGCGGTGTAGTTGCCGTACACCGATACGTTGGACAGCGGCTTGATCACGATGCCGGCCAGCGGGGAGACCGCGCTGTCGTCGTAATTGCCGGACTGCACGCCGCCCGACGTGAAGTTCTGCAGCGCCACGCGCTGATGGCGCAGGCCGCCGGTCAGCAGCACGCGGTCGTTGGCGAACGACAGGGTGTCGGTCAGCGAGAAGCTGGTCAGCTCGGTCTCGGAGGCGCGCTGCGGCTCGCCGCGAACGGCGTAGGCCGGCGGGATCGGTACCGGGTTGTAGAGGTTGGATGGGCGTCGATCGCTCAGCGCGTTCTCCCCATAGAAATTCCCGGCTTCCTGTTCCAGCCGCGTGGCGCTGAACGTGACGGTATGGCCGACATCCCAGGTCGCGAAGCTGGCCCGCGCCCCGACCTCGGCGGTGCGCGTCTTGCTGTAGGCGTCGTACAAGGCGTTGTTCACCATGAAGTTGCCCAGCGAGTCGACGCGCCCCGAAGGGAAGTCCTGATACGTGGAGCCCTCGTGATAGCCGGCCGCGCCCCACAGCATCAGGTTGGGCGCAACATCGTATTCGAGCCGGGACATCACCGCCGTATCGTGCAGGTTCAGTTTGGTGCCCGGATAGAAATTCCGGTGGCCGGACGGCGCCTCCGGGATCGACGTGACGCCGGCCTGAAAGCCGATCTGCGGCCGGAAGTTGTCGATGCCCTCGTGCTGCGTATAGGCATCGAGCGACCAGCGCAGCTTGCTGCCGCGATAGTCCAGCCCGATCGCGCCGACCGTCTGTTCGGCGCGGCCGTCGTCCAGCGTGGTCTTGCCGTTCTGGTAGGCGCCGTTGACGCGCACGCCCCATTCCTTGTTCTCGCCGAAACGGCGGCCGACGTCCGCCTGCACGCCGAGTTGCGATTTGCTCTGGAACGTGCCGGTCAGCCGGGTCAGCGGCTCGTCGCCGGCGCGCTTGGTCACGATATTGATGGCGCCGCCGATGCTGCCGTTCGGGCCGATGCCGTACATCAGCGTGCCGGGCCCCTTGAGGACCTCGACGCGTTCCATCATCACGGTCGGCATCCGATTGGCCGAGGCCATGCCGTAGAGGCCGTTCAAGCCCACGTCGCCGCTCGCCACGGTATAGCCGCGGATCTGGAAGTCTTCGCCGAAGCCGCCGCTCGAGGTCAGCGTGCGCACCGATGCTTCGTTGACGACCACGTCGGCCAGCGTGCGCGCCTGCGTGTCCTGCAGCATCTCGGCCGTGTAATTGGTAGTGCTGAACGGCACGTCCATCACGTCGGCCGTGCCCAGCACGCCCAGGCCACCGCCACGGGCGACCTGGCCGCCGGCATAGGGAGCCGGCAGGCCGCCGTCGTCGGCCGCCGCCACCACGGTGGCGGTGGGCAGCGTCGCGACGCCGTCTGCGGCATCCGCGGACCTGGGCGCGGCATTGACGACATAGGTGCCGTTCGACTGCTCGACGGCCGCCAGCCCGGAGTTGGCCAGCAGCGTATCGAGTCCGCGGCGTACCGTGTAGCTGCCCTTCAGGCCGCCGCTGGTGCGGCCGGCCGTCAGTTCCGGCTTGAACGACAGCATGATGCCGGCCTCGCGGCCGAAGCGGCTGAGCGCATCTTCCAGCGTACCGGCCGGGATGTCGTAGCTGCGTGTCGCCGCCGGCTGCGCGTGGGCGACGGGGACCAGCAGCGCAGGCGCGGCGAGGGCGGCGCCGAATGCGATATGCCGCGCCGCCCGCGCCAGCAGCTTGCGTCGAAATCGGTGAGTTGGCTGGCGCTCGGGCGCCGCGACGTGGCCAAGAAGGTGACCCATGATCTGACCTTTCTGTAGGAGGGAAGTTGGTGTGCTCACCTCCCATGACCCGCGAAAAATCAAAACGGATCAGCTTTCGGCGATTATTTTTTTCCGGGCTCCGGGCTCCGGGCTCCGGGCTCCGGGCTCCGGGTTCCGGGCTCCGGGCTCGGGGCTCAGGTCTTCGGCGGATCGCGGGTAATACGAATCTCCCTTCGCCCCCACAGCCGGGTCACCACTTCGGTGCGGACATCCAGCGTCGTGCTCAACGCGCTCAACACCTTGCCGATGTCGTCGACGGGGAACGAGCCGGACACGCGTACGCCGCCAAGCGCCGGGTCGCACGACAGCGCGTCGCGGCTGTAGCGCCCCAGTTCGGCGATGAAATCGTCCAGCCGCATGCTGCGGGCAACGATGAAGCCTTCGGCCCAGGTCGCGCCGGTTGTTCCGGCCGCGGCGGGGGCGGTGATGCTGTCCGCGGTATAGCTGGCGCGATAGCCGGCGGGCAGCACGATCGAGCGGCCGGCATTGCCATTGGGGCGGATTTCGACCTTCCCCTCGAACACGCTGACGTCGGTATCGTCGCCGCGCTGGCGCACCACATACCGCGTCCCCAGCGCCTGCGCGGTGCCCTGCGCCGTTTCGACCAGAAAGGGCCGCGGCGTCGGCGCGTCGTCCTTCGCGGTGGCAATCAGGATCTCGCCGGCCAGCAGCTTCACGCGCCGTTCGGCCGGGCCGAAGTCGATGTCGACCGCGCTGGCGGTGTTCAGCCAGAGCTGCGTGCCGTCCGCCAGCATCAGCGAGCGGCGCTCGCCCACGGCGGTGCGATAGTCCGCGGCCCATTGGCGCCACGGCGAATGGTCGCGCGCGGTCCACGCCAATCCCCCGGCGAACAGCGAGACCGCCAGCACCTTGATCGCCCGCCGGCGTTTGGGGGAACGGGGCGGGGCGAGGGCGGCGCGCGCAATCTCGGAGGTCAGCGGCGACGCCAGCGGCTGCAGCCTGCCCCTGACCGATTCGATCCGCTGCCAGGCCCGCTCGTGGTCGGGATGCGCGGCACGCCAGCGCCGCCATGCGTCGACGACCTCGGGCGCGACGCCTTCTCCCTGCGATCCCTGCGATCCCTGCGAGCCCTGCAGTTCCAGCAGCCATTCGAGCGCGCGCTCGGCCACGTCCGGTGGAATGGCGGCGGCATCGACGGTGGCTTGGTACCAGGAGGAGGTCAAGGCGATGTCATCCCACGAAGGAGAGGTCGGCGAAGAAGCATCGCTGCAGCGCCTTGACGATATAGCGCTTGACCGTCGGGATCGAAATGCCAAGCGTGCCGGCGACCTGGGCATGGGTCAGGCCATCGAGCTGCGACAGCAGGAAGGCCTCCTTGACGATCGTCGGCAAACCATCGAGCAGGCAGTCGAGCTCGAACAGCGTCTCGAGCAGGATCGCCCGCTCCTCCGGCGACAGCTCGACGGGGCAGGGCGTCTGCGCGAGGGCTTCCAGATAGGCGCGTTCGAGCTTTTCCCGGCGCCAGTGGTTGGACACCAGCCGCTGTGCGACGGTGGTCAGGTAGGCGCGCGGCTCGTCCAGCCGGTTCGGCACGCGCTCGCTGTTGAGCAGCCGGACGAAGGTGTCGTGGGCCAGGTCGCCGGCCTGCTCCGCGCTGCCCAGACGCCGATGCAGCCATCCCTTGAGCCATAGATGGTGGTCGCAATACAGCGACTCGATGCTCGAAGGTTGAAGGCAGCCCGGCGTACTCATGTTCCAGCAGGTGGATCCGCTCGGCTGCCGCTCCGGTGGGGCGGAGGCCGGCATGCCGAAGCAGAATGCGAAAGGATGTAAATAGTAATCATTATTAATAACAGAGTTAAACAAAATCTGTCAAGGCGGGCGGGACAGCGAAGGCGGCTGCCACATTTCTGCCATGCCGCCGCCACAGTCGCCCTCGACAATGTTCGGCTTCTCCCCCCAGCAAAGGAGCAGACCCGTGTCCCCACTCCGATTCACGTTGTCCAGGCTGGCGGCCCTGGCGACGGTTGCCGTGCTGGCTGCCTGCGGTTCCGATGACGACGGCGGCGGCAACCCGGGGCCGGGCGGGCCATCGGGCGCGGTCGCGCCCGGCACCAAGGCCACGCTCGCCTTGCTGGAAACCGCCGATCTGCACAGCAACGTGCGCAGCTACGACTATTTCAAGCTGGCCGAAGACCAGACCATGGGCTTCGAGCGCGTATCCACGCTGATCAAGCAGGCGCGCGCGGAATTCCCCAACACGCTGCTGCTGGACAACGGCGACACCATCCAGGGGACCGCACTGGCCGACTACCAGGCCCAGGTCAATCCGCTGCCCTGCAGCGACACGCTGGCGATGTACAAGGTGATGAACGCCGCGAAGTTCGATGGCGGCGGCATCGGCAACCACGAGTTCAATTACGGTCTGCCGTTCCTGAATCAGGTCACCGGCAGCCGCTTCGATGTCGACGGTCTGCCCGAGCCGGCCGCGCAGACCGCCTGCGCCGGGCCGACGTTCCCGCAGGTGCTGGCCAATGTCTACAGCGTCAAGACCAAGGCCCCGCTGTTCCAGCCCTATACGATCATCACCAAACAGCTGAGCGCCGCCACGCCCGACGGCAAGACGGTCACCGCGCCGGTCAAAATCGGCATCATCGGCTTCGCGCCGCCGGCCATCATGACGTGGGACAAGCGCTGGCTCGACGGCAAGGTCTACACGGTAGGCGCCAGGGAAGCCGCCGAGCAATACATCCCGGAAATGCGCGCGAAAGGCGCCGACCTGGTGGTGGTGATCTCGCACGGCGGCCTGGATGGCTCGCCTTACTCGCCGACCATGGAGAACGCCAGCTGGCATCTGTCCAGGGTGCCGGGCGTCGACGCCATGCTGATCGGGCATTCGCACCAGATCTTCCCCGACGCCAACAGCACCGCGGCGCAGTTCGATCTGCCCGGCGTCGACAAGGCCAAGGGTCTGGTCAATGGCGTGCCGACGGTGATGGCCAATTACTGGGGCAAGCACCTGGGCGTCATCAAGCTGGAGCTGGCCCATGACGGCACCCGCTGGACGGTCGACAAGACGGCGACCACCGTGCAGGCGCGCTCGATCCAGAAGGCGGACAAGGCCTATGTCGAGGCCGACCCCAGCGTCGCCGCCGCGATCGAGGCCGAGCACCAGGCCACCATCGCCTACGTCAAGACGCCGATCGGCACCACCGATTACCGCATGAGCAGCTACTTCGCCGATGTGGGCGATCCCGGCGCGATCCAGATCGTCAATCAGGCGCAGGCCGCCTACGTCAAGGACTACATCGCGGCCAACCTGCCGGATCTGGCCGCGCTGCCGGTGCTGTCGGTGTCGGCGCCGTTCAAGAGCGGGTTTGGCGGGGGCAGCGACTACACCGATGTGCAGGCCGGCAATGTCGCGATCAACAACGCGGCCGATCTCTATCTGTATCCCAACACGGTCTACGCGGTGAAGGTCAACGGCGACGAACTGAAGGCCTGGCTCGAAACGGCGGCCCGGCGCTTCAACCAGATCAGCACCACGGCCGCCACGGAACAGCAGCTGATCGGCAGCTTCCCGGGCTACAACTTCGACATGTTCACCACCCCGGACCTGCGCTACGAAATCGACGTGACGCAGCCCGTCGGCAGCCGCATCAGGAACCTGACCTATCTCGGCGCGCCGGTGACTGCGAGCCAGCAGTTCATCGTCGCGACCAACAACTATCGGGCCAGCGGCGGCGGCAACTTCCCGGGCCTCGACGGCAGCAAGACGGTCTATGCCTCGCCCGATGCCAACCGCGACGTGCTGATCTCCTACATCAAGAAGATCGGCACCATCACGCGCGCCGCCAACGGTTCGGCGCGCAGCTGGCGCTTCACCAAGGTGGCGACCGCCGGCAAGGTGGTGTTCAGTTCCGCGCCGGGACAGTTGCCGCAAGCGCAGGCGGCCGGCTTGACCAATATCACGCTGGAGAGCGCCGACGACGGCTCCGGCAAGAACCTGTCCAAATATGCGATCGATCTCAACAGCTGATTCGCTCGCGACGGGCAAGCCGTTCGCCTGGCGCCGCCTGCATCCGATGCCGGTGATCGCAACGGCGGCGGTCCTGCTGGCCGCGGCCTGCGTCGGCGGTGCAGCGGTCTGGCGCCATCAGGTTGCACATCAGGACGAAGCCCGCCGCACGCAGCTCGTCCAATGGCAGACGCTGGCCACGGCGGCCGGGGACCCGGCCGCGCTCGCTGCGCTGCACGCCGCGGCAGAGCGCGGCGAGGTAGCCGCGCAGACCGCGCTGGGGGAAACGCTGTGGTCGCGCCCTGACGCGGCCCAGCGCGAACAGGCCCGTGCGTGGCTGCATCGTGCGGCGGAGAAGGGCGATGCGCGTGCCCATTTCGTGCTCGGCAAGGCCGCTTTCCTCGGCAGTCCGACCGACCTCGGCGGGGCTCGCCTCGCCGGCGCTGCCGTGCTGCAGAAGCCCGACTACGCCGCGGCATGGCGGCATCTGCCGGTTGCCGCGCAGGCCGGCCATGTCGGTGCCGCCTACTACCTCGGCTTGCTGCATCGCGGCGGTTACGGCGCCGAGCCGAACCCGGTCGACGCGGCGCGCTGGTTCACGGTGGCGGCCGAGGGCGGGGTGCCGCAGGCCATGTTCATGCTGGCCAATGCCTATCGCGACGGCAGTGGTGTGGCGCGCGACGAAGCAAAGGCGGTGGCATGGTACGAGGCGGCCGCCGAACGCGAGCATCCCGAATCGATCCAGGCGCTGGCGATGGCCTACCGCGATGGCGAACTGGGGCTGGATCGGGACGAACGCAACTTCCGCTTCCATCTGGTCGAGACGGCGCACGCGCTCAAGCATCCGGCGCTGAAGCCCTGACCGGCAGGCGCGGGGTGCCGGGCCGGGATCGCGGCGGTGCTATCCCCGGCCCACCGCCGGCATCGCCCTGCATTTGAGCAGCACACGCGACAGCGCCTGGATATTCGCCTCGCCGGCATCCTTGCGCCAGATCAGCCGCGTGACCATGCGGCCCGATTTGGCGGGCAGCGGATGAAGGCTCAGGCGGGCCCGCTCGCTATAGATGCCGACGATGCTGCGCGGGACCAGCGCGACGCCCATGCCGACCGCCACGCAGCCGAGGATCAGGTGGTAGGAGCCGACTTCGACGACGCGCCGCGGCGTGGTCCGCGAGCGGGCGAACCAGTCCTCCAGGCACCGGCGATGCGGACAGCCGCGCGGAAACGCCAGGATCGTCTTCGAGGGAATGTCTCTGGGCGACGCAATGAGCGGATGGTCGGCCGCGGCAACGATGACCAGCTCCTCCTCGTAGATCGGCATCGCGTTCAAGCGCTTGTCCGACACCGGATCGGTGGTCAGCGCCGCGTCGAGCCTGCCGCGGATGACCAGCTCGGCCAGCTCCGCCGGGTCGCCGGAAGACAGTTCCAGCGCCACGTCCGGATACATCTCGTGGAACAGGCCGAGCGGCTGGGGCAGGCGCACCGCCGCCGTGCTTTCCATCGCGCCGAGCCGCAGCGCACCGCTGGGCCGATCGTTGCGGGTCGCCTCGGCCGCTTCGTCGGCCAGATCGAGCAGCCGCTCCGCATAGTCCATCAGCACCTTGCCCGCCGGCGACAGTTCCAGCTTGCGTCCATCGCGGCGGAACAGCGTCACGCCGAGCTTCTCCTCCAGCTGCTGGATGCGGACGGTGATGCTCGATTGCGCCCGATGCAGGGATTCCGCCGCCTTGTTGATCCCGCCCGCCTGCACGACGGCGGCGAACGTCTTCAGGTCCGACAATTCCAGCATATCGATTTCTCCGAATGATCCGTTCTGGACAATTCATTTTACGCGATGGAGGGACACCCCTACAGTGTCGGTAAAGGACTTGCGCTCGCGGCTGGCGCAAGACGCTTCAACCTGTCGACGAGGCTTGCCCGCATGACCCTATCGCGTCCCGGAATCCCGAACGGCATGGCCGCGGCCGTGGCCGGCGTTTCCGCCAATGTCATCTTTGGCGCATCGTCGCTGTACTGGCGCCTGCTGGCCAGCATCGCGCCGACCACCCTGGTCAGCTACCGCATCCTGATTTCACTGGCCACGCTGCTGGCCATCCTGTGGCTGACGGGGCGGTTGCGCGCACTGCGCAACAAGCTCGCGCCACGCGTCCTCGCCCTGCATGTGGCCGCGTCGTCCCTGGTGGTGGTGAACTGGGGCATCTTCATCTGGAGTTCGATTCACGGCCATGTCGTCGAAACCGGTCTGGGTTATCTGACGGCGCCGTGCATCTCGATCGCGGTCGGGCTGATCGTCTTTCGCGAGAAGGTGGACAAGGTCGTCGCAGCGGCGCTGCTGGTGATCGCGGCGGCGATCGCGCTGCTGCTATTGCGCAGCGGCGAACTGCACCACGGGCTGTATCTGGCGGCTGCGATCAGCTGGGGCGGCTATGCGTGCCTGAAGAAGTTCACGCCGCTGGACGCGGTCAGCGGCCTGCTGATGGAGACCGTGTTCCTGACGATCGGCTGCGGACTGGCCCTGATGTTCTCGGACATGACGCTGGCCTTGCCGGCCGACATGTCGACGCTGCATCTGGCCGCGCTGGCCATGGCCGGGCTGGTGTCCGCGATCCCGCTGATGTTGTTCTCGTATGCGGCCAACCATCTGTCGCTGTCGATGAGCGGCCTGCTGCAGTTCGTTCTGCCTACCACGCAGTTCGTGGTCGCGACGTTGGTCTACCGGCAGCCGGTGTCGGCCAATACGGTGACCGCGCTCGCGCTGATCTGGCTGGCGCTGATGGCGATCGTGATCAGGCCGCTGCTGTCACCACGCGGCCGGGCGAGCGCGGGGCGCCTGCGATAGGCGTTGCCGGGTGGGCGCCCCGATTGTCCAGTTCCGACTTCTACTTCTGATAGTCGGGGACGACGAAGCCCGCAAAGCGCTGCTGCGTCACGGCCTTGAACGAGGCCGAACGGTAGGCGTCCCGGATATCGGCAACGAAGGGCTTGTTCAGGTCGCGCGTTTTGACGGCGACAAGGTTCATGTAGTAGTCGGGGATCTTTTCCAGCGCCAGCGCCGACGTCAGCTTCAGGCCGGAGGCCAGCGCGAAATTGCCATTGACGAAGGCATAGTCGACATCGTCGAGCGAGCGGGGCAGTTGGGCGGCTTCGAGCTGCACCAGCTTCAGCCTGTGCGGATTGCCGGCAATGTCCCGTTCCGAGGCGCGCACGGCGTCCGTGCCGGGCTTGAGCGTGACCCAGCGGATCTGCTGCAGGATCGCGATGGCCCGCGCCAGATTGGTCGGGTCGTTCGGCAGCGAGACGGTGGCGCCCGGTTTCACCTCGCTCAGCGCCTTGTGCTTGCGGCTGTAAATGCCGATCGGCGCCGTCGGCACCTGCACCACCTCCGACAACTGCAGCTTGCGGTCGGTCGAGAACGTCTTCAGGTAGACCGAATGCTGGAAGGCATTGGCATCGAGCGCGCCATCGGCGAGCGCCAGGTTCGGCTGCACGTAGTCGCTGAATTCGACGATCGTCACCTTGTAGCCCTGCTTTTCCAGGACCGGCTTGATGCCGTAGCGGATCTGGTCGGCATAGGGGCCGGCGGTCGCACCGAAGCGGATTTCCTTCTTGTCAGGGTCCGCCGCGCTGACGGACTGCATGGCGCCGAAGGCCAGCAGCAGGGTGGCCAGTATCCGGACTCGGCTTGCGACTCGCATCGAATTCTCCCGTTGGTTCTCGTTTCTGTTCCGGCGCGGCGCCGATGCGCCGCGCAACTTGCCGGCCCATTGTAGGAACGGGCGAGACGGGAGCGAAGCTGCAAATTGTCATGCGCATATGCGGCAAAGGCATATGCGCGGCGGCGGATCCGATTCGGGGGCGGCTTACCGCGCCATCACCTTGTCCGGCGTCATCGGCGTCGTCCGCAGGCGCCTGCCGGTGGCATGGAAGATCGCGTTGCTGATGGCGGCCGCCACGCCGACGATGCCGATCTCGCCGACGCCCTTGGCGCCAATGCGGCTGACGATGCGATCGTCCTCTTCGATGAAGACGACATCGATATCGCGGATGTCGGCGTTGGCCGCAACGTGGTATTCGGCGATGTCATGGTTCATGAAGCGGCCCAGCGCATGGTCGGCATGGGTCTCCTCGTGCAGCGCCTGGCTGATGCCCCAGACCACGCCGCCGATCACCTGGCTGCGCGCGGTCAGCGGATTGACGATGCGGCCGGCCGCCACCGCGCTGACCACGCGCATCACCCGCACCAGGCCCAGCGCCTCGTCGACGCGCACCTCGCAGAACACCGCGGAATGCACCGCGCGCACGGTTTTCTTCTGTTCGGCCAGGTTGGGCACCAGCAAGTACCGCACGCCCAGCTGCGCCTTGCCCTGGGACGACAGCAGCGCCGTCAGCGGCATGGCCACGGCGGGATCGGCGCGCAGGCAGATCGTGCCGTCCCGAAACGCCACCTGTTCGAAGCCGCAGCCCTGGAAGCCGCTGTTGCGCAGGCCCCGGGCCAGTCGCCACAGCTGGCGCTGCAGCCGCTCGCAGGCGCCATCGACGGCCGAGCCGACCGTTGCCACATGCGAGGAGCCGCCTTCGATCGGGGCGAACGGCAACTCCGAATCGCCCAGCCGGAACACCACGCGGTCGAGCGGCAGGCCCATCGCCGACGCGGCGATCTGCGTCATCACGGTATAGGTGCCGGTGCCGATGTCGCTGGCCGCGCTGGCGACTTCCAGCGTGCCGTCCGCATGCAGCGTGGCGCTGGCGCGCGCGGCCATCTGCATCGCGTCCCAGGTGCCGGTGGCCATGCCCCAGCCGATCAGTTCATGGCCGTCCCGCATCGAACGCGGCTGCAGCGGCCGCCTGTCCCAGCCGAAGCGCCGGGCCCCTTCGTCGTAGCATTCGCGCAGCGACTTGGTGGAGAAGGGCAGGCCCTTGTTGCCGTCGCGCTCGGCGTAGTTGGCCAGCCGCAGCGCCAGGGGGTCCATGCCGACCGCGTACGACAGCTCGTCCATCGCGACCTCGAGCGCATGCACCCCGTGGGCCGCGCCGGGAGCGCGCATGTCCATCGGCGTGTAATGGTCCAGATCGACCAGCCGGTATTCCAGCCGCACGCTCTCGCTCGCGTAGAGCTGGCCGGACCAGTTCGCCACTACCTCGACATAGTCCTCGTGCCGCGAGGTCTCGGCCGCGACCTCGTGGATGACGGCCTTCAGCCGGCCGTCGGTGTCCGCGGCGAGCCGGACGCGCTGCCAGGTCTCCGGGCGATGCCCGAAGGTGAACATCTGCTGGCGCGTCAACACCACGCGCACCGAACGCTGCAGCTTGAGCGCCGCCATCACGGCGATCAGCAGCTGATATTGGGGACGCAGGCCCGACCCGAAGGCGCCGCCGACGAACTGGTTGCGTACCACCACCTTGCGCCTGGGCAGGCCGAACACGCGCGACACCATCCATCGGCAGTTCTGCGAGCCCTGGGTCTTGTCGTGGATCAGCAGATGGCCGCGGCTGTCGCGGATCACGGTGCTGGCGTGCATCTCCATCGGGTTGTGGTGCTCGACCCCGGCGTAATACTCGGCATCGATCTTGAACGGCGCGGCCTCGAAGGCCGCGTCGGCGTCGCCCTTGGGCTTGGGCGGCGGCGAATAGCCGGCTTTCAGCGATGAGGGCTCGTGGCTGTGCTGCCGATTCGCCAACAGATCGGTCTCGTGCGGCGCGGCGTCGTACTCCACCTGCACCAGCATCGCGGCGTAGCGCGCCAGCTCGAAGGTCTCGGCGACGACCAGCGCCACCGGCTGGCCGCTGTAGTGGATCTCGTCGTCATACAGCGGCCGGAACGGCGAGCCGGCCGGGGCCGTCATGTCCTTGTAGAACAGCCGCAGCGACCGGACCTTGGGGCGGTTTTGATGCGTGATCACGTCGAGCACGCCCGGCACCGCCAAGGCCCGGCTTGCATCGATCGACACGATGCGGCCTCGCGCAACGGTGCTGTTGACCACCACGCCATAGGCCAGGTCCGGCGCCGGATGCTCGGCCGCATAGCGCGCGTGGCCGGTTACCTTGGCGACGCCGTCGACGCGGGGCGTCGGCGTGCCGATCGCACATTGGCCGGAGCCGGGCACCGCCACCGGCTGCTGATTCTCGTCGATCGGTTCGAGCACGGTCTTGGTCATGCCAGTGTCTCCTCGCGGTACGCATCCTGACCGGTGTTGGTCAGGATGCCGGCCGCCGCCATTTCCAGGGCGCGCACGATGGCGCGCTCGGCCAGTGGGATCTTGAAGCCGTTGTTGGGGCCGGCTTCCGGCAGGCTTTCCGGCAGCGCCGGACCGCCCCAGGCGCGCGCTTCGCGCAGCACGAAGCGGGCCGCTTCGGCGAACGCTTCGGGGGCCGCCGGCTTGCCGGCCAGCAGGCCCTCGGCCTCGGTGTCGCGCCAGGGCTTGTGGGCAACGCCGCCCAGCGCCAAACGGGCGGAGCGGATACGGCCATCGGGCCCGAGATCGAGCGCCGCCGCCACCGACACCAGCGCAAAGGCGTACGAGGCGCGCTCCCGTACCTTCAGATAACAGCTGTGGGCGGCGAAGGCCTCGGCCGGCGGCAGCGACAGGTGCGTGATGATCTCGTCCGGCGCCAGCGTGGTATCGACATCGGGCCGGTCCCCGGGCAGGCGATGGAATTCGCCGAACGGAATCTCGCGCGTGCCGTTCACCGATTCGACATGGACCGTCGCGTCCAGCGCGGCCAGCGCCACGCACATGTCGGAAGGGTGCGTGGCAATGCAGTGCTCGCTGGCGCCGAGGATGGCGTGCTGGCGCGCCAGCCCGGTTGCGGCCGGGCAGCCGGTGCCCGGCGCGCGCTTGTTGCACGGCACGCCAGCATCGTAGAAGTAGTAGCAGCGCGTGCGCTGCAGCAGATTGCCGCCGTTGGTTGCCATATTGCGGATCTGCGGCGAGGCCCCGGCCAGGATGGCGGCGCGCAGCAACGGATAGCGCTCGCGCACCAGCGGGTGCTCGGCGGTGTCGGCATTGCGCGCCATGGCGCCCAGATGCAGGCTGCCGTCGGGCTGGGCCTCGATCTCGGCCAGCGGCAGCAACCCGAGGTCGACCAGCGCAATGGGCCGCATCACGTTGACCTTCATCAGGTCGACCAGATTGGTGCCGCCGGCCAGGCAACGTCCAGTGGCATTGCCGGATGCGTCCTCGCTGGCCTGATGCAGCAGCGCAAGCGCCGCGGGCACGGTATCGGCGCGTTCATAGCGGAACGGGTTCATGGCGTCGGCTCCGAGGGCTGCGATGGCTGCGATGGCTCCGATGCGGGCGTTGCGGCAGCGGTGGCCTCGTGGCGTTCGCCTCTGCCTGCCGCTTCGCCTGGCTGCGCGCCTCGGCCATCCAGCACGACGCGCGACACGGCCTCGACGATCTGCGGATACGCGCCGCAGCGGCACAGATTGCCGCTCATCCGTTCGCGGATCTCCGGCACGTTGCGCGGCGGCGTTTCGTTCATCAGCCCGGCGGCCGAGCACAGCTGGCCGGGCGTGCAATAGCCGCACTGGAAGGCATCGCATTCGATGAAGGCCTGCTGCAGCGGATGCAGGCCGCGCTCGTCGCCGGACAGGCGGGCCAGTCCTTCGACGGTCGTGATGTCGGCCTGGTCGTAGGCCACGGCGAGCGCCAGGCAGGCGTTGATGCGGCGGCCGTCCGCAAGAATCGTGCAGGCGCCGCACTGGCCATGGTCGCAACCCTTCTTGGTACCGGTCAGGTCCAGCTGCTCGCGCAGCAGGTCAAGCAGCGTGACCCACGGCTCGACGTGCAGCGTGTAGTCGGCGCCGTTGATGCGAAGCCGGACCGGCAGGCGCGGCGGCAGGGTGCGGGGCGCCGTCGGTTCCGGGGAGCCGGTGATCGGTTTGGGCTCGGGTGCCAGCATGTCGGTCCTCCATGGTTCGCCATCAGGGCCCCGGCCGAAGCGGAGCACTCTGGGCGCCCACGCAAAGGCTGCGCCAATGCGGCGGCAGCGGTTCGAAGCCGCCGGGGCGGCACCAGATCGGAGAAAACGTGCGTCGTGCTACATCCGCGAGCGGCATGCGGGCCCGAGCGTACGGCGCCGCGATGCAATCTTGACCATAGCGGCTGGTAAAAAGCGCCAAGGGCAAGAGGGCGGCGCCGCGCGCCAGTCGCATATCGACATGCGAACTGGTTCGTTCCGCCGCACGCCTGGCCCCATTACCCTTGACGTCCATTCAGGATGGCCATGCCATGCCCGGCCCCGACAACCATGCAGCAGACAGACCAGATCATTCATTGGGTGCTCGACAGCCTCGAACTCGAGACGACGGTATTTCACGTCGGCCAGTATTGCGGCAGCTGGCGGGCATCCATCGCGGGGCGCTCGCGCGCCGGCTATCACGTGGTGCTGCATGGCGATTGCTGGCTGCACGTGCAGGGCACGGACTCGCCGGTGCACCTGCGTGCCGGCGATGCGGTGTTCTTTCTGCGCGACGTGCCGCATCATCTCGGCTCCGCGGCGCATGCCGATGCCTGCCGGCCCGGCTCGGCCATGCAGCGGCTCGGCGACCCGGAGCCCGGCGCCACCGGGCTCGCATGCGGCTTCTTCGCGTTCCGTAGCGGCCTGGCCGAAACCCTGCTCGCACCGCTGCCGGACTATGTCGTGCTGCCGGCCGCGGACAGCGCTTGCCATGCCGCGCATCGGCTGTTCGACCTGATCCATGCGGAAGCTCGCCTGAGCGAGGCGGCGCCTTCGCCGTTGCTGGTACGGCTGGTGGAACTGCTGTTCTTCTACGTGATTCGCGACATGGCGAAATCGGACAGCGTAGCGACCGGCCTGTGGCCGGTGCTGCGCAGCGCCGAGTTCTCGCCGCTGGTGCTGGCCCTGATCGCGCATCCGGAAAGACCGTGGTCGCTCGATCGGATGGCGAGCCAGGTTCACATGTCGCGGGCGACCTTCTGCAAGCGCTTTGCGGCGGCCTGCGGTCAATCGCCGGCCGCCTTCCTGCTGGTCCTGCGGATGAAGATCGCTTGCCGGCTGTTCGATGAGCGCGCGAGCATCGCGCAGGTGGCGGAGCGCGTGGGCTATCGCTCCGAAGCGGCGTTCGCCAAGGCGTTCAAGAAGGCCACCGGCATGCAGCCCGGGGCATGGCGGCGCCGTGCGGAAGCCCCCGCGCATGCCGCTTGAGGGACGGCCGGCCCGGATCGAGACGAAACAGCAGCAAATATCGACGGACGCGCATGGCGCGCCAACGTCTCGCACCGCAGACTTGCAGCATGTTCGATTGATGCCTGTCCTGCCATGAGCCGACTTCCCCTGCAGACCCTCGACACCGCACCGGCGGCGAGCCGTCCCTTCGTCGAGCGCGCGATTGCCAACAACGGCTATCTGCCGAATCTGATCGCCGCGCTGTCGAATGCACCGGCCGCGCTCGAGACCTATCTGACCGTATCGGAGATCAACAGCCGCAGCTCGCTGACGCTGGCCGAGCGCGAGGTAGTGCAGCTCACCGCGGCATCCACGCATGGGTGCGCATTCTGCGTGGCCGGGCATACAGCGGTCGCGCTCAAGAAGGCGAAGCTCTCCCCCGAGCAGGTCGAAGCGCTGCGCAGCCGGTCGCAGGTTGGCGACGGCCGGCTCGATGCACTCGCGGCGTTCACGCGGGCCGTGATCCGCGATCGTGGCGCGGTTGCCGACTCGGCGCTGCAGGACTTCGTGGCGGCCGGGTTCGACCCCGCCCAGGCGCTGGACGTGGTGTTGGGCGTGAGTTTGGCCACGCTGTGCAACTTCGCCAACAACCTGGCGCAGTCCCCGCTGAATCCCGAGCTCGAGCCGTACCGCTGGTCGCCTGCCACGCTCTGACCGGTAGAGACGCTTTGCCCATGACCATTTCCCGCGCGCATTCCTGCCGCCCTCCATCCACGCCCGGCTCCGTGCTTGCGCCCGCCGTCGCCGCCTGGCTGGACGCACACGCCGCCGCGCTCGACGAGGGCGGGCCGCAGGGCGCCATGGCCGGCGGCCAGCTGCTCTCCCGGTTGGCCGCCTGCGGTTTGTTCCGCACCGGCGTACCGGTCGAGCAGGGGGGCAATGGCGGCCCCACGTCGGACGCCATTCGCGCCGTGGCCGACGTGGCCGCGCATTCGCAAGCGGCCGCCTTCGTGCTGTGGGCACAGCGGGTATGCATCGAATATCTGCTGGTGTCGCCCAACCGCGCACTGCGCGCGGCCTGGCTGCCGGCGCTGCTGGAGGGAAGCGTGGCCGGCGCCACTGGGCTGTCCAATGCGATGAAGTTCCTGGGCGGCATCGAGTCGCTGCAGGTGCGCATTGCCAGCAGGAGCGACGGCTACGCCGTCGATGGCGTCGTGCCATGGGCGACCAATCTCGTGCCGGGCAATTTCATCGTCGCGGTTGCGGTCGAGCATGCCGAAGCCGGGCGGCCGGCCGTGCTGGCAATGCCGGCCAATGCGACCGGCGTGCAGCGCAGCGGCGATCTGGATTTGATCGGCCTGCGTGGCACCCATACGGCTGCCTTGCGTTTCGATGGCGCCGTGTCCGACCCGGCGTGGCTGCTGCACGACGACGCCCACGACTATTTGCCGCGCGTGCGGCCGGCATTCCTGGGCATGCAGTGCGGCCTGTCGCTGGGACTGGCGCGCGCCAGCCTGCGGGCGGCACGGTCTCGTGAAGGCGCCGGACGTTCGGTGCTGGCCGCGGATATCGACGCGCTCGATACGCGGCTGCAGCAGGCGTCGGAGGCGTTGCTGGCCGGCGTCGACGACGGCTCGTTCCTGGCAGCACCGCGCCGGCTGTTTGCGTTGCGCATCGAACTGGTCGAGATCGCGACACAGGCCGTGCAGCTCGAAGTGCAGGCGCGCGGCGGCGCCGGCTATCTGAACGGCCGGCACGACGGCCTGCCGCGCCGTTGGCGCGAGGCGGCCTTTCTGCCGATCGTCACGCCCAGCCTGGTGCAGCTGCGCACCGAACTGGCTCGGGCCGAGCGGAACGCGGCATGACGGCTCCGGTGCTGCGTGCGCACGATGTGGCGCTGGCCTATGGCGGCCGCGCCGGTCGGGCGGTGTTCGAACACGTCGATCTGGCGCTGCACGCCGGCGAGGTCGTGTCCGTGGTCGGCCCGAGCGGTGCCGGCAAGTCGAGTCTGCTGCGAGTACTGGCCGGGCTTCAGCCCGCCGCCGCGGGCGTGGTGGAGATGAATGGGCGGCCATTGCGCGGCGTCGATCCGGGCATCGCCGTGGCGTTCCAGGATCCGTGCCTGCTGCCATGGCTGTCGGTCGGCCAGAACGCGGCCTTCGGACTCGATTTCCGGCGGCAACCCGCACGCAGCCGCGCAGAACGGCGGGCGCTCGTTCGGCGGACCCTCGAAGCGGTGGGGCTCGCCCACGCGCGCCATCTGTACCCCGCGCAGTTGTCCGGCGGCATGGCGCAGCGCGTGGCCCTGGCGCGCTGCATGGCCCGGCAGCCCAAGGTGCTGCTGCTCGATGAACCGTTCGGCGCGCTCGATGAGGTCACCCGCGCGGACATGCAGGCGTTGTTGCGCGGCATCGTGCAAACGCACCGGCCGGCGACGCTGCTGATCACGCACGATCTCGACGAGGCCCTGCTGTTGTCGGACCGCATCGTACTGTTGGGAGGCCGGGCAGGCACGACGGCGACGATCGCGCACGTGTGGCGACTGGACCGGTCATTGGGGCAGGAACCGGACCTCGACGCCGTTGACCGCATGCGCGTCGACATCGTTCGGCACCTCCGCCAGCTTTCCGGTCGACGCGCGCCCGGCGCGGCGACTGCTCTCCATCCCGATACCGACGAGGAATGCCATGTGCCAGTTACCGATGTCGCGGCGTGAATGGCTCAAGCTGTCCGCGCTGTTCACGGCGGGCGGTGCGCTGCCGCTGCTGAGCGCGCTGAACGCGCGCGCGGCCCAGGAGCCCGATGCGCCAGTGCGGATCGGCTATCTGCCGATCACCGATGCCACGCCGCTGCTGGTGGCGCACCGCAATGGCTACTTCGAACAGCAGGGCATTCGCGCGGAAAAGCCCACGTTGCTGCGCAGCTGGGCACAACTGGTCGAGGCGTTCATATCCGGCCAGGTCAACGTGGTGCATCTTCTGTCGCCGATGACCGTCTGGGCACGCTTCGGCAGCCAGGTGCCGGCCAAGGTCGTGGCCTGGAATCACGTCGGCGGATCTGGCCTGACGGTGGCGCCGCAGGTCAATACGCTGCGCGACCTCGGCGGCAAGACCGTCGCCATCCCGTTCTGGTACTCGATTCATAACGTCGTGCTGCAGGCGATGCTGAAGCAGGCGGGGCTGACACCGGTTGCGCGCAAGAGCGGGGCCATTGCGGCGCAGGAGGTCAACCTGGTCGTCATGGCGCCATCCGACATGCCGCCCGCGCTGGCATCGCGGCAGATCGAGGGCTATATCGTCGCCGAGCCGTTCAACGCGGCGGCCGAAACGCTGGGTATCGGCAAGATCCTGCGCTTTACCGGCGACGTCTGGCGCAACCATGCCTGCTGCGTGGTGTTCATGCACCAGCAGGATCTGGATCGGCGGCCCGACTGGTCGCAGAAGGTCGTCAATGCCGTGGTCAAGGCGCAGCGTTGGACGCAGGACCATCGCGCCGAGGCGGCGCAGCTGCTGTCCAAGGATGGCCCGAACCGCTATACGCCGCATTCGCTGGAGGCGCTGCGCAAGGTGCTGGCGCCCGATCCGTCGGAGCGCGGCCGCTATCTCGCCAGCGGTGCCATTCGCCATGCTGCCTGGAACGACAGGCGCATCGATTTCCAGCCGTATCCGTACCCGAGCTACACCGAGGAGCTGGTGCGCCGGCTCAAGGGCACGCTGATCGAAGGCAACAGCGGCTTCCTGGCATCGCTCGATCCGCAGCGCGCGGCGCGCGAACTCGTCGACGACCGCTTCGTGCGCAACAGCATCGCGGCGGTCGGCGGCCTGAAGGCATTCGGCATCGCGGATGGATTTACCCGGCAGGAAGAGATTGTCGCGTGACCGCCCGGGGAATGAGACAACGCGCGGCCGCCGTGCCGCTGGCCTTTACCGGCCTGGCCGTGCTCGGAGCGGTGTGGTGGGCGGCCACGGCAGAGGGCGGCGTTCTGGCCCAGCGATTCACCCCACAGGCGACGCTGGCCAGTCTGGCGCTGCTGCTGCAGCAGCCGGACTTCCTGCTTCATCTGTGGGTCAGCCTGCGGCGCGTGCTGGCGGCGCTCGGCATGGCGCTGATCGCCGGCGTACCGATGGGCTTGCTGGTGGGCGCGGCGCGGCCGGTCGATACCGCCTTGTCGCCGGCATTCCAGTTCCTGCGGATGATTTCGCCGCTGTCGTGGATGCCCGTGGTGGTGATGGTCTTCGGCGTGGGCGATCGCTCGGTGCTGTTTCTGCTGGCCTTTGCCGGGGTGTGGCCGATCGTGCTGAACACGGCCGCAGGCGTTCGCTCGCTCGATGCGCGCTGGCTGATGCTGGCGCGCAGCCTCGCTGCGACACCCACCGAAATGCTGATGCGGGTGATCCTGCCCGGCGTGGTCGGCCACGCCCTCACGGGGCTGCGCCTGGCGATCGGCGTGGTGTGGATCGTGCTGGTACCGGCGGAGATGCTCGGCGTCAATGCGGGCCTGGGCTATTTCATCCTCGACACGCGGGACCGTCTGGCGTACTCCGAGCTGCTGGCCACCGTGATCGTGATCGGCGCCGTGGGCACGCTGCTCGATAGTGCCGCACGGCGCCTTCTTCGCTGGTGGAGCCCCGGTTAGAAGGCCGGCAGGATCGCTCCCTTGAACTGCCTGGCGAGGAAGTCGCGAACCTCCTGCGACTGGTACGAGGCGACCAGGTCCTTGACCCACGGCTTGTTGCGGTCCTGCGCGCGGACGGCAATCAGGTTGGCGTAGGGGCCCTTGAGGTCCTCGATCGCGATCGCATCGCGCGTCGGCGTGAGGCCGGCCTTGACCGCATAGTCGGTATTGATGGCGGCGGCCGCCAGATCGTCGAGCGAGCGCGGCAGGATCGCCGAATCGAGTTCGACGATCTTCAGCTTCTTCGGATTCGATGCGATGTCGAGCGGCGTGGCGTTCTTGCCGTTCTCGCCGGCGCCCGGCTTCAGCGTCAGCACGCCTTGCGACTGCAGCAGCTTCAGCGCGCGATTGCCGTTCGACGGATCGTTCTGGATGCCGACCTTCGCGCCCTCCGGCAGCTCCTTCAGCGACTTGAACTTGCGCGAGTAGAAGCCCATCGGCGCCACGTAGGTCAGGCCGACATTGACGATCTTGTAGCGGCGCGCCTGGATCTGGCTGTCCAGGAACGGCTGGTGCTGGAAGCCGTTGGCGTCGAGGTCGCCGGCGTCCAGCGCGGCGTTCGGCTGCGCATAGTCGTTGAATTCGATGATCTTGATGTCCAGACCTTTGCGCTTGGCGACGGTGCGCACCACCTCCCAGATCTGCGCGTCCGGGCCGCTCATGGTGCCGAGCCGGATGGTCTGGTCGGCAGCGAAGGCGGGGACGGTGGTGCCGGTGCCGATGGCGGCGATGGCGGTGGCGGCGATCAGCCTGAACAGGTGACGGCGTTGCATGACGAATCCTTGTTCCAGTTCCCTTTATTGTTGATGGGCATGTCGCGGCCGGAAACGATGCGGGCCGGCAGGCTCCGCAACGTCGGCCGCGCCCGATGCCGCATGGACAGCCGGCTCATTGTAGGGAGCGCGGCTTGAGGAACGAAGTAGAGAATCGTCATGCGCATATGCGGGCAAGGCATATGGCGAGCGCAGCGGAGATGGCCGTCGCGTCTGCGCTTTGCGGCCTCACTTCAACTGCTGAACCCGGATCATGTTCCCGGCGGGATCCCGCACGCCGAAATCGCGCACGCCATACGGCTGGTCGGTCGGCTCCTGGACGATCTCGACGTCCAGCGCCTGCAGACGCTGAAAGACACCATCCAGGTCCCTCGCTCCCAACAGCAGCATCGCGAAGGTCCCCTTGGCCATCATCTCGGCGATGGTGCGCTTCTCCTGGTCCGTGACGCCCGGCGTGGCGTTGGGCGGGTACAGCACGATGGAGGTCTCCGGCTTGCCCTTCGGGCCCACGGTGATCCAGCGATGGTCGCCGAAGGCGACGTCCTTGCGGACCTCGAAATCGAGCGCGTCGCGATAGAACGCCAGCGAGACCTCCGGATCGGAATGGGGCAGGAAGGTCGAGTGAATGGTGATGTCCAAGTTCAGTCTCCGTGGTGGGCAAACAGGCGCCGGCCGCCGCCCTCGCGGCGTGGTCCGAAGCCATGGCGGGCAGTCTAGACGGGCTCCTTCGCCTGCGCTTCTCGATTCCTGATCGGTCGCGTCACCTGCCTGGCGATGCAGGACGGGATGCCCTCCGCCTCGCCCGCGCAATCGCGCCGGTAAATGCTGGGCGGGACGCCGACCAGTTCGGCGAAGCGCGTGCTGAAGGTGCCCAGCGACGAGCAGCCGACCGCGAAGCAGACTTCGGTCACGCTTAGATCGCCGCGGCGCAGCAACGCCATCGCCCGCTCGATACGGCGGGTCATCAGGTAGGAATAGACGGACTCTCCGTACGCCAGTCGGAACTGTCGGCTCAAATGGCCTGCCGACATGTGGACGCCCCGGGCGAGCGCCTCGACGTCGAGCGGCTCGGCGTAGTCGCGATCGATGCGGTCGCGCACGCGACGCAGGCGGGCGAGGTCACGGAGGGCGGGGTCTGGGGTGGCGGCGGGCATCGGGCTATCGTGCCATGCTGGGCTCGCATGCTCAACCCGGCGTGGGCCGGATGCTCGCGCGCCCGGATTGGCGCGCAAGCGCCGATCGCCCACACTTCAGGCATCAACGCGATCGGAGTCGGACATGGCCAAGCCAGCTGCAGTCGGATCGTTGCACCGCCGATTGAGCCTTTCTCTGGGCGGTCTCGCGCTGCTGGTGGGCTTTCTTGGCGCGTTCGGCGCCTGGATCGTCGTCCATCAACTGGCCAGCGAGTTCAACGAGGACTTGCGGCAGGCTGCTGCCGCCATTCGCCCGGCGCCGCCCGTCATGCCGGCGCCGTCCCGCGGCAAGGCTGCGCCGGCGCCTCCGCCTGTGCTGGTGCAGACCTGGGGGCCCGAAGACGGCGTCCGCCCGGGACACACCAACGCGCCCTGGGTCATGCTTCCACGGGCTCAACCCGGCTTTTCCGACGTGGAGGCGCACGGCGCCGTTTGGGACGTGTTTGCGCTGCAGGCCGGCGATGCCTACGTGCAGATCGCGCAGCAGCGATCGGTTCGCCAGGCCAATGCGTGGCGGGTGGCGACATGGGCCGCAATTCCCGTCATCGTGCTGTTGCCGGTGCTGGTGTGGGCGATCCGGGTCGGCGTCAGGGAGGCGCTGCGGCCATTGAGCGTCATTGGCGAGCGTGTGGCCCAGGCCGACCTCAATCATCTGGAGCCGGTGGATACCAGCACCGCGCCGGAGGAACTGCGTCCCTTTCTCGAATCGGTCAACCGGATGATGGTCCGGCTGTCCGGGTTGATCCATACCGAGCGCACCTTTATCGCGAACGCCGCGCATGAGTTGCGTTCGCCGCTGACCGCCCTCCAATTGCAGGTCGAGAATCTGGTCCATGCGCCGCGCGACAATGTCGACGAGCAGCTGGAAGAGCTGCGCCGCGGCATTCGGCGCACCGGGGCCCTGATCACCCGCTTGCTCGAACTGGCGCGCGCGGAAATCGGCACGCCCCGTGCTCCGGACAATGTGGCGGTGGCCGATGTCGTTACCGATGTCGTGACCGACTTGCTGCCGCTCGCCGTCGATCGAGGCGTCGACCTGGGTGTGGAGCGGCTCGACAACGTGCAGCTCGCCGCAACCGAGACGGATCTGCGCATGCTGATCAAGAACCTGGTGGACAATGCCATCCGCTATGGGGGCCGGGGAGGGCGGGTAGACCTGAGCGTGCGCCGCGACGGCGGCGATGTCGTGATCGAAGTGGCCGACACCGGCCCGGGCATTCCCGAGGCCGCCCGAACGCGCGTGTTCGAGCGCTTCTATCGCGGCGGCGCGACCGACGAAGAGGGCAGTGGCCTGGGACTTGCCATCGTGCAGACGATTGCGGGCAACCTAGGCGGTCGCATCGATCTGAAGGGGCGAGCGGATGGCCGAACCGGGCTCGTAGCGAGGGTGGTATTGCCGCTGCGGACCCGGTCTGCGGCATGACGATGCGGGGCCGCTATCACCTGCGCGCGTTCGTACCGGAAGGCACCGGCCGATACCGTGTTGCCAGCCTTTCACGGAACGGATGGGCGATAAGGCAGGCACACCAACATGGCACGCGGACGAGGTCGCCGCGCTATGCCGGCAGAAGTCCAGCGTTTCGATAGCTCTCGATCAACGCGTCATAGACCGAGATATCGGCGCGGCTTCTGGCAATCAGCTGAGCGCCCGCGATGGCCGCGTAGATCGCACGCGCTCGCCATTCGCTTTCTTCGGAAGTCACCACGCCGGCTTCGACAAGAACCTTGCTCAGCCACGCGATATTGACGTCGGCAAAGGCTTTGACTTCCGTCTTCACCACCTCGGGAAGATCGTCCGATTCGGCGGCCATGAAGCTGCACAGACAAATGCGATTGCCGCGCTCGAGCGCCTTGCGAAACAGCTCGGGATAGCGATGCAGGCATTGAAGCGGATCCCGCGAATCGGCTAGCAAGGCATCCAGAGCGGCCGCTGTGTCCTGCCAATAACGCCTCGCTACCGCCGCGCCAAGATCCGCCTTGCTATCGAAGTGGTGGTAAATGCTGGCGGCCTTGATGCCGACCGCTGCCGCCAGATCGCGGAAATTCAGGCCGCTGTAGCCGTGCGCCTGCGCAATGCCGGTGGCGGCCGCCAGGATTCGCTCCCTGGAGCCGGGCATCTGGCTTGCGCTCTGGTCTTTTGTCATGGCTCGGCCTCGATCCACGGAATCCACGGAGTGCGTCTTGACGCCTCGGATTATACCCTCTATGGTTAACCTAACGATCGTTAGGTAGATAGATGCTCGGATGTTGTTCGACCCTCCGATCGCACGTGCAATCCACCGTGGAGAATGGAATAGTGCCTCCCCATATCGGCAACCCCAACGCGGCTCACATGCCCTCCATGAAGGTCTACGACTTCCCGACAGGGCCGTATCCGACGCGGGTCCGAATCGCCCTGGCCGAAAAAAGCCTTCAATCGCGCGTCGAATTCGTGATGGTCGACCTATACAAGGGCGAGCACAAAACGCCCGAATTCATTGCCGGCAAGAACTACTCGGGCACGCTGCCGGTGCTCGAACTCGACGACGGTACCTGCATTGCCGAATGCACCGCCATCACCGAATACCTGGACGCGCTCGATGGCGATCCCATCCTGACGGGCAGGACACCGCGGGAAAAGGGCGTGATCCACATGATGAACAAGCGCGCCGAATTGGAACTGCTTGACGCCATCAGTCTCTATTTCCATCACGGCACGCCCGGTCTGGGACCGAATGTCGAAAGCTATCAAAACGCGGAATGGGGCTTGCGCCAGCGCGACAAAGCACTGCTGGGCATGCATTACTTCGACTCGGTGTTGAAGCAACGGCCCTTTGTTGCCGGCGAGACCTTCTCGATGGCCGATATCGCGGTGATCGGCGGTTTGATCTTTGCCGCGATCGTCAAGCTGCCGGTGCCTGGCGAGTGCGGGGCTCTGCAGGCCTGGTACGCAAGAATGCTGCAGCGCCAGAGCGTAAAAAACCAGCCGGCGTTCGCCGCCCTGTCCACCGTGTCGGCTTGAATGCCGGCTCCATGGTCGCGGAGGGCTGGGCTCGCACCTGCCGCGAGAGTGTGCGACAGTGGCGGAGCCCGACAACGGCATCCGTTTCATCCGATCGATCCGGTTCTGCAATGTGGACGGCTGGCGTTGTATGCACGGCATTGAATGGCAGATTCCAACGCTCCAGGAGACACGACATGCTGAGCAAGAACACGATCTGTTTGTGGTACGACAAGGACGCGCTCGAGGCCGCGACCTTCTATGCGGAAACCTTTCCCGACAGCGCGGTCGGCGCCATCCATCACGCACCGGGCGACTATCCGACAGGCAAGCAGGGCGACGTCCTGATGGTCGAGTTCACCGTCATCGGCATTCCTTGCCTCGGCCTGAACGGCGGCCCGAATGTCGAACACAACGAGGCATTCTCGTTTCTGGTTTCCACGGACGACCAGGCCGAAACCGACCGCTTGTGGAACGCGATCGTCGGCAATGGCGGACAGGAAGTCGAATGCGGCTGGTGCCGGGACCGATGGGGAGTGTCATGGCAGATCAGCCCGCGCGCCCTGACTGACGCGGTAACCGGACCTGACCGCGCGGCGGCCAAGCGTGTATTCGACGCGATGATGTCCATGAAGAAGATCGACATCGCGGCGATCGAGGCGGCACGGCGCGGCGGGCACAACGCTTGATGTCGACGGTGCCGCCCGCCGGCGTCAACACCGCCGGTCCAGATGTTGTCACCATGCCGATCCCAGCCGCTGCCCCGCACGCCGAATCCGTCGCCGTCCTGTCCGGTAACGAACCGCTCTTCATCGTATTCAACGGCGGCTCCGGCAATGACAACGCGGCCGAGACCCGCAGCAAGATCGAGGCACGGCTGAGCGAGGCCGGGCGCGCCTATACCATCTTCACGGTGGAGCGGCCCAGACAATTGCCGCAGATCGCCGAGATGGCCGTCGAACGCGCAAGGCAGGCCAACGGCGTCGTGGTGGCAGCGGGCGGCGACGGTACCTTGAACGCCGTTGCCGCCGCCGTCTTGCCGACGGGGCTGCCCTTTGGCATCTTGCCCCGCGGCACCTTCAATTACTTTGGCCGGACCTACGGCATCTCGCGCGAAACCGAAGAGGCCGTGGCAAGTTTGCTCGATGCCCGCATCGAACCGGTGCAAGTGGGTCTGCTGGATGGGCGGCCATTTCTGGTCAATGCCAGTCTTGGGCTGTACCCGCAGCTGCTGGAAGACCGCGAGGTCTACAAAAAGATGCTCGGCCGGCGGCGCTGGGTGGCGCTGCTGTCGGCGCTCGTCACGCTGGCTCGCGCACCGGCGCAGCTGACGCTCGAGCTGCTGTCCCACGGCCAACAGCAGGTACTCCGTACACCGACGCTCGTGGTGGGCAATAACAGCTTGCAGCTGGAGCAGATCGGCATACCCGAAGTCGCCCATCTCGAAGACAACCGCTTGGTGGCAATGCTGGCCAAGCCGGTCGGCACGCTCGCGCTGTATGGTTTGCTGTTGATGGGAGCGATCGGCCGGCTGGGCGATACCTCCCGGGTCATCAGCTTCAGCTTCGAAACGCTGACGGTGCGCGTACGCGGACGCCGGCGCATCAAGGTGGCGATGGATGGCGAGATTCACTGGGCCCGCACGCCTCTGCACTTTGCTGTCTCGCCGAAGCGTCTGCAACTGCTGATTCCACGAGACAAGAGCCGGTTGGACCGTTCATGAGAGTAAGCCGCGTCTTGCACCTGTCCGATACGCATTTTGGTACCGAGGTAGCGCCGGTCGTCGATGCCGTGCTGGAGTTGGCGCGCAGCCTGGTGCCGGATGTCGTCGTTCTCTCGGGCGATATTACCCAGCGAGCAAGACGGGGCCAATTTGCCGCGGCCCGCGCGTTTCTCTCCAGGCTTGGGCTGCCGACGCTGGCGATACCGGGCAATCACGATATTCCGCTGTTCAATGTCGCGGCTCGGATCTTGAATCCGTATGGCGGCTACCGTCGCGCGATCGGTATGGCGCTCGAGCCGGTCTTCAGCAATGACCGTGTCCTTGCCATCGGCGTGAACACCACCAGACCGTCGCGACACAAGAACGGGGAAGTCTCGCGCGAGCAGATCGATCGCGTCTGTGCGCAGCTGCGCCAGGCCCATCCGCACCAGCTGCGTATCGTCGTGGTGCATCAACCGGTGCGCGCGGTCGTCGAGTCGGATACGCGGAATCTGTTGATCGGGCGTGAATCGGCTGTCCCGGCGTGGGTCGATGCCGGCATGGACATTGTGCTGGGCGGGCATATCCACCTTCCGTATGTCGCGCCGCTGCCGACCCGCTCGGCGCGTCGCGCCTGGGCGGTGCAGGCCGGCACCGCGGTCTCGCACCGGGTGCGCGGATCCATTCCGAATTCCGTCAATGTCATCGAACACCATGCCGAAGACGGGCAGGTCAGCTGTCGCGTTCAGCGCTGGGATTACGACGCAGGCGGCAAGGCTTTCGCCGTCGTGGACAACGCGGTGCTCGAACTGAGCCGATAGCGAGCCGGCGTCGGCAAGGTGGCGAAGGAATCGGGCGCGCGGTTGGAGCAGGGGCTCGGCCGCCGCCGATCCCGATCGTCACTCCGCCTGAATTCCGGCCTCCTTGACGACCTTTCCCCACTTGGCGAGGTCGGCCTTGATCAGCGCCGCATACTGCTGCGGCGTGCCGCCCTGAACCTCGATCCCGGCCGCCTCCAGCTTGGCTCGCACCTCCGGCTGCTTCAGGATGGCGTTGATCTCGGTGTTCAGCTTGACGAGGATCTCCTTCGGCGTGCCGGCCGGCGCCAGAAAACCCCCGTTGGTGTTCGCGTCATAGCCATTGAGCCCTTGCTCCTGCGCGGTTGGCACCTGGGGCAGGGCCTTGGAGCGCGTCTTTGACGATACGGCGACGGCGCGCACATTGCCCGACGCGGCCTGCTCCTTGATCGCGCTCACCGTATCGATGTAGAGCGCGGTGCGGCCGGCGATCAAGTCGGGATGCGCGGCGGACGACCCCTTGTAGGGAACCAGCATCATGGGCGCTCCGGTGACCATGCGGAACATTTCTGCTGCCATCTCCTGCGCGCTGCCGCGGCCCGAGGTTGCCACCTTGGCCTCGTCCGGATGGCTCTTCATCCAGCTGACCAACTCGGGCAGCGTCTTGACAGGCAGCTTCGGGTAGATCGCGAACACCAGCGGAATCTCATGCGTATAGACGATCGGCTCGAAACTCTTTTCCGGATCCCAACCGAGATTCTTGAACAGGTATTTGTTGATGTTGTGGCTGCCGCCGACGATGCCGATCGTATAGCCGTCGGGCCTGGCATTCGCCAGCACCGCGGTGCCCAGGTTGTTGGATGCGCCGGGGCGGTTTTCGACGATGAACGGCTGCCCGAGCTTGACCGACAGCTTCTCGCCGACAACACGGGCGATCAGATCGATGCCGCCGCCGGCTGGCGCGGGGACGATGATCGTGACCGGCCGGGCAGGGTAGCTCTGTGCAGCGGCCAGTCCCGTGCCGAGCAGCAGGGCAGCGGGGACGGCAAGGGTGGCGTTGAGCAGCGTGGTGAATCGCATCGTTGTCTCCTTCGGTTTTCTGTCTTCTGGTCTTTTGGTCTTCCGGGCTTCCGGGCTTCCGGGCTTCCGGGCTTCCGGGCTTCGAACCGACTGGCGTCGACCCTGGGCAGCGTCCCGGCAAGGCCCGGGGCGATAGCGCCGTCAGCCGCGCCCCACGAACGGCATGTTGGTCGCCATCACGGTCATGTTCAGCACGTTGGTGTCCAGCGGCAGCGATGCCATGTGGCGGACAGCGTCGGCCACATGGCGCGCCTCCATCATCGGTTCGGACGCGACGGTGCCGTTCGCCTGCAGTACGCCACGAGTCATCCGTTCGGAGAGCTCCGTCAATGCATTGCCGATGTCGATCTGGCCCGCGGCGATGCGGAAGGCGCGGCCATCGAGCGCCAGCGCCTTGGTCAGCCCGGTGATGGCGTGCTTGCTGGCGGTGTAGGGCGCGGTAAAAGGACGCGGCGTGTGGGCCGAAATGGAGCCGTTGTTGATGATGCGGCCGCCCTGCGGCGACTGGCGGCGCATCAGGCCAAACGCCGCCCGTGCACACAGGTAGGCGCCATTGAGGTTGGTATTGATGACGTTGAACCAGGCTTGCAGCGGCAGTTCGTCCATCGGCACCGCCGGCGCATTGATGCCGGCGTTGTTGAACAGCAGATCCAGCCGCCCGAACTCGCGCTCGATCGCGTCGAACAGCGCCTGCACGCTGTCGGGATCGGTCACGTCGGCGCGGATCGCGACGGCGTGCCGGTCGCGTGCCGCGGCTTCGGCCGCCAGCGCCTGCAAGGGTTCCGCGCGACGCCCGGCCAGCACGACCGTCCAGCCGTCCTCGAGCAGGGCGAGCGCGGTGAGGCGGCCGACGCCGCTGCCGGCTCCGGTGACAAGCGCGATTTTCGATATGGGGTTCAAGTGGGTCTCCTCCAGCGTGTCGTTGTGAGAGGGGAAGTGTCGAGCGGCGGATGACCGCACGGTCAGGTGGTCAGACTCATCGCAGGCCGCTTGCCCGCCAGCGCCTGCGCCACGCTGTCGAGGACCATGCGGGCCATCGCCGCGCGGGTTTCCCAGGTCGCGCTGGCGCGGTGAGCCTGAAGCGTCGTGCGGTCGGACTGTCTCAGCGTCAGAGGCACACGCGGCTCGTCGACGAAGACGTCCAGTCCCGCGCCCGCGATGCTGCCATTGGCAATGGCTGCCTCGAGATCGGGCTCGTTGACCAGCCGCCCGCGCGCGACGTTGACCAGAAAGCCGCGCGGGCCGAGGGCATCCAGCACCGCCGCATCGACGATGCCTTCGGCCTTGTCCGCCGCCGCGCACAGCACCAGCGCATCGCTGACGCGCGCCAGGTCGACCAGATTCGGCACGAATTCGTAGGGCAGGTCGCTCATCGGCGCGAGGTCGATGTAGCGGATCGGGCAGCCGAACGCCGCCGCGCGAACCGCCACCGCGCGGCCGACACGGCCCATGCCGACGATGCCGACCCGCATGCCGCTGAAGCGACGCGCCAGCGGAATGGCACTGGGCTGCGGATGCAATTCCCACTGGCCGTCGCGCACGAAGCGATCGCCCGCGCAGATATTCCGGCACGAAGCGATCAGCAGACCGATCGCCAGATCGGCGACGTCTTCGGTCAGCGCACCGAGCGTGGCGGTGACCGGCAGGCCGCGGCTGCGGCAATAGGCGAGGTCGACGGCATCGGTTCCCACACCGTTGATCGCCACGACTTTCAGCGCCGGCAATTGCTCCAGCATCGCTCGGGAAATACCCGTATGGCCGCCGGTAATCACCGCCTCGATGGACGATCCATGTTCGCGCAGCCATGCGGCCGGGTCCGCGATCTCGAAGAACTTGTGGACCTCGTAGCGCGCCGCGAGCTCCTCGTTGGCGGCGGGAATCAGGATGGGGTTGAGCTGCAGAATGTTGGGCTTCATGGTTTTCCGAGGGACCGATTGCACAGGCCGTTGCACAGGCGCTTGCATCGTATAAAGTGTTGATTCGCTATGCAATATTGATATATAAAATCAACATAAAGTCACCCGAACAGTCACCATGGGAACCTGGATATCGATGAACGAAGCGTGCAGCCGTCTTGGCGTGCGGCCGCAGACAATCTATGCCTACGTCAGCCGCGGCAAGGTCGAGGTGATGTCCGACCCGGCGGACACGCGGCGCAGTCTCTATCGCGCCGAAGACATCGCCGCGCTGACCAGGCGCAAGCAGGCGGGCCGCAAGCACGAGACGCTCGCGACGAACACGCTGTTCGGCGCCGAACCCAGCATTCCGACCGCGATTTCGACCTTCGTGCGCGAGCGGCTGTACTACCGCGGACAGGACGCGGTCGCGTTGGCCGCCACGGCAACGGTCGAAGAAGTGGCGCAACTGTTGTGGGATGCCGAACAGCCGGTGGACTTCTCGTCGACGGCGCGCGCAGGCAAGCCGGGGCGCGTCGCGGCGTTCAGGACGCTGGCGACGCTTGCCGCCACCGGCCATTCGACCCACGGCCGAATGACCCACGTGTTGCATCTCGAAGCGCAGAGCCTCGTCGGCAACCTGGCCAACGCATTCGGCGCGCAACCGGGACAACAGCCGCTGCACCTGCGCTTTGCGCACGGCTGGAAGCAACCGTCGAAGGCGGGGGAGCTGCTGCGCACCGCGATGGTGCTGCTGGTCGACCACGAGCTGACAAGCAGCGCCTTTGCCGCGCGCATCGCGGCTTCCACCGGTGCGTCCTTGCCGGCCTGTCTGCTCGCCGGGCTCACGACCTTGTCAGGCCCTTTGCACGGCGACGCCTCCGGCCGCGTACGGGCGCTGTTCAACGAAGCCGATCGGCTAGGCGAGGATCAGGTGATCGCGCATTACCTGTCCACCGGCATGCCGTTGCCCGGGTTCGGGCACCATCTCTATCCCGAAGGCGATCCGCGTGCAGGCGCGCTGCTTGCGATGTTCGTGCCGCCGAAGACGATTGCGCGCCTGATCGACAAGGCCTCCGGCCTGACCGGACTGCAGCCGAATCTCGACGTCGCGCTTGCCGCGTTGGTGGCCCATTGCGGGCTCCCTGAGGACGCTGCGTTCGCGATGTTCGCCACGGCGCGCAGCATCGGCCTGCTGGCGCACAGCCTCGAACAGTTGGGGGTGGGGCAGGTGATCCGTCCGCGCGGGCGCTATGTTGGGGTGATGCCGGCCGCTGCCGGCCCCCGTTGAAGCACGCTCCCTGCCTGCGCGCCGCGCCAGCGTTCAGTCGATCAGCTTGCCGTTCGCATCGAAGAAGGGATACGCCGGCCCATGGTCGCCGATCGCTGCGGCATGCGTGACCAGGCCATGGGCAGGATGCCACCAGTGCAGCAGATAGCCCGGCGGTTCCATCCGAAACCGCGACGGCGCCTGCGGGTCCAGGTCCAGCGCAACCTGATGCGCCGGGCCGGGCGCGGTGATCGCGATGGTGCCGCCGAAGCGCCGGGTGATATGCCGATGCAGATGGCCGCACAGCACGCGCTCCACCTGCGGATGGCGCCGCACCACGGCCTCCAGCAGCTCGGCATTCTGCAGGCCCTGCCGGTCCATATGGCCGATGCCGGTGTGGAAGGGCGGGTGGTGCAGCATCAGCAGGGTGGGGCGTTCGGGCGCCGCGGCCAACGCGGCCTCCAGCCAGGGCACCGCATCGGGATCCACGCGTCCACCGCTCTGGCCGGGAACGGTGCAGTCGAAGGCGACCAACGTCAGCGGCCCCGCGTCGATACGGTAGTGGATCGGCGCGTCGCCATCGCCCGCGTCGAACAGATAGCCGTGATCGGCAAACACGCGGCGCAGCGCACCCCGGCTGTCGTGATTGCCGGGCAGCAGCCGCACCGGTATGGGCAAGGCGTCCAGAATGCCGCGCAGGAAGCGATATTCCTCCTCGCTGCCGAAGTCGACCAGATCGCCGGTCACCACCACGATGTCGGGACGCTGCGGCAGCGCAAGCAGCGTGTCGATGCAACGGCGCAGCGCCTCGGCGGTATCGACACGCCGGTAGGAGAGTTTGCCGCCGGCCTTGATATGCAGGTCGGTCAGCTGGGCGACGAGATATGGATTCGGCATCAGGCAGCGCTCCCGGCCGGGACCGTCAGCAGATGGCTGGTGTCGATGCGCAGCCCGACACGGTCGCCGGCCACCCAGCGATCGCGCCGCACGGTATCGAGCACGATCGGCGCGGGCGCGCCCACATCGACCAGCAGGCGGGTTGCATGGCCGAGGAACAGTGCGGTGACGACGCTGCCGGTGACATGGACGTCGGACGCATTCGGTGCCTCGGTCAGCGACACGTCCTCGGGCCGGAACATCAGCTCGGCCCGCGACACCTCGATGTGTTCGGACTGACGCGGCAGCGCGCCGCCGGGCACGCGCCACACCTCCCGATCCGCGTCTGCCGGCAGGCGGTTCATCGTGCCGATGAAGTCGGCGACGAACGCATTGGCCGGATGCCGGTAAATATCCTGTGGCGTTCCGCTTTGCGCGATGCGCCCCTTGTCCATCACGATGATGCGATCGCCCAGCGCCATCGCCTCCGCCTGGTCATGCGTGACATAGACCGTGGTAATGCGCAGGCCGCGCAGCAGTCGGTTGATGTCGGCGCGCAGCGCGTCGCGCAGCTTCGCATCGAGCGCCGTCAGCGGTTCGTCCAGCAGCAGCACGCGCGGCTGCACCGCGATGGCGCGCGCCAATGCCACGCGCTGGCGCTGGCCGCCGGATAGCTGATCGACGCGCCGGTTGGCGAAGGCACCGAGCTGCATCATCGCCAGCATGTCGTCCACGCGGCGCTGGCGGGTCGGCGCATCGACCTTGCGCACGCGCAGGCCATAGCCGATGTTCTCGGCCACCGTCATGTTGGGGAACAGCGCATAGTTCTGGAACACCATGCCGACGCCCCGCTGCTCGATCGGCAAGTGCGTGACCGTGGTACCGCCGAACAGCACCTCGCCGCCGTCATCGGGAAATTCCAGGCCGGCAATCATGCGCAGCGTGGTGGTCTTGCCGCAGCCGGACGGGCCGAGCAGCACGACCGTTTCGCCGGCGCCGATATCCAGGTCCAGCGGTTCGAGCGCGCGCGTGCCGTCCGAAAACGTCTTGCCGCAGTGGCGCAGCGCGATGGGGGTGGGCTCATGCATGGCGGGGGGTCTCGGTCTGGGTCTGGGTCTGTGGCTGGGGTTGCGGCTGTGGCTGTGGCTGTGGCGCGATGTCGGCGCCAACCGCCGCGCTGGGCGATGCGGTGAAGGCCCCGGCAAGCGGTACCGGCGTGTCCGGCACCGGATGCCGTTGGGCGCGGGCGCCCAGTGCGGACACCATCTGCATCACCACCAGAAGCGGAATGATCATCAGAAAAAACACGATGGTGTAGGCGGAGCCGATCTCCAGCCGCATCGAGGCATAGCTGTCGGCCAACCCCACCGGCAGCGTCTGCGTGGTCGGTGTATGGAGCATCCACGTCAGGTTGAATTCGCCCACCGACAGCGTGACGACCATCAACGCGCCGGCCAGGATGCCCTGCCGGCAATTGGGCAGCACCACCGTGAAGAAGCGTTGCATGCGGGTGGCGCCCAGGCTGGCGGCGGCGTCTTCCAGCGTGCGGATATCGATCGCCGACATGATGGCCAGCACGGAGCGCACCATGAACGGCAGGGTGAACAGCACATGGCCGATCAGGATGAACACCCAGCTGGTGCGCAGCCAGGACAGGCTGCCATACAGCAGGATCAGGCCAAGCGCAGTCGCCAGTCCGGGGATCGCCACCGGCAGCATCAGCAGTTCCTCGATGACGCGCGTCCAGCGGCTGCGGCGCAGCGCCATGTAATAGGCGGCCGGAACGCCGAGCACCAGGGTGCAGGCCAGGCATGCCAGCGCAATCCATAGCGACAGGAAGATGGTATTGCGGTACAGCCCCCACACTTCCTCGACCCAGCGCGTGGTCAGTCCGCTCTGCAGGCCGACGAAGATGTTGTTGGTGAGGCCGGCCAGCACGGACAGCGCCACCGGCACCGTCATGAACGCGCAGACAGCGAGCGTCAGGGCCAGTTGCGCCCAGTAGGCGGCGCCTCGTCGGTTGGTCTTCATGCTTGCGCTCCTAGGCGGTGGCCGCCACCGCGTTGCCGGACAGATGGCGGGCCAACGCCAGCAGCGCCCATGTCACGGCGCCGAGCAGAATGGACAGCGCCGCAGCCATGCCGAAGTTGGCGTAGTTGGTGAACTCGTTGTAGATCGTCAGCGGCAGCACGTCGAGCTGCGTGGCCAGCGTGAACGCCGTGCCGAACGCGCCCATGCTGGTGGCAAAGCAGATCGCGCCGCTCGAGATCATGGCCGGCATCAACGCCGGCAGCATGACGTCGCGCACCACGCGCCATCGGCTGGCGCCCAGCGAGCGGGCCGCTTCCTCCAGCGAGGTGTCGAGCTTTTCCACCGCGGCCATCACGGTCAGAATCACGCGCGGAATCGAGAAGTACAGATAGCCGACGAACAATCCCGTCATGCCATAGGCAAAAGTCCAGCGCTCCCCGGCGAGTACATCGCCGATCGAGGCCAGCAGGCCGTTGCGCCCGCCCAGCATGATCACCATGAAGCCGATCACCACACCGGGAAACGCCAGCGGAAAGGTCAGCATGGCGACCAGTATCGATTTGCCCGGCACGGCATGGCGCTGCAGGAAGGTCCCCGCCACACCGGCGATCGCCAGCGTGGCCAGGGTCACCGAGGCCGACAGCAGTACCGTCGACAGCAGGCTGTGCAGATAGCGCGGACTGGACAGCACCGTCCAGTACACTCCCGCGCCTTCGTCGCCGGCCACACTGACCGCCAGCAGCTTGGCCATCGGCAGGCAGAAGAAGGCCAGGAAGACGATCAGCGCAGGCAGCGCAAAGACGATCAGTGCGCGGGCGCTTGGGGCAGTGCTGCGGCGGCTCATGGTGCGGGGTCTCCAGCTGGAAGAGGCGGGCCGGCGGCGAACCGGCCCATTTCGTATCAGCGAACTTCCTTCAGATACTGGTCGCTGAAGGCCTTCTGCACCTCGGCCATCTTGCCGTAGTCGACGGTCCTGGCACGTGCATAGTCGGCGGCCGGCAGGAAGCGCGCTTCCACGTCCTTGGACACCGCCTTGGCGCGGACCGGCCGCAGATAGGCATTCGCCCACAGCGCCTGGCCGGCATCGGACAACACGAAGTCAAGCACCTTGCGGGCTTCCGCCGGATGCGGCGCCTTGTTGACCATGCTCATCACGTAAGGCACCACCACCGAGCCTTCCTTCGGAATCACGAAGGCGACGTTGGCGCGGTCCTTGTAGCGGGCGCGATAGGCGTTGAAGTCGTAGTCGAGCAGGATCGGAATTTCACCGGACAGCACGCGCGCATAGGCGGTCTGCTTCGGCACGATCGGCTGGTTCTTCTGCAGGTCCTTGAAGAACTTCAGCGCCGGGCCGAAGTTGTCGAGCGAACCGCCGAGCGCCTGGTTGATCGCCACCGCGCCGACATAGCCGACAAAGGCGCTGGCCGGATCGAGATAGCCGATCATGCCCTTGTACTCGGGCTTTTGCAGATCGGCCCACGACTGCGGCACCGGCTTGCCGCGCAGCGCGTCGACATTGACCATCAGGCCCAGCGTGCCCGAATGGATCGCGAACCAGTGGCCCTGCGGATCCTTCAGGCCGTCGGGGATCTCGTTCCAGTTGGCCGGCTTGTAGGGGGCCGTGACGCCTTCCTTCTGCGCCTGGATGCCGAAGGTCACGCCGTAGTACACCACGTCGGCCACCGGACTGGCCTTTTCCGCAACGATCTGCGCCAGCGACTGGCCCGAGTTCTTGTTGTCGTGCGGCACCGTGACGCCGGTCTTTTCCTTGATCGCGCGGATCTGTGCCGCCCAGTCGGCCCATTCGGGCGGGCAGTTGTAGCAGATCGCGGTCTGTGCGGCCGCCGCGTGGCTGAACACGACCGCGCCAACCGTGGGCAGCAGCCAGCGCAGGCGGCGCAGCCAGGACGAAGTCGATTGCATGGTGAACTCCTTGTTTTGGTACGACGGTGGTGGAAGACGATGTGGGCAGCGGGCCGATGCGATGGCGACGGCGCTATGCCGGCGGCGCTACGGTCGCGCCGGCGCGAATCACGTGGGGCAGCAGCGTGGCGCGCGCCGGACCCGGGCGCTGGGTACCAGAGGCGCTGCCGGCATCGAGCCGTGCGAGCAGGCATGCCAGCGCGCGGGCGCCGATCTCGCTGTTGGGCTGCACGACCGTGCTCAGCGGCGGCTCCAGCAGGCCGCCAAGCGCGATGCCGTCGTAGCCGAGCACCGAGATATCGCGCGGCACCGACAGGCCCAGCCGCTTGAGAATCGAGATCACGCCGATCGCCAGCATGTCGTTGGTGCAGAACAGCGCCGTGGGCCCGCGCGGCGCCGTGACGACGCGCCGTACGTGTTCGATCTCCGCCGGCGTGTGGGTCGGGGTATGGGCCGGCAGCGACAGCGGGGGCAGGGCGGGGAGGCCATGCGAGCGCATCGCGTCCTGATAGCCCGCGTGCCGCTGGCGGGCGCGATCCGACGCGACGAAGGCGCCCGAGACCACGGCAATGCGCCGATGGCCGGCCGCGATCAGCGTCTCCACGCCGGCGCGCGCGCTGGCGCGGTTGTCCACCGATACCGAATAGCGTTTGCCGCGGCTGCTCGCCTGGTTATAGGCCAGCACGTAGGGCACGCCTTCGGCATCGAGCTGGTCCAGCAGCGCGCTGCGCGCCGCATCGGCAACGGTCAGCACCATGCCGTCGACGCGGTGACGCAGCAGATATTCGATGCGCTCGCGTTCGCGCGCCGCGTCGTAGCGGCTGGTCACCAGCATCAGCGAATAGCCTTGCACCAGCGCCGCCTCCTCGATGCCGCGCCAGCACTCCGCGAACACGGCGTTTTCCAGCGTCGGCAGCATGACGCCGACGATGCGCGTACGCTGCGCCCGCAGCTTCGCGCCGAGCAGATTCGGGCGAAACCCCAGCTCCCCCGCGGCGCGCAACACCCGCTCGGCCGTGTCCTGCCGGACCAGTTCCGGACTGCTGAACACGCGCGACGCGGTCGCCAGCGACACGCTTGCCGCCTTCGCGACCATCATCAGCGTCGCGCCATTCGATGGCGCGATCTCGGCGTGCAGCGGGGCGGCTTTGCGGTTCATCGGAGCAGATATCAGGGCAGGTCTGGACAGTGCGGGACGACGACGCAGCGAAAAATGAAAACGTTTTCATTCAAGCCGCAAAAAAACGGGTGTCAAGGACAGCCCGTGGTGCAGCGCGCTACCGAAAGCGCGGCGGCGCGATGGCGACCGGTGTGCAAAGCCGGATTGGCGGCGATTGTGCGAGGCGCAAATGACAGGGGGATGACAGGCGGCGCCCGAAGAACGAAACGCGAGGGAAAGCGAGGGAAAGCGACGGAACGGTCGGCAGGGCGTGTGTTCCGCAAGCGCTTCCATGTGCGGGCGAGCGAAACGGCCGATGTCGAAGTTGGTCAGCATGCTGAAGCCCAACGACAGGACACCCGGCGCCAGAGCGTACTCCCCCGTGCCTTGGCGATGTCTCAGGTAGCCGGCCGCCGCCAGGGTGAACGTCAGGCGCGAGACCGTGGCGGACGGCAGCCCGGTTCGACGAGCCAGTTCCTGGTGAGCCAGCCAGCGATCCGTCGGCCGGAAGCAGCGCAGAAGCTCAAGCCCACGGGCCAGCGCGGTGACAAAGCGCGGGTCCGCGGCGGCATCCGTGTCGGCCGATGGATCGATTCGTCTGCGGCCCATCCTTTCCCCCAGCCGAGGCAGCGCTCCGGGCGACGATGTCGTCGGTGCGGCGGCGCGGTTGGGCGCCGTCGCACCTCCCAACGTTACGGTGCGAGGGGATGTCCAATCACCATCCCGTTGTCCGGCGTGATCCGGATCCATGTGCCTGCCAGCGGCTGTTCTTGCTCCCCTGGCTTGGTGTAGTCACAGACCCCGCCAGGGAACACGTCGCGCAGCGCCGCAAGATCCGCCTCTCGCTGCGAACCTGTCCACGACGGATTGCGCTCTGCGTAGCCGGCATAGTCGCTGACCGTCACCGGCTTGAGCTGACATTGCATGGTTCGGGCATGGATCGGCTCCCCGGCCTCGAAGCGAGGATACGAGGAGGCCGGGAACATCGAATTGCATCGCGACGGTGTGTCGCTGACTTCGACGACGCCTTCCGGCGAATTGCTGCCGTTGCCCTTGCGGAACACAGTGCTGAATCCGCCGAATCGCTGCGGCTCCGCGATAAAGTCGTCCGCCGCACCGGCCGTGGTGGCGCCGAAACAGCCATCGACGATGTCCGCCGGCTTGTTCCGCACGACCTTTGCCGCGCGCGAATCCGCGGCGCGGTCATTGACCACCGCCGTCAGCCATCGGTCCATGCCGAAAAACGCCTTCTGCATGGCTGGCAGCGACCGCCCCGTGTGAGCGGGGCGGGGCGCCTGAACGGGCATCGTGTGGTGTGCATTCGGATCGTGGGCGAAGCTGCCGACATTGGCCGTTCCGGTCCACATGACATGGTTGGCGAACTGGCCGGTCGCCGCCGCGAGGCGAGCGCGGACGATGAAGTGGAAGAACTTCAGATGCATATCCCCGGCGCCCGTGAACTCATTGTTCAGGCCATCGAGATTCAGGATGGCGGTACTGCGAAGCCCGGCCCCGCCGTACATGATCATGCCCGTCTGGTAGGCCCGCTTCAGTGCCTCCGAGTCGGCGCGCATACGATCCGTGCGCAGATTGCCGTCAATATCCTGACCACCGATCTTGCGATTGAGGTCGATGAACTGCGCCATCGTGATCAGGCCGGTGTTCAGCGCATTGAGTCCGTACTGAATGCCAACATTTCCCGTGAACGAACGCGCGAATCCGGTGGAAGGATCCACGCCAAGAATGTTCTTGTTGTGATCGTTCACGTTGGGTCGCAGCCCGGTGGGGTTGGCCGGCAGCAAACTGACGGGCGGCGCGGGCAGGACGCCCATCGGCGCGCTGCTCACCACGTTGGCGGGGCTGTACTTCTCGGCGTTGCCGATCACGGCATTGAACACGGAGCTGTTGCCGGGGCCGCCCATCACGTTATCGCGATCGCCCTGGTTGGCCGGCCGCAGAACCGAGTCCGTCCGCGCGGCCCAGAAGCTGGCTTGCTGACGAACGCTGTGATAGGTGCCATAGCCGGAGGCGGCGGCAATCTCCGAGTTGGTCCAGTTCAGCAGCGTCGGATCCGCGGCCCGTTTGGCGGCCGTCGCATTGTCGTAAGTCGGATCGTACGGACTGTTGGGAACAGGGGAGTAGGTGCCGTTCTGTGTCGTCCCGCCTTTCGTGTGATTGAGCTGGAAGTTGTAGAACAGACGGCCCTCCATGCTTTGCGGGCCGCCGTTATCCGGAAAGCCGGCCAGCATGACGATGCCATCGAGCAGTCCAGGATAGGTATCGGCAATCATGCTCTGCTGCATGGCCGATCCCGAGGAACCCCAGCCCATCGTGTAAAGAACAGGCCCGTTGGCCTTGATGAACCGCTCCTTGACCATCATCATTGTTTCGGCCGAGATGATGTGATTGCAGTTCTGGCCGAAATAATTCAGCGTGGAATTGGCGACCGCGAAACCCTTGCTGAGCGGCAAGTCATTCAAGGCATTGAAGTCGCCGGCAGCGCCGTTCGCAGAGTTGTTCGACCCTCCGACCGGGCCCATCGAACGCCCCTGTACATACCAGCCGCCGCCACAGCTCTGTCCGAACGGGTAGACCAGTCGCCCGTTGAAATTGCTGGGCGGATTCAACGGGGTGGGATTCGGGTTCTTCACCGGATCGCCCAGCACCGCGATCTGGTAGATGCCGCGATTGATGACGCCGGTCTCCAGCCGAACAATGTAGGGCACCGTTCGGCCGTCGAGCAGGGTAGTTGTCTCGACATTGGCAGGCGGATTCGCCGGGTCGTACGGCTGCCAGACCGCGGTGCCGGACTTCGTCGCATCGTGATAGACCCAGTCGACCCGGGTCGGGGCAGCGCAATCGGGATCGGTATTCGGCCCGGCGGTGAGCGTGGGGCCACCCGGATAGACGGCGAACGCGTCGGTCTGGCAGTGGAAGCTGCCTTCCTGGGGCGCGTAGAGGATCGGCCCTTGTATCGGGTATGCGGTCAGCGTCAACGATCCGCGCACTTTGGCATCGGCGCCGGGCTCGACCACTTCGATCTTGTTCTCGCCCTGCGTCAGCCCCGACACCAGGCCCAGCATCGATTTTCTCGCGGCATCGCGCTTGAAACTGGCGGTGACATCGACGCCGTTCAACCTGACCTTCGCGTCGGAAATATTGCCGCCATCGGCCTGGGTCAGCTCGATCAGCGTGTCGTTGCCACTGACCATGCCCTCGGGCGAAGACAGGCTCTTCACCGTGACCGCCGGTTTCGCCGGTTCGTTACGGTCGTCCCCTCCACATCCGGAAACGGCAAGCACCAGCGGCGTCAACGCGAGGACAGCCCATGGCACGGCCGTCAGGGTTCCGCGCCGGCCTTGCCGCCGGTCGGATCGATTGCCCGCTCTCCGCAGGGCGCTTTGCCAATCCATGGTTGTCTCCTAATGTTTTATATGAAAGCCGACGCCGATGGTCCAAAATATTCCGCTGCACGGAATATCGATTAAACATCGTTTTTATCAGCTGCCTCAGTCTAGAAGCCATGGGGAAGTTCTCAATGCGGGAACACCCGAACCGTTGCCTGTATTTAGAATCGACATATATTCCATGCAACGGAGTAATGTCACGTCTGCGCCGCTAAATGGCGTTTTGAGGGCGGCACGGGACTGTGTGCGGGGTCTTGCATCGCGGGGAGAGACGCCAGCAGGGATCACGGCCGAGACATTTGCACTTTCGGCTGCTCCATTAAGTCGGGGAGATAATGTATTTTGGCGAGATAATATTGGACGCTGGCGAAACGCTGGTCGGGTTGATTTCTCCTAATGATCCCAAATGCCGATGCGCCTCAACCCTCGATCGCTGGCGAAAGCGGCTCCGAATTTCTCTCGATCAGCGCTCTCGAAATACGACATACATACCCGGTCCCAGAAAGAACGCCACCGCGATATTTGCGGCATGCGGACGTGCTGACCGGCTCGGGATGCCGCCGAGGCCCCGGCGCACGTCGATGAGCCTCATACGTCACCTTTGGTTTTCGCCGATAATACTTCTTATGTTAAGTCGGATGTCGACATCCATGCCCGTGATGGGAAGCCCGTTAATTTGCATAAATTTGTTACCCGTTTTTGCATAAATTTGTTACCCGCCCCTAGGCGCTTACCTTTCGGAGGCTGGCAGTTTCGATGACGGCACAGCCGGCGACTATGCCGGGAGCGCCGTGTG
>NZ_JAGFTW010000050.1:0-133860 GCF_017598945.1 Cupriavidus gilardii
AAATTCTTCCCTCTGCTGCTTCACGGTGGTTTGGCTCCAGGGCAACTTCTTCCTCCCGCTGACTAGGCGGGAAAAGTGTTACCCATGTCCTGGCACACCTGTTACCCATGTCCCCGGTCCATACAGCTTGCGGGAGAGGGGAAAAAAACTGGCTCCGGCAACGTCCTCCGCGCAGCCACCGCGCAGCCACCAACCTTTACACATTGCCTCTTTCGAATCGCGCGGGCATGTCGCTATAATTGCGAATGAGTCGCATTTGCGTTAGCATGTCCGTCGGTTTCTTCTGGGAGGGGGCACGAAATGACCGAGCAACCGATCAACGAGGTCCGGACGCCTGTCGAGGCGCACCAGCCGCGCCATATGAATCAGGAACTGTTCGGTACCTTTCTCAGCTATCGCCGGGCCCTGATCGATGCCGCGGCGCGCATCCTGGGTTGTCGTGCCGGCGCCGAAGACGTCGTGCAGGACACCTTCCTGAAGCTGATGGACCAGGAGAGCGCCATCGTGGTCCGGCAACCCGTCGGCTACCTGTTCCAGACGGTGCGCAATCTCGCCATCGACCGGCACCGGCGCGCGGCGCTCGAACAACGGCACGCCGCCTGCGAGGAAGATGGGCTGCTGGTCGCCAGCGATGCCTTGTCGCCGGAATCCATCACGCTGGGCCGCGAAGCGCTCGGCACGGTCGCCGGTGCGCTCGCCGAACTCCCGGAGCGTACCCAGAAAGCCTTTGAGATGTATCGGATTCGCGGGATGACGCAGAAGGAGATCGCGGTCATCCTCGGCGTCTCTCCGACCCTGGTCAATTTCATGATCCGCGATGCCATGACCCATTGCCGCGACGCGCTGTTCGGCGCCGCGTAGTCGCGACCATCGCATCGCTGCAACGACAGCGGCAAGCCTTCGATCGCCCATCTTCCCGGAATGCAATTTGCGTCCTGCCGTGACATTGCGGTCCGGCGGGTCGGACCGCGTCAACCCAGTCTTGCGGAGTTGCGCGATGAAAGCTGTCGTATTCCACGGAGTCGGCGATATACGCCTGGACGATGTGTCCGATCCGGTGCTGCAGGCGCCGACCGACGCATTGATCGAACTGACCGCCAGCGCCATATGCGGCACCGACCTGCATATGGTTCGCGGCACCATGCCCGGCATGCGGCCGGGCACCATTCTCGGCCACGAGGGCGTCGGCGTGGTCACCGAGGTCGGACAGGACGTCAACAATCTGCGGCCGGGCGACCGCGTCGTGATTCCTTCGACGATCGCCTGCGGCTACTGCAGCTACTGCCGCAGCGGCTATCACGCGCAGTGCGATAACGCCAATCCCAATGGCATGCGCGCGGGCACGGCGTTCTTCGGCGGACCGCAGAGTACCGGTCCTTTCCATGGCCTGCAGGCCGAGTACGCACGCATTCCCTTTGCCAATATCGGCGCGATCAAGCTGCCCGACGAAATCAGCGACGATCAGGCCATTCTGATGTCCGACATTTTTCCGACCGGCTATTTCGGCGCGCAGCTCGCGGAGATCCGGCGCGGCGATACGGTCGTCGTGTTCGGCTGCGGACCGGTCGGACAGTTCGCGATCGTGTCGGCGCATCTGCTCGGCGCATCCCGCATTCTCGCGGTCGACCATGTGCCGTCGCGGCTCGAGGCGGCGCAGGCGCAGGGCGCCGAGGCGATCGACTTCAATCGCGAGGACCCGGTGCAGGCGATCCTGCGCCTGACCGGCGGCATCGGCGCCGATCGCGCGATCGATGCGGTCGGCATCGACGCGCAACGCCGGCATGCGGATGGTGATGGGTCTACCGGCCAGCCTTCGTTGTGGCAACCGGGCGATGGTCCGTCGGAGGTACTGATGTGGTCGGTCGAGGCACTCGCCAAGGCCGGCACGCTGTCCATCATCGGCGTCTATCCGGAGACGCACGAGACCTTTCCGATCGGCAAGGCGATGAACAAGAACCTGACGCTGAAGATGGGCAACTGCAACCACCGCGCGATCCTGCCGGAGCTGGTGGACCTGGTGCGTGCCGGCGTGATCGATCCCGCCGAAGTGTTGACCCAGACCGAGCCGCTGACCGGAGCGCTGCAGGCTTACGAGGCGTTCGATCAGCGCCAGCCCGGCTGGATGAAGGTCAAGCTGGAGCCGTAACCAGGGGCAGGGATGCTCCCAGAAAAACCAGCGCAAAAAAAGCCGGCACGCAATGTCCTTGCGTGCCGACCTGCCGGGACATGCGCTCGGTGAGCGCCGGTCTTACTGCTTCGTCGCGGGGCTGGGGGAATCGCCCTTCGGCGCCGACGGCGAGTCCGGCGTTACCGCGTCGGGCATGCCCTGCTGGCGCGGCTTCTTGCTGCGATGCGTGGTCCCGCTCTTCTTCTTGTCGCGGGTCTCGCCGCCGGTCATGGCCGAGCCGGTCGAGCTGGTGGACCCGCCTTGCATCGTGGTGTCGCTGCTGCCGCTCATGCTGCCGCCGGTCGCCGACGGCGTCGTGCTGCGGCTCGCGGGCGGATTGCCTTCGGTCGGCGGCGCGCTGGGGTTCGGCGCGTTATTGCTTGGGGGCGCCTGCTGGGCGACCGCTGGCAGGCTCAGCGCCGCGCAGAGCGCAAGCGCGGTAGTGGTGACGATTCGCTTCATCGTTGGCTCCATCCATTGAACGTGAGAACGGGCAGGCCCGTCCGGACAGACACCGGTTGGTGGCACACGATGCCCGTTACCTAACGATACGTGCGGCGCCATGCCCGCTCACGAAGGCGAGGCCTGAATCGCCTGTAGGAATTGGACGACGCCTGCCGGCGCGGTACTGCAATCCTTACGAGCCGATGTAGAAATTCCGGGCCGGCAACGGAAGGCATGCGCCATCCGGCCATCCGCATGCCTCGCGGCGTACACCGCGGCGGCCCCGGCATGCTCGGCACGGAAGTTGCGCAACGGCCCTTGTCACTGATCTGGCTGACGGAGGCCCATCTTGAAACCCATGCAATGGATTCGTCCCGCGCTGTTCGTCGCCGCCGCGGCTTCGATGAACCTGGCGTTTGCCGAGGTCGGCAAGACCGACACCAACTTCATGAAGAAGGCCGCCGAGAGCGGCATGCTGGAAATCGAGGCCAGCACGCTGGCCGAAAGCAAGGCATCGAGCGACACGGTGAAGTCGTTTGCTTCGCAGATGCTGAAGGACCACAAGGCCGCGGACAGCGAGCTGAAGGCGCTGGCTTCGAACAAGGGCGTCGAACTGCCGACCGAACTGCCCTCGGCCGACAAGAAGCGCCTCGAGGCGCTCGGTGCGCTCGAAGGGCCGACCTTCGACCGCGAGTATGCAAAGGAGGTCGGCGTCAAGGCGCACAACAAGGCCGTGGCCCTGTTCCGCGACGCCTCCACCAAGTCGCGCGATCCGGACGTCAAGGCATTCGCCGGCAAGACGCTGCCGACGCTGCAACATCATCTCGAGATGGCCAACAAGATGGCCAACGAGGTGGGAAAGTCCCCGGCCAAGTCGGCGCGCCGTTAGATGAGCTGGATCGGCTCGATCGCCCGGATCGCGCCGATCGCCCCGATCTCATCGATCGCGATGCGCGGTCCGCACCCGCGCCTGCGACAACACAGGAGACAGAGATGAAACGTTTCGCAACCTTTGCCATGCTGGCGCTGATGTCGGGCGCCGTGATGTCGCAACCGACGGCGACGCCCGCCACCGGAACGCCGCCCGGCGCCGACAAGGCGCCCGGCACGGCCGCCTCGGATGTCTCGCCCACTCGGCCGGTGCAGGGGCCCAGCGGCGGCTCGACGACGGACCATGGCGCGCACGGCGGCTCCCGTCAGCACGACGCCACCAAGGGCACCGGCACCAGCAAGCGCGGCGAGGCCAGCAAATCGAATCGCGGCAACGGCCGCAGCGCCTCGGCGGCGGAGAGCTACGGTTATCCCGCTTCGCCGGCGCAGGCGCGGTAAGCGGTAACGGGCCGCTGCCCGACGACATCGTCCGATCGTCCCTTTCCTTGTCAGTTGACGGCGCCCCATGCGGGCGCCGCGTTTTTTGCTGCGTCCGCAATTAGCCGCATGGAGGGAAATGTTGGCTCGCGCACATAGGCAAACAATTTTTTATTTGCGAGCGCAGCAAACGCTAGCTAGATTGCCTTCGTGGGTTTGTCAACGCTGACATGCTGGCCGTCTTTGCATGTCGCCGCCGCGACAACTCCACCGTGGCGGTACACCGGCATGCCAAGGCAATCGCGTCTGAGCCGTGGGGGAGGGCGGACGCGAGGCAACGCCAGTCCACGGGGTCTGGGGCTGGCCCGCCGAAGCATGATGGCGGCCGGTCACGTCGATGTCATATCCAGGAGGTCAGGCAAACCGTCCGGCACGCACCGGGCGGGTCCGGCCTGCCGATACGCAGCGCTTTGGAACGGAACGGCATCGCGCCGGTGACGGCGTGCGGCTGGTCGGCCCTTTGCGTCTTTCGCCTGGTGTCGGCCGTGGTCGCGGCCGCGCCGGCGCTTCTACCCCGGGATCCAACATGAACGACGCCCTGCTCTCCGACCCATGCATACCCACGCGCGCCGAGCCACCCGATCCACCGGTCCAGCGGCGCGATAGCGAACGACCCGATGGCACCCCGGCCACGCAGACTCAGGACTGTCGAGAGGGCAGCTATCTGGAGCGATTGCAGCCATATCTGAAGCCCGGGGCCGTGGTTCGCGGCGGGGCCTTTCCCGAGGCACGCATCGATGCCTTCACCACCGGCATGCGCGCCAACGCGCATTACTTCAGCCATCCGAAATGGATGGACGACTGGCTGGCCTGTGTGCATCGCTATCCGGAGTTGCGAGAGCGGTGGCTCGCGGTGGTCGGGTCGCTCGACGGCAAGGTGCTGGTCGATGTCGGCTGCGGTCCGGGCAATCTGCTGGCCGCGCTCGGTGGCAAGCCGCGCGTGGCGATCGGCGTCGACATCGCGCCGGGCAGCCTGGAGAGAGCGGCCGGCGTGGGCTATCTGCCGTTGCGTGCCGATGCTCACGATATGCCGTTGCGCTCGGGCATCGCCGATCTGGTCGCCATCAATGGGTCGCTGCATCATCTGGACGATATGCGCCGCGCGCTGGTCGAGGCCTCGCGGCTGGTCCGTCCCGGTGGCCTGCTGATCCTCGACCATGACCCGCAGCGCTCGGCCTGGAATTTCCGCGGCGTGGCCTTGCTGCTCTGGCGCATGCGCTTGCCGATCTATCGCTGGCTTCGACGCGGCGGCCATACCGCGGCCGACGACGAACAGATCTGGGCACTGGCCACCGAACTCCATCACCGGCCCGGCGATGGGCTCACCCGCGAGCTGGTCCACACGACGCTGCGGCCGCTGGGCTTCGACATCGCGATCTATCCGCACAGTCACTATGTCGGCAAGGACGTGCTGGATGGCGCGATGGGCCGGCCGCCGTTGAAGATCCGGTTGGCGCAGCGGCTGTCCGGCATCGATCCGAGGTCGGCGGAAGCTGCGCTGAGCCTGTTCGTCGTCGCGCGCCGACGCACGTTGTAGTTCACCTTCCACCTTTAGCGATCTCCCCGATCGCCTAGCGCCGCCGCCGTGCAGGTGGCGGCGTCGTTGCCGCTCCCGCGTTCGATCCCTTCCCTTTAGTCCTTCGATCCCGCTCTTTGCCGGTTGGCCGAACGCGTGGCCATGTCCGCGCGGGAACGCTATTTGCGTGATTGACGATACGGCTCGCCCCGGCCTGCCCATGTGCGCCAGCCGCGCGGCAGGCATGACTGTGGCGCCTGAGGGCGCCGCGGTCCCGCGCGTCCCGCAGCCCGATCCAGACCAGAAAACGGCATGAGAAAGGGCGCCTCTCCACCGGGGACGGGAGAGGCGCCAAGCGCGGGCGAGCGGTCAGTCTATCCCGCGTTGCGACAGGCTATCCGCCGCCACCTGGCGCGAAAGTCGCCTAGCACACACAGCCTTCGGCGACGGAATGGAAATTGCGTCACCGACGTATCACCACCGATACCAGCCGGGCCGGCCACGTGGTTCGCGCCGGTCCGTCGCCACCGCATTTGCAACTCTTACCAACGGAGGCAGAGATGAACGAACGCAGCACCAGCCGCCGCGTATGGGATTACCGCCAGCCGTATAGCGCCGAAGACCGGCTCGACCAGCGCGGCTCGCGCCAGGGCGGCCGTCATGCCGAATACGCCGAGGACGAAATCCGTCAGGGACGGGGCGTCGGGCGGCCCGGCATGCCGAGATACGGTGGCGGCCGCGACGATCCCTTCGCGGAGCCGCGCCATGCCGACCAGGGCTATGGCGCAGGCCGCTTCGGCGAGGGGCGATACGGCCGCGGCTACGAAGAGCCCGTTGGCGACAATCCGTACGGCACCTATCCGTCGACCGGCGAGGTGATGCGCGGCGACCGCGGGCTGTCTGGCCGCGGGGAGCGGCGCCGCGGCGATCTGACCGATGACCGGCTCTCGCGCGGGCAGCGCGGCGGCCCATGGCCCGACGAATCGCGCACGCCCTGGCGCGACCGCTACGAGCCCGACGACCCGCGGACTCGCGCCAATCTTGCCCAGGCCTATGGCATCTCGGATGCGGACCGGCTCGATGCGCCGTCGTGGCCCGACGAGGGCGGCGGCAATGCGGGCCGGCGGCAGGCCAGCGCGCGCTGGATGGACGAAGGCGGGCGCTTCCCGGAAAGCGAGCGCCCGGGACGCGGCGGCCGCCCCTCGGGCTGGCCCGGCGACGACTGGAGCGCGGGCGGCCAACGGCAATCGCACGGCCGCGACGAAGCCTACGAGCGTTTCAGCGGCGCGCCGCAGCGCGTGAATTGGGGGCAGGGCTCGGGCAGTGGCAGCGGTCCCGGACGCCGGGTCTCGCCCAAGGGCTATCAGCGCAGCGACGAACGGATTCGCGAGGATCTGTGCGAGCGCCTCGCACACGATGACCGGCTCGAAGTGCAGGACGTCGAGGTGCAGGTCAGCGAAGGCGTGGTCACGCTGACCGGCGCAGTGCGCGACCGCCGCCAGAAATACTGCATCGAGGACATCGCCGACGACATCTTCGGCGTGCGCGAGGTCCACAACCAGATTCGCGTGCAGCGCGAAGGCGGCCAGGTCGAACAGCGTTCCGGCGGCTCCGGCTCGGAGGACCGGCGTGTCAGCGGCATCAGCGCATCGGGCACCGCCACCGGCAGCACCGCAAGCAGCTATCTCGGCGGCATGGAAGTCGGCGCCGGCGAAGTGCCCAAAGGCACCGATCCGTACGGCGGCACCACGACGCCGGGCAAGCACGCGACTTGACAGGAGAGGACGATGAACCGGAACACCGATGGCAAGCGCGGCGACCAGGATCTCGATCGCGACAAGCTGCGCGCCCGCGACGATGGCGGCAACGACAACGCAACGTCGAGCGCCGAAGCGCAGCGCGAACAGGAGGTCAGGGAAGAAGCGCGCGCGATTCCAAGCTCGCTCGATCCCGATACGGACATCGAGCCGATCGACTCGGATATGAACCTGGAGGGCCTGCCCGAACAGGAACAGGACTATCCGCACGACAATCGGACCGAGGCGTTGTTGCCCGAGGAGCAGATCGGCGAGCGCATCGAGGATGCCGCAGAGGGCATTGCCCCGGATACGCCGGCCGATCGCGCCGACCAGACCGACCGGCGGGAAGAGCGCCCGCCGCGGCGCGACACCGAGTAGGGCGTAGTCTCACCGCCGTCGTCCCCGCGCACGCGGGGACGACGAACGTCCAGACCTTCAATCGAACTGATACGACCAGCTCGCGTTGATGCGCGGCGAGCGGCGATCCGCATTGATCGGCTTGTCGCCGACCGGTTGGGCCAGCGACAGGTCCAGCGTGTAATAGCGCCGATCCGAGAAGCGCACGCCGAGCGCCACCGACGACAGCGAGCGGTGCGTCAGCGAGTAGCTGTTCGAATAGACCCGCGCGACGTCCGCCATCACATACGGCTGCAGCGTCTTCAGATAGGTCATGTCCATGCCGAACAGCCGGCTGATCTCGGCCGATGCGGCCCAGCCCTTGTCGCCCGCCACTTCACCGGCGGGATAACCCAGCCCGAAGAAGCGCCCGCCAAAACTGATCTGCTCGCTCGAGGCCAGCCGGTCGCTGCTGTATTGGCCCGCCGCGGACACCGCCATGCCGAAGCCGAACGGCAGGTCGGCGGCCTGTGACAGCAGCAGCCGCGTGCGCAGGAAGCTCAGATCGTTGGCATTGTTCTCGCGGCGTGCGCCGAGCGCGTCCACACCCTTGTACAGGCCAAGCGTGGCGCTGCGCGAGACGCCTTCCTTGCGCTGGACATAGGCCAGCTCCGCATTGACGACCCGCACATTGGTGCCGATCGCTACCGAGCGATCGGTGCCGGCCTGCGTATAGCGCTCGAACTGGTCGGTACCGTAGAGGCCGCCGCTCAGGGTCAGCGAGTGCCGTGCGCTGAGCAACAGCGGATAGCTCAGGCTCGCGCCGAGCCGCTTGCTGTCGTTGACGTAGCGGCGGTTGAAGCCGATCTGCTCGAGCGTGGCGTTCTGCGGCACGCCGCGATAGTGCGATGCGTTGACGCGGGCGATCAGCCCTTCGGTGCCGATCGGCTGCGCGTAGCCGAGCGCGTAGTATTCCTCGTCGTCGCGTCCCTTCGGGAACAGCGCCGAGACGGTCAGCTGCTCGCCCAGCGGTGTCAGGCCGCTGGCAGTTGCCGTTGCAATCGCCCGCACGCCTGGCGACATGTAGTCGACGCCGGTGCCGAAGGCGATCGGCTTGCGCTTGACGTCGAGCACCATTTCGCTGGCACCGTCGGTGGTGGTCGGCGGCTGCACCGTCGCGCCGACCTGCACGCCGGGCTGCAATCCCAGCACGCTGGAATAGCGGTCGAAGCTGGCGCGCGTCAGCGGCCGTTCTTCCTTCAGCCGTTCGGCGATCGCGCGCAGCCGGTTCTCCAGCGGTCCCGGATTGCCGCGAATGGTCACGCGGGCGACATAGCCTTCGACCACGGTGATCAGCACATTGCCGTTCTCGAAGGACTGCGCGGGCACGAAGGCGAACGACAGCGGATAGCCGTGCTGCTGGTACATCTCGGTGACCGCGTTGGCGGCCTGCAGCAGTTCGGCGACGGTGATTTCCTTGCCGGCCAGCGGCTTGAACTTGCCGGCGATCTGGTCGAAGGGCAGCGTCTTGACGCCCTCGATCTGGAAGCGCGTCGGCGTCAGCTTCGCCGACAGCAGGTTCTGCATGGCCGGGTCCGGACGTTCGACCTGGACCTTGACTTCCCCGGTGGGCTTGGGCGGCGCAATCTTGGGTAGCGTTTGCGTCGGGTCTCCCTGGACCGGGCTGCGCGGATCGGCGGCCAGAACTGGATGCATGCCGCCATGCCAGGCACCGAGGCCGAGCAGCAGCATGGCGACGCGAGTGTGCGTGCGCGACATGGTCAATCCCCTTTCACAATCAAACTAAGTGCGGCTGTGGAAGCCGGATCTCCACCGGCGCGCAGGCTGCCGCTGCCTGCGCGCTTGTCGAATGCCGAAGTGGAGACCAGCTGTACTGCGCGGCTGTACTGCGAAGTGGAACTACGCGATGCGCGACAGCTGCCGCGATCGTGGGAAGCGGTGTGTCAACGGCGACCGCCGAGCAGACCGCCGACCGTGCCCAGCACACCGCCGACGATGCCGCCGACCGCGCCGGTCACCGGGCCGGTGGTCGCGCCGCCGCCCGTGCCGCCCGGAGCAGGCGCCGGAGCCGGGGCAGGGGCCGGTGCCGGTGCCGTGCCGCCACCGGTCAATCCACCGGTAACACCCGCGACCACACCGCCGACCAGATTGGTCACCGGTGCCAGCGGACCGCTGCCGGTGCCGCCGTTGTTGCCGCCGGTCAGGCCACCAGTGAGGCCGCCAACCAGATTGGTCACAGGAGCGAGCGGACCGCTGCCGGTACCGCCGTTGTTGCCGCCGGTGAGTCCACCGGTGAGGCCCCCGACCAGATTGGTCACCGGGGCCAGCGGGCCGCCGCCGTTGCCGCCGTTATTGCCGCCTGCCAGACCGCCGGTCAGGCCGCTGACCAGGTTGGTCACCGGCGCGAGCGGACCCGTGCCGCCGTTGCCGCCGTTGCCGCCGCCGGCGAGGCCACCGGTCAGACCGCTGACCAGATTGCCGACCGGCGCCAGCGGACCGCTCGGCGCCGCGCCCGGCGCATGGACCGCGCCGCCCAGCGCTGCGACGGTGTTGCCGGCACCGGTCACCACGCCACCGACCCCGCTGACGACCGGCGTATTGGTCTGTTGCAGCTTGCCGCCGAGTTGCGCCACCGTGCCGCCAACCACGGTCAGCAGGTTGTTCACGGGCTGGCCCAGACCGGTGGCCGCGCCCAGCGATTGCGTGGTGCTGGTCAGTTGCGAGGTCAGCGGCACGATCGCGCGGCTGACGCCGCTGGTCAGCTGCTCGACGGGGCCGGTCGACAGCACCGTGCCCACCGTGCCGCCAAGCGTCTGCACGCCGGTGCCGACCTTGTCGACCAGCGCGCCGACCGGCGAGGTCACCGCGCCGAGCGGCGACAGCGGGCCGGTACCCACGCCGCTGATCGCGCTGCCGACCTGGCTGACCGCGGTGCCGACATGGGTCACGACGTTGCCGGTGCTGGCCACGGTGGTGCCGATCGGATTGACGGCGTTCGGGATATTGCCCAGGCCATCCTTCAGTCCGGTGCCCAGCGAGTCCACCGCGTTGCCGACCGACACGATCGCGCCGCCGACACCGTTCTGCGTCTGGTCGGAGACCACCGGCAGGTTGATACCGCTCTGAAGTTGTTCGCCGATGCCGCCGATGAGGTCGCCCGTCTTGCTGACCAGGTCGCCGGTCTTGTTGACGATCTCTCCGGTCGGGGTGCGTACCGGCGTGCTGCCACCGCCGCCACCACCATCGCCACCCCCGCCGTTGTTGCCACCACCGCCGCCACCATCGCCACCACCGCCGGTACCACCGCCGCCGTCGCCACCACCACCAGTACCGCCGCCAGTACCGCCGCCCCCGGTACCGCCGCCGCCGGTGCCACCACCGCCGCCACCGTCAGTACCACCGCCACCGCTTCCGCCACCACCGGTTCCACCTCCGTTCGGGCTGCCGGTGCCGCCATTGGTGTCACCGACCGTGCCGCCTCCCTTGCTGCCCGTGCCCATCGAGGTCGAGCCGCTGCCGCTCGCGCAGCCGCCGAGCAGCAGCAATGCGCTGATCAGCGCCGTGGCAGTCAAGGTTGTCTTGGTCTTTTTCATCATGGATCCCCTGGTCAACAAGTGTTCTCGTGTTTGACGTTCCCGAGTTGAAAGGCACTGGACGCGTTGCGCCGCCGTGCTGGTGTCTTAAGCGCAAGCGGTGTGCCACTGGTGGCTGGGCCCTGCGCAACGCGCATGAGGAAGTTCGTTGGCTTGCCGCAAAGCCTTGCGTGGCAAGGGTTTCCGGGCCATGGGGAATGCTGTCGGAAGAGCGCGCAAGGCCATGCGCGGCGCGTGTGGCGGCGTTACGCGTTACGTAACGCGCTACGGCATCGGCGGAACATCGACGGGCGCGTACCAAGGGCTTGGACGCGCGCCGACGCGATGTCCGCCGGGGGCGGCGTGTGGCGATGGGTCCCGTAACACGTTACGTAGCACGTAACGCCGCGAAGCCCGGCAAAGCCTGCTCGCATCGTCTCGCATCGATGCGCCGGTCTCGGTCGTAAGTCTGCGCCACGCAAGGCTTTGCAGGCGATGCGCGGGACGGCGCAGTCGGCGTGATCGGCATCGTTTCTCCTCATGGCACGCGCTTTGCGGACCAAGGCGTCGAGTCCCCGCTGCACGGGGACCGCCGGTACCACGGGACAGGTCAGCGTCCCGCACCGGTCCGATCCACAAGGAGAAACACAATGAAGCGGACGAATTCGACGCGACGCGCGCCGGTGATGATGGCGCTGGCGTGCGCATGCGTACTGGGGATGATGGCGGGCTGCTCGTCGAGCGGCTCGGGTAGCGGCACGCGGCCGCCTGCGACGACGCCTCCCCCGGGTGGTGGCGGTGGCGGCGGCGGCGGTGGCGACGATGGCGGTGGCGGTACGCCGCCGCCGACCACGTCGAAGCCGACTACGCCGACGGGTCAGGTCGCCGAAGGCGCCGGCAATACGGTGACGGCGGCCGGCAATGCCATCTCGAACATCGGCAAGCAGATCCAGGATGCCAACCTGCCGATCGTCAGCGACGCGACGGGCAATGCCACCGGCCAGGTCGTGGTCGATGCCGGCAACGCGGTCGCCGCCCTGGGCGCCGGTGTGCGCGATGGTCTGGGCAAGATGGGCGCGGTCGACAACCCGGTCGGCGTGACCGTCGCCAGCACCGGCAATGTCGTTACGCAAGCCGGCCATACGTTGTCGAGCACGGGCGATCTGGTGAACTCGCTGGGCAAGGATCAACTGAAGGTGCTGTCGCCTGTCACCACGCCGGTGGGCGCGGTGGTCAATCACGTTGCCGGCGGCGTGCAGCAATTGGGCGAGAAGCTGGGCGACAAGCTGTCGACCGGCCCGGTAGCCCAGCTGACCGGCCACACCAGCAAGGTGATCGTGCCGTTGACCAGCAAGCTGACCGATACCACGCAGGCGCTCGGCGCCACGACACGCCTGGGCGCGCCGGTCGACAACCTGTTGACCAAGGTCGGCGGTGTGGTCGCGCATACCGGCACGCATCTGAGCGCCACCAAGGCGCCGGTGATTGGTCCGGTGGGCGGTGTCGTGACGGAAGTGGGCAAGACCGTGGCTGCGGCCGGTGGGCTGGTCCACGGTGAAGGGAATGCGGGCAACGGTGCGGGCAATCCGCTCGGCGGCCTGCTTGGCGGTCTGCCTCTCACCCAATCGGGTGGTCAGGCAGGCGGCGGTTCTGACAAGGGTGCCGGCAGCGGCAAGACCGGCGGTGTATTGGCACCGGTCGGTGGGCTACTGGCACCCGTGACCGGCCTGGTCGGCTCGCTGGGAGCGCTTGGGCGCTAAGGCGATGCGGACCGCTGCCATGGCACCAGTCCGGGGGCCATGCCAGGCAGCTTGACGGTGCGCAGCCGGACGATCCCCGCGGCTGCGCATCCTTTTTTATTCCGGGGGTACGCCGACTGCTCGATATCGGTAGTAATCCTGATGGACGATCGGACAATAAGGGCTATGTCAATCGGGCAACTTAAAACTTTTGTCAAGACTGCAAACGGATGTAGCTGAAATTAAAAAATTCCTTTATAAAAAGAACACGGATGCTGCTGCACGAGGTCAGCCAAGCCATTAGAGCCAGGCGATCGCGCGGATCGACGCGGTATCCAGAGTGTTGGGATAACGAGCAATAAAAGTAGGAGCGGTCATCATGAAACAGGGGTTCTCGCGTTTCATTCGGGACGAACGGGGGGCGACGGCCATTGAATATGGCTTGATCGCAGGACTCATCGCGCTGGGGATCTTCGTAGGGGCGCAGTCGCTGGGCAACAATCTCAGCAGCACCTTCCAGGCAATCGGCTCCAGGGTACTGGCCCTGGTCACCCCAGCGGGCGGCTGACGACAAGTACAGCGACACGCCGCTATCGACCGCCATCCATGGTTTTGATCGTCGCGCTGCTCTGCGCGACGACCCTTTGGACTGATCTTCATTACCGCAAAGTACCGAACCTCGCATTGGCGCTTGCGCTGATTGCGGGGGCTCTCGTGTCGGCGCTCGGCTACGACGATGCTTCGTTGCCGCTGGCTGCGCGCGTGCTCGGATTCGCGTTGGGCTTTGCCATCATGCTGCCGGCTTATCTGTTCGGCCGCATGGCGGCGGGCGACGTGAAGTTCTTCGCCGTGGTGGGGCTGTTCATCGGGCCGTCGGGCCTGCTGCCGGTCTGGCTGACCGGGACGCTGCTGGCATTCGTTCATGCCTGTCTCGTTCTTGCCTTTCGCCATGCCGAGGCACGTGGCGGCGTCATCGCCGCGGTGGGCCAATGGCCACGGCGCATGCGCTGGTTTGCTGCCATGACCGACCAGTCGCGCGGCATTCCTTATGCCGCTTATCTCGCCGTGGGTGTGCTGCTATGGATATCGGTCGGTCAGGGCCATTCCTGAAGAGCGGAATGCGCCACCGGTTGGCGCAAAGATAAAGCAACCGGATTTGTCTATGAAACTGGGGCGAAGGGGGATCGTTCACCGGCATGGCCGCGAGCGGGGAATGGCTGCGCTCGAGTTTGCGGTGGTATTGCCGGTGCTGCTCGCTCTGCTGCTTGGGATCGTCTATTACGGCATGATCCTGGCGCTCGAGCAGATGCTGACGCTTGCCGCGGCCGAAGGCGCGCGGGCGGCGTTGCGCTATCCCAGCGGCGCGCCCGATGGCAGCCTTGCCGCGACCCGGGACCTGCGCGTCGCAGCGGCGGCCAATACCGCGCTGGCCACGTTGCCTGCGACCATCCAGTCGAAGCTCGCCTCCCGTGGCGACATCGCGTCCGCCACCGACTGTGCCGCGCCGGCCAACGCCGTCTGCGTCAGCGTGACGCTGCGCCTGCCTGCCACCAATATCCTGCCGCGCGTGCCGTTCGTGCCGATGCCCGACACGCTGATGGGCACCGCCGTCGCGCAGCTGGCGCCGGACATCTGAGCCGCGCCATGCCCCGGCCCCTGCCTCTGCCTCTGCCTCTGATATCGACCGCCACGGACGCGCCGCGCAACAGGACTGCATGATGACCAGCAAACAAATCCGAATCGTCGCCATCGTGCTGCTGGCCCTGGCCGCGCTGCTGGCGCTGCTGGCCTGGCAGGTCGGCCGCAGGACCGCCAGGCCGCCGGCGCAGCCGTCCTCGTCCCCTGCCGCGATGCACGCGGTCGTGGTCACGACCAAGGCGGTCGAAGCCGGCAAGCCCCTGAGCGCCGATGCGCTGAAGGTCGAGATGCTGCCGATCGATCCGGCGGGCGGCTATGACACCGTCGACGCGGTGGTGGGCCAGATTCCGCAGGTCGCGCTGGGGGCCAACGTGCCCGTGCTGGAGAGCCAGCTGGCCGGCGGCCTTGCCTCGCAGGTGCCCGAAGGCGAGCGGGCGGTCGCGATCGCCGTCGACGAAGTGATCGGCGTGGGCCATCGCGTACGCCCCGGCGATCTGGTCGATGTCTTCCTCGTGCTTCGGCGCGACAACCAGGAGATCGACGGCAGCCAGGCGCGTCTGCTGCTGTCCAGGCTGCGCGTATTGGCCTATGGCGCGCAGGCGGTCAACGACACGCGTGCGGCCGCCCCCGATCAGATGATGAACCGGCGCGAGGGCGCCAAGACCGCGGTGCTGACGGTGCCGCTGGCGCAGGTCAGCAAGCTGACGATGGCGCAGCAGGCGGGCCGTCTGGTGCTGGCGCTGCGCAATCCGCACGATGGCGGCATGCCGAGCGAGACGCTGTTCACGGAACCTGCGCCTGCCGTGGCCACGCGGGGCGGCGGCCTGGCCAGCGCCGATGCGCTCGAGCCGGCCGACCGCGCCGCGGCCGGCGTTGCGCTGGCAGGACTGGCCGGCGGCGCCGCCAGGCCGCGCGCGCCCGCCGCCCGCCCGGAGCCGCAACCGCAGATGGCGCAGGCCAGGCCCGCTGCGGTCGCTGCGCCTGCCGGCGTCGAAGTGATCCGCGCCGGCAAGCGCGTCATCGAATAGGGACACGACGATGACCTTCCTGCTGCCGACGGCGCGTCGATCCCGATTCCTCGCCACTCCCGATCTGCCTGCTCACATGAAGTCTTTTCACCGGCTGCGCCAGCCGCGCGCGCTGACCGCGCTGCTGCTGACGACTAGCCTGCTCTGCGCCGCGCCGCTGGCCGCGCAGCCGTCGGTATCGCGGGACCAGACCCGCGAGCAGGCCGAGCCGCTGGCACAACGACCGGCGCAACGCGTGACGCTCGCCGTCGGTGCGCAGCGCGAAATCCGTATCGGCCGCCAGCTGGAACGCATCGCCATCGGCAACCCCGACGTCGCCGACGCGCTGCTGCTCAAATCGCGCGGCGCCAGCACCGCCGTGCTGCTGGTCGCGCGCAAGCCCGGCAACACCGATCTGATGGTGTGGCCGTCCGGCGAAGCGCCGATCCGCTACACGGTGCAGGTCGACGCGATGGCCTCCGACGGCGACGGCGCGCGGATCGACGTCGCAGGGCAGGGCGCCATCATCCGCGGCCAGTCCGCCGATGCGGCGGCTGCAGCCGGCGCGCAGCAGGCGGCGCGCGCGGCGGTGGGCAACGGGCCGGTGCTCGACCGTTCCACCGTACCGGTCACCGGCACCGTGCAGGTCGACGTGCGCGTGGTCGAGATCAGCAAGAACGTGCTGAAGCAGGCGGGCTTCAATTTCTATCGGAACCGTTCGGGCTTCGCGTTCGGCAGCTTCTCGCCCTCGACGCTGACCCGGGCCACCTTCACGCCGCGCCCCGGCGGCAGCAACACCGGCGGCGGTCTTGCCACCGAATCGACCGCGCCGATCAGCAGCGCCTTCAACCTGGTCGCGGCATCGATGAGCCACGGCATCTTCGCCAACCTGAGCCTGCTGGAAGGCAACGGCATGGCGCGCATCCTGGCCGAGCCGAGCCTGGTGGCGCTGTCCGGGCAGAGCGCCAGCTTCCTCGCCGGCGGCGAGATTCCGATTCCGGTACCGCAGGCGCTGGGCACCACCACGATCCACTACAAGCAGTTCGGTATCGGGCTGACCGTCACGCCCACCGTGCTGTCGCCCGACCGCATCGCGCTGAAGGTCGCGCCCGAAGCCAGCGATCTCGACCCTTCGCGCGGCATCGTGATGAACGGCGCGACGATCCCGGCCATCGTCACGCGCCGCGCCGATACCACGGTCGAACTGGGCGATGGCGAGAGCTTCGTGATCGGCGGCCTGGTCAGCCGCAATACGGTCAGCAATATCGACAAGGTGCCCGTGCTCGGCGACCTGCCGCTGATCGGCGCCTTCTTCAAGAATCTGAACTTCCACCAGGAAGACCGCGAGCTGGTGATCATCGTCACGCCGCATCTGGTGCGGCCGCTGGCGAAGGGATCCAGTGCGGCGGCAGGGGTGGGGGCCGATGGCCGCACCTCCGCCAATCCGCCGGTCTGGGGCAAGTTCCTCGGCGGCCAGTTCGTCGATCCGGCCCTGCCGGGCTTTTCGAGGTAGAGGAAGGCATGGACATGACGTTGCCCCCCATCGATGCGGCCCCCGTGGCCAGCAATGCGACCTTCCTGTTGAACACCACGGGCGAGGCGCCCCGGCGCTGGCTCGAACGCGCGCTGGCGCCGCTCGGCCAGGTGCATGCGGTCGACGGCATCGATCCGTCGCGCGACGGCATCGTCGAGCGAATCGGCACCGCCAACCCGGGCATCGTGTTCCTGCATTTCAGCGCGGAGCATGCCCAGGCGTCGACCCGCCTCGGCCAGCAATTGGCCCGGCTGTTTCCCAACCTGCCGCTGGTGGGCCTTGGCGAAGCGCAGGAGCCCGAGCTGATGCTGGCGGCGTTGCGTGCGGGCGTGAAGGATTTCGTCGACATGCGCTCGCCCGCTGCCAATGCGATCGCCACGGTGCAGCGCCTGCTTGCCACGCGCGAGGTGGTGCAGCCGGCGCGCCGCGGCAAGGTGCTCGCGGTGCTGGGCGCGCGGCCCGGCGTCGGGGCCACCACGCTGGCGACCAATCTCGCGGTGGCGGCGCGGCGCCGGCAGAACGGCGAGGTGCTGCTGCTCGACCTGGGCCTGCCGGCGCGCGATGGCGCGCTGTACACCAATGTCGCGCCGGGCTTTCACTTTGTCGAGGCGGTGCGCAATCTGCGCCGGTTCGATCAGGTGTTCGTGCAGACCGCGCTGACCCGGCATGCCGGTGGCGTTGCGGTGTTGCCGCTGCCGCAGACGCTGGCCGAGCTGCGCGACATCTCGTTCTCCGAAGCGCTGACGCTGCTCGGCACGCTGCGCAGCCACTTCGATCTGCAGGTGATCGACCTGGGCGGATTCAGCAATCTCGACTTCATGGCGCAGCTGGTCAAGGTCGCCGACGAGGTACTGGTGGTGGCCGAGCAGAGCGTCGCGGCGATCGTATCCGCGGCCGAGCTGCTGGAAGAACTGGGCCGCCGGGAAGCGGGGCGCGAGTCGATGCGGCTGGTGGTATCGCGCTATCAGGCGCGGCTCGGCCTGGAAGCGGAGCAGATCGCGCAGCGGCTGGACCTGCCGCTGGCCGGCACGCTGCCCGATTGCCGCGAGACGCTGCTTGCCGCGATGAACAGCGGCGCGGTGCTGGCAGACCGGCAGCCTGCCGTCCCCTATGTCCGTGCGCTGGCACCGCTGCTGGAGCGCCTCGGCTATCGCTGCGAAACGCGTTCGGCCGGTGCGGGATGGCTCGAACCGATCGCGCAGGTCATGCACCGGCTGCGCGCGGGCCACGCAGCGGACAAGAACAAGGCAGACCATTGAGATGACGCAACCGATCGAATTCTCCGACAACGCCGCCGCGCCGTTTCCGACCTCGCAGGAATTCCACACGATCAAGGAGGCGGCGCACGAGCACCTGTTGACGCGCATCGAGGAGCTCGGTGCCGAGTTCGGGCGCTGGTCGCGCACGGCCATCCAGCGCTTCGTCGATCTCGAACTGGAGAGCTTCACGCGGCTGCGCCGGATTCCGATCAACGAGGCCGAGCTGCACCAGATCGCCGAGGCGCTGACCAAGGAGCTGGCCGGCTTCGGTCCGATCGAGGATCTGCTGAACGATCCCGCGGTCGAGGACATCCTGGTCAATGGCCATCTGGACGTCTACGTGTCGCGCCACGGCATGCTGGAACGCATTCCGGTGCGTTTTGCCGACGCCGGACATCTGCTGCGCATCGTGCGCCGGATTCTGGCGCCGATCGGCCGGCGGCTCGACGAATCGAATCCGATGGTCGATGCGCGGCTGCCCGACGGCGGCCGCATCAACGTCGTGATCCCGCCGCTGGCGCTGCAGGGCCCGGTGGTGTCGATCCGCAAGTTCCGCAAGGACCCGCTGACGCCGGAGGCGCTGCTGGGCCTCGGCACCATGAACCAGGAGATCGCCGATCTGCTGGAGGCCGCGGTCAAGGCACGCTGCAATATCCTGGTCAGCGGCGGCACCAGCTCGGGCAAGACTTCGTTGCTCAATGCACTGGCGATCTTCGTGCCGGACAGCGAGCGCGTGATCACCATCGAGGACACCGCCGAACTGGCGCTGAACCACCCGCACGTGGTGCGTCTGGAAAGCCGGCCCGGCGGATTCGAGGGAACCGGCGTGGTGTCGATCCGCGATCTGCTGCGCAACAGCCTGCGGATGCGGCCGGACCGGATCATCGTCGGCGAAGTGCGCGGCGGCGAGGTGCTGGAGATGCTGCAGGCGATGAGCACGGGCCACGACGGCTCGATGGGCACGATCCACGCGAGCAGCCCGCGCGAATGCCTGTACCGGCTGGAAATGCTGGCGGGTTTCGCCGGCTTTCAGGGCAGCGAGGTCAGCCTGCGCCGGCAGATCGCCAATGCGATCGACTTCATCGTGCAGATCGGCCGGCTGTCGAACGGCAAGCGCCGCATTCTGTCGATCACCGAAGTGACCGGCATGGGCGACAACATCGTGACCACGCAGGAGCTGTATCGCCACGATCCGTATATCGGGCCGGACGGTGTCGAGGTCGATCGCTGGCAATCGCTCGGCATCCTGCCGCATTCGCCGAAGCTGGCGCGCCTGCGTCAGGCCAGCTTCGGCATCGACGATTCCCTGGGCCGCTTCGATGTCTAGCGCCGGCCTGGTCCTCGCCGCCATCGCCTTGCTGCTGCTCGGCGCCGGTCTGCTGCTGCTGGCGCAGGCCGCGACGCGCGCCGAGCGCGAGGCGGCGCGGGCCTTCGTGCAGGCGCAGACCGAACAGGTGCGATCGCGCTATGCGAGCGCGTCGGAACTGCCGCCCGTCACCGGCGCCCGCGACCTGAAGCGGCGCTGGGCCGATCTGCTGCGCCGCGCGGACCTCGAGCCGACGCGCCGAACCTATCTGCTGTGGGGCGTGCCACCGCTGCTGCTGTGCGTGGCGGCGTTGATCGGCGGCGGCGCCGTCGCGGCCGGCGCAATGGCCGTGGTCTGCCTGGCGATCGGCGCCTGCCTGCTGTGGCGTCGGACGACGCGCTTTCATCGGCGCATGTGCGAGCAGTTGCCGGGATTTCTCGATGGCGTGGTGCGGCTGATGACGATCGGCAGCGCAGTGCCGGCGGCGTTCCAGCATGCGATCGGCAATACCGAACTGCCGCTGCGCCAGTGCCTGGTGCAGGCGGTGCATCTGCAGCGCGCCGGCAAGGAACTGGACCAGGCGGTGATGCAGGTCGCGCGCAGCTATCGCTTCGATGAGCTGATCCTGCTCGCTTCGGTGCTCCGGCTTGCCACGCGTTACGGCGGCCGTGCCGACATCGTGATGGAGCGCACCGCCGCCTATATGCGCGATCGCGAGCAGGCGCAGCGCGAACTGTCGGCGTTGTCGGCGGAAACGCGGATGTCCGCGTGGATCCTGGGTTTGCTGCCGGTGGTCGTGGCGGGCTTGATGTTCGTTTTCAACGCCAGCTATCTGCTGATGATGTGGAACGATCCGTCGGGCCGCCTGATGCTGCTGGCGGCGTTCGGACTGGAGATCGCCGGGGCGCTGCTGCTGTATCGGCTGGCGCGTTCGGTATAGGGGCGATGCGATGAACCGTGACAGCTTGATCGCCCTCAGCCTGTTGATCGCCGCGCTCGGTGTGGCGGCGCTGGCCTTGCCGTTGCTGCAACAGTGGTGGCTGCGCTGGCGCACGGCCCGCACGCTGGATGCGGCGCTGGCGCGGCAGGGGGCGAAGGGCGGCGCGGCCGAGTCCGTCTCCGGCGCGTCGGCAGGCGTGGCTCCCGTTGCCGGACGACAGGGCGCCATGCCGGCTGGCGCGAATGCTTCGGCGGCCGCGACCGGGGCCGTCACCGCGAGTTCCGGGCCGGCCGCTGCGGCGGCAGCCGGCCCGAGCGGCGCGCGCGCGCGCGTGGCTGCCCAACTCGGCGGCCGTTTCGACGAGCGCTGGCTCGCCAGTCCGCTGGGCAAGGCAATCGTTGGTCCCGAAGAGATCCGTCTGCTGGAACAGTGCGGCTGGTATGGCCCGAAGGCCCGCGCCATCTTCGGTGGGCTGCGTCTTTGTGTGCCGCTGCTGCTCGCCGTGGTGCTGATGCTGTGGCGGCTGCCGGAATCGCTGCAGGGCGCGGTGTTCACCGCGTTCGGCGGCTTCGCGGTGTCCTTCCTCGCGTTCAAGTCGGCGCTGCGGCGACGCGCCGACAGCCGCATGCGCCAGCTCGACGACGAACTGCCGGTGCTGGTCGACATGCTGCGGCTGCTGCAAGGGGTCGGCATGTCGATCGACCAGAGCCTGCAACTGATCGTCACCGAGTTCGGCACGATGCTGCCCGTGCTGGGCCCCGAGCTGAAGCGCGCCAACGATCAATTTGCGTCGGGCCGCTCGCGCGAGCAGACGCTGCAACGCATCGGCAAGCTGTTCGAGAGCGAGGACCTGCGCAATCTGATCATGCTGCTGAACCAGGTCGACCGCTTCGGCGGCGCGGTGCAGGAGCCGCTGAAGCTGTTCGGCCTGCGTCTGCAGGAGGCGCGCAAGATGCGCCTGAAGGAAAAGGTCGGCCGCCTGACCGTCAAGATGACCGGCGTGATGGTGGTCAGCCTGCTGCCGGTGCTGCTGATCGTGACCGCCGGGCCGGGATTTCTTGGCGTGATCCGGATGCTGGCGCGGTTTGCTGGAGATGTGCAATGAATTCGTTGTGGAAACGCCTATCGGCTCGCATGTCCCCGGTGTCGGCGCGGCGGTCGACGCGGATGGGTGGCGCGATTGGTTTTCTCCCCTCTCCCGCGGGCGGGAGAGGGGCCGGGGGAGAGGGGGGCGTTCTGCGAGCGGCAGGAGCCGTTCGTGCGCGAGCGCTATCGCTTGCCGCCCATTGGCGTCAGGCATTCACCACGATAGCGGTGGCCGGCGCCGCCTGCCTCGCCGCCGGATGCGCCGCCAACGACCCGGCCTCGCTGATGAGCAAGCAGGCCGACGCCCAGATCGCGTTGTCGAAGCTGCAGGACAAGCAGGCACAGGAGCAGTACGACGATCGCGCGGTGTACCGCGGCCTGATCGAGCGGATGCAGCAGCAGGGGCTGTACTACGCCTCGCTTGCGCATCTGGATGCTTATCAGCAACGCTTTGGCGACAGCGCCGACGTGGCGATGCTGCGTGCCGATGCGCTGCGCGAAACCGAGCAGGACGAAGCCGCCGCCGTCGCCTACCGGAACCTGCTGGGCACCAGCTACGCCGCGCGCGCGTATCACGGCCTCGGCCTGCTGGCCGGCCGCAGCGGCGACTTCGGCGAAGCGGTGACGCAGCTCGAAGCGTCGTTGTCGCGCGATCCCACCAATGCCCTGGTGGCAAGCGACCTGGGCTATGCGCTGATGCGGGCGGGGCAGTTGCAGCAGGCGCGCGTGCCGGTGATGCAGGCACTGCAGCTCGATGGCGCCAATCCGCGCATCGTCAGCAATGCCGCGGTGTGGATGCTGGCGAACCGTCAGCGCGACCAGGCGACGGCGTTGATGGAGCGCGCCTCGATGTCGGCGGCGACCCGCAAGGCGATCGCCCAGGAGGCGGACCGCATCGCGCGCGAGTCGGCGCGCCAGGAACGCGCGGCTTCACGTCCGGGCGGTACGCGGCCCAAGCCGCAGCGCATTGCCTTGACCACGACCGCCCAGCAAAGCGAAACCGCGGCACAGAATCCGGCGAGCGCGCCATGAGCAGGGCGGGCCGATCCGCGATCGACAGCAACAGGAGAAGGGCAATGCGTTTAATCGGACCGTCACGCGTGGCCAGCAGCGCCGCAATCGCCTTGTGTGCCGCCTGCTGGATGCCCGCGGCTGGAGCGCAGACCAGCGCGCCGGCCGGCACGGAGGCAGGCACGGGAGCCGGCACGGAGGCGAGCAGAACCGCGCAGGCACGCCGGCCCGCTGTCAGGGTGATCGGCACCGACACACGCAGCCTGCTCGCGATCCAGCGCGAGGGCAGCCAGGCCGGCGCCACGCTCCACACGCCGGGCGAACAGGCCGCGCTGGCGCATGCGCGCTATCTGAAGAGCTTCGAGCATCCGATTCCCGAGCGTTTCGTCGGCCAATCGAGTGGCGGCAGTGGCATCGGCCTGGTCGGATTGACGCCCTCGCGGTAATGATGACGGTCCGGCGTACCAGGACGCGCGCGCACTCGCGCGGTGCGGTCAGCATCCTGATGGTGGTGCTGCTCGCCACCATCGGCATGGCCGCGCTGGTGTCCATCGACGTCGGGCACGTGTTCTATCGGCAGCGGCAGCTGCAATCGGTCGCCGATATGGCGGCACTGGCCGCTGCCCAGCAGCTGCGTCGCGCCGATACCAATGCGGCAATGATCGAGCGGGCCGTCGTGGCCGCGCAGGCGTCCGCCACGCAGAACGGTTTTACCGGTCCGACGCGCGAAGACTGCGGCGCGAGCACCGGCGGTGAAGACGGCATGGTGGTATGCGCCGGCATCTGGGACCCGAACGATACGGCGGCGGCCTCCGATGGCCGTCATTTCCGCGCCGGCTACGATCCCACGCGCTTGTCTCCGAATGCCGCGCGCGTGGTCGTTTCGCAAACGGTGCCGATCTTGTTCGGGCTGCCCGGTGGCGAGGGACGGCGGCTGCGCGCCGAGGCGATCGGCAACGCCAGTCCGCCGGTGGCGGCGTTCTCGGTCGGGAGCGGGTTGCTGAACTTCGAGTCTTCGAGAAGTGCCTTGGCGCTGCTGCTGGGCAATTCCATCAGCCTGTCGGCGGTGGACTGGCAGGGACTGGTCGATACGCGCGTGACGCTCGACCAATTGCGGCTGGAGGCTGGCGTCGGCACGGTCGACGAATTGCTGGACGCGGGTTTGTCGCTGTCGCAGTTCTATGCGCTGGTGCTCCGTGCCGCCAACAAGGAGTCGCTGCTCAATGCGATGTTGGGCGGGATGCCGGCGATCATCGATGCGCGGGCGTTGGCTGCGGGGCTGACCGTTGGACGAGTGCTGGACCTTGGGGTGCTGGCGCCGGCAATGTCATCGGCGGCCGACGTGGGGTTGAATGTTGCGGAGCTGTTGATGCTGGCGGCGCAGGCCGCCAATCGCGGGGCCGCGATTGACCTTGCCGGTGCGGTGCCTTTGGCGCCCGGTACGCAGCTGAAGCTGAGCATTGTCGAGCCGCCCCGTATGGCCGTTGGACCGGTAAAGCGCTCCGCGGCCGACCCGATGGGATGGCAGACGACCGCACGCACGTCGCAGGTCAATCTCGGCCTCAAGCTTCAGCTTGGGGCGGAGACGGAGGGTGAGTCTGGCCTGTTGAACTTGCCGCTTCGCGTGGAGCTGGCGACAGCGCAGACGGCGCTGACCGGCCTGCGCTGTTCGGCGGCGCGATCTGATCGCCAGGCTACGCTGGATACCGTTACCACCGCGGCGAAGGTCTGTTTGGCGCGCGGCGATTTGACCCAGTGCGCCGATTCCGATGTCGTGTTGGTAGACGCGCTGTTGTTGAAGGTCATCGCCAGTCCGAAACAGCAGACCCTTTCCGGTGCAAGCATGACCTCGACGCTGGCTCCCGGAGAGCAGACCTCGACCGCATCTCGCGGGCAATTGGCAGCGTTGGTCGAAGGCCTCGCTCGCAATCTCGATGTAAAGGTCAGCGTGAGTCTGATCCTCACTACCCTCAACCTGGACCTAAAGCTCGGCGATATCGTCAGCGCGTTGAGCTCCGTGGTCTTCGGCCTGCTCGGCCCGACACTCGACGGCCTGCTCGCCGCCCTCGGCATCCAATTAAGCAACGCCGACCTCTGGGTGCACGACGTCGATTGCGACAACACCAGACTCGTCTATTGACCCGCGAGAACCGCGACATGAATTCGACCAGCCGCCGTGCGGCCATTGCAGCATCGCCATGAAAACAGACCGCTGGGCCTACGAAAATCTCGAAGTCTACGTATGGGAAGGCAAATACGAATTTGCCGACCGGGTAGCCCGCTTTCTCGCGCCGCTCGGCGCGGAAGTCATCCGCGCCGGCGGGCTCGAGGGCTTGCCGACCGAGCCGCGTCTGAAGCTGTCGGTGGCGATCATCAGCGTGTCGGTGATCGGCGCCGCCAAATTCACCGCACTCGATTGGGAGGCGGTGCACGGCATGCCCGTGATCTGGGTGGCCGCACCCACGCGCGAGAATGACCCGGGGCGGTTTCCTCCGGAGTACGCGCATATCCTGTCCGACGATTTCACCGGCGCCGACCTGCGCGCCCAGCTCGGCAAGCTGCTGCCACAACTGCTGGCGGCCAGCGAGGTGCAACCCGAGATCGCCGAGCTGGTGGCGGGATCGCCCGCGATGCAGCAGCTGATGTCGCACGTCGATACCTATGCGGACTTCGACAGCAACGTGATGCTGTATGGGGAGACCGGCGCCGGCAAGGAGCGCATCGCCCGGCTGTTCCACGAGCGCCACAGCCTCTACGGCAAGGGACCATTCGTTGCCGTCAACTGCGGGGCGATCCCCGACGGGCTGTTCGAATCGCAGTTCTTCGGCCACGCCAAGGGGGCGTTCACGGGCGCGATGTATGCGCATCGCGGCTATTTCGAACAGGCTAATGGGGGCACGCTGTTCCTCGACGAAATTGCCGATCTGCCGCTGTTCCAGCAGGTCAAGCTGCTGCGCGTGCTGGAGGAGAGCGTCGTGACGCGGCTGGGTTCGACGCTGCCGATCAAGCTCAACTTCCGGCTGGTCGCGGCAACCAACAAGGATCTGCGCGAGTTGGTGGGGCAAGGCAAGTTCCGCGCCGATCTGTATTTCCGGCTGGCGGTGATCGAACTGCGGATTCCGAGCCTGGAAGAGCGCGGCGCCGCGGACAAGGTCGGGCTGCTCGAGGCCTTCTTGCGGCAGATTCTCGGGCGGTCCGGCTACGAGGCGCTGCCGCCGATGCCGGACTGGCTCAAGGGCGCGGTCGGTACCGCCTATTTCGCCGGCAACGTGCGCGAGCTGCGCAATCTGGCCGAGCGTGTCGCGATCGTGGTCCAGCACGATGGGCTGTGGGACCAGGATCGCATCCGCCCGCTGTTCCGCGCGCTGCGACCGGGTGCGTTCGAGGGCAACGACCGCGGCGTCGACTGGCGCACCGAGGTTGAAGAACGCCGGCGCATCATCGCCGCACTCGATGCCAATGGCTGGCGCCGTCAGGACACCGCAGCCAGCCTCGGCATCAGTCGCAAGGTGCTGTGGGAGAAGATGCGCAAGTTCCAGATTGCCGACAACGAGGCGGAACCGGCCTGAGCCGACCTCAGCGGTTCCGCCTCGCGGCCTCGTGCTCCAGCAATTGCCGCAGCTGCGCGCGGATCGTCCGCAGCAGCACGATCCGCTCCTCCGGCGTCGGGTCGCGCAGAAAGGTGTACGCGTGCAGCGTCAGCGGATGCAACCCGAGCACGCTGGCGAGTTGCGCCACCTTGTCCAGCGTCGGACTCTTCTGCCCACGCTCGAGGCTGCTGACATAGGTGCGGCTCGATACCGTGTCGAACGCCTCCTGCGATAAACCCTTGGCCACGCGTGCGGCCCGCAGCGCCCCGCCGAAATGCGACCGCAGGTCGAGTTTTTTCAGGTTCAGGAGGATGTCGGAATCTGGGCCTTGCTGCATCTTCGGTAACTCGTCATGACGTTCATCGCGCGCCCGCCGTCGGCTCGCGCACCGTTAGCCCGCCGCCAAAAGCAAATCCCTGGCCGAAGGGCAGCGCCGGTTGCGCCGGTGCGTGCCGCGGGCGGGAGGCTGCGGTGGAAGCGCGCTGGCCCTCTGCAGAAGACGAGGAACCGGAAAGAATCTGGCGAATCCGCGCCAGATATCGCTCGCCGACGGCCCGGTTGGCCCGCGCCACTTCCGTACGGAAGGCGCTGCGTGCCGGCGGACGGATATCCAGCGCACGGCAGACTTCGGACAGATAGGGCTTGGATTTGCCGTTCAGGCGCGTGGCAGCCAGCCGCACCGCGTCGTCACCGACCTGTTGGCGCAGCCAACGAAGGACGAGACGGTCGTATTCGTTCTGAATCCGGATCAGGTCTTCCATGGGCACTCCCGCTAGCTGTATGTTTGTACAGGTACTGTAAGGATATACAGTATTGGCCGGGATGCAAGAAAAAATGATGTGAACGTTCCTCGAAGCGGTTCAACGACGCTTTACGTGACTTGTGTTGTATGGCGGCTTTACTTGGAAAGACGAGTATTCTTGAAATACAACGAATTTCGAGTAAGATGGGGATACATAGAATAGATGTAAATCGTGCAAACCATGAGGATCGTATGAGCGACTTCCCCGTCCGGACCTCCGACCAGCTGCCGCAGCTGCTTCAGGCCTTTCGAAAGGAGGCGGGTTTGACGCAAGCGGAGGCCGCCTTGCGCATGGGTGTCAGCCAACAGACCTTGTCCGCGCTGGAGCGCAACCCGACGCGCGTCAGCGTGGACAAGCTGATGCGCCTGCTCAGCGTCCTCGGCGTCGAACTCGTGCTTCACAAGCCTCACCAGACTCATAAGACTCACGAGACTCCACCGCAGCCGGGTAGCGCCACCTCGTCCACCCCGCGGGTTTGGTGACATGGGACGCCGATCTCACACCCGGACCTTGAGTCTGTGGATGAACGGCGCGTTCGTCGGCACCTGGCAATTCAACCCTCGTGCCGGCGATGTGCTGCAGTACGCGCCCGAATGGGTGGCCTCCGCGGTCGGGCGGCCCTTGTCCCTATCGCTGCCCTTCACCCCCGGCAACGCGCCCCACCGCGGCGACAAGGTGCGGGCCTACTTCGACAATCTTCTGCCCGATACCCGGGAAATACGCGAGCGCATCGCGCGGCGGTATCGCACCGGCTCCACTGATGCCTTCGATCTGCTCGCCGAAATCGGCCGCGATTGCGTCGGTGCGCTGCAACTGCTGCCGGACGGCACGGTGCCCGCCGGTGTGCAGCCGATCGAGGCGGAGCCCCTGACCGAGTCGCAGATCGCACAAGTGCTGCGCGGCACGCTGGCGTCCGCGCCGCCAAGCTTCGTCGATGAGGAAGAGGAGTTCCGCATCTCCATCGCCGGCGCCCAGGAAAAGACCGCGCTGCTGCACTACAACGGCGCCTGGTGCCTGCCACACGGCCAAACGCCGACCACGCACATCCTGAAGCTGCCGCTTGGCCTGGTTGGCGGGCTGAAGCTGAACATGACCGAATCGGTGGAGAACGAGTGGCTGTGCTCGCTGATCCTGCGGGAATTCGGCTTGCCGACTGCGCACTGCGAACCCGTGCAATTCGAGGACGTGAAGGCGCTCAGCGTGCAAAGGTTCGATCGCATGTGGTGGCAAAGCGAGGCAGGCGACAGTCGTCTGATCCGGCTGCCGCAAGAGGACATGTGCCAGGCGAAGGGCGTGCCGCCGGCCGCGAAGTACGAAGCCGACGGCGGACCGGGCATCGACAGCATCATGGACACGCTGGCCGGCTCCACGACGCGCGACGACGACCGCCGGACCTTCTTCCAGGCACAGGTCCTCTTCTGGATGCTGCGGGCCACCGATGGACATGCGAAGAACTTCAGCCTGTTCCTGCGTCCGGAAGGGCGGTATCAGCTGACGCCGCTTTACGATGTGCTGTCGGCCTACCCGATCATCGGCGAGGCCCCGGGCAAGCTCTCGCCGTTCAGCGTCAAGATGGCCATGGCGGTTCGGTCGCGGAACGCGCATTACAAGATGCGGGAAATCCAGCGCCGGCATTGGGTTGCCGTCGGCGAGCGGCATGGCGTGATCACCGCCGACGGACGTTCCGCGCAGTACGTGGTCGACGACCTGGCCGAACGCGCGTCACGGGTCGTTCAGGCGGTGCGGGAACGACTGCCGGCGAACTTCCCTGAACAACTGGCGAACTGTGTGCTCGACGGGGTGTTGTCCGAGGCGGAAAAGCTTCTCGGGTAGTGCTGGACCGCGGGCCTCGTCGCCCGGACCGATCCCATGCCGGTCGATCCCATGCCGATCTCCGCCGCTACCGAGCCTTACGGCGTCCCGAACCCGTCCTTCAGCGCCTCGCGCAGATAGTCGACCAGCAACCGTACCGCCCGTGGCAGCAGGGGGCTGTAGGGCCGGATCGCATAGATCGCATCGCCAAAGGCCCCGGATGGCCGCCAGGCCGGCAACACCTGCACCAGCTTGCCGGCCTGCAGATCGGCCTGCGCGGTGAAATCCGGCACCAGCGCGATGCCCAGACCGCCCAGCGCGGCATCGCGCAGCGCCTCGCTGTTGTCCGCCGCGAAATTCCCGCGGATGCCCACGCTCTGCCGTGCCGCGCCGCCTTTTACCGGCTCGAAACTCCACGTGGGCTGCTCGCCCCGGCGAAAGTAATGCAGGCAGTTGTGCGCGGTCAGGTCCGAGGGCGATGCCGGCGTGCCGTGACGCCGCAGATAGGCGCGCGTCGCGACCAACACGGTACCGGTACGGCACAGCGTCCAGGCGATATGGGTGTCCGGTGCCCGCGAGGCGTGGCGTACCGCCAGGTCGAAGCCCTCGCGCGCCAGCGAGGCAAAGCTGTCCGACAGCTCAAGCTCGACGCGGATCTGGGGATACATCGCCAGAAACGCCGGCAGCCGCGGCACGATCTGCTGGCGGCCCAGCGCCACCGGTGCCGTCATCCGCACGAGCCCGCGCGGCTCGCCGCCCATGTCCTTGACGTCGCCGAAGCTGCGCTCGATCGACGCGAACGGTATCCGGGTCGCGTCCACCAGCCGCTGGCCGGCCTCGGTCAACCGCACGCTCCGTGTGGTGCGCTGGACCAGCGGGATGCCGGCCGCCCGTTCCAGCTCGGCGATGCGCTGGCTCATCGCGCCCTTGCTGATGCCAAGCTGCGTGGCCGCGGCCGTATAGCTGCCGACGTCGCCGAGCACCACGAGGGAGTGCAAATGCACCCACAGCGATTCGATCTTTTGCTTGTCCATCGGCGAATTGTTTAGTTCATTGAACAGTGAGTCAAGCGTGACGCTATTGAATGGGGCCCGGAGCGACGCCTACACTGGCCCCATTCCATCGGTTCTCGCCGATTTCACAGAGCCCACCGATACCACCGATACCCACCGATACCAGAACTGCAAGGAGCCTGAGATGACCCAAGCGCATGCCTTTACCGATCGCGCCGACGTCGGCCACTACATCGGCGGCCAGCGAACCGGCGGCAGCAGCCAGCGCCGGCAGGACGTGTTCAATCCCGCCACCGGGGAGGCCGCGCGCCAGGTCGTGCTTGGTGACGTCGCCGACGTCGATGCCGCCGTCGCCGCGGCCGCCGCTGCGTTCCCCGCCTGGGCCGACACGCCGCCGATCCGCCGCGCCCGCGTGATGCAGCGCTTCCTGCAGCTGATGAACCAGCATCGCGACACGCTGGCCGCGATCATCACGGCCGAGCACGGCAAGGTCTTCTCCGACGCGCAGGGCGAAGTCATGCGCGGTATCGACGTGATCGAATTCGCCTGCGGCATTCCGCAGCTGCTGAAGGGCGACTACACCGACCAGGTCAGCACCGGCATCGACAACTGGACCATGCGCCAGCCGCTGGGCGTGGTGACCGGCATCACGCCGTTCAACTTCCCCTGCATGGTGCCGTGCTGGATGTTCCCGGTGGCGATCGCCGCGGGCAATACCTTCGTGCTGAAGCCCAGCGAGCGCGATCCGAGCGCCAGCCTGTTCATGGCCGATCTGCTGGCCGAAGCGGGACTGCCGGCCGGCGTGTTCAACGTCGTGCAGGGCGACAAGACGGTGGTCGATGCGCTGATCGCCCATCCGCAAGTGAAGGCCGTCAGCTTCGTCGGCTCGACGCCGATCGCCCAGGCGATCAGCCAGCGCGCCGCCGAATTCGGCAAGCGCGTACAGGCCCTGGGCGGCGCCAAGAACCATCTGGTGGTGATGCCCGATGCCGATCCCGAGATGGCCATCGATGCGCTGATCGGCGCGGCCTACGGCTCGGCCGGCGAGCGCTGCATGGCGGTGTCGGTCGCGGTGCTGGTCGGCGATACCGCAGATCGCCTGATCCCGAAGCTGGCCGAACGCGCCCGCGCGCTGAAGATCGGCAACGGCATGAACCCCGAGGCCGAGATGGGCCCGGTGGTTACGCGGCAGGCGCTGGAACGCATCGAGGGCTATATCGGCCTGGGCGTGGAAGAGGGCGCGACCCTGGTGCTCGATGGCCGTGGCCATCGCGTGGAAGGGCATGAACAAGGCTTCTTCACCGGCGCCACGCTGTTCGACAACGTCAAGCCCGAGATGCGCATCTACCGCGAGGAAATCTTCGGCCCGGTGCTAGCCTGCGTCCGCGTCAAGGACTTCGCCGAGGCGGTCGAACTGATCAACGCGCACGAATTCGGCAACGGCGTCGCGTGCTACACCAGCGATGGCGGCATCGCGCGCGAATTCGCCCGCCGCATCGAAGTCGGCATGGTCGGCATCAACGTGCCGATTCCGGTGCCGATGGCCTGGCATGGCTTCGGTGGCTGGAAGCGCAGCCTGTTCGGCGATACCCATGCCTACGGCGAAGAGGGCGTGCGCTTCTATACCAAGCAGAAGTCCGTGATGCAGCGCTGGCCGCAGAGCATCGGCAAGGGGGCGGAGTTCGCGATGCCGACGGCGAAGTAAGGTCGACGGATTGTCCCGCGGTGCGGCTGGTGGCCGCTCGCCGGGATCCATTCAAACGAGCGGCGCGTGAGATGGATTACGCGGCGCTCGTTTCGCTTTTGACTTCGTTCAATAGCCATTGCAGGAAGCGCGCAACAGCGGGCTTTTCTTCCGCCTTCGGCAAGGTGACGGCGTAATACGCGAACGCCGTCGGCCACGGCCGATCCAGCGCAATCGCCAGCCTGCCTGCAGCAATTTCGTCCCGCGCATAGATGTCGCGCACCAGCGCGATCCCCTGACCCGCTTCGGCCGCGCGGATCAGCAGGAAATCGTCATCGAAAGCGGGGCCCCGCTCGATGCGGGGATCGTCTTCCACGCCCATCGCCTTCAGCCATAGGCGCCAATCCGATCTGTCCGAATCCTGCAGCAAGGGATAGTCGAGGCAGTCGATCGCTTTATGGATCGGCGGCCCCTCGGCCAGCAGCTTCGGACAGGCGACCGGAATCAAGACCGGTGCCATCAGATAGTGCGCTTCCAGCCCGGAGTAATGGCCCAGACCATGGCGAATGGCGATGTCGACGCGGTCGCGGCGCAGGTCTGCCATAGCGGACGACGCTTCGACACGCACCTCGATCTCCGGGTGCTGATCGGTGAATGTGCCCAGCCGCGGCACGAGCCACGATGCGGCGAAGGTCGGCACCGTGCTGACCGTCAACGTCTGCCGCGCATGGATGGCGTCCAGCATGGCGAGGCTTGCCTCGATCTGATCGAACGCCCGCAACAGGGCCGGATGCACCTGCGCCCCGGCCGGCGTCAGTTCGACGCCGTAGCGTGTGCGGCTGAACAGGGTGACCCCGGTACGTTCCTGCAACAGCTTCAGTTGCTGGCTGACCGCGCCGGGGGTCACGCCCATCGCATCGGCCGCCCCCTTCAGGCTGCCGTGCCGACCGGCTTCGACGAAGGCACGCAATGCCAATAGCGGTAGTACGGAGCCCATGCGGTTGGATTTTCTATTGTCGGTGTTCAGGGGAAATCGATGATGGTGAATTAATCGCCCGGGCAATCGATGTACGGCATTTGTGTATTTAGTCTATCTACTTTTCCTGGAATGGCAAGCGACCGCCTTCCCTGCAGCATAGCGCGCCATCTCCTGGGCGGTGCAGGCTCATTTCAGCCGCCCTGAGAATTTAGCTGCGCTACACATCGTCGCCAGATTAAATCGTTTCTTGTTGCCGTTGTTTCGCAATAGAGTTGGCTCTGTTACGCCAATAAGGAAACAGCCGATGACAATCAACGCTTTCACCGACGAGGATTTGCGCACGACCGACATGCCCGGTGCCTCCGCACCGGCGTTCGCCATGCATGCGGGCTATCGCCGCATGTTCAGCCCGGATGCGCTCACGCTCGGCATCTTCCTGCCCTTGCGGTTCTATCAAGGGGACATGAGCGTCCTTTCCGGCCAGGCGGATCTGGTGACAAAGATCGATCGCTACGGTTTCGCGGCTGTCTGGGTGCGCGATGTCCCGTTGTTCGACCCGAACTTTGGCGATGCCGGACAGCTGTTCGATCCCTTTACCTATCTGTCCTTTCTGGCGGCGGGTAGCCGGAAAATCGCGCTCGCGACAGGCAGCGCCATCTTTCCCCTCCGCCATCCGATCGATCTGGCCAAAGCCGCGACGACGATCGATCAGCTTTCCGGTGGGCGGCTGGTGCTGGGCATTGCGTCGGGAGACCGGCCGGTAGAGTTTCCCGCTTACGGCATCGATCACGAGGGGCGGGGCGAACGATTTGCCGAGACGGTTGCCTACTTCCGACAGCTGATGCACGACGGAAGGCTCGACATACGCTCGTCCTTGGGATCCATGCGGAACGTCGAACTTCTCCCCAAGCCAGTGTCAGGCTCGATCCCTTTGATTGTCACGGGATCGTCCCGCCAGTCGCTCGAATGGGTGGGGAAATATGCGGACGGATGGTTGTCGTATCCGGGCCCGACACATGATCGCGTCGGTCCGCAGCGCCTTGCCGAAAAGATCCGCGCGTGGCGCGCCTTGATTCCAGATGGCGGTTTCCGGCCTCATATGACCAACGAATGGCTGGATCTGGTGGACAACCCCGACTATCCGCGCACACCGATGAATGGCGGATTCACCCTGAAGACCGGCCGCAAAGGCCTGATCCAACTGCTTGAAGATTGGAAAGCGGCAGGCGTCAATCATGCCGCGCTGGGCATTCAGTTTTCGTCGCGTCCCCCGGCGGAGATCCTGCAGGAGTTGGCCGAGGAGGTGCTGCCGTTGTTCCCTTCGCATGAAGGGGCCGAGCCGGCGAACGCCGATTGGTAGAGGAACCCGGGCGCCGGCATCCATAACAACGTCTTTGACAGGGTTAATGCCCGCCGGCGCCGATGCTGGCAAAATCCGCACCGCGGCCCGTTGGGGCAAGCCTTGAACCTGCCGAATCGCTGAATTGCATCGAGCAGGTTTTTTACTTCTTAATTCCGTACCGATCGATATAAAACTAATGACAAGCGTGTCCACCACACCTTCCTCGACTCGCGCGGCGGCGGCCATGCCGTTCGCCGTCTATATCCTCGGACTGACCGTTTTCTGCCTGACCACCTCGGAATTCATGGTGGCCGGCATGATGCCGTCGCTCGCCGCGGCGTTCGGCGTGCCGGTCGAACGCATCGGCTATCTGGTGTCAATCTATGCGGCCGGCATGGTGCTCGGTGGACCGGTGCTGACCGTGGCGCTCGCACGCGTACCGCTGCGTCCGGCGCTGCTCGGCTTGCTTGCGACCTATATGGTCGGGCAGATCGGTTGCGCGATGGCCGATGACTATCTCGTGATGGCGATCGGCCGAGCCGTGACGGGGATCGCCGCCTCGGCATGCTTCGGCATCGTGCTGTCGATGTGCGCGGAGATGGTGGCGGCAGAAGTCCGTGGCCGTGCTGCGGCGATCGTGATCGGCGGCCTGATGATCGCCACCGTCGCGGGTTTGCCGCTGGCGACGCTGGTCGATTTGCATCTGGGTTGGCGGGCCAGCTTTTGGCTGCTGGTGGTATTGACGGGCCTCTGCGTGCTGGCGGTGCGGTGGAAGATCCCCGCGACGTTGGCGACCAGCACCAACGGCATGCGCAGCGAGCTCGCCTCGCTGGCCAATCGCGAACTGTGGGCCGCCTATACGACCAGCGCGCTGATCATCGGCGCGACGTTTGCCGGCTTCAGCTATTTCGCTCTGGTACTGACCAAGGTGTCGGGCTTCTCGCCGTCGTCGATCCCCGCGCTGCTGGGCCTGTATGGCCTGGCGACCGTGATCGGCAATGCGGTGATCGGCCGCTTTGCCGACCGGCATACGATGCGCATTCTGCTGTGGGGATTGGTCGTGCTGGCGGGCGCGTTGGCATTGTTTGCCGTCTACGCCGATCAGCCGGTGGTCGCGGTCGTTGCGATGTTGCTGGTTGGGCTGACGGGCGTATCGCTGAATCCCGCGATGGTGGTGCGCGTGATGCGGGCCGCGCCGCCGGGGCCGCTGGTCAACACGATGCATACCGCGGTGATCAATATCGGCCTGATGTCGGGGTCGTGGCTTGGTGGGGTTGGAATCAGCCAAGGTTGGGGACTGCGCTCGCCGTTGTGGGTTGGCACAGTGCTGGCGGTGGTTGGCGTGTTGGCGGTGCTGCCGTATGCTGTGCGGCGATCGCGGGCTTCGGGTGCCGGCTTTGAGGCGGAGTGTGCGAAGGGATAGACCTGCTCCGCGTCGAGCCAACCTTGATCACGCCTACTTCACAGCAAACCAAGCGCGCGCAGCTTTGCATCCGGGGCCGAGTATGGGCGCTCGCAGATGATCTTGTCCGAGTCGGGAGCGAACTCGAACGTGGCAGCAATCCGGATGCGGAAGCTGCGGCCGGTCGGCTCATAGGTCTTTCCGTTGGCCTTCAGGGGGCCAAGGTGCGTGCCCTGGAGCCAGAATTCCACCAGCACGGTGTCGCCATCTGCCGCAATGGCGATGATCTCGTTCTTGAGATCGGGAAAGGGCACCCGCGACGAATCGAAATACCCGCGGACTTCGGCTTCACCATCGAATACCGTCCCGCTGCCGTGCATCTCGTATCGTGGATGCGCGAAGGTGTCGATCACGGCGTCCCAATCGTGGACGCACTCCAGCGCCATGTGGTCGCGTACGGTTTGGATCCGTGCTTCATTCAGTGTGGAAGGCATAGAAGTTCGTGTGGTGGCGTAATGGAGAAGGGCGCTGCCGTGCGTGTGCGGCAATGCGTCAGTCAAGCGCCATGTGCGCCTGTTTGGCGATGGATTTCCACATCGGGATATCACGCGCATTGATGGCTTGCTGCTCGGCACCCGAAACGTACTTGGCCGTAATGCCGAGCGACAGCAATTTGCTGACGACTTCGGGTTCGTTCAGCGTCTGCTCGAGCACGGCAGACAGCTTGTCGACGATCGGCTTCGGGGTCTTGGCGGGCACATACATCGCCCATGTCAATTCCCGATCGAAGTCGACGCCTTGCTCCTGATAGCTGGCCACGTTCGGCAGGCTCGGCGAGCGTTTCGTACAGACCGCCAGTGCCTTGACCTTGCCTTCCTTGACGAACGGCGTCGCGGTAACCATGTCGACGAACGCCACGGAGATATGGTTGCCGAGCAGGTCGGTGATGATTTGCGAGGTGCCCTTGTAGGGAACGTGCTGCAGCGGGATGTTTGCCTTCTGGCTCAGGACCTCGCCGCAGAAATGTCCGGTCGATCCCGAGCCCCAGCTGGCGTATTGAATCGGCGCCTGCTGTTTCCGCGCCAATGCCATCAAGTCCTTCAAGTTGTTTGCGGGGTATGAATTGGACGCCACCATGACGATGGACGAGTTGCCGATAGTCCCCAGGCTCTGAAAATCGCGCACCGGGTCATAGGGCAACTTCGCGTAGGTCGCCGCCGCCAACGGATGGGTCGACATGCCGCCGATCATGATCGTGTAGCCGTCCGGCGTCGCCGTTGCAACCGAGTGAGTTCCGATCGTGCCCGCCGCACCGGGCTTGTTCTCCACCACGACCGGTTGCTTCAAGTGCGCGGCGAAGCGCTCGGCCAGAAAGCGGCCCAGGGTGTCACCGCCACCGCCGGCGGAGAAGGGCAGCAGCATGCGGATGGGGCGATCGGGATAGGCTCCCGGGTCCGCCGCCTGGGCTACCGTGGCTGCTACGGCCAGCAGCGCGGTGGTGAAGAGCTTCTTCATGTCTGTCTCCATGGAGTCCGCCCGTTCTGCGATGCGGGCTTTGCGGGTGACGTTTCTTCGAAAGTGGAAACGTTTCCATTTCAGTGTGGTGGGCCTTCGCATAGGCGGCAATCATGGTTAACGCTATGACGCACATAGGTTCTCTGCCACTACTGTATCGATATGGAAACGTTTCCAAATGCAACGACATGGAGGCAACGATGAGCCTGCTGTTCGGCGGCGTATGCCAGATCGGCTACGTCGTACGCGATATCGAGAAGGCGATGCGGCACTGGAGCGAGGTGCTCGGTGTCGGGCCGTGGTTCTACAAGAAGGAAGTCGGCGCGACCGAATTTCGCTACTACGGGGAGCCGTCGGCCTTGCCCGGTTTGTCTATCGCGCTTGCCAATTCCGGAGGCGTGCAAATCGAGCTGATCCAGCAGCGTAATGCCGCGCCTTCGCTATATCTCGATTCGTTGAAGAGCTTCGGCGAAGGCATGCAGCACATCGCGTACTGGACCGACGACCGCTTTGACGAGTTCGCCGAACGATTGCGAACGAGCGGCTATGTCGAGGGCCACGGTGGACGCATGGGCATGCGGGGGAGATTCGCCTATTACGTGCATGCGGATCTGCCGGGCAATGTCGTCGAGATTTCGGAAATGACCGGCGGCAAGGGTGAATACTTTGCGGCAATTGCCGAGGCGGCGAAAGGCTGGGACGGCGCCGATCCGATCCGGAGGATTGGAGCGCCACAATGAACGCAACCGAGGGAAGGGAGTCGGGCCGCGGGGTCGCGGTGGTGACTGGTGCCGCGCGTGGCATCGGACTCGCGATCGGCAGTCGGCTCGCGGCGGACGGATATGCAGTGGCGCTCTGGGATCGGGACGAGTCGCTACTCGATGTTGCCGCTCGATCATTGCGCGGCAATGGCGCCCAGGTACTGGCTGTGCCCGTCGACATTACGGAACGCGGGCTGGTAGATCGGGCCTTCGCGCAAACCGTCGACATGCTGGGTACCCCCACGGTGTTGGTGAACAATGCCGCCATCCTCGGACGCAGAGGACCGACTATCGAGGCATCGATCGATGAGTGGAGACTTGTCTTCGACGTCAATGTCTTCGGCGCATTGCAATGCGTGCAGGCAGTCGTGCCTGCGATGGTCAAAAACGGCTGGGGCCGCGTCGTCAACGTGGCGTCGATCGCCGGCAAGGAGGGCAATCCGTTTGCCGGCGCTTATGCGGCCTCAAAGGCCGCATTGATCTCGATGACGAAGAGCCTGGGCAAGGAGCTCGTCGAGACCGGCGTCCTCGTCAACTGCATCACGCCCAGCGCCGCAGATACCGACATCTTCGGCGAGCACGACGACGGCCAGCGGGCGCAATTGCAGGCACGCCTGCTCGAACGTGTGCCGATGAAGCGTTTTGTGCGGGTGGAAGAAGTCGCGGAAATGGCTGCATGGCTGTGTTCCGAGCGCTGCAGTTTCAGTACGGGCGCCGTGTTCGATATCAGCGGCGGCCGCGCGATGTACTGATGCGCGGCGGATAGGGCGGGGCCATCGGATCGACGATAATAGCGGCCCCAGGGCCCGCTACGATTACCGCAAGCTCAGACCTTCAAGCCGGATCATCGATGACCAGCCGAACGCGCACCCCCAGCTCCGACACGCCAGCCCGCGTCACGATCCGCGACGTGGCGCGCGCCGCCGGCGTCTCGGTGGGCACGGCATCGCGCGCACTGAACCGCAGCGGCCCGGTGAGCGAGGCCGCGCTCCAGGCCGTGGAGCGCGCCGCGAAGGCCCTGGCCTATGCGCCCGATCCGATCGCGCAAAGCATGCGCACGGGTACCTCCGGCGTCGTGGGCTTGCTGGTTTCCGATCTGGCCAATCCGCTATACGCCCGCATCATCACGGCAGTCGAAACCCGGCTGCAGCGCGAAGGTTATGCAATGGTGGTCGGCAACACGCATAACGACAAGGCGCAGGAAGAACTGATGGTGGACCTGTTCCGTCGCCGCCGCGTCGACGGGCTCATTCTTGGTCCGTGCGAAACCGAGCGCCCCGACTACCTTGCCCAAATCTCCCGGGATCTCCCCGTCGTCGCCATGGACCGTGACTTCCACGCCCCGGGTTCTGGCGTACATGTCGATCACGCTCGGGGTTCATACGAAGCGACCCGATACCTGCTTGACCTCGGGCACACGCGCATCGCGCTGATGACATCCGACGGCGCATTACGCCCGGGCCGTGAGCGCATCAGCGGCCATCGCAAAGCGATGGAAGAACGCGGTCTTACCGTGGACAGCGCCCTCGTGCGCTCCAGACGCTCGGCGATGGATCTGTCGTTCAGCGATGCCCTGGCGCTGCTATCCGCAAAGGATCGGCCCACGGCGTTCATCTGCCTCGGTACACGGATTCTTTCTGGCGTCCTGCAGGCGATGAAGCAGACAGGGCACCGCATGCCGGAGGATGTCAGCCTGATCTGCGTGGGGGATAGCGATCTCGCGCAGCTTTATACGCCGGCGATTACGGCGATCGATTGGGATCTGGAGGCGGTGGGGACGGCGGTGGCGGAGATGTTGTTGCGGTCTATCGGCTTTGGGAAGACCGTAGAGGGCGAGGAGATTCGGCTGACGACGCGTGTTGCCACGCGGGAATCTTGTGCGCCCCCCGCGGTGGGAAAGACCTGATTGATCGGCATATGCTTCCCACTGCTACGCCAATCGCAGATCCCGCAACATATCCAGTACGTGTTGCGTCGGCCGCTCAACGTGTCCCGCACGATGCGCAATACCGAGCCGGCGCCACAACGCCGGGCGCAGCGGACGCATGACAATGCGCTTGTCGGGTAATGGCGCAGTCGCCTCGTGGGGTAACAGCGCAGCGCCGTAACCTGCCGCTACCAGACTCTTGATCGCGTCGTTGTAGTTGAGCTGAATGCGAGGCACAGGATGAAACCCCGCAGTCGCGAACCACTCCGCAGTCAGGCGAGAAAGACGCGTGGTGGCGTCATTGAGAATCAGAGGTTGGTCAGCGAGCCATTCGGGCGTGACGCGCGCTGGGCACTTCCAATGCGCCGGCACAAAGGCCATCACGGGGTCGCGTCTCCAAGGCTTGATCAAGAGTCCAGCCACCGGCGGCTGTGGCAGTGCGACCAGCCCCACATCCAGCGTCCCATCCACCAGTCGGGACAGTGTTTCCTGTGAAGTGAGCACTGCGACCTGAATGTCGATAGCGGGGTGGCGCTGGCGCAGACCCTCGAGCGCTTGGGGCAACAGATGCGCGAGCGCGCCAGTCGATGCAGCGAGCCGCACGCGTCCTTCCAGCCCCTGTACCTGGCGTTGAATATCGTCTAACGCCTGCTCCGCATCGGCAAGCAGTCGGCGCGCACGTTCCACGAGCACCTCTCCTATCGCCGACGGCCTGACATGTCCGCGCTTGCGCGACAGAAGTGGTGCCCCGATGCGGTCTTCAAGGTCGGCGATATGGAGGCTGACCGTTGGTGGCGCCAGGTGCAATGCGCGGGCCGCATCGGCAAATGAGCCGAGGTCTGCAATGGTGACCAGAGTGCGCAAGCGGTCCAGGCTGATTTCTCGCATGTCGGCGTCCGGATTCAGGAGAACTGAATGTCAGCGTTATGAAATTCAACTTTCTCTATTGTAGCGGTCCACTGAACATAGGGCTCGTTCGTCGTTTTACTGCTTACATCTCAAAGTCAGCGGAGTATTTCACGTATGAGCTCTCCCGTTGTTTTCATCGACGGCGACCAAGGCACCACCGGGTTGCTGATCCACGAACGCCTGCGCAACCGGACGGACATCAGGCTGATGACGCTTGCTGCTGCCGAACGCAAGGATCTTCGGCGTCGCGCAGAAGCCCTCAATGCCTGCGACATCGCCATCCTCTGTTTGCCGGATGCCGCCGCACGCGAGGCCGTGGCCGCCATTGTCAATCCGGCGGTTCGCGTCATCGACGCAAGTTCCGCTCACCGTACACAGCCGGATTGGACTTACGGATTTCCCGAGATGGCGCCGGGGCAGGCGGAGCGAATTGCAAACGCCCGCCGGGTTACCAATCCCGGGTGCTATCCGACTGGTGCGATTGGCCTGCTGCGGCCGTTGGTGCAGGCGGGGCTCATACCGGGCGATTACCCCATCAGCATTCATGCGGTATCCGGCTACTCGGGGCGAGGGCGCGCCGGCGTGGAGGAATATGAGGGGCCGGGCGCCGCTGGCGCGCCGTCATTCCAGATCTATGGGCTGGAACTCGCGCACAAGCACACCCCGGAGATCCAGCAGCACGCCGGCCTCGCGCAGCCGCCTATCTTCGTGCCTGCATACGGATCGTTCCGCCAGGGCATCGTGCTGACGGTGCCGTTGGCGTTGCGGCTGCTGGCACCTGGAGTGGATGGCGACACGTTGCACGCCTGCCTCGCGCGCCACTATGCCGGCGCGGAGCACGTACATGTCTTGCCGCTGCAAGAATCGCGCGTCGCGAAGCAACTGGATCCGCAAGCGCTGAACGGTACGAATGACATGCGCTTGGGCGTATTTTCTGGCACGAAGCACGGGCATGTCCTTCTGTCCGCGGTCTTTGACAATCTCGGAAAGGGCGCATCGGGTGCGGCGATTCAGAACCTGGACCTGATGCTGGCGTAGCAATCGTTGGGGAGAACTCTTTACCAATCGCGCCCTTACGCAATGCAGAGGCCTGGCAACTCCGGGATGCGGGCCAGCGTTCGCCCTGCTATAGGCGCCACGCGCCAGGGGCAACCATGCTTTCGAGGGGTCAAGTTTTTGCGAGTGCTGCCGTCACTGAATGGATGTTGAACGAGGGGTGCCTCAGGAGGTCCGGTTACATTGGTGATAGACACCCCTCGTCAAGATCAGCCCACTAAGGCTTAACGGGAAAAGCATCGAAGCAGATTCCACATGAAGATCATCAGCGCGGTCACGATTGGCGCCCTTACGTTGGGGTTCAGTATTGCAACGGCAAGGGCGGATACCGCAACAGCGGCGGGGAACATTGAACTTGGCGATTTAGTGCCAGAGGAAGTAAAGACTGAAGTCGCACCCATCGCGAACTTGGCTGCACCGAACAACTTGTCCGTCGAGTTGAAGATTGACGAGTTAACCGGGGAAGGTGCGCACGCTAATTCCCAAGTGTGGAGCTATAGGCGTCTCGACAACGGTCTCACCAACCTCGTCAAGCAAGGTATCGGCAGTAAGAATTCGGACAATGTCCTTACCGTTTGTGGTCTGATTGACATCATTACAGTCAGACAAACAAGAATGTCTAGAGTGGTTGCGTTTCCGGTTCCGATTATCGAATCATCAAATACGGATTCGATCAGGAAATATGGCAGCCTCAAGGCTGATATCGCCGCGATCTGCGCACCTCGTGCAGACTCCAGTTTCTCTATCGAAGGTACCGTTCTGCTTGACATGAACTTCAGCGGAACGGGCGGCGAGCGTACGATCAATCAACGGCTGGATGAGAAGACCAGTTGTCATGTTGGTGCTACGCCATCGCCTGCGTCGACCCTTGTTCCTGGACTGACGGGGGACTATCTACGGGTGTCGTGCGAGACTTCGTGGTCCAAGTTGCCTGCAGTGCGTTCGGAGTTTGTATTTTTGAAGGACCTCGGACTTTATTTCCCGTTATCTCGGGATATCTCGCCAACGATTCGCTCGTCATTCAAAATAAAGCATGTTGATCTGATGAGAAAATAGTGCGTGTACCAATGAAGGCTTGTCGACCATCGCCTCGGGCTCCGACCCTCTTTTCCTCCTGGCGTTCACGGTTGCCCGCTCTAGCCACTATGAGCGCGCTGGCTGCAAGTTGTGCTTCCGATTTCCCTCGTCCAGCGGACTGGGCGCCGCCCATGGCTCCAAGCGATGCCAGTTGCCCCGCGTTCGACGGGATCTACTGGAACCAAGGCGAGTCGTCATATCGGTACGCCTCGGCCGCTGAGCGGACGTTGTCCGTACGCCTGCTGAGCTTCACGCCTCGAGACAAGGCTGGGCGCGTACATCTGCGATTGGCCGGCGGCTCCCGGTTGGAGGTGACCGTGCTGGGCTCCACGAACACCGTCCTGTATAGCGCGGTGCTCCGGGGTGGGCGGGACAACGGGGAAGAGCAGTTTACGTGCTCGGACGGCGTGTTGTGGTTGGCTGCGTCGGTCCAGGTGATGAAGGACGGCACTGGCGTGGTACGCAGTCGTAAGCAATTCGGTTTGGCGTTGGCAACGGACGGTGCGCTGACAGGAGTCGAGCGCAATACAGGGGCCGCCCTCATCGCCTGGGTAGTACCGCTCGTTCAGTCGCAGGACATCTGGTTTCGCTGGCCGTACGCCACTTCATCCGGCCAGCGATGATCTGGAGGCGGCTTGACCGTCAGCATGGCGTGCGCCGGTGATGAAGGCCCCATACCGGTACACGACTTCGTAGCCCGGCACGCCGGCCTCGGCGATGGTCGGGATGTTCTCCCGGTGGCCGCGCATGACACGCGCGCAAAAAAAGCCCTGCTGAACCATCGTCCAGCAGGGCTCTTAGTTGGTGATATTGCGATCTGGCCGATCAGCGCTTCGCCGATTGATCGCCCTTCGCATACACCCGCTCACCCCCCACCCAAGTCTCCAGCACCTGAATCTTCCAGATGTCCGCCGGTGCGACCTTGAACAGATCACGGTCCACCAGAATGAAGTCGGCCCACTTGCCACGCTCCAGCGACCCCAGCGTCTTTTCCTGATGCTGCGCGTAGGCGGCATCGAGCGTGAACGCGCGGAATGCCTGCGGCAGCGTCATCGCTTCCTCCGGGTGCCAGCCGTTGATCGGGCGGCCTTCATGGTCGGTGCGCGTGACCGCGGCGTGCAGACCGTAGAACGGATTGGCCGATTCCACCGGGAAATCCGAGCCGCCCGCGATCACGGTGCCTTGCTTCAGGAAGGTCTGCCAGGCGTAGGCGCCCTTGATGCGCTCCTTGCCGATGCGGTCTTCCGCCATGTTCATGTCGCTGGTGGCGTGCGTCGGCTGCATCGACGCAATCAGGTTCAGCTTCTTGAAGCGCGGGATATCGGGCAGTGAAACGACTTGCGCGTGCTCGATCCGATTGCGCAGCTCGCGGCCGCCCACGTCCTTGTAGGCGACTTCCATGGCGTCGAGCACTTGATGATTGGTCTTGTCGCCGATCGCATGCACATTGACCTGGTAGCCGGCCTTCAGCGCGCTCTTCACGTTGGCCTGCATCGCGGCATCGCTCATGAATAGCAGGCCGCTATGCGCGTGATCGTCGGTGTAGGGCTCCATCAGCGCGGCGCCGCGGCTGCCAAGCGCGCCGTCGCCGTAGACCTTCACGGCGCGCAGATCGTACCGGTCGTTGCCGTAGCCGATCAGCGGACCCTTGGCGGACAGCGTCTTGAAGTCGTCGCCGGTGTCGCGAATCATCCCGTAGATGCGCGTGGTCAGCTTGCCCTGGTCCGCGAACTCGCGATAGATGCGGTCGTCGGCCACGGTCACGCCGGCATCGCCGACAGAGGTCAGGCCCAGCGCGTTCAGATGCGCGACGGCGGCGGCCAGCGCGGCACGGCGATCGTCGTCGGAGTAGGGCGGGATCACGTTGTTGACCAGCGCCATGGCCTTGTCGATCAGCACGCCGGTCGGATTGCCGTTGGCATCGCGTTCGATACGGCCACCGGCCGGATCCTTGGTGTCACGCGTGATACCGGCCGCCTGCAGCGCCTTGGTGTTCAACCACGCGGCGTGGCCATCGACGCGCACCAGCCGCACCGGACGGTCGGATACCGCCGCATCGAGCTCGGCCGCAGTCGGGAAGCGGCCCAGCTTCCAGTTCACCTGATTCCAGCCATAACCGAGCAGCCACTGGCGCTGCGGGTTCTTCTGGCCGTACTCGCGAATCAGGCCTTGCGCTTCCTGCAGGCTTTTCGTCCCCGACAGCGAAATCTCGGTCGTCTTGAAGCCCAGCCGGAACACGTGGCCGTGGGCATCGATCAGGCCCGGCAGCAGCGTCTTGCCCTGGCCGTCGATGCGCTTCGCATCGGGATATTTCGCGCACAGCGCGGCGGCATCGCCGGTTTCCAGCACCTTGCCCTGGTCGAACACCAGACCGCTGAAGCTGGCGATCTTGTCGTTCTGCAGCGTGTAGCCCTGTACGGACTCCACCAGCGTGGGAGCGGCATGTGCATGAACGGCTGCCATGGCGGCCAGCGCCAGCAGGCTTGTGCGAATGGACTTCTTCAAGATGACTCCTTGTTGTTGTGCTGTGTTTTCTTATGGTGTGTCGATGACGCCCGGGACGGCGCCGATCCACGGCGTGCGCCGCGAGTCAATGACCGAGCAGCGGCCTTCCTCCTGCCCGCCATATGACGGGCGGCATCATAAGAGAAAACAGGGGTGGGGGAAAGACCGAGGGAATGCCCGACCAGCAAAACGCAGTACCATCGCGTTATCTCGTGCCAAGGAGTGCCAAGGAGCAGGGCATGCAGTTTCTCTGGCCACAAATGCTCTGGCTGCTACTGGCGCTTCCGCTGCTGGTAGCCGCCTATGTGTACCTGATTGCGCGGCGCAAAAAAGCCGCCTTGCTGTATGCCAGCCTTGCGCTGCCGCGCGCCGCGCTGGGCCGCAGGCAACGATTGCGGCGTCACATGCCGCCGCTCCTCGTGTTGCTCGCGCTGGGCGTGGCCCTGTTGGCTTTCGCCCGTCCGACCGCGACCGTCACGTTGCCTTCCGACACCGTCACGGTCGTGCTCGCCATGGACACCTCCCGCAGCATGGCGGCCACCGACGTGGCACCAAGCCGGATCGGCGCCGCCCAACAGGCCGCCCGGGATTTCATCGTCGGTTTGCCTGCCAGCGTGCGTCTGGGCATCGTTTCCTTTGCCGCCACGGCGACCGTGGTGCTTTCTCCCACCGACAGCCGGCAGGACATGCTCGACGCGATCGAGCGCTTTCAACTGCAGCACGGCACGGCGACTGGCAGCGGACTGATCCAGGCCCTAGCGGTTCTGTTGCCCAACGATGGCATCGACCTGGAGGCGATTATTTTTGGCGGCGAGTCTCTGGCGCCCGGGCCCGGCGGCAGATCGCTGTCGGAAGCCGCCGCGGCGGACGCCGTTCGCAAGCGCGAACAGGAGCAGCCCTCGGCGCGGCCCGGCTCCTATCGGCACGGCGCAATCATCCTGCTGAGCGATGGCCGCCGCACCACTGGCCCGGACCCGCTGGATGCCGCACGCATGGCCGCCCAGCGTGGCGTCCGGGTCTACACCGTGGGCTTCGGTACGCCGCCCGAGGAGGGGGCGGCGGCGCCGGGTCTTTCTTCGCCCGTGCAGCTGGATGAGAGCACCTTGCGTCAGGTCGCGATGCTGACGGATGGAGAGTACTTTCAGGCCAGTTCGGCTGCTGATTTGACGCAGGTTTATCGGCGGCTGAGCAGCCGGTTGGCGTTGGAGCGGAAGGAGGTCGAGGTCAGTGCGTTGCTGGCGGCGGGGGCGGTGGTGTTGCTGGTTCTGGCGTGCGGGTTGTCGGTGGTTTGGTTTCGGCGGTGAGGGGAGGCGTTATGATGGAGCTTGGATTTGACGATGAGCTGAACAAGAAATAAAGCTGCTGAAGCAGCGTCTTGGGGTAGTGCTCCTTACGATAAATAGTGGCAAAGCATAGCCAGGAAGTACTCAAAATGATGGATTGGTTCCCTGTAGTCTTTATCGTGTTCAAGGTTCTCGTGCTCGGCACGGGCATGTTCTTCGCCATCAAGTGGCATTACGATAAAGGTAGAAAGAAATGACGAAGCCGGCCGAGCCTATATTTACAGTGGCTCGAGCAGGCTGAGGGCAAGAGCCTGAAGCTGTCACCTGTGCGGTTGCTTTCAGGGACTGCTTCTGGCCTGATTCTGACGTTGCGAAGAATCAGCAGAAATTTCGGCTACGCGTATCAAGTCTCCGGACATCGTGGACACGTCGTGTAGGAGCGAGGTCATCCAGGCGCATGGGAAGGGCGTATGCAGATAGAACGTGTCGACCGAATCGCGCCAGAGGCGTTGGCCGCGGAAGACTTCTCCTTTGACATAGAGTACGAGGCGGTCGCCCCATTTGATGGGCCGGGGATGCCGAACGTGATCCCAGTCGCGCCACGGACAAAGGCCTACGGTTTTGATGAATCGTTATCCGAACCGGACTCCGATTCAGGCCGCTTGCTGCTCGTGGCGAAGGATGAATTGCATGTTGCGGGCTATTTGCTGGCAACCCCAGGGTGGAATGGCTGCGCGAGCATTGATGACATTGCCATATCACGCCGTTACCGTCGCTTGGGCATAGGCAGACGGTTCATGGACGAGGCCGTGGCGTGGGCGGCGGCCTTGAACCTCAGGGCCATCCGACTTGAAACGCAATCGTCCAACGTGTCAGCTTGCCGCTTCTATGCACGATACGGCTTTGTGCTGGGCGGGTATGACCGCCATCTGTACAGCCAGCTAGACGAGGATGTCAGGGCGGACGTCGCGCTGTACTGGTACCTGTTCCTGTAGCCCGCGAACTTGGCGTATCGCCAACACGAATGCCCAGTCCTGGCCGACGGCCGACGGCCGACGGCACGGACCCGCTCTTCATCGTCCGCTACTGCCGAAATGGTCAACTATCGCGGGTCGAAACTCAGTTCCAGTCGCGTTCCGCCCGGCTCCATCACCATGGCGTGCCACTTGGGACCGTTGCCGGACGGCTCCGGTGCAAATTCGACCTGAACACCGGGATAAGCGCGGACCCGTTCGAACAGGCTATCGAGTGAAGAACTATCCGGAACCTTCAATGCAAGGTGATGAAGGCCGACGGTGTTCTTGCGATCGAAGGCCGCAAACGCGGTTGTATCCGCGACTTGCCACAGCGTGATCTTCGCCGTCCCATCTGTTACGTAGGCGGCAGGGTAAGCCGGGTTGCTGCCGAATACGCGCCACCCCAGGCATTCCGTAAAGAAGTGCGTCGAGGCTTCGAGGTTGGCAACGGTAAGGCCAATATGGTCGATGCCCAGAGTCGCGGCAGTCATCGCTTGTGCTCCCTTTCCTTATGTTGGCTGATGAGATTGTGGCACGGCCGGATAAGCACCGAACGGGCGAAACCACTTGCATCGTCAACAGCATCCCGCATATGATCCATATACGTTTCATATATGGTATCGAAATGGGCATAGTGAATATCGACGACGAGTTGCACGGTCAAATCCGCAAGGCAAGCGCGGTGTCGTGCCGGTCGATCAACGCGCAAGCCGCGTTCTGGATCAAGATCGGCATGCTGTGCGAAATGAATCCGACGCAGAGCTTCAATGAGATCGTGGCGGGGGAATTGCGCGCGGCTGGTGTGGCGCCGCAAGGCATCAAGATCGCCTCGACATGACAAAGCGGCCAGAAGAAATTGCCATCATGGCGGAGTCGGGCAGATTGCTGGCGCAGGTGTTTGGCTATCTGGATCGGTTGAACCTGATCGGCATGTCGACCATGCAGGTCAACGACTTGGTCGACAGCTATATCGTCAATGAGCTGCAAGCGCGCCCGGCAAGCAAAGGGCAGTACGGGTATGCCTACGCGCTGAACTCATCCCGCAACAACGTGGTTTGCCACGGCGTTCCCTCTACGTCGGACATCTTGCAGAACGGCGATATCGTGAACTTCGATATCACGTTGGAGAAGAACGGCTATATCGCGGATTCCAGCAAGACCTACCTTGTTGGCGGGGTGTCATCACTGGCAAAGCGCCTCGTGCAGGTTACCTACGAAGCCATGTGGAAGGGAATTCAGACCGTTCGCCCTGGCGCCAGGCTGGGCGATGTCGGCCACGCGATCGAGCGGCACGCGCGAAGGCATGGCTATTCGGTCGTAAGGGAATATTGCGGGCATGGGATCGGCCGTGAAATGCACGAGCCTCCCGAAGTCCTGCACTGGGGAAAGCCACGTACAGGGCTGCCACTGCGTGAAGGCATGGTGTTCACCATCGAGCCGATGATCAACCAAGGAGGCCACGCCGTTCGCACCGAAGACGATGGCTGGACGGTCGTCACGCGCGATGGACAACTGTCCGCACAATTCGAGCACACAGTAGCGGTGACAGGAAACGGCGTGCGAGTCTTGACGTTGCGTCCTGATGAAAGGGTGCCGAATTTCGCCTGATGATGGCGTGGTAGAGTCGATCGTTGTCTTGCATTGATCGCCGATAGGCCCAATATGACCACGCAGATTCCGGCAATCGATCCCGCAAAAACGGCTCTGCTGGTCATGCACTATCAGACCGACATCCTGGGGTTGTTCCCCGCGGTTGCGCCCACATTGCTGGCCAATACGCGCATGCTATGCGACGCTGCCCGTGCCCAAGGCGTCGGAGTCTATTTCGCTAAATTCCACTTCAGCCCTGGCTATCCGGAAGTCAGCCCGCTGAACAAGAACGGGCAAGGCGTCAAGCGACTCGGCCTTTTCGTCGAAGATCAGATCTCGCCGGAACTTGGCCGGCAGGCCAATGAACCGATCATCATCGCGCATCGTGCCAGCGTGTTCTTCGGTACCGATCTGCAGGTACGGCTATCCGCGCAAGGCATCGATACGCTGATCATGGTCGGCATTGCGTCGACCGGCGTGATGCTGTCTTCAGTCGCATACGCCAGCGATGCGGATTTCCGATTGTTCACGGTCAAGGACTGCTGCTACGACCCGGATCAGGTCGTGCACGAACATCTTTTCTCGACCGCGTTCGAGTCCCGTACGACGGTGCTTTCGCTGGCTGATGCCTTGGGATTGCTTGCCTGACACTACCGCAGTTCGGCAGTAAGGAGCGACACACGTCAGGTAGCCGCCCTTGGCGGGGCGTTGCGTGCCAGGAACCGATCCAATTGACCGGCAAACGCCTTGCTATCCTGCGCCGAATACGGTGAAGGCCCGCCTGTATCGATGCCCGACGCACGGAGTTGGTCCATCACCTCACGCATCGTCAAGCGCTCCTGAATGTTCTCGCGGGTGAACCAGCTCCCTCTTGGATCGAGCACATGCGCACCCTTGTCCAGGGCAGCGGAGGCGAGAGGTATGTCCGCCGTAATCACAAGATCGCCCGCATTGACCAGTTCGACGATACGGTCATCGGCGGCATCGAAGCCCGCCGGTACCTGCACCGATTTGATGAAGCGCGAAGGCGGCGTGCGCATGTACTGATTGGCGACCAGCGTGACGCACACTTCGAGGCGTTGGGCCGCTCGGTACAGCATTTCTTTGACGACGACAGGGCAGGCGTCTGCGTCAACCAGGACTTGCATCGCGGTAATCCGATAGAGGTGGGGACGGTCATGATACTGCCAGGTTGGACGGGCACTCCCTCAAGTGCTGGCACAATTGCGCCTTTCCCATGAAGCATCAAAGGATTCCCATGAAGTCTTCCCGCCGCTACAACCATCGCCAACGCAAGAAGCTCCATATCGGTGAGTACCAGGAACTGGCATTCGAAGTGATGGCGGACCTCTCTGAGCCGGCTCGCCAGGGCGACACCGAGGCGCTGCTTGACCGGTTCCTGCAAGAGGCAATCGAGGCCAACGGGCTGCTGATGGCCGGCGCGATCGACGATGGCCAGCTGTCCGCCTACATCCTGCTGAACGCCGCGCGCGGCTCGGTCACCGCCGAGCAGCGTGAAGCGGTCGAGAAGTGGTTGCAGGCATCGGGCGACTTCGAGAACGTCCGCGTCGGGCCGCTGCGCGATGCTTGGTATGGGGCGGACCAGGAATAATCGGCGAAGCGCAAAAGAAACAAGGCCCGGCATTGCCGGGCTTTGTTCCATCAATGTTTCGGGCGATTCCCGAAAAGTACAATTGGTGGAGCTGGCATCAACAGGAAAGCGTTGGAGTGTCATGAGATTGCCGCTATCCCGCAAGTGCCCTATTACTGGTTACCTGCCAAGCTGTTTAGCAGGGCAGCTTCGGCGAGGCAGCAGCAGCGTGGGGATGCGGTAGGGCTTAAAATAGCCCGCAGAAGGAACGGGCCTTTGCTAGGCGTGTTCCAGCAGCTTATCAGCGCCGGCTTGCGCTGACGTTACGGCGAAGAACCGCATTTGATATGTGTCAGCCTCCTGCTCAATCTCTCTGAGATTGCGACGCATTGCGTCAATCTGGCGACTCGATAAGGTTGGATCGTCATCGCTCGGAACGCCAAAGATCAATCCCGCGAAGGGGATGCCCGAATATTCCTGAGCTCGTCGCAGCTCCCACAGCCGAGCTCTTGCGTCCCGCAATCCGGCGGGCTGCCGCACTGGAGATAGTACGCCGAAATGAATTATGGATCGAGGGCTAACGTACCCGAACTTGGTTTGCTCGCCTCCTTCGATTAGGACGGCAGATCGCCCGAAGTACTGGCTCAGCTCTGGTCGATTTGTGATAACTCGCTCTTTCACATCCGTCGTAAATCGGCGGTTACCTTCCTCCTGGCTTGGGGCATCGATCTCTTCCATTTGGTCGAGTTTGTCGATGTTCGAAAGACTAGAGTAGAGAAGGGCAGCCGTGCGCAATGCATCAACGACATTGTTTGCATGGGTGTGCCGAAGCGGACCCGGCTCCAAGCCTAACAAGGACGGCATCTCGTTCTGCAATGCTCCTTGGGCACCGACCGCACATAGGGCCTCTAGGCCAGTGTCGAGCAGAGTCTTTACCCCGGAGGACGCTTTACCATACAAACAGTCCAGCACATCAGATCGAACGAGTCGATGCCATGAAATATGGCCATCCCATTCGACCAGCGCTCCCACCATTAGTCGTTCTCCGGTCCCGGTGACCGGCTCCCAGAACACCGGTCGCCAGTAGACGTTTGGTAGTAAGGTTTCACTGGTCATTCTGAAGTCCAGATAGGAGATCCGCTGGCTTGGGGAATCGCAACAGCACCAGATTAGCCAGTACACCTAATTGTCGCTCGACGTGCGCCACAAAGGTAGAGAAATCAAGGCCGTCTCCGACTACCCTTGTGGGCGCGCCGCGGTCCAATGTGAGAGCCGCAGCAATACCGGCGCGTTCGATGTGATCCTGCTTTTGGGCGATGATGGCAAGCTGGGCGATCTTGTTATCAAGATGTGGAAAGAGCCCTAGTGTACGCTCATGATCAATGTAGGCATGATCGGTGCCGTCCCACAGAAAATTGCCCAGGTTTCGATCAGCGTTGGAAATTGCCTCATCGGCCGCAAGTGCCCGTGGAAGATCGGACCAGTTGCACACTATGCGCGCACAAATGCCTATTAGAACTTGCTTTTGTGATTCCGGCAGACTGTCGCTCCAGTTAAGACGCTTCTTTAAGTTGGGATAACCGGCGTCCATGCTAGCGAAAAGCACCTGCCCATTGTCAAATATTAAAACCGGCTCTGGCGTAGGCAACTCCCACAGGCGGAGCAGGATCCCACAGAAACACTCAGCTAATACGGCGGGGAAGGGGATACGCTTAATGACCGCCCCGTGCGAAATTCCATCAATGCGAATAACGGCCCTCGTTGCACCGTTCAAGCCCTCACCCACCGGAGTTTCGGTGTTGGGAACAAGCGTGCCTACTCGAAGCTTCATTGTCAGTCGTGCTCTTGTTATACGTCCTGTGGCAGCGCTAAATACGAGCGCTTCTGCGTTGGTGCGGCCGACTCCATGCTTTCGGCAGCGTTCAATCTAAGGTGCTGGAGCGCCCCTTACGCCAGCGTCGCAAGCCCGGCGGAATATGTCTTGGTACAGGAGGGGGTTGGGGACATGAAAATCGTAGGCACCAGCATTTTTGTCCTCGGTGGCCGATCCCTCCCAAAATTGTCTTTCGAACCGGAGCGACCCATTCCAGGCCACCGCATTCTCAGAGCACCGTAGAAGGAACCAATCGATTTTTGAGGTATAGCTGAAGTCGCCCAGCAATTCTTTCGCCGCTAGCCGGCTATTGCAGGTCTGGAATACCCGCATGCCGAGGATCCCATTCTTCCAAGGCGCCGGCGTTCCGTAGAAGAACTGGCAACCGCTAAGATCGTGCGAAAAAGTAAGTCGAGGCATCAAGGCGTAACGTTCAGCATGCACGGACTTGCATGCTAGCGCTATGCCAATGACCGCGATGGCCCGCATGACTTCTCCCGTTTTTTTCTTCATGCCCGGCTCGGCTCACCGGCTCATTTTGCCAATCTGTGGTGCCCGTGGCGGTGCACTGAGGTACAGCGTTCCGTGCCAAGAAATGCGGCTGACTAGGAGAGCGACTATCTATGTTTTGCTGCGATGCATCCAACCCCACTTTGGGGGGGTATTTCGCCATTCGTTCAGCGGCTCCTGGGGTCGCTAGCACAGTCGCAACTCACCTCAATGCGTCGACGACACCATAGGTCAGCACGTACGCCCGCCACCTCTTGGAGACCCCATGTTCGACCACCTAAAATTCGGCGTCACCGACTATGCCGCGAGTAAGGCCTTCTTCCTCAAAGCATTAGAACCGCTCGGCGTAACGGTAGCCTCGGAGGGCGCTCCATCGTACGGCATCGAAATCTGCCCCCCAGGCAAGCCCTCCCTCTGCCTCTTCCAAACCAACGAAAAACCCGCCCACCTCCACCTAGCCTTCAAAGCCGAAACCCGCCAGCAGGTAGACGCCTTCTACCGCGCAGCGCTCCAGGCCGGCGCCAAAGACAACGGCGCCCCCGGTCTACGCCCGCACTACCACCCCAACTACTACGCCGCCTTCGTCATCGGCCCCGACGGCCACAACATTGAAGTCGTCTGCCACAAGCCCGAAGCCGAAGCTGACCCTACCGCTGCACCAAATCCCTAACCCCCTGCCGGCAAAGGCTGACGAAATGCTGCGCCGCCGATGACTGGCCCCGCCCGGGATGAAACGCCAGAATCGCCCGAAATCGAACTACTCCCGCGAACGGAACACTCCGGAGCCCCAGCGCCAAATACATTCGGGCCACCAACGGATTGGTAATCGCAAGCCCCGCACCCGCCAACACCAGCGCGCATTGCGTATGGCTATACGGCGTCGTCGCTACGAATCGTGGCGCGATATGGTGTTCGGCGAACGCGGCTTCCAGTTGCCGTTGAGCCGGATCCGCGGCGTCTAGGCCGATCAGCGGGGCGTCGGCCAGGTCGGTGACGCTGACGCGGGCTCGCGCCGCGAATGGGTGCGTCGCCGGCACGATGCAGACGGCGGGTACGGCGTAGAACTCGGAGGCCGTCAGGCCGCTGGTGTCGACCTCATCGCCCATGAACGCCAGGTCTAGCTCGCGCTGAAGGAGACGTTCGCGTAGTGCCCGCGAGCTGTCGACCTCGAGTCTGCAATGGCTGCGCGGGTAGTTGTGCGAGAAGCTGGCGACCGCCATCGGCATCACGCTGGCGGCCATTGCGTGCAGTGCGCCGACGCGCAAGACCGTGTCCTCGTGCTGGCGAAGCAGGTCGATCTTGCGCTGGACGGCGTCGAGGCCGATATAGACGCGCTCGACTTCGTCCATCAACGCGGTCGCCTCGGCGGTCGGGACCATGCGGCCCTTGCTGCGGTCGAACAGTCGCAGCTGTGCGATCTTTTCCAGTTGCAGGACGATCTGGGTCACCGCCGGTTGACTGATGTGCAGCGCCTCGGCGGCGCGGCGTGCGGAGCCGAGGCGCATGACCATGCGGAAGACCTCGATCTGTCGTGCGCTGATGGAGGGTTCGGCTACCTCTCTCACTGCCTCTTTCATGATGACCCTATAAGTTCGTCTTATTAAAGACGCACGATGGCTGTCGTCGCAAACGCATGCCGGGCCTTAGACTTCGTCTCATGCAATCGCTGTCTATCCCCATGCCTCTCGACCATTCATCGAAGCCGGTTCAGAGCCGCAAACCGACCCTCAATCCGTCACTACACGCCCTGCAATGCATTACCTGCGAGGCGATCTATCCCGTTTCCGACCTGCCGGAGGGCTGCCCCGCCTGTCACAGTCGAGGTCAGCCCAGCAGTATCGAAGCCGTCTACGACGCGCGAGCGTTCGATTTTGCACCAAAAAGCACAGGTTATCGCTGGGGGCACTGTCTGCCGTATCTGGACGGCGTGACGCTGGGCGAGGGCGATACACCTTGTCTGCCGGTGCCAGCGCTTGCGGAGGCGGCGGGCGTCTCCTCGCTATGGATCAAGAACGAAGGGGCGAACCCGACCGGTTCGCACAAGGACCGCATGTCGGCGCAGGCCGTGAGCCGAGCGCTGGCGATCGGCGCGAGCGAGGTGGTGCTCGCCTCCAGCGGCAACGCGGCGGTCTCCGCCGCGGCCTATTGCGCGGCGGCGGGTCTGGCGTGCGAAGTGGCGACTTACCGGGATCTGCCGGCGATATTCGATGCGGCGCTGCGCTACTACGGGGCGCACCGCATCATCTCCGAAACCGGGCATGCGCGATGGGAGCATGTGCGCCGCCGCGTGCAGCACGACGGTGCCTTTGCCTTGACGAACTACAGCATTCCGGCGGTGGGTAGTCCGGTGTTCGGCGTGGAAGGCTATCGCGCGGCCGCGTTCGAATGGGTGCATCAGGGATGCGAGCCGGACCACGTCATCGTCCCGACCGCGCGAGGCGATCTGCTGTGGGGCATCTACAGCGCGCTGCGCGATCTGGTGGCGGCAGGGCGGCTGGCCCGCATGCCGAAGCTATGGGCGGTCGAGCCGTTTCCACGGCTGTCGCGCGTGCTGGCCGGCGAGCCGCAGCAGGCGGATTTCCCTGGTGCCACGCAGCAGTTTTCCACCGCGGGCTCGACGGTGACCGCCCAGCAGGTTCAGGCGGTGACGCGCTCGGGCGGTGGGGCCGTGGTCGTTGGCGATGATGCCGCCCGCGCCGGCACCGCCAGGCTTGCGGCAGCGGGATTCTGGGTCGAGTTGTGCGCGGGAGCAGGGCTGGCCGCGGCGCAAATGCTCCGCGCCGACGGGCGCATCGATGCATCGCAATCGGTTCTTCTGATGTTGACCGCACGGGGCGATCGCGACCCCGCGCAAGGCTGACGCTTACACAGGCTGGAGTCTTCCCATGAAGCTGCGCTATCTGATCGCTGCACTGTCCTTCTGCTTCACCGCCCATGTGCCGACGGCACATGCCGCCTATCCCGACAAGCCGATTCGCATCGTGGTGCCCTGGGCCGCGGGCGGCAGTACCGATGCGCTGGCGCGCGCCGTGGCGCAGCGGATGAGCGAGTCGATGGGTCAGCCCGTGGTCGTGGAGAACCGGGCAGGGGCCTCGGGCCGTATCGGCGCCGAAGCCGTGGCCAAGGCCGCGCCGGACGGCTACACGCTGGGTGTTATCGAGCTGGCCCATACCGTGGCGCCGTCGGTGTTTCGGCAGATGCCCTACGATGTGCTGCGCGACTTCACGCCGGTCTCGCTGCTCGGCGAATCGCCGCTGGTGCTGTTCGCCGATAGCGCGCGTTATCGTCCGGGCGAGGCACAGCGGTTCCTGGCCGATGCGCGCAAGCAGGGCGCGCCGCTGCAACTGGCGACGAGCGGCAACGGCACGATCAGCCATCTGGCGGCGAAGATGCTGGAGGCGCAGGCCGCCATCCCGATCGATGCGGTTCCCTACCGCGGCTCCGCGCCTGCGCTGACCGATGTGTCGAGCCAACTGGTCGCCGGCCATTTCGCGACGCTGGTCAGCGGCAGCAGCCTGCTTGGCGCGGGCAAGATCACGGCGCTGATGGTCACCGGGCCTGCCCGCATTCCCGCGCTGCCCAATGTGCCGACGGCCGCGGAGGCGAAACTGCCGTCGCTGCAGATCAGCCAGTGGTGGGCGCTGGTGGCGCCGGCCCGCACGCCGTCAGCCGTGGTAACCCGGCTGGGGGACGAGGTGCGCGTGGCGCTGGCGAACCCGCAGACCAAGGCACGGCTGGACAGCCAGGGCATCGACCTGAAGGCCTCGTCGTCCGCGCAACTCGGTGACAGGCTGCGCGGCGAGGTCGATCGTTGGGCGACGGTGGTCAAGCAGGCGGGCATCCAGCCGGAATAGAAGCCGGCGCGGATATCCGCATCGAGGCGTGAATGCGCGATTCAAGAACCTTGGCCCACATCGCAGATCGCGGACAGCAGGTCGTCCGTATGGACCATCAATTCCCGGCCTCGCTGCAGCGTCCGGTATTGGTTCAGCACAGCGGCCCACTGCCGCGATTCAAGTAATGGATGCCAGACGGGCTCGAGTTTTCGTGGATCCGCATCCTGCTTCTCGGCCAGCTCGCTCGCGAACTCGAGGCTGGCCGGTGCAGACAACAGCTGCATCCGCGCGGCCGCACCGAGCAGACGTGGATTCGATTCGGCGGGGGCATCGGTGCAATACAGAACCCGGCTGGCGAGACCCGCTTCGTCGGTCGGCAGCGCGCGCAACGAGGCACCGCGCAGGCGTACCGTCTCTTGCTCCGTCTGGAATGCATAGATGACGTGTTCCTCGGCATGGGCCAGCAAGCGCAATCCACGCAGCAGCCGGGGGAGGTCGGTCGTGACCGCGTCCGCGGAGGCCTTCGCTTCCACCAGCAGGCAGACGTCCCAGACAGGCGTTTCGTCGTCCGCTTCATCGGCCGCTTCATGGGCCACTCGATCGTCCGATTTATCGTCCCGCGTGGCCCGCCTCAGCAAGACCGCATCCCATTCGGTCTTGGCGCGCTCATGGCTGGCCGGCAGCGATGCCGGCACACGCATCGACGTGACGACGCGGTAGGGCGCCGACGCTCCCTCACGCTCGTTGAGTCGTTGCGCCAACGCGCGAAGCGCCTGCGCGGCCAACGCTTCAACGGCGGCCCCACGCTGCCGCGACGAAACGCCGTGCGCCGTGGCGGTAGCCGTTCCCGAGCGCGGACCATGTCGTTCCCACAGCGATCGATACTGGCGGACCAGCGCATCCGAGCTCAGCGCTTCGAGACGTCGCAAGCGTTCCAATGCAGGACTGTCGAGCAGTGGCGTCAGTGCGCGCTGGATGGACGTCGCGTTGGGCGTTCCATCCGAGATCGCCGGCATGGCAAGCAGGCGTCGAACGGTATCGTGCAGCGCCGCCCACGACGAAGCGGACGCGGACGCGTGGAGCCGGGCCATTTCCTCACGCTGCGCACCGGGAGCGATTCGCTGCTGCTTGTTCGGATGCGCCACCGCATTGACGGCCGACAGGACCATCCTGCGGTCCTGCTCCGCGCGAGCGGACAGCGACGCGTACTCTCGCACATGCGCCACCCGATGCCGAAGCACCATCGCCTGAAACACCGGGTCGCCGGCATCCGCGCGCATCGCTTCCCGCACCATCCGAGCGAGCGATTCGATGAACAGATGCTTCAGCGCGGCGCCGGGAACTTCGCCGTTTGCCAAGGCCATGCGAGCCTGCTCGATGGCCACCGCGAGGGCAGTCGCCGGATTGGCCTCTCCAATGTGTTCCGAGACGGCGCCGATCGCCGGCAAGCGATACCGACGGGCGACGGCGCGCAGCGTCTCATCGAGCAAGGCGAGCGATGGCGGTAGCGGCAGCGGCAGTGACATGGAGCAATGGTAGCAATGACGACGATGCCCCAACATGCCGCGATGCCGTGCGGTCCCCAGGGGCGGCTGCCAAGCCCTCGTTGCCCTCGGTGCCCTCGTCAGCCCGCGCGCGCCATGGCGCCGAGGCGTCCGAGTACCTCGTCCAGTTCCGTCTTCAGCGTCGCCACCAATTCCGCCGCGGGCAGCGACCGCGCCAACGGTGCCGCCTGACCCGCCCACTGCGCGGCGAATTCCGCGCTGCCGGCCGCCTTGGCCGCGGCATGCAGCGCCTTGCCGGCGTCATAGGTGATCGGGTAATCGGGGATCGGCGGCGCATCGGGCGCGACGCCCAGTTCGGTGAGGCGATTGACGAAACCGCGCGCGGGGCGTCCGGAGATGGCGCGCGTCAGCGTGGTGGGGCGGGCTAGCGCTCCCGCCAGCAGCGCGTCGCGATACGGGGCGTCGGCCATTGTCTCGGGGCACGCTACGAAGGCCGTGCCCAGCTGCGCAGCCTGCGCGCCGAGAGCCAGCGCAGCGGCGATGCCGGCGCCATCCATGATGCCGCCCGCGGCGATCACCGGCAGCCGGGTGTGGCGCACCAGCAGCCGGACCAGCGCCATCGTGCCCAAACCTTCGTCGACACCCTGCGTATCGAACATGCCGCGATGGCCGCCGGCCTCGACGCCTTGCGCGACCACAGCATCGATGCCGGCCGCTTCGACCTGGCGCGCTTCGGCGATCGTCGTCGCCGATGCCAGCAGCACGATGCCGGCCTCGCGTAGGGCGTCGATCCTGGCCTGTGCCGGCAATCCGAAGTGGAAGCTGACGACCGCCGGCCTTTCCTGCAGCAGCATCTCGTACATCGCGTCGTCGGCGACGAAGCTCAGATAGATCTCGCGCAGCGCGGTCGGCGGCGTCGCGCCGAACTCGGCAAAGCGCGGCGCCAGATAGTCGAGCCAGCCGCGCTCGCGTTGCGCATCGGCCTTGGCGGGCGGATGGCAGAACAGGTTGATGTTGAATGGTCGGTCGGTCAGCGCGCGCGTGTCGCGGATGGTCTGGCGTGCGGCATCGGCGTTCATCGCGCCGACGCCGAGCGACCCGAGGCCGCCGGCGTTGGAGACGGCCGCGGCGAGCGCCGGCGTGCTGACGCCTGCCATCGGGGCCTGGATGATCGGCGTCGACATGCCAAGCCGGGCCAGCAGCCCGTTTGCAGCGGAAGTGGGGGTCATGGGTTGCTCCTTCGGGATCGGGCCGCTCAGCCCTGGCGCAGCTCGTGCAGCAATGCTTCGCAGGCGGCGGTGGTGAAGCCGGCGCGCTTGACCAGAAAGGTATGCGCGGAACGCACCGGCACGGTATGGAAGTCGGCGCTGTCTCGATGCAAGGCGAGCAGCGATTTGGGCAGGATGGCAAACGCCGAGCCCGCGCTGACGCAGGCGAGGATCGCGTGATAGGACGGCATTTCGCGCACGGTCAGATTGCGGCGCAGCGTCTCGTCGGCCTCGGCCAGCCACTCCTCCGCGCAGCGGCGATAGGTGCAGCCGCGCGAGAAGCCGGCCAGCGTGCGCAGCGTGACGTCCTGGGGCCGGCGTACGCGCGGATGGCCGGCCGGCAGCACCAGCACCAGTTCCTCGGTGAACAGAAACGCCCCTTCGAGGCCCGGCGCCATGTCTTCCATCGACAGCTGTCGCGGCGAGCCGATGCCCGGATGCGCGACGATCGCGCAGTCGAGCTGATGCGATGCCACCGCATCGGCCAGCGCCTGCGCGGTGCCGGTGCGGATCTCGACGTCGACCAGTGGATAGTTGGCGTGATAGCGGGCCAGCGGTTTGGGCAGGCGGGCGGCCGCGGCGCTCTCCATGGTGCCCAGTCGCAGCTTGCCGGTGGGAACGTCATGCCGCATCGCTTGCCGCGCTTCCTCGGCCAGCGCCAGCAATCGCTCCGCATAGCCAAGCAGCTTTTGCCCTTCGGCGGTCAGCGTCATGCGCTTGCTGTCGCGCTGGAACAGCGTCACGCCCAGGCTGTCCTCGAGCTGCTTGATGCGCGTGGTGACGTTCGATTGCACGCGGTCCAGCGTGCGGGCGGCTCGCGTGACGCTTTGCTCTTGCGCCACTGCGCGGAAGATTTCGAGTTCGGCCAGTTCCATCGGTGTCCGGCGCGATGCTTCGCGTCGTTCTCAATTTCAGAATGAGGGTGGATTAAATATCCTGTATCGAGAACGGGAAGTCAAGGAGGTGGTTGGAGGACGTAGGGGCTTTGCGTGGCGTAGAGAGTCAAGACCACCCCCTCTCCCCAGCCCTCTCCCCCTGAGGGGGAGAGGGAGAACACAGAGCGCTTCCCCTCGGGGGTGCAGCACAGCGCGCCAATGGCAAGCGTCAATCGCAAGCCCCGATGGCAAGCCCCAATCGCAAGCCCCAACGGCAAGCCTCAACGGCAAGCCCCAATCGCAAGCCCCAACGGCAAGCCCCAACGGCAAGCGCCAAAACGAAAAGCGCTTCCCGAAGGAAGCGCAATCGCAATGCAGCCGCTGGCGGTTTTCTCCCCTCTCCCGCTTGCGGGAGAGGGGTGGGGGAGAGGGCAGGCGCGCGAAGCGCGCAACCTCACGCCCCAATCAAAAATCCTCCGCATCCACATCGTAATTCGCCGGCTCCCAGCGGATCGCCAGCAGCGCCAGCAGGCCGGCCAGCGGGGCCAGCGCGATGACCCAGAATACCTTGGTGCTCAGCGCGGCGGCCAGCACCGGGAACAGGAACAGCGACAGCGTGGAGCTGGCGCGCATCAGCGTCTGGTTGAAGCCCACGCCGACGCCGCGCAGCGAGGTTGGATAGCTCAGCGAGGCATAGGTCATCGTATGCGCGCCGGGGCCGAAGCCCTGGCCCAGCAGGAACACGGCGAGCAGCGCAATGGCGGCGACGACCTCGCTGACGCCGTCCGGCTTGCCGACCAGCGCCAGGCCGACCAGCGCGGCCAGCTGGAAGGCGTAGCCCACCACCGTCAGCTTCCACGCACCGACGCGCGGCACCAGCCGCACGCCGATCAGTCCGCCGACGAAGGCGAACAGCAGGTTCAGCGCCAGCGAGATCAGGATGGTGTTCAGCATGGTCTGCGCGAGGAAGCTGGCGATGATCACCGGCAGGCCGAACGCCACTGCGTTATAGGCGAACGACGAGGCGATCGACATGATCGTCGCCAGCACCGTGCGGCTGCGATACACGCCCTGCAGCAGCACCGCGTAGTTGCCCCACGAGGCCGCGCGCTTGGCGGGCTTGGCCACCGCATCGGGCGCGACCACCGCGTCGATACCGTAGGACCGCTTCAGGATCCGCGCCGCCCCTTCGAGGTCGCCCTGGTTGGCGGCCCACACCGGCGATTCGCTCATGTACTTGCTGCGCACCGCGATGATGACCAGCGCCGGCACCGCACCGAAGCCGAGGATGATGCGCCAGAGCAGGCCGCTGTGCGACTCCGGCAGGACCGCGTAGCACAGCAGCACCAGCAGATAGGACACGCAGATCGCCGCATACCAGGTCGGGCACCACATCGCCACGCGCGAGGCCTTGTTGCCGCGGCCCTGCAGCCTGGAAAACTCGGCGAGGAAGGCCATCGCCACCGGCAGGTCGATGCCGACGCCCAGGCCCATCACGAAGCGGGCGCCCGCGAGCACGTATTCGTTCGGCGCCAGCGCACAGGCAATGGCCGCCACGACGAAGAACAGCATGTCGGCCATGAAGACGCGATAGCGGCCGATGCGGTCGGTGAAATAGCCGCCGAGGAAGGCGCCGACGATCGCGCCGAAAGTAATCGCCGACGCGACCATGCCCGTGCCGGCCGGCGTCAGATTGAATTCGCGGGTGACATCCTTCAGGCCGAATGCCAGCGCACCGAGATCGTAGGCGTCGAGGAACACGCCGCCCAGCGCGATCGCGACCACCATGCGCGCATTGCTGGCCTGGGCACCGCCCTGGTTGACCAGTTGCGAGACATCGGCGGCGGAGCGGATGACGGCCTTGTTGGATGAGGCGGCGGTGGCGGGCGCCTGGTGCGCTTGCGCGGAGGAGAGGGTCAGGTCGACGGACATGGGATCGTGATGGGAGCATGCACCGCGCGCCCGGACGGCGGCGGCGCGGCGAATGCTACGCCAGCACGATCACTGATCCAAATGACTTATTGTTATATCTTTAAGGGCGCGGAAATTCCTGCCTACTTCCCCTCGAAAGCCGCCCGCAGCGCCGCGACATCGAGCTTCTTCATCGGCAGCATGGCCTGGACCAGCCGGTCGATGCCGGCCTGATCGCCGGACCGCATCAGCGCCTCCATGTCTGCCGGCACGATCTGCCACGAGACGCCGAATCGATCCTTGCACCAGCCGCACGCCTCGCCTTCCGGTACCGCGGACAGCTTCGACCAGTAGCGGTCGATGGTCGCCTGATCCTCGCACTGCACGAGGAACGAGATGGCTTCATTGAAGGCGAAACCGTGCGGGAATCCGCTGTCCATCGCGGCCATCCAGGTATTGCCGAGGCGGAAGTCGGAGAACATCACCGTTCCCTCCGGATTCGGTTCCATGCCCGCTCCATAACGGACCAGCTGCCCTGCTTGCGAGCCGGGAAAGACTTCACGCCAGAACGTGCCCGCCGCCTCCGCCTTGCCGCAGGCCTGGCCGGTGAACATCAGCGCCGGCACGATCGGCGGCCGGGATTCGCCCGAGGTATCGGTCAGCATCAATTGCCACGACAGGCCGTAGCGGTCCTGCACCCAGCCAAAGCGCGCGCTGAAGGGATAGGCGTCGAGCGGCATCAACGCCTGGCCACCGTCGACAAGCTTGTCCCACATGGCATCGAGCCGTTCCCGCGCCTGCGGATCGCGGCCCGGGTCGAAGTAGACGAAGAACGAGATCGATGGATTGAAACGGAACAACGGTCCCGCCGAGATCGCCATGAATGGCTGGCCCCACAGCGTGAACCGGACGATATCGCAGTCCCCGGAGGGCGTATTGCGGACCTGTCCGACGAAATCGACGGCCGAGTCCGGAAATACGGATACGTAGAAGCGCGCGGCTTCCACTGCCTCGCGGTCGTACCACAGGTGCGGGATCAGGGTGACAGGCGGGGTGACAGGCTGGGTCATGTGCCGGGCTCCTTTTCAGGCATGTCGAAAGGAAAACGGCGCCAGATCGGCCGCCGTTTCGCGATAAAACTCCAGAGTAGTCGCCCGCACGCCATCGACAAAGTGGACAAAAAAATCCCCAAGGCTGGATTGCCTTGGGGATCAGGGCGTCAGCGGACTGGGCCGCTTCGCTGAGGGAAGGAAAAGGACCGCGGCCGCGCTACTTTTGCACTGCGGGAGCCGGGGCGCCGAGCGTCGTCTGATGGCTGGCCGAGGCCGAACGCCGGTGGTCGATCATCGAAACCGCGAGCGCGGCAATCACGGCCGGAATCGCGATGGCGACGAAGTTCTGCTGCAGCGGCAGCGCCATGCCGACCAGCATGCCGATCACGATCGGCGCGAGGATGGCGCCGCTGCGGCCCACGCCCGAGGCCCAGCCGATGCCGGTGCCGCGCGCCGCCATCGGATAGAACTGCCCCGCATAGGCGTAGGTCACGATCTGCGTGCCGATGGTCGAGGCACCGGCCAGGCCGACCAGCACGAACAGCACCGGCGTCGGCACCGGATAGCCGAGCAGCGTGATCGAGACCGCGGCCAGCCCATACATGCCGACCAGCACGTGCTTGATATTGAAGCGGTCCGCCAGCCAGCCGCCGCCGACGGCGCCGATCATCGCGCCGAAGTTCAGCACCAGCACGAAGGTCAGTGCGGAACCGAGGCTGTAGCCGGCGCTGGCCATCAGCTTGGCCAGCCACGAGCTCAGCGCATAGACCATGAACAGGCACATGAAGAACGCGACCCAGAACATCACGGTGCTGAAGCCGCGGCCGTCCTGGAACAGCTTGCCGATCGGCGCCTCGCCGGCCTTCAGCTCGGGCAGCGCGAAGCGGTCGTCGGCTTGCGGCCGGTAGGCCGGTTCGAGCCGGCTCAACACGTGCTTGACCTCGTCGAGGCGTCCCGAGCGGATCAGGAAGGGCATCGATTCCGGCAGCGACTTCATCACCATCGGGATCAGCAGCACCGGCAATCCGGCGGCGAGGAACACCGACTGCCAGCCGTAGCTCTCGATCAGGCCCTTGCCGACCACCGCGGCCAGCATACCGCCGACCGAGTAGCCGCTGAACATCAGCGTGACCATGGTGCCGCGGATCTTGCGCGGCGAGTACTCGGTCATCTGCGCGACGACGTTGGGCATCACGCCGCCGATGCCAAGTCCGGCGAGGAAGCGCGTGACGCTGAACGTCACCGGATCGCTGGTAAAGCCCGCCGCGGCGGTGAACACCGAGAACAGCACGATGCAGATCGCAATGGCCCAGCGCCGGCCAATGCGGTCGGCGATGGTGCCGAGGAAGATGGCGCCGAACATCATGCCGAACAGCGCGGAACTGACCATGAAGCCAGCCTGCGTCGCATCGACGCCCATCGACTGCATGATGGACGGCAAGGCGATGCCGGCCACGGCCAGGTCGTAGCCATCGAAGATGATGATCAGCGCGCACCAGAACAGCACGAGCCCATGAAAGCGGTTGAAGCGGGCCTCGTCGGCCAGCTGGTGGACGTCGATTTGACGCATCGGTTGTCTCCTTGCCGAGCTCGGATGGCTCGGCTTGTCATCGTGGATGTTGGCCTACTGCACCGTTTCGCCGACGAAATCGACGATCGCCGCGATCAGCGCATCGGGCTGATCGCGATGCGGCGAATGCCCGCAGTCCGGCAGCTCCAGCAGGCGCGTCTGCGGCACGCGGCGCGCGATGCCGCGGATCTGCTCGAGCGTGCCGTACTCGTCGTCGAGCCCCTGCACCGCCAGCAGCGGGCAGCTGATGCTCGCGATCTCGGCCTCGATCGACCAGTGGCGGAACGGCGGATGCAGCCAGATGCCATTCCATCCCCAGAAGGCCGAGTCCGGATCGTCGTGATAGCGCGCCAGACGCTGGCGCAGGTCGGTGTTCAGATAGGCTTCGCGCGCCTTCTCGATGCTGGAGACCGACAGGTCCTCGACGAGGATGTGCGGCGCCAGCACGATGGTCCCGCCGACGCGCGAGGGAAACCGGGCCGCGTACAGCAGCGCGATCGAGCCGCCATCGCTATGCCCCAGCAACCAGGGCGGGTCGGCCTCGGTGTCGATATGGAGCGCCGCGAGCAGCGCGGGCAGAACCTCATGCGCCTGGCGGTGCATGAAGTCGGGCTGCCACACCTCGTCGGCGGCCCGCGGCGTCGAGCGTCCATAACCGGGCCGCGAATACACCAGTCCGCGGCAATCCAGCGCCTCGCACACCCGCTGCGGGAAGTCCCGCCACATCGCCACCGAACCCAGGCCCTCGTGCAGGAACACCAGCAGCGGGGCGTCGCGATTCGTCTTGCCGTCCGTGCCCAGCCATTGATATTCGATCCGCACCGGGCGGCCCGCCCACTCGATCTCGACGAACTCGACCGGTGCGCTCATTGCAGCCCCGCCAGTGCCAGTTGCCCATCCGGCGACAGCAGCACGTTCGAGGCGACGCCGGCGTCGGGCTCGCCGGGCTGCGGATGTTGCTGCTGGTGTTGCTGCTGCTCCCGCTCGCGCTCGCGCAGCCGGAAGCGCTGGATCTTGCCGGTCGCGGTCTTCGGCAGGCCGTCGACGAACTCGATCAGGCGCGGGTACTTGTACGGCGCCAGCCGTTCCTTGACGAAGGCCTTCAGCTCGGCCTCGTCGCATTGCGTACCCGGCTTGAGCACGACGAAGGCCTTGCTGCGCGTCAGCCCCTGCGCGTCGTTGACGCCGATCACCGCGGCTTCCAGCACTGCCGGATGCTGCATCAGCGTGCCTTCGACCTCGAACGGCGAGACATAGATGCCGCTGACTTTGAGCATGTCGTCGCTGCGGCCCGCATAGCAGTAGGTGCCATCGGGGTTGCGCACGTACTTGTCGCCGCTCTTGGTCCAGCTGCCCTGGAAGGTTTCGCGCGACTTGTCGCGGTTGCCCCAATACATCAGCGCCGAGCTGGGGCCCTGGATATAGAGATCGCCGACCTCGCCGTCGGACACCGGCCGGCCTTCCTCGTCGCGCAATTCGATGGTGTAGCCCGGCACGGGCCAGCCGGTGGTGCCGTAGCGGACCTGGCCCGGCCGGTTCGACAGAAAGATGTGCAGCATCTCGGTCGAGCCGATGCCGTCGATGATCTCGCAGCCGAAATGCGCGGTGAAACGCTGGCCCAGCTCGGCGGGCAGCGCCTCGCCGGCCGAGGAGCACAGCCGCAATGCGACCTGTTCGCGCGCGGGCAGCGCGGGCGAGGCCAGCATGCCCGCATAGCCGGTCGGCGCGCCGAAGAAGACCGTGGCGCGATGGTCGAGCCAGCGCCGGAAGATCGCCTCGGGCGTCGGCCGCTCGGCCATCAGCACCACGGTGGCGCCGACGCTCAGCGGGAAGGTCAGGCCGTTGCCCAGCCCGTAGGCGAAATACAGCTTGGCGGCCGAGAAGCAGATGTCGTCTTCGGTCAGGCCCAGAATCGGCTTGGCGTAGAGCTCGGCGGTCCAGTACGGGTTGGCCTGGCTGTGCAGCACGCCCTTGGGCCGGCCGGTCGAGCCGGACGAGTAGAGCCAGAAGCCGGGATCGTCGGGACCGGTCGCGGCGGCAGCCGCCTGCGGCGCATGGTCGGCGATCAGGGTATCGAGCGGGATCGTGCCGGCGGGCGGGGCGTCTTCGGGGCGCGACACGATCACGTGGTCGAGTTCATGGCCGCCTTCCGCCGCCGCCTTCGCCATCGCCTGCTCCAGCACCGGCAGCAGCGCCGCCGACACCAGCGCCGCGCGGGCGCGGCTGTGCTGCAGCATGTAGGCGTAGTCGTCCGCGGTCAGCAGCGTGTTGACCGCGACCGGAACGATGCCGGCGTAGATCGCGCCAAGAAAGCAGACCGGCCAATCGCTGCAGTCGTGCATCAGCAGCAGCACGCGTTCCTCGCGACGTACACCGAGGGTTTGCAGCGCGGTGGCGAACCGGCGCACGCGCTCGGCCAGCTCGCCGTAGCGCAAGGTGCCTTGGTCGTCGATATAGGCGATCTTGTCGCCGCGTGTTGCGTTGGCTTCCAGCAGGTACTGGGCGAAGTTGAAGGGCGCGGTGGGTGCTGCCACCGGCGTCGGGCTGGAGCCCGGCGCGGTTGCTGTCAGTGTGGTCGCGGTAGTCGTCGTTGCGGCTGCCATGCGTTGTCTCCCCATCTGTTCTACGAATGCTGCAAATGCTTCGAATGCTTCGAATGCTTCGAATGCTTCGAATGCTTCGAATGCTTCGAATGCTTCGAATGCTTCGAATGCTCAATGTCTGCGGCGCGAGCGTGGCCCGCTGTCGGCTCCTTACAGTCGGTCCAGTACGGCCGTGCTCGCCTGCACGGCGCTGCGGCGATGGTAGAAATTCAGTGCGCGCAGGCCGCCCAGCTCCTCGCCGCCACCGGCGCGGCCGGGGCCGCCATGCAGCGATTGCGGCATCACGTTGCCGTGGCCGGTATGCAGTTGCGCGACATCGGGCGAGATCACGTGAACGCGGCCGTGGCTGTCGGCAAGCTGCAGCGCCGCCGCAGCGAGCGCCGCGGGGTCGCTGCCATAGAGCGAGGCCACCAGCGAGCCTTCGCCGCGGCGAGCCAGCTCGAAGGCATGGCCGGCGTCGATGCCGTCCTCGCCTTGCCGCTCGCGATAGGCCATCAGCGTGGCGACCGGGCCGAACACTTCGATCTGATGCACCAGCGCGTTGCCATCGGGATCGCGCGTGCCCAGCAGCGTCGGACCGATGCAGCAGGCCACCGCCGGGTCGGCATCGATCAGCGCCTGGCCGGCGCCATCGTGCAAGGTCTGCGTCTGTGCCTGCAATTGCGCCAGGCCGTCCTTCACGGTGGCCAGTTGCACGCGGCTGACCAGCGAACCCATGCGTACCTCGGGATGGCGCGGATTGCCGACGGTGATCTCGCGCAGCTTCGTCGCGATGGCTTCCCCGGCGGCGTCGTACAGCGACTCGGGCACCAGCACGCGGCGGATCGCCGTGCATTTCTGTCCCGACTTGACGGTCATCTCGCGCACGACTTCCGAGGCCAGCAGCGGCAGCGTATCGTTGCCGCCGGCCTCGCGCGGCAACAGCAGCGCCGAGTTGACGCTGTCCGCCTCGATATTGACGCGCACCGAGCGCTGCGCGATCGCCGGATGCGAGCGGATCTGCGCGGCGGTCTGCGCCGAGCCGGTGAACGACACCACGTCGAACGGCTCCAGCGCATCGAGCAGCCCGTCAGAACTGCCGCAGACGATCGACAGCGCGCCCGGCGGCAGGATGCCGGCCTCGACCACATCGCGGACCATGCGGTGGGTCAGCCAGGCGGTGGACGTGGCCGGCTTGACGATCACCGGCACGCCCGACAGCAGTGCCGGCGCGGCCTTCTCCCACAGTCCCCAGGAAGGGAAGTTGAACGCATTGATGCACAGCGCGACGCCGCGCGTGGGCACCAGCACGTGTTGCGACTGGAACAAGGGATCCTTGCCGAGCCGCGCCGCTTCGCCGTCGAGCAGGTAGCGCCGATCGCCGAGCGTCTCGCCCAGCTTGGCATAGCTGCCCAGCGTGAAGATCGCGCCGTCGATATCGACGGCGGAATCGCGCTTGACCGTGCCGCTGTTGGCGGTCGCGATCTCGTAATAGGCGTCGCGGTGTTGCTGCAGCACCTGCACGACGGCGCCCAGCAGTTGCGCACGTTCGCGATAGGTCAGTGCCCGCAGCGCGGCGCCGCCTCGCTCGCGTGCGAAGGCGAAGCCCTCGGCCAGATCGAGCCCGGTGGCATCGACGCGCGCCAGTTCGTCGCCCAGCACGGGGTCGAAGAGGGCCGTACCCTTGCCGCTGCCATGCTGCCAGCGGCCGGCCAGATAGCTCGGTAGCAATTCGCTCACGCTGCCTCCTGTCGGGTGAATTCGATGCGCCCTTCGGGCAGCAGGTAAAGGACCAGCGCGCGGCCGTTCGACACCGTGGGGCGATGGGCGCTGCCGGGCGGACACACCAGCCAGCCGGCAGGCCGTCCGTCGAAGCGGGCGTCGCCCTCGATGGGCATGATCAGATCGATTTCGCCTTTGGGATGGGTGTGATGCGGACCGGCGATATCGTTCATGTCGACCACGTCGACCGAAAAGCCATGCAGGTCGTCGGCGGGTTTGAAGATGCGGCCGTAACGGATGCCGGCGCCTTCGCGATCGCACAGCCAGCCTTCGGCCACGCCGGTTTCGCAGGCGGCTTTCAGTGCGCGGTAGGACTCGGTATCGGGGCCGTATTCGGCGTTGAGCCAGGCATCGAGCTCGGTGTCGAGCGGACGGCCGGCGAGGCGGGCCGTCAGTTGCGCCAATTGCTGGCGGAAGGCCTGGGCGGCCGGTGGGAGAGTGGGGGACATTGGCAAGCGCTCCGTGAAATCGGGGAAAACCGAACCGGTTTGCACGTCTGCTGTTAATGCATTATTGTGCATGGGCGAACCATAGAGGTCGACGCTGACCGTGTCAAGAACTATATTGCAGTGGTGGCGGCCAATGCACCGATGCATGGAAGGGGAGCGGCCTGGCGAACAGACGGGGGTATAGGGCTTATTGGGCGGGACTGCTTTGTGGTCTTCCTCATGTAATGACGCCGTCGCCACCCTCTATATGCAGTAAAGCGCAGCAAAGCTGTCACCCTTCAACATGCACAATAATTCTTGACGGTACGCAAGATGCTGCACTATGATGCGTGACATCGGATTCAGAATCCATGCACTATCGTGCTTCGCGGCGCGAGGTGCATCACCTGAACAGACAGCGATGTCAGCACAGAGAACAGGAGACAATGCCGTGACCCAGGTCCCCCGCGTCGACTACCAGACCGACCCCTCCCAATACAAGCACCTGAAGCTGCGGTTCGACGGACCGGTCGCCACGCTGGTGCTCGATATCGACGAGAACGCCGGACTGCGTCCCGGCTACAAGCTCAAGCTCAACAGCTACGACCTCGGCGTCGACATCGAGCTGAACGACGCGCTGAACCGCATCCGCTTCGAACATCCCGAAGTGCGCAGCGTCGTGATCACCAGCGGCAAGGAGAAGGTGTTCTGCTCGGGTGCCAACATCTTCATGCTCGGCGTCAGCAGCCACGCGTGGAAGGTCAACTTCTGCAAGTTCACCAACGAGACGCGCAACGGCATCGAGGATTCCTCGAAGCACAGCGGCCTGAAATTCCTGGCCGCGGTCAACGGCGCCTGCGCGGGCGGCGGCTATGAACTGGCGCTGGCCTGCGACGAAATCCTGCTGGTGGACGACCGCTCGTCGGCCGTCAGCCTGCCCGAAGTGCCGCTGCTGGGCGTGCTGCCGGGCACCGGCGGCCTGACGCGCGTCACCGACAAGCGCCATGTGCGTCACGATCTGGCCGATATCTTCTGCACCACGACCGAAGGCGTGCGCGGCCAGCGTGCCAAGGACTGGCGCCTGGTCGACGAGATCGCCAAGCCCGCCGTGTTCGCGCAGAAGGTGCAGGAGCGCGCGCTGGCGCTGGCCGCGCAGAGCGACCGGCCCGCGGATGCCCAGGGCATCGCGCTGACGCCGCTGGAGCGCACCGTCGACGCCGATGCGCTGCGCTACGGCTATGTCGACGTGCAGATCGATCGCGCCGCCCGTACCGCCACGTTCACCATTGACGCCCCGCGCGGCCCGCAGCCCGAGACCCCGGCCGCGATCGCCGAAGCGGGCGCCGCATGGTATCCGCTGCAGCTGGCGCGCGAGCTCGAGGACGCGATCCTGTCGATGCGCACCAACGAACTGGAAATCGGCACCTGGCTGATCAAGACCACCGGCGACGCCGATGCGGTGCTGCAGATGGACGCCACGCTGCTGGCGCATCGCGACCACTGGCTGGTGCGCGAAACGATCGGCCTGCTGCGCCGCACGTTCAGCCGCCTCGACGTGTCGTCGCGCAGCCTGTTCGCGCTGGTCGACGAGGGCACCTGCTTTGCCGGCTCGCTGCTGGAACTGGCGCTGGCCTGCGACCGCATCTACCACCTGGCGCTGCCCGACGACGAGGCGCGCGCGCCGAAGATCACCGTCGGCGAGACCAACTTCGGCCTCTATCCGATGGTCACCGGCCAGAGCCGCCTGGGCCGCCGCTTCTACGACGAAGCGCCGGCGCTGGAAGCGGTGCGCGCCAAGGCTGGCCAGCCGCTCGATGCGGATGCCGCCTTTGCGCTGGGCCTGGCAACGTCGAACCCGGACGACATCGACTGGGCCGACGAGCTGCGCATCGCCATCGAGGAACGCGTGGCGATGTCGCCGGACGCGCTGACCGGCATGGAGGCGAACCTGCGCTTCAACGGCCAGGAAACCATGTTCACCCGCATCTTCGGCCGGCTGACCGCCTGGCAGAACTGGATCTTCCAGCGGCCCAACGCCGTCGGCGACAAGGGCGCACTGAAGGTCTACGGCAAGGGCGACAAGGCGGCATTCGACTGGAATCGCGTCTGACCCGCAGGTCGGCGACGCGGCAACGACACAACGCTCAACGGCACAACGACATATCACCGGGAGACCAACGATGTCCGGTATCAACTACAGCGACAAGATCCCCAACAACGTGAACCTCAGCGAAGACCGCACGCTGCAGCGCGCGCTGGAACAGTGGCAGCCGAACTACCTGAGCTGGTGGAACGACATGGGGCCGGAAGGCTCGCAGGGATTCGACGTTTATCTGCGCACCGCGATCAGCGTCGATCCGCAGGGCTGGGCGCAGTTCGGCTACGTCAAGATGCCGGACTATCGCTGGGGCATCTTCCTGAACCCCGCCGAACAGAACCGCAAGATCCATTTCGGCGACCACAAGGGCGAGGACGCGTGGCAGGACGTCCCCGGCGAATATCGCGCCAATCTGCGCCGCATCATCGTGACGCAGGGCGATACCGAGCCGGCCTCGGTCGAGCAGCAGCGCCATCTGGGGCTGACCGCGCCGAGCATGTACGACCTGCGCAACCTGTTCCAGGTCAACGTCGAGGAAGGCCGCCACCTGTGGGCGATGGTCTACCTGCTGCACAAGTACTTCGGCCGCGATGGCCGCGAGGAAGGCGAGGCGCTGCTGGAGCGCCGCAGCGGCGAGCAGGACAACCCCCGTATCCTGCAGGCGTTCAACGAGCGCACGCCGGACTGGCTGTCGTTCTTCATGTTCACCTACTTCACCGACCGCGACGGCAAGTTCCAGCTGTGCGCGCTGGCCGAGAGCGCCTTCGATCCGCTGGCCCGCACCACGAAGTTCATGCTGACCGAGGAAGCGCACCACATGTTCGTCGGCGAATCGGGCGTGTCGCGCGTGATTCAGCGCACCTGCCAGGTGATGAACGAGCTGAAGACCGATGACCCGGCCAAGCTGCGCGCCGCCGGCGTGATCGATCTGCCGACGATCCAGCGCTATCTGAACTTCCACTACAGCGTGACGATCGACCTGTTCGGTGCCGACGAGTCGAGCAATGCCGCGACCTTCTACAGCACCGGCCTGAAGGGCCGTTTCGAGGAAGGCAAGCGCAACGACGACCATCTGCTGAAGGACAGCACCTATCGCGTGCTGCAGGCCGCCGGCGGCCAGCTGGTCGAGAAGGAAGTGCCGATGCTGAACGCGTTGAACGAGGTGCTGCGCGACGACTACATCAAGGACAGCGTGGCGGGCGTCGAGCGCTGGAACCGGGTCATCGACAAGGCCGGCATTCCGTTCCGGCTGAAGGTTCCGCACAAGGCCTTCCACCGCAATATCGGTGCGCTGGCCGGCGTCAAGGTGTCGCCGGACGGCCGCGTGATCTCCGAGGCCGAATGGCAGGCCAATGTCGACCAGTGGCTGCCGAGCGAGGACGATCGCGCCTTCGTGGCCAGCCTGATGGGCCGCGTGGTCGAGCCGGGCAAGTTCGCGAACTGGATCGCGCCGCCGGCGATGGGCGTCAACCGCCAGCCGGTGGATTTCGAGTACGTACGCTTCAATTGAGCGGCAGCAATAACGGCAGCAATAACGACAGCGACCGCGCGTGACAGAACGTAGCGCCGAGCCGCGGCAGCATCTGGAGACCGCCATGGATATGGCAGACATGCAAATCATCAAGCAGCATCTGATCGACCCCGAGATCTGCATTCGCTGCAATACCTGCGAGATGACCTGCCCGGTCGGCGCGATCACGCACGATTCGCGCAACTACGTGGTCGATGCCGACAAGTGCAATCTGTGCATGGCCTGCGTGTCGCCGTGTCCGACCGGCTCGATCGACAACTGGCGCATGGTGCCGCGCACGCGGCCCTATACGCTGGACGAGCAGTTCGGCTGGGACACGCTGCCGGAAGAGCTGAGCAGCGAGCAGCTGGCCGCAAGCGGCGTCGGTGCAGAGGCGATTGCCGAAGCCCAGGCCCTGGAGGCGGTGGAGGAGCCGGTCGATCCGGCCCTGGCGCAGATCGCGCCGTTCAACAGCGCGCAGTACGGTGCCACGCTGCCGCCGTGGTCGGCCGCGCATTGCTACACCAATCTGTACGGGCCGAAGTCGGCGATCAAGTCGGTGACGGCCACCGTGGTCGGCAATGTGCGCGTAACCGAAGTCGGCCGCGACTACGACACGCATCATCTGGTGCTGGACTTCGGCGCGATGCCGTTCCCGGTGCTGGAGGGCCAGTCGATCGGCATCGTGCCGCCCGGCGTCGACGAACAGGGCCGCCCACATCATGCGCGCCAGTACTCGGTGGCGAGCCCGCGCAATGGCGAGCGCCCAGGCTACAACAATCTGTCGCTGACGATCAAGCGCGTGCTCGAAGACCACCAGGGCAATCCGGTGCGCGGGGTCGCCTCGAACTATCTGTGCGACCTGCAGGTCGGCGACACGGTCGAGGTGATCGGCCCGTTCGGCAACAGCTTCCTGATGCCGAACCACCCGCGCTCGAACATCGTGATGATCTGCACGGGCACCGGCAGCGCGCCGATGCGGGCGATGACCGAATGGCGGCGGCGCCTGCGCAAGTCGGGCAAGTTCGAGGGCGGCAAGCTGATGCTGTTCTTCGGCGCCCGCACCCAGGAGGAGCTGCCTTACTTCGGTCCGCTGCAGAACCTGCCCAAGGACTTCATCGACATCAACCTGGCGTTCTCGCGCACGCCGGGCCAGCCCAAGCGTTATGTGCAGGACGTGATGCGCGAGCGCGCCGCCGATCTCGCCGCGCTGTTGGCCGATCCGGACAGCTACTTCTATGTCTGCGGCCTGAAGAGCATGGAGGAGGGCGTGGTGCTGGCGCTGCGCGATATCGCCGAGCAGGCAGGTCTGGATTGGGAGGGGGTGGCCGCATCGCTGAAGCGCGAAGGGCGGCTGCATCTGGAGACGTACTGACCTCGCCGGGACGGGCTCGGTGTTGCGAAGGCCGGCCGCCGCGGAAACGCGGGGCCGGCCTTGTTCGTTCAGCCCGTTCCTTCAATCGGTCTCTTCAATCGGTCCCTTCATTTGGTCCAGCCTGGGCGATGCTCGCCCAAATCGGGCACGTGATCGTCGCCATCGGGCAGGCCGAGCGAGAAGCGCACCGGAAAGCGGACCGCGATGCGATGCTGGTCCGGGTCCGACACCTCCCGCACCGTGCCGCGCGCCTGCACGTGCGGGTCTTGCAGCAGTTCTTCGGCGTTCAGCACCGGCGAGATCGGCAAATCGACGCCGGCCAGCAGGTCCAGCCATTGCGCCAGCGTGCGGCTGACGAAGATCTGCGCCAGCAGCGCATTGACCTCGACCTTGTGACGCTGCCGGCCGGCACGCTCGGCAAAGCGCGGATCCTTCAGCGATGGAAACTTCTGGCCCAGCGCGTCGCACAGGTTCAGCCAGAACTTGTTCTCCAGAATGCCGAGCGCCAGATGCCGGCCGTCGCGCGTCTCGAACAGATCGTTCTCCGGCATCACCGTGGGCGAGCGCAGCGGGGCGTCGGCATGCTGGCGTGCGGCCCAGGCGCCGTGCGCGGTCCAGGACAGCACCGCATCGTGGATCGAGACATCGAGATGCTGGCCGCGTCCGTGCTGGCGCGCGCTGAGGATGGCGACGGTCAGCGCGAGGGCGGCGTAGCTGGAGGCGGCATAGTCCGATACCCGTACGCGCGGCCGCGCGACCTTGTCGCGGACCTGTACCGGCGCCGCCCAGTAGCCCGCCAGCGCCAGATAGTTCAGATCGTGGCCGGCATGGTCGGCATACGGGCCGGTCTGGCCGAAGCCCGAGATCGAACACAGCACGATGGCCGGATTGACCTTGGCGAGTTCGGCGTAGTCGAGACCCAGACGCTGCATCACGCCGGGACGAAAGCCCTCGACCACGGCGTCGGCATCGCGCACCAGGTCGAGGAAGGCCGCACGTCCCTCGGGTTGCTGCAGATTGAGCGCGATCGAACGCTTGCCGCGATTGAATTGGGCGAAGACGGAGGTGCCGAGGGAGCGCGAGGTATCGCCGACGCCGGGCCGCTCGACCTTGATCACGTCGGCGCCCAGCTGCTGCAGCTGCAGCGTGGCGTGCGGGCCGGGCAGCAGCTGGCTCAGGTCGATGATCCTGACGTCCTTCAGGCAGGACCAGTCCGGCTTGGTTGGTGGCGTGGTCGATATCATCGCGGCGACCGCTCAGCCGATGTCGGCCGTCATGCCGATATCGCGCATCAGCGATGCGTAGCGTTTGGTCTCGGCGGAGACCATCTCGCGGAATTGCGCCGGCGAGGCGCTGCGGCGCAATTCGCCGGCGCTGGCCTCCAGCATCGCATCGAGCTTGCCGCTGGCCTGCACCTCGTTGATCGCGGTGAACAGCCGCTGCGTCAGCGCCGCGGGCATGCCCGCCGGCGCGAACAGGCCACTCCAGTTGTCGAGCACGAAACCGGGAGGCAGCGCCTCGGCCAGCGTCGGCACATCGGGGAAGTAGCGCGAGCGCTCGGCCGTGGTAACCGCCAGCGCGCGGACCTGGCCGTTGCGCAAGTACGAGGTCGCGGTGCTGAGCACCGGCATGCCGAACTGCGTCTGCCCGGTCAGCATCGCCGTCAGGATCTCGGGCGCGCCCTTGTACGGCACGTGGACCGCATCGGTACCGGTCTGATGCAGCAGCGATTCGACGGCCAGATGGGCGATGCTGCCTTTGCCGCCGGAGCCGTAGTTCAGCTTGCCCGGCGCGCGTTTCATCGCCGCGATCAGATCGGCCGCGGTGCGGTACGGCGAATTGGCCGGCACCACCAGCGCGGTCGGGCCGCCCGACAACGGCGCGATGCAGGTGAAGTCGCGCGCCGGGTCGTACGGCATCTGCTTGTACATATGGATGTTGATCACATGCGTGTTGGCCAGCACGCCGAGCGTGTAGCCGTCCGCCGTGGCGCGCTTCAGGGCCCTGCCGCCGATGATGCCGCCCGCGCCGGGCATGTTTTCGACCACCAGCGGCTGGCCGAGCTTCGGCGCCAGCTCGGCCGACAGTGCGCGCGCCATGTTGTCGGGCGAGGTGCCGGCCAGGAAGGGAACGATCAGCCGGATCGGCCGGTTGGGGTAGCCGTCGGCGGCGTACGCGCGCGGCAGGATGCCGCCCAGTGCCGCGGCGCCCGCGGCGGCAAGCCATGTTCTGCGATGCATTTGGTGTCTCCTGTACTGGTGGCGCAGTCGTTGCTGTGCCTGTTTTGGGCGGTGGCGGAGTTTTCGGGATGATGAGCGCTTTTTCCCTCTCCCCCGACCCCTCTCCCGCAAGCGGGAGAGGGGAGCAAACCCGCGGCGCCTCACCATTGCTGCCAGCATTCGTCCTCGGCTCCCCTCTCCCGCCTGCGGGAGAGGGGTGGGGGAGAGGGCAACCGCCGCTCGATAAACCGAAGCGCTACCGCGCCACCCCCGCCGCACGCTCCTTCCCCGCCTGCTCCATCAACGGCTCCAGAATCGCGCGCGCAATGGTATTGCGCTGGATCTCGCTGGTGCCCGTGAAGATGCGGAACATGCGCAGCTTGCGGAAGGTCTGCTCGACCGGATGCCCGCGCGTGACGCCCACATTGCCGTGGATCTGCACCGCCTTGTCGGCGACCTCGAAGCAGCGCTCGGAGACGAACAGCTTGCACGCCGCGGCCTTCATGCGCAGATCGGCGCCGCTGTCGGCCAGCGCGGCGGTCTGCGCGATCATCGCCTCGCACGCCCACAGCGCCGCCGCCATATCGGCGAGCATATGCTGGATCGCCTGGAATCGCGCGATCGGGCCGCCGAACTGGCGGCGCTTGCCCGCGTATTCCACCGAGGCGCGATACGCGCTGGTCGCCAGCCCCAGCATGCTCGGGCAATGCAGCAGCCGGTTGACGTTGATGCGCGACATGCTGAGCTTGAAGCCGTTGCCCTCGCCGCCGAGGATATTGCCGCGCGGCACGCGCACATCGACCATGCGGATATCGGCATCGATATGCTGGCCCGACATCGGCGTGTATTCGGTATCGACGGTGACGCCCGGCAGATCGAGATCGACCAGCACCGCGCTGATCGACGGCGGCGTGGTGCTGGCGTCGGTCACGCACAGCACGATGGCGAAGTCCGCGAACGGCGCGCCGCTGATGTAGTGCTTGTGGCCGTTGATGACCAGCTCGTCGCCGTCGACCAACGCGGTCGTCGAAATGCTCATCGCATCCGATCCCGAATGCGGTTCGGTCATCGCAAAGCAGGTCGAGCGCTCGCCGCGGATCACTGGGCCGAAATAGCGCTCGATCTGTTCGGGCGTGGCGTACTTCAGCATATTGCCCACGCGCGGCGGTCCGCCGAGATCGCCCAGCACATGCGGCGCCAATGAGCAGCCGCTGGCGGCGATATCGGCCTTCAGCGCGCACTGCTCGGCGATATTGAGCCCCTTGCCGCCCAGCTCGACCGGCAGGCAGGCGGCGTAAAGCCCCAGCTCGCTGGAGCGGCGCCAGACCCGGCGCAGGACCTCCTTCGGCCACGGATCTTCCGAGCCCAGCCCAAGCTCGCGCTCCAGCGGCCGCAGTTCCTCGTCGATGAAGCGCCGGATGGCGGCCCGCGTCTCGACCAGCACGGGATTGGTCAGATATTCGAACATGGCGTCGTTCCTTGGTGTCGTGAGCGGTGCGTCGCGTGTCGGTTCATGGGTCGGTTCATGCGTCAATTCACGCGGCGTTCCTGGCCTTGCCAATAGCGCTCGCGCACCACCTTGCGGGCCAGCTTGCCGCTGGCGTTCTTCGGCAGCTCGCTGACGAAGTCGATCGAGCGGGGCGTCTTGTAGTCGGCAATGCGCGCGCGGCAATGCGCGATCAGGTCGGCCGCGCTCAGCTCGCGTCCCGGCCACAGCGTGACCACCGCCTTGACGCTCTCGCCCCAGGTCGCATCGGGCACGCTGATCACGCAGGCTTCCATCACGTCGGGATGCTGGTACAGCGTGGCTTCGACCTCGGTGGGATAGACGTTGAAGCCGCCCGAGATGATCATGTCCTTCTTGCGATCGACCAGATAGATGAAGCCTTCCTCATCGACGCGGGCGAGATCGCCGGTATGCAGCCAGCCGTCGATCAGCACTTCGCGGGTCAACTCTGGCTCGCCCCAGTAGCCCTGGAACACGTCCTCGCCGCGGATCACCAGTTCGCCGATCTCGTCGCCGCTGACCTCCTCGCCGCGCTCGTTGACCACGCGCACCTCGGTCTCGCCCATCGCCCGGCCGCACGAGGCCAGGCGCTCCGGACGATTGGCCAGCGCATCGGCATGGTCGGCGGTGGACAGCCGCGTGACGCCCGAGGTCGATTCGCTGGCGCCATAGCCCTGCGACAGGATCGGGCCGATGCGGTCCCACGCCTCGCGGATGCGGGCGGGGGCCATCGGCGCCGCGCCATAGGCCAGCGTCTTCAGGCTGGACAGATCGGCGGTGGCCAGCGACGGCTCGGCCAGCACCATATTGATCATCGCGGGCACCATGAAGACATGGGTGATGCGCAGGCGCGCGATCTCGGCGAGGAAATGCGCCGGCTCGAACTTGTCGAACAGCACCAGCGTGGCGCCGCAGTACAGATACGGCTGCATCAGCATGCCGGACGCGTGCGTGACCGGGCCGATCAGCGCGAGCCGGTCGCCGGAGCGGGCAGGGCGGTCCATGCCCAGCACGATCTTGCGCAGCGAGGCGATGCGGTTGCCGTAGCTCTGCATCGCCGCCTTGATCTTGCCGGTCGAGCCGGAGGAGAAATGCAGCACCGCCAGGTCGCTGGCCTGCGGCGCGTAATCGGGCGCCTGCGTGCCGCCACGGGCGAGAAGATCTTCGTATGGCAGATAGCCCGGCGCGGTCTCGCCGATCGCGATAAAGGTCTGGACCGAGCCGAAGCCGGCCGTCTGCGGGCCATAACCGGTGTAGCCTTGCCCCGCGATCATCACGCGCGGCGTGCAGTTGTCGACCACCTGCGTCGCCTCGGCGGCGGTGAAGCGCGGGTTCAGTGCTGCCTTGACCAGCCCGGCCTTGAACAACGCGCATTCGATCTCGACCAGTTCCGTGCAATTGCGCGACTGCACTGCGACGCGATCGCCCTTGACCAGCCCCAGCCCCAGCAGCGCATTGGCCAGCCGGGTCGAACGCTCGTCCAGCTGGCGATAGCTCAGCGCGCGGTCGCGATACAGCACCGCGGGGCGCTCGCCCCAATAGCGCGCGGCACGCCGCAGGAAATAGGCGAAGGTCATCGATGTCTCCTTGATCTGCTTTGGCGCAGTTTGGAAGACGCGAGACATCACTACAATGCTGCGTTGGAAATAAAGTCATAACCGACTGGAATGCGAGGAGTGCGGCATGGAGACACGCGATCTGGAGTACGTGCTGGAGGTGGCCGCCCACGGCGGCATCGGCCGGGCCGCCGAGGCGCTTGGCATGAGCCAGCCGGCGCTGACCAAGGCGGTGCAGCGGGTGGAAGGACAGATCGGCCTGCCGCTGTTCGAGCGCACCGCGCTGGGCATGCGGCCGACGCAGGCCGGCGCGGCCTTTATCGACCGCGCCCGGCGCATCCGGCTGGAATACGAGGACGCGCTGGCCGAGATGCGCGGCATCCGCACCGGCGAGCAGGGCGTGCTGCGGCTCGGCTATTCGCCGTCGATTCCGAATCCGGTGGTGCTGGACGCCTGCCGCCAGCTGATGCAGGAGCGGCCGGTAGCACGGCTGCGGCTGAGCCGCCGGATGGCGCGCGACCTGATGGATCCGCTGCGGGCCGGCGAACTGGATCTGGCCATTGCGCCGGTGCCGCGTCAGCGAACGGACGAGTTCGTCGTGCACGACCTGTTCGACGACACGCTGGCGGTGGTCGCCGACGAGTCGCATCCGCTGCATCGCAAGCGTGGCCTGCGGCTTGCCGATCTGGTCGATCAGGAATGGCTGCTGCCCGGCGCGCATATCCTGCTGCGCCAGCAGCTCGAGGCGGCCTTTCAGCAGCGCGGCCTGCCGCCGCCGAATCTGCGCGTCGAAGCCGATTTCGGCAGCGCCTCGCTGTTCTATCTGATGCGGGGCACGCGCATGCTCAGCATTGCGGGGGCACAGATGGCCAGGCCGCTGGCGGGGTTTCGTGCGCTGCGGCTCAGCAGCGAAGAATTGGACTTGCGTCGGCGGGTCGGTGTGATCGCGCGCGCCGGCGCTTATTTGTCTCCGCTGGCGCAGCGAATGGTGGCGATCCTGCAGGCGAGGGCGAAATAGGGGGGCGTCCGGATCGCACATACGGCCATTCCAGAAATCGGCGCGATTCCGGTCTCGCTTTTTAATGGCGGGATAAAAATACAACGTTCACAGAGATTTAAAAAGATTTCATATCGGCATCCCCGTGGTTGTTGTATTTGTAATCGCCAAAACGGGTTTCCCATAAATACAAGGGGTCGGCGCGAGCCAGCGCCAATGCCGATACGATGAAATTCTCTGTCTTTCTGCTCGGAGCCGGAACCATTGCCGTGATGCTGATGGGCGCGGCACAGGTAAAGGGCACGCTGACGAACGCGCCGATTGCCGCGCTAGCTCCGGGCTTTCACGCCGATGGCGACCATTTTGGCGGCAGGCCGTGCGCCGCGCCGTGCGCCGAGTTGTTCCAGGGCTATGCGTGGGCGCTGATGCACGACGTGCGTCACGCCAGGTCGTGTGAAGGGGTACAGCCGGCCTATCGGGCCGGCTGCATGCAGTACGTGGACGATCTGGTGATGCGCCGTGCCGCGAGAGCGGTGGCGCAGCGGCAATCGGAGGCCCCGGTGACAAGCGGGGCCGAACAACGGATCGGGCCCACGCCGACGCTGATTCTCCCGGTGTCTACATCCGGTACCGCAACGTCGCCATGACGCTGCGCGGCGCGCCCGGCAGGTTCAGGTTGGCATTGGAACCGTGGGCCGACACGATATAGCCCTTGTCGAACAGGTTGTACAGGTTCAGCTGCAGTTCCAGCGGGCCGCGCCGGTACCAGGCCATCATGTCGGCGGTGACATAGCCGGGCAGCGTGACCGTGTTCTGTGGATCGGCCATGCGCGCACCGATCAGATTCAGGCCGCCGCCGATGCCGAAGCCGTGCCCGAGATCCTTGGTCACCCAGACATTGCCGCTATGGCGCGGCGTCAGCGTGGCGCGCTTGCCTTCGAGCGCGCTGCTCGAGCGGGTCACGCGCGCATCGAGATAGGCGTAGCCCGCCAGCACCTTCCAGCCTTGCCCCATATCGCCGGCGACGGTCAGCTCCGCGCCGTCGGTGCGCTGTTCGCCGATCGGCATCAGCGCGGTATTGGTGGCATTGGCGACCTTGATATTGGTGCGCTCCAGCCGGAATACCGACACCGTGGTGCTGAGGCGGCCATCGAGGAAATCGTATTTGGCGCCGATTTCGGTATTGCTGGTTTTTTCCGGTGCCAGTTCGGCGTTATTGGCCGCCAGCGAGAACGTTTCGCCCGACGGCTGGAACGAGCGGCTCCACGACAGGTAATACGACTGCGTCTTCGACGGCTGCCACACCAGCCCGGCGCGCGGGCTCCACGCATCGTCGGTGCGCGATAGTCCGCGCTGGTTCGGGCGACGGTCGACGGTCTCCTGTTCGAAGCGGTCGTAGCGCACGCCGACCAGCGCCTTCCACTGTTCGCTCAGCGTGATCATGTCCTGGGTGTAGAGGCCCAGGGTCTTGAAGGTGCCGCGGTTGGTGCTGCCCGGCGTGCCGCCGAGCAGCCGCGGCAGCGTCGGCAGCACCGGATGGAACAGGTCGATGGTGGCGACGTTGTTGCGCGAATAGTTGACCAGATCCTTGTTCTGCTGGCCGACCTCGACGCCGTACAGCAGCTCGTGCTTCATGCCGAACAGCGTGGCCTTCTGCGTCAGGTCGGTCTGGTTGAACCAGCCATGTTCCTCGCGATAGACGTTGGAGCGGTTCAGCGACACCGTGCGCTGCGCCGCGTTGACGGTGCCCGGCAGCGTGTTGTTGCGGTCCAGCGAGTAGTGGTAGTAGCGCGTCGCGTTACGGATCGACCATTGGTCGTTGAAGCGATGGGTCAGCGTGGCGGTGCCCGAGTACACACGCGACTGGCTGTAGTCGACGTCGCGCGCATTCGCGGCGCCGTAGTAGGTGGACGCCGGCACTTCGACCGGGCGGCCGTTGAAGGCCGGAATGCCGAAGTCGGTCACGCGGCGGTCTTCCAGGTAATCGGCCTGCAGCAGCAGCTTGGTATCCGGCGCCAGCTTCAGGTCCAGCGACGGCGCGATCGCGGTGCGGTCCAGAAACTGCTGCGAGCGGTAGCTGTCGGCGCGCTGCACGGCGCCGGTGATGCGGAACGCCGCCGCGCCGTCGCCGAACACCCGGCCAACGTCGACCTCGCCGCGCCGGTCGGCCCACGAGCCGTAGCTCAGGCTCAAATCCGTGACATCGAGGCCGGGTTTCCTGGTGACCCGGTTGATCAGGCCGCCCGACGAGCCGCGGCCATACAGCACGGCGGCCGGTCCCTTGATCACTTCGATCCGCTCGACGTTCGACAGGTCGCGGAAATACAGCGCGTCGTCGCGGATGCCGTCGACGAATTGATCGGCAATCGCGGTAAAGCCGCGGATCGTCACCTGATCGCGTTGTCCGTCCCCATGCGAGAAGCCCACCCCCGGCACATTCTTCAGCGTGTCCTGGATCGAGGTCGCGTGCTGGTCGCGCATGACTTCGGCGGTCACCACGTTCACGGTTTGCGGCACGTCGCGCAGCGGCACATCCATCTTGGTCGCACTGACGGTATCCGGCGGGTTGTAGCCCTCGCCCAGTTCGCGGCTGGCGCTTGCCTTGACCTTGACTTCGGGCAGGGTCTCGGCGCTTTGCGCCCGGACGGCCGCAGGGGAAAGAACGGACGCCGCCAGCAGGGCGGCAGTGATTGGGTGACGCTTGGCTCGCATTTTGTAATGAACTGTAATAATTTTAGGGAATGCGAATTATTATCATTACAAGATATGCGGTCAACTGCCTAATCACCCGTTCGTGGGGTGCGGCCAACACCGCGCCAAGGGGGTGTGACGTTCCCGCAGCATGAGGGGAAGGGCCCTTGACGTGGCCGCCCCCGGCGCGGTTGAAGAATTCGAGACAAGAACCGTCCGCCGTCGCATGACGGAGGTATCCTTGCACGGTAGTCAGCCGTCCCCCTTCCGATGCCGCCGCTCCGCTCCTGCCGTCAGTCCGCCGATTCCGACACCCCGCGCAGTTCCTCGCCGTTCCGCCACTTCCGCCGGTTTCTGCCCGATCCCGAACGATTGCAGCAGCACCGGTGGCTGCGCTGGATGGGACCGATCCTGCAACACCCCCGCCTGTGGCATGTCAGCCGGCGCGGCATGGCATTGGGCGTGGCGCTCGGCATGTTTTTCGGCCTGCTGCTGCCGATCGCGCAGATTCCGATGAGCGCCGCCGTGGCGGTGGCCTTGCGCGCCAACGTGCCGGCCGCGGTGGCAAGTACCTTCGTCAGCAATCCGCTGACCTTCGGCCCGATCTATTACGCGGCATGGAAGCTCGGCAGCGCCGTGTTGGGCGAACCCGGGCAGCCGCCGGCGCCGGAAACGCTGGCCGCTGCCGCTGAATCGGGAGCGGTGCTGCATATCGTGCCGGATAGCGCGGGCAAGGCCGCGCTATCGGACGAGGCGGAGGAGGAAAGCTGGTGGGCGCAAACCAGCCGCCGCGTGCTGGGCGTGGGCAAGCCGCTGGTGCTCGGCCTGGCGTTGATGGCCAGCGTGACCAGCCTGCTGTTCTATTTCGGGGTGTCGTGGGTGTGGGCGCTGCGCACGCGCCTGATTCGGCGCCGCCGTGTCAGGGCGGCGCGAGAGGAAGACGGGCTCAACGCCCGTGGGCCTCGCGCCAAGCCTTGAACTCGGCGCGCGTGGCTTCTTCGGTGGGCGGGTAGAGGCCGCGGATCGAACGGCCCTCCATCACCTTCTCCTGCACGAAATCCTCGAACACGGTCATCTCGGCGGCTTCGGCGGCGATCTCGTCGGCCAGGTGCGCCGGGATGACGACCACGCCCTCGGCATCCCCCACCACCACGTCGCCCGGAAACACCGGCACATCGCCGCAGCCGATCGGGCCATTGATCTCGATGGCCTCGTGCAATGTCAGGTTGGTCGGCGCGCTGGGACGGCTGTGATAGGCCGGCATCCGGTATTTGGCGATGTCCGGGCTGTCGCGAAAGCCGCCGTCCGTGACCACGCCTGCCACGCCGCGTTGCATCAGCCGCGCGACCAGGATGCCGCCCGCCGACGCGGCGCGTGCGTCCTTGCGGCTGTCGATCACCATCACCGCGCCGGGCGGACATTCCTCGACGGCCTTGCGCTGCGGATGTTCACGGTTCTGGAAGACTTCGATGCCGTTGCGATCCTCGCGCGCCGGAATGTAGCGCAGCGTATAGGCCTCGCCCACCATGTTCGGCAGGCCGGGGTTCAGTGGACGGACGTCCTGGATGAACTGGTTGCGCAGTCCGCGCTTGAACAGCGCGGTGCAAAGCGTGGCGGTGCTGACCTGGGCCAGACGTTGGCGGGTTTCGGCTTTCATTGGTGGACTTGTTCGGTGTACTGGTTCAGAAGATGTCGGGCTCGGGCACCGGCTTGCCAAAGCTGGTTTCCAGAAAGTCGAAGTCGCAGCCGTCGTTGGCCTGCAGGATGTGCCGTCCGAACATCCAGCCGTAGCCGCGCTCATAGCGCACGGGCGGCGGCGTCCAGGCAGCGCGCCGGGCGGCCAGTTCCTCGTCGGTGACTTCCAGGTGGATGGTGCGCGCGGGCACGTCGATCATGATCCGGTCGCCGGTGCGCACCAGCGCCAGCGGTCCGCCGATGGCGGCCTCGGGCGTGCAGTGCAGCAGGCAGCCGCCATAGCTGGTGCCGCTCATCCGCGCGTCCGACAGCCGCAGCATGTCGGTGACGCCCTGCTTGAGCAGCTTGGTCGGGATCGGCAGCATGCCCCATTCGGGCATGCCGGCGCCGCGCGGGCCGGCGTTGCGCAGCACCAGAATGTCTTCGGCGGTCACATCCAGATCCGGGTCGTCGACCGCCTGTTTCAGCGATGGATAGTCGTCGAACACCAGCGCGCGCGCCGTGTGCCGCAGCAGATGTGGGGCGCAGGCGCTCGGCTTGATGACCACGCCGTCGGGCGCGATATTGCCGCGCAAGACGGCGAGCGCGCCTTCCGCATAGATCGGGTTGTCGAGCGGCCGGATCACGTCGTCGTGGTAGACCTGCGCGCCGGCGATGTTCTCGCCCAGCGTCTTGCCGTTCACCGTCAGCGCCTCGGTGTGCAGATGCCCGCGGATGCGCTCGAGCAGCGCCGGCAGGCCGCCCGCGTAGTAGAAGTCCTCCATCAGATAGGTGGTGCCGCTCGGACGGATGTTGGCGATCACCGGCACGTGGCGGCTGACCTTGTCGAAATCGTCCAGGCTGACCGGATGCCCCGCGCGGCGCGACATCGCGATCAGATGAATGATGGCGTTGGTCGAACAGCCCATCGCCATCGCGCAGGCAATGCCGTTCTCGAAGTTGGCGCGCGTCAGCAGCCTGGCGGGCGTCAGGTCTTCCCACACCATCTCGACGATGCGGCGGCCACACTCGGCGCTCATGCGGATGTGGTTGGCGTCCGCGGCGGGAATGCTGCTGGAGCCCGGGAGCGCCAGGCCGACGGCCTCGGCAATGCCCATCATCGTCGCGGCCGTGCCCATCGTCATGCAGGTGCCGTGGCTGCGCGCAATGCCGGCTTCCATCTCGCGCCAGGACTCGTCGGACAGACGGCCGGCGCGGCGCTCGTCCCAATACTTGAAGGCATCGGAGCCGGAGCCCAGCACCTTGCCCTTCCAGTTGCCGCGCAGCATCGGGCCGGCCGGCAGGTAAATGAAGGGCAGGCCCATGCTCAAGGCGCCCATCGTCAGGCCCGGCGTGGTCTTGTCGCAGCCGCCCATCAGCACCGCGCCGTCCACCGGGTGGCTGCGCAACAGCTCCTCGGTCTCCATCGCCAGGAAGTTGCGGTACAGCATGGTGGTCGGCTTGACCATGCTCTCCGACAGCGAAATCGCCGGCAGCTCCAGCGGAAATCCGCCCGCCTGCAGAATGCCGCGTTTGACGTCGTCCACGCGTTGCTTGAAGTGGGCGTGGCACTGGTTCGCGTCGCTCCACGTATTGATGATGGCGATGACGGGCTTGCCCATCCAGTCGTCGTAGCCATAGCCCATCTGCAGCACGCGCGAGCGGTGGCCGAAGGAGCGGAAGTCGTCAGGCGCAAACCAGCGTGCGCTGCGCAGGGTCTCGTAAGTGCGTCGGGTCATCGGGACAGTCTTGGGTGAACAGGGCCGTTGCCCCTCAATCTCTCAATCTCAATAGCTGCTGGTCGTCGGCGACGTCGCAGTCGTCGGCGTTGACGTACGGAAGCGGGCGGCGGTCGCATCGAGTCCGTCGCGCAGCAGCACCGTGTCGAGCGCGACGGCGACGAACTGGGCGCCCAGATCGAGGCATTGGCGTGCCCGGGTCTCGTCGACCATCAAAATGCCCGGCGCCTTGCCGCAGGCGCGAATACGGCCGATGGCATCGTCGATCGCCTGGTTGACGGCGGGGTGGCGTGCCTGGCCGGGGTAGCCAAGGCTCGCCGACAGATCCGCCGGGCCGATGAAGATGCCGTCAATACCGTCGATGGCCGCAATCGCCTCGATCTGCTCTAGCGCCTCGGCGGTTTCCACCTGCACCAGCAGGCACAGCTCCTCCGCCGCGCGGGCCACATAGTCCGTCGTGCGGCCAAAGTTGGTGGCCCGCGTGGAGCCGCCCATGCCGCGGATCCCCTCGGGCGCATAGCGGATCGCGCGCACGGCAGCCTGCGCCTCCTCCGCGTTCTGGACGAAGGGCAGCAGCAGCGTCTGAGCGCCGATGTCGAGGTAACGCTTGATCAGGACCGGGTCGTTCCATGCGGGCCGCACGACCGCGTGCGTCGGCAGTGAGCCCGGCGCCGGCTGCGCCGCAGCGACCGCCTGCAATTGGTTGAGCATCAACGGCACGTCGGTGGGCGTGTGCTCGGTGTCCAGCAGCACCCAGTCGTACCCCGCGCCACCGATCAGCTCGGAAACGAAGGGAGAGGGGATGGTGGACCAGATGCCGATCTGGGGTTGGCCGGCGCGCAGCGCGCGTTTGAAATGATTGACTGGCAGCATGCTCATTGAACCTGGATGTTTCCGTTCTTGACCACATCGGCCCAGCGCGCGACTTCGGCAGCAATGAAGCTGGTTGCCTGCGCGGGTGTGCCCGGTGTGGGCTCATTGCTCATCGTGGCCAGCCGCGCGACCACGTCAGGTTCGGCCAGGATCTCCCGGCAGGCCTGGTTGAGTTTTTGCACGATCTCCGCCGGCATGCCCGGCGGCCCCGCCAGGCTGGTCCACGAGTAGTTGATGACACGGGGCTGGCCGGCCTCCGCCATGGTCGGCACATCGGGCAGCGCGGCGAGACGCTTGTTGCCCGCCACGGCGAGCGGGCGCAGCTTGCCGGCCTGCGCAAAATTCACCGCGGAAGTCGCCGGCACGAACAACAGATCGGCCTGGCCTCCCATCACGTCGGTCATCGCCGGTACGTCGCCCTTGTAGGGCACGTTGTTGAAGGTGATGCCGGCCGCCTGCTTGAGCAGTTCGGTCGTCACGTGGCTGGACGAGCCGATGCCCGTGAGCGCCATGTTCACCGAGTTGGGCCTGGCCTTGGCCAGCGCGACGACGTCCGCCACCGAATTGGCCTTCAGCGCCGGCGACGCCAGCAGCAGCATCGGCACCCGTCCGAGCATGGAGATATGGGTGAAGTCCTTGCGGGCGTCGTACTTGACGTTCGGGTTGACGAGCTGGTTGATCGCATGCGTGCCGGGGCCGCCGATCACCAACGTGTAGCCGTCGGGTTTGGCGCGCGCGACGAGTTCGGATGCCAGGGAGCCGTTGACGCCGGGCCGGTTTTCCACGACGACCGGTTGGCCAAGCCGTTGGGCGAGGCGGTCGCCGATCAGTCGACCGACCACGTCCGTCTGTCCGCCTGGCGGGAACGGGATCACCAGCGTGATCGGCCTGACGGGATAGGCGGTCTGTGCGATCCCGGTCAGTGGGGTCGCTGCCAAGGCAAGCAGGGCTGCCAGGGCGGAGCGTCGGTTGAGCGTGGCGCTGGGCATCGATGTCTCCCCGTAATGATTGCGCAATCATTTCACGGTCGGGGCCGCGCTCCCATACGTAACTTTACTAGGCCGGGATCTGTTTCGTGTCATCGATGTCATCGTTATCATGACAGCGCAATCATTCGATCATTCTCCATTACCGCCCATGTCGAACCGCTCACCACGCAGCCCATCCGCTCCGACCCTGAAAGATCTGGCCCGGCTGGCGGGGGTCTCGCCCATCACCGCTTCCCGCGCGCTGCATCGCCCGGAATTGGTGGCAGAGGCCACGCGGGCACGGGTCGCGCAAGCGGTCGAGCAATCCGGTTATGTGCCGAATTCGCTGGCTGGCGGACTGACCTCGCGCCAGACCCGGCTGGTGGCGGCCATCGTGCCCTCGGTCGGACATTCGCTGTTCTCGGATATGGTCGACTCGCTGATCACGACGCTGGCGGCGCAGCGCTACGAAACGACCCTGGGGATCTCGAACTACGACCCAGGCCATGAGGAAACCTGGCTTGCGGCCATGCTGAGTCGAAGGCCGGACGGTGTCGTGCTGACGGGGACCGAGCACACGACGCGAACTCGGCGCCTGCTGCTCAACGCCGACATCCCGATCGTCGAGCTATGGGACTACACGCCCCATCCGATGGATGTCGCGATCGGCTTTTCGCACGAGGACGCGGGCCGGGCGGCATTCCGCCACCTGACGGCTTGCGGCTACGTCAGGCCGGCGATCCTGCGTTCGGACGACAGCCGTGCCACGCGGCGTGCACAAGGCTTTCTGCGCGCGGCGGCCGAAGTCGGGGCGCCGACGCCCGTACAGATCGTGTTTTCCGAACAGCTGCCGCAGGCCGGGCGAGGGCGGGAGGCGCTCAACGCGTTACGGGCTCAGGCGCCGGACGCCGATGCGGTGTTCTGCAGCTCCGATGCGCTGGCCCAGGGGGCGCTGGCGCAGGCACACGCGCTCGGGCTCCAGGTCCCGCAGCAGTTTGGCGTGCTCGGGTTCGGGGATCAGGCGCTGGCTGTCGATACCGTGCCGTCTCTGTCGACGGTCAGGGTCGATGGTGCGCTGATCGGGCGGTTGGGGGCCGAGGCGCTGATTTCGCGGATGCGGGGGAATGTCGCACCGCCGGCGCAGGATGTCGGGTTCGAGGTGATTGGGAGGGCGAGCACGCGTTCGGGAGTCGGAGGTCGATAAGCGGCTATTGAGCCCCTTATTGACGTGAATCGCCGCGCCCTGCAGCGAACGCGTCACTCAGATCTGCCAGACTTTGCTGTAGATGTTGCTTTCCAACATACGCATTTCTACCTAATGTTGCATTGCGTCAATCCTTTGTCTACAATTCGGGAAAACCCCATAAGGGTAATCCCTGAAAGGAAGGACGCCATGAACACCCAATCCGATATCAAGCTGACCGACCAACTCGAACGCGATCTGATCGACCGCGAGCTGGACGCCCCGCGCCTGGGCTTCGCCTACGACATCAAGCGCGCCATCGCCGCCGTGCAAGCCGTGTTTGACCGCCTGCAGGCGGACGCCCGCAAGGCGAAGGTCGTCTTCGCGAACGGCTAAGAACCGCGCAGGAAGTCCGCTGGACCCCCGCATCGCGACAGTCCCCCGCTGTTGCGCCGCGGTCTGCCAATAGGGCAGCCGTCAGGGTCAGCCAATAGAAAACCGGCCCGGTATCGGCCTGGCAGCAACGCGCTGCGGGACCGATACCGGGCCGGTTTTTTTGTGCCGACGGTCAGCCTGCGGAGCTGTCCGACGTCTTCGGCTCGTCGACCGGGGCGCGGGCAGGGCCGACCGCCGTGCGAGCGCCTGCCGCAGCCGGCCGCGGCTGCCACGACACGCTGATGTCGCCGTTGACGAAGGTCTGGCAGGCCAGCCGGTGGCCGCTGGCCAGTTCCTCTTCGGTCAGCAGCTTCTTTTCCTTGGCCTTGACCTCGTCGGTGTGTTCGAGGCCGCTGTCGATGTGGCACTTGCAGGTGCCGCAAAGGCCGCCGCCGCATTTGAACGGAATGCCGCCCTGTTCGCGCAGCGAGACGCGCAGCAGGTTGCTGTTGGGCGGGGCGGTGGCGGTCTTGCCGTTGTTGCTGACAAAGGTGATCTGGATCATGGCAATGCGCTGCGGCGGAGCGGGTTCGGGAGTTCGGGGGTTCGGGGGTTCGGATTCAGATCGCGACCAGCGTCAGTTCCATGCTGCCGAACGAGGCGAGCCGGCGCAGTTCCTCACGCGCCGCGTCGACGGTGGCGTATTTGTCCAGGAACTTGGTCGGGACATGGTTGACGATGCCGGGCGGCGTTTCCTCGACCACGCGGACCTTGGTCTCGTGGTCGAGCTGCGCGATGACGAAGCGCACGGTGGGTTTGCCGTAGAAGCGGTACTCGTAGCGTTCCACCGGGGTGATGCCGTCGACGGGCTCGGTGCGGAACTGGCCGGGGCGGCTGGTCAGGATGATGTACATGGTGCCTGCCTTGCGAGGTGCCTCAGGACGAGCATGCCTTGACGCCGGCCGGCACCCGGCCCGCCGCGCCGGCGGCTTCCTCGGCCGGCGACAGTTCGTCCTGCGCCAGTTCGATGTCATGCTCGATCCACAGTTGGCAGATCAGCCGGTAGCCCTGCTCGAGCCGCTCGCCCAGCTGCTTTTTTTCCTTCCAGTTCGGCGGCGGCAGGTGCTCGGCGCCTGCCAGCACGCGGCAGGCGCATTTCGAACACTTGCCCATGCCGCACTCGTAGCGCAGGTTCGGATAGGGAAACTGACGGATGCCGGCGCGCACGACCAGATTGGTGCGCGGGGCGACCTCGTCGCTGTGGAGCTGGCCGTGCCGGTGAAGAAGAACCTTGGGCATGATGTTGTCCTGCTTGTTGCTGTCTACGTGTCTATCTATCTATGGATGGTGCGGGCGAGGGCGGCGGCCGGTCATGACCACAGCAGCATCGCCGCCACGGTCGAGCACGCGAGACCGATCACCACCGGAATCAGCAGCGCCCGCACCGCATCCAGCACCGGTACCCGGGCGAAGCCGGCCACTGCGATCAGCGAGGACCAGGCGATCAGCGTGCCGCCGCCGGTCCAGACCGCACCCATCTGACCGACCGCCGCCAGCGTGGCCGGATCGAAGCCGACCACCGGGCCGAGCGCGCCGGCCAGCGTGCCGGTCAGCGGCAGGCCGGCGAAACCCGATCCATCGATGCCGGTGATCATGCCGACCAGCAGCACGCCGAACGCGACCAGCATGTGGTTGTCGGGAATCAGGTGCTGATACGACTGGATCAGCTCGAACAGCAGGCTGGGTGCCTTGCCGGGCGGCAGGCCGAGAATCTGCGCGGCGGTCTCCCCGGCGCCGACGAAGAAGAAGCCGGCGATCGGCAGCACCGACCCCATCGCCTTGAAGGCGAACACGAAGCCGTCCGTGATGTGCTCGGGGCAGACGTCCAGCATCTTGCGCGGGCCTTCGGCGGCCAGCGTGGCCAGCATCATCAGCACCGCGGCGACGCCGCCGACCAGGGCCGCGGCTTCGCCGCCCTTCAGATCCTGCACGCCGGCGCCAAGCTTGGGCAGCACCATCACGGTGACCACGGCGAGGAAGGCGATCGGCGTCACGATGGCAAAGCACTTCGACCATTTGATGCGCTTGCGCTCGACCATCGACAGGCTGGCCTCGATATTCGATTCCGTGGCGAGCGGCTCCTCGTGCGCGGTGCCGCGGGCGATCTCTGCCTTGTCGAAGGTGCCGCCGCCATCGACGCCGAGCGCCGCACCGCTGGCGCGCTGTTGCCAGCGGTCCAGCAGCGTGCCGCTGGCGGGGACGATGTGCTTGCGCATCGATAGATAGGCCAGGCACAGCGCGATCAAGCCGGTAATGATCGACAGCGTCAGCGCACGGTCCGCGACCACGGATGCGCTGACCGCGGCGCCGGCCGCCTTGGCGCTGATGCCCGGGGCGACGCCGATCACGTAGTCCGAGGACAGCGCCATGCCCTGGCCGGCGATCGCGATCGCCATCGCGCCCGCCAGCGGCGGCAGGCCGGCGGCGATCGCGGCCGGCAGCAGGATGGCCGAGACCAGCGGCACCGCGGGCGTCGGCCAGAAGAACAGCGAGATCACGTAGGTCACGCCGGCCAGGATGAAAAAGGCGCTGTGTCCGTTCTTCATCACCACCCGGAACGGCTCGACCATCCGGATATCCGAGCGCAGCGTCTTCAGCGCGTTCAGCAGCGCGGTCATGAAGGCGATGACCAGGAAGATATTGAACAGCTCCTTGGCGGCGACCAGGCTCGCCGAAAACACGCCCGCCAGCGCCGACACCGGGCTGCCGGTCAGCGCGTACACGACGAGCGCGGTGCCCACGATCGAGGGCACGACGACATTGGCGCGCAGGATCATCGTCAGCACGATGACCGCGACCCCCATGAGATAGATCCAGTGCGCGGCACCGATCACGACTTCGTGTTGCATGAAAGCTCCGTGGGGCGATAGGGTGGGTTCGTGATGCTCGACCGACCTTCGGGCGGGGGGTCTAAACGGTATACTATATTCCGTATGGCGATGCCGCCAAGCGAAATCGTATCCGGATATACGCGAATACCGGGCCTTGGATGGAGGCCCGGAAGGCGCACCACAACAGGGAAGGCGGCGATTGCGAAACCCCGTTCCGGTGCGTGGCGTAGAGGAATCGGTTGCGTTTTGGGAAGTGCAGTATGTAGACTGTATACCAATAAGCGCAACCTTTGCCATGACGACCACGCTGCCCGCACTGCTGACCAGCCTTTCGCCGACGCTGTCGCCTGCCGCGGCGATGCTGCCCGCCGTGCCGCTATCCGATTACGGGGTGATGGGCGCGATGATCTTTGCGGGCGCCTGCCTGCAGGGTGTCGGCGGTATCGGCTTTGCGATGCTGGCGGCGCCGCTGGCCGCGATGTTCTTCCCGCAACTGGTGCCGGGGCCGCTGCTGGCGATGGGCGGCTGCGTCTCGCTGCTGGCGGCGCTGCGCGAACGTCATGCGATCGCCTGGCGGCTGACCGGCACCGCACTGATCGGCCGCACCATCGGCGGGCTGATCGGCGTGCTGGCCATTGCCTGGCTGCGGCCGCAGTGGCTGGCGGTGGTGTTCTCGCTGTCGATCCTGCTGGCCGTCGCGCTCAGCGCCCTCGGCTGGCGCGTGCGGCCTTCGGCCGGCAATCTCGCCATCGCCGGCACCGCCTCGGGCTTCATGGCCACGCTGACGTCGGCCGGCGCGCCGCCATTTGCCATCGTGATGCAGCACATGTCGCCCGCGGCGATGCGCGCCACGGTCGGCTGCATTCTCGGCGGCGGCGCGGCGTTGTCGCTGGCGATGCTGGCCGGGGCGGGGCGCTTCGGCATCGCCGACCTGACGCTGAGCGCGCTGCTCGCGCCCTTTCTGCTCGCCGGGTTTGCCATCTCGAGCCGGCTCAGGAGCCGCGTTTCTGCCGCGGCAGTGCGCCGCCTGCTGCTTGCCTTGTGCGCCGCGGGCGCCATCGGCGTACTGGTGCGCATGGCGCTGCCGGCTTGAGCCGAATGACCCGAGGCATTCGATTCCATCCCAACCCACCCATGCAGGGGACCAGATGCAGCACATCACCGATGACATGGTCGATCGCCATGTCGGCGCCGAAGACGCGCAACGCATCCTGCTCGAAGCGTTTCGCAGCTTCGGCGAGGGCTGCGCCGCCATGCAGCAGCGCATCCGCACCGAGGCCGGCGGCATCAAGCTGTCGACGCTGGGCGCAGTGATACCGGAGCAGGGCGTCGCCGGCGCCAAGGTCTACACCACCATCGACGGGCAGTTCTCCTTCGTGATCCTGTTGTTCTCCACCGAGGACGGGCGGCCGCTGGCGTCGTTCGATGCGGGCGCGATCACGCGGCTGCGCACCGCGGCCTGCACGGTGATCGCGGCGCGCCATCTGGCGCGGTCCGATGCCCGCACGCTGGCGCTGTTCGGCGCCGGCACGCAAGGCGCGGCGCACGCCAGGCAGTTGAGCGCCGCGCTGCCGCTCGAACGGATCCTGCTGTGCGATCCGTTCGCGCCGGCCGATCTGGCCGAGCGCCTCGGCCAAGCCTGCGGCATACCGGTGATCCCCACGCAGGCCGAGGCGGCCGTGAAAGACGCCGATATCGTCGTCACGGCCTCGCGCTCGACCACGCCGCTGTTTCCGGGCGAGGCGATCAAGCCCGGGGCGTTTGTCGCGGCGATCGGCTCGAGCCTGCCGCATACGCGCGAGCTGGACGACGTGGCGCTGTCGCGCGCATCCGCCGTGGTCGTGGAATGGAAGCCGCAGTCCACCCGCGAAGCCGGCGACATCGTGATGGCGGGGCCGGGCGTGTTGCCCGAGTCGAAGTTGTTCGAGCTGGCCGACGTCGTGCTGGGCCGGGCCGAGCCGCGGCGCAATGACGACGACATCGTGATCTACAAGTCGGTCGGCGTCGGCCTGGAGGATGTGGCATTGGCGGGGCTGGCGTGGCAGCGGCTGCAGGCGGCGCGGTGATCTTCCTGCGCGCCCAGGCAAACCATTCGACGCCAGAACCAAGGTAAACCCCGACGAATAAAACCCCGCAGGCCCTTGTCCGCCTGCATCAGGTGTATATAGTATACATACATCGAGCGAACAACGCGCCCGACCCAACCCATTCCGAACCGTCAGCCAACAAGGAGCCCCACATGGCCGAACTGATGAACCGAGAAGAATTCCGTGCCGCGCTGGAAGAAGCGATCAAGGGCAAAAGCGCCAACCAGGCGCCTTTCAGCAAGGCCTGGGCGAGCGGCAAGCTCAGCCGCGCCCATCTGGCCCGCTGGGCCGAGAACCACTATCACTACGTCGGTCCGTTCGCCGATTACCTGGGCTATATCTACGCCCGCATGCCGGATCGGTATACCGAGGCCAAGGATTTCCTGCTGGCCAATATGTATGAAGAGGAAATCGGCGGCGACCGCCACACCGATCTGCTGATCCGCTTCGCCGAGGCCTGCGGCACCACGCGCGAGCGCGTGGTCGACCCGGACAACATGTCGCCCACCACGCGCGGCCTGCAGGCCTGGTGCTATTCGGTGGCGATGCGCGAGGACCCGATCGTCGCGGTGGCGGGCCTGGTGGTCGGGCTGGAGTCGCAGGTGCCGTCGATCTACCGCAAGCAGACGCCGACGCTGCGCGAGAAGTACCAGTTCACCGACGAGGAGGTCGAGTTCTTCGACCTGCATATCGTCTCGGACGAGATCCACGGCGAACGCGGCTACCAGATCGTGCTCGAGCACGCCGATACGCCGGAGCTGCAGCAGCGCTGCCTGAAGATCTGCGAGATCGGCGCACAGATGCGGCTGCTCTATACGACCGCGCTGTACTACGACTATGTCGCGCACGAGCTGCCGCTGCCCGAGCTCGAGCTCGAGCTGGCTGCCTGAACCCGGCCGCTTCAATCGCGCCCTGCGCGCGGCGCTTTCCCGCGCCGCGCGCCTTTCCCTAACCGCCTGATGAGCGCCGCACAGATGGAAACGTTCTTCAACTACATCGATGGCGAGTGGACCGCGTGCCAGTCCGGCCGGACCTTCGACAACATCAACCCCGCCGACACCGATGACGTGGTGGGCCGCTTCCAGGCCTCGGCCGCCGCCGACGGCGAAGCCGCGGTGGCCGCTGCCGCTGCCGCGTTCGAGGGCTGGAAGAACACGCCGATCGGCCGCCGCGCGGCGATCCTGAACCGCGCCGCGCAGCAGCTGGAAGCCAATGCCGACGGCATCGCCCGCGAACTGACGCGCGAGGAGGGCAAGGCGCTGAGCCTGGCCCGCGACGAGGTCCTGCGCTCGGCGCAGACGCTGCGCTTCTATGCCGTCGAGGGCCAGACCTTCACCGGCGAATCGTTTCCGAACGACGACGGCGACATGCTGGTCTACACGCAGCGCGAGCCGCTGGGCGTGGCGACGGTGATCTCGCCGTGGAACTTCCCGATCTCGATTCCCGCGCGCAAGATCGCGCCGGCGCTGATCACCGGCAATACCGTGGTGTTCAAGCCGTCGTCCGATGCGCCGCTGAGCGGCTATCGGCTGGCCGAGGCGCTGATCGATGCCGGTCTGCCCAAGGGCGTGTTGAACTTCATCACCGGCAGTGCCGCCGACGTGGGCGCCGCGATCACGCAGGCGCCGGCCGTGCGCGCGATCTCGTTCACCGGCTCGACGCGCGCCGGCGAGCAGATCCATCGTTCGGTGCCGCTGACCACGCGCACGCAGATGGAGCTGGGCGGCAAGAATCCGCTGCTGGTGATGGAAGACGCCGATCTGGACCAGGCCGTCGAGCTGACGATCAAGGGCGGCTTCTCGCTGAGCGGCCAGGCCTGCACCGGCACCAGCCGCGTGCTGGTCGCCGAGTCGGTGCGCGAGGCCTACACCGAGAAGCTGTTGGCCCGGGTCAGGACCCTGAAGATCGGCAGCGGCATGACGCCGGGCATGGATCTCGGTCCGCTCGCCACGCGCAACCAGCTCGACAACGTGCTGCGCTATATCGACATCGGCAAGTCGGAGGCCACGCTGCTGTGCGGCGGCGAACGGCTCAGCGGTCCCGAGTTCGACAACGGCTTCTACGTCTCGCCCGCGGTCTTCACCGATGTCACGCAGGACATGCGCATCGCGAGAGAGGAGATCTTCGGGCCGGTGATCGCGATCGTCGCGTTCAGCGACTACGCCGACGCCATCGCCAAGGCCAACGACACGGAATACGGCCTGGCCGCGGCGATCGTCACGCGCAATCCGCGCTATATGCATCGCTTCGCCGCCGATATCGAGGCCGGTACCGTGAAGATCAACCGCACCACCACCGGCAACCTCGTCAACGCGCCGTTCGGCGGGCTCAAGCGTTCGAGCACGTCGACTTTCCGCGAATCGGGCCGCACCGGCCTCGAGTTCTATACACAGATCAAGACCGTCTACCGCGGCCTGTAAACATCGCAGCGTCGCAGCATCGCATCGACCAGGAGGACATCGCATGAAACAAGCCATCAAGCTCGAACTGCGCGAAGCGCGCCATATGGTGGCCGCGGCCATCGCCAGGTCCGAGGAGATCGGCGTGCTCGAATCCATCTGCGTGGTGGACGAGGGCGGCTATCCGCTGGTGCTGGAGCGGATGGACGGGGCCCGCATCACCGGTCCGCAGATCGCCTGGAACAAGGCGTTTACCGCGGCCGGCCACAAGCGCTCGACCCATCTGTTCACCACGCCGCCGAACGGGCCGGCGCTGCCGGGCAACGAAGCCTTCGGCATCCAGTGGAGCTTCGAAGGCAAGTTCGCCGCGTTCGTCGGCGGCTTTCCGATCGTCGTCAACGAGCAGGTGATCGGCGGCATCGGCCTGAGCGGCGGCAACGGCGAGCAGGACACGCAGGCCGGCCTGGCCGCGTTGCAGGCGCTGCAGGAACTGCTCGCACCGCAGGACCTGGTGGTGGTGGTGCAGGCCGATATCAAGCGCTGACACCGACACTGCCATCGACTCTGACACTCGCCGCATCTGTCCATCGGCTACTGGGAACGCATCATGTCTCACCGCATCCAGATCCTCGAAACGCAGCAGGCCTTTTTCGTCGAACGCGGCGAAACGCTGCTGCAGGCGGCGCTGAAGGCCGGCATCGCGCTGCCGCACGATTGCCAGCTGGGCGGCTGCGGCACCTGTCGGCTGAAGCTGGTCGAAGGCGAAGTCCGCTATGACGAGGAGCCGATGGGCCTGGCGCCGGACGAGGCGGCGGCAGGCTATGCGCTGGCCTGTCAGGCGCAGCCGGTCGGCGATCTGTTGATCAGCACCGCTCGGGAGGACGAGATCTGTGCCGAGCCGACGCGGCATCGCGCGCAGATCGAAGCGGTGCGCGCGCTGACGCCGACCGTGCTGCAGGTCCGGCTGCAGGTGCCCGATGTCGATGCCGCGCTCGACTATCGGCCCGGCCAGTATCTGAAGCTCTTCACCGAAGACGGCCACGCGCGCAGCTTCTCGATGGCGTCGGTGCCGCAGGGCGGCAACATCGAACTGCATGTCCGCCGCATTCCGGGCGGCGCCGTCACCGACCGCATCCTGCCGGGACTCGCGCCGGGCGACGCGGTCGAGGTCGAGCTGCCGCACGGCACCTTCTTCTATCGCGCCCGCGACTACCGTCCGCTGCTGATGGTGGCCACCGGCACCGGCATCGCGCCGATCAAGGCGATTCTCGAATCGCTGATGGACGATCCCGATTGCCCGCCGGTCTCGCTGTACTGGGGCATGCGGGAGGAGAGCGATCTCTACCTGCACGAGCAGATCGAAGGTTGGGCCGAGCGGCTGTACGACTTCCGCTACGTGCCGGTGCTGTCGCGCGGCGGGGTCGGCTGGCAGGGCCGGCGCGGCTATGTTCACCACGCGGCGATCGACGACCTCGGCGATCTGTCCGAGCATGCGGTCTATCTGTGCGGCTCGCCGGACATGATTCGCGACGCGCGCCTGGCGTTCCTGGAGCGCGGCGCCGGCACCGAGCATATCTACGCCGACAGTTTCACGTTCCAGCGGGACTGAGCAGCGGGAACGAGGCAGGGCGACGGCGCCGCTGCGGCCGGTAGCTGGTATACAATGGCGCCAGCCTTTGACGCGGGTCGTGCACCGGCCTGCCGCCAGGGCTGCCGCCACGATCCCGTCAATTCGCGCGCTTTCCAAACCGATCGCCTCGCCATCCGCCATGTCCCTCCGCCCCTCCGTTTCCGCCGCGCCCGATCAGGAAGTCGTGAGCCTGGGCGCCAGCCATTCGCCGCTGTTCGCGCTGGTCACCGACAAGCTGCGCGAGCGCATCCTGAAGGGCGCCTACGCGCCGGGTGAGCGGCTGGTCGAGAACAAGCTGTCGGCGGAACTGGGCGTGTCGCGCATCCCGGTGCGCGAGGCGCTGCGGGCGCTGGCCAGCGAAGGGCTGGTGCTGATCGAACCCCGGCGCGGCGCCTCGGTGGCCAAGCTGTCGCCCGACATCGTGCGCGAGATGGTCGAAGTGCGCGCCACGCTGGAAGGGCTGAACGCCAAGCTCGCCGCGCAGCGGCGCGATCCGTCGCTGGTCGCGGAACTGCAGGCGGTATTGCAGCAAGGCATGGAAGCCGCGGCGCAGGGCAGGGCGGACGAGCTGCTGACGCTGAACTCGCGCTTTCACGAGGTGCTCGGCAACATTGCCGCCAACAGCGTGCTGCAGGAAATGATGCGCTCGCTGCGGGAACGCACCGCGGTGCTGTTCGGGCCGGCCAATGTGGTGCGGGCCCGGCAGAACTGGGACGAGCATGCGCAGATCCTGCAGGCGGTGATCGCCGGCGATGCCGACCTGGCCGCCTTGCTGGCCGCGCGGCATGTCTACAGCGCCGCGAAGGCGGCCGAACTGCCGGTAGGCGAGCAGCACGCTGCCTGACGCCTGGGCGTCCCTCCCTCTCGTCTTCTCTCTTTTCCGTTTTCTCTGTCGCGACGCACCACGGTGACGGTGCGGCGTCCGCGCGTCTGCCATGGCGTCCAGGCTCTTGCGGCCGTGGCCGGCACATGGGCGACGCGCACGGCTTCGGGGCACCCCGTTGCACCGTCATGGCGCAATGCACAAAATCTGTGTATACTGTCAACCGTTGTAAACGCAATAGAGAAAGACCATGACTTACCGCGACACCAATGCCCAGGCGTCGTACCTGGACACCCCGGTCGGCCAGCAACTGCTGCGCCACTACGCCTCCCGCGACGCCGTCCGTCATGCCACACCGCTGATCCCGCTGCGAGCAGCCGACGTGCTGCGCTTCGTCCAGTGCCTGTTGGGCCGTGCCGGGTGCGGACACCGCGCGGCTTGATGGCCGGACCGGCCGCCAGGCGCGGCTGATAGCGCGAGAACCGCCCTTCGGGGCGGTTTTTTCTTTCCCGCTTCCGTCCTTGCGTCGGGCATTCGCCCGCACGGTCGCCCGTCACTCCCTTCCTGTCCTCAGCGCAATGCGGTTCCCCGCATGGTGCGCCATCCACACCGGACCGATTCTTGCGTAAAGCGCGCCCAACGCATCGATGGCTCGTCCCTCGGTGCGAGGGTTTCTGCCAATGCCAGCAGATCTTGGTGCCGCCTAAACTATTGCATATAGTATACCGACACAGCACTTGCCGAGGTCTCCGACAGAGAGGCTGGCGCGCTGCCGTCAGGGTCGCGGCATAACAACAGGCAACAACAAGCAACAACAAGAACAGGAGCCGACGTGAGCCTGCCAACGTCCCCGTCCATCGACGACCGCGCCAGTGTTGCAGCGCGCGCCGAAATCCCTGCGGCCGAACGTCCGCGCGAACCTGCCGCGCGCTACCGCCCGCTATGGCAAGCGGTCGACGATCTGGCGGCTGGCCGCACCACCGCCGAGCAACTGCTCGATAGCTGCCAGGCCGCGTGGGCCGAGCGCAATCCCGAACTGAACGCCGTCGTGCTGGCCGATTTCGCTGCCGCACGCGAACAGGCGCGCGCCAGCGATGCGCGTCGCCGTCAGGGCAGGGTGCTCGGGCCGCTCGATGGCGTGCCGTTCTCCATCAAGGAGTCGTTCGACGTGGCCGGCTGGCCGACCACCTGCGGCAGTCCGGCGCTGCGCGGCCACGTCGCCCAGCGCGACGCCACGGTCGTCCAGCGGCTGCGCGAGTCCGGCGCGGTGCTGATCGGCAAGACCAACGTGCCGCTCGGCCTGCGCGACTGGCAAAGCTATAACGCGGTCTACGGCACCACGCGCAATCCGCACGATCCGACGCGCACGCCGGGCGGTTCGTCGGGCGGCAGCGCGGCCGCCGTCTGCGCCGGCATGAGCCTCTTTGACATCGGCTCGGATATCGGCTCGTCGCTGCGCAACCCGGCGCACTACTGCGGCGTGTTCTCGCACAAGAGCAGCCACGGCATCGTGCCGTTGAGCGGGCATGGTACCGGTGCGCCTTCGTTCGGCATGCAGGACATCAACGTGGCAGGCCCGATCGCCCGCAGCGCGCGCGATCTCGAGTTGGTGCTGCAGGCCATCGCCGGTCCGGAAGGTGCCGATGCGCTGGCCTATCGCTTGGCCTTGCCGCCGTGTCCGCTGAACACGCTCCGTCAATTCCGCGTGGCCGTGCTGCCCTCGCATCCGCAGGCCGAGGCCGACCGCGAAGTCAGCGACTGCATCGAAGGACTGGGACGCTGGCTCGAAGGGCAGGGCGCCAGCGTCGCCTGGCATGTCCGTCCATCCTTCGACGCCGAGGCACTGTGGCGGACCTATGTGCTGCTGCTGCGCGCGACCACCTCGGTCCATATGCCGGACGCTGCGTTCGCCGACTCGCTGGACCAGGCCGCCGCGGCGAACCCGGACGATGCGCGCTACGCCGTGCTCCAGCATGCCGGCGCCACGCTGCACCACCGCGACTGGCTGCAGCTGCAGCGCGCGCGCGAGCGCTTCGCCCAGGCCTGGCAACGTTTCTTCGACGATTACGACGTGCTGCTGTGCCCCGCGGCAGCCACCACCGCCTTTGAACTGAACGAAGCCGGCGAGCCCTGGCAACGCCATCTGCGGGTCAACGGCCAGCCGCAGCCGATGACGACCCAGCTGTTCTGGGCCGGCCATTCCGGACTGTGCGGGCTGCCGTCGACCGTCGCGCCGATCGGCCCGGGCCGCAGCGGTCTGCCCGTCGGCGTGCAGATCGTCGCCGGACGCTATCGCGATCTGACTTCGCTGCGCTTCGCCAGCCTGCTCGAGGCGGCGGGCTTTGCCTTCCGGCCTCCGCCGGGCTGAGCACGCCGCCGGCAGACCTCAAGCACGCAGCCCCACCGAATTCGCACGCCACGCGGCCCGCCACGCCGCCACGATGCCCACACTGACAAGGAGCGATCATGCTGGACTGGTTCAAAGAGTTATCGCGGATGGAGCGCAAGGGTTTCTACGGCGCCTTCCTCGGTCATGCGGTCGACGTCTTCGACTTCATGATCTATTCCTTCCTGATCTCGACGCTGCTGACGCAGTGGCAGATGAGCAAATCGACCGCCGGCGCGATCGTCACGTGGACGCTGGTGTCGTCGCTGATCGGCGCGATCGGCGCCGGCATGCTGGCCGACCGCTATGGCCGCGTGCGCGTGCTGCGCTGGACCATCGTGGTCTTCACCGTCGCGTGCTTCCTGTGCGGGCTGGCCAATACGCCCGAGCAGCTGATGCTGTTCCGCATGATCCAGGGCATCGGCTTCGGCGGCGAATCGTCGCTGTGCATGGTGCTGGTGACCGAGATGATTCGCAATCCGGCGCACCGCGGCAAATACTCGGGCTTCACGGCGAGCAGCTATTCGTTCGGCTGGGGCGCGGCGGCGCTCGCCTATGGCCTGACCTTCAGCCTGTTCCCGGCCGAGACGGCCTGGCGCGTCTGCTTCTTCCTGGGCATCGTGCCGGCGCTGGTGGTGTTCTACTTGCGCCGCAACCTCGACGAACCGGAGGTCTTCGTCAAGACGCGCGCCGAGCGGGCCGCCTCGCGGGGATCCGCCTGGCAGGAACTGGGCCGTCTGGTCCGACGCCCGCTGCTGCGCAAGACCGTGCTGTGCAGCCTGCTGTCGGGCGGCATGCTCGGCGCCTACTACGCGATCGCGACCTGGCTGCCGACCTTTCTGAAGACCGAGCGAGGCCTGTCGGTCTTCGGCACCAGCTCCTATCTGGCCGTCACGATCCTGGGGTCGCTGGTCGGCTATGTGGCGGGCGCCTATGCGACCGACCGGCTGGGACGGCGCCCGACCTATGTGCTGTTCGCCGCCGGCGCGTTCGCGATGGCGCTGATCTACATGGTGATTCCGGTCTCGAACCTGTCGATGCTGTTTCTCGGCTTCCCGCTTGGCGTGCTGATGCAGGGCGTGTTCTCCGGCATCGGCGCGACCATCTCCGAGTCGTATCCGAACGATATCCGCGCGACCGGCTACGGCGTCTCGTACAACCTTGGCCGGGTGATCGGCTCCTTCTTTCCGCTGACCGTGGGCTGGCTCAGCTCGGGCCGCACCTCGCTGCCGCTGGCGATCGCCATCGTCGCCGGGGCGGGCTATGCGCTGGTGGTGTTCGCCGCGTTGATGCTGCCGGAAACGACCGGCATGGACCTGGACAAGGCGGGCGGCGACGAAGCCGATCGGGACGACACCGCGCCCGGCAAGGTCAGGTTGGCGCCCACCGCAGGCGTCGGCGGAACGGTGGCCTGACCGGCCCGAACCGGCCCCGGTCCGGCCCCGAACCGGCCCCGAACCGGCACCAATCCGACCGGATCGGGCAGGGCGGACACGTCCTGCCCGATACCCAAATCGTCACGTTCTCGGGAACAACCTAGGGCTAACCCTGTCCATGCGATTGCATTCGGTTACAATGCCGCACTTGCGTCTCGTTACGCAGCGCACTATCCGCCATATTCCTGGCGTCGTGCCCTTGCCTGCATACCGACGCCAAATTCCCCTTCATGCGAGCCTTACTACCGTTTCTGATCGCGTCCTGCCTGTTTCTGCTCTCCTTTGGAGCGCAGGCGAGCACGCGTCTGGACGCGGCGGCGGGGCTCGGACCCGGACAGATTCGGGTCGGACCGCTGGTCTGCAGCATGGCGGCAGTCGCCGCCGTCGCCGCGCGGGCGGTGTCCAGCGATGAGGGCGGCAGCCGCATCGTCGCGCCCGGCGACGACGGCATCCATGCCGACGACGACGTCGTAGAAGCCGCCTCCCATCCCGGCTACTGCAATATCTGGTCGGCCGATCTGCTCGATCCGCCCGACGTACTGGACGAAATCGAAGAATCGAGCGCGCTGTTCGCCTTGCCGACGGCGCCGCTCGAACTGCCTTCCGGCGATGTCTCTGCGCCTCGCCACGGCCGTGCGCCGCCTCTGCCTGCGGCGCTGTTCAAGCCCCCCATCGTTCTCGCCTGATCGCTGACGCGCCGGTCCGACCCCGTGTCGGGACTGGCCGCGCCTCCTATCTGCATGTCTTGCTCGCGGCGTTCGCTGCCGTGGGCCGTGTGCTTGTCGCGGTAACGCCGTCCGCGCGAAGCCGGCATGCAGTGGTCCGGCTTTTTCTCGTTGCCATGAAGATCTCTACGCTTACCCTGATAGCGTCGCTGTCGCTTGGGGTGTCGTCGGCCTTTGCCGCCGACGCCTTCTCGCTGGAGCAACTGCTGTCCCTGTCCCAGACCTCGAACAAGGGCGTGGTCGCCGCGCAGGCCGGCGTCGACGCCGCCAGCGCCGCCATCACCAGTGCGGGCGCCTATCCGAACCCCCAGGTCGAAATGATGTACGGCCGCCTACGCGGCCGGCAGGCCGGCGTGGCGGAGGGCAATACGCCCAGCTTCGCCATCACGCAGCGCTTCGACTACCCCCAGCAACGCAGCCTGCGCCGCTCGATCGCCGAGCGCAATCTCGACGCGACGGAAGCGGGCTTCCAGGCGTTCCACGCCGACCTCGCCGCGCGCGTCAAGACCGCCTACTTCGGCGTGCTGCGCCGGGAGAGCGAACTGGCGGCGGCGCGCGAAGACCTGTCGATGATGAAGCAGGTCCATTCGCGCGCCCGTCTGCGGGTCGAGGTCGGCGAGGCGCCGCGCTATGAGCTGATCCGCGCCGAGACCGAGCTGCTGGCCGCGCAGAAATCGCTGCAGAGCGCCGAGTACCGCGTCGACCAGGCCAAGGCCGCGCTGCGACAGCAGGTCGGCGGCGCGCTGCCGCCGAAGTTCGCGCTGAGCGGAAGCCTCGGCCAGAGTCCGCACGTGCCGGACCTGATGGCGATGCGTTCGCGCCTGAGCACCGCCAACGCCGAACTGGTCCAGCGCCGCATGGAGCTCGAGCGCGCCAATCTGGCGGTCGACTACCAGCGTTCGCTGCGGCTGCCCGATGTCGCGCTGCGCGCCAGCACGACGCGCGAGCCGGACAACAACGTCTCGCAGATCGGCGTGGTGCTGACCATTCCGCTGTGGGACCGCCGCAAGGGCCCGGTGGGCGAGGCCGTCGCGCAAGCCGCGCAGGCGCGCAACGCCTATGAGCTGCGCGAGTTCGAGCTGGGCCAGGAGCTCGAGTCGGCGTACCGCCAGCTGGAAATCACGCAGGCTCAGGTCACCGCGCTGGAATCCGGCATCGTGCGCGAGGCCGAGAACGCGCTGCAGGTCGCGCAGGCGGCCTACCGCTACGGCGAGCGCGGCATTCTCGAAGTCATCGACGCGCAGCGCACGCTGCGCAATGCGCGCAACGAGCTGATCGCCGCGCAATACGACCAGCAGATGGCGGCGATCCAGATCGAACGCCTGCTGTCGATGGCGCCCGGCATGTCGATGCCGGCGATGGCGCCCACGGCTTCGTTCACGCCGACGGCCACCCCTGCCGCGGTGCCGGGCACAGCGAACGCCACCGCCGCGCCGCCGGCTACGGGCGTGCCGACCCTGAACACGACACCGGCCGCGCCGGCCGCACCGGCCACCATCGCCCCCGCTCCGGCGATGTCGCCGAGCCCGGCGACCCCCGCCGCCCCGTCCACCGAATCGAAACAAGACTGACCATGCGCCCCTATTCCCTCCGTACCCTGGCGGTGGCTGCCGCCATGATGTTGACGCTCGCGGCCTGTTCCGAGGAACCGCCGCCCGCAGCCGAGGCGCCCAAGCTGCCGCCCGGCGTGGTCAAGCCCGAGCCCTCGCTGCAGCAGACGCTGAAGGTCGCGCCGGTGACCACCAGCCCGTTCAGCGAGATGCTGCACGTGGCCGGCCGCATCGATTTCGACGAGCAGCGCGTCGCGCGCATCGGCGCGTCGGTGACCGGCCGCGTCACCGACCTCTACGCAATGCCCGGCCAGGAAGTGAAGGCCGGCCAGGTGCTGGCGCGTCTGCACAGCAGCGAGCTGGGCGCCGCCCAGATGTCGTATATGAAGGCCTTGGCGCAATCGCAGCTGCAGGCGCAGAACGCCGAGCGCGCGCGCCAGCTGTTTGCCGCCGACGTGATCGGCCGCGGCGAACTGCAGCGCCGCGAGAGCGAATATGCGATCGCCAACGCCGAGATGCACGCCTATCGCGACCAGCTGCGCGTGCTCGGCATGTCGAAGGCTGCGATCGCCGAGCTGTCCAAGGGCGGCAGCATCAACTCGTATTCGCCGGTGTATTCGAGCATCAGCGGCACCGTAGTCGAGCGCAAGGTCGCGCAAGGCCAGGTGGTGCAGCCGGCCGACTCGCTGTACACCGTGGCCGATCTGTCGCGCGTCTGGGTCGTGGCCGAGGTGCCCGAACAGCAGGCCGCGCTGGTGGCCGAAGGGCAGACCGTCGAGATCGACGTGCCTTCGCTGGGCGCAGGCACGGGCCGCAGCCGGATCAGCGGCAAGCTGATCTACGTCGGCCGCACCGTCAATCCCGAGTCGCGCACGGTGCTGGTTCGCACCGAACTCGACAACCGCGAAGGTCGCCTGAAGCCGGCCATGCTGGCCAGCATGGTGATCGCCAGCCGGCCGACCGAGCGGCTGGTGGTGCCCGGTTCTGCCGTGGTCCGCGATGGCAACGAGGAGCAGGTCTACGTCGAGCAGGGCGACGGGCTGTATCGTGCGGTGCCGGTCAAGCTCGGCGCCGAGAGCGACGGCATGCGCGTGGTGCAGAGCGGCGTCAAGGCGGGCGACCGCATCGTGGTCAATGGCGCGTTCCACCTCGATAACGAGCGCAAACGCCTCGAACAAGGATAATCGCCATGATCCAATCCTTGGTCCAAGCCGCCATCAAACAGCGGCTCGTGGTCTGCGTGATCGCGGTCGTGCTGTTCTTCTTCGGGTTGCGTGCCGCCAGCAAGCTGTCGGTCGACGCGTTCCCCGATGTCACCAACGTCCAGGTGCAGATCGCCACCGAAGCGGCCGGCCGCTCGCCCGAAGAGGTCGAGCGATTCGTCACCGTGCCGATCGAGATCGCGATGACCGGCCTGCCCGGGCTGGTCGAGATGCGCTCGCTGAACAAGGCGGGCCTGTCGCTGATCACGCTGGTATTTACCGATGCGACCGACGTCTATTTTGCGCGGCAGCTCGTGATGGAGCGGCTGATCGAAGTCGGCGGCCGCATGCCGGAAGGCGTCTCTCCCGTGCTCGGTCCGGTATCGACCGGTCTGGGCGAGGTCTACCAGTACACGCTGGACCGCGCCGACGACGGCGATCGCGAGCTGACGCAGGAGGAGCTGTCCGAACGCCGCATCGTGCAGGACTGGGTCGTGCGTCCGCTGCTGCGTTCGATTCCGGGCGTCGCCGAAATCAACTCGCAGGGCGGCTACGTCAAGCAGTACCAGGCGCTGATCAATCCGGACCGGATGCGCCACTACGGCATCTCGGTGCAGCAGGTCTACCAGGCGCTGGCCAACAACAACGCCAACTCGGGCGGCGGCGTGCTGCCGCACTATGCCGAGCAGTACCTGATCCGCGGCGTGGGTCTGGCCCGGGGCGTCGAGGACCTGCAGAGCATCGTGCTCAAGGAGGTCAACGGCACGCCGGTCTATCTGCGCGACGTGGCTGAGGTCACCATCGGCCATGAGGTCCGGCAGGGTGCGCTGATCAAGAACGGCCAGACCGAGTCGGTCGGCGGCATCGTGATGATGATGCGCGGCGGCAATGCGAAGGAGGTCGTCAGCCGCGTCAAGCAGCGCGTCGCCGAGATCAACGAGCGCGGCATGTTGCCGGGCAAGCTGCAGATCGTGCCGTATTACGACCGCAGCGAACTGGTCGACGCCGCGTTGTGGACGGTGACCAAGGTGCTGCTCGAAGGCGTGGTGCTGGTGGTGATCGTGCTGTTCCTGTTCCTGGGCGACCTGCGCTCGTCGGTGATCGTGCTGGCCACGCTGGTGCTGACGCCGCTGCTGACCTTCATGGTGATGAACCAGGTGGGGCTGTCGGCCAACCTGATGTCGCTGGGCGGTTTGGCGATCGCCATCGGCCTGATGGTCGACGGCTCCGTGGTGGTGGTCGAGAACGCGTTCGAGCGATTGGGACGCAAGGATGAGCTGAACCTGACCAAGACCGAGGTGCTGGTCAAGGCGGTGCAGGAGGTGGCAACGCCGGTGATCGTCGGCGTCGGCATCATCATCCTGGTGTTCCTGCCGCTGATGACGCTGACCGGCACCGAGGGCAAGATGTTCGCGCCGCTGGCCTTCACCATCGCGATCGCGCTGGCGATCTCGCTGGTGCTGTCGCTGACGCTGTCGCCGGTGCTGTCGTCCTACATCCTGAAGGGCGGTGCCGAGCACGATACGCGCGTGATCGCCTTCCTGAAGCGCCACTATCTGCGGCTGCTGAAGGTGGCGATGGCGAACAGCCGCAAGACCGTGGTGGCTGCCGTCATTGCGTTCTTCGGCACGCTGGCGATCGTGCCGCTGCTCGGTTCGTCGTTCATGCCGGAGATGAAGGAAGGTTCGATCGTTCCCGCGATCGACCGCGTGCCCAACATCTCGCTGGAGGAATCGATCAAGCTGGAGAAGGAGGCCAACAAGCTGGTGCTGAGCGTGCCGGGCGTCAAGTCGGTGGTCTCCGGTGTCGGCCGCGGCGAGAGCCCCGCCGATCCGCAGAGCCAGAACGAGTCGACCCCGATCGCCAGCCTGAAGGATCGCGACGAGTGGCCCGAGGGCTGGACGCAGGACGACATCGCCGAGCAGATCCGCCAGAAGCTGCGTGCCATTCCGGGCGTGCAGATCGTGATGGCGCAGCCGATTTCCGACCGGATCGACGAGATGGTCAGCGGCGTGCGTTCGGACATCGCGGTCAAGATCTTCGGCGACGACCTCGGCAAGCTGCGCGAGCTGGCCGGCGAGGTCGCCCGCGTGGCCGGCGGCATCCAGGGCTCGCAGGACATCCGCATCGAGCGCATCACCGGTCAGCAGTACCTGTCGATCGACATCGACCGCCAGGCGATCGCGCGCTATGGGCTCAATGTCTCGGACATCCACGACATCATCGAGATCTCGATCGGCGGCAAGCGGGCGACCGACATCTTCGAGGGCGAGCGCCGCTTCAGCGCCGCGGTCCGCCTGCCGGAGCGCTTCCGCCACGATGTCCAGTCGATCCGCCAGTTGCTGGTGACCACGCCGGACGGCATCCAGGTGCCGCTGCAAAGCGTCGCCAAGATCGAGGTCAGCGACGGCCCGGCGCAGATCAGCCGCGAAATGGCCAAGCGCCGCGTCGTGGTGATGATCAACGTCAAGGACCGCGACCTCGGCGGCTTCGTGGCCGAGCTGCAGCAGGCGACCGACAGCAAGGTCAAGCTGCCCGAAGGCTATTACTTTGAGTGGGGCGGCCAGTTCCAGAACATGGAACGCGCGATGGGCCACCTGAAGATCATCGTGCCGATCACGATCGCCGCGATCTTCTTCCTGCTGTTCCTGCTGTTCAACTCGCTGCGCTTCGCCACGCTGATCATCACGGTGCTGCCGTTCGCATCGATCGGCGGGATCATCGGGCTGTTCATCACCGGCGAGTATCTGTCGGTGCCGGCGTCGGTGGGCTTTATCGCGCTGTGGGGTATCGCGGTGCTGAACGGCGTGGTGCTGGTGTCGTACATCCGCAATCTGCGCAACAACGGCATGGAGCTCGACGAGGCGGTGATCCACGGCGCCACCATGCGGTTCCGTCCGGTGATGATGACGGCCACCATCGCCCTGCTGGGCCTGGTGCCGTTCCTGTTCTCGACGGGACCGGGCTCCGAGGTGCAGCGCCCGCTGGCGGTGGTGGTGATCGGCGGCCTGATCACGTCGACGCTGCTCACGCTGGTGATGGTGCCGACGCTGTATCGCTGGTTCGACGACCGCAAGCCGAATCCGGCGACGGACGAGCCGGTGTAACCGAAGGCCGGGCGCCGGCGGCATGCCGGCGCCATGGTGGTGCGATTGGGTCCCCGCGGTGGGGACCCTTTTTTTTGCGCAGCGCTCAGTCGTCCCGCGCCATCCGATGCACCGGCTCGGGCAGCGCATCGAGCAGCGGCTTGCCGAAGTACTGGCGATCGCTGGCCGCCAATTGCTTCAGCCCTTCGCGCAGCGAACGCAGCGCGCGCGCCGCCGGTGCCAGCTGCCCGGCATGGGCCGAATACCACGCCAGCTCGAACCACAGGCTGCTCTGTTGCAGCAGCGGGTATTTGCGTTCGCCGCGCTGCGATTCCGCCAGCCGCCATGCCGCGACTTCGTGCCAGGTATCGGGCCAGGCGGGCCCCGTGAAGGCGTCGGCGAAGGGTCCGGCCAACTGGCGCAGCGCGGCCACGCCGATCGGCGCGGTGGCCTGGAACTCGGCCAGCGTGGGACGCGGCGCGGTATGGCAGGCGCCGCGGGCGATCCGCATCAGATAGATCGCATTCCATGCCGAGGGATGGCGGTTGCCCGCGCCGCGGCCGAGCCATTCCGACAGGCCGATCCACTGGATCGCGCGCTCGGCCTCGCGCTCGGACGAGAGCCCGTACGAGCGCCCGGGCAAGGCGCCGGACCACGCGATGCCGGCCTCGCCGAACAGCCATAGCGCCATGCCGATATTGGCCGCCACGTGCTGCGCGGCATCGGAGACGTTCGATTCGAAGGCCGCCGCCAGCGCTTGCTCGAAATGGGCGACCGCCTGTTCGGCGAGCGTGCCGGCTGCGGCGGCGTCGTTCGAGGCTGCTGCCGACAGTGCATGCGAGCGCTGAATCAGCGCGGCGAGGTTGTGCCACTCGAAGCGAACGTGCGGATGCACCTGCACCAGCGTCGCGCCGGGCGGATTCTGCGCCAGCGCCTGCAGCAGGGCCAGCGCACCGCGCAGGTCGCGCTCGTCGTACGCACACCACGCCGCGACGATCCCTTCCATCGCGTCGAGATAATCGTTGCCCGCAATCGCGTGGCCACGCCGTCGGCGCCGCAGCGCGCGCAGCATCTTGCGGGTCTGTGCGCGATCGCCAAGCCGGCGCCACAGCAGCGCTTCATTCAGTGCGACGAAGGCGTGCTCGAATTCGCTGACGGCGAGCTTTCGCGCGGCGCGGAACGCGGTCAGCGCAGCGGGGGCGTCATGAGCGCCGACGCCGCCTGCCTCGTCGCGCGCCAGCGGCGTCAACAGCCGTCCTTCGCGCAGCGCCTGCTTGCCGTCGACGAAATGGCGCCAGAAGGACAGATCGGTCTGCGTGACCATCCGTTGGGGTGCCGCCGTCTTGCCTTGTCCGCGCCCGTCGCGATCCAGGCCCAGAAAGGCGGCAATCTCGCCCGCGCTGGCCGGCGCGCCGCCAACCTGGCAGACGATGCGCTGGCGCTCGTGCGCGGCCAGCCAGAATGGCCCCTGGCTGCGTCCCTCCAAATTGAGGAAGCGCGGATCGCGGCCAGCATCCTCGCCCCATCCGACCGCCAGTTGCCAGCGCGCGAAGTCCTGGAAGGCGCGGCCGATCGCCATCCGCAGCGTGCGCGCATTGCTCATGCGCTCGCGCAGATCGTCCGCATAGACCAGCGGCCGTTGGGGGGATTCCAGCGTCGCGTGGTACAGCCGCACCAGCAGCCAGACCGACTGGTAGGCGGCGCGCGTGCCGTTGACCGTTTGCGGGGCGGTGAGTTCGACGACGACGGGATCGGGCATGGGACAGGGGATCGATAGGTCAGTTTGATCCAAAGACGTGACAGCCGTGACAGGCGTGCCGGATTGTCGCATGGCCCGCATTGGACCGGAACTCTGCTATCGCTACGATGCGCACTGTCCAGTCGACGATGCGCCACGCCGGCCGGAACGGCGCGCACCAACCACGGCTGCCATCCGCATTTCGCCGAGGGCAGTCGTTCCCAACGAACAAGGAGAGACCATGAAGTCCCGTATCGAAGCGCAGTCCCTGCATGCGCACGGCCTGTATCGCCGCCGCCTGCTGCAACTGGCCGGCGGCGCAGCGTTGTTGCCTGTCACGCGCCTCGCGATGGCCGATGCCGCGCCGGCGAGCGCCGTTGCCGCGCCGACCGAGGTCGTCCGCGAGGATTTGATGTCGCACTTTCGTGCGCTGGATGTCGACGGCTGCTTCGCACTGCTCGACGTCAAGGGGAACCGGCTCACGCTGGTCAATGCCAGGCGTGCGAAAACGCGGATGGTGCCCGCGTCGACCTACAAGATTCCGAACAGCCTGATCGCATTCGAGACCGGCGTGGTGGCCGATCCCGACCAGGTCCAGCCGTATGGCGGCGGCAAGACGCGCTTCCCGCAGTGGCAGCGGGACATGAACCTGCGCGAGGCGATTGCGATGTCAAATGTGCCGGTCTACCAGGGCGTGGCCCGGCGCATCGGCATGCAGCGGATGCAGACGTGGGTCGACCGGTTGGACTACGGCAACCGGCAACTCGGGAAGGTGGTGGATCAGTTCTGGCTGCGCGGACCACTGGCGATCTCCGCGGCCGAGCAGACGCGCTTTCTGGCGCGGTTGGCACAGGGGCAGTTACCGGCGTCGCGTCTGAGCCAGCAGTGGGTGCGCGAGATCCTGCGCGTGGAAGCCAATGGCGACCATGCGATCTACGCCAAGACGGGCTGGGCGATGGATTCCGGCTTGAACCACGGCTGGTGGGTGGGTTGGGTCGAAAGAAACGGCGGCGTCTATCCCTTCGCGCTCAATATGGATTTGCAGCGCGAGGAATTGGCGCCAAAGCGCATGACCATCGCACGAGCGATGATGGCCGAACTCGGCGTATTGCCCGCGCAGAACGGGCAATCGCGCAAGACCAGCTAGCGCGGGGCTCGCCGCGCCTGGCGGGCCGCCAGTGTCAGACGGTCGCGTCCAGTTCGGCCGCGCGGGTCTTCGTGGCGGCGGCCTTGCGCTTGCCCTTGGTAAAGCTGGACAGGCCGTCGATCACATCGCGGCCGTAGGCGACGGCCGCTTCGATCGCCTCGCGCGGACTGCCGGCGCGATGCGAAAGCAGCGGCGGCAGCCCCGTCGACGGCTCGCCGCCGAGGGCAACGATATTGACCGTGGCCTCAAAGCTGTCGCGCGCGGTGCCCGACTTGCCGGCTTGTTCGGCGGCATGGTGGACATGGGCCGAGAGCCGATAGCCCTTGTAGACAGCGTGATTGGCGTACATGGTGGACTCCTTGGTAAGGCGCGCGCTCAATGGCGGCGCAAGCGCGTAATCGCGCGTTCGCCCGCTTGCCGGGCGACCTGCTTTGCCAGCGCTTCCGTGCGATGCAGCGTGTCGCGTACGGCGACGTTTTCGAGCACCCGCTCACGTCCGCTTTCATAGCGGCTGACGATATAGGTGGCGAACCACTGGCCGGGGCTTTGCTGGATCGGATGGACGGCGACGGTGTATTGGTTATGGTTTTGGTTTTGAATCATGTTGTTGGAATGGGGCGGTCCCTTGCCCTGTCCGGTGGATCCGCGCGAAGGCGTCAGCGAGTAGAAGGACGCGAGCAGGCGGATTTCGGGCGCTGTGGCGCGTATCGATCGAATAACGACGCGCGATTTGCGACTTACCGAAACGGCGATGGTCACTGCGCTGGATGCCTGCTCCGAGGGAGCCGGAAACATCGGCGCTGCAACGACTGAATGGGAACGCTTGGGTGGTGAATGCCGGACGTCAGGTCGGGCGGCGGGGCCCTTGGGGCCAGCCGGACAGTATCTTGTCTTAATAATCTGTCCGGGTTCTCGCCTCTTGGGGCGAAGGCTCCGACTATAGCACGTTAACCTATGGAGCGTGGCGGCCGTGGTTTGCGGGTGCCCCTTGCCCTCTCCCCAACCCTCTCCCGCAAGCGGGAGAGGGAGCCGGCTTATCGCGAATGCGGCGGCTGTCGCAGCACTGTTCTAGAGAGCCTTCCGCAAGCGGGAGAGGGCCGGGGACAGGGCAAGCGGCGGCCGATATGAGATCGCCGTCTGACTCCCTCCCCTCCGAACCGCACAGCGTCAGATATGCAGCACCCCCCGAATCGTCTCCGCCAGATCCTTCGCCAGAAACTTCGACACATACGCATCCGCACCCACCTTGCGCACATGATCCTCGCTGGCATTGCCCGATAGCGACGAGTGAATGACCACCGGAATCCCCTGGAAGCGCTTGTCCGCCTTGATCTTGCGGGTCAGCGTGAAGCCATCCATCTCCGGCATTTCGAGATCGGTCAGCACGCAGGCGATCTCGTCGCGCACATTGCGGCCGGACTTCGCCGCGGTGGCCGCAATGTCGTTGAGCTGATCCCATGCTTCCTGGCCGGTCTTGGTCATCACCACCGGCACGCCCATCGCATCCAGGCCCTGTTCGATCAGGCTGCGGGCGAGAGCGGAATCGTCCGCCGCGAGAATTTTCGACCCCGGGCGCAACGACAGCTTCGGTCCCACGGTGGAAGGATCGACATCGGGCTGACTGGTTGGCAACACGTCGCGCAGAATCTGTTCGACGTCGAGCACCTGCACCAGGCGAGCGTCGGGGGTGTCCGCATTCAGCTTGGCGATGCTCGTCACGAGTCCGCCCTTGGTGCTGGCCTCGGCCGATACCACCTCATTCCACTCCAGCCGCACGATTTCTTCTACGCCTTCGACGGCGAAGCCCTGGGTCGAGCGCGCGTACTCGGTGACCAGCAGAATGCCGCAGCTGCCGCCCTGTGGCGTGCAGCCAACGATCTTCGCCAGGTCGATCACCGGAATCACCTGTCCGCGGATGTCCGCCATGCCCAGCATGGCCGGCGCACCGCCTACCACGGTCGTGATTTTCGGCATCACCAGGATTTCACGGACCTTGAATACATTGATGCCGAAGATTTCGTTCTGGCCCGAGCGCTCCGCATTTCCCAGCCGGAACAACAATAGTTCGAACTGATTATTGTTGGTCAGGTTGGTTCGCTCGTCGATTTCCTTCATCAGGCCGCTCATGACTTCCCTTTGCTCCTCGCGACGCCCGCACGAGCGGCGGCGCTGTGTCTTGTCAATGTCACACGAGTGTGAAGCTGGGACGCGCGCCCGGGCCGCTCGTGGTACCGACCATTAACGGCCGGCCTTTACGAACCTTGAGCGGCTGCCCCTGCACCAGAACAGGGAATTTTGTAAACAGATATTTACTTAAGTCAGATGTAAGAAGCTCTCAAGGAACTTTTCGCTATTCGCCGTTATGATCCCGTGTGCGTTGATGTAACACTATTGATACATCAATTACAAAAAGACATCGTTTCCGGTACGTGCTCGGCTCGCACGCTGGAACGAGGCAAGGAGGCACCCGCGGCGTACGCGGGATGCTTCCTGCTACGGGTAGAGCAAGAAAGGGGCGGTTAGACCGGGTCAACCGGCGAATCGGGTAGGAGTAGTAATATGCACGAGCCGAATAGTGCGCCGTGGGCCCTTTCCATGCGCGCGCCTATGGTCATCACGTCCTCGCGTCGCGGCGAAGACGTGTTGGCAAGTTACGCCCATCTCACTTCACCTCCCTTGGGATCGCGTGGACGGACCGTTCATGCGCAGGCTATCCCGCTCCACTTTCGCCGCTTCCTCGCTCGATCCGTCACCGGCGCTTTGCCGTGACGGCCACCTCCAGTACGACGCGTTTGATTCGTACGACAGATTTTCCCAAGTTCACATTCGTTTTAATTCCTGTTCATAACGCAACGCTATCATCGCCATAGGTCACGCAATGTATTAACTTTAATACATTAAAGACATTAACTGATCGATAGGCTTCGTCGGACGGCTCGATACAACCGGAAAATGCACGCCATTTTTTCCCGGAGCCGCTCCGACAGCCGTCTTCAGCAGGCAAGAGGTTGAGCGATCGGGGACAGGACCCCGACAAACAGGCAAGGAGAAGTTCAGATGTACGAGCCGAAGAAGGGGCATCCGCAGCGCCGCACGAGCGTTCGCTTGTCCGCTATCACGCTGTCTATCGCTGCGCTGGCGGGCGCCATGACCGAGGCCGCCGCGCAATCCGCACCGGCGAACGCGCAGCAAGGCGCCGCCGCATCGTTCCAGAAGCAGGCCGCCGACCTCGGCATCAAGTCGTGCGCGAACCTGTTCGCGACGCTGGGCGACAGCCTGACCCGCGGCACGACGTACGCGTCCAACGCGTCGACGCAAAGGGACGCACCGAACGATCACGCCGCGCAAGCCGTCGTCGGCATGCGTTACGACACGCCCAACTACAAGGGCCAATCGGCCGGCGTCGTCTTCACGTCGCCGACCAAGACCGGTTGCGAAGGCGGACTGGTGCGCGTCGCACCGTTCCCGCAATCGTGTCCCGATGTCGTCAAGCAGCTGCCGCAAGGCAGCAGCCTGGCCACCACGCTTTCCGGTACGCCGCTGTACAACCTCGGCGGCAACCAAGGGCAGGCGCTGCTGGTTCCCAGCGGCTCGAGCTGTGTCGTAGTAACGGTCGCAAGCGCCATGGAACGCCGATGAAGTGATCCAGGTAGCGGGCGCACCGCTTCTCTAACGCACCGGCCGCGTCAGGCCGGGCGTCTTTCTTCTTCGATTTGGGGATCGAAACCCGGCTTATGGCCGGGGAAGGGGGGCTTTTTGTCTTTGCAAATGGCTCATGTCAGTTTGGCGAACTTTCTGGGGGTAGTCGCCATGCATCAAACCACTACGTTGGCGCTGGCCGAGGCTCGGTCCAGTTTGGGTAAACACGCAATGGCTCTGGGGGTGATGGCGTGAACAAGTCCTATCGCACTATCTGGAACGAGTCCCTGGGCGCCTGGGTTGCGGCCTCGGAGTTGACGAAGTCGCGAGGCAAGCCCAACAAGAGCGCAGTCGCACTGGCGGTTGGCGCGATGCTGTTGGGCGGCATGTCGCAGGCGTACGCGCAGTATTTCGCAGGAGGCGGCACGGCTACCGGCACGAACTCGATCGCCGTGGGCAACGCATCCAATGCGAGCAATGTCAGCGCGATCGCCGTCGGTAATACGGCCGAAGCGTCGGGCTCGAATGCTACGGCCATTGGTTCCGTATCGGAGGCGTCGGGGCTTAACAGCATCGCTATCGGCAGTGTTGCCACGGCCACGGCGGCCAGTGCGACGGCCATCGGCAACAATGCCAATGCTGGAGGCGCAACCTCCACCGCCATCGGTGCAAGCGCGAATGCATCAAACAGCGGCTCCACCGCTCTTGGTTTTGGCGCCCAATCGACCGGGCTATCCAGTGCCGCCTTTGGTTATCAAGCCAATGCGAGCGCAACGGAAGCCCTGGCGCTTGGCTACCAGACCGCGGCCAGCGGTATCAACTCGGTTGCCATCGGTAACCAGGTCACCGTCGCGGGCGAGGGCAGCATTGCCATCGGCGCCAACACCGGCCCAGCGGTCGACGTAGCTTCGACAAATGCAGTCGCCATTGGTTGGGCGGCACAGACCGTCAATGCGCCTTCCTCCGTAGCTATCGGCGATACAGCCATCGCTTCCGCGGCGTCGACGCTTGCCTTGGGTGACGGTGCGCGGGGCAGTGCGGCTCGTACCACGGCGATCGGTTCCAATGCGCAAGCGTCTGCATTGGACGCGATCGCAATGGGTAGCAACGCGATTGCCGATTCGGCAGACGCGGTAGCGATCGGTAACGGCTCGCGGGCCACCGGCGGCAAGGCAGTGTCCATTGGCTCCGGCAACGTCGCCAGCGGCAACGGTGCCGTCGCGATCGGTGACCCGAACACCGCCACCGGCGATGGTGCCGTGGCACAAGGTATGGACAACACCGCGACGGGCAATGGCTCGGTCGCGATGGGTAACACCAACATGGTGGGCGGTGGCGGCCAGGCCGTCAGCACGCCGGGTACCGCGGCGCAGGGCGCGGTCGGTATCGGTTACCGGAACACTGTCGTCGGCCAGGGCAGCGTCGCGATCGGCAATACCAGCCGGGCAATGGCTGCCGGAGCGGTGGCTTTCGGTGACACGGCTGTCGCCAACAACGCAGGCGATGTTGCCCTCGGCTCGGGGTCGGTGACTGCCGCCCCGGTGCCGACGCCCAGCACTGTCATTCGTGGCACGACCTACAACTTCGCCGGCGCCGCGCCGACGAGCGTTGTATCCGTTGGTGCCGTCGGTGCCGAACGTCAGATCCAGAACGTCGCCGCTGGCCGCATCACCGATTCGTCGACCGACGCCATCAACGGTTCGCAGCTCTACGCGGTACAGCAATCGCTCCAATCGGCCGTGGCGGGAGCGGCGCCGCACTATTTCAGCGTCAATGACGGCGGCGTGCCGGGTGCCAACTACAACAACGATGGCGCCACGGGTCTGAATTCGATGGCCGCTGGCTTGGGCGCTACGGCAACGCAGGCAAATTCTCTCGCCGTCGGCCGAGTCGCTACTGCGACCAGCGACGCGGCCACTGCCGTTGGCAATGGCGCTGCGGCGCGAGGCAACAGCTCGCTCGCGCTTGGTGCGCAGGCGACCGCCGTCGGCAATGGCACGGTCGCCGCCGGCCAGGGCGCGGGTGCTGGCTCGACGGTTGGCAATACCAATTCTGTCGCGATGGGCGTCGCAGCCGGGACGCTAGTGAGCGGGGCGCAAAACACGGCGATTGGCGGCGGTGGTGCCAGTGCCATGCGAGGCGCTGGCTCGGGCGTCACCGGCGCACGCAACGTTGCGATGGGTACTGGCGACGGTACCGTGGCCTATGACGGCACGTTGAGCGCATCTGCCGGTAACCTCGTATCGGGCAATGACAACGTCGCTATCGGTACGAATGCCGGCATCGGCGTGACTGCAAACGCGGCCACGTCGATCGGCCTCAACGCCAAGGCAAACGGCCTCAATGCGATTGCCATGGGCACGGGCGCTCAAGCGACTGGCGCGAACAGCATCAGCATCGGCACGGGCAATATCGTCAGTGGTGCCAACTCCGGGGCCGTTGGTGACCCGAGCACCATTACCGGGTCCGGCTCCTATTCGCTGGGTAATAACAACACCATCAACGCCAACAACGCCTTTGTAGTGGGCAATGGCGTGACGATCCCGACAGGTCGCGATGGTTCTGTTGTGCTGGGCAATGCTTCGACGGTCGCAGCAGCTGTACCGACGGCCAGCACGGTGATCCGCGGGACGACCTACAACTTCGCCGGCGCCGCGCCGACCAGCGTTGTCTCGGTCGGTGCCGCCGGTGCTGAACGGCAGATCCAGAACGTCGCGGCGGGCCGCATTGCCCAGACGTCGACGGACGCGATCAACGGTTCGCAGCTCTATGCAGTACAGCAGTCGCTGCAATCGGCAGTGACGGGCTCGGCAGTCCATTACTACAGCGTCAACGACAACGGGACGGTCAGCGCCAACTACAACAACGATGGCGCCACCGGTCGCTTCTCGGTGGCCTCGGGTGCGGGCGCAACGGCCGCCGGAATCCAGGGCACGGCGGTGGGCTATCAAGCCACGGCAAGCGGCCTGGAGGGTACTGCCCTTGGCTATAGCAGCGTCGCAAGCGGGGTCAATGCCACTGCGATCGGCAATCAAGTCGTTGCCGCTGCGGACGGCAGTATCGCGATCGGCACAAACAACATCGGTCAGCACGTCGATGCCGCCTCGACCAATGGTATTTCCATTGGCCTCTGGTCTCGCGTCAACAACGCACCTTCCGGTATCGCCATCGGCAATCAGGCATACACCACGGCCGCACAGGCGATGGCGATAGGCAGCAACGCGGCAGCGTCTGGCGCAGGCTCGACGGCACTTGGCGCAAATTCGACGGCTAGCGGTCTCAATGCCATCGCAGCGGGTACCGGCGCGGTCGCCGATGCCCAAGACGCCGTAGCAATGGGCACCAACGCCCGTGCAACTGGCGGCAAGGCGGTCTCCATCGGTGCGAACAACGTCGCCTACGGCGATGGCGCGGTGGCGATCGGCGATCCGAGCTATGCCAGCGGTACCGGTGCGTTCGTCGGCGGTGCCAACAACATCGCCAATGCGGACGGCACGGCGACTGCAACAGCGGCCAACGCGGCCAACGGTGCGGTGGCGATTGGCAATGCCAATACCGCTATCGGTCAGGGCTCCGTTGCGTTAGGTAACGGCTCGCGAGCAGGCGCGGCCGGTGCACTGGCATTCGGTGACGCGGCGACCGCAACGAATGCTAGTGACGTGGCGCTGGGCTCGGGTTCGGTGACCGCAGCGGCAGTCGGTACGCCGAGTGGAGTCATCGGTGGCAACACCTACAACTTCGCCGGCATCGCGCCGACCTCGACGGTCAGCGTGGGCGCGCCGGGCGCGGAGCGGACCATCACCAACGTCGCCGCCGGTCGCCTCAGCGATACGTCGACCGACGCGGTCAATGGCTCGCAGCTGTACGCGACCAACCAGCAGGTGACGCAGAACACCACCGCGATCTCCAATATCAACAACGGCGCTGGCATCAAGTACTTCCATGCCAACTCGACGTTGCCCGACAGCCAGGCCATCGGCACGGATTCGGTCGCGATCGGTCCGAACGCCGTCGCCAACAACGCTGGCGACATCGCGCTCGGCTCGGGTTCGGTGACGGCAGCGGCAGTGGGCACGCCGGGTGCGACCATCGGCGGCAATGCCTACACCTTCGCCGGTACGACGCCGACCTCGACGGTCAGCGTCGGCGCGCCGGGTGCGGAGCGGACCATCACCAATGTCGCGGCGGGTCGCTTGAGCGATACGTCGACCGACGCGGTGAACGGTTCGCAGCTTTACGCGACCAACCAGCAGGTGAACCTGAACACCGCGAACATCGCCACCAACACGACCAATATCGCCAACCTGAACAACATCATCGGCGATATCAACAACGGTGGCGGCATCAAGTACTTCCACGCCAACTCGACGCTGCCGGATAGTCAGGCCATCGGCACGGACTCGGTCGCGATCGGTCCGAACGCAGTCGCCAACAACGCTGGCGACATCGCGCTCGGTTCGGGCTCGGTGACGGCAGCGGCTGTCGGCACGCCGGGTGCGACCATCGGTGGCAATGCGTACACCTTCGCCGGTACCACGCCGACCTCGACGGTCAGCGTCGGCGCGGTGGGCGCGGAGCGGACCATTACCAACGTCGCCGCCGGTCGCTTGAGCGATACGTCGACCGACGCGGTGAACGGCTCGCAGCTGTACGCGACCAACCAGCAGGTGAACCTGAACACCGCCGATATCACCAATCTGAACAACACGATCGACAACATCAACAACGGTGGTGGCATCAAGTACTTCCACGCCAACTCGACGTTGCCGGATAGCCAGGCGATCGGCGCGAACTCGGTCGCGATCGGTCCGAACGCCGTGGCCAACAACGCCGGTGACATCGCGTTGGGTTCGGGTTCGGTGACGGCGGCCGCGGTAGCGACGACGGGTGCGACCATCGGTGGCAATGCCTACACCTTCGCCGGTGCGGCGCCGACCTCGACGGTCAGCGTGGGTGCGGTGGGCGCGGAGCGGACCATCACCAATGTCGCGGCGGGTCGTCTCAGCGATACGTCGACCGACGCGGTCAATGGCTCGCAGCTGTACGCGACCAACCAGCAGGTGGACCTGAACACCGGCAACATCGCCACCAACACGACCAATATCGCCAACCTGAACAACATCATTGGCGATATCAACAACGGCGCTGGCATCAAGTACTTCCATGCCAATTCGACGTTGGCCGACAGCCAGGCGCTCGGCACCGACAGCATCGCCGTCGGTCCGCAGGCAGTCGCCAACAACACGAACAGCATCGCGATGGGTAACGGCGCGGTCTCGAGTGTCGATGGCGGCGTGGCGCTCGGTTCGGGTTCGGTGTCGGATCGCGCGCTCGCTCCGGTGAGCGGCACGATCACCGCCGGTACCGCGATCGTTCCGTACAACACCACCGACGTGAACCTGGCCGGTGCGGTGTCGGTGGGCAATGCCGCGACCAACACGCTGCGCCAGATCACCAACGTGGCCGACGGTACCAGCGCGCATGACGCCGTGACGATCCGCCAGCTGCAAGGCGCGATCGGTTCGGTCACTGCCACCGGTACCAAGTACTTCCACGCGAACTCGACGTTGAACGATTCGCTGGCGGTCGGCGTCGATTCGATTGCGGTGGGTCCGGAGACGATCGTCAACGGCGACAACGGCATCGGCATGGGCAAGAACGCCCAGGTCGCACAGACCGCGCCCGGCGGTACCGCGATCGGCCAGAACTCGCTGGTGTCGCAGGCCGATGGCGTGGCGCTGGGTACCAACGCGCAGTCGCAGGGCATCCAATCCCTGGCGCTGGGCGCGGGTTCGCAGGCGGTGTTCGCCAACAGCGTGGCGCTGGGCGCAGGCTCGGTGACGACGGTGGGCGCGCGTACCGGCTACATCGGCTACGGCGTCGGCAGCCAGAACTCGGTGGGTGAGGTGTCGGTCGGCAATGCAGGCGCCGAACGGCAGATCACCAACGTCGCCGCGGGCTCGGCGCCGACCGATGCGGTCAACGTCAGCCAGCTGAACCAGGTCGCGCAGAACACGGCGACCTCGTTTGGTGGTGGCGCTTCGTACGATTCGACCACGGGTTCCTACACCGCGCCGACGTACTCGGTGGGCGGCGCCACGTACAACAACGTGGGCGACGCGCTGGGCGCACAGGACACCATCGTCAAGAATCAGGGCGACAGCATTGCCAACCACTTTGGCGGCGGCACGACCTATAACCCGGCCACCGGCACCATCGGCGGCGGCTTCACGGTCAACGGCAAGACCTACGCGAACGTGGCCGATGCGATCGGCGACACCGCGGGCCAGGTCGAGAACTCGATCCAGTACGACAACTCGGATCGCTCGCAGATCACGCTGGGCGGCACCAACGGGACGAAGATCACCAACGTCGCGGCCGGCAACATCAGCGAGAACTCGACGGATGCCGTCAACGGTTCGCAGCTGCACCAGACCAACACCACGGTGAACAACCTGGTCGAGGGCAAGATCGGTATCGTCAAGCAGGAGACGAGCAACGGTCCGATCTCGGTCGGTGGCGACACCGGCGGCACCACGGTCAACATGGCGGGCAAGGATGGCGATCGCCGCATCACGGGGGTGGCCGAAGGTACGGCGCCGACCGATGCGGTCAACGTCAACCAGCTGAACCGCATCAGCCAGGGCATCGACCAGAAGTTCGCCGGCATGGACAGCCGTATCCGCGCCGTCGAGAACCGGTCGAACGCCGGTATCGCTTCGGCGATGGCGATGGCTGGTCTGCCGCAGGCCTACCTGCCGAACAAGAGCATGCTGGCCATCGGTGCCGCCACGTTCAATGGCGAGACCGGCTACGCGCTGGGCTTGTCGCGCGTGTCGGACAACGGCTCGTGGGTGTACAAGGCGTCTGGTGCCGCTTCGTCGCGTGGCGACTACGGTGGCGCGGTGGGCGTCGGCTATCAGTGGTAAGCCGCACGGAATTGTCCGTGTAGCACGGGCGTGCGCCAGTCCCTCAGCTGGCGCACGTCCGACCACTACCCGATCATCAACGTCCCGTCGGCGCGAAGACGCCACGCCGGGACAAGGAGTTCGAAACCATGTTTGATTCGATGAAACGCCATGCCGCACCCTGCGCCGCCTTGCTGGCGGCCGTGCTGCTGGCCGGCTGCGGCAACCTGAGCAAGATCGACGACAAAGGCCACACCGCGGCGCCGGTCTGGCCGAAGATGGATGTCGAGAACATGACGCTGCTCGAGGGCATCCATCCGGACCCGAACAGCCTGGCGCTGGTCAAGGCCGGCATGACGAAGGACCAGCTGTATCACCTGCTGGGCCGCCCGCACTTCCTCGAGGGCTTCTTCTTCGTGCGCGAATGGGACTACCTGTTCCATCTGCAGACGCCGTCCGGCGACAAGGCCTGCCAGTACAAGGTCCTGTTCGACCGCGACACGCGCGCGCAGGAATTCCTGTGGCGCGAGAAGGAGTGCGAGGAAGCGGCGAAGGCGTTGATCACGAAGGCGAAAGCCTGACGATCCGTGTTGGAGGTCACTGGGTCGCCGTTCGCGGGGACCCAGCGACTTGAGGTAGCATTGCCCGGTCTGCTTTTTCGAGCAGACCACAGACACCTTGATCGGGCCGGTAACGGCCCTTGTTTTTTGGAGTTGCCATGTATCGCGCCGCATCGGTTGCCGCTTCCGTTCTTGCCGTCTTCGCCCTCGGCGCCTGCCAACAGATGCCCGCTCAGCAGGGACAGCAGCCCGTCCCGATGGCGCCTGCCGCCGCGGCTCAGGCTCCGGCACCGGCTCCCGCGCAGGCGCCGCGCGCCGCCGTGCCCCAGCAGGCAGCGCAGCAGCCGGCCGTCGAATTCCGCCTCGCGCAGCCCGAGCGCGCGCCCAATCTCAACGAACTGCGCATGGCGAACGCGACGTTGTGGGTCGCACCGCAGCCGGTGCTCGCGCGCAATGACCTGAACACGGTGGTGGCAGTCAAGGCGAAGGACGGCAAGTCGTATGTGCGCTTCAACTTCACGCAGCCCGGCGCGCAGAAGCTCGCCGCGCTGACGCAGCGCTTCTCGGGCAAGAACCTGGTGCTGACGGTCGGCGGCAATCTGGTCGCCACGCCCCGCATCGGACGGCCGATCACCAACGGCGTGCTGTTCGTGCCGATGGCCAGCGAACAGCAGGCGCTGAACGTGGCAGCGGTGATCGGCGGCGCCGGCGCACCGGCGGCGCGGTAAGGCCGTCCGGGCTTATTCGCCGATATAGCCAGGCAGTCCCCGCGCCTTGGGACTCCTGGCCGCCTTGACCGCCAGCGCCAGCGCGTAGGCGAAGCACTCGGGCTTGTCCATCGGCCCGCGGATCTCCCGCCGGAAGAAGTCCGCCCATTTGAAATCCGGAAATGCCTGCTTGACCCTGCGATAGCCGCCGGCGATGCGGGCAAAGGCCTCGAGGCTGCGATACGGATCGTCGCGCATGCCCGCGACCGAGCGCGGCAGCGCCGACAGCGGCTGGCGCTGGCCGTGCTCGTCGTAGGGGTGGACCTGATGGCGGCGCAGCATGTACTCCCAGAACTCGTCCTCCGAGCGGTCGCTCAGGTCCTTGCGCACGAACACCGGGATGATCTCGAAACCCAGCTCGTGCCAGGCGCGCACCCAGTGGTGGTGGTCCACGACCCACAGCACATGGTTCGGTCCCACGATCACGTGAATGCGGTGCTTGTCGAAGAAGGCCTCGAGCCGGTCTTCGGGCTGCCGACGCGTCGTCTGCATCTTGCGCTTGACATGCAGCATGCCGACCGTGATCTGGGTCGGCCGCAGCTCCGCGATCGGCGCGCGGAGCTTGCTGCCTTTGGCCAGGGTCGTGGTTCCCACGTGCGCCGTTCCGGCCGGCTCAGCGGTTGTTTCCCTTGCCGGTCGAACCGAGCCCGTCACCGATGTCGGGCGTGCTGCCCGATGCGGAGGAGACCGACGAACCGGATGTGCCTGACGTTCCCGAGGTTCCCGACGTTCCCGTGCTGCCCGTGCTGCCTGTAGTGCCGGAGGTGCCCATCGTGCCGGACGACAGCGGCGACCCGGTGGAAGTGGCCGACGTGGAGCCCGATGAGCCCGATGAGCCCGACGTTCCGCTGCTGCCGCTACTGCCGCTGCTGCTGCTGCGATAGTCGCCGCCCGCTTCCGAACCCGCACCCGCGCTGCCCATCTCGCGCGTCACGCGAATCTGGTTGTGGACCTCCTGGACGCCGAAGATCTCGTCCGCGATATCCTCGATGACGAACTTTTCATGCCGCTCGCGCACGGTGCCGGTCAGCGTCACGGTGCCGCCGCTGACTTCGACCGAGACCTGGCTGACATCGACCATCGGCACATCGGACAGCCGCTCGCACAGGTCCTCGCGAATGCGCTCGTCCGAACGCTGATAGCCCTTCGGGCCGACGCGGCGACGGCGTTGCTGTTGTCCGTACTGCTGACCTGACTGCTGACCTGACTGCTGCCCGTACTGCGAGCCGTACTGGGACCCGGACTGCTGCCCATACTGCGACCCATAGCCCGACTGCGACTGATATTGCGAGCCGCCGCGCTGGCCGCCGGACTCGTAGCTCTCCAACCCGTAGCCGCGGCCGCCCTGACGGGAGCCGCCGCCATAGCCCGACGAACCGCTCTGGCGGTAGCCCGGATCGCCCGGATAGGCGCGTTGTCCGCCGCTGTACGACTGGCCGCCGCTGGAGCTGCTGCCGTAATAGCCGCCGCCATAGCCGGCTTCGCTGCCGCGACGCAGCCGTTCGCGCGCCTCGAGGTCGCGCCATGTATCGCCGCCGCTGCCGCCGCGTCCTTGCTCGCGACCATAGCCGCCGTATTGCTGGCCGCCATAGCCCTGTATCGCGCTTTCACCCGAGCTCTGGCCCATGCGTCCGTCATCGCGGCCGGTATCGCGCACGCCGTACATGCCATAGCGCTCCACGCCGCCGCCGCTGGGGTCGTAGCCGGCATAGCCGCTGCTGTACGGGTTGCGCGCGCCGCCCATGTCGTGCGGGTCGTAGCGGCCCTGTCCGCTGCCGCGATAGCGCGGCGAGGATTGCTGCTCGAACGACGACCCGCCGCCGCTGCGCTGTTGGTCGCGGGTAGTGCCGGCGGAACCGGCGCCGCGCCGCCCGGCGCCCCATTCATCGCGCCAGCGTTCGCGTTCGTCCTCATAGCGTTGACCCTGGCCCTGACCTTGGCCTTGGCCGTAACGCTGCTGACCGGGGCGCTGGCCGCCGTATTGCCCGCGGCCCGATTGCCCGCGGCCGTATTGCTCGCGGCCGCCGTATTGTTCGCGTTCGCCTTCGTCGCCGTATTCGCCAAACCGCATTTCTTCGCCCATGTCGTCACCGTCCTTGTCACGCCACCATTCGCTGCCGCTCCCCTGATCACGCCCCGGACCGCTGCCGTAGCCACCGTAGCCGCCGGGGTAGCGCTGATTGCTACCGTTGCTCATCTGTCCCTCCTTGCGTACCGAGTGGCGGCACGCGCCGCGCACTGCGTCGGGCCGTTGCCCGACCGGGGAATGAGCCGCAAGAACCGTACCGCTGTGCGCGCGGGGCGGCATGCGAATGCGAGGCGCGTGCACGGCGCGACGATCGAATCCGCGGTGAAGACGCGTCATGCAAAGTTTGCCGCCGGCGCTTGTAAAAAGTACGGCGCATGGCGGCGCCGGCACAGAAGCGCAGTCTCTTTCGACATTTGCGTGAGCCAAGGGGTCCGTGTTCGCCTGGCGGGTATGGAACTTGCGCTATATCGGTATTGCCGATCCTCCGGCCAGGGCGCGCTTTGCTTGCCGCAGCCCGCCATGCCGACGGCGCTTCAGGAATCGCCATGCCAGATGCAGCCAGTACCGACCGCGAACGCCTCGCCAGCGTCGCCCGCGAAGTGATGAACGGCAAGTCCGCCAACGGCAATGCCAATGGCGCCGCCAACGACTCGCCGGAAGATGACCGGCAGGGCTGGCGACGACGCGTGATGCACGGCTTCGAATGGTTCGCCGGCCACGCGACGCGCGGTGCCGGCTCGCCGATCGCGTTTGCGATGGCAGTCGGCGTGGTGATCGTCTGGGCGGTGACGGGGCCGATGTTCAATTACTCGGAGACCTGGCAGCTGGTCATCAACACGGCCACGACGATCATTACCTTCGTGATGGTGTTCCTGATTCAGCAGGCGCAGAACAAGGACTCGCTGGCGGTCCATCTGAAGCTCAATGAATTGCTGGCATCGCATCGCCATGCCAGCAGCCGGCTGGTGTCGATCGAGGATCTGGACGAAGAGGATCTGAAGAAGCTGGCGGCGTTCTACCGGCAATTGTCCGAGCTGGCCGAGCGCGAAAGCGATATCGCGGAAACCCACGGGCTCGACGACGCGCTGCAGACGCATGTCGCCAAGCAGGAGGCCCGGCACGATCTGGAAGAAGAGGTCGCGGCGGAGATCGGATCGAAGAAGGCGCCTCGCGACGATGGCGTCTGACGGACCCGTGCAGGTCGCCGTGTAGATCGCCATGTCGATCGCCGTGTAGATCGGTATGCGTGTTGCAAGATCGACATGCCCGAGACGCCGCCATCCGGCGGGGACGCGCCCTTGGCGTGCCCCCATGCCCGGGCGCATTCCTTGCACAGCGCGAAGAATGTCGTTGCCGAACCCAGGAGCCAATCATGTCGACCATCGTGGCAGGGCGTTTCGATTCCTTCGCTGACGCCGAGCGCGCGGCGCGAGGGCTGTATGGACACGGATTCTCGGTATGGGATGTGTCGATCTTTACGGTCGGCACGTCGCAGCCCGCGCAGGAACTGGCGCGCCCGCCCGGCGTGCTGCTGGCTGCGCGGGTCGAGCCCGAACGGCTGCAGACCGCGGCCGAACTGATCCGCCTGGAAGGCGGGCGCGAACTCGAGCAGGCCGAGGGCCAATGGGAGAACGGCCGCTGGTCGGACTTCGATCCGATGGGCACGCCGCTGCCGCTGCAGGAGACCGCGCCGCACGAACGCGCCGGCCAGCTGGGCGAAGGCGCGCTGAGCGCGACCGGCAACGAGGACCCGGGTAGCGAGATCGATCAGTCGGTCCGGCAGGACGAGGACCGTCATGCCGGGCAGGGCGCAGGGGCCGGTGAGGCAGGAGCGGCCGATGTGGCCGGCGGCAATGGCGAGCGCGATCTCGGCGTGCTGCTGACGCCGGGCCAGCACACCACCACGCACGAGGGCGTCAGCAAGGACGACGAGGCGCGCATGCAGGGCCAGCGGGCGGGCGAACCGCGGCAGCAGGGCGCGGCGGGGCAGGCGCCATCGGGTGGCCAGCGATCGACTCAGGGATCGACCCAGGGATCGACGCAGGGCACGAGCGAAGGTCAGGGCCAGGGCGCCCACCCAGCCGAGGAGCAACCGCGCGAAGCGTGGGAATCGGCGCAGTCCCATCGCCAGCCCGGCGAACAGAGCGACGAACCGGAGTTGGTGCGCGGGGCGACCACCACGCCCGAGCCCAGCGGGCCGAACGACACCTTCCGCCAGATCCGCCGCGGCCAGCTCCCGCCGGGAGTTGGCGAGGGCGACCTGCGCGATCCGGGCAGCACCACGCCGGACGCGCCCAAGGTCGACAACCGGTCGTGACGGACACGGTCTACCCGGCGCCCCGATAAGCGCCGTCGCCCACCAGCGAGACGATGCCGCCGACCAACGGACATCCCACCCCTGCCTCCAAACGCCGGATCGCGGCCGAACTCTGGGCCACGATTTGGCGTTTTCGCGGCCGCGTCGGCGTGGCCGTGGTGCTGCTGATCCTGGCCAAGGCCGCCGCCGTGGCGGTGCCGCTGGTGCTGAAGCTGGTGGTGGACGATGTGGCCCCGGTGGCCACCGGCGCCGCCGCGATGGCCGGCGCGGCGATCACGATGCCGGTCTTCCTGGTGCTCGCCTACGCGGCGCTGCGCCTGCTCGGCAACGCCTTCAACGAGCTGCGCGACGTCGTGTTCGCGCCGGTCACGCAGCGCACCGTGGCCACCTTCATGGAGCGCACCTTCGCGCATCTGCATGCGCTTGGCGCGCGCTTTCATGCCCGCCGCGAAACGGGCAGCGTGATTCGCGATCTGGAGAAGGGCACCGCGGCGATCGGCTTCCTGCTCGGCGTCGCGGTCTTCACCATCGTGCCGACGCTGATGGAGATCGGCTCGGTGCTGATCATCATGATTGCGGCCTATGGCGGGGCCTTCGCCGCGATCATCGTGGTGACCTTCGCGCTGTATGCCGGCTACACCTTCGTAATGACGCGGCGCCGGACGCGCGTGCAGCGCAAGGTCAATGCGGTGGAAGCGCAGACCAATAGCAAGGTCGTCGACAGCCTGCTGAACTACGACACGGTCAAGTTCTTCGCGCGCGAGCGCTTCGAGACGCGGCGCCTGTCCGGCCTGCTCGAAGGCTGGGTCGATGCCAGCGTCGAGAACCAGTACGCGCTGTCCGCGCTGCATGTGGGGCAGAGCTGCTGCATTGCGCTGGGCGTGGCGGCGGTGATGCTGCTGGCGACCGAGCGCGTCGTCACCGGCGCGCTGACCGTTGGCGACCTGGTGCTGATCAACGCCTACATCATCCAGGTAGTGCTGCCGCTCAATACGCTCGGCTTCATCTTCCGCGAGTCCAACGACGCGATGACGCAGGTCGAGCGGCTGTTCGCGCTGCTCGATGCCCAGGGGCCGCCGGGCGAAGACCACGATGCGCCGGGCGCGCGGCCGCTGCACGTGACGCGCGGCGAGATCGTGTTCGAGCACGTCAACTTCAGCTATGACCCGAGCCGGCAGACGCTGTGGGACGTCAGCATCCGCATCGGCGCCGGACAGACCGTGGCAGTGGTCGGCGGCAGCGGCTCGGGCAAATCGACGCTGGCGCGGTTGTTGTTCCGCCTGTATCTGCCCGACAGCGGCAAGATCAGCATCGACGGGCAGGACCTGCGGCTGGTCACGCAGCAGAGCCTGCGCGAGGTGATCGGCATCGTGCCGCAGGACACCATCCTGTTCAACGACACCATCGCCTACAACATCGGCTACGGCCGCGAGGGTGCGACCCGCGCCGATATCGTCGAGGCCGCGCGCGCCGCGCAGCTCGACACCTTTATCGACCGGCTGCCCGACACCTACGAGACCCGCGTCGGCGAGCGCGGCGTGCGGCTGTCCGGCGGCGAGCGCCAGCGCGTGGCGATCGCCCGTGCGCTGCTGAAGAAGCCGCCGATCGTGGTGTTCGACGAGGCCACCTCGGCGCTCGATACGCGGTCTGAGCGCGCGATCCAGCGCGAGCTGGCCGAAGTGGCGAAGGGCCGCACCGCGCTGATCATCGCGCACCGGCTGTCCACCATCGCCGATGCCGACCATATCCTCGTGATGGAGCATGGCCGCGTGGTGGAGGAGGGCACCCATGATGCGCTGCTGGCCAGGCGCGGCGTCTATGCGCAGATGTGGCGCCTGCAACAGCAGCAGCGCGAACTGGAACGCACCGAGCAGAAGCTGGCGCTGCAGCCGATCCGGCTCGAGGCCATCGTCGCCGCGGTGGTCGACGGGCTGCGCGAGCTGATTGCGGAGCGGCAGGTCAATCTGTTCACCGTGCTGGGCGAGGCGGAACTGCGCGTGACCGGCGATCCGGGCGTGGTGCAGAAGGCCGTGTGGGAGCTGTGCCATGCCCTGATCGACGACATGGAGCCGGGCGGGCGCATCGAATTGCGGCTGGAACGGCAGGGCGGCGAGGCCTCGCTCTACGTTGCCGCGCCGGACCGGCAGGCGCCGCTGCCCGATATGCGGGAGCTGGAGAACCTGCTGGAGGACCATGCCGTCCGCCTGACGGTCGATCCGCATGGACACGGCTATCGCATCGCGATGCCGCTGCGGCCGATCCGCGAAACGCCGGCCCCGCCGCCGGTCGCGCCGCCCGATATCACGGCCACGCTGCCCGCACCCGACGCGCTGAAGGGGCTGCGCATTCTGGTGCTCGACGACGACGAGCCCACGCGCGAGGTGCTGACCAGCACGCTGGAGGACTACGGCGCCGACGCGCAGGCGTTCGGTCGTGGCGACGATCTGCTTGCGCTGCTCGGCAACGCCGATCCGCAGCACTGGCCGCAGGTGCTGCTGTGCGATATCGCGCTCGACGAAGAGGACGGCTACACCGTGCTGCGGCGCGTGCGCCGGCTCGAGACGGAGCGCAACGTGCCGCTGGCCTGCCGCCTCAGCGCGATCGCGCTGTCCGGACATGCCGAGGCCCAGGACCGCATGCGCGCGATGATGGCCGGCTTCCAGGTGCACCTGTCCAAGCCGGTGCAGATCGGCGAGCTGGTGGTGGCGATCCATTCGATGGTGCGTCACCGCGATGTCGACACCACGGTGCCCGGGCCGCGCAGCTAGCGCGAGGGCGTTGCCGGTCTGCGGTCGCGGTCCATCGATTTTCGTTTCACTCCCCAACCGACTATCCGACTGACTATCTGATCCACTACGCGATCAGCTACGTGATCGAGGAGAAACCATGCAGTCTCACGACACCCCCGATTTGCCCGGTTCCACGCCGTCCCGGTCCTCCGCCGACGTGCCTGGCCGCACCGCCTCGCCCGGCACGGCGCGGGGCAGCCGATTTGCCGATGCGGCCAGCGCCGAGCGCGCCGTCGCGCTGGCGATCCCAATGCTCGAAGCCGCGGTGCGCGACCGCGAGGTCGGCGAAGGCGGCTTCCTGCATGTGGTCGTGATGGACCCGGGCAAGGGGCCGGGAGATTGCCCGTTCGAGCAGGCGATCCTGTACGAATACTCGACGCCGGGGCGCGAGCGCTGGGACGCGGACTACGCCTGGTATGCGCGCGAGAAGGCCAAGGTGGCCTGGCGCACCGGCATGGCCACCGACCAGCTCCAGGCGCGCGCGCCGCACCTGCTGCGCGCGGAGGAATCGATGCTGGGCGGCGCCGCCGTGCTCGACGGCATCGTGGTCGCGGTCAGCGGCGCGAACCCCTGGTACGACGAAGCCTTCGCGCTGAGCGTCGCCGCGCTGCTGCGCGCGGTGGCGCAGCAGCGGCGGAGAGCGGAAAAGTAGTTTCGTGATTCGTTGCAAGTGCCCATAGCGATTGGCGCTCGCGACAGCCGGCTCCCTCTCCCGCTTGCGGGCGAGGGCAGCAGTCGTGCGGTAAGCGATCGCGCTGGTGGCACCCTGCTCCCTCTCCCGCTTGCGGGAGAGGGTTGGGGAGAGGGCAGGGGCGCATCCCTTGCCTCAGTGGTCTGCCAGTGCCCAACACCCTCTCCCCCGACCCCTCTCCCGCAAGCGGGAGAGGGGAGAAGTCGTGCGATGAGCGATCGCGCTGGCGACACCCTGCTCCCTCTCCCGCCTGCGGGAGAGGGTTGGGGAGAGGGCAGGGGCGCATGCATTGCCTCAGTGGATCGCCAGTGCCCAATACCCTCTCCCCCGACCCTCTCCCGCAAGCGGGCGAGGGGAGAAGTACAACGGCCGGAGGATGGGAGAGCAACCGTGTCAAGTGGGCATGTTGTTCTGCCATGGCTGACCGGACTTCACCATCGCGTTGAGGACCGTTAGCAGCTTGCGCATACACGCGGTAATGGCAACCTTGAAGGGCTTGCCGGCG
>NZ_JAGFTW010000019.1:0-132327 GCF_017598945.1 Cupriavidus gilardii
CACACGGCGCTCCCGGCATAGTCGCCGGCTGTGCCGTCATCGAAACTGCCAGCCTCCGAAAGGTAAGCGCCTAGGGGCGGGTAACAAATTTATGCAAAAACGGGTAACAAATTTATGCAAATTAACGCTCACACGCCCAGCCTTGTTAGCCGATCTAATCTGATGTTTAACATAACAAACATTATCGGCAACGCAGGTGTTGGCCGTTTTTTCTAATGTCGTAGATGGGATAAATAGAAATGTCCGCTGTCGGACCTGTCTCGGCGGCATGTGGCAGCGCCCATGCAATCCTCAGCGTTCGCGCGGCGCGCCGCGGCGTTCGCGGAACGTGATGGACCAGCGCATTTCCTTGGTCGGCTCGACGCTGTGCTGCCATTGCCATCGGGCGTCGCCCTCGATCCGGTAGATCGACCTGGGTTGCGCGTCGAGGGCCACAATGTGCCGCCGCAGAGACGAGCTGTAGGGATAAGGACGAAAGCGCAGTCGCGCGGCGCCACCGAGCGATACACCGAAGATCCGCTCGAAGTCAGGCACGTCGCGGTGCCAGCCCAGCGGTGTGCCCGGGGCGTACTCCGCCACAAGTACATGCGCCAGGCGCTCGGGCGACATGCCGGCCCACTGTGCCACGCGCTCGCGCAGCGGCAGAAGCCGCGCATCCAGCGCCTGCGCGGGCAGCAATTCGTTGCTGTCGAAGTCGTAGCTGCCGCCGAAGCTCACCACGCGGCGTCGGGCCAGATAGCCCTTGTATCGCGCAGCCTGCAGCGGCAAGGACTGAACGATCTCGATAATGGACGTTTCCTCGTCGGGGCTGAGGAAATCGGGCTGGTAGATCAGGCCCGGAATCGAGGCTTCGACCGCGCCGCCTCCGAACAGGCTGAATTGGTCCATCGCGTTCCTTCTGAAGCCCGTTGGCGCCCATGTGCGACCGGATTTGTGCTGGCGAAAAGAGTAACACGCCCGGTGGCGCCATCCCGCGGCGCAGCCGTGTGCTGGAGGTCGCCCCGACTGCTCAGTATCCGATGTACGCGGGTGTGCGCTTATGGGGCTCATTCATCACCTAGAATGATGCGAAATCGGCGTTCAGGGCGAAGGCGCGCACAGGGGCGCGCGATTCACTGCCCTGCTCTCACATCAAAACAAACCAGGAGATTCCCAGATGAAACGAACCCACAAAGCCCTCGCCGTGCTCGCCGTCGCCTGCGTGCCCTGCTTTGCATTGGCCCAGCCCGCCAATACGACGCTGAACCGCGTCAAGGACAACGGCACGCTGCGTATCTGCACGCCCGGCGACTACAAGCCGTTCAGCTTCGAGAAGGCGCCGGGGACGTTCGAGGGACTCGATGTCGACCTGATGCAGACGTTGGCCTCCGCACTGCAAGCCAAGCCGCAATACGTCAAGACGAGTTGGGCGAACCTGATGCCGGACTTCGTCGCGGGCAAGTGCGATATCGCCGTCGGCGGTATTTCGGTCACGCTGGAACGCCAGCGGCAGGCCTATTTCAGTGCGCCGTACATGATCAACGGCAAGACGCCGCTGACTCGCTGTGAAAACGTCGCCAAATACCAGACCATCGATGCAATCAATCAGCCGGCCGTGCGGGTGATTGCCAATCCCGGCGGCAGCAACGAGCGCTTTGCACGAACGCATCTGGGCCGGGCGCAGCTGAAGATCCATTCGGACAACGTGACCATCTTCGATGAGGTCATCCAGAAGAATGCCGATGTCTTTGTCACGGAAGCTGCCGAAGCCATCGTGCAAAGCAAGGCGCATCCCGAACTGTGCGCGGTCAATCCGCAGAAGCCGCTGCAGTATGCGGAGATGGCCTATCTGCTGCCGCAGGGTGACGAGGTTTTCAAACGCTTCGTGGACCAGTGGCTGCACCTGAACAATGCATCCGGCGAGTTCGCGCGCGTGCGGGCGAAATGGCTGCCAGAGTAAGCGGCTTATTTCTTTGGCTTGGCGCTGTTCAGCGCCACCGCCTCGCGGATCAGCGCCTTCAATGCGGCTTCGTTGATCCTGTCGCCCTCGTGGAAATCGATAGCCCGTCTGGTATTTCCGTCGAGACTGGCGTTGAAGAGACCCGACGGATCCGGCAAGGCCGCCCCTTTGGCGAAGGTCATCTTCACGGCGTTCTTGTAGGTCTCGCCGGTGCAGATGATCCCGTTGTGCGACCACACAGGAACGCCGCGCCATTTCCATTCCTCGACGGCTTCAGGATCGGCTTCCTTGATCAAGGCCCGGAGGGTGGCCAGCATGTCGCCGCGCCAATCGCCGAGTTCTTCGATGCGCGCGTCGATCAGCGCAGATGCGGACGGCTCTTCCCGGGCTTCGTTCTTTTGCATAGCGATGACTCTCCATAAGCGAAGGGCTCATGGCAATGTCGCCTGTGATCAGCGTTGCCACGCCCGCGCCGAACTTTATCCGAGTGGCCGCCAGGGGACAATGCGCTCCACCACTACCCTGCCCGCTTCATCGCGTGACATTGCTCGCCGACATCCAGGTTGGAGTAGTACCCCAACCGATCACTGCGGCACCGGTCTGGCCGGCTCGCTGGTTCTTCTGGCCACCAGCCAATCGATCATGCAGACCAGCAGCATCGTGATTCCCATCAGCGGAAAGATCATGCCCAGCACCGTCAGTCCGGCCATCCAGGCACGCATCGGCGGCTGGCTTGCCGGGCGGGACGGCGCGCCCAGTGCATTCGCCGGTTTGCGCTTGACCCACATGACAAAGCCAGTGATCGCCAGCGCCATCAGACCCAGCGAAATCGCGGCGCATACGATCTGATTGGCCAGGCCGAAATAACGGCCCATATGGAGGGACGTGCCGTAGGAGACGGCCTTGGCAACGGGGCCGTAGTCCTCAAAGCGGATATCCCGAACGATGTTTCCGCTGTGCTGATCGATATGCAGCGTCCGTTCGGCCTTCGGATCGGCGGGGAAGCACGAAACCGAATAGACCGCATCGGGCGTTCCGGGCAGCACGACCTGGCACCCCGGGCCGGCACCGCGCGAGTGGACGATGGCCAGAGCCCGATCGAGACCGATCGGCGCATCAGCGGTGGGCCGGGCAGCCCCGGTTGGGACGGCCGTCAATCCCGTCGCCCATGGCACGTCGCTCAGCGGCAGCGAGTCCATGGTCGTGCGGTGCCCTCGATGGTCTCCACGACTGTCGTGACGGACCGGTGCGTGCATGTGCCCTGCCTCGCCTTCTGCGGGCCGCCCCAGATTCGCCGCGGTCGTGATGGCCTTGAACTGCTTGCCCCAGATGGCCGTCCACGGCAGACCGGACAGGACGAACGCGAGCGCGCCGATGGCGAGCGATGCGCCAAGCATCAGATGGATTTCCTTCCAGCGCCCTCGCCGGCCGCTTGCCGGCTTCATCAGGAACGCGCGAGCGCCGGACTCGCGCAACCGTGGCCACCACATGGCCAGACCCGTGGCGATCATCACCAGCGTCCAGCATCCCGCCAGTTCCATCAGCAATTCGCCGGGCTTTCCTGCCAGCAAGGCGCGATGCAGCAGGCGCACCTGCTTCATGAACCGGTCTTCGACGCCAAGGCTGCCGAGGATCTGGCCGGTGTAGGGATTCAGATAGAGGCTTTCGCTGCTGCCGGAGGGCAGGCGAAAGATGAATTCCGAACTGGCGCGCGGATCGGTGCGAATCGAATAGGTGGTCGCAACCGCCCCGGCGGGCGCGGCCGTCCTTGCGCGCTCCAGCAGCGCCTGCGCGGAAAGCGGCTCGCCTTGCGGCGTCACCCGCAATAGCCGCGGATACAGCAAGGGCTCGATCTGCGGCTGGAAGCAGTAAATGGTGCCGGTGATCGCCAGGACGATCAGGAATGGCATCACAAACAGGCCGGCATAGAAATGCCAGCGCCAAAGCGTGCGATGGGCAGCCGACCTTGCGGTGGTCGATGGGGGTGTCGGTACGGACATCGGCGGAAGCGGTTGAGGCGTTATTTCTTTATGTCTTTTGCGTGCGAAGGGCGTGCAGCGGTTTTTCCGCGCCGATGCGTACTGTGCGACGAAATGCCGTGCGAGTCCTGCGGCATGGTGTCGCATGGTCCGTTTGGAGCGTGGCCAATAGAATCGGGCAGCAAAAAAACCACCGCATCTCATGGCCCGACTCCTTCCACGCGAGGTGGCGCTAGCCGCCGCCGCCGTTTGCCTTTCGGCTCAAGCCGCCGCAGCTTCTGATGATATTCACGAACTGGAACCGGTCACTGTCCATGCCGGCGGCCAGACCGCTCTGGATGAACCGGCGTCGACCGGATCGAATCTCGGCCTGACGCCGATGCAAACGCCGGCAAGCGTCGACGTGATTGCCCGCGACCAGATCGAGACCCGTGGCGACGTCTCGCTGGTCGATGCCATCACCCGTGCTCCCGGACTGTCCGCCCTCGGCCATCCCGGCAATGGCGGCGCTTCGCTGTCGGCTCGCGGCTTTACCGACGCGGCCTCGGTGATGCGGCTCTACGACGGAGTACGCCAATACGGCGGGATCGGCGTGACCTATCCCTTCGATACCTGGTCGGTGGAGCGGATCGAGGTGCTGCGCGGACCGGCTTCAGTGATCTATGGCGAGGGCGCGATCGGCGGCGTCGTCAATGTCGTGCCAAAGAAGCCAACACGCGGGCCGGTGGAAAACGAAATCCAGGCCACGATCGGCACGGAAAACACCCAGCGGCTCGCCTTTGGCAGCGGCGGCGCCATCGATGAGCGATGGTCGTATCGCTTCGATGTCAGCGGAAATCGCACGGACGGCTCGGTGGATTTCGCCGATTCGCGCAATCTGTCGGTGTCGGGGGCATTGCAATGGGACCCGACGCCCGAACTCGGCATCAAGCTGAGCTACGCCAAGGGCTGGCAGCAACCGGCGCGCTATTTCGGCGTGCCGCTGGTCAATGGCCGCCAGGACCCGTCGTTGCGGACCCGGAACTACAACGTCAGCGACAGCCGCATCCAGTACGACGACCAGTGGACGGAGTTGTCGGCGAAGTGGACGCCGAGCGCCGACCTGACCGTTCGTTCGCGCGCGTACTACATCGACAGCAAACGCCATTGGCGCAATGCCGAGTACTACGACTATCTGCCGGCCAACGGCCTGATCCAGCGTTCGTCCTATGTCGAAATCCTTCACGACCAGTGGCAGGTCGGCAATACCACCGATGCGGTCTATCGCCATGCGGTATTCGGCATGAACAACAGCGTGTCGGTCGGCTTCGATATCAATCGGGCATCGTTTCGCCATACCAATAATTCGCCCTACTCCGGCAGCACGGTGGTCGATCCTTACGCGTTCGATCGCGGCAATTTCATCAATGTGGCCGGTACCACGCCGCGCTACAGCAACGAGGCGGTGCAGTACGCCTTGTTTGCCGAGAACCGGTTGGAGATCACGCCGCGGTGGTCCGTACTTGGCGGTTTGCGTTATGACCATGCGCGGATCGAGCGCCACGATCTGGTCAATCATCAGCAAGCCTTCGACAAGACGTTTTCCCACGTCGGTTGGCGTGCGGGGACTGTCTACAACCTGACACCGAATCTCGCCATCTATGCGCAGTACTCGGAGGCCGCCGATCCGGTCAGTGCGCTGCTGATGCTCTCGTCGTCCAACAGCAATTTCGAGCTGTCCACCGGCCGTCAGATCGAGGCTGGCATCAAGCAGGATTTCTGGAACGGCAAAGGCGAATGGACCGTTGCGGCGTACCGCATCGTCAAGAAGAATCTGGTGACCCGCGACGCCGCCGACCCGACGAAAAGCGTACAGGTGGGCGAACAGTCTTCACGCGGCATCGAGGCCAGCGTCGGCGTGGAATTTCTGCCGGGCTGGCGACTGGACGCCAATGCCGCGCTGCTGCAGGCGCGCTACGACCAGTTCACCGAATCGGTGAACGGCACGGCAGTCTCGCGCAATGGCAACGTGCCGACCGATGTGCCGGAACGTCTTGCCAATGCCTGGCTGACTTGGCGCTTCCTGCCGGCATGGACAGCCGGCGCCGGGCTCCGCTATGTCGGCCGCCGTTTCGCCGATAGAGCCAATACGCTGGAGATGCCGGCTTACACCACCACCGATCTGCTGCTGCAATGGCGCCCGCGCAAGGACACCACGCTGTCGTTGCGTGGCTTCAATGTCTTCGACAGGCACTATGTCACCACGGCGTATTACAACCCGACGCAGTGGCTGCAGGGAGCGGGACGGCGGGTCGAGCTGACGGTCAATTACCGGTTCTGAGTCGTCGAGGGAGAGAGACCCGTTGCGACCGCTGCCGAGCAGTGGCGAGCCGAGTGCGGAGCAACCCGCCGACCGATGTGGTAAATACTGACGTCGTCCGGCAGTCCTTCTCGCCATCGTCCATGCTCATGCCGTTTCGTCGCGCCTTTTCCCAATTACGCCTCTTCGCCCTGCCCGCCCTGGCAACGCTGCTGCTTGCCGGATGCGCGCTGCCATCGCTGGAACACCGGACGCGCTCCGAAGCACTGACCCCGGAGCAGTCGCGCGAGACCGCGCTGGGCCGCGCGCTGGCACCGGCGCTGGCCGAGCGGCCTGGCCTGTCCGGCATCCACCCGCTATCCGATCCGCGCGAGGCCTTTGCGGCGCGGGTACACGGCGCCCGCATGGCCGAGCGTACGCTCGACGTGCAGTACTACATCTGGCGCCGCGACACGACGGGGACGCTGCTGCTGCGGGCCCTGAACGAGGCGGCCGAGCGCGGCGTGCGGGTACGCCTGCTGCTGGACGACAACGGCATTTCGGGGCTCGATGAAACGCTGGCCGCGCTGGACGCGCATCCCAATATCGAAGTGCGGCTGTTCAATCCGTTCGTGGTGCGGTCGCCGAAATTCCTCGGCTATCTGACGGACTTTCGTCGCCTGAATCGGCGCATGCACAACAAGTCGTTCACAGTCGATGGACAGGCGACCATCGTGGGCGGCCGCAACATTGGCGACGAATACTTTGGCGCCACCGATGGCGTGCTGTTTTCCGATCTCGATGTGCTGGCCGTCGGGCCCATTGCGGCCGACGTCGAACGTGATTTCGATCGCTACTGGGCCAGCGCCAGTGCCTATCCCGTCGATCGGATCGTGCTGCCGGTCTCGGTGGATCGGCTGGAGCAGCTGGCTCGCGAGGCCGCGACGGCCGAGCGCGACCCGGCCGCGATGGCATACATGAAGGCGCTGCAGGCCTTGCCCGCATATCGCCGGATCCTCGATGCAAGCTTGTCGTTCGAGTGGGCAGCGACACGGATCGTCAGCGACGATCCGGCCAAGGTACTGGGCAAGGCCCCCAGGAACAAGCTGATCGTGCATCAGCTGATCGACACCATCGGTGCGCCGACTCGCGAACTCGACCTGGTGTCGCCCTACTTCGTTCCCACCGAGGCGGGGACCCAGGCCTTTGGCGACCTTGCGCGCAAGGGCGTCCATGTACGCGTGTTGACCAATGCGGTCGAGGCGACGGACGTCAAGGTGGTGCACTCGGGCTACGTCAAACGGCGGCGCGCATTGCTCGAGGCCGGCGTCCAGTTGTTCGAACTGCGGCGTGGTATCGCAGCGTCCGAGGACAAGGCCGATACCACGCCGGTTGCAAAGCCCGAGGAGCGCGCCGGGCCGTTCGGCAGCTCCGGCGCCAGTCTGCATGCCAAGACGTTCGCGGTCGATGCGAAGCGCGTGTTTGTCGGCTCGTTCAATTTCGATCCGCGCTCGGCCAATCTCAATACCGAACTGGGATTCGTGATCGACAGTCCCACGCTGGCCGGGCGAATCGAATCGGCCTTTGGCACGAGCGTCCCGCAGAACGCCTACGAGGTGCGCCTGTCCGACAGCGGCAGCCTGTACTGGCTGGAGAGGCGCGGCAACGAGACGATTCGCCACGACACCGAGCCCAATACCACCTGGCTGGAGCGCTTTGCAATCTGGGGGGTGTCGTTGCTGCCGATCGACTGGTTGCTGTGAGGCTGCTGTCGGGGTGGCGTGCGGGTTTTGCTATTGCTCCTGGCCGTCTTGTTCGCCCATCATCCCCTCCGGGTTCATCCACACCGGCTCGAACAGATTGCCGTCCGGGTCCTCGAACGTACGCAGGTACATGAAGCCCATGTCCTGCGGCTCCCGAACGTCCGCACGGCCGCCGGCCGACTGCGCGGCGTCGACGATGGCATCCACGTCCTCGCGGTTGTCGAGCGTCAGCGCGATCAGCATGGCGCTGGTCTGGTGCCCGTCGGCGATCGGCTTGCTGGTGAACGTCCCGTAATAGGCGTGCGTCATCAGATGGAACGTGATGGTGTCCGACCACATCATCGAGGACGTCTGATGGTCGCTGTACTGCGCGTTCTTGACACAGCCGATCGCCTCGTAGAATCGCGTCGCCGCGGTCAGATCGCGGACCGGCAGGTTCAGGAAAATCATCTTTGCCATCGTGGCTCCTCCGTTGGGTTCAGCAAGCCGGTTTCGTCCCGGTCCTGCTTGTGTATCGAATCGGCGCCATCACGGCGTATTCCTTGCCGCTTCCGTTTGCTGAATGGGGAGCGAACTTGCGCGCGGGTATTCGAGTTGCATGGCGACGAATGCCTCGGTGCGCGTCCCGTATCGTTTGCCGATCGCGTTCAGGGCCTGGTCCAGTGCCCGTGCGGGCTGCGGCTCCGCGATGGGCGGAATGATCCGTTGCCGGTCCCAATCCGAGCCGATGTGCTCGGGCAGCAGGCGAACGCCATTGCGGGTCTCGACCGGCCCCGCCTGTTCGGCAAAGGAAACGGCATGCGATCGGTATGTCCGCGACCAGGCGTCGGCTACCAGCGCCAGCGATACTTCGTCGATCCCCGGCTGCAGCGCGATGCCGAGCCGCTCGCGGTTCCAGAACGCCATCGTGTTGCCGATCGCCGTCAAGGCGAAGGGACGCGTAAAGGTGAAGGCGTCGCTGTCGTGGCGCGCATCCCAGTGCGGCAGGCCCAGATCGCGCGCAACTGCCGCCGCCTTGTCGCGGCCGGCCACGGCTTCGATCAGCGTCAGCGTCATCGGCATCGACGCGGTGATGCCGGTCGTCGTCGCGACGCGGCCGTCGACGACGATACGGCGGTCGGGGACGTAACGCACCTTCGGATGCTTCTCGAGCAGGTCGTCCAGGTAGTACCAATGCGTGGTGGCGCGCTTGCCGTCGAGCAGGCCGGCTGCCGCGACCACCTTCGCGCCGGCGCAGATGCCGATCACCGTCGCACCCTTGGCCGCCTGGCTGCGAATCCATTGCAGCACGACGGGATCGTCGTCGCGGCTCATCGCCGGCACCAGCACGTAGTCGGCGCCCTGCGGGTGCCGCGCGTCGAACTGCGCGATCGTCGCATCCGGCTCGACCTGCAGCGCGGGAAAGAGCTTCACCGGTCCCGGCTGCGTCGCCAATGCGGCTACCTCGCCGATATCGGCGCGGCGCAGGATGCCGTAAGGCATCAGATAGTCGGTGGTTTCGGTGGCGTCGTTGATGCCGACGATCGCGATGACCGGGCGCGCACGCCTGGGCGGCTTCAGCGCCGCCAGCGTGGCGGCCCGCTCTGGCTCGGCGATCGGCGGCGCCTCGGCGGGAGCCGCCGCCGGCGGCAAGGACAGCAGCCACGCCGCGCCGGCGGCCATTGCGACGGCCGCAATACCGACCCCGATCCACCCTGCCAGACGCCGGTTCATCGTGCTTGTCTCCCCGTGGATGCCAGCCAGACCACTAGCTTAGGCGCACGGAATCCGCACGCCAAGCCATGCCAAGGTGTCCACATTGGATCGGTCGATGCCGACACGGTGCCCGGCACCGGTGGTCGGGCGCGGGTCGCCGATAGCCGCTGGGTCTTCGCGCCCTACCCCTTTCGCAATCCCTCCACCGGATCCGTCTCGAACGCCTGCCACAGCGCATCGCGCCGCTGCAGGGCCTCGATCACCGCCGGCTGGCGCAATTGCGCGACGGCGGACACCAGTGCATTGCACAGGAAGAACGCGGCCGTATAGGAGTCGAACGGCGAGGCGTTGGCGGTGCGCACCAGCAGATGGTGATCGGCGAGGGGCACCAGCGGCGCGGCCGGGCTATCACAGATGGCGACGACGCGGGCGCCCCGCTCCCCGAAGGCGCGGGCGATGCTGACCGGCGCGCTGGAATAGCGCCGGATGCTGAAAGTCAGCAGCACGTCTTCCGGCTCGACCCACAGCATCGCGTCGGTCGGCGTCACGGCACCGGTGCCGAGTTCCTGCACATTGGGCCGGCACATGTTCAGATGCAGGGCCAGCCAGGCGCTGACCGGCGCGCTGTTCTTCTGCGCCAGGATGAACAGCCGCCCCTTTGCCGACGCCAGCAGGCGCGCGATCGCCTCGAACGCGGCGATATCCAGCGATTCGTGCGTGGCGGTCAGATTGTGCTGATCGTGCATGAAGGCATCGTCGAGGCAGGCGCGCAAGCTGCGCTTGCCGCCGATCAGCGCCGGCGCACGCTGTCCGGCGGTCGGCAGTGTTGCCGTCACGCTGGCGCGTGCCTCGCGCTGGGCGTCGGCATAACTGGCGTAGCCGAGCTTGGCGAACAGCCTGACCACCGTCGAGGCGCTGGTGCCGTGCTGCGCCGCCAGCGCCGTTGCGGAATCCAGCAGCACATGCGGATAGCCGCGCGTCAGCGCATCGGCCAGCTCGCGCTCGCGCGCGGTCAGCGTGGCGGCTTCGCGCGCCAGCCGGTCCAGCAGCGTGGCGCCATGGCCGGCGGTTTCCTTGCGGGCATTTGTCATATTGACACCATGCAATGCGTATTGCATGATGATATCACCGTTGCAATACACGTTTCATACTGCGTGTTGCCGTGCGCGCGTCCGATCGCACGCGCTCGCACGCGCTCGAACACGCCGCCTTTCATCGAGAACCGTCCGCCGGTCGCGAACAGGAACCCCATGCAGGATAGAGAAGTTGCCCAGCACGCGGATGCGCTGCTGGACTGGCTGCAAGGCCAGAACCAGGCGATGCAGGACTTGCTGCAGCGAATCGTCGACATCGACAGCGGCAGCCGCCATGAGGCCGGCATCCAGGCCGTGGCCGAAACCCTGGGCGCCCATCTGCAGACCGCCGGCATCGCCGTACGCTTTCATTCGGTGCCGGGATACGGCGTCTGCCTCGATGCGCAGGTACCGGGCTCCGGCGAAGGCCTGCCGGTCCTGCTGATGGGCCATATGGATACCGTCTATCCCGAGGGCACGGCGGCCAAACGGCCCTTCCGCGTCGAGGATGGGCGGGCCTACGGTCCCGGCGTCGCCGACATGAAGTCCGGCCTGGTGCTCAATGTATTCGTTGCCGAAGCGCTGGCGCGGCTGGGACGTCATGCGCCGCCGGTGCGGCTGTTCTTCTCGTGCGACGAGGAGATCGGTTCGCCGGCCACGCGCGAGCGGATCCTGGCGGTCGCGCGCGAAGTGCGCGCGGTTTTCAATGCCGAGCCGGGACGCGTCAGCGGCAATCTGGTGACCGGCCGCAAGGGCTCGATGGTCGTCGAGTTCGAGGTCGAGGGCGTGGCGGCGCATTCGGGCATCAATCACGCCCATGGCGCCAGCGCGATCGACGCGTTGGCCCGCAAGGTTCTGGAACTGCATGCGCTGACAGATGCCGCCTCGGGCGTCACCACCAACGTGGGCTGCGTGCAGGGCGGCATCGTGCCGAATATGGTGGCGCCGCATGCGAAGGCGCAGCTCGATGTCCGTTTTACCGCCGATACCGATATGGACGCGCTGTACGCCCGCATCCGCGAGATCGTCGAAGCCGAATCGATTCCGCGCACGCGCGGCCGCATCACCGATATGCGGCGCACGATGCCGATGGCGACGACGCCGGACGCGCTGCTCTCGCTCTACCAGCGCAGCGCCGAACGCGTCGGCTTCACGGTCGAGGGGGAATTCACCGGCGGCGCCGCCGACAGCGGCCTGACCAGCTCGGTCGGCACGCCGACGTTGTGCGGCACCGGCCCGGTCGGCGGCCATCCCCACACCGAGCGCGAATACTGCGAACTTTCCACCTTCGTGCCACGGGCCCAGGCCGTGGCGCTTGCCGTCCTCGGACTGCGATGACCGGCACGCCCTGCCGCATCTCTCGCCGTCGCCCTGATCCGTTACCCATCCTGCCTTCCCGATCATGCAGAACCTGCCCTTCTCCCGCCGCCGTTTCGTTGGTCTCGGCCTGAGCGCCGCCGCCATTGCCGCCGCCGCGCCGCTTGGCGCCGTGGCGCAGGAAACCTGGCCCTCGCGTCCGATTACGCTGGTCGTCCCCTTCCCGCCCGGCGGCTCGGTCGACATCATGGCGCGCCAGTACTCGGAGCCGCTGTCGCGCATTCTCGGTGTGCCCGTGGTCGTCGACAATCGTCCCGGCGCGGGCGGCTCGGTCGCGACCCAGGTGGTGGCCCGCAGCAAGCCCGACGGCTATACGCTGGTGGTCTCGTCGCAGAGCAGCCATCTGGCCAATCCGCTGACGCAGCCGCGCATCGGCTACGACCCGATCAAGGATTTCGAGAACATCGCGATCCTCGGCCGCCAGCCCAACGCGCTGGTCGTGCATTCCAGCCTGCCGGTGCGCACGTTCGCCGAGTTCGTCGCCTATTCGAAGAAGAACCCCGGCAAGCTGGACTACGGCAGCGGCGGTGTCGGCAGCATGGGCCAGCTGAACGTCGAAATGTTCAAGGCCAGCACCGGTGCCATTGCCACCCACATCCCCTACCGCGGCGGCTCGCAGCTGATCACCGCGGTGCTGAGCAACGAGGTGCAATTCATCCTCGACAACCTGGTCATCATGCTGCCGCACGTCAAGGACGGCAAAGTCCGCGCGCTGGCGGTGGCCTCGGAGCAGCGGCTCGAGCAGCTGCCCGACGTGCCGACGCTCGCCGAACTGGGCCATCCGGAACTGAACCTGAGCTCGTGGACCGGCATCGCCGCCCCGGCCGGCACGCCGCAGCCGGTGGTGCAGAAGATCTACCAGGCGGTGCGCAAGGCCGCCAGCGATCCGGCCATGCAGGCCGCCCTGCGCTCGCGCGGCGTGGTCCCGCCGGAAGACATGGCGCCGGCCGCCTTCGAGCGCATGATGGCCGACCGGCTGCAGCGCTACGGCGAGGTGGTGAAGCGGGCGAAGATTTCGGCGGAGTGAATTTCGCTCGGTCCGTGCGCGGCTCCCCGCGCACGGGAACCAGACACGACCGTCAGCCCTGCTTGCCGGCTTCCGGGGTTCGAAAGAGCCGTTCATCCCATCGAACCGGCTCGGGAGGCGAAACGGACAGCGTTGCGGCATCCGGATGCATCGGATTGATCAACGCATTCCACTCGCGGCCAGCAACAACTGACGGGACGAGCAAAATCGCCGACCTCATTTCGGTCAGCCAGCGATCGCCGAATTCGCGAGCCTTCCGTGGATCGTCGATTTTGTCCCAGCCCGCCGGCAAGTCATTCGGTCCGGCGCGTTCTGCAGCGATATCTTCGGGCGCCTCCGCAACCACCACGACATGCTGGCGAGGCACCTTGCCAGTGCGCGTGTGAACCAGGACCTCCAGCATCGCTCCCGCGAAACTTGGCGCACCGTAGATGACGGGGCGCCCTGGACTATTGAAACGGCCGCCAACAAGCATGGCGCCGGTACCGTTCCACACTTCATGGCGGCGGTCTGCGATCCGGTAGATCAGCATTACGCGGCGATGCCATAGAAGAGTCTCCAAAGCAGTTCCTCGACGCGTCGAGCGCCCAGCTCCGTCATCGACACATCAAGTGGCGTGCAACCGTCCAAAAGAGGGTGAGGCGCATTCAGGAACTCCCGCGCGTCCTCTTCGTCATCCCAGACGAAATTGGCAGTGGCGAATATCCGGGCGAGACGTTCGGTTTTTTCGGACTCGTCGGGTGTCAGACGGTCCTTCCGACGTTTGAAAGTCGCTTCCGGCACGATCCTTGACATCAAGCCCCGGCGCTGCTCCGACGTCCGTACTACGTGGTCGACGATCTCGCGCAGAGCGGACTTCGGCAGTCCTTCCCGCACCGCCGCGTCGAGCTCGGCGATCGAAACACGAGGTGGTGAAAGCGCCATTGCGGCGCTGATTAGCTCGGGGGCGACGACCAACACGGCGGCATCTCGCGGATCAAGTGATACCGCATTGTAGTCCATATGATCCCCTTCTTGGTTGTTTGATGCCGAGCAGCTTGCCAGCCGCTCCCCCTATGTGACGTCTCGAACTGTTACTGCGGTGGTTTTTCGACATTAATGCCGACTCGCATACAACAGTTTGGCGACTGCTCCCACCGCAGCCGCCCGTCGCAAGTCAGAACCGGGGGTAAGCATGAGTCCAGCCTTTCGCTTCCATCGGAAGCGCCTGCTGTCGGCCGCGCTCGTTGTGCTCGGCTGCTGGCTGCCGGCGGCCGTGGCGGGTGCGGCAGGCGGTGCCTCGGCGCCGGCCGCGGCGACGGGCACGCCCGTCGCGCCGATCGCCGAGGTGGGCACGCTCAGCGGCTGCACCAACCCGATGATCGGCAGGAATGGCGACACCGGCAGCGGCAAGCGCGCCGTGTTTGTCGACGTCAATCAGATGCGGCCGGACAGCGATCCGGTCTATACGAAGAACGCCATCTTCTGGACCTCGCGGCAGAATCGGCCCGGCCAGAGCGTGCTGATGAGCGGCGCCTTCACGGCAAACCGCAAGACCGTGCGTCTTGCTCCGCTGACTTCCGGCATCAGCGACTGGCGCAGCGCGGTGCGCTCCAGCGCGATCACGGTGCCCGCCGTCAACATGAGTTCGACCGGGCTGACCTTCACCATCCCTGCGAACCTCAAATACGGGCCCTACGCCTATCGCATCGAGGATCAGGACCGCGCGGTGCCGCCGCTGGAAGGGATCGTCAACCGACCGGAGATCCAGTGGATTCTCGGTACGCCCGATTCCGATTCGAGCCTTCAGGCGCCGGCGCATGAGCTGGTCAATTGCGGCGCCGAAGCCGGCGGCAAGCTGCGGGTGTTCGGCAAGAACATCAATGGCAGCAAGGAGGCCTATCTGCAGTCGGCCGACAACCGGCTGTACCCGTTGACGGTCGAGCATGCCGACGACACCGCGATGGTGGCCAACGTGCCGGCAGACTTGGCGCCCGGCTCGTACCACGTGTGGATCGGGTCGGCGCAGAAGGACCTGACCGCTTCGCTGCCGGTACCGATCCGCATCCAGCCGGCGCCCAAACCGCCGGCCGTGGTGTCATGTCCGGGATTGGTCGGCGATGGCGCCACCGACAACGCGTCGGCGCTGCAAGCCTGCCTCGACAAGCATCGCAGCAACGGCATCCGCACCGTATTCAAGCTGCCTGCCGGGCAATTTGCGATATCGAGGACGATCGCCCTGCGTCGCTACCAATACCTGGTTGGCGATTCGGAGGACACCACCCTTCTGGTGGGCAAGGCAAACAGCGCGGCGGCCACGCCCGCAGCGTGGATCACCGGCGAGAGCTATTTCGGCGTCGCTTCGCTGACCCTGCGTGCACCGCATCGCGAGACGATCCTGCGGGCGACCGATCTTGGCAGCGATCCGCGCACACACGGCCATATCCTGATCCAGCGCGTCAATTTCGATGTTTCGGCGGACTACACCAACGGCGCGCAAAGCGCGCAGCTGATCAAGATATCGGGGCCGGATCTACGCATCGTCAATTCGACGTTGAGCGCCCGCAAGACCATGTCGATCGACTACGGCGATGGCGTGCTGATCAGCGGCAATCGGGCCACCAAGGGCGACTACGGCATCGCCAACAGCCAGAACGTGGTCGTCACCAAGAATCTGTTCGGCGCACAGGACGAGATCAACGAAGGCGTGGTGATCGGTGCCAGCCGGCCGATGATCAGCGGCACCACCGCCAATGCCACGCGGAACTTTTATCTCGGCTACAACCTGTTCCGCAACATGACCTACACGCCGACCAACCAGTTCTTCACCACGGACGGCGGCGGCGGCGCGTATCTCGGCAGGATTGCGGCGAGCTCGGCCAGCACGGTGACGCTCGCGCGGGATCCGAACTGGGACATGGTCGGCACCAGCAATCCGGAAAACGTGCTGATGTCGATCGTGGCCGGTACCGGCGTCGGTCAATATCGCCCCCTGAAATCGATCAAGGGGCGCGTGATGGAATTGGCCACGCCGTGGGACGTGGTGCCCGATTCTTCCTCGGTGATCAACATCACCACGGGCTATCTGCGCATTACCGTCAGCCACAACGAATTCCGCAACATGCATGGCCACGCGCTCAATTCGGTGCTGTTCTTCGGCGGCGTGTTCGACAGCGTGATCGACCACAACTACAACATGAACGCCGGCAATGGCATCGCCATCGCAGCCTATGGACCCTATGGCGACAACACCTATCTGCCGACCTTCAATATCGACTGCCTGAACAATACCGTTGCCGAGGATGGCGACCCGGTGTTCGTGATGCGCACGGCGTTGCGCAACGTCACGCGCGGTCTGGCGGTGCAAGGCATGCCCGGCGCGACGCTGTCCGGCATCCTCGTGCGAGGAAACCGGATTGCCAGTCCCGGCATGATCTTTTTCCCGAACAGCTTCAAGGACAACTATTCGGTATTGGTCGAACAGAACCAGGCGCGGGTCGAGCCGTGGTTCGGGGGATCGAGCGGCCCGCCGGGCGCGTTGATCCGGAACAACCGGCCTTGAGCGCGGGCGCCCTGCCCTTGGCGACGCCTTGCTTACGACAACGCCGGGCTCGTGCTGGACGCCTGCGCGCGCAACGCAGTCAGCGCCCGCAGCGACAGGTGTGCAAACCAATACACGAGAAACAGCATCCCCAGCACACGGCCGACCGTGACGCCGGCAAAGGCGGCCGGTCCCGGCATCAGGAACGCGATCGCGCCGGAGATCGCCGCGGCGATCAGGCCGCTGAGCACGATGCCGGCCATGGCAACGCCGGCAAACGGCAGCCGCCACCGTTTCGTCAGCGCGGCAAATTCGCTTGCCGACGCGCGCCGGCGCAGCGCGAGGTATGGCAGCAGGCGCATCGCCAGCCAGGCCTGCGCGGCGAGGTTGGCCGCCGCGTACAGCAGCGGAACGTTGCCCAGAAACTGAATCAGCGCACACAGCACGATATAGGTCCCGATATGGTGCGCCACCGCGCCGCGCAGGCCAGGCATGGCCTCCGGCGACGGGCCGGCCGCCGGGTAATCGCCACCGATTTGTGCAATGGCGCCCGGCATCGTCCATAGCGCTACCAGCAGAATGAGCGCCAGCTGGTAGAGCACCACCAGCAGCGTCTGAGCGACCCCACCCGAGCCGCCGTACAACGCCTGCAGCCACGGAGGCACGACACCGGTCATCAGCATGACCAGCGGCAAGCCGAGATAGACCGCACCGGCAATCAGCAGCACCACGACCGGGCCGAGGGCGAGCTTCAGCGCGCTCGAACTGACGAAACTGGCAAGCGCGGCACGAAAGGCGGCGAGCGATGGCTGCATTGGCAAAGGCTTCAAGGGCAAAGTGCGGGAGCCTAGCACATTGGCGCTACGCCAAGCTGGCGAGCGCGCCGTTCGGCGCCCTAACCTTTCGCCTGCGGCGCTGGCCTGGCGCGCGACTGGCGCGTCTTGCCGCGCGCGTTCCTGGCCGGCGCGTTGGACGGCGGCGTGCCCCTGGTGTCCGCCGCACTGTCCCCGTTCATCCGCTCGAGCCGCGACAGCGTATCGACATAGGACAGGAACTGCTGCAGATAGCCCGGCGACAACTCGCGCATCGCCGACAGCGCGCGGTGGATCAGGTGGTTCGAGTTCAGCGGTCCGGCGTTTTCCGGCACGCGTTCGAGCGACTGCCGCCAGGCGCGGTCGGCGCTGAGTCGGGTCCAGGTCTGGCGGACATAATCGACCAGTTCCGGATCGGGCTCAGGCGGGTGCCGGGGCGCGCTGGCACCTGCTGCCGTGTTCAGGTCCTGCCCATCGGCATCGCCTCGGAGCTCGCGTACCAGTGCCGCCAGCGGACCGGCCGCGGGCCGGGTTTGCGCCGGCTCTTGCTCCGGCGCTTGCTCCGGCGCTTGCTCCGGCGCTTGCTCCGGCGCTTGCTCCGGCTGGGCCGACTTGCCTGCCGCGCGATCCAGCACGCCCTCATAGGCCTGTACGAGACCGGTCAGCTTGTCCTCGAGCCGGCGCCGTGCCTCGCCGCTGTGGGCCGGCACGCGGCGCGCCAGTGCCTCGAGCAGCCGAAAGCGGACCGGGTCCACCCGCTCGGCGCCGCTGTCGCGCCATGCCGCGATCCGCGCCAGCATGTCGTCGAGGCCGAGGCTAGCCACCGGACTTCCCTGTTCCCATCGACACGCGCGGGATCGGCGCGATCTCGACGCGGCGATTGCGCGCGCGGCCCTGGGCGTCCTTGTTGGAGGCGACCGGCTGCTGCGAGCCGAACGCCGCGGAAAAGACCAGCGACGCCGGCACGCCGGCATCGATCAGCGCGCGGGTCACCGTCAGTGCGCGCTGGGCCGACAGCTCCCAGTTGTCCGCGAACTGGCGATTGCCGTCGCGCACCTGGCGGTCGTCGGTGAAGCCGCTGACCATCAGGATCTCGTCGCGATTGCGCAGGTAGGTCTTCAAGGGCGCGGCCAGGCTCTTGAGCACCTCCTGGCCTTCCGGCTGCAATTGCGCCGAGTTCAGTTCGAACAGCACGCTGCCGCTGATGCCGATGCGTCCGTTGACCAGCGTCACGCGCCCCGCCGCCAGCGGCCCGGCCAGCGCCTTTTCCAGGCTCTCGCGGCGATGCATCTCCTGCTGGCGCTGCTTGACCTCGTTGTCCAGGCGCGAGGCCAGTTCGAGCTGGATGCCGATCACGCCCAGCAGAATCAGCACGAAGGCGCCGAGCACCACCGACATCAGGTCGCCGAAGACGGCCCATGTCGGTACGGTCGGCTCGACGCCGGCGTCGATTTCCTCTCTCATGCCGCCTCTGCGTTCGGAGCCCGTTGGCCGGCGACCTGCTGCAGGTCTTCGAGGATCTGCTTCTGCGAACGCATGCTGAGGTCGACGACTTCGCGCGCCTGCGCCACGTAGTAGGCCAGCTGTTCGTCGCTGCGGGCCATCGATTTGTCGAGCGCGGACTCGATGCGCTGCAGGTGCGCGACCAGTTTGTCGTTCGACTCGCCGAACCGCTGCACCGCCGCGCCGAACGCTTCGCCCAGGCTGGCGACCTCGACCGCGCTGCCGGTGACCTGCGCCGCGACGTCGATCAGCTTGCCGGTCTCCGCCTCCACCGTGTCGGTGAAGCGCGAACCGATGCGCTCCAGCAGTTCGGCGCTGCTGCCGACCAGCGCATCGATCGCCTCGCGTTGCGAGGTGGAGGCCCGATTGACGCTGTCGAGCAGCGTGGACAGGCTTTCCATCAGGCGGGTGCGCTCCTCGAGCATCGTGTTGTCGCGCGCCATTTCATCGGAGAGCTTGCGCCGCAGTTCGGCAATGGCGTCCGCCGCCACGCGCGGCGCTTCGCCGGCGACCTGCGCCAGCTGCGCGACCTCGGCGATGGTGGCGCTGGCCTGGGCCTGCGTCCGGGCGGTGATTTCCTGTGCGGTGCGCTCCAGCGTTTCGCAGATCTGCTGCTGCCGGCTCGCGATGTCCGCACCGGTCTGTTCCCATTGCTGGCGGAGGCCAGCGGCGATGCCGTCCAGCGTCGCGCTCCAGTTGGCGAGGCGCTGGTCGTCGTGCGCCGCCAGTTGCGCGCGCAGTTCCGCCTGCGCCTGCGCGACCGTGGTCAGCAGCGCGTCGGCATGTTGTGCGAATGTGCTCGCGGCAGTCGTCAACGCCTGCTGATTCTCCGCCGCGATCGCACCGACCGTGCGCTCATGGGCCGACAACGTGGTGCTCCAGTTCGCCAGCCGCTGTTCGTCCTGGGCCGCCAGTTGCGCGCGCAGTTCGGCCTGCGCCTGCGCGACCGTGGTCAGCAGTGCGTTGGCGTTCTGTTCGAAGGCGCTGGCCGCGGTCGCCAGCGCCTGCTGGTTTTCGGCCGCGATCGCGCCGACCGTGCGTTCGTGCCCCGACAGCGCGTCCTTCCAGCGCGCAGCGGTATCCGCTGCCGCCGTGTCCATGCGCTGGGCGACCTGCTCGATCAACCCGGTCGAGCGCTGCTCGAAGTTGGCGGCGAAGCCGTCCAGCGTCTTGCGCAGATCGCCGGCCAGTACCGCGCTGGCGCTCCGATGCTCGGCCAGCGCCGCGTTCCACACGTCGGCCACCTGCGCGGTGGTGGCATCGAAGCGGGACGCCAGGGCTTCCAGTTGCTGGCGCATCGACTCGGTGACGGTCTCGCGCAGACCCGCGGCCTCGCGCGCGAGGCCGCTCATGGTCGCCTCCACCGCCGGCTGGATCGCCGCGCTGGCAGCGCGCGCGCTTTCGGCGACGCCGTCCTTCAGCGATTGCTCGACGGACGCGGCCAGGCGCGTGTAGACCGCTTCGGTCTTGCCGTGGAAGGCGTCCTGGCTGGCCGAGAGGCGCTCCGTCAGCGCCACGCTCTGCTGTTCCATGGCGGTCATCATGGCGTTCAGCCGGTCGACCAGGGCCGGCATCACCTCGGCCTGGCGCTGCATCAGCTTGAAGGCTTCCTCACGCTGATGGACGGGCGAGTGGACGCGCAGGGTCGTCGCGATACGGGCGTCGAGCGCCTGCGCCGCCTCGATACGCTCGCGCCGGCACAGCGCCGACAGCAGGCCCAGCATCGCCGAGGTCGCCACGCCAGCCACCGAGGTGCCGAAGGCAAAGCCCAGGCCCTTGACCGGCGCGGCCAGCGATGCGCGGATCGCCTGCAGGTCGGTCGCGGTCTCGAGCGCCAGCCCGGTCCCCTTCAGCGTGGCGACCATGCCGAGAAACGTCCCCAGCATGCCGAGCAACACCAGCAGCCCGACGACATACGAGGTCAGCGCCGGTCCGGGCAAGGCCACTCGTTCGCCTTCGATTCGCAGACGCACGGCCTGGCGCAGGCTTGGATCGATGCGCTCGAGCCAGGTGCCGAGGCTGGATGGCGTCTCGGCAAGATCGCCGACCGCCTGCGTCAGGCTGGCGGTGGCGCGGCGATACCGCTGCAGTTCGAACGCGCCCGCCAGATAGAAGCCGCCGATCAGCAGCGTCACCGCCAGCGCCAGCAAATTCGAGCCCGCGTAGCCGGCGCCGATCCAGCAGACGGCCAGCAGGCCGGCCAGAAACACAACAAGTTGGATAGGGAGTCGGGTCATGATGTTCTGGTTAACTGCCACCAAGGGCTGCAAGCAATCCGTCGACGGGCTGGAAGCGCAGGTCCAGTTCGGCCAGCAGCATGGCTTCCATATCGCGTCGGAACACGCGGCGCCACGCGCCGCGCAGCGTCGGTCCTGCGGCCGCCTCGCCTGCCTGGGCGTCGGCCAGCGCGCTTTCCTCGGCCTGGCGCAGCCGCTGGTAGTTCGCCTCGAGCACGGCCGGCACGTTGGCCAGCAGCGCCTGTTCGCGCGGCCCCATGACGCGTTCCATCACCGCATCGAGCATTGCCAGCCGCGCCTTGCCTGGTTGTCGGGTCAGCGCCGAGCGCAGTCGGCCGCGCAGCTCGCCGATCGCGGTTTCCATCCGCTGTTGCAGCGTCAGATAGCGCTGGCGGTAGATCGCGAAGTCGGCGGACGCATCGAGGGCTTCCGCCGGCATGGGGCGGACCGGTGCGCGCCGTCCCCTGGCCGACGCGCGATCATCGCGGATGGCGTCCGTCAGCATCTTGCGTACGCGGGCGCATTCCGCCTCGTCGTCGCCGGCTGCGGCACGCCCGGCAGCGGTCGGCGCGGCCGGCGCGGCCGGCGGATGGCCATTGAGCGCCGACGACAGGGCGATCGCATCCGTCCAGCCCAGCCATTGGCTGAGCTGGCCCGACAGCGATGGGACCGGTTCGGGGGCCTTGGCCTCGGTCAGCTGAGCAAGCAGGCGGATCAGCGTCTGTCCGCCGGGGCCTGCGCTCGGGGGCACTTGCAACATAGCGCCTGAGTGAAAAACCCCGCAGTTTACACTGCCGGGGCCGCGCTTCGGCCGCGGCGTGAACAGACGCACGCGCGCCAGCGTGGCGCGGTCGTTGGCGCGCCCGCCAATGACGGCTAGGGCTGGCTTTGCAGCTTGCGTTGATCGTTGGCCAGCGACAGCATGCGCAGCGCCTCGGCGAAGACATCGTCGCTCTGCGCGTTGCCCACTGCTTGCGCCTGGACGCTATCCCGGTCGGCCGTCACGCCGCGGATCAGCTCGTCGAGCAAACCGGGCTGCTGCTGCTCGACGCGCTGCAGCAGCATGTGGAGGATGTAGCCGCACGCGCCAAGGCGGGCGGCGTCGGTGGGTTGCGGGATGGTCGGGTTGCTCGTCGCGCTCATCGTCGTTTTCTCCTCGATGCAATGGCCGTCCGGCTGTGGCCAGCGATCCGGTGTTGTTGTCGCCGGGATTCTATCGGCATGGGCGTCGCCCAGCGCTAACGCGAAGCCGGCGCCGCAGGCACCGCCGCCCTCGCCTTCTGCCGCAGTTCCTCGGCGCTGCCGACCTGGCGGAACAGGGGTCCGCCGGGCGCGAAGCTGTCGGCGATCTTCAACGGACCGACGACGACGGGCTCGAAGCCGGCCGCGCGCACCAGTTCCGAAGCGGTGTCGAGCGCGGCCCGATCGTCGCCGGCAATCGGTATCGCGATTCTCGGTTCCTGGTGGTGGCGGGTCGCGAAGTCGCTGGCGCTGGTGAAATTGAAGGCGCGCACGATACGCGTGCCCGGCAGGTATTTTGCCGTGGTCGCGCCGATGCCATTGGCCAGCGCCTCCTCGCCGGCGGCGCCATCGCGATGGCGATAGGCGTTGGTGGCGTCCAGCACCACCTTGCCGGCCATTGCGCGCCCATGCTCCTTGCCGATGTCGGGCAACGCGCCGTAGGGCACGGCGACGAACAGCACGTCGCCGAACGCGACCGCCTCGGCCACGGTGCCGGCCCGTGCCAGCGGGCCGAGCCCGTCGACCAGCGGCTTGAGCTGGTCGGGATGCCGCGATGAAAACAGGACCGGATAGCCCGCCTTGACCCACAGTCCACCGACTGTGCCGCCGATGCGGCCGCTGCCGATCACGCCGATCTGCATCGGCTTGCTGCCAGATGGCCGGGGCACGGACTGCTGTGGCGATGGCGATGGGGACGGCGATGGGGACGGCGATTGCGCCGAGGCCAGCCCGGGCCATGCCGCGGGCAGCAGCATCGCGCCGCCGGCCATCGCCAGCAGCCGGCGGCGACGCGGATCGGGCCGCTGCGCAGGGAATCGATGCAAGGGCAGCAAGGTCGGCAACCGGCGCGGCAGCCGACGCAATAACGGACGGTCCATGGCGATGTCCTCCGAACGGCAAGCGATGCAGGAAGCGATGCAGGGAGAGCGGCGCGTACGAGCCCTCGCCGCGGCCACTGTCGCCACTCTAGGCCAAAACGCCGCCGCTCTCCATGTCGCCCCCGCCATGTCCTCCAACCATGTCGTCCCCACGATGGCTGCGGCTTAGAATGCCTGTCCCGAGCCGGCCCGTCGCGATGCGGCCGCCCGGCACCGATCGAAACACCGATCCATTCCCTCGCATGGACCCAAGCCTCGACGTCAGCCTCGACCGATCGTCATCGGAACCCCTGAGCGCCCAGATCGCCAGCAATCTGCGCGTGGCGATCCGCGATGGACGGCTGGCGCCCGGCGCCCGGCTGCCATCGTGGCGCGATCTGGCGGCCCGGCTTGGCGTCGGCCGCGGCACCGTCCGCAGCGCCTACGAACGGCTGATCGACGAGCGGCTGATCGTCACGGCCGGAGCCGCCGGCACGCGCGTGGCCGCGCAGCCGGCACGCGTCGATTCGGCGCCGCCGCCGGCGCCGGCGCTGAACGCTCCGCTGAGCGGCATCCTGCACGACTTCTCCGCCCCGCCGTTGCCGTTCGAGATGGGCGTGCCCGCGCAGGACGCGTTTCCGGCCAAGCTGTGGTCGCGGCTGCGTGCGCGTGCCCTGCGCACCGGCGCAATGTCGCCGGTCACCTATCCCGATCCGCGTGGCACGGCGACGCTGCGGGCGCAGCTGGCCAGCTATCTGGCGATCGCACGCGGCATCCATTGCGCGCCGGATCAGATCATCCTGACCGCGGGCTATCGCGGCGGACTGGGGCTGACGCTGACCGCGCTGCAGCTCGCCGGCCGCGCCGCATGGATCGAAGAACCCGGCTATATGGTCACGCGCAGCGGCCTGCAGCTGGCCGGGGTGCGCGCGGTGCCAATCCCGGTCGACGCGCATGGAATCGACGTGGAACGCGGCCTCGCACTGGCACCGGACGCCGCGCTCGCGGTCGTCACGCCCGGCCAGCAGGCACCGACCGGCGTGCCGATGTCGCCGGCACGGCGCCAGGCGCTGCTGCGCTGGGCCGTCCGCGCGCAGGCGTGGATCGTCGAGGACGACTATCTGAGCGAACTGCAATTGCAGGGGCGCGCGACGCCGGCACTGGCGGCCGGCGATCGGCATGGCCGCGTGATCCATATCGGGACCTTCAGCAAGACCATGAGTCCGTCGTTGGGGCTGGGCTTCGTCGTGGCGCCGCTGCCGCTGGCAGAACGCTTTGCCGAGGTCGCGGGCTGCCTGGCACCCGCGCCGAATCTGGCCACACAACTGGCCTTTGCCGAGTTCATGGCCGAGGGCCACTATCTGCGCCATCTGCGTCATATGAAGGCCCTGTACGCACAGCGGCGCGATGCGCTGCGCGCCCGCCTCGGCCCGCACGCGGACATCGATGCGATCGCCGGGCTGGCGGTGCGGCTTCGTCTGCCGCCCGGCTGCGACGACCGCGCGATCGCCGCCGAAGCGGTGCGCCGGGGTGTGGCGCCCTCGCCCGTTTCGCGCTGGTATGCGCAGCCGCAGCGGCACGAGCGCGGCCTGTTGCTGGGCATCACCAATTTGAGCGAGGCCCGTCTGGCACCGGCTTGCGACACGTTGATGGCGCTGCTGGCCGAGATGCGCTGAGCCCCGGCCGCGGCGGTATCGCGCGCCTCGGCCCGATGGTGCCTGCATTTCGTCAGATCTTGGTACTGTTCCGGCGCAACTCGCCGCCCCTACCATCCCCACGTACCGATCCGACCGGATCCGCTGTCGTCGCCATCGTGGGGTGTCATGAGCAAGCAAGTCGTTATCGTTGGGGCCGGCTTTGCCGGCATGTATGCGGCGCTGGCCGCGGCCAGGCTGCGCGATTGCCACGGCGTCGCGCCGGATGCCATCGAGATCGTGGTGGTGGCGCCCGAAGCGGCCCTCACGCTGCGGCCTCGCCTCCATGAAAGCGCGCCGGCGCGGATGGCGGCGCCGCTCGATGTGCTGTTCGACACGGTCGGCGTGCGCTTCGTCGAAGGCTGGGTGGAAACCATCGACACGACCGCGAGCCGCCTTGCGCTGCGCAATGGCGAAGGCCAGCGCGGCGGGATCGGCTACGACCGGTTGGTGCTGGCCGCTGGCAGCCGCCTGGCGATGCCGGCGGTGCCCGGCCTGGCGCAGTTCGCCTTCAGCGTCGATCAGCGGGAAGACGCGGTCGCGCTGGAGCGGCATCTGCAGGCGCTGGCCGAGCGGCCGCGGTCGGCATCGCGCAATACGGTGGTGGTGGCCGGCGGCGGCTTTACCGGCATCGAGACGGCCGCCGAACTGCCGGCGCGCTTGCGCCTCGCGCTGGGCGACGACAGCGAAGTGCATGTCGTGATCGTGGAGCGGGCGGAGGCCATCGGCCCCGATCTCGGACCGGGTCCGCGTCCGGTCATCGAGCAGGCGCTGGACGCGCTCGGCGTGCAACGCCGGCTCGGCGTCGCGGTGACGTCGGTCGACGCGAACGGCGTGCTGCTGAGCGATGGCGCGCGGATCGATGCCGCCACCGTGATCTGGACCGGCGGCGTGCAGGCGAGTGCGCTGACCCGGCAGATTCCGGCCGAACGCGATGGCGCCGGACGGCTGCTGGTCGACCGCGATCTGCGCGTACCGGGTGCGGCGAGCGTGTTCGCTGCCGGCGATGCGGCCAGCGCGCAGACCGACGAGGCCGGCCACCGCACGCTGATGTCCTGCCAGCATGCGATGCCGCTGGGTCGGGTCGCCGGCAACAACGCGATGGCCGATCTGCTCGGCGTGCCGGCGACCCCGTATGTGCAGCCGCGCTATGTCACGTGCCTGGACCTTGGGCCCTGGGGCGCGGTGCTGACCCAGGGCTGGCAGCGCCAGGTCCAGCTGGCCGGCGCAGAAGCGAAGGTCCTCAAACGCCAGATCAATCAGCGGTGGATCTATCCACCGCTGGCGCATCGCGGCACGGCGTTCGAGATGGCCGAGCCGGGATATCACCCGACGGTCGAGTAGCCGTCAGGGTGGCGCGGTGCCGGACGGCGTGCGCTCATGCGCTCGACTCCGACAAGCGGTTCAGTATGCAATTTCCCACGCAGCCCATCAGGGTATTGCCCAGCCCGAATACCGCGGCCGCGGCGAGCCAGTCATGCGTGGTGGCGAAGGTGATGCCGGTCGCGCCGGCGACCAGGCCGAAGGCAACGACGCCACTCACCACGCCGGTCAGTTTGGGATGGGCCAGCCAGAATGGCTCGCCCGGACTGTCCAGCCGCGCATCGGTATCGATCGTGATGCGCGATTCGCGGAACTGGCCGTAGCCCCCGTCGTGGGGGCCGTCGATGTCGAGCGTGGTGCGGCTGGTGGCAAGGTGAGGCGAAAGCAGCGGAGTACGGGTGGTTTGCAAGATCAGGCTCCTGAGTGGATGGATGGTGCAACGATGGTTGGAACGGCGCGGTGCGCCGATCGCCCAGGCCGCTCGGCATGGCGATGCGCCAGATCGTATGCAGCTGAGCCAGGCGGCCAAACTTCCACGCCCTCCTTCCCGTTCGAGAACGAACAAAGCGAGCACAAAAGCACAGATCGGGCTGGACGCCCCGCGCCCGCCTCGGTGAAGCCGCGCTGCCTGCGCATTTCGCCGGAAGGTCATCGGTTCACACCGCCCCAGCCGGGATCGGCGACTAGCATGGACTGGCAGGACGAACAAGCGCCGGGCGCCCCGCCCCCGCCGCCTGCCAGGAGACCCACCATGGCCACACCGAACACCGACAAGCTGTTCACGGGCCCGATTCCCGAGCTGTACGAGCGTTACCTGGTGCCGATGATCTTCCAGCCCTATGCCGACGACCTGGCCGGCCGCGTGGCGGAGCGGCGCCCTTCCCGCGTGCTGGAAATCGCCGCGGGCACCGGCGTGGTCACGCGAGCGATGGCCAGGGTGCTGCCCGACGAAGCCGAGCTCGTCGTCACCGACCTGAACGCGCCGATGCTGGCGCGAGCCGAGGCGACCGGACTCGACGGCCGCGTGGCCGAATGGCGGCAGGCCGATGCGATGCAATTGCCGTTCGACGATGGCAGCTTCGATCTGGTGGTGTGCCAGTTCGGCGTGATGTTCTTCCCCGACAAGCCGGGCGCCTTCGCCGAGGCGCGCCGGGTGCTGCGGCCTGGCGGCACGTTGCTGTTCAATGTCTGGGACCGCATCGAGGAGAACGATTTCGCCAACGCGGTCTCGCGCGCACTGGCCGAGTGCTTTCCCGAATCGCCGCCGGACTTCATGGCGCGCACCCCGCATGGTTATCACCGGCGCGATGTCATCGAGCGCGACCTGAGCGCCGGCGGCTTCGCCACGATTCCCGCAGTCGACACCGTCGCCAAGCGCAGCCGGGCCGATTCGCCCCAGGTGCCGGCGATCGGCTTCTGCCAGGCCACGCCGATGCGGGCCGAGCTCGACGGACGCGGTGGCGATGCGCTGCAGCGCGCCACCGACTATTGCGAGGCCGCGCTGCGCAGCCAGTTCGGCGAAGGTCCGATCGAGGGCCGGATCTCGGCGCATGTGGTGACGGTGACCGCTTGATCGCGTGATCGCGTGATCGCGTGACATGCGCGAGGGAGCGGCGGGATCGCTGGTGTATGCTTGCCACCGCACTGCCACCACCGCATTGCCACCGCTACCCTGCTCCGTCACCCATCACGCATGAAAGACCCGAGGCCGAGCGCATCCGCCCCGCAACGACGCATCACGATCCATGACGTGGCCCGCGAGGCCGGCGTCTCGCTGACGACGGTGTCGCATGCGCTCAACGATCGCGGCGTGGTCGATCCGGCCACGCGGGCCCGGGTCAAGCAGATTGCGCAGCAGCTCGGCTATCGGCCCAGCGTGCGCGCGCAGCGGCTGCGCTCGGGGCGCGCCAACAGCATCGCGCTGGTGTCGTCGATGCCGTTCGCGGTGGCCGGCGGCACCTCGCGCCTGGGCTTCATGATGGAAGTGGCGGCCATCGCGGCCGAAGCGGCGCTGGGCCGCGGCCAGGGCGTCGTGCTGGTGCCGCCGCTGGAGGGCGCGGGCGGGCTGCTGGACAGTCTGGACATCGATGGGGCCATCGTCATCGAGCCGGTCGCCAACGACGCGCATGTCGCGCTGCTGCGCCAGCGCGGCGTCAGCATCGTGTCGATCGGGCGCGAGCCCGGCACCGACGATCCGGTGCCCTATGTCGACCTGCAATCGGAATACACCGCCCGGCTGCTGCTCGAGCACCTGCACGCGCAGGGCGGCCGCCGCATCGGGCTGCTGATCGGTGCCACCGCGCGGCAATCCTATGTCGAGACCGAGCGCGCCTATCGGGCCTTCGTCGCCGCGGCCGGCCTGCCCTGTCATATCGTCACCGCGCAGGAGAGCGAAGGCGAAGCCGGCGGCGCCGCCGCCTGCGCCGCGCTGCTGCGCGAGCACCCGGACATCGATGCGCTGTGCGCGCCGGTCGATGCGTTCGCGGTGGGCACGATCGCACACGCGCAGTCGCTCGGCAAGCGGGTACCGCAGGACCTGATGGTGGCGACCCGCTACGACGGCATTCGCGCGCGCAGCCACCAGCCGCCGATCACCGCGGTCAATCTGCATCTCGAGCGGGTCGCATCGCTGGCCGTCGAGCTGCTGTTCGAACATATCTCCGGCCGGCGCGAGCGCTCGTCGGTCGCGGCACCGTTGCCGGAGCTGGTGCCGCGCGAATCGTCTTCCCGGACTTCCGGGTCTTCCGCGTCTTCCGCGTCTTCGGCCTCAGCCGCGCACTAGCACCACCAGACCCGACACCAGCGCGAACACCAGCACGCCGATGCGCAGCGCGCGCTGGTTGATGCGCCGGTGCACCAGATGGCTGGCCCACATGCCGGCGACCAGCACAGGCAGCATGCCGAGCGCGTAGTGCCATTGCGGCGCGCCGAGGCGTTCGCCCACCGCCAGCACGATCAGCGAGATGACTTCGCCCACCAGAAAACACAGCGCCACGGTGGCGCGCAGCGTCGCCACCGGCGCGTGCTGATAGGCCAGCGCCAGCGGCGGTCCGCCGACGCCCGTGGCGGTTTCCGTCACGCCGGTGATCAGGCCGGTCGAGGCGAAGGTCAGTCGGCCCGGCGTGAAGGCCGGCGCAATCAGCGACACCAGCGCCGCCAGAATCGTGCTGCCGCCGACCAGCGCGTTGAGCCAGGCCATCGGCACCGCGACCAGCACCCACAGGCCGCCGAAGGTGCCGGCCAGGCGTCCGGCGCTGATCCACTTCGCGCCGCGCAGGTCGATCGCATGCCGCTCGCGCCAGGCCACATAGGCGTTCAACGGCAGCATTGCGATCAATAGCGCGCCGGGCAGCATCGCGGGCGCGGCCAGCGCCAGCACCGGCACCACGATCAGTGCGAAGCCCATGCCGGTGGTGCCCTGGATCAGCGCGCCGGCGAACACGGCGAGCCAGACGCTCAGCATCGTCGTATCGAGCATCATGCCTGCGCCCCGCCCTTTGCTCCGCGGAACGACGCGCCGCAAGCGGCGCGATGGACGTCGGCCGGATCATGCAGTTTGGTGATCGGCGCGTTGGCGATGGTCTGCTCCGCCATCTGGCGGATCTCGCGCATCAGCGCGCGCGCGTCCCAGTCCAGCGGCCAGCCGTCCCACAGGCGCAGCCGGCCATCGACGAAGACGCCGCGGATCTGGTCGCGATTGGCCAGCCGCACCAGTTCCCAACTGAGGTCCCACGACGGCGTCATCTCGGGCACATCGCAGTCGACCAGCAGGAAGTCGGCCTGCTTGCCCGCCGCGATCTCGCCGGTGATCTTGCCCAGTCCGGCCGCCTCGGCGCCATCGTGCGTCGCCATGTCGAGCCAGCGCCAGCCCGCGCCGCACGACGAGTCGCCGACGCCGATGCCGAAGGCGAAGCGCTGCGCCGCCTCGGCATAGTCCAGCAGGCGGAAGCCGTCGCTGCGGGTGCCGTCGGTGCCGAGGCCCAGGCGCACGCCGAAGGTCGCCATCGTTTCGGCCGGCGCCACCGCATTGCCCTTCCATGCGCTGGCGACCGGGTTGTAGGCCACCGCCGCACCGCGCTCGGCCAGCAGCCGGATCTCGTGCGGCGTCACCAGCGTCGCGTGCGCCAGCAGCGCGGCCGGGCCCAGCGCGCCGACCGCCTCCAGATGTTCGATCGGCCGCTGGCGCCTTGCATTGAGCGAGCGTTCGACCGCGACCAGATGCTCGTTGGCATGCGTCTGGAAGACGCGGCCCGCCTCCTCGCACAGGCGATAGACGTCGCGCAGCATCGCGTCGCTGGCCACGTCGGGAATCGAGATCGCCAGCGACGGCACCACCAGCGGATCATCGCCGTACATCGCCAGGTGGCGCTCGGCACGTCGCAGGATCGGCGCGGCATCGAGCGTCTGACCGCCGGGGCGATCGTTGCAGATCAGGCCCAGCACGCAGCGCACGCCCGCCTCGCCGACCGCCTGCGCGATCGCCTCCAGTCCCGCATCGGCACGCGTGCCGGCATCGCAGACCGTGGTGAAGCCGCCGCGCAGCGCTTCGAGCGCGGCCAGCTTCGACGACAGGTACAGATGCGTCTCGGTCAGGCTGCCTTCGAGCGGTACCCACACGCGCCGGAAAATCTCCGACGGCTCGCCGAATACCAGCGACTTGCCGAACGATTGCGTCAGGTGATGATGGGTGTCGATCATCCCTGGCATCAGCAGCATGCGCGGCAGCGCCAGCGTGGGCAGATGCGGGAATTGCGCGGCAATCTGCGCGGCCGGGCCGACCGCGGCGAAGCGGCCGTCCTGCACCACGATCGCGTGGTCGCGCACCATGCCGCCGCGCAGCAGGGTCCATTCGGGCAGCAGGATTTGGGGGCGGTCGAAGGACGCGGGCCGCAGTGCGGTGCGGTCCGGATCGGCGAAGGGATCGGAAAAGGCGGAAGAAGAAAACGACATACGGTCTACGGGTTGCGGCGCATGCATGCAGCGGCATGGCCAGATAAGCGGATGACTGCTCCCTCTCCCGCTTGCGGGAGAGGGTTGGGGAGAGGGAAATCGGCGGTGAATTGACCAGCAGCGTCAGCCATGACGACCGCCCTAGCCCTCTCCCCCGCCCCTCTCCCGCTTGCGGGAGAGGGGAGAAAACCGACGGGACCATCAAAGGCCGACTCAATGCGCGACCGGCACCTTCTGCATGCCGCGCCGCAGCCCGGTATGGAAGAACAGGAAGTTCATCAGCGCCGCCGTGATCGCCCCCATCGCCACGCCGTTGCCGACCAGGATGCGGATGTTGGCCGGCACGCTGGCATAGATGCCCGGCACCAGGATCGGCAGCAGCCCGACCGCCAGCGCCACCGCGACGATGTACATGTTGGCGTGGTCGCGCAGATCGACCTTGCGCAGCATGTCGATGCCCATGGTGCCGACGATGCAGAAGACGATCAGCCCGGTGCCGCCGACCACCGCCTCGGGAATCGCGGCGATCAGCGACGACACCGGCGCCAGCAGTCCGAACACGACGAGGATGCCGCCCGATACCGCGGTGACGTAGCGCGAGCGCACCCCGGTCGCCCGCACGATGCCGATGTTCTCGCCGCTGGTGATGATCAGCGACGTCCCGAACAGGCCGCCCAGCAGCGAGGTCAACGCATCGCCGCGGATGGTGCGCGGCACGTCGCGCTGCTCGTCGATCGGCTTGCCGACCGCATCGCCGATCGCGATGGTCTGGCCAGTGGCCTCCACCATCGACACGATCGAAAACACCATCAGTGGAATCGCCGCGATCAGGTCGAACTTCGGCATGCCGAACGGCAAGGCGGACGGCAGCGCCAGCACCGGCCACAGCGACAGATGCTCGCTGTGGAAGGCGCCGATGCCCACCGCCACCAGCGCCCCGCCGAGCAGCCCCAGCAGGATCGCCAGCTGTCCCAGCATGCCGGTCAGCACGCGCGAGAACAGCACGGTAAAGGCGATCGTCGCGAACGCCAGCAGCAGGTTGATCGGCGCGCCGAAGCCCGGCGTGCCCGGCTGCCCGGCGATCAGCTTGCCCGAAACCTGCGCCAGATTGATCGCCACCAGCAGCAGCATGGTGCCGACCACCGCCGGGGGGAAATAGCGCAGGCAGCGGCGAAATACCGGCAGCACGAGGAAATAGAACACCCCGGTCAGGATCACGGCGCCGGCGGCCGTCTGCACATCGGTCTGCTGCGCGATCAGGATGAACAGCACGATCGGCGCCCCACCCGGCAGCATGATGAAGGGCAGCCGCGCGCCGATGCCCCTGGGCCCGAACGATTGCAGCAAGGTACCGAGGCCGCAGATCACGAAGGTCGCGCTGAGCAGCTGCATCGCCAGCGCGGGCGGGAAGTTGAGCGCCTTGCTCATCAGAAAGACCGAGGCGATCGGCGATGCGGCCATCACCAGTACATGCTGCATGCCGAAGGCGAACAGGCGCCGCCACGGCAATACCTCGTCGACGGCCGCGATTGCGGGTTGGGACATGGGGTCTCCTCCTTGGATGGAAAGCGGCGGCTTATTGGTGTTGGCACGGTCGGTGAGCCGTGCGGGTACGTCTATGCGCGTCTGTGCGTATTTCGCCGCTCAATGATCAAAAAGCCCTTAACCAAAACGTTTTGGTTAGTCTATGCGAACGCCGAAGGGCATGCAAGCTGGCGGTCGAAACCAGCGGTATCGGCTGTGTTGCCCCGCCCTACGCGCCAGCGTGGACACGCAGACAGGCAGGCGGGCAGGCAGGGGGCAGGCAGGCGGGAGAAATTCAGCCCTGGGACGGTCCGGCCGCGGTCGCGTTCAGGCCCAGCGTGGACTTCAGCATCTCGTAGACCTGCCGCGTGGCCGGATTGATCACGTCGGGACGCATCCACAGGTAGTACGCGACATCGGGCAGGCGCGGCATGCCGTCGTTCTCGCCGAGCACGCGCATGTCCGGCCCGAGCAGCTCGATGCTGCGTGCCGTCACGCCAAGGCCGGCGCGGATCGCCGCCTTGATGCCGATCAGATTGGGCGCCAGATAGCCTGGCCGCCACGGCACCTGCGCCAGCTCCAGCGCCTCCAGGGCCAGCCGGCGAAACAGGCTCGGCTCGTCGGCCAGGATCAGCGGCACCGGCCTGGAGATGTCGTGCACATAGTCCGCCGCGCAGATCCACACGGTCGGCGAGGTCCGCAGCACCACGCCTTCCAGCGTCGGATCGCTGCGCGTCGACAGCGTCAGGTCGATCTCGCCCCGGCGCAGCGACTCCATCAGGAAGGGGCTGCGCCCCACATGGATTTCCAGCTGCAGCTTCGGCGAGCTGCGTGCGATATGCGCGAGCAGCGGCGGCAGCATGGTGTCGGCGATATCGTGCGGCGCGCCGATGCGCAGCGCGCCTTCCAGATTGCCCTCGCGCAGCGCGCGCAGGGCCTCGTCGTTGATCGCCAGCATGTGCTTGGCGTATTCGAGCAGCTTCTGTCCATGCGGCGACAGCCGCTTGCTGCGGCCCTGCTTGTCGAACAGCGGCAGCCCGACCTGCTCCTCCAGCCGCTGCATCTGCTGGGTGACCGCTGACTGGGTCTTGTGGGTTGCCTCGGCGGCGGCCGCAAAGGTGGTGTGCTCGGCGATGGCGACCAGCGTCCGCAGCAGTTCGAGGTCGAGATGGCGCATGAAGAATATATAAGGGATGCTTATATGATTGCGCAATATTCTAAGTTGTTCGGCCCCATCCCGTTCAGTACAGTGTGGCTCCAGACCCGTCCCTTTCAGGAGTTGTTCGATGAGCCTCGCTCCAGCGCGCGCCGAAGCCCGTACCGCCGGTGTCCATCACGCCATTCAAAGCATTAAGGATATTGTTGAAAACAAGCCGCTGACGCGTGAGGCGCTGGATCAGGTGCTGGCCGTGGTCAAGGGCCTGGCGGCCCATCGCGAATGGTGGAGCGAGGCCGATTTCGCACCGCCCGAGGCCGGCGAGCGTCAGGCCCGCTATCTGATCAGCGAAGATCCGGACCAGCGCTATGCGCTCTATCTGAACGTGATGCGTCCGGGCAAACGGATTCCGCCGCATAACCACACCACCTGGGCCTGCATCGCCGCGGTCGAGGGCGAAGAAACCAACTACGTCTATCGCCGGCTGGACGACGGCTCGCAGCCCGGCGTCGGCCAGCTCGAAGAGGCCGGCACCGTGCCGGTCGGTCCGGGCGAAGGCATCGCCCTGATGCCGGACGACATCCACTCGGTCGAGATCCAGGGCGAGCAGGTCATCCGCCATCTGCACATGTATGGCCGCGCGCTCGAAACGCTGAAGGAACGCATCGCATTCGACCTCGAGACCGGCCGCTATCAGGTGATGTCGGTCGGCGTGCAGACGCGCCGCTGACCCCCACGCTGCCGTCCTCGAGCCGCGACAGATCGGCAGCAGCGCATCGAGGACGGCGGCCCCTTCCGTCTTGTCCCCCTCCCCTCGCCACGTATGGCTGTCCTCGGCCAGGGGAACGTTTTGCTCGAATTCCGCCGGCGAGCCGTGTCGCACCGCTGGCCCATGAACCTGCAACGACCCGCAATGACTCACTACGTAGACGCCCCGACCCTGAAGACCTGGCTGCATGACGGCGGCGAGATCGCGCTACTGGATGTGCGCGAGCACGGCCAGTACGGTGAATCGCATCTGTTCCTCGCGGTGCCGCTGCCCTACAGCCGCCTCGAGGTCGAGGTCGGCCGCCTGGTGCCGCGCCGCGATGTGCGCGTGGTGGTCTACGACCATGACGAGAGCGTCGCCGTGCCGGCCGCCGCGGCATTGCACGCCGCCGGCTATACCGACGTGCATGTGCTGCGCGGCGGCACCGCGGCCTGGGCCGCGGCCGGCCATGCGCTGTTCGCCGGTGTCAACGTGCCCTCGAAGACCTTCGGCGAGCTGGTCGAACACAAGCTGCATACGCCGCGCATCGGCGCGGAGCAGCTGCATGCGATGCGGGCGCGCGGCGACAAGGTGGTGGTGCTCGACGGCCGCCCGCTGTCCGAGTACCGCAAGATGAATATCCCCGGCGCGATCTGCTGCCCCAACGGCGAGCTCGCCTACCGCCTGCGCGATCTGGTGCCGGACGACGATACGCCGATCGTGATCAATTGCGCGGGCCGTACGCGCAGCATCATCGGCGCGCAGACGCTGATCAATCTGGGCGTGCCCAACCCGGTCTACGCGCTGGAGAACGGCACGCAAGGCTGGTATCTGGCCGATTACCCGCTCGAGCACGGCAACGATCGCCACTATCCCGAGAAGACGTCGACGGCGGATCTCGAACCGATGCGCGCCGCCGCGGCACGTGTGGCCGAACGCCACGGCGTGGAAACCGTCGACGCCGCGACCGTGCAAGGCTGGGCGCGCGACACCACGCGCACGCTGTTTCTGTGCGATGTGCGCACGCCCGAGGAATTCGCGCGCGGCACGCTGCCCGGCGCCCAACACACGCCCGGCGGCCAGCTGATCCAGGCCACCGATCAATACGTCGGCGTGCGCGGCGCGCGGCTGGTGCTGTTCGACGACGACGGTGTGCGCGCGCCGGTGGTGGCGAGCTGGCTGCGGCAGTTGGGACACGATGCCCATGTGCTGGCGGACGGCCTGCGCAGCGGCCTGTCCTTGAGGTCGCCCACCGCGATCGCGCTGCCCGCGCTGCCCGCCGTCGATGCCGCGCGTCTGGCGCGCGATCTCGACCGCGGCGAGGTCGTCGCCATCGATCTGCGCGCCAGCATGGACTACCGCAAAGCGCATATCCCCGGTGTGCGCTGGTCGATCCGGCCGCGCCTGGCGCACGACGTGGCCGGCCAAACCCGCCCGCTGGTGCTGATCGCCGAGCAGCCCGAGATCGCGGCCGCCGCTTCGCTGTCGTTGCCGGCGGGACAGCGGTCGCTGGCGCATGTGCTCGACGGCGGCATGCCGGCGTGGACGGCCGCCGGCCTTCCCTTGACCGCATCGCCGAACGAGCCCGCGGACCGCGACTGCATCGACTACCTGTTCTTCGTGCACGACCGCCACGACGGCAACAAGGCCGCCGCGCGCCAGTACCTGGCGTGGGAAACCAATCTGATCTCCCAGCTCGACGCCGCGGAGCTGGGCAGCTACCGCCTGCCGTAGTTCCCACCACGCCTGGAGGAGTCACCATGAAAAGAACCCTGTCCCTGTCGATGCTCGGCCTGCTGACCGCGGTGCAACTGAGCGCGGCCCCGATCGCCACCGCCAGCGCCAGCGCCAACGCGCAGCCGCTGACGCCGGTCGGCGGCTATCCGAGCCAGCCGATCCGCTTCGTCTCGCCCTTCCCCGCCGGCGGCGGCAATGACGCGATCACCCGCATCGTCACCAACAAGCTGGCGGCCGTGACCGGACAGCCCGCGGTGGTCGACAACCGCGGCGGCGCCGGCGGCAATATCGGCGCGAAGCTGGTGGCCGAGACCAAGCCGGACGGCTATACGCTGCTGACCTCGCAGGTCTCGCTGATGGCGGTCAATCCGACGCTGTACTCGTCGGCCGGCTTCGATCCGATCAAGAGCTTCACGCCGATCACACAGCTGAACGCCGCGCCGCTCGCCATCGTCGTGCCGGCCGAATCGCCGCTGAAGACCTTCGCCGATCTGGTCGCGCAGGCCAGGGCCGAACCGGGCAGGCTGACCTATGCGACGCCGGGCAACGGCACTTTGTCCCATCTGGTCGGCGTGGTCCTCGACAAGGACCACAAGATCGCGCTGACGCACGTGCCCTACAAGGGCGCGGGACCGGCCATCACCGACCTGCTCGGCGGCCAGGTGACGACGCTGATCACCTCGACCTCGTCGATCGCGGGCTTCGTGCAGAGCGGCAAGATGCGCGTGCTGGCGGTGACGAGTCCCAAGCGCCTGGGCGTGTTCGCCAAGGTGCCGACGCTCGACGAGCTCGGCTACAAGAACACCAGCTTCGAGGACTGGTACGGCATCTTCGCGCCGGCCGGCACCTCGCCGGAGCGCGTCGCCTATCTGCGCGCGTCGATCGCACAGGTGCTGCAGTCGCCGGAGGTCGTCAAGCTGATCCACGACGGCGGCAGCGAGGTCGTCGCCAGCACGCCCGAGGCCTTCGCCGCGCAGCTCAAGAGCGATATCGCCAAGTGGTCGCGCATCGTCAAGCTGTCGGGCGCGAAGATCGACTGATTCGACTGATTGCCAGCGCCCGCTCCGACGCCATGTCCGACTCCACCCAACATTCGCCGCTGACCACGCTGATCCACGCCGGCAAGGCGCGCGACTACCCGGGCGGCCGTCCGGTCAATCCGCCGGTCGTGCGCAGCAGTACGGTGCTGTTCGACACCGTGGCGCAGCAGCGCGACGCGCGCGCACGGCGTGGCGAGGCGCGCCTGTTCACCTACGGCGCCCGCGGCACGCCGACCAGCTTCGCGCTCGAGGACGCGGTCTGCGCGCTCGAAGGCGGCCATCGGACGCGGCTGTTCCCGACCGGGCTCGCCGCGATCGGCATGACGTTGCTGGCCTATCTGCGCCCCGGCGACCATGTGCTGATGGCCGACTGCGTCTACGAACCGGTGCGCCATCTGGCCAACACCTTTCTGCGCGACCACGGCATCCGCGTCGATTTCTACGCCGCCGACGGCAGCGATATCGAACAGCGGATGCAGCCGGCCACCCGCATGCTGTACGCCGAATGCCCGGGCTCGCTGGTCTACGAGATGTGCGACCTGCGCCGGCTCTCGGCATTGGCGCGCCAATACGGATGGCTGCTCGTTGCCGACAACACCTGGGGCTCCGGCCTGCAATACCGGCCGCTGGCGCTCGGCGCCGATGTCTCGATCATGGCCGCAACCAAATATCTGTCGGGCCATTCGGACGTGATGATGGGCACGGTCACGACCACCGAGGACGCCTGGCCGCCGCTGTCCACGCTGGCCGACAGCTTCGGCATCGCGGTCAGCCCCGACGACGCCTATCTGGTGCTGCGCGGCATCCGCAGCCTGGCGCCGCGGCTGGCGATGCACGAGGCCAACGCGCTGGCGGTGGCCGACTGGCTCGCGCAGCGGCCCGAAGTCGCCACGGTGTTCTGCCCGGCGATGCCCGACGATCCCGGCCATGCGCTGTGGCAGCGCGACTGCACCGGCACCAACGGCCTGCTTTCTTTCGAGCTGCGCGGCCACGATGTCGCCGCCGCCGAGCGCTTCGTCGATGCCCTGGCGCTGTTCGGCATCGGCGCCTCCTGGGGCGGCTACGAGAGTCTCGCCACGCTGTCGGACCTCAAGCGTGCGCGCAGCGTCAGCGACTGGTCGGCCCGCGGTCCGATCGTCCGGCTGCATATCGGGCTGGAGGATCCGCGCGATCTGATTGCGGATCTGGAGCGGGGGTTGGCGGCGATGGGTCGTTAACACGCTGTCCGATCAGGAGCAACGCGTTTAAAGCGGGCCTCCGATCGTTCAAAAAATGCCCGTTTTCGCGAACATCGTTTAGACGTCACACGGCCCCTCCCGCACGGGCATTCGCACACCACGTTTCGGACCTCGCCCGGAATGCGGGTAAACTACCGCCCGTTCGCCGTACCGGGGTCGACCCGGAACATGCCTTCACCGTCCGCCCTGCCATAGCCGGAACGACGCGCGAGGTGGGCGCCGGCGAACCACGCCACTGGGCCTTCGGGCCCACTCTCGCGGCGCCGGACCGTTCGGCACCGCCCAGGCTTGCCCGGCTCCACTGCCGGCATTCGCCGCCAGCAAGGCAACGTCGCCCACTTCGACCTTCGCCCGGGACGCGCGCCACCGCGCCGCGCCCGATGACGACCCGCGTGCCCGCGCGGGACTGGTACCGCAGGCCATCGGCCTGACGGATTCGCCGGCGCGCCACGCGTCGGGCGGTCCGACCTCGGAGGACAATCCATGAAGAAGACAGCCAGCCCCTGGCTGCTGGCGGCCGGGCTTTTGCCCGTCGCCGCTTTCCCTGCCGCCGCGCAAGCCGAGCCCGGCGTCACGCTGTACGGCATCGTCAGCTCGGCGGTGCGCTACACCTCGAATCTCGACGGCCATCACAACGATCAGGCGGCGCTGGTCTCCGGCGGCATGGTCGGCAGCCGCTTCGGCCTGAAGGGCGACGAAGACCTCGGCGGCGGCAACCACGCGATCTTTCAGCTCGAAGCCGGCGTCGGCAGCGACGACGGCCGCCTCGGCTACAACGCGTTCTTCGGCCGGCAAGCCTATGTCGGCCTCAAGGGCAACTGGGGCAGCCTGACCTTCGGGCGCCAGTACAACGCGCTGAACAATATCGGCTGGGCCTTCAATCCGCTCGACCAGGGCTGGGGCAACTTCTGGTCGGATCCGCTGTACCTGGGCGGCGACATCTTCATCCAGGACTACCGCATCAACAACAGCGTGGTCTACCAGCACACGATGGGCCCGCTGACCGTGCAGCTCGACTACGGCGCAGGCGAGCAGCCCGGCAGCCTGGTCCGCGGCACCACGCTCGGCGGCGGCGCGCTGTACCAGCAAGGCGCGATCGCGTTCGGCGTGGCGTACGACCAGCGCAAGAACGACGACGGCAGCGGCACGGTGCGCAACTACACGGTCGGGGGCTCGTATGCGTTCGGCAAGGCCAAGGCGTTCGTCGGCCATATGGGCCGGCGCGAATCGGCGAGCGATGCGCGCCATGCGATCGCCTTCGCGGGCCTGGGCTACCAGCTGACGCCGGCGCTGCATCTGTCGGGCGCCTACTACCGCTACTGGCAGAACGGCAACGTGGCCACGCAGTTCCAGGACGTGCCGGTGCCGCTGGGCAGCGGCAACGCCGACAGCATCGCGGTGGTGGCGGACTATGCGCTATCGAAGCGGACGCACGTCTACGTCGAGGCCGATGCCGCCCGTGCGCGTGGCGGTGCGGTCGGGCGCGAGACCGAGTACTGGGCGGGCACGCCCGCGCTCGATGTCGACAGCACCACGCGCATCGGCGTGATGGTCGGCATGCGTCATCACTTCTGAGCGTTCCGAGCGTTCTCGGCGCTGCGCTGCCCGCGGAACAGCAGCCAGCGCTCGATCCCCTCGAAGACGCCCTGCGCCAGCAGCGCAAGCAAGGCCGAGGGGATCGCGCCGGCCAGCAGCAGCGTGTCGTCGTTGAGCGCGAGGCCGGTGGCGATGCGTTCGCCATAGCCGCCCGCGCCGACGAAGGCGGCGACGGTCGCCGTGCCTACGCTGATCACGACCGCGGTCTTGATGCCGGCCAGAATCACCGGCAGGGCCAGCGGCAATTCCACATGACGCAGGCACTGGCGGCCGGTCAGCCCCAGCGCGCGGCCGGCATCCGACAGGCCGGCCGGCACCTGCTGCAGCCCCGTGCAGGTATTGCGCACGATCGGCAGCAAGGCATAGAGAAACAGCGCCACCAGCGCGGGCCATAGCCCGATACGGCCCAGCAGTGGAATCAGTCCAGCCAGCAGCGCGAGCGACGGCACCGTCTGCAACATGCCGGCGATCGCCAGCACGACCTGCCCCAGCCGCCGCCGGCGCGCAGCGACCACGCCCAGCGGCACGCCGACCACCACCGCGGCGCCCACGGCGCCGGCCACCAGCGCCAGATGCTGGCGCGTCAGCCGCCAGGTATCCGGTCCCAGCAAGGCCCCGAGCAACCGCGCCCGCTTGTCGGCGGACTGGTCCGCCGCGGCGCCATCGCCTGCCAGAAAGCGCCGCGCCACCGAGTCGAAGCTGGCGCCGTCCAGTTCCGCCTGCGCGTTCATTGCGATCATCCGCTCGCCGTCGATGCGGCCCTCGAGGCCGGCGATCGCCCGCCATGCGGCCGGATGGCGCTGCGGCACATCGAGCCGATACATCACGATGGCGTCGTAGCGCGGAAACACCTGGCGATCGTCTTCCAGCACGCGCAGCCGATAGGCGCGGATCTTGGCGTCCGTCGAATAGATGTCGATCGCATCGACCTGTCCGGCGGCAAGGGCCTCATAGGCGATGCCGTGGTCGAGCCCGATCGGCCGCTGCGGCAATCCGTACCGGCTGGCCAGCGTGGGCCAGCCGTCGGCGCGGCCGAGGAATTCATGCGACAGACCCAACCGCAGCGCTGGCGCCTGCGCCAGGTCGGTCAGCGTGCGCAGATTGGCAGGCGCCGCGGCGGCTTGCGGACCTTTGCCGTCCTCGCCGCGCACCGCGATCGCGTAGGTGTTCTGGAAGCCCAACGGCACGGCCGCGCCGAGCCCCAGCGGCGCCAGCGCGGCGTGGATCTGCGCCAGCGTGGCGGTGGGCGGCAGCCGGAGCAGCTCGGCGGCGACGGTGCCGGTGTAGTCCGGATACAGGTCGATGCTGCCGGCGCGCAGCGCGGCGAAGACGATCGCGGTATTGCCAAGGCCCGCCAGGTGGCGCGCGGGGCCGGCCGTGGCCGCGGTCTGGGTCAGGATTTCGCCGAGGATATAGGACTCGGTGAAACGCTTCGAGCCGATCTTCAACGGGGCGTTGCCGGCTGGCGGATCGCCCTGTGCCCAGCTGGAGGGCGGCACGCCGCAGAACATCAGCAGCGCCGCAAGCTGGACCAGCAGCTTGTCCAGCCGCGCACGCAACAGCGGGCCAAAGGACCGGCCGCTTGATTCCCTCATCCCTTCTCTCCAGGCGCACGATCGCCCCATGATAGCGACCCGCCGCCCGGCCGGTCCTCGGTTCGATCCATGAAATCGCGGCTCGGGCGCAGAAGCGTATGCCGAAATAGTATTTGCCTTCGGCATCATAAGCGCGCAAGAATGCGATATACGCATAGTGGATGGGGGCGCAGCCCTACTCCCAGGTGCCTCCAAATTCCACTCGAGCGCCCACTCGAACGTCGTATCCGATCATGGAAATCCGCCAGCTCGAAGCCTTCGCCGCAGTGATGTCGACCGGCAGCGTGACCGCCGCCGGCCGTCTGCTGGGGCGCTCGCAGCCGGCGATCACGCGCTCGATCCAGGAGCTGGAGAGCGAGCTCGGCTTTGCGCTGTTCGCCCGCAGCGGGCCGCGCGTCAGCCCGACCGAGCGCGGTTTTCTGCTGTACGAGGAAGTCGAGCCGGTGTTGCTTGGCATGCAGCAGATCCGCGCCAGCGCCGCGGTGATCGGCCGCGAAGGCAGCCGCTCGCTCAATGTGGTGGCGACTCCGGCGCTGGCCGCCGGGCTCGTGCCGGCCGCGCTGGCCGCCGATCCGGCGCTGCCGGCGCAGATTCATCTGCACAGCGCCTCGCCGGAGAAAGTCGTCCACGCGGTGCTGACCGGCGCCGCCGAGGTCGGCGTCACCAGCCTGCCGCTCGAGCATCGCGGCGTGGCGGTGCACTGGATCGGCGAGGTGCAGTGCGTGGCGGCGCTGGCGGCCGACGATCCGCTGGCGGCGGCCGATTCCGTGCCGCTGGCCGCCTGCGCCGAGCGGGCACTGGTCACGATGCAGAACCCCTACCGGCTGCGCCAGCTGGTGGACCGGGCGCTGGAAGACGCCGGCATCGCGGTGCCGCGCCGGATCGATACCAATACCTCGCTGAATGCCCTGGCGCTGGTGCGCGCCGGGCTCGGGCTCGCGGTGCTGGAGCCCGTCACGGCCTACGGCTATCCGGTCGATGGCGTGGCGGTGCGGCCGATCGACGTGCCGATCCCTTTCCACTTCTGCGTGATCACGCCGCAGGGACGGCCGCCGACGCCGGCGGTGCAGAGCCTGACCGAACAACTGGCGCTGGCGGCGGCCCGCCTGCTGCCCGGTTTCACGCGGCGCGACGCCCGCGAGGGCGACAGCCTGGCGATGCAATATCAGGCCAGCGCTGACGTCGGCAACGACAGCGGCCACGACCGTGACGACCCATCCGAACCAGGCGCACAAGATCCGTGCGCGCGCCGGCAGCCCGCGCTGTCCCGACAGAACGATTGAATTCTTCAGACGTGCCATCGATGTCCACGACCCCATCCCCTCTTCCCCCTGCTCCCGCCGGCCTGCCCGCGCTGGAAGCCCGTCTGCGCCAGGACCTGGCCTGGCTGGACCTGCCCGCGAGGCCGTGGGTTCCGCCGCGCGAGTTCGCCGGTGCGCCGGTGCTCGACGTCGCCATCATCGGCGGCGGCATGGCCGGCCTCGCGGCGAGCGCGACGCTCAAGCATCTGGGTATCGACGCGCGCATCTTCGACCGCGCGCCGGCGGGTTTCGAAGGCCCCTGGGCCACCACCGCGCGCATGGAGACGCTGCGCTCGCCCAAGCAGCTGACCGGCCCCGCACTGGGCCTGCCGGCGCTGACCTTCCGCGCCTGGTACGAGGCGCAGTTTGGCACTGCGGCATGGGACGCGCTCGACAAGATTCCGCGGCTGCAATGGATGGACTATCTGCGCTGGTATCGGCAGGTGCTCGATCTCGACGTGGCCAACGAGCACACCGTCGACACCGTGCTGCCGCGCGCGGACGGCCTGGTCGAACTGCAGATGACGACGCCCGCCGGGCCGCAACGCGTGATGGCACGCCGCGTGGTGCTGGCCACCGGCCGCGACGGGCTCGGCGGCGCGCAGGTGCCCGCCTTCGCGCAACACCTGCCGCCTCATCTGTGGGCGCATTCGTCCGATCCGATGGACTACCGCGTGCTGCGCGGCAAGCGCGTCGGCGTGGTCGGTGCCGGCGCGTCGGCGATGGACAGCGCCGCCACCGCGCTCGAAGCGGGCGCGGCCAGCGTCGACCTGCTGATTCGCCGCGCCGAGATTCCTCGCGTCAACAAGAGCAAGGGCTCGGGCAACCCCGGGCTGACGCACGGCCACTACGGCCTGCCCGACCAGTGGAAATGGCGGCTGCGGCATTACATCAACAGCGAACAGGTGCCGCCGCCGCGCGGCAGCACACTGCGCGTCTCGCGCCACGACAATGCGCGCTTCCATGTCGGCTGCCCGATCGAGGCCATCGAAGTGCGCGGCGACACGCTGCACGTACGCACCGCCAAGGGCGTGTTCGAACTGGACTTCCTGCTGCTGTCGACGGGCTTCCGCGTCGATTTCGGCGCGCGGCCGGAGTTTTCCGCGATTGCCTCTCACATCCGGCTGTGGCGCGACCGCTTCCAGCCGCCAGCCGGCCAGGACGACCAGGAACTGAGCGATTCGCCCGACCTGGGCCCGGTATTCGAATTCCAGGAGAAGACGCCCGGCGCCTGCCCCGGCCTGTCGCGCGTGCATTGCTTCTGCTATCCCGCCGCGCTGTCGCACGGCACGATCTCCGGCGATATCCCGGCCATCAGCGACGGCGCGCGCCGGCTGGGCCAGGGTATCGCCGCGCTGCTGTACCAGGAAGACGTCGAGACGCATTTCGCCGCGCTGCAGGCCTATGCCGAGCCGGAGCTCTACGGCGACGAATGGACGCCGGCGCCGCCGCCTTCGCAGCCGAGCCAATGAACGCCGCTTTCTTCCGCTGACCGCTTACCTTTCCCGCCTGACACCATGACTGCTTCTTCGACTCAAGCCAACGCCACCGCCGAACTGGACCTGATCGACCGCCTCGCCGGCCTTGCCGCCGGCAGCGCCACGCATGCGCTGCGCCATCAGCGCGACAAGGTCGCCATCGCCACCGAGGGCAGCTATCGGGCGCTGTTCGATCCGGCCCTGCCCGGCCTGACGCTGACCGAACGGCTCGCGGTCGCGTTGTACGCGTCGCGTCTGACGCCGTCGGCAGAACTGGCCGCGCACTATCTCGATCGCCTGCAGCAGGCCGGCGCCGATGCGGCGACGGTGGCCGCGATCGACGGTGCCCGCCTCGATGGCGTCGCCGATGCACGGCTGCGTGCGATGCTGGCCTTCACGCAGAAGCTGATCGAGAAACCGGTCGAGGGCGACCGCGCCGCGCTGCTGAGCCTGCCGGCCGCCGGCCTGGCGACGCCCGAGGTCGTGACGCTGGCGCAGCTGATCGCCTTCCTGGCGTATCAGGCGCGGCTGGTAGCGGGCCTGCGCGCGTTGAGCGGCGCGTCGCAAGGGCAGGCACTGCCGAGCGGCCTGGCGCCGGCCGCAGCGGCCACGACCAGGCCCGGCGACACCATCCGCATCAACGGCTTCACCAACGAAGTGCTGGACTGGAAGGCGTGGCTCGACGTGGTGCCGGTCGAGCGCGCGACGCCGGAGCAGATCGCGGTGCTCGAGGAAAGCCATCCGAAGGCCAAGGTCTCGGACTATTACCTGTTCCTGGTGCACCAGCCGGAAATCCTGCGGCAGCGTTCGGCGGCGTTCAACGCGATCATGTACGCCCCCGGCGGCATGGCGCGCGACGAGCGCGAACTGGCCAGCACCGTGGTGTCGTGCGTCAATGGCTGCGTCTACTGCGCATCGGTTCATGCGCAACGCTTCGAACAGCTGGCCAAGCGCAACGACGCGATCGCGCAGGTCTTCGACAATCCGCGCACGGCGGGCACTACCGCACGCGAACAGGCGATCGCGCGCTTCTCGGTGGCACTGACCGAGCATCCCGACCGCATCGGCGCGGCCTCGCTGACGGCGCTGCGTGACGTCGGATTGAGCGATGCCGAGATCCTCGACGGCATTCACGCCATCGCGATCTTCGCGTGGGCGAACCGGTTGATGCTCAATCTGGGCGAGCCGGTGGTGGCAGTGCAGGCGTAAGGGGTCGTTGGGCCGCTGCTGCCCTCTCCCCGACCCTCTCCCGCAAGCGGGAGAGGGAGAACACCGACGGAATTTTTTGCCCTCCCAGCTTGCGGGGGGGAAGAACACCGAAGCCTTTGCTGTCGCGCTTGGTTGCTCCCCTCGCCCGCTTGCGGGAGAGGGGCTGGGGGAGAGGGCAAGCGGCGCCCGCCAACCACCACCGTCAACCCTCTACTCCTGCCCCCCAGGCGCCAGCACATCGCGTGCCCCATTGCGCCCCATCGGCGAAACCAGGCCCGCCACCTCCATCTGTTCGATCAAACGCGCCGCGCGGTTGTAGCCGATGCGCAGATGGCGCTGCACCGCCGAGATGGACGCGCGGCGCGACGTCAGCACGAAGGCCGCGGCTTCGTCGTACAGCGGATCGACCTCGGCATCGCCGCCGGGCCCGTCGCCGAACAGATCGCCGCCACCGGCCTCGGCCGGATCGGGCGCCAGGAGCGCGTCGTCGTAATCGGGCTCCCCAAACTGCTTCCAGTGCTCCACCACCCGATGTACTTCGTCGTCGCCGGCGAAGGCGCCGTGCACCCGTTGCGGGTAGCCGGTGCCCGGGGGCAGGAACAGCATGTCGCCCTGCCCCAGCAGGCTCTCGGCGCCCATCTGGTCCAGGATCGTGCGCGAGTCGATCTTCGACGAGACCTGGAACGCAACGCGCGTCGGGATATTGGCCTTGATCAGGCCGGTGATCACGTCGACCGAGGGGCGCTGCGTGGCCAGGATCAGATGGATGCCGGCGGCCCGCGCCTTCTGCGCCAGCCGCGCGATCAGTTCCTCGATCTTCTTGCCGGCGACCATCATCAGGTCGGCCAGCTCGTCGATCACGACCACGATCAGCGGCAGCGTCGACAGCGGCTCGGGCGCATCCGGCGTCAGCGAGAAGGGATTGCGGACCTTGTCGCCGGCCGCCTCGGCGGCGCGGATCTTCTGGTTGTAGCCGGCCAGATTGCGCACGCCGAGCGCCGACATCAGCCGGTAGCGCTTCTCCATCTCGCCGACGCACCAGTTCAACGCATGCGCGGCCTGCTTCATGTCGGTGACCACCGGCGCCAGCAGATGCGGAATGCCCTCGTAGACCGACAGCTCCAGCATCTTCGGGTCGATCATGATCATCCGCACATCGTCCGGCGTGGCCTTGTACAGCATCGACAGGATCATCGCGTTGATCGCCACCGACTTGCCCGAGCCGGTGGTGCCGGCCACCAGCAGGTGAGGCGCGCGCGCCAGATCGGTGACCACCGGATTGCCGGTGATGTCCTTGCCCATCGCCAGCACCAGCCGCGAGGCATGGGCCTGGAACGACGAGGCGGCGACGATCTCGGACAGGCGGATCATCTCGCGGCGGGCATTGGGCAGCTCCAGCCCCATGCAGGTCTTGCCGGGAATCGTCTCCACCACGCGGATCGAGCTGACGCCGAGCGCGCGCGCCAGATCCTTCATCAGGCCGACTACCTGCGCGCCGCGCACGCCCATCGCCGGCTCGACCTCGAAGCGCGTGATCACCGGCCCGGCCGACGCGCCGACGACCGACACCGGCACCTTGAACTCGGCCAGGCGCTGTGCGATCAGTTCGCCGGTTTCGGCCAGATGCTGCTCGGAGACCTGCTCGGCGTGTTCGACGGCCGGCTCCAGCAGGCCGATGCCGGGCAAACGGTAGTCGACGATGCGCGGCGGCGGCGGTGGGGCAATCGGGGGAGCCGGGACGACGACGGCGGCCGGTTTCGATGCGGCGTTGGCGGCGGCAGACTGTGCGGCGACTTCGAGAGGCACAGCGCGGCCGACCACGGCCGGCACCACGATCCGGGGCTTTTGCGCCGGGGCCGGGGTTGCTGCCGGTTCGGATTGTTCCGGCGGCATCGCCGGCGGTTCGGGTTCCGGGCCAGTGTCGAGCTCTGGCTCTGGCTCTGGCTCTGGCTCGGGTTCGGGTTCGGCATCATGCCGGGACTCGGGCTCCGGCAGCGGATCATCCGCCGGCACGTCGATGCGCTGCGGCACGGCCTGGGCCTCAGCCTCGACCGCGTCTTGCTTCGGTTGCGCGATACTCGCTGTCTCTTCCACCCCGCCCAGCGCGCGCAACTCCGCCAGCAAGGCCTGCGCCTCGGCGCGGATCGCCTCGTAGGCGGCGGCCTGTTGCGCGTCGTCGGCTGCATCGCTTTGTTGCGGGTCGACCGGCGCGGTCAGGTGTTCGGCTTCGATCGCGACCTCGGACAGCGCAGCAACACCCTGCTCCGCGAGCTGCACCGGTGCGGAAGATTCGGCAGACGCCGCAGCCGATGCCACGCCGCTGCCATTCATCGGCGCAGCGGTTGCCGCCGTTGATTGCGGTTGCGGCTGAGGTTGGGACTGAGGTTGGGACTGAGGTTGGGGCTGTGCCGCCGGCAGCGTCGTGATCGCATTGCGCAAGCCCAATTGCGGCTGATGGAAGGGGCTCGCAACGACGGTGGCGCGCAATGGCCCGCGCGAGGGAGCGGAGGCGGCAGCGGATGCGGTCGACGCGGCGGCAGCCGTCGGGACAACGCCTGCCGGCCGGGAAGCCGTCGAAGCAGCCGCCCTGACCGGCGTGGGCTTCTGCGCTTGCGATGCTGGCGCAGAAGCAGGCGCGGACGGCGCCGGTTTGACCGTACGGGTCGGCTGCGTCGGATGCAGCCAGATTTCGCCTGGCTGGGGCGGCGATACGCGCGTGCGCGGCGGCGGTTGCCACGCCGGCGCGCGCCGTGCCGATACCGCTTCGATGCCCTTGTGCCGCGCGGCGGGCCGCCGCGCGCTGTCATCGCCGACCGGCGTCCAGCGCGTTGCCACCGGAGCCGGCATGGAGGCTTCACGCACCGGCCGCCCGGCAGCGGGCGCCGTGTCATCGGCCGAATCCGCCGCCGCGGCATGGCGCCGCGGCTTGCGCGCAAACAGGCTCGGCCAGGTTTCGCCGAACACCATCGGCGCGGCCAGCGCCAGCACACCGAGCATCAGCAGCAGCGCGCCGGTCCAGCCGAACAGATCGGCCGCGATGCCGGCCACCCCTGCCCCGGCGGCTCCGCCAGAGGACGCCGTGGGCTCGCCGTCGGGCGAAGCCGACGAATGCGAGGTCAGCGCTTCGAGCGCCGCGCTCGCGCACAGCGTCAGCGCACTGCCAAGCCAGACGCGCAGCGTGCCGGGCCCGGAAAACACCGGCTGCCCCGCCAGCATGCGCGCCACCATGCGCCACGCCAGCGGCAATAGCCAGAAGGTCGACAATCCGAACCAGCCCAAACCCATATCGCTACGCCATCGAAAAAACCACGGGCAGCGATTGTAGCGGTTATGCAGCCGGTGCCGGCCCTGCCACAGCCAAAAAACGCCGCACGGGGCGTATCAATTCAGCGGTCCGCCCGCTCCGCCGACGCTGAAGCGGCCCGCGCCGAGCAGCATCACCGCGACCGCCGCGCCGAGGAACATGCCCTGCAGCTCCAGTTCCCAGCCGCCGCTCTTGTTCAGCATGCCGAGCTGGTGCATGTGGACCAGGCCGATCGCGAACAGCATGTTGATGACGATCACCAGCGCCGCGGCGCGCGTCCACAGACCGATGATCAGCAGCACGGGCGCCAGCACTTCGCCGATGTAGACGCCATAGGCCAGCACCGACGGCAGCCCCGCCTGATCGACCATCTGCGCGATGTTGCCGGGGCCACTGATGACCTTGGCGATGCCGTGCAGCAGGATCAGTATCCCCAGCACGATGCGAAGCACCGCCTTGCCCAGATCCTGCGAACCATGAGTAGCAGCCATCGATGTCACTCCTTCGGTGTTGACGCGAGCGGATCCGGAAGATCGGTCCCGCGGTTTCGCCCCGGGTTGAAAGCGCGCGGGCCGTTTGTCCCGGCGCGCGCTGTTTGTTGTAGGCGCCTTGCGCTGCACGCGCAACGCCCCTGTACCTTAGCTCCGGTTCGCGTGGAGGTAAAGCCGCAAATGCGTCCCGAGCCCTTGCTGGGCGCGGGGTGTGGCGCCGATGGCAAACACGGTGGCAAACCCGGCGGCAAGCCCGGCGGTAAAACCGCGCTCAACCCGGCGCGTTCGGCGGCACCGGCTGATGCATGCCCGGCGGCAGGATCGGCTGCATGCCGGCCTGGCGCACGTTCTCTGGCAGGATCTCGGTCAGGAAATCCAGGAAGCGCCGCACCGCCGGCGGCATGCCGGTCCGCGACGGAAATACCGCGTGCAGGGTGCCGACCGGCATCCGCCATTGCGGCAGCAAAACCTCCAGCTCGCCGCGCTCGATCGCCTCGCGGCAATACATGCGCGGCAGCATCGCGACGCCGATGCCTTCGACGGCCGCCGACAGCAGCACGGCGAATTCATCGCAGACCAGCCGGGGATCGTAGGGAATCTGCGTGGGCGGCTCGTCGCCGATGCTCAGGTTCCAGACGTGCCGCCCGTCGTGCGGCTTCTGGCCGACGCCCGGCACGCCGGCCAGCGCCTTGGGCGTGCGCGGGCGGCCGATCGCGTCCAGCAGGCCGGGACTGGCCACCAGCGTCAGCGGGCTGGAGCCGAAGGTGCGGATCGCCAGCGACGAATCGTCGAGCACCTCGCGCACGCGCAGCGCCAGATCGTAGCCCTCCCCGATCACGTCGACGCGCCGGTTGGTGGCGTCGATCTCGACCCGCACGCCCGGGTTCTCGCGCATGAAGCGCCCGATCGACGGCGCCAGCAGGTTCTGCGCGATGCCGACCGCGCAGGCCACGCGCAGGTGGCCGCCGGGCTGGGCGCGCGCCTGCTCGACGACGTCGCGCGCGGCCTGCGCCTCCGACAGCATCGCCTTGCAGCGCTCGTAGAACGCCTCGCCCAGCGGCGTCACCCGTACCTGCCGGGTGGTTCGCCGCAGCAGCTGCACGCCGAGCTCCTTTTCCAGTTGGGCGATGCGCCGGCTCAGGCGCGACTTGGGCACCCCGGTGGCGCGGCTGGCGGCCGAGAAGCTGCCGTGCTGCACCACCTGGGCATAGAGGAAGAGATCGTTGAGGTCTTGCATGGTCGCCATCGTAAGGGCTGAACGGCCGGATCGTCCGACGCAATTCGTTCTATGGATGGAACAATAAATTGCATTATGGACCACTACCGACATCAATCGCCAGCCTTTATCTTTCACCTCATCCAAACCAAACCCGATGTGGAGAGCGTGATGAAGATTCTGCAAGTCGATTCGAGCGTACTGGGCGACAACTCGGTGTCGCGCAGCCTGACGGCGCAAGTGGTGGCGGATCTGCGCGCCCGCCATCCGGAGGCCACCCTGACCGTGCGCGACCTGGACAAGGAAGCGGCGCCGCATCTGTCCGGCCATCTGCTGCCCGTGCTGGGCGGCCCCAAGGACGGGCTGGACCCGGTGCAGCAAGCCGAACTGGAGCGCACCGAGGCCTGGCTGAAGGAATTCCTCGAGGCCGACGTGCTGGTGCTGGGCGTGCCGCAATACAACTTCGGCATCCCGAGCCAGCTCAAGGGCTGGATCGACCGGATCGCGCAGGCCGGCCGTACCTTCCGCTATACCGAGACCGGGCCGGTGGGCCTGGCCGGCGGCAAGAAGACCATCGTGGTGTCGTCGCGCGGCGGCGTGCGTCAGGACCCGAACGGCCTGGACCTGCACGAGGTCACGATCGATACGGTGCTGCGCTTCCTCGGCATCACGGACATCACCTATGTCCGTGCGCACGGCCTGGCGATGGGTGCGGAATACCGGGCCGCGGGCCTCGATGCCGCCAAGCGCGATGTGGCCGCGCTCAACGACGAGGACGGCCGCCTGGCTGCCTGATCGCGCGCCTCGGCAAGACCGCTGACGGCGCCCCGCCGTCAGCGGCTGTCCGACTCCCCGCAGCAAGGGATCGCGTCTATGATGGAGCGGTTCGTACCTGCGGTTTCGGCGTACGCCCACTCGGGGGAGCTGGCGCTGCCGCGCGATGCGCGGGCTGGCCGGAACCGGCCACGGCGACGGTGCCAGGCAGGCACCGCTGCGCCATCGACCCCGGAGCCCGCATGCCCTCTTCCCTGTTGCCCGCCAGCGTCGTCCACCCTCCCCAGGAACCGGCGCTCTTGTCCCGGTATCGCCATATCCGCGCCGCCACCGAAGCGATGGTGGCCGATATCAGCGACGCCGACGCGACGGTGCAATCGATGGACGATGCCAGCCCGGCCAAATGGCACCTGGCCCATACCACCTGGTTCTTCGAGGAATTCGTGCTGACGGCGCGACTGCCCGACTACGAGCCGGTCGATGCGCGCTACCGCTATCTGTTCAATTCGTATTACGAGGCGGTCGGCGCGCGCCACCCGCGCCCGCGCCGCGGCCTGCTGAGCCGGCCCACGCTGGACGAGGTGCTGGCCTACCGCGAAGCGGTCGACGAGGCGATGTTCGATCTGCTGATGCGCGCGCAGACCGACGAGGAGGCCGCGCTGATCGAGCTGGGCCTCAATCACGAGCAGCAGCATCAGGAGCTGTTGCTGACCGACATCCTGCATCTGTTCGCGCAGAATCCGCTCAAGCCGGCCTTCGCGCCCGAACTGGTGGCGCCGGTGATCGCCGACCCGCGGCCGGCGCCGGAGTGGCTGACCTTCCCCGGCGGCGTGGTGGCGATCGGCCACGAGATAGGCCAGGACCGCGAGGGCTTCGCGTTCGACTGCGAGGGACCGCGGCATCAGGTACTGCTGCGCCCCTATCAGCTCAGTTCACACCCGGTGACCAACCGGCAGTGGTTCGAATTCATCGAGGATGGCGGCTATCGCACCGCCGGCCTGTGGCTGTCCGATGGCTGGCACTGGGTCTGCGGGCAAGGCATCGAGGCCCCGCTGTACTGGGAGGAGCGCGACGGCACCTGGTGGCAGATGACGCTGCGCGGCATGCATCCGGTCGACCCGGAGAGTCCGGTCACCCATATCAGCTATTACGAGGCCGACGCCTTTGCGCGCTGGGCCGAGCGCCGGCTGCCGACCGAGGCCGAATGGGAACACGCCGCGCGCAATCTGCCGGCCACCGGCAATTTTCTCGAGGGCCGCGCGCTGCGGCCGCTGCCGGACCGGCAGAACACCGCCGGCGCGCTGCGGCAGATGTACGGCGACGTCTGGGAATGGACCGCCAGCGCCTTCCTGCCTTACCCGGGCTTCCGCCCGAGCCCCGGCGCGGTCGGCGAGTACAACGGCAAGTTCATGAGCAACCAGATGGTGCTGCGCGGCGGATCGTGCGTGACACCGGAATCCCACATCCGCGCGACCTACCGTAATTTCTTCTATCCGCACCAGCGGTGGCAATTTACCGGCGTACGGCTGGCGGACGACGCTTGAGTGGCTGTTATCGCGATCGGCTTGATGTCTTTTGCTCGATCGCCCGCTCTGGCGATGGTTGGCTCCCTCTCCCGCTTGCGGGAGAGGGCTGGGGAGAGGGAAACAGCGGCCCACAATCCGGCGCCGTCGGCCATGGCGAGCGCCCTTGCCCTCTCCCCCGGCCCCTCTCCCGCAAGCGGGAGAGGGGAGACAAGCAACGGGTCTAGCGGCACTGCCTTACCACCCCGCCTTGCCCTTCCCCTTGCCCCCATCCATCGGCGTATCCGGGAACTGCTTCTGCCAGCGCGAGCGCAGTCCCTGGGCGATCTCCGGCTGGTTGTAACGGTCGGCAAAATCGATCGCCGTCATGCCCTGCTGATTGCGGATCCGTATGTCGGCGCCCTCGTCCAGCAGCAGCTTGACCGTCTCGATATGGCCGCCGCGCGTGGCCATCATCAGCGGCGTGGTGCCGTTCGGGCTCTCCGCGTCGACATAGGCCGAATGATCGAGCAGGTAATGGACGATCTCGCGGTGACCGTTGGTAGCCGCGTAGTGCAGCGGCGTCCAGCCGGTCTTGTTGATCTCGACCTGGCGCTGCTCGACCATCAGCTTGACCATGTCCAGCTGGCCCTGCAGGCTCGCCATCATCAGCGCGGTCTCGCCGGCGGCGTTCGGCTTGTCGAAATCGAGGTTCTTCGCCTGGATCAACGCCTCGGCCGCCTTCAGCGATTTCTCGCGCAGCGCCGCCACCAGCAGCGGATCGCCGCGGCGGTCCGTCAGGTTCGGATCGACGCCGCGCGACAGCAGCTTCCGGACCTCATAGCCGTTGTCGAGCTCGACCGCCAGCCGCAGGTCGTCGGCCGGCGCCGCCAGCACGGGCAGCGCGCCGCCGGTCAGCGCCGCGGCCAGCACGGTAGCCAGCAAGGGGACACGCCACGACTTGATATCAAGCATTAGCAGTCCTCTCTATGTGCTTGAACAGATTGAAGAAGTTATCCGTCGTCTGCTGCGCCACCTGCTCCACCGGCAGCCCGCGCAGCGTGGCGATGAATTCGCCGACGTGCCGCACCCAGGCCGGCTCGTTGGTCTTGCCGCGATACGGCACCGGCGCCAGATACGGCGAATCGGTCTCGATCAGCATGCGGTCCAGCGGCACCTTGCGGGCGGTCTCCTGCAGATCGACCGCGTTCTTGAAGGTGACGATGCCCGAGAACGAGATATGGAAACCCATGTCCAGCGCCTGCCGGGCGACGTCCCACGTCTCGGTGAAGCAGTGCAGCACGCCGCCGACGGCGCCCGCATCCTCTTCGCGCATCAGCCGCAGCGTGTCCTCGGCCGACGAACGCGTATGGATGATCAGCGGCTTGCCGGTCTGCCGCGCGGCGCGGATATGGGTGCGGAAACGCTCTCGCTGCCATTCCATCTCGTCGACGCTGCGGCCGTTGAGCCGGTAGTAGTCGAGCCCCGTCTCGCCGGTGCCGACCACGCGCGAATGGTTCGACAGCGCGACCAGCCGCTCGACGGTCGGCTCCTCGGCGCCGTCCTCGTAGTCCGGGTGCACGCCGACCGAGGCGTACAGATTGGCATGCTGTTCGGCCAGCGCCAGCACGCGCGGGAAATCCTCCAGCGTCACCGAGATGCACAGCGCATGGGTGACCTGGTTCTCCCGCATATGGGCCAGCAGTTCGGGCAGCCGCGCGGACAGGTCGGGGAAATCGAGATGGCAGTGGGAATCGACAAACATGGCAGATCGGGTAATCAGGCGGATCGGGACGATTGGGCGCCCTGGTCGACGCGCCGTCCCACGATGATCAGGTCGCGCTCGATGCCGTCGAGCACCGCGACGCGCGGCAGCTCGCCCCAGCGGGCAAAGCCGAGCCGCTCGAACAGCGCCAGGCTGGGGGCGTTGTGGCCGAAGATGAAGCCGAGCAAGGTGTTGACCCCGACCGCAGGCGCGTGGGCCATCGCCCGTTCCAGCAGCAGCCGGCCCAGGCCCTGGCCGCGATAGCGATGGTCCAGGTAGATCGACACTTCGCTGGTGGCGCCATAGGCCGGACGGCCATAGAAATCCGAATAGCTGAGCCAGCCGGCCAGCTGACCGCCGGCGTCCTCGACCACCCACAGCGGCCGGCGCTCGGGGCCGTGGGCGTCGAACCAGGGCTGGCGCGAGGCAACGCTGACCGGCTCGGTGTCGGCCGTGACCATGCGCGAGGCAACCGTGCTGTTGTAGATCGCGACGATGCCGGGCAAGTCCTGGCGCTGTGCGTCGCGCACGGTGAAACCGCTTGCTTCCATATTTCTCTTCTTTTAAATCAAGTCGTTATCGTTGAAACTTCAAGTCTTGCATCAGGGTTGCGCAGCGGTCTGCACGGGCCGCGGTCACGCCGGTTGCCGCTCGAACAGCTGCCGGTAGTCCATCAGCACCGCCTCCATCACCAGCCGCGCCGCAAGCGGATGCTGCTCGTGGCGACGGTGCTGCACCAGCCGGGCGGCAAAGGCCTGCAGCCGGTGGGCGTCGGTGCCCGCGGCGCAGCGCTGCAGCGCCGCCGCCTCGCCGGGGAAGTAGCGCGCGCCGCCCCCGCCGCCCAGGCACAGTGCCAGCAGATCGTAGGTCCAGCGCTGCAGGATGCCCAGCACCGACGGCACGGGCAGCTTCTGCAACTGTTCGGCGGCCGCCAGCGCGTCCAGGCTCGGGCCGGCGGCCAGCTGGCCGACCAGCCAGCGCTGCAGCGGCAGCTCCTCCGCCTCGGCCGCATGCAGCGCGGTCAATGGCGCGCCGCCAGCCTGGGCCAGCTGGGCCGATGCATCGGCCACGCCTTGCGCTTTCAGCCATTCGAGTGCGGCCGGCTGGCCTGGCCGGCGCAGCGCGACCTGGCGGCAGCGCGACAGGATCGTCGGCAGGATCCGGTCGATGCGGTCTGTGACCAGCAGGAATACCGTCGCGGGCGGCGGTTCTTCCAGCGTCTTCAGCAGCGCGTTGGCGCCTTCGTGCTGCAGCGCATCCAGCGGGTAGATCACCACCGGCCGCAGGCCCGAGCGATGGGTGCCGATGCCGACCGCCTCGATCAGCGCCCGCACCTGCTCCATCCGGATGATCTTGCTGGGCGCCTTTTTCTTGCCGCCGCCGTCGTCGGCCTTGGCGTCGGCATCGGATTCGGCGCCTTCCATCGCTTCGGGCCGCACCACGGTGAAGTCCGGGTGATTGCCCTGGCTGAACCAGTGGCAGGCAGCGCAGGTGCCGCACGGCTGCCCGTCGGCGAGCGGCGTGTCGCACAGCAACGCCTGCGCAAAGTGCATGGCCAGGTCGCGCTTGCCGATGCCTTGCTGCCCATGCAGCAGCAACGCGTGCGGCAGCCGGTCGCGCAGCGCCATCAGTTGCCGCCAGTCTTCGGTTTGCCAGGGATAGAGCATGGAAATCAACGAGTTATCGGCAGAAGTTGATGTAGCTTGAGAGAAATGGGGGTCGTTGCGGATTTCGCAACGCGCGTAGCCTGCCTCATATCACTGCATCTTGATAGAGCTTGAAATTCAAAGACTTGTGATGATCTGCTCAAGCGTTTTCTGAATCTCCGCAATCGGACGCGTGCTGTCGATCAGGCGGAAGCGCGCCGGCGCTTCTTCGGCCCGCCGCAGGTATTCGGCCCGGGTGCGGGCAAAGAACGCGGCCGATTCGGCCTCGAACTTGTCAGGCTCGCGCGCGCCGGCCAGCCGCGCGCTGGCCACCTCAAGGGGCACATCGAACAGCAGCGTCAGGTCCGGCTGCAGATCGCCCTGCACCCAGCGCTCCAGCGTTTCCAGCCGCTCCCGGGCCAGGCCGCGGCCGCCGCCCTGGTAGGCGAAGGTCGCATCGGTAAAGCGGTCGGAAATGACCCAATCGCCGCGTGCCAGCGCCGGTTCGATGACCTCGGCCAGATGCTCTCGACGGGAGGCAAACATCAGCAGCGCCTCGGTCTCCAGATGCATCTTGCGATGCAGCAGCAGCTGGCGCAGGTCCTCGCCCAGCGCGGTGCCGCCCGGCTCGCGCGTGGTGACGACGCGCCTGCCCAGCCCCAGCCGCGCCTGCAGCTGCTCGGCGAACCAGGCCAGGTGGGTGCTCTTGCCGGCGCCGTCGATGCCTTCGAAGGTAATGAATGTTCCGCGCATGGGCGATCGTGCTCGTGATTATTTGCCGCGCTGGTATTGATCGACCGCGCGATTGTGTTCGGGAAGCGTGTTGGAGAACTGGCTGGTGCCGTCGCCGCGCGCCACGAAGTACAGCGCGTCGGTGGGGGCCGGCGTGGTCGCCGCCGCCAGCGAGGCCACGCCCGGCAAGGCGATCGGCGTCGGCGGCAGGCCGGTGCGGGTGTACGTATTGTACGGAGTGTCCGCCTGCAGATCGCGCTTGCGCAGGTTGCCGTCGAACAGCTCGCCGATGCCGTAGATCACGGTCGGATCGGTCTGCAGCATCATGTTCTTGCGCAGCCGGTTGATGAAGACGGCGGCGATCATCGGCCGCTCGGCCGGCTGGCCGGTCTCCTTTTCGACGATCGACGCCATGATCAGCGCCTCGTAGGGCGTCTTGTAAGGCAGGTCCGGCGAGCGCGCATTCCACGCCTCGTTCAGGCGCCGCTGCATCGCCCGGTAGGCGTGCTTGTACAGCTCGACATCGCTGCTGCCGCGGGCGAACAGATAGGTATCCGGGAAGAACAGGCCCTCGGCCGAGGTCTCGGTGGCGCCGATCGCCTTCAGCAGCTCCGGCTCGCTCATGCCCCTGGTGTCGTGGCGCAGCGCCGGATGGGCGTCCACCGCGGCGCGCATCCGGCGAAATTCCCAGCCCTCGATCACGGTCAGCACATGGTGGTTGACCTCGCCCCGCGCGATGCGGCCGATCACCTGCAGCGGCGTGACGCCGCTCTCGAACTGGTAGCCGCCGGCCTTCAGGCTGGCGTGGTTGCCGGTCAGCCGGGCCAGCAGTACGAACAGCCGGGCATCGATCGGCACGCCGCCGTGGGCGACCTGACGGGCGACACTCGGCACGCTGGAATTGGGTTTGATGATGACTTCGAGCGGCGAGGTGCGCAGCGTCAACGGCCGGTTGGCCCACCAGGCGAAGGCGCCGGCGGCGGCCAGCGCAAAGGCCACGGCGGCCAGAACCAGCCGGGAAAGAAAACGTTTCATCGACAAGCTTGGAAAGGTACGGGTCTGCGTGAATCAAGGCCGCCGGGCGGCTGGAAAACAGGCAATGCGGCCAATGTGGCGGGCAACAGGACGGCGCGGCCGTCGCAGCGGTTGATCGGAAGGCGGCCGCTTCGGCTTTGCCGGGCGCCGGCCGCGATGACGGCAGACCCATATAATACCGGGAGCCTTGTCAGGAGCCCCGGTATCCCGCGTCACAAGTTGTGACAGGCTCCGCACAAGCCATCCGCCAACCGTGCCGGCTCCCCCGCCGGCCTCGAATCGAAGTCACTCCATGCACGCCCCCAATCCCGCCCGCGCCGCCCAGTTCGCCGCCCTGCGCCAGGACGGCGTCGTTTGCCGCCCCGCCAATCTGGGGCTGATTCGCGTGGCCGGCGATGACGCCGCCACCTTCCTGCACAGCCAGCTGACCAATGCCGTCGAGGACCTCGCTCCCGGGCAGGCCCGGCTGGCCGGCTATTGCTCCGCCAAGGGCCGTCTGCTGGCGACGCTGCTGATCTGGCGCGATGCCCAGGGCATCGCGATGCAGCTGTCGGCCGATCTGCAGCCGGCGATCCAGAAACGGCTGTCGATGTTCGTGCTGCGCGCAAAGGCCAAGCTGTCCGACCTGGGCGTGGAGTCCGGCATCGTCGGCGTGGCCGGCGCCAAGGGCGGCAGCGCGCTGTCCGCCGCTGGCCTGCCGGCTCCGTCCGCGCCGTGGACCACGGCCGGCGCCGGCGAGGCGACCGTGATCCGCCTGCCCGACGCCGACGGCGTGCCGCGCTGGCAGGTGGTGGCGCCCGCCGCGCAGGCCGAGGCGCTGCGCGAGACTCTCGCGACCACGCTGCTGCCGGCCGATGCCGAGCTGTGGGACTGGCTGGAGATCCGCGCCGGCATCCCGCGCATCGTGGTCGCCACGCAGGAACAGTTCGTGCCGCAGATGATCAATTTCGAGCTGATCGGCGGCGTCAATTTCCGCAAGGGCTGCTACCCCGGCCAGGAAGTCGTCGCGCGCAGCCAGTATCGCGGCACGCTCAAGCGCCGCATGTGGCTGCTCGGCGGCGAAGGCGAGACGCCGGACGAAGGCGCCGAAATCTATCGCGCCGACGATCCGGGCCAACCCAGCGGCATGATTGTCAACGCCGCGCCCAAGCCCGATGGCGGCGGCTGGGATGCGCTGGCCGAGCTGAAGATCGATGCGGCCGGCGCCAGCCTGCATCTGGGTCATGCCGAGGGGCCGGCGGTGACGGTCGGCGAGCTGCCCTACCCGGTGCCGCTGCTGGCCACCGATCCGGCCGCCTGAGGCGGGGAACACCAAGGGTCTGCAAGGAGACGCCGCGATGAGCGAGCACCTGTTCGTCTACTTCCGCGTACGCGAGCCCGAGGCCGCCGAGGCGCTGCCGCACTGGCACCGCTGGATGGCCACGGTGGCCGAGGCCACCGGGATCGGTGGTACGCTGATGCGCAGACCCGAAACCCGCGCCGGCCTGCAGACCTGGATGGAGGCCTATGCCGACGTGCCGCCGGCCTTCGATGCGACGCTCGACGGTCTGTGGCGGCAAAGCGGTTTGCAGCACTGGCTCGAAGGCGAGCGCCAGGTCGAACGTTTCGTCGACCTGGACCTGTTGTAGCGCGGCGCCGTCTGCATCGATGCAGCGGCCCGCAACAAGGAAAGGCTTATGTGTTTGATCCTCGTCGCCTGGCAGGCCCATCCCGACTATGCGCTGGTGGTCGCCGCCAATCGCGATGAATTCTATGTCCGCCCGGCAGCGCCGGCGCACTGGTGGGACGATGCGCCGGAGGTGCTGGCCGGCCGCGACCAGGCGGACGTGATCGGCGAAGCCGGCACCTGGATGGGCGTGACCGCGGGCGGGCGCTTTGCCGCCCTGACCAATTACCGGGCGCCGTCCGAGAAGCGCACCGATGCGCGCTCGCGCGGCGAACTGGTGGCCGGCTTCCTGCGCGGCGAGGCGTCTCCCGAGCAATACGTCGGCGACCTGGCGCGCGGCGCCGGCATCCGCAGCCCCGGCGCCTACAACGGCTTCAACCTGCTCGCCGGCGATCTGGATGCGCTGTGGTGGTACAGCAACCGGTCGCCGGACGGCGCCCCGCAGCGGCTCAGGCCGGGCCTCTACGGCCTGTCCAACGCGCTGCTCGACACGCCCTGGCCCAAGGTCCGCAGCCGGGTCGGCGCGCTGGCCGAGACGCTGGCCGCCGATACCGGCGCGCCCAATGCCAGCGTCGAGCCCTATCTGACGCTGCTGGCCGATAACCGGCAGGCCTGCGATTTCGAGCTGCCGCAGACCGGCGTCGCGCCCGAATGGGAAAAGCTGCTGTCGTCGGCCTTCATCCGCTCGCCGTCGTACGGCACGCGCGCCAGCACGGTGCTGCGCGTCCGCCACGACGGGCGCTTCGATCTGAGCGAGCGCAGCTTCGATGCGGCGGGCCCGATCGGCGAGGTCTCGTACCGCGGCCAGATGAACGTTGCCAGCCGCGCAGGCACGATTCCCGCGCCACGCTGAGCACGCCGTCAGTTCGACAGATACCGCCGCACCGTGCGCGCCCCCGCCAGCGCGATCCAGCCCATCGTCAGCGCCACCAGGCCGAGCCCATAGCGCAGATCGCTGGCGTGTGCGACGCCGCCGATCATCACCGGCCCGAGCATCAGCCCGATATAGCCGAAGCGCGCCACGCGCGAGATGCCCTCGGCTGCCGGCACCCCGGGCAGCCGCGACGCGGCCACGAAGAAGATCGGCACCATATTGGCCGCGCCCAGCCCCATCATCGCGAAGCCCAGCAGGCTCGCCCACGGCGCGGGCCACAGCAGCGCCAGGCTGATGCCGACGAAGGCCAGCCAGGCGCTGGCCGTCAGCGTGCCGGCATCGCTCCAGCGCGCCCGCGCGACGTCGCCGGTGAAGCGGCCGAACGCCATGCCGCCCGAGAAGGCCGCATAGCCGAAGCTGATCCAGCCGGTCGGCGCCTGCGCGATCTCGCGCATATAGACGCTGGTCCAGTCGTACATCGCGCCCTCGCCCACCAACCCCAGAAACGCCATCAGTCCGAGCAGCCACAGCGCGCGGCCGGCATGATCGTGGCCCTTGTCGGCGTGCGGCGCGGTCGGATGGTCAGGCAGCAGCCAGCGTTTCGAGGCCAGCCCGACGCCGGCGGTCAGCAGCGCCATGCCGATCGCATGCGCCAGCGGCGGCACCTGCAGCGACAGCAGCAATCCGCCCACGGCCGCGCCGACCATGCCGCCGAGGCTGAACATGCCGTGCAGGGCCGACATGATGGGCTTGTGGCGATGCGATTCGACCGTGGCGGCCTGCGCGTTCATCGCGACGTCGAACACGGCGCTGGCCATGCCGAAGGCGATCAGCGCCGGCACCAGCGCGTAGAAATGGGGCATCGCCAGGATCGCGATGGTGGCCAGGCCATAGGCGACACCGCCCGACATACAGGCGCGCGTGCTGCCGACCCGCGAGATCCAGCGTCCCACCGGGCCCATCGCGATGATGGCGCCAAAGGCCACCGCCAGCATGGCCATCGACAGCACCGCGTCGGACAGGCCGAAGCGCGCCTTGATGGTCGGGATATGGACGCCCCAGGTGGCGAAGGTCGCGCCATTGACGAAGAACAGCGCCATCGTGGCCCAGGTGGCGGGGCCGGTGCGCAGCGGCGGCGGGGACGGGTTCGGAGGGGCGAGCCGAAGCGACGACGGGGATGTCGCGGGTTGGGGCAGTTCGGTGGAGAGGTCGTTCATGCAATACGGCTCGATGCGGCTCGATACAGCGCAAGCAAAGGCGCTGGCGAGACCTTGCATGGTCTCATACCGTCGGCCAGCCGGCCGTCGGCCGATGGCTGACGCGATGCCGGATGCGATGTCGTACGTGTCCCCGACGGGATCTCGAGGCGCCGGTCGCTGCAGGCTGTCAGATGCCTGCCGGCGCTCAGCCCTGCGCCCCGCCCCCCAGCCGCTTGCGCATCTCGATATGGGGAATGCCCGCTTCCTCGAACGGCTCGCCGACCTGCTGGAAGCCGACGCGCGCGTAGAACGGCGCCGCATGCGATTGCGCGTTGAGCACCAGCTCGGAATAGCCAAGTTCCTCCGCCTTGGCCATCAGCGCATCGAGCACGCGTGCGCCGACGCCGGTGCCGCGCGCGCTGGCCAGTACCGCCATGCGGCCGATATGGCCATCGGGCAACAGCCGGCCGGTGGCCACCGCGACGCCGTGCGCGTCATAGGCGATCGCGTGCCAGCTGGGCTCGTCCCATTCGTCCCATTCGAGCGCCACCGGCACGCCCTGCTCTTCGACGAACACGGCATAGCGGATCGCGCGCGCGGTCTCGCGCGCTTCGGACCAGGGCAGCAGACGAACGGTGACGGTCATGATCGGAGGGATGAGGCAACGGTTGGCGAGGATCGGCATGATACTCGCGTCCGGCCGATCCGGCCGGGCCGCGCCAACGTATTGCTGTTGCCCGGACTTACTGATCCGGTGCCACCTGTTCGTACGCGACGATCGCCTCGCGCACCGCGGCCGGCACGGGCGCCGAGCGCTGCGTCGCCGGATCGGCGCAGACGTAGACGATCTCGCCGGTAATCAGGTGCTCGTCGCCGCGATACATCTCGACGCGGAACAGCATGCTCGAGCGGCCGATGCGCGCGATGCGGCCGCGAATGTCGAGCATGTCGTCGAAGCGCGCCGAGCCGTGGTATTCCAGCGTGGATTTGACGACGTACATGTCGACGCCGTGCGCGTGCAGCACGTCCTCGGGATAGCGAATGCCGACCGCGCGCCAGTACTCGGTCACGCAGATGTCGCAATAGGTCAGGTAGTGCGCGTTGAAGACGATCGACTGCGGATCGACCTCGGCCCAGCGCACGCGCAGCGGCATGCTGTGGCGAAACTCTTCCTTGGCCATGCGGGGTCCTCGGGAGGGAAGTCGGGAAGGAAGTTTGTCGCCCCCGCTTTCGCAGGGGCGACAGCCCGGCAAGCGACAGCGCCTTACTGCGGCCGCGCCAGCCCCAGCTTCTCGATGATGGCCTTTTCCTTCTTGACCGTATCGGCGGCGAATTTCGCGTACTGCTCGCTGTTCATGTAGAACGGCTCCATGTCGAACTTGGCCAGCGACTCGCGGTAGTTCGGCATTTCCATCGCCTGCTTGAAGGCGTCATGCAGCTTCTTGACGATCTTCGGGTCGGTGCCCTTGGGCAAGGCCAGGCCGAACGGCGAGGTTTGCACGATGCCCAGGCCCAGTTCCTTCAGCGTCGGCACGTTGGGGAAGCGCGGCGAACGCTTGTCGCCCCATACCGACAGCAGGCGCAGACGGCCCTGCTCGACGTACGGCGCCCAGGCCGGCGTGTCGGCCACCGACATCACGTGGCCGCCCAGCAGCGCCTGCATCGATTCGGAATTGCCCTTGAACGGGATGTGCGAGAACTGGACGTTCTGCTTCATCGCCAGCTCTTCCATCGTCAGATGCAGCGTCGTCATCGAGCCGGGCGTGCCGTAGGTCAGCTTGCCGGGGTTGGCCTTGGCGTAGGCGATGTACTCCTGCATGGTCTTGATCGGCGAATCGGCCGGCACGACCAGGCCGAAGGCATAGCCGGCCAGGTTGATCACATAGGTCAGGTCCTTGACCGGGTCCCAGTTGATCTTGGTGGTGTACGGCAGGCGGAACACCGGCAGCGGGATCTGCGCCAGCGTGTAGCCGTCGGGCGGCGTGGCCTGCATCATCTGCGCCGGCAGCACGCCGCCGGCACCGGGCTTGTTCTCGACGATCACCGGCTGGCCCAGGATCTTCGAGGCATTCTCCGCGAGCACGCGGAACGGGATATCGGTGGAACCGCCCGCCGTATAGCCGATGATGAGGCGGATCGGCTTCTGCGGGAAATTGTCCGCCTGCGCATGGGCCGCGGGCGTGGCTGCCAGGCCGGTTACCGCTGCGGCGGCGATGGCGCCCGCACGGGCGAGGAAGTGGCGGCGTTGCATCTGTAGTCGTCTCCTATTGCTACAAGGTACTGCTCGGGTACTCGTTACTGCCTGAAAAACCGGGGTTTCTGCGACCGCCTTGGCTTGGCTTCGAGTGCCGCCCTAGCCGGGCGGCGCGGTGCCGAAGGCCGTTCGCAACGCGCGCACGGCATCGTCGTGCGCGCGCGCCACCGCCGGGACGAAGCGTCCCAGCTTGAAGAAATCATGGATCATGCCGGGGTAGTCCGCCACTTCTGCCGGCACGCCGGCCGCGCGCAGCTTGTCGGCATACGCGACGCCCTCGTCGTGCAGCGGGTCGTAGCCCGCCACCGCGATCCAGGCCGGACAGCAGCCCTTGACGTCGGCCCCGGTGCCGCCGCCGTCCAGCGGGGCGAAGCGCCAGTCGTCGCGGCTCTGCTCGCGGTCCAGATACTGCGCGAAGAACCACTGGATCATCGACGCGGTCAGCAGATAGCCGTCGGCCAGCGCCCGCTGCGACGGCGTGTCCTGGCGCGCACTGGTACCCGGATACAGCAGCATCTGCAGCACCGGCGCGAGGCCACGGTTGCGCGCTTCCACCGCGCAGGCCGCGGCGAGCGTGCCGCCGGCGCTGTCGCCGCCGAGCGCGATGCGGCCCGGATCGGCACCCAGCCGCGCCCCCTGTTCGAAGACCCACTGCAGCACGTCGAACGCATCGTCGACTGCCGTGGGGAATTTCCATTGCGGCCCGAGGCGGTAGTCGACCGACAGCACCATCGCATCCGCCCGCGCGCACAGCAGCCGGCACAGCGGCTCGTGCGTGGCGATGCTGCCCACGGTGAAGCCGCCGCCATGGAAGTACACCAGCAGCGGCAAGGGCTCGGCCCAGCTCGCCTCGCGCGGCGCATAGAGCCGTACCGGAATCGGGTAACCGTCGCGGGCCGGCACCGTCATGTCTTCGACGCTGTGCACCGGTTCCGGCGCCACGTCCAGGATCAGCGCGCTTTTCTCGTAGGCGGTCTTGGCGTCGGCCGGGTCCAGATGATGCAGCGGCGGCCGCTTCGCGCGCGCCACCATGTCCAGCAGCTGCGCGATCTGCGGATCGAGCGGCTGCGCCGGCATGCCTGGCATGCTGGGCGGGAGCGAGGACGCGGGGAGCGCGGACGGGACGGCGGACATGAATGGCGTGGCGATGGCGCGGCCGGGATTCCGGTGAAGTTCGCGGTGAAGTTGGCGGTGAAGTCCGCGGTGAAGTTCGAATTGTGAACGAGCGTTCGATTTTAGTATGATGCTAGCGCTTTGTGGGAATCCCTGTGCGGAAAATGTCGCAACGCGACACCGCGTTTGCCCCCTCCCCGCCAGACGGAAAACGCTGCGACAATCGTCCGATCCTCGGTTTGCAAGGGGCGCCGGCCTGGCGCCGCGTCATGACGCCGGCGCCGCCGACGCTGCCGATATAACAATCACGGAGACAAGCACGATGGCCTTTATCTATTACCTGACCCATATCCATCTGGATTTCGGCGCGGTCAAGCTGCTGAAGTCCGAATGCGAGCGCATCGGCATCCGGCGGCCGCTGCTGGTGACCGACAAGGGCGTGGTCGCCGCCGGCATCGCGCAGCGCGCCATCGATGCGCTGCAGGGGCTGCCGGTGGCCGTGTTCGACGACACCCCATCCAATCCGACCGAGGCGATGGTGCGCCAGGCCGCGGCGCAATACCGCAGCGAGGGCTGCGACGGCCTGATCGCGGTGGGCGGCGGGTCTTCGATCGATCTTGCCAAGGGGATCGCGATCCTGGCCACGCACGAGGGCGAGCTGACGACCTACGCCACCATCGAGGGCGGCAGCGGCAAGATCACCGAGCGCGCCGCGCCGCTGATTGCCGTGCCGACCACCTCCGGTACCGGCAGCGAGGTCGCGCGCGGCGCGATCATCATCCTCGACGACGGGCGCAAGCTCGGTTTCCACTCCTGGCATCTGCTGCCCAAGTCGGCGATCTGCGATCCCGAGCTGACGCTGGGCCTGCCGCCCGGACTGACCGCGGCGACTGGCATGGACGCGATCGCGCATTGCATCGAGACCTTCCTCGCCCCCGCCTTCAATCCGCCGGCCGACGGCATCGCGCTGGACGGGCTCGAGCGTGCCTGGGCCCATATCGAACGCGCCACGCGCGACGGCAGCGACCGTGAGGCGCGCCTGAACATGATGAGCGCATCGATGCAGGGCGCGATGGCGTTCCAGAAGGGTCTGGGCTGCGTGCACTCGCTGTCGCACCCGCTCGGCGGCCTGAAGATCGACGGCCGCACCGGCCTGCACCACGGCACGTTGAACGCGGTGGTGATGCCCGCGGTGCTGCGCTTCAACGCCGACGCGCCGAGCATCGTGCGCGAGGACCGCTATGGACGGCTGCGTCGTGCCATGCATCTGCCGGCCGATGCCGATGTCGCGCAGGCGGTGTACGACATGACCGCGCGCCTTGGCTTGCCGACCGGGCTGGCGGCGATGGGCGTCACCGAGGCGATGTTCGACAAGGTCGTGGCCGGCGCGCTGGCCGACCATTGTCACAAGACCAATCCGAAGGAAGCGAGCGCCGAGGACTATCGGCGTATGCTGGCGGAATCGATGTAAGGCGCATTCGAAGCAACGCTCATTCGGCTCAATCGATGTAAGGCTCAATCGATGTAAGGCTCGATCGATGTAAGGCTCGATCGGTGCCAGGCGCATCGGACGCAAGGAGGCAGGCATGGCTGGCGAACACTTGCAGGTGGTGCACGGCGATATCACGCGGATGGAGGTCGATGCGATCGTCAACGCGGCCAACAGCGGCCTGCTCGGCGGTGGCGGCGTCGATGGCGCGATCCACGGCGCGGGCGGTCCGGCCATCATGGCCGCCTGCCGCGAGATCCGCGAGCGCCAGGGCGGCTGCCCGACCGGCCAGGCGGTGATCACCACCGGCGGCCTGCTGCCGGCCCCCTACGTGATCCACGCGGTCGGCCCGGTCTGGCGCGGCGGCAACGAGAACGAGGACGAGTTGCTGGCCAGTGCTTATCGCAACAGCATCAAGCTTGCCGCCGAGCATCGGCTGCGCACGCTGGCCTTCCCGAACATCAGCACCGGGGTCTACGGCTTCCCGCGCGAGCACGCGGCCGATATCGCGATCGCCGCGGTGCGCGAGGCGCTGGCCGAAGCCGACACGATCGAACAGGTGACCTTCGTCTGCTTCGACGACGAGAACTACCGGCTGTATCGGGACAGGCTGGGGGCGTTTGGGGGGCTTTGACGTTCGGGGGATGGCGGACGCTGGTTGCCCTCTCCCCCACCCCTCTCCCGCGAGCGGGAGAGGGGAGCAAATCAACAGCTATGCGATAACTCTCGCGAACTGCGCTTGTGCTCGCACACCGGACTCCCCTCTCCCGCCTGCGGGAGAGGGGCTGGGGGAGAGGGCAACAGCGCTCGCGACCTCTCCCCTTGACCCCTACCCCAACGCACTCCGAATCAACAGATTGATCCGCTCCGGCTGCTCGTGCACGACCCAGTGCGTGCCTTCGGGAATCCGCTCCAGCCGCAGCTGCGGCACGAAGCGATCAAGCCCGTCGACCAGCGACTTCGGCAGCGCGCGATCGTTCTCGCCCCAGATCACCAGCGTCGGCACGCGCACGACGAAGGATTCCGGGTCGAGCCGCGACAGGTCGGGCGGCGGCTCCCCCGGCGCCGGCGGATGCAGCGGCGAGGCGCGATAGTAGTTGACGCTGCCGGTCAGCGGATGCGAGCCCGCCTCGCCCGGCTGCGACCAGGCGGCGAGGTACTTGTCGCGGGTCTCGCCGGTAAACCAGTCAGGCGGCGCGTCGCCGCCAGAGAGCAACCCGGCCAGCTTTGCATGATTGTCGGCCGCCAGCACTTGCTCGCAGCCCGGCTTGCGCAGCCAGTTCATATAGGCCGACGCCGCCTGCTGCCGCGGATCCTCCGCCAGCGCGCGGGCGAACAGATACGGGTGCGGCGCGTTGATGATGATCAGCTGCTGCACCAGCGCCGGATACTGGATCGCCAGGTTCCAGCAGACCGCCCCGCCCCAGTCGTGCGCCACCACCACGCAGCGGTCGTAGCCTAGCGCCGCGACGAACTGCACCAGGTCCTCGACCAGATGGCGCGGCTTGTAGGCCTCGACCGCGGCCGGCTTGCTCGACAGATTGAAGCCCCGCAGGTCCGGCGCGACCGCGAAATGGGTCTGGCCGAATTCCGCCAGCTGCGCCTCCCACGCGTACCAGAACTCCGGAAACCCATGGACGAACAGCATCAGCGGCTTGCCGCGCTGCCCAGCGCTGGCGTAGTGCAGCCGCGTACCGTTCGGCAGGGAGGCGTACTGCAGATGATGGATCACGGCCGGTGTGCTCATGGTCTCCTCTCTGTGGTGTCTGTCCGGTCGTCCCCTTGATGGGGAGACGACGGATGCGATGCATGCTCCGTGCCTGCGCCATCCCTGGTTGGGCTCAGCCCCGCAGCGCGGCCACCAACTCCGCCCGTACCTGCGGCTTGCCCGCGAACGGATCGCCGGGGTTGCGCTGGCCCACGATGTCCTCGAAGCGCTGCTGCACCGGCGCCAACGCGTGCGGATGCGAATAGATGTAGAAGCGCTGCTCGCGGATCGCATCGAAGGTCATGCGCGCCACGTCCTCGGCACTGACCTTGCCCGAGGTGACGGCCTTGTCCGACAGCGCCTGCGCCACCAGCTGCGAGCGCGTCGGCGGCGCCTCGTTGCTCAGGTCGGCCGGACGATTGCGGTGCGACTGGTGGATGCCGGTCGGCACGAAATACGGGCACAGCAGCGAGCAATGCACCTGTTCGGTCACCAGCGCCAGGTCCTGGTACAGCGACTCGGACAGCGACACCACCGCATGCTTGGACACGTTGTAGATGCCCATCGCCGGCGGGTTCAGCAAGCCCGCCATCGACGCGGTATTGACGATATGGCCTTCGTACGAGGCATCGCGCGCGGCGGCCTCGAGCATCAGCGGCGTGAAGATGCGCACGCCGTGAATCACGCCATGCAGGTTGACGCCGAGCACCCAGTCCCAGTCCTTCTGCGAGTTCTCCCAGACCAGGCCGCCGGCGCCGACGCCGGCATTGTTGAACAGCAGATTGACCTCGCCGAACGCCTCGATCGCGGCATCGGCCAGCGCCTGCACCTGCTCGGCCTTCGATACATCGACGCGCAACCCGATCACGCGCGCGCCCTGTGCGCGCAGCTCGGCCACCGTGGTGTCGAGCGCGTCCTGCTGGACATCGGCCAGCACCAGCCGCATGCCGAGCGCCGCGCCGAGGCGCGCGAATTCCTTGCCGAATCCCGACGCGCCGCCGGTGATCACGGCCACCCTTTCCTGGAACTGCTTCATGGCGGTCTCCTTCCCTGCGTCAGTCGAGCAGGTCCGGCTGCTCCTTGACGATGCGCGCGTACAGCGGCTGGAACTGGAACCAGCCTGCCTGCGCGGTGCCGACGATCGAGTAAGCCTGGCGCGCGGCGGCGTCCGAGATCGTCTTCGGCGCGCCGCCGGTGCGGGCCGCGGCCGCCTCGGCGAGCAGCTGCACCTGGCAGGAGCGCTCCATCGTGATGAACCACCAGGCCGCCTCGTCGACGGTGCGGCCCACCGTCAGCAGGCCGTGGTTCTGCAGGATCACCGCCTTGTTCGGTCCCAGCGCATTGGCGATGCGCTGGCCCTCGTCGAGTTCGACCACCACGCCGCCGAAGTCGTCGTAGACCGCGTGGTCCTGGTAGAAGGCGCAGACGTCCTGCGTCAGCGGATCGAGCGGCCGGCCCAGCGTCGACCAGGCGCGCCCATAGGTGCTGTGCGAATGCGCGGCCGCTACCGCGTCCTCGCGGGTCTGGTGCACGCGCGAGTGGATCGCGAAGGCGGCCGCATTGACCGGATGATCGCCCTCGACCACGTTGCCGTGGTGATCGCAGCGGATCAGGTTCGACACCTTGACCTGGCTGAAATGCACGCCGAACGGATTGACCCAGAACGTGTCGGGGAACTCGGGGTCGCGCGCGGTGATATGGCCGGCCACGCCCTCGTCGAAGCCGAACTTCGAGAACAGCCGGAAGGCCGCCGCCAGGCGCTGCTTGCGGTGCAGGCGCTCCTCGGCATGGGTCTCGAAGCGCGGCGGGCGCGGCAGCACGCGGTACTTGGCCTTGATTTCCTCGGGCAGATCGGCGCCGATCTCGTCGGCGCGGCTGGCACGCGGCGGTGCCTGGATGGGAGCGTTCATCGCGGTCTCCTGCGGATAACGAAAGCCGATCAGACCAGCTTGACCAGCTGCTTGCCGAAGTTCTTGCCCTTGAGCAAGCCCATGAAGGCCTCCGGCGCGCTTTCCAGCCCCTGCGCGACGCTCTCGCGGAACTTGAGCTTGCCCTGCGCCACCGCGCCGCCGAGCTCGGACAGCGCCTGCGGCCACACGTCCATGTGCTCGGAGACGATGAAGCCCTCGATCTTCAGGCGCGACACCAGGATCAGCTGCGGGTTCTTCATCGGCAGCGGCTCGCCGTCGTAGCCGGCGATCATGCCGCAGACCGCGATGCGGCCGAAGGCATTCATCCGCGACAGCACCGCGTCGAGGATCTCGCCGCCGACGTTTTCGAAGTAGCCGTCGACGCCCTGCGGCGTCGCTTCCTTCAGCATCGCGTACAGCGCCTTCGGGTCGGACGCGGCCTTGTAGTCGACGCAGGCGTCGAAGCCCAGCCCGTTGACCACGTAGTCGCACTTTTCCTTGCCGCCGGCGATGCCGACCGCGCGGCAGCCGGCCATCTTGGCCAGCTGTCCGACCACGCTGCCCACGGCGCCCGAGGCCGCGCTGACGACGACGGTCTCACCGGCCTTCGGCGCGATGATGCGGTTCAGCCCGTACCAGGCGGTGACACCGGGCATGCCGACCGCGCCCAGATAAGCCGACAAAGGGATCTTGCTGGTGTCGACCTTTTGCATGCCGCTGCCGTCGCTGACGCCCATCTCCTGCCAGCCGAACATGCCCAGCACCTTGTCGCCGACCGCGTACTTCGGATTGCGCGAGGCGACCACCTCGCCGACGGTGCCGCCGATCATCACCTCGTTCAGCGGCTGCGGCGTCGCGTAGGACTTGCCTTCGTTCATGCGGCCGCGCATATACGGGTCGAGCGACAGATAGTGGTTGCGGACCAGCACCTGCCCGTCGGCGAGCTCGGGTACCGGCACCTGCTCGAGCCGGAAGTTGTCCGGCGAGACGGCGCCGCTGGGACGGGAGGCGAGGACGATGCGCTTGTAGGTATCGGGCATGGGACGTTCCTTTGTCGAGTGGTCGTAAGACGTTGGACGTAAATGTTGGCGTTGGCGTCAGCGTGGGCCTTGCGGCTTAGCGCTGCATCAGCGCGAGCGCCAGCGCGCGGTAGGCGCGCAGCGTGATCGGGTCGTTGGCGGCATTGCCGGCGATCGGGTGCGAGGCGTAGCGCACGATGGTCATCTCGGCCTTCGGATCGATATGGATGCGCTGGCCGAAGATGCCGCGCGCCTCGAACACGCCGTGATCGTCGTGCGAGACCCACCACATATCGCGATAGCTCCAGCCAGGCAGATGAGCATAGACCGATTTGGCAAACTTCGCGCGGTCGCCGCCGCCGCGCACCTCGGCGACCACCGCGGCGGGAATCACCTGACGGCCGTTGAAGCGGCCGTCGTTGCGCATCGCCTCGCCAAAGCGCGCCAGATCGCGCAGCGTGGTGCTGATCGCGCCGCCGCCACCGGGCGTGCCGATGCTGTCGACGGTGAAGTAGGCGTCCTCCTCGGCGCCCAGCGGCTGCCACAGCTTCTCGGACATCAGCTTGGGCAGCGGCACGCCAGAGGCGCGCTGGACGATCCAGGCCAGCACCTCGGCGTTGACGGTCTTGTAGGCGAAGGCGCGGTCGTGCTCCCCCTCCTTGCGTAGCGTGGCGAGGAACTCGTAGAAGGTGCGCGGGCCCGCATAGTCGGGCGCGCGCGGAATCATGCCGCCGGCGCGCGCATAGTCGTTGACCTCGGCCTTGGGATCGGCGTAGTCCTCGGAGAATTTGACGCCGATGGTCATGTCCATCACCTGGCGCACGGTGGCGTCGCCATAGGCCGTGTCCCCCAGCTCCGGCACATAGCGCGTGACGGGCGCATTCGGATCGAGCTTGCCCTCGGTGGCCAGCATCGCCGCCAGCGTGCCGACGAAACTCTTGGTGATCGAGAACGCCGCGTGCGGCAGTTGCGGCTGCAGCGCGCCGAAGTATTTTTCGTAGACGACCTTGCCCTTGTGCATCACCAGGATGCCGTCGGTATAGGTCAGCGCCAGCATGTCGGCGAAGGTGCGACGGGTGCCGTCGGCGTCGACGAAGGGCACGCCGCCGATATCGTGCTCGGCGCGCGGCAGCGCGGAGACGGGGCCCGGGCCGCGCCACACCGAGACGGTCGGCACCAGTTCGCGCACGTGCGAGAAGGTCCAGCGGTGCCGCGGGAAGCCGTTGCTCTTGCCGCTGAAGCTGATGACCTTGTCCGGCGCGGGCGGAAAGCCCTGCATCCATCCGAGCGCGATCGGATCGGTGGCCGCGGCATCGGCATAGGTGCGCGCCGGCGGCGTTTGCGCTTGCGTGGGCATCGTCATGGCGGTCAGCAGCGCGGCCGCGACGGACAGCGGCGAAGGGACGATTCGACGAACGATCTGGCGAAGGCGCGAACGCCCACGTCGAGTGGCCTGCATGGTGTCTCCATTTGTTTTTTCTCTTTGGATGCGGTTGAGCGGCCGTGCCGGCGTGGCGCTTGTCAGCCGTCGGCGCCGGTGTCCGGTGCGGTTTCCGCGCGCTGCGGCGGCGAGCGGCGGACGTACTTGAAGGTGCCCGAGCTGCGCGCGACCAGCTTGCCGTCCGCGTCGACGATCTCGGCCTCGCAGAACGCCATCGAGGTGGTGCGATGCACGCAATCGCCACGCGCGATCAGCGTGCCGCGGCCCGGCGCCATGAAGCTGGTCTTCATCTCGATGGTCACCACGCCACGGCCGTCCTCGGTATCGGCCGAGCGGCAGGCCACCGCCATCGCGACATCGAGCAGCGTCATCAGCACGCCGCCGTGCGCCATCTCCCAGCCGTTGTGATGGCGTTGCTCGATGTCGAGCTCCAATTCGCTGACGCCGCCGCCCATATGCGTGCAGCGCAGGCCGAGGTTGTCGACAAAAGGAATCGGGATCGGAAAGCCTTTGCGGGGCTCGGTCATGATGTGATGGTCCTTGGCGCGGTGGCGATGGCTGGGGTTGTCGGTCGGGATGCGCTGCTTGCCCTCTCCCTCGGTCCCTCTCCCGCGAGCGGGAGAGGGAAGAAAACCAGTGGCGCATTCAGGCGAGCCAACTGTGTTCTCCCTCTCCCCTCATGGGGAGAGGGCTGGGGAGAGGGGTGGTTCAAACCGCGCTGACGCCCCCATCCACCGCCAGTATCTGCCCCGTGATGTGCTTGCCTGCCTCGGTCGCGAACAGCAGTGCCGCGCCCTTCAGGTCCTCGTCGTCGCCCAGGCGGTGCAGCGGCACGCCCTCGCACATCTTGTCGACACCCAGGCGCGCCAGCGAGCCCTGCGTCATCTTCGACGGGAAGAAGCCCGGCGCCAGCGCGTTGACGGTGATATTGTGCTCGCCCCATTCGGCCGCCAGCGTGCGCGTGAAATTGACCACCGCGCCCTTGGAGGTGTTGTAGGCGATCGTCTCCATCGTGCCCGGCGGATTGCCGGCCAGCCCGGCGATCGAGGCGACATTGATGATGCGGCCGTAGCGGCGCGGAATCATCGACTGCTTGCCGATGCGCTGGGTCAGCAGGAACAACCCGCGCACGTTCAGGTTCATCACCTTGTCCCAGGCCTCGACCGGATGGTCCTCTGCCGGGGCGCCCCAGGTTGCGCCGGCGTTGTTGACGAGGATGTCGACGTGCCCAAGCCGTGCCAGCGCCTCGTCGGCCAGCCGCGCGATCTCGTCGTCGCGCGAGCCGTCGGCGGCGATCCAGTCGGCCTCGATGCCGCGCGCCTTCAGATGTTCCTGCGCGGCCTTCAGCTCGTCGGCCTTGCGTGCCGACAGCACCAGGCGCGCGCCCTGCTCGCCCAGCGCCTCGGCAATCTGCAGGCCGAGCCCGCGCGAGCCGCCGGTGATCAACGCGGTGCGTCCTTTCAAGTCGAACAATTCAGCGATGGTCTTCATGGTGTCTCCTCGTTATACGGTGCTGCCGTGCCGGTGCGCCGGTCAGAACCAGGCGTCCTGCATGTCGAGCGTGGTGCGGTCCAGCGTTGCCAGCAGATCCAGCTGCGGACCGACCTTCGGCAATTCCCAGCGGAAGAAGTAGTCCGCCGCCGCCAGCTTGCCGCGATAGAAGTCCGCGTCCGCATGGCCCGACGGCAGCGCCGCCAGCGCGGTATGCGCCAGCATCGCCTGCTCCAGCCAGATCCACGCGACCGCCACGTGGCCGAACGCCTCCAGATAGACCGAGGCATTGGCCAGCGTCACCGCCGGATCGCCGGCCGCCCACAGTTGGGCCGTGACGTCGGCCAGCCGCGCAACGCGCGCGGCCAGCGCATTGGCATGCGTGCCGAGGGATGCGTCGCCGCTGGCCATCGCGCGTTCGATGCTGGCCTGCACCACCTGCCCCAGCGCCTTGAAGGCGGCGCCGTCCTTCATCACGACCTTGCGCCCCAGCAGGTCCAGCCCCTGGATGCCGTGCGTGCCTTCGTGGATCGGATTGAGGCGGTTGTCGCGGTAGAACTGCTCGACGTTGTATTCGCGGGTATAGCCATAGCCGCCGTGCACCTGGATCGCCAGGCTGTTGGCTTCCAGGCACCATTGCGACGGCCAGCTCTTGGCGATCGGCGTCAGGATATCGAGCAGCAAGGCCAGCCGCTGATGTTCGGCCGTATCGCCGGCCGTGGCGGCGGCACGCTCCTCGTCGACGAGTCGCGCGCAATACAGGTTCAGCGCCAGCCCGCCCTCGACATAGCTCTTCTGCGCCAGCAGCATGCGGCGCACGTCGGCATGCTCGATCAGCTTGACCTGCGGGCTCGACGGGTCCTTGCCGCCGGGGCCGACCGGCCTCCCCTGCGGCCGGTTGCGCGCATAGTCCAGCGCGTGCAGATAGCCGGTGTAGCCGAGCATCACCGCGCCGAGGCCGACGCCGATGCGGGCCTCGTTCATCATGTGGAACATGCAGGCCAGGCCCTGGTGCGGCTGCCCGACCAGATAGCCGATCGCGCCCGGCTTGCCGCCCGGCCGGTAGCGCGTGCCCTCGCCGAAATTCAGCAGGCAGTTGGTGGTGCCGCGATAGCCCATCTTGTGGTTCAGGCCGGCCAGCACGACATCGTTGCGCTCGCCGAGCGAGCCGTCCGGGTTGACCAGGTACTTCGGCACGATGAACAGCGAGATGCCCTTGACGCCGGGAATCAGCTTGCCGTCCGGGCCTGGGATCTTGGCCAGCACCAGATGCACGATGTTGTCCGACAGTTCGTGCTCGCCCGCCGAGATCCACATCTTGTTGCCGCGCAGCCGGTATTGCGCGCCGAGCGGCGACTCGCCCTCGTACTCCGCGCGCGTGGTGATGTCCGACAGCGACGAGCCGGCCTGCGGCTCGGACAGGCACATGGTGCCGAAGAAGCGCCCTTCCAGCTCCGGCTTGACGAAGGTCTCGATCTGCGCCGGCGTGCCGTGCGTCAGCAGCAGATTGGCGTTGCCGATGGTCAGGAAGGGATAGGAGCTGGTGCCGACGTTGGCGCCCTTGAAATACGCGAAGCCGGCCTTCTCGACCACCACCGGCAGCTGCATGCCGCCCAGTTCGTAGTCCTGCCCGGCCGCCATCAGGCCGGCGTCGCAGAACGCCTTCAGCGCGCTCTTGACTTCGGGAATGATGGTGACGGTCTCGCCGTCGAAATGCGGTTCCTGCTGGTCGTTCTTCTTGTTGTGCGGCGCGAACAGATCGGTGGCGATCTTCTCGCAGGTATCGAGCGCGGCATCGAAGGTCTCGCGCGAGTGGTCGGCATAGCGCGGGATGCGCGTCAGCGTTTCGACATCGAGCCACTCGTAGAGCAGAAAATCGAGATCGCGGCGGGAAAGGATCAACGACATGGCGATTGCCGCTCCTTGGGATGGGAATGGATGCGGGATGCGAGCGTGGGTTGCCCTCTCCCCGGCCCTCTCCCGCAAGCGGGAGAGGGAGAACACCGGCGACTCTTGCAAATGCGTCGGTTTGCTCCCTCTCTCCCGCTCGCGGGAGGGAGAACACCGGCGACTCTTGCAAATGCGTCGGTTTGCTCCCTCTCCCGCTCGCGGGAGGGAGAGCACCGGCGACTCTTGCGAATGCGTCGGTTTGCTCCCCTCTCCCGCTTGCGGGAGAGGGGCCGGGGGAGAGGGCAACCCGCCCCCATCCCAAAAAAAGGACCGCTCAGCCCGCCTCGCCCATCCGCGCGATGGTGCCCTGCGCGACCGCGCACAGCTTTTCCTCGCCGTCCTGGACGGCAAAGACATCGCAGCGGACCACGGCCTGCTGGCGCCCGCGGCTGACGCACTCGGCACGCGCGATCAAGCGCTCGCCCAGCGCGGGGCGAACGTAATTGATCTTGTATTCCGACGTCACCACCGGCGCCGCCATCGCGGCGCCGCCGGCATAGGTCAGCGCGTTGTCGGCCAGATAGCTGACCACGCCGCCGTGGGCGAAGCCATGCTGCTGCTTCAACGGCTGGCGCAGCGGCAGCTGCAGCTCGGCGCGCTGCGGCGTCAGCACGGTCAGCTCCGCGCCGAGCAGCACCGAGAACGGCTGCTCGGCGAGAACCGCCCTGCCGTGGGTCAACAGGTCGCCCGACGGACCCAGGTCGCGCGGCTTGCCGCGCTCGCCGGGCTCGCTGGCGGAGCCAGTGGACGGTGCGGTGGACACCGCGGCCTCGGCTTACAGCACCTCGAACAGGCCGGCCGCGCCCTGGCCGCCACCGATACACATGGTGACGACCACGTACTTGACGCCGCGGCGCTTGCCCTCGATCAACGCATGGCCGACCAGACGCGCGCCCGACACGCCGTAGGGGTGGCCCACCGCGATCGCGCCGCCGTTGACGTTCAGGCGGTCCATCGGGATGCCCAGCTTGTCGGCGCAGTACAGCACCTGCACGGCGAAGGCCTCGTTCAGCTCCCACAGGCCGATGTCCTCGACCTTCAGGCCAGTCTTTTTCAGCAGCTTGGGCACCGCGAACACCGGGCCGATCCCCATTTCATCGGGCTCGCAACCGGCGACCGCGAAGCCGCGGAACGCGCCCAGCGGCTTCAGGCCGCGCTGCTCGGCCAGCTTGGCGTTCATCACCACCGCGGCCGAGGCGCCGTCCGAGAACTGCGACGCGTTGCCCGCCGCGATCACGCCGCCCGGCATCGCCGTGCGGATCTTCGACACGCCTTCGTAGGTGGTATCCGGGCGGATGCCTTCGTCGGCCGAGACCGTAACCTCGCGCGTCACCAGCTGCCCGGTGGCCTTGTCGGCCACGCCGGCCAGCACGGTCAGCGGCACGATCTCGTCGTTGAACTTGCCGGCCTCCTGCGCCGCCGCGGCACGCAGCTGGCTCTGCACGCCGTACTCGTCCTGGCGCTCGCGCGGGATGTTGTAGCGCTTGGCGACGTTCTCGGCGGTCTGCAGCATGCTCCAGTAGATCTCGGGCTTGTTCTTGACCAGCCAGCCTTCCTGGATCATGTGGCGGTTCATTTCCTGCTGCACGCAGGAGATGCTCTCCACCCCGCCGGCGACGAAGATGTCGCCCTCGTCCGCGATCACGCGCTGCGCGGCCATCGCGATGGTCTGCAGGCCCGACGAGCAGAAGCGGTTCACCGTGGCACCCGGCACCGTCACCGGGCAGCCGGCGCGCAGCGCGATCTGGCGCGCGATATTGGCGCCGGTCGCGCCTTCGGGGTTGGCGCAGCCCATCAGCACGTCCTCGACCTCGCCCGGTTCGATGTTGGCGCGCGCGATCGCGTGCTGGACCACATGGCCGCCGAGGGTGGCGCCGTGCGTCATGTTGAAGCCGCCCTTCCAGCTCTTGGCCAGACCGGTCCGTGCGGTCGATACGATCACTGCCTCGTTCATTTGTTGCTCCTCAGTATTCTCGGTGTCTGGTGTATCTCGATGTCTCGGTGCCCGCGCGCCTCATCGCGCCGGGCAATGTCAGCTCAGCAGCTCGGCGGCGCGCACCCTGCCGACGCCGGCCTCGGCGAGGCTCGCCCAGGCGGCATCCAGCGATCCGTTCAGGTCGATCGCGCGGCAGGCGTCCTCGACCACCACCGCGTCGAAGCCCGCGGCGCGCGCGTCCAGCGCGCTCCAGGCCACGCAGTAGTCGGTCGCCAGTCCGACGCAGACCACCCGACGCACGCCATGCTCGCGCAGATAGCCGGCCAGCCCGGTCGGGGTCGTGCGATCCGCCTCGACAAAGGCGGAATAGCTGTCGACCTCGCGCTGATGGCCCTTGCGGATCACCAGCCGCGCGTGCGGCACCGCCAATTGCGGATGCAGCTCGGCGCCGGGTTGCCCCTGCACGCAGTGCGCGGGCCAGAGCACCTGCTCGCCATACGGCAGCGTGGTGGTCTGGAACGGCGCCGCGCCGGCATGGTTGGCCGCGAACGACACGTGGTCGGCCGGATGCCAGTCCTGCGTCAGCACGACATGGGAGAACGCGTTGGCCAGCCGGTTGATCACCGGCACGACCTGGTCGCCTTCGGGCACGGCGAGCGCGCCGCCGGGCATGAAGTCGTTCTGCACATCGATCACCAGCAGGCAATCGCTGTTGCCGAAGCGTCTGCGCAGGGTCGTGTCCATCGCGTCGGTTTCCCGTGCCGTTCGCTGCGTTCGCTGTCTATATCGTTCAGCCGTTGAAGCCCTTGCCCTCGGCCGCCAGCTTCTTGAGCAGCGGCGCCGGCTCCCACGCTTCACCGTGGTAGCCCTTGGCATAGCGCTGCATCGACAGCAGCACGTTGTACAGGCCGACCTGGTCCGCATACAGCATCGGGCCGCCGCGGTGCAGCGGGAAGCCGTAGCCGGTCAGGTAGACCATGTCGATGTCCGAGGCCTTCGAGGCAATGCCTTCCTCGAGAATCTTCGCGCCTTCATTGACCAGCGCGTACACCAGACGCTCGACGATCTCCTCGTCCGAGATCTTGCGGCGCGTGATGCCCAGATCCTTGGAATGCTGGACGATCATCTCGTTGACCTGCTGGTTCGGATACGGCTTGCGGTCGCCCGGCTTGTAGTCGTACCAGCCCGCGCCGGTCTTCTGGCCGAAGCGGCCCATCTCGCACAGCAGATCGGCGGTCTTCGAATACTGGATGTCCGGCTTTTCGACCGCGCGGCGCTTGCGGATCGCCCAGCCGATGTCGTTGCCGGCCAGGTCGCCCATGCGGAACGGGCCCATCGCGAAACCGAACTTCTCGATGGCCTTGTCGACCTGCTCGGGCAGCGCGCCCTCGTCCAGCAGATAGCCGGCCTGGCGGCTGTACTGCTCGATCATCCGGTTGCCGATGAAGCCGTCGCAGACGCCCGATACCACCGCGGTCTTCTTGATCTTCTTGGCGACCTGCATGACCGTGGCCAGCACGTCCTTGCCGGTCTTCTCGCCACGCACCACTTCCAGCAGCTTCATCACGTTGGCCGGGCTGAAGAAGTGCATGCCGACCACGTCCTGCGGCCGACTGGTGAACGAGGCGATCTTGTTGACGTCCAGCGTCGAGGTGTTCGAGGCCAGGATCGCGCCGGGCTTGGCGACCTCGTCCAGCTTCTTGAACACGGTTTCCTTGACGCCCATTTCCTCGAATACCGCCTCGATGATCAGGTCGGCGTCCTTGATGTCGTCATAGGACAGCGTGGTCGACAGCAGGCCCATGCGCTGCTCGACCTTCTCCTGGGTCAGCTTGCCCTTCTTGGCGCTGTTCTCGTAGTTGCGGCGGATCGTCGCCACGCCGCGGTCCAGCGCTTCCTGCTTCGTTTCGAGCACCGTGACCGGGATGCCCGCGTTCAGGAAGTTCATCGAGATGCCGCCGCCCATGGTGCCGGCGCCGATCACCGCGACCTTCTCGATCTTCCGGGTCGGCGTGTCCGACGGCACGTCGGGGATCTTGCTGGCAGCGCGCTCGCCGAAGAAGGCATGGCGCAGCGCGCGCGACTCCGGCGTGTTGACCAGGAACATGAAGCCTTCGCGCTCGATGCGCAGGCCCTCGTCGAACGGCTTGAGCGAAGCGGCCACGGCCTCGACGCACTTGCCCGGCGCCGGGAAATTCTTGGCCACGGCCGCGACGGTGTTCTTGGCGAAGGCGATGAAGCCCTCGGCGTTCTCATGGCGCACCTTCAGGTCGCGCACCTTCGGATGCGCGCCGGAGGCTGACGCGACGTTGCGGGCGAACGCGATCGCGGCCGGCAGCACGTCGCCATCGACGATCTCGTCGAACAGCTTGGTGCCGGCAAACTTCTCCGACAGCACCGGGTTGCCGGTGACGATCATGTTGAGCGCGGCTTCCAGGCCGATCACGCGCGGCAGACGCTGCGTGCCGCCGGCGCCCGGCAGGATGCCCAGCTTGACTTCGGGCAGCGCGATCTGCGCCCCCTTCGAAGCGACGCGGTAGTTGCAACCCAGCGCCAGCTCCAGACCGCCGCCCATCGCCACCGAATGCACCGCGGCGACGACCGGCTTGGTCGAATTCTCGATCACCTTGATCACCGAATGCAGCGTCGGCTCCTGCGTCGCCTTCGGCGTATTGAACTCGCGGATATCGGCGCCGCCCGAGAACGCCTTGCCGGCGCCGGTGATGACGACCGCCTTGACCGCGGCATCGTCCAGCGCACGGGTCATGCCTTCGACGACGCCAAGCCGGGTGCTGTGACCCAGGCCGTTGACAGGGGGATTGTCGAGCGTGATGACGGCGATGCCGTCCTGAACCTGATACTGCGCTGTCATGCTGGTTCCTTTGGTGTCTTGGTTGTCTCGGGATTCGAATTCTCGAATATTGTTTTGACTTCGACTGCGCCATCGGTATCCCGGTGCGCCTTGGGAATAGTAGGCGCGAGCCGGCTGGCCGGGGAGGCGAGCGAAACAAGCATACACAAAATAGAACGGTCGTTCAATTTCTATTTTGGAGGAGAAATTCGCCGCTGCAGGCACAAAAAAGGCGCGCCATGCGGGGGCTGCATGTCGCGCCTTCATGGGGTGCATGACGGGGTCGAAGTGATCGTCGTGAAGAGAACCAGAGGTGCCCGGCGAGCGCCTGCTGCCCTCTCCCCCAGCCCCTCTCCCGCAAGCGGGAGAGGGGTGCAAACCGATGGCCTTGATCTGCACCGCGTGTGACCTCCCTCTCCCGCTCGCGGGAGAGGGCCGGGGAGAGGGAAACGGCGCCGAATCGACCGATACGGCCGATCAAACCTCCAACCACTCCTTGCGCACCTGCGCATTGCCCTTGAGCTCCGCCGGCGTCCCTTCAAACACGATATGGCCGTGCCCCATCACATAGACGCGCTGCGAAATGTCGAGGGCGATGGCCAGCTTCTGCTCGATCAGCAGCACCGAAACACCGCGCTCCTTCAGCACCTTCAGATAGTCGGCGACCTGGGCGACGATCATCGGCGCCAGCCCTTCGGTCGGCTCGTCGATCAGCACCAGGTCGGGGTCGCCCATCAGCGTGCGGCACAGCGTCAGCATCTGCTGCTCGCCGCCGGACAGCACGCCGGCCGGCGTGTTCTCGCGCTCCTTGAGCCGCGGGAACAGCGCGAACATGTCGTCGGTGCTCCAGCGCGGGCGGCTCTGCCGCGGGTTCGGCTTCTCGCCGAGCAGCATGTTCTGCCGCACCGTCAGCGTCGGGAAGATGTCGCGGTTCTCCGGCACATAGCCCACGCCCAGATGGGCGATCTCGAAGGTGCGCCGGCCGAGGATCTCGTCGCCGCGGAATCGCACCGAACCCTCGGCCTTGACCATGCCGAGGATGGCCTTCGCCATCGTCGATCGTCCGACCCCGTTGCGCCCCAGCAGCGCGACGATCTCGCCCTCGTCGATATGCAGATCGACGCCATGCAGGATATGGCTCTTGCCGTAGTAGGCGTGCAGCCCCTGCACTTCCAGCATGCGCTTGCCCATCAGTGCACTCCCTCGCCCTCGTCCAGCGTCGTGCCCAGATAGGCCTCCTTGACGCGGCGATCGTTGCGGATGGCCTCTGGCGTGCCGGTGGCGATCACCTCGCCGTAGACCAGCACCGAGATGCGGTCGGCCAGCCCGAATACCACGCTCATATCGTGCTCGACCATCACCAGCGTCTTCCCCACGGTGACCTTGCGGATCAGCTCGACCGCATGGTCCGACTCCGAGCGGCTCATGCCCGCGGTCGGCTCGTCGAGCAGAATCACGTCGGCGCCGCCGGCAATGGTGATGCCGATCTCCAGCGCGCGCTGCTCGGCGTAGGTCAGCAGGCCCGACTGCGTATGGCGCCGATGCTGCAGGCCGATCAGTTCCAGCACCTCCTCGGCCCGCTCGCGCGCATCGCGCAGCTCCGACAGCCGGTGCCAGAACGAGTACTTGTAACCGAGCGACCACAGCACCGCGCAGCGCAGGTTCTCGAACACCGTCAGCCGATGAAAGATGTTGGTGATCTGGAAGCTGCGCGACAAGCCCTTGCGATTGATCACGAAGGGCTGCAGGCCGCCGATCTCTTCGCCATTGAGCCGCACCGAGCCCGAGGTCGGCGCGAACCGGCCCGAGATCAGATTGAAGGTGGTCGACTTGCCCGCGCCGTTGGGGCCGATCAGCGCATGGCGCTCGCCGCGCGTGATGTTCAGCGTCACGCCGCGGATGATTTCGGTCTGGCCAAAGCGCTTGCGCACATCGGTCAGCTCCAGCGCCGCCGTGGTATCCCGCCTCATGCCGCTCCTCCCGCGATTTCCGCCTGCACCTTGTCCCAGCGCGCGCGCGCCAGGCCCACCGTGAACCGCCATGCCGCCAGGCCGGCCAGCCACAGCGCGGCGGCAACACCCCACGGCGCCAGCGTGCCGGCATCGAAGCCGATGCCGAACAGCGTCATCGCGGTGCCGTTGGCGCTGTCGACCTGCACCTTGTAGACGAGCTCGACCGTCAGGATGATCGCCGCCAGCAGCACCACCCCGGCCAGCGCGCACAGGCCGTAGGACGGCAGCATCTGGCGCAGCTTGCCGCGCGCCACCAGCGGCAGCTGCATCATCAGCAGGCTGGCCAGCCCGCCCGGCACGAACATCACCATCAGCACGAAGAACAGGCCCAGGTAGAGCAGCCAGGCCTTGGTCAGATCCGACAGCGCGACCGCGAACAGCACGAACACCACCGCGCCGATCACCGGTCCAAAGAAGAAGCCCGCGCCGCCGATGAAGGCGGCCAGCAGCACGCCGCCCGAGCGCACCGCGCTGACGTTCTCGGCCGACACGATCTCGAAGTTGATCGCCGCCAGCGCGCCCGAGATGCCGGCAAAGAACGCCGACAGGATCAGCACCAGGTAGCGCACGCGCTGCGTGTTGTAGCCGATGAATTCGGCGCGCTCCGGATTGTCGCGCACCGCGTTGGCGATGCGGCCCAGCGGCGTCTGCGTCCACGCATACATCGCCGCCATCGACAGCAGGCACCAGATCGCGATCAGGTAGTAGACCTGGCGGCCCGGGCCGAAGGTGATGCCCAGGAACGGCTCGCCCACCACGCGATTGGTCGAGATGCCGCCCTCGCCGCCGAAGAACTCCGGGAACATCAGCGAGCTGGCGAACACCATCTCGCCGATGCCCAGCGTGATCATCGCGAAGGTCGTGCCGGACTTCCTGGTGGTCACGTAGCCGAAGATGACACCGAAAAACGCGCCGGCCAGGCCTCCGACCAGCGGCAGCAGCGACACCGGCAGCCACACCGTGCCGGCGCCCACCATGTTCAGTACATGCACTGCGATAAAGGCGCCCAGCCCCGAGTAGACCGCGTGGCCGAACGACAGCATGCCGGTCTGCCCGAGCAGCATGTTGTACGACAGCGCGAACACGATCATGATGCCCATCTGCGACATCAGCGTGATGGCAAACCCGCCGGTGAAGATCAGCGGCAGCACCAGCATCAGCAGCGCCGTGGCGCCCCAGATCAGCCAGCGGCCCAGGTTCAACGGCCGATAGCGCATCGTGCGGCCGTTCATCGCAGTATCTTGCGTGCGTTGCATCGTCGATTCCATCGCCTCAGCTCTCCCGGGTTCCCATCAGGCCGCGCGGGCGGAAGATCAGCATCACGACCAGCAGCAGATACGGCAGCACCGGTGCGACCTGCGCCACCGTCAGCCGCCACAGCGAATAGAACGGCGTCTCGCTGGTCACGTTCAGCCCCAGCGAGTTGAACATGCCGGCCAGCGACGCGTCGATGGTCACCGCGAAGGTCTGCAGCAGCCCGATCAGGATCGACGCGATGAACGCCCCGACCAGCGAGCCCATGCCGCCGACCACCGCTACCACGAACACGATCGAGCCGACCGCGGCCGCCATCGATGGCTCGGTGACGAAGGCATTGCCGCCGATCACGCCAGCCAGGCCCGCCAGCGCGGCACCGCCGCCGAACACCAGCATGAAGACCCGCGGCACGTTGTGGCCCAGCGCCTCGACCATCTCGGGATGGGTCAGCGCGGCCTGGATCACCAGCCCGATGCGCGTGCGCGTCAGCACCAGGTAGATCGCCACCAGCATCGCCAGCGACACCAGCATCATGAAGGCGCGGTACTTGGGGAACGCCGAGGTGAACACGGTGAACAGCGGACCGTCGAGTTCGGCCGGAATCCGGTACGGCACCGCGGCCAGCCCCCAGACCAGCTTGACGCCCTCCTCGATCAGGTATGCCAGGCCGAAGGTGAACAGCAGCTCGGCGACGTGGCCGTACTTGTGCACCGCGCGCAGGCCGAAGCGCTCGACCACCGCGCCGGCCACCGCGACCAATAATGGTGCGACGATCAGCGCCGGCCAGAAGCCGATCTTGGTCGAGATCGAATACGCGAAATAGGCGCCGAGCATGTAGAAGCTCGCATGCGCGAAGTTCAGCACGCCCATCATGCTGAAGATCAACGTCAGGCCCGACGACAGCATGAACAGCAGCAGCCCGTAGCTCAGGCCGTTCAACAGCGAGATGATGAAGAATTCCACAGCCAGTCCTTCCATCTGGCGCCGGTCGGGCGGCGTGCGCCGCCGACCGGCGAAGGCGAAGCGAGGGCGGGCGCGGCGGCCGGTGGTGTGCCCCCAGGGGCCGGCAGCATACCACCGGCTCTGGCGGGCATGGGCCGCGCGAGCGCGCCGCGTGTGGCGCGTCCCGAATCAGCCTGGACGCTTCATCTGGCAGGAGGTGGGCTGGGCGGCGACATGCGCGTCCAGCACCGCGTTGGTTTTCCAGCCGTAGCCGGTGTTTTCCTGGTCGTACTTGACTTCCTTGCCGTCGACCTTGGTCCAGGTGGCCACGGTCAGCGGCTGCTGGGCCTGGTGGTCGGTCGCGCGCATCTCGACGGTGCCGTTCATGCTCTCGACCTTCATGCCCTCGAGCGCCTTGGCCACCTTGACCGGATCGGTCGACTTGGTGTCCTTGAACGCCTTGCTCAGCATCGCGATGCCGGTGTACGAAGCCATCACGTAGAAGTCGTCGTTGTACTTCTTCTCGTAGCCCTCGATGACCTCCGAGCCGCGGAAGCCCTTGTTGTTCGGGTTGTAGTACCCGACATAGCGCACGCGCTCGGCACCGGCCGCGCCCATCGCGGTCGGCACCCCGGTGGTGGCCGCGTAGTAGGTGTAGAAGTTGGCGTTCAGCCCGGCGTCCTTGGCCGCCTTGATCAGCAGCGCCAGGTCGCTGCCCCAGTTGCCGGTGATCACCGTATCGGCGCCGGCGGCCTTGATCTTGGCGATATAGGGCGAGAAGTCCTTGACCTGCGCCAGCGGGTGCAGGTCCTCGCCGACCACCTGGATGTCGGGGCGCTTGCGCTTGAGGTATTCCTTGGCGGCGCGCGCGACCTGGTGGCCGAACGAGTAGTTCTGGTTGATCAGGTAGACCTTCTTGACGTTCTGGTCCTGCGCCAGATAGGTGGTCAGCGCCTCCATCTTCATGTCGGAGTTCGCGTCCAGACGGAAATGCCAGTAGTTGCATTTCGAGTTGGTCATGTCCGGATCGACCGCGGCATAGTTCAGATAGATGATCTCCTTGCCGGGGTTGCGCTCGTTATGCTTGGCCACCGCGTCCTGCAGCGCCAGGCCCACCGACGAGCCGTTGCCCTGCACCACGTAGCGGATGCCCTGGTCCACGGCCTGCTTCAGGATCGTCAGGCTCTCCTGCGGCGAGAGCTTGTTGTCGAAGCCCACGACCTCGAACCTGTGCCCGCCGGCCCAGTTCTTCTGATTGGCCAGTTCGGCGACGTATTGCCAGCTCTTGAGCTGGTTCTGGCCAACCGGCGCCATCAGCCCCGACAGCGGATCGATGAACGCGATCTTCACCGTATCCGCCGCGGCGGCCCCCGGACCCAGCGCGGCGAGCAATGCCACGCCGGCGACGAGCGGACGCAATCTGATCATGGTTTGTCTCCTTCTCTCTTTCTCTCGTTGGCTATCGTGTTGAGCGGGCGACCGGGGCTGCCGCTGTGTTGCACGTTGCCATGCGCGCGGCTTGCCCGATCGGCCCGTTTTGCTTCCCCGGCGGCACCGGGCAGGCGCCGCCGTTGCTGCACGTGTTCTGCGACGGCCCTGCTCAGGCCGTCGGCAGCCGATAGTCCTTGAACTGCTCGCGCAGCTTCAGCTTCTGCATCTTGCCGGTGGCCGTCAGCGGGATCTCGTCGACGAAGGCGACATCGTCAGGGATCCACCATTTGGCGACCTTGCCCTCGAAGAAGGCCAGCAATTCCTCGCGCGTCAGCTCCGTGCCGGGCTTCTTCATCACCACCAGCAGCGGCCGCTCGTCCCACTTCGGATGGTGGACCGAGATGCAGGCGGCCATATGTACCGCCGGATGCGCCGCGGCGACGTTCTCGACGTCGATCGACGAAATCCATTCGCCGCCGGACTTGATCACGTCCTTGCTGCGGTCGGTGATCTGCATGTAGCCGTCGGCGTCGATGGTCGCCACATCGCCGGTCGGAAACCAGCCGTCGACCAGCGGCGAGCTGTCGCTGCGGTAATAGCGATCGATGATCCAGGGGCCGCGCACCATCAGGTCGCCGAAGGCCTTGCCGTCCCACGGCAGCTCGCGCCCCTCGCCGTCGACGATCTTCATGTCGACGCCGTAGATCACCCGGCCTTGCTTCTCGAGGATGGCCTGCTGCTGCTCGGGCGGCAGCGACAGATGCTTGTTCAGCAGCTTGCAGGTGGTGCCCAGCGGCGACATCTCGGTCATGCCCCAGGCATGGATCACCTCAACGTCCAGCGCGTTCAGCGCCTTGATCATCGCCGGCGGCGCGGCCGAGCCGCCGATCACCGTGCGCTTGAAGCTGGAGAAGCGCAGCTTGTTGGCCTGCACATGCTGCAGCAGGCCGAGCCAGACCGTCGGCACGCCGGCCGAGAAGGTAACCTGCTCCTGCTCGAACAGCTCGTACAGCGAGGCGCCGTCGAGCTTGGCGCCCGGAAACACCAGCTTGGCGCCGACCAGCGGCACCGAGTACGGCAGGCCCCAGGCGTTGACGTGGAACATCGGCACGACCGGCAGGATCACGTCCTTGGCCGAGCAGCCCAGGGCATCCGGCAACGCCGACGCATACGAGTGCAGTACCGTCGAGCGATGCGAATAGAGCGCGCCCTTGGGGTTGCCGGTGGTGCCCGAGGTGTAGCACAGGCTCGACGCGGTGTTCTCGTCGAAGCTCGGCCAGCTGTAGTTGCCATCCTGCGTCTCGAGCAGATCCTCGTAGCACAGCAGCGGCAGCTTCGATTCGGCCGGCAGATGCGCGCGGTCGCTCATCAGCACCCAGCCCTTGACCTGCGGGCAATGCGGCGCGAGGCCCTCGACCAGCGGCAGGAAGGTCAGGTCGAAGAACACATAGCGGTCTTCGGCGTGATTGACGATGTAGGCCAGTTGCTCGGGAAACAGCCGCGGGTTGATGGTGTGGCAGACCGAGCCCATCCCCGATACGGCGTAATAGATCTCGAGGTGGCGATAGCCGTTCCACGCCAGCGTGCCGACCCGCTCGCCGGGCTGCACGCCCAGCTTGATCAGCGCCTGCGCCAGCTTGCGGGCGCGCAGCTCGCAATCGCGGTAGGTATAGCGGTGGAGATCCCCTTCGGTGCGCCGCGAAACGATTTCGGTGCTGCCGTAATGGCGGGCGGCGTGGGTGATGATGGAGGAAATGAGCAACGGCGCGCCCATCATTTGTCCCATCAATGCCATGGGAATGGTCTCCTGTATCGGTTGCGATGTCCGCCGCGGCGAGGCCGAGAAGCGAACAATCGTTCTTTTTTTAGGCCGACAAAAACCTTCCAGCGGAAGGCGTCGGCAAGCACGCTCGCACTGCCCGCCCATGCACTACCCCGGTGCACTGGGCGTGCAAGCGGGTGTCATGAGGGGAGACTGCCGGTGATGGCCGCGCCGCGACGGGAAGCAAGCGGCGACAGGCGGCAACGAGCGGGAACACCGGCAGCGGCGCCGCGGTCAGACCAGGGAAAATGCGGCGTGCAAGTACAATACTGCCAGCCATGTTGCACCTCAACATGTCGTTTTCCCTAGCCTGCAAGCGCACTTCCAGGCAGGCCACCGATTGCAGGCTGTTGCACCGCGCCGGTCCCCAGCCCACGCTCGCCGATCCGCGAGCCTCCACGCCCGGCGCGTGATGCCAAGGCCCTGACCTCATGTCCTCTTTGCCCTCTTCCGCTTCGCCCGCCTCGTCGGCCCCCTCGAGCGCTACCCCTGGCGATCCGCCGTTCTCCGTGGCGCCCGGTTTCGCCGAACTCGGCGAGCGCTTCTTCACGCGGCTGCCGCCCACGCCGCTGCCCGCGCCCTATCTGGTCGCCGTGGCACCGGCCGCTGCCGAACTGCTCGGCTGGCAATCGGCCGGCGCCGACCAAGCGCCGCCGCTGCGCGACTTTGCCGAGATCTTCATCGGCAACCGCGTGCCCGACTGGGCCGATCCGCTGGCGACCGTCTACTCCGGCCATCAGTTCGGCGTCTGGGCCGGCCAGCTCGGCGACGGGCGCGCAATCCGGCTGGCCGAGGCACAGACCGCCAATGGCCCCTGGGAGATCCAGCTGAAGGGCTCCGGCAAGACGCCGTATTCGCGCATGGGCGATGGCCGCGCGGTGCTGCGCTCGTCGATCCGCGAATACCTGTGCTCCGAGGCCATGGCCGCGCTGGGCATTCCGACCACCCGCGCGCTGTGCATCGTGGGCTCGGATGCGCCGGTGCGTCGCGAGACCATCGAGACCGCCGCGGTGGTGACGCGGCTTTCGCCCACCTTCATCCGCTTCGGCCATTTCGAGCATTTCGCCGCGCACGACGACGTGGCTGCACTGCGCCAGCTGGCCGACTTCGTGATCGACCGCTTCATGCCGGAATGCCGCGACAGCGTCGGCGGCGAGACCGTCAGCCCCTACCAGGCGCTGCTGCGCGAGGTGTCGCTGCGCACCGCCGACCTGATGGCCCAGTGGCAGGCCGTGGGGTTCTGCCACGGCGTGATGAACACCGACAACATGTCGATCCTCGGGCTGACCATCGACTACGGCCCATTCGGCTTTCTCGACGCCTTCGACGCCAATCACATCTGCAACCACTCGGACAACCAGGGTCGATATGCCTACAGCCAGCAGCCGCAGGTCGGCTTCTGGAATCTGCATTGCCTGGCGCAGGCGCTGCTGCCGCTGTGGCTCGAGCGCGAGGATGGGCAGGCGCCGACCGAGGCCGCCAAGGAGGCCGCGATCGAGGCGGCCCATGCCGCGCTCGATCCCTTCCGCGACCGCTATGCGCTGCGCTTCTTCCAGCTGTACCGTGCCAAGCTGGGCCTGGCCAGCGCCGACATCGACCACGCCGCCGACGAGGCGCTGCTGACTGACCTGTTCCGCCTGCTGCATACGCAGCGGGTCGACTACACCTTGTTCTGGCGCCATCTCGCCCGCATCTCCTCGGCGGACGGCAGCCGCGATGCGCCGGTGCGCGACCTGTTCATGGACCGCGCCGGCTGGGACGCGTGGGCCGAGCGCTACCGCGCCCGGCTGCGGGCCGAGAATTCGGACGACGGGGCCCGCGCGGCGTCGATGCTGGCCGTCAATCCGAAGTACGTGCTGCGCAACCATCTGGCCGAGGTAGCCATCCAGCGCGCCAAGGAAAAGGACTTCAGCGAGGTGCAGCGGCTGTTGGCGGTGCTGTCGCGGCCCTTCGACGAGCAGCCCGAGGCCGAGTCGTATGCCACGCTGCCGCCCGACTGGGCGTCCGGTATCGAGGTAAGCTGTTCGTCCTGATTTCGCCCTGCTTTGACCCGATTTGACCTGATTTGACCTGATTTGACCTGACGATCGTCCCTGCAAGACGATCGCACCCGAGAGGATCCGCATCATGCCCGTCAACAAGACCGAAGCCGAATGGCGCGCACAACTGTCCGACATCGAATACCGGGTCACGCGCGAGGCCGCCACCGAACGCGCCTTCACCGGCCGCTACTGGGACCACTGGGAGCCCGGCATCTACCGCTGCGTGGGCTGCGGCACGCCGCTGTTCGAGTCGACCACCAAGTTCGACGCCGGCTGCGGCTGGCCCAGCTACTTCCGGCCCATCAACGGTGAGGTGATCGACGAACAGGTCGACCGCAGCCATGGCATGGTCCGCATCGAGGTGCGCTGCAAGGAATGCGGCAGCCATCTGGGCCATGTCTTCGAGGATGGACCCGCGCCGACCGGGCTGCGCTATTGCATCAACTCGGCTGCGCTAAAATTCGACGATCGCGAGCCCGAGCCGGGCGCCGCCGACGACGCCGGCCCATCCGGCAACCCTGGCTGACCCGCAGCGCTGACCGCAAGTGCTGAACGGCCGCGGCCAGACCCTACGATAACGATTCCGCGATGCCGCCTGCCGGCATCGCCCTCCCCCGACGGACCCGCATGAAATTTCTGTTCGACCTGTTCCCGGTCATCCTGTTTTTCGTCACCTTCAAGCTGTCGGGCATCTTCGCCGCCACCGCGGTCGCGATCGCGGCCACCATCGTGCAGATCGGCTGGGTCTGGCTGCGTCACCGCAAGGTCGAACCGATGCAGTGGATCAGCCTGCTGATCATCGTCGTGTTCGGCGGCGCCACGCTGCTGCTGCACAATGAGACCTTCATCAAGTGGAAGCCCACCGTGCTGTACTGGCTGTTCGCGGTCGCGCTGCTGGCCTCCGCCGCGATCTGGCGCAAGAACCTGATCCGCGCCATGATGGAAAAGTCCGTCAAGCTGCCCGAGCCGATCTGGGGCCGCCTCAATACTGCCTGGGCCGGCTTCTTCGCCGTGATGGGCGTGCTGAATCTGTGGGTGGCCTACCAGTTCTCGACCGACATCTGGGTCAATTTCAAGCTGTTCGGCAGCATGGGCCTGATGCTGGTCTTTATCGTCGCGCAGAGCCTCTGGCTGTCGCGGCATATGCACGACAACGCGCCGGAAAAAGCGCAGGAAAGCGCCCGCGATTGAGCGCGGGCCTCGCACCATGAACGACGTCTCTTCTTCGTTGCCTCCCGAAAGCACCCCCGGCGACACCGCCGCGCAGATCGATGCCCTGCTGCGCGCCCAACTCGCCCCGTCGCAACTGACGGTGCGCGACGACAGCGCGCTGCACGCCGGGCATCCGGGCGCCGCTTCGGGCGGCGGGCACTATCATGTCACCATCGTCAGCGAACGCTTCGCCGGCGCGAGCCGGGTTGCCCGACATCGCATGGTGTATGATGCGCTGCGCAGTCTCTTCCCCATGCGGATCCATGCCCTGGCAGTGTCCGCATTCACCGAGCAAGAGTATTCCGCGCAATGACCATCCTCATCGGCGCGGTGTCTGCACAAGCCTCTGCACAAGTATCTGCATAATCGTCCAGCCTTCCCCAGACTTCCCAACACTGATTCCATGAAGACCACTGTCCTCTCGTTCAGCCTGGCGGCTGTGCTTGCCGCTGGCAGCTTGCCGGCAATCGCCCAGAATGCCGCCGTCGTCAATGGCAAGGGCATTCCGTCGGCCAAGCTCGACAAGCTGATCGCCGGCACCGGCCAGCCGGATTCCCCGGAGCTGCGGGACCGCGCGCGCAATATGCTGATCGACCGCGAGCTGCTGGTGCAGGAGGCCAACAAGCGTGGCCTCACGCAGAACCCGGACGTGCAGGAGCAGCTGGAACAGGCCCGCCTGAACGTGCTGGCCGGCGCAGTGTTCGAAGACTATGTGCGCAACCACGGCACCAGCGATGCCGAACTGCGCAAGCAATACGACAAGATCAAGGCCCAGTTCGGCAACGGCAAGGAATACCGCGCGCGCCATATCCTGGTCGAGAAGGAATCGGAAGCGGTGGCGATCATCGCCAAGATCAAGGGCGGCGCCAAGTTCGCCGACGTGGCCAAGGCCTCGTCGAAGGATCCGGGCTCGGCCGCCAACGGTGGCGACCTCGACTGGGCCAGCAGCAACAGCTATGTGCCCGAGTTCTCGGCCGCGATGGCCAGCCTGAAGAAGGGCCAGATGACCGAGACCCCGGTCAAGACGCAGTTCGGCTGGCACGTGATCCTGCTCGAGGACGAGCGCGAGACCAAGATCCCGACCTTCGAGGAAGCCAAGCCGCAGCTGCAGCAGATGATGATGAGCGACCAGAACTGGCAGCGCGAGCAGTTCCAGTCGATGATGAAGTCGCTGCGCGACAAGGCCAGGATCCAGTAAGGCGGCTGCCCTGGCGCCCCGGTCGTGACCGGGCGCCAACGTAAAAACCGGCGCTTGATGCGCCGGTTTTTCTTTTGGGGTCGCCCTTGCCGGGCCGCCCTACTTCGTGTCGATCTTCACCGCGATCCCATCCTCGGTCACGGTGATCGCGCCCGGTTGAACCTGCTTGCCGTTGACCTGCAGCTCCTCGGGCTTGAAGGTATGCAGCGGATAGTCCTTCAGCAGTTCCTGCGCCACCAGATTGCCCACCGCGTTGAGCTGCGCGCTGTATTGACCCGGCACGCCGTCGACCTGGACCTGCTCGACGGTCGGGTTGTCGAGCAGCACCGCGCGCTTGACCGGGTCGTAGCGCAGCCCGCTGTTGAGCGCCAGCGTGCCGTTGACCGGTGGCGCCGGCAGCAGGCTGTTGGTCAGCTGCGCATCGACCTGCGTGGTGACGCGGTTGCCCGCCACATCGAGCGTCAGCCGCGGCCGGGTCAGCCGTACGTCCAGCACCTGGGCATAGCGCAGCGTCGCCGGGAAGCGGCTTTCGACGGCGCGCTGCAGTTCCTGTTTGGTGAAGGTGTATTCGCCGGTCCAGATGTTGTAGCCGGCGATGGCGGCGCCGGAAAGAAGGCCGAGGCCGGCGACAGCGACGCCAAGCGCTGTGGCCGCCAGGGGCCGCCGGATGCCCCGGGCGCGGCCATGCGAAGAGATCGAAGTCATGCGCGATGCTGGAGTGGTCACCTCGGTCAGACCGGGGCGGCGTCCCGTCGTTCCACCATCGCCGGACCGGCGCTCAGTAATGCGGCGGTATCTCCTGCACCGACCCGCCGTCGGCGCCGGTGCCGGTCGCGGCCGGCAGCTGCTGATAGAGCGCCTGCATCTGCTCCTGCAGCAATTCGATCTGCCGCTGCTGCTTCGCGACGGTCAGGTTCAGCGTCTCCAGCAGGTCTTCCTGGAAGGCCAGCTTGACCTCCAGCTCGGTGATTCGCGATTCCATGAGGTCCTCCATTGCCAGATGTCAGACATGCGGGCAGGCAAGCTCCCGCGGGGCGCGCATTGTAACCGGACCGGCGCCCGATCGCGGGCGGGGTTGTCAGCACATCATAGTGCGTGTACGCTTGCCCAAGTCGTGCTGCGGATGATTCGATGGACGGCATTCGACTCCATCGATCCCCGCCGCCGGCGCACCGGCCGTCCCATGACGGTCGTGTGACGGTTTTCCACCCCCTTCGGTTCCGCCTGGGTTCCATGACGCCTGTACGCTGCGCTTCCTCGATTGCCAATCCGGTCCTGCTGGCCGGTGGCACGCGCGCGTCGGCGCCTCCCCCCGTTTCTCCTGTCTGGTCGCCGCCGGCCGCCGTGGTTCACGTCGCCGACGTGGCCCCGCCGCGCGCTGTCGTGGCCGGTGTCGCCCCGCCTGACGCCGTCGTGGCCGTCGTGGCGGGCGTCGCCCCGCCGCCCGCGGCCGTCCTCGGCTGATCCCAGCCGACTCCAAGTCTTCCGTCTGACCGTGCGCGCCTGACGCGCGCGAATGCCGTTGCCCTCGCCGTGTGCCGCTCGCCGCTCGCATGCTGCCGATGCCGCCGGCTCGCGTTCGCTGCCGGCATTCGCCCACGGTCGACCGAAGCCCGTCACACCCAATGACAGGTGAAAACGATGAACTTGCAAAGATTCGCGCATGCGGCGCGATCGACCTTGTCCCTGCTGTCCTTGTTGACGTTGTTGTCCCCTTCCTCGGGGCGCGCTCGACCGAGACTCCCAAGCGCCTGGGTGGCGCAGGGCTCCACCGCGCTGTTCGTGCTGCTGTGGAGCAGCGGCGCCATCGTCGCCAAATGGGGCCTGGCCTATGCCTCGGCCTTTGCCTTCCTGACGCTGCGCTTCGTGCTGGCGTTCGGCGTGCTGCTGGCGATCGCCGCGTGGCGCCGCCGCTGGCTGCCCGAGCGCGGACAGCGGGCGCGGGTGGCGATGGTCGGCCTGCTGCTGACCGGCTGCTATTCGATCTGCTATCTGCTGGCGCTGGACCGGGGCGTCACGCCCGGCATGCTGGCGACGCTGCTCGGCGCCCAGCCGATCCTGACGCTGCTGCTGACCGAGCGCCGCTTCTCGGCGCTGCGGCTGGTCGGGCTGGTGCTGGCGCTGGCCGGGCTCGTGATGGTGGTCTACCAGGGCATCGGCATCGCCGGCACCCCGGTGGCCGGCATGCTCTATGCACTGACCGCGCTGGCCACGATGACGGCCGGCACCATCGTGCAGAAAGGCATTCGGCAGGCGCCGATCGACGTGATGCCGCTGCAATACGGCATCGCGCTGCTGATGTGCCTGGCGCTGCTGCCGTTCGAGCCGATCCATGTCTCGTTGACGCCCGCGCTGCTGCTGCCGCTCGGCTGGATGGCGCTGGTGATCTCGATCGGCGCAACGCTGCTGCTGTACCGGATGATCCAGGGCGGCAATCTGGTCAATGTGACCAGCCTGTTCTACCTGGTGCCGGCCGGCACCGCGGTGCTGGACTATCTGATTCTGGGCAACCGGCTGGCGCCGCTGGCCTTGGCCGGCATGGTGACGATCCTGCTCGGGCTGGCGCTGGTGTTCCGCAACAAGCCCGGGGCGTGATCGTGGCGGGCGCCGGCCCATCGCCGTTCATGGCGGCGGCCGGCGCCGGCGCGCCAGCACCGCACCCAGCACCAGCCCGATCACGAGCGCGATCACGATCCAGAGCCATGGCGTGGCCATCGGCGGCGCGGTAGCCGGCGCCGATGGCGACCCTGGCGCGGCGGTCGGGGTCACCCCGGCCATCGTGGCCGTCAGCGCCTGCCAGTCGGCCTTCGTGATCTGCGTCATGCGGCCCGCATCGGGCAGCCCGAAGACGCAGATCTCGCCGCCGGGCAACTGGCAAAAGCGCTCGGCCGGACAGGTTTTCAGGATCTGCGGGGTTTCTCCGGTGCCGCAGCGTGCGCCGGCGCTTTTGAGCACCTGCAAGGTGACGTCGGGATGCTTGGTCAGTTGTTCCGGCATGGTGCCTCCCGCTGGAAAGGGCGAACACGTGACAAGCGCGAGGCACCCTGCCCCGCCTTACTTCCAGAAGCCAGTATGGGACCGCGCGGCCTCGTCTTCCAGCATCGGACCGTGCACCTCGATATGGCGCTGCCCCCGCACGAAGACCTCGCGGCATGGCAGCGAGAAGGTCGGATTCTCCGGATGGTCGCCGGTCAGACCCAGCAAGGTGTGCTCCGACAGCGCATAGACCACCCGCCCGATATTGCACCAGTAGATCGCACCGGCACACATGCAGCAGGGCTCTGCGCTGGTGTACAGCGTGCAGCGCGCCAACTGTTCGGGGCTCAGGCGCTTCGCCGCCAGCGCCGCCGCAGCAAGCTCCGCATGCTGGGTCGGATCGCCCTGCGGCGGCATCGAGTTGTTGCCGGCCGACGCGACGATATTGCCGTGCTCGTCCGCCACGATGGCGGCGAAGGGATGGCGGCCCTTCTGCTTCGACTCCTCGGCCAGCGCGATCGACTGGCGCAGCAGTTGCAGATCGAGTTCGGACAGATTCGACGTGGTGGTTTGGGTCTGGGTGTCGATGGCGGGCATCGGACAATTCTCCTGGCAAAGATGCGCGTGATGCGCGATTCGATTGCGGCCGGCATGGCCGCTTAGGGGTCAAGGCTGGCTGGTGGCGACAGCTTCGGCATGCTCGCTGTCGAGCGCGGCACCCTGCGACGCGCCGCGGTTGAGCAGCAGGTTCAGCAGCACGGCCGTGATCGCCCCGAGAAAGATGCCGCTGTCGAGCACCAGCTTCAGCGGCCCTTCGACGCGCTCGAACAACGCCGGCAGCGACATCGGCAACACGCCCACGCTGACCGACACCGCGACGATGATCGCGTTGCGCGTGCCGTCGAACTTCACGCGCGACAGCTCCTGGATGCCGGCCACCGTCGTCATGCCGAACATCACGATCGCGCATCCGCCCAGCACCGGCCGCGGTACCGAAGCAATCAGCGCGCCAAGCTTCGGGAACAGGCCCATCAGCACCATGATGGCGCCCGCCGATGCCACCACATAGCGGCTCTTGACGTTCGAAAGTGCGATCAACCCGGTGTTCTGCGTGAAGGCGTTGTAGGGAAAGCTGTTGAAGACGCCGCCCAGCATGGTCGACAGCCCGTCGGCGCGGAAGGCATCGCCTAACGTGCGCTGCGTCGACGGCCGGCCGACGATGGTGCCGATCGCCAGCACATTGCCGGTCGTCTCCGCCATGATCACCAGCATCGCGAGCAGCATCACGAGCGTCGGCATCGGCGCGAACGACGGCGCGCCGAACGCGAACGGCGGGCTGATCTCGAACCAGGCGGCGCGGCCCACTGCATCGAAGCTCGTCATGCCGCAGGCCATCGCAATCGCGGTGCCCGCCAGCAGGCCGATCAGCACCGACAGATTGCCGATCAAGCCCGAGAAACGTGCGTAGACGAACAGCGTAATAGCGATCGTTGCCAGGCCCAGCAGCAGGTTTGGCGTCGCGCCGAAGTCCGGCGCCGCGGGATTGCCGCCGCCCAGCCAGATCGCCGCCGCCGGCATCAGCGTGACGCCGATGATCACGATCAGGCTGCCGATCACCACCGGCGGGAACCAGCGCAGCAGCCGGCTGAACAGCGGCGCAATCGCGATGGTCAGCGCGCCGGCGGCGATCACCGCGCCGAAGACATGGCTGAGCCCGTATTGCTGGCCGATCAGGATCATCGGCGCGATCGCGATAAACGAACATCCCTGGATCAGCGGCAGGCGCGCGCCAAAGCGCCAGAAGCCCAGCGTCTGGATCAGCGTCGCAATGCCCGAGGTCAGCAGGTTCGCATTGATCAGCGTGACCATCTGCTGCTGGGTCAGGCCCAGCGCGCTGCCCAGGATCAGCGGGACCGCGACCGCGCCGGCATACATCACCAGCACGTGCTGCAGGCCAAAGCCGGCCAGCTGCCGCAAGGGCAATCGTTGATCGACCGGGTGGACGGCCGGTTGAACTGCCGGATGGGCGGCCGGGTCCTGCCGCATCGGGTCGGGGCGCGCCTGTTGCTGCGAATTCGTCATGGTCTCCTCCGTCTGGTCTGTGGTCCCGCGCTTTTGCGCCGGCCGGATCGGTGCGCCATAATCCGGCGGGTTTGCGCGGCGGGCCAAATCGGCAGCCATCGATTTTTTTGATAGGCAGTTCTTGTACGCCGTTCTTACAGGCAGGAGACCAGGCAGCGATGCGCTATTCGCTCGATCAGCTGGAAATGTTCACCCTGGTGGCCAGCACCGGCTCGTTCTCGGCCGCAGCCCGGCAGCTGCGCAAGACGCAGTCCGCGGTCAGCACCGCGATCGCCAATCTCGAGGCCGATCTGGGCCTGGTGCTGTTCGAACGCGGCGGCAAGGCGTCGACGCTGACGCCCGCCGGAGTAAAGCTGCGCAACGAAGCCGAACTGGTGCTGGAGCGCTGCCTGCAACTGGAGGCCCACGCCAACGAGCTCGGCGAACGGGTCGAGCCCACGCTGACGCTGGCGATCGAAGTCCCCTATTCCACCTTGATGCCGCCGCTACGGGACTTCGCGGAACGGTTTCCGCATGTCGACCTGCAGATCCGGCATCCGCTGCATGGCGATGTCGCCGAATTGCTGGCACGCGGCGAAGCCGATCTCGGCATCGCCTTCTCCCAACCGGCCTACCCGCGCGACCTCGGCTTCGCGCAGATGGGCAAGCTGATCCTGTCGCACGTCGCGCACCGCAACCATCCGCTGGCGAAGTTGAAGCGCGTCGATTTCGCCGACCTGCGCGCGCACCGGCGCCTCGTCTTCAGCGGCCACAACCACAAGCTGCCGAGCAGCGAGTACCTGGACGCGACGCGATGCTGGCAGGCGGAGAGCTATGCCGCGCTGCTCGAACTGGCTCGCACTGGCCTGGGATGGACCACGCTGCCGCGGCAACTGATCCTGTCCGAGCTGGCCTCAGGCGAATTAGTGGAGCTGCCGCTGACCGCTTATCCGTACACCGACTGGCTGGTCGGTGTGGATTTGATCTGGGCGAAGGCGCATGTGCTGGGCAAGGCGGGGCTGTGGTTGAAGCGCCGGCTTGGCGAGCACAAGGTGTATGAGGTGGATCGGGAGGGGAAGAGGACGACTTTGTAGGGCCGGCGCCCTCGCTGGCGGCCCTACCCTCCTGCCTGTACGACAAACGATTGCGTCGTCGTGAACGGTACCAGCGGACCGCTACCGCGCGCCGAGCAACGCATGCCGTTCATCGCCCTGCGCGCTGCGTTGTCCACTGGCTGGAATCCGGACGGCTTTTCCAGCGCGGTGCGGGCCACCGAACCATCCTCACCGATCCACACGCGCACCGTGACCGAGACCGGCTTGTCCGGCAGTTCGCTGACCAGGCTCAGGCGCGGCTTCGAGCAGCCGACGTTGGGCGGCAGTCCTTCCCGATAGTTGACCGGCGCAGATGCAGCCGACCGCGGTGAAGTTTCCTCGTTGCGGCAGATCGCCTGCTGTTCTTCGAACACCTTGCGCATGGCCTGCAGCGTGTGGGGCTGTGTCGCCGCGCCGGCTGACCACTTTGCCGCCAGCGGCGCCGGCAGGGCCTTGCCGACGACCGCAGATTCCTCGGGCGTCAGCCGGAAAACGAGATTGCCCGACGCCAGCCGTTCGGCTCGCGCTTGCTGGATGCGCTTGCCTTCCGGGGTGTCGAGGAAGCGCGTCAGCGCGAGGAATTCCTCCTTCGAAAAATCCTCTGCAAGCGGATAGCCGATCTTGTTCGCTACCGTGCGCGGCTCCATGGCCGACAGGCAGGCTGCGCGCTTGGGCGAAACCTTGTCGCCTTGCTGCTTCAGCGTGCCCTTGGCGGCGGGGATGACTTCGCCGGTGGCCACGACTTCGGAAACGCGCTTGGCGGCCTGCTCCAGCGCCGCCGCATTGGCGCCGTCAGCAGCGGTCGCCACGCGCGCGAAGACCATGAGCGCCACCGCAGCCATCACGGAGGCCTTCCACCCCGCGTGCCGCGACAATGCGGCATGGCTCGCCATTCGGCGCTCAGCGCAGATTGCGCGGATTGATGCTTGCATCCTTGACATAGGGATCGTCCTTCGAGACCGGTGCGGCCTCTTCGATGTCCTTGGGCCAGACCGGCACGCGGCAACTTGCCATCACCAGCGCGCGGCTGCACGCCAGCAGAAGATTGAACGGCCACATCAGCCAATAGATCGGCGTCGAGCCGGCGTCATTGGCAAAGACGCGTTCCAGGCCGACGCGGAAGCGCTCGCGCCGGCCGTCGATCGGCACGCAATACCGGATCCGCTCGATCAGGTCCTTGGGCCCCTCTTCCATATAGCGCCGCAGGAATTCCCAATGCGCCTTCAATCGCAGGGGATCGACTTCCCATAGCGAAAACGCGAACTGCTCGCGCACCGTGACACCATCGCGGTCCAGCACCAGTCCACGGATATCGCGCACCGGCTGAACCGAGCCGGAACAGCGTCCCAGCGTGAAGAACACATCGTCCCAGCGCACGCTCAGAATGCTGCCGTCGAGCCGGAACACATGGACCATCCGGTTGCGCCGATCGAGTCGGATCGGATAGTGCGTGTATCGCCCCAGTTCCCGCCGCGCCATCCACACGGACAGCGCCACGATCGGCGCCATCACGAACGCCACGAATCCGAGGAAGGCCGCAACAACGCCCGGCGTGTAGAGACCCAATTCCAGCGGTCGCCGCGCGGCCAGGCCCATCGCGACGAAACCGCCGACACAGACGACGATCACGGCCAGCGCCATCAGCGTCAGCGCACCGCGGGAGTCGTAATGACGGTCGACCGAATCCAGATAGCTGGAATTGATCTTGATCACGCAGAGCTGATCGTGTGGCGCGACCTGCAGACGTTGCCCCGGCCGCAGGCGGTGAGCACGCTCGTCGTCGTCGATTGGCCGGTTGACGCGATACTTGCGCACCAGTCCCGTGAAATCCATATCAGTCCTTCGTGGCCAGCTTCAGCTGTTCCATCTCCTGTTCGACGTCTCCGTAGCGCTCGTCGCTCAGGCTGCCCCAGTAGCAGCGTTCAAGCCAGTCCTGGATCTTGTCGTCGGCCAGCCAGGCGATCAGCCCCGCGATCACGAACATCACGATGGCAATCACGATGCCCCAGCCGGTCATGCCGACATAAACGGCCCAGACCATCAGCAGGCCGACCGCCGCCGACAGGACATAGAGTCCTCCGACGATGACATTGCCCTCCGAGAATTCGAGCCGTGCCTGGTTCAGATCGAGCACCGCAATGATGACACCGCCGACCGCGGTCGCGCGGCGTCCCACGCTCTCCAGCATCTTGGCCAGCGACGCGTCCAATGCGCGCCCGAACTGCAGGCCGAAAGTTACGCGGGCCTTGGCGACCTTCGACACCAATTCGATGATGCCGCCCGCCACGCCGACGACGCCGCCCAGAATGCGTCCCCACGTATCGCCGACCTTGTGATTCATCGAGTCGTCGCTGTCGCTCCACAGCTTGATCAGCAGCACGATATCAAGGACGGACGAGGCCGCGCCGACACGCACATCGGTATTGATGACCCCTTTCCACGCACCGGGCAGTCGCATCAATGCATAGTTGTTCGGCAGGCGCAGCGAGCGCGCCAACCATGCCGTACGCTGTGCCTTGGTCAGGCCGGCGGGCATGCTGTTCAGATGCGCGGGATCGACCAGCACCAGGAAGGACTTGCTGGTCGTTCCCTCCATCGGCAGCCCATGTACCTCGAGGCGCCGCAGCTCCAGCTCGACCGGGTCGTACAGGGCACGGCGCGACGGCACATCGTGCCCCGCCTCGGCGCTCAGGTTGCGGATCTTGCGGATCAGCTCGCGGCGGAACGTCCGGTAGTCGCCCTCGACCTGCAGCGGCACCATCGCCTTCCTGGACAGCATGCCGAACAGAACGCCGATGCCCTTGATGGGACCGTCCGCGGTCGCCTTGCTCAGCGCCCAGGCCAACGGGCCGTTGATGCCCAGGATGAAATTGGCGATCAGGCACGACGCCGTGGCCGGGTTTGACACGCGCTGGAAGGCGAAGTCGTAGACCTTGATCAGCGAAGGCCAGGACAGGTTCCACGGATCCACGCCGCTCGACGACGCCTTCGCGGCCGCCGCGAGCACGTCCTGCTGATTGAAGCCCAGCGCGCGCAGCAACAGGTTCTTCTGGTCATCGGGACTTCCGTCGAGCCACTTCTTGTACAGCTCGAAGCAAATCGGCTTGTCTTGCGTATTGCCGATACAAAGCATCACGGCGCCGGTATAGGCCTCGCCGCTGCGCATATTGGTCTCGTCGTAGTTGCAGGCGAACACATTGGCCATCGCCTCGCTCTCCAGCCACGCACGGTGCGCCTTGGCAAGCGGATCGATCGTCTTCTTGTTGAACCCGTCCAGCGCGCGGTCGAATGCCTTCTGGAAGTCTTCGCGCGCCTTCTCGTCATAGCGCTTCGCGCCGGTCACCATGCGCGTCTCGTACTTGGTCCACGAGTTGCTGCGCGCCTGGTGAAGGCGGGCCTTGGGCACATTGCGATAGGCCTCGGCAATACTGCGATTGCGCGCCTTCTCGGGTTCGCCGAGCAGCCATTCGGCCAACATCTTGCCGGCCGCCATGGTCTCCGGGCCCGCGCCGCCCGGCATGGGCATCGCGTGGGGATCCGCGGTGCCGTAGATCTCGACGTTCTGCGCGCTCTCCTCGGCCGTACGCATGACGTCGAGTTCGGCATGGTTGCCGATCGACTCGCGGATCGACATGATGGCCTGCGACACGGCCAGCTTGCGGGCGCGCTCGGGATCTTCGTACAGGAAGTCCTCGTAGCACTCGTGCATCAGCGGATCGAGTTCCGAAGCGATACCGACCGGGTCCCACAATGCCGCCAGGGCCGGCCGATACGGGGCGGCGGCTGACTCGGCCCACTTCAGAAGATCGGCCTGCTGCTCCTTGCAGGCGTTGAAGTCGTGCGGCGAGAAGTCGAAGGCGGGGTACGCCTTGATCACTATGGTCGGCAGCGTGTGGACGTCCGGATCGCTTGCCGGCATGGGTTCCGGCGGCGCGTCCTTGACCGTCTGGCCCTCCGCCTGGAACTCGGCCACCAGCTTGCCGGCGTCCGTCAACGGGGCCACGTGAGGCAAGGCCGCAGCGCCGCCATTGCGCCATTTGTTGATATCGATCCGGCGCATATGCTTCTCGCGCCAGGCCTGGCGCTTGTGCCGCTTCTTGACCTCCTCGGTCCACATCACGTCGGAGAAGCCGATCCAGACCGGACCGGCCACATGGGCGTCCTTGACGGTGATGCAGCGCGCGATCACCGCATCCTGCTTGTTGCTGCAGGTGAACTCGATGTCTTCAGGCAGCGGCGGTGCTGGGTCGTTGAAGTCGAACTCATACAGGTAGCCACCTTCGGTCACGACGTAAGCGGACCACAGGCCGCGCTTCTCGTTGAAGACGTAGAGGTAGCCGCCGCGCAGCAGGCGCAGGGTGTAACGGGCCACGTCCTCGGGCAACGCGATGGCCGTCACCTTGTCGCCGAACTGCGAATCCAGCGCCGGCGGCACCGGCGCCAACGGCCGGCCGCTCTTGCTCTTTCCGGTGCGGCCGATCGCGTACCGAACGGGCAGGATGGGCAGCCCTTCCTTGTCGCAGAACGGGCATTTGGACGCTTCCTCGATGGCGGCTGCGTTCATGTCGCTTGTTCCCATAGTCGATCGTTGTGGTGCGTCCCGGTTGCAGGCGGAACGCCCAGCGGGTCGTCGGTCAGTTCGGCACAGGCGCCGACGTAACTGAGTTCGCCGGCCTCCGCCTTCAGCAGCGCCGCCTTCAGGGCGGGATGGGCGTCCGGGTGGCCTTGCATCGCCACGTATTGAACGGCGTAAAGCCGGCGGTCCGCCTCATCGCGCAAGCCATGCCGTTGGGTGGCTTCGACCAGCGCGTCATCCAGTTGCCGGCCGAGCGAAACGGCGTCGGCGCACGGCCAACCGCTTCTCGCTAGCGTTTGCAGGCAGCCGTTGACGAGGCCCACGCGCCGCAGCGGCCCGATCTGGCCGGGCCGCACCCGCAGCGGTAGATGGGGATCGCGGCTGGACAGGCGCTGGCGCCGTTCTCCGAGCGGATCGACCCAGTGCCACTGTGCTACCGGTCCCATCAGCGCATCCAGTTGCGTGTCATCCAGGATGCCGAGCAATTGCGTCATCACGCGCGGATCGGTGAAGCGCAGCAGAAATCGGCCGCTGTCTGGCGCGCTCAGCAACTGCGCCGTACCGAGATGGTGGGCAAGCCGTTCGGTCGAGTGCTGGCTGACCAGGCAGGCGCTGAAATACGGGCGCAGATAGTCCTGTTGCCACCGCAACCCGGCATCGATCAGCGCAATCTTTCCCTGTCGATCGAGATCCGCCAGCGCCAGCAACGCCGGCATCAGGTGCGGCTGGACGTCGACACCACGCGGAACGAGCGGCGTGACCGGCAACGCCGCCACGGCCTGCCGGCCAAGCTGCAGCGGGCTGAGCACGACGTGCGTGAAGTCGTCCAGAAAGCGATGATGCAGTTCGAACATCGCCATCAGCCCAACGGCACCAGCGCATCGCCGGCGGCTTCCGCACCGCGCGTCTTGAACTCGCACAGCCCCAGGTCGCCCTTGGCCAGCGAATTGCTCGCCTCCGCGCCTGCGGGCCCGACAAACCGATGCCCCGCCCCCTTGAACTCCACCTTCCCCGGCGCATGCAGTTCAATCTTCCCGCCCAGCACGCGAATCTGCGCCCCGGCGGCGTTCAGCAGCACATGCTGCTTGCCCTCGACCGTGACGTTGGCCTGGGTCGAGGCAATGGTCACCGTGCGTTCCGCGGCGTAGCGGCTGGCGCCGGTCAAGCTGGCGACTTCGACCTTGCCGGTGGCCGCATGCAAGGCCATGCCTTTCGCGTCGGCGCCCTTCTGCGCGGTCTGCGTACCCTGGCCGCCTGAACCGGAGCCCGAGCCGGAGGCGCCCTGCCCATCGGCAAACAGGCTCAACCCATCGGCCACCGCGACCGCGAGATTGCCGCCGGCCGCCAGATTGAAATGTTCCCCGGCCACCAGCGTCGCATTGGTGCCCGCGACCAGCACGGCATCGGCCGGCGTCGACAGCGCCACGCCCTTCGGGCCCGACACCACCAGATGCGGTTCGCTGTAGGCAATCGCCGAGCCGCCGTCCTCGGCCTTGGCTTCGGTGCGCAACACTTCCGCGCTGTGCTTCAGCGATTCGAGCGCCGGCAGCGCGTCCGCGGCCGGCTCATCGGGCAGGCCAGCCTTTTGTTTTGCGGCCTGCTCCGCCAGCGTGCGGGCGAGCTCCAGGCTTTCCTCGACCTGCGTCACGGCCTGCTCGCTGTGCAGCAGCGGTTGCGTGACGCTGCCATCTTCGGCGGCGATCAGCAGGCCCGAGCCGGCGCGGACGCTGCCGGAGGCGTCGGTGGCCAGTGCTGCGCCATGGCCGAGGTCGGTTTCGCGGGCGTTGTCGCGCTGGAACAGATGGTGGCCAAGGGTCAGCGAGGTCGCGGCCTGCGTGGTCGAGAGCAGCGTGCGGCTCTGGCCTTCGGTGTCGTCGAACACCAGCTGGTTGTAGCCGCCGTTGCCGGTCTGGCTCGCGGACAGCGCCTGCGTCTTGATGCCGGACAGCACGGCGTTGTGCGCGTAGGCCTTGTCCTTCTGCCCTTCACCGGCGAACCAGGCGGGCGCGTTGCCGGTCGCGTTGGCGGCGCCGGCCTGTTGCTTGTTGATCTGCGCGTCCGTTTCGCCGGACCCGTTGTAGGCCGCGCCGACGACCACGGGGCGGTCGATATCGCCGTTGACGAACTCGACCACCACCTCCTGGCCGACGCGGGGCAGCGCAACGCCGCCCCAGTTGTCGCCGGCCACGGGGGTGGCGACGCGCAGCCAGCAGCCGAGCGAGGCATCGGCGCGGGCGTTGTCGTCGCCGGCCGGGTGGGACTGTCGGCTCACCGAACGCCCGCCACGTTGCCAATGGAACTGGACCTTGATGCGGTGATCGCGGTCGGTATGGACCGGCCCGCCATCGCCGATCACCAGTGCGGTCTGGCTGCCCCGCACGGTAGGCCGGGGATGCAGCAGGCGGCCGTCGTCGCCGCGCAGCGCGGGCCGGTATGGGACGCTGGCGCGCACGGCGGTGAATCGGTTGCGGTACAGCGGCAAGGTCTCGTTGTCGCCAGCCGCAGCCAGGCCCGCCATCGCCAGCAGGGCCCGGCCGAAGCCCTCGTTGAAGTTGTTGCGGGCCTCGTGCGTAACCGACAGCACCACGAAGCGCCGGCCGTCTTCCTCGTCGGCATCGTGCTCGTAGTGGTCCAGCAGCGAGAACGTGGTCGCCGGCGCCAGCGTGCGGACCGTGCCGCCGCCGTGGAAGGCCTTGTTGCGGACCTCGAGCGATTCCATCGCCATGCGCGCGATGCGCTGTGCCTGCTCTCCGTCCTCGAACGCGTACTGGCCGACAAAGTCGGTATCGGTCAGCGCGGTGGCCTGCTCGCCGTTGTCGTGGTGCGTGTTCACGGTCGCGCTGCGCAGCGACGTGGTGCGATAGTCCCAGGTCGCCAGCTCGACCGCATTGGTCTGCCACTGGCGCTCACCCTGCCATTCGGTGATCACGTCTTCCGACGCGGTGGCATCGGCGCGGCCGAAGCGGATGCTGGCCTGCGCGTTGTCCTTGAAGACGTCGTTGCGATCGGCGATCACCATCCGATGCAGGCCGAGCGCATCGCCATCGGCGCGCTCGTGCTCGAAGTAGTAGAACAGCCCTTCCTCGGCCAGCAGCCGCGTCACGAAATCGAAATCCGACTCGTCGTACTGCGTCACCACGCTGCGCTTTGGATAGACCGCGGCGTCGGCCAGCGCCCAGCGCCATTCCGGCACCAGCTTGCCCTGCCCGCGATAGTCGCCGAGCACGCTGTCGACGATCTCGATCACCGACATGTCCTGGAACAGGAAGCTGTCGCGGCGATGGCGCAGGAAGGCCAGCCACGGCTCGATCACCAGCCGGTAGCGCGCCAGGCCGCCATTGGCGCCGACGCGCTCGAACACCGTCACATGGCCGTGCAATGGCCGGGGCTTGTCGCGGTCGAGCTGCGTCAGCAGGTCGATGCGCACCGGCTGGCCGAGCAAGGCGGCTGGGTCGAGCCTGGCGTCGTCCGACAGCGCCGACAACTCTATACGGAAGCCACCGCCATCGAGCTGTTCCCGCGCGAGCAGCCGCTCGGCGAGCAGCACATCGTTCCCGAGCGGCGTGGAGAGCCGCAGCAGACGGTCGTGCTGGCGGAAGGCCGCGCGCCATTGCGCCGCCAGTTCATGCGCCATATCGGTCAGTACGCCCATCGCTGCCTCGACTTTGAGTTACGGAGTCAATTGACCTCAATTGAACTCAATTGACCTTGTAGCGGAAGCCGCCGTTCTTGTTGACGCCGACCTTGATCTTCTGGATGGCCTCGCCCTGCGCCATCTTCGCCAGCACCGACTGCGCAATCTCGGGCAGCAGCGTGCCGTTCAGGATATGGTCGACGGCGCGCGCGCCGGTATCGACTTCGGTGCAGCGCTGCAGCACGGCCTCGGTCACGGCCGGATCCCATTCGAATGCCGCGCGGTGGTTCTGCTGCACGCGATCGCCGATGCGGCGCAGCTTCAGCTCGATGATCTCGACCAACGTGTCGTCGCTGATCGGGTAGTACGGCACCACCTTGGTCCGGCCGATAAAGGCGGGCTTGAAGGTCTTGTACAGCGTCGGACGCAGCGCTTCGGTCAGCGCGTCGGCGTCCGGCAGTTCCTCGGCGGACTTGTTGAGGCACGCCTGCATGATCGAGGCCGAGCCCGCGTTCGAGGTCAGGATGATGATGGTGTTGCGGAAGTCGATGGTCCGGCCCTCGGCGTCCTCCATCCAGCCTTTGTCGAAGACCTGGAAGAACATCTCGAGCACGTCGGGATGCGCCTTCTCGATTTCGTCGAGCAGCACCACGCTGTACGGGTTCCGCCGCACGGCTTCGGTCAGCACCCCGCCCTCGCCGTAGCCGACATAACCCGGCGGCGAGCCCTTGAGGCCCGACACGCTGTGGGCCTCCTGGTACTCGCTCATATTGATCGTGATCAGCTTGCGCTCGCCGCCGTACAGGATGTCGGCCAGCGCCAGCGCGGTCTCGGTCTTGCCGACGCCGGACGGACCGACGAACAGAAACACGCCGCGCGGCTTGTGCGGGTCTTCCAGATTGGCCGCGGCGGTACGCACGCGCTGGGCTACCGCTTCGAGCGCGTGCGGCTGGCCGACCACGCGTTCTTCGAGCAGCGGCTTCAGGTTCATCACCGTATGCAGCTCGTCCTTGACCATGCGGCCCAGCGGAATGCCGGTCCAGGCGGAGACGATCTCGGAGACGACCTGGCCGTCGACCTGGATCGGGACCAGCGGTTTTTCGCCCTGCAGCTGGCGCAGTTCGTCCTTCAGGCGCGACAGTTCGTCGGTGGGCGGGGTCGGTGTGGCGGCCTTGCGGCGGCGTCCTGCGGGCGCGATGTCGCTGTTGGCAGCCACCGGCGCGGCTTCCTCGGCGATGGCATCGGTCGCTGCGGCCGCATCGCCGACACGCGCATCGCGGGACCGCAGCAGCGCAACGATCCGCTCGACCAGTTCGCGTTCGCGTGCCAGCCGCTCATTGCCGGCCGCTATCTGCTCGCGCAGCGCCTGCTCCTGCTTCTGCAGCTCGGCCAGGCGCGCCTGATGCTGGCCGCCGGTCGACAGCTCGCGTTGCAGCGCGCCGATCTCGACCGTCAGGCGCTCCAGCGCCTTCTGGTCCTGTTCGATTTCAGCAGGCGTCGCGCTCTGCGCCAGCGCGACCTTGGCGCAGGCGGTATCGAGCACGCTGACGGCCTTGTCCGGCAACTGCCGGCCGCTGATATAGCGGTGCGACAGCCGCACCGCCTCGGTGATCGCTTCGTCGAGCACGCGCACGTCGAAGTGCCGCTCCATCAGGCCGACCATGCCGCGCAGCATCGCCGAGGCCAGCGCCTCGTCCGGTTCCTCGACCTTGACGACCTGGAAGCGCCGCGCCAGCGCGGCGTCCTTCTCGAAGTACTTCTTGTATTCGGCCCAGGTCGTCGCCGCGATCGTACGCAGCTCGCCGCGCGCCAGCGCCGGCTTCAGCAGGTTGGCCGCGTCGTTCTGGCCCGCCTGCCCGCCCGCGCCGATGATCGTGTGCGCCTCGTCGATGAACAGGATGATCGGCTGCGGGCTGCGCTTGACCTCGTCGATCACGTTGCGCAGCCGGTTCTCGAATTCGCCTTTGACGCTGGCGCCGGCCTGCAGCAGGCCCATGTCCAGCGTGCGCAGCGCGACGCCGCGCAGCGGCGGGGGCACGTCGTCGGCGGCAATCCGCAAGGCCAGCCCCTCGACCACCGCGGTCTTGCCGACCCCGGCCTCGCCGGTCAGGATCGGGTTGTTCTGACGGCGGCGCATCAGGATATCGATCATCTGCCGGATCTCGGCGTCGCGGCCGATCACCGGATCGATGCGGCCGTCGCGCGCCGCGGCGGTCAGGTCGACGGTGTACTGGTCGAGCGCCGGGGTCTTCGACAGCGCGCCCTGACCCGACGGCTCCTCGGTCGGTGCGGCCCCCGCGTCCGCGAAAGCCACCGCCTGCTCGGCCTCCTCGGAGCCCTTGGTCAACGCGCCAAGCTCGTGCTTCAGGCGCTCGACCGGGAATTGACCGAAGCGTTTGGAGCCGCGCTCGGCCAACGGCGCCAGGCTCGGCTCGGTCAGCAATGCCAGCAGCAGATGGCCGGAACGGATACGCGTGGTCTGCGAATCGAGCGAGGCGATCAGCCAGGCATGCTCGAACAGCTTGGGCAGCCACGGCGAAAACGCCGGCGTGCGGCCATTGCCGGTCTGGAAGCGGCCGAGCTCCCTGTCCAGGTCGCTTTGCAGCGCGGCCGGATCGATGCCGCTGGCCCGGGCAGCGACCGACACGTCGCTGCGGGGATTCTCGAGCAGCGCCAGGAACAGATGTTCCAGGTCGACCTCATAGTGGCCGCGCGCCATGCACAGCGAGGCGGCGCGTTCGGCGGCCTGCCGGCTGGTGGCGTTCAGCTTCGCGATCAGCGTCTTCAAGGGGGTGGCCATGATGGCTCGGCTCCGGTCTATCAATGAATGGGCGACAGCGTGTAATGCGCGTCGCTGCGATCCTGCGTGGCGGGTCGCGAAACGAGGAAGGTGTCCCAGCCGACGTGGCCGCTGCCGGCGGCGCCGAGCTGGCAACCGGTCACGTCCTGCCGGCGCAGGATCGGTTTGACTTCGTATTCGAGCGTGGCGCCGCCGAGCACGGTCAGCATCTTGCGCAGCGCCAACGCGCCCTCGGCGCCGGGCAGGAAGGCGCGGTACTGATCGCGCGCCAGCGGCCCGATCCACACGCGCACGCGCAGATCGCGCTGCCAGACGCGCTGGCCGGCCAGCGCGGTGGCGCCGAGCACGTTGTTGACGCCGCCCAGGCGCGACCATTGCGATGGCGGTACCCGGTACCAGCCGCCGACGAACTGTTCGACGCGGACCGGCACGCGGAAATAATCGGACAGCACCTGCTGCAGATACGAAGCCGACATCGGCCGATGCCGCACCGCGGTGGCATAGCCGGCGACTGCCTCGTCGTGGATCGTCCCCGGCGTCTCCCGCAGGCCGCGGCGAACGCCCGCATCGGCGACGCCGGCCAGCGACAGCAGCAGCGGCAGGTAGTGGCGCGTGCGGTCGACCTCGTGCTGGAACGGCAGCCGGTATTTCTTCCACGCCAGATAGAACAACGCGACGGCGCGGTTCGAGAAGATATCGAAAAAGGCGCGCGCGGCGCCGTCGCGGCGCATCGTCTCGCGCTCGGCCACGACTTCCGTGTAGTGCAGCGGCAACGCGCCCTGGCCGCCGAGCATGCCGAAGAAGGCCGGGGTCACCGCCACATCGTCGAGCGGACGCTCGGCGAGCGCCTCGGCAAAGGCCGCATCGTCGTCGAGCGCCTGCTGTGCGATACCACCGGCCTCTATCTGCACGATCTCGCTGGCGGGGAACGACAGCGACAGCGCGTTGGGAAAGCGCACGCGCGTGGCGAGCTGATGCTCGGGGGTGTCGGCGACACGCGCGATGGCGTTGCCGCCCACCGCGCTGTTCACCGCGCCATTTGTCGTGCCATTCGTCGTGCCATTCGTCGCGCCGTTCACGCCGCCATTGACACCGCCCTGTGCCCTGCCCTGACGCGCGAACTGAATCTGCAGCAGCCGCACCGCCTGGAAGAACTGGAAGCGATACGGCTGCCGCAGCAGCCGGCGTATCACACCAGGATCGATTCGCCGCTTCTGGGAGCGCATTGGATCAATTCCTTGCCGGTGCGGCGCGAGACGGCGACGAGCTGCACGAAGCTGTTCAGATGGACGTACAGACCGAAGAAGTGGTCCATCACGCGGATGAAGCGATGCAGGCCGGTGCCGACGAACGCTTCCTCGTCCAGCGTCAGGCGGATCTGCAGGCCGCGCACGAATGTCGCGAACGGCTTGCCCGCCAGCCATTGCGTGCTGGGCTGATAGTCCAGTCCGACGATGCCCTCGATCTGGCGCGCGGAGATGCCGCTGCGTGCCAGATCGTGCAGGCGCAGCATCTCCTTGAGCGCCGGCAGGCCGTCCTGCACCAGCGACAGGTGGTTCAGCGCCAGCAGCGAGATCAGGCGCCATTGCGCCGCGCGGCCGCCGGGCAGACGCTGCGACGGCGTCGGCTTGCGCAGGAACGTGATCTGCCGCGCGATCGACGTGCCCTCCATCGTCAGATCGCCGTCGGCATGGCCGAACGACAGGCTGGCCGGCAGATCGCGATTGGTGCAGGTGACATCGATGCTCAGCGTATCGGTCTGCGGCTGCGCCGGATCGAAATCCAGGTCGACGATCGAGATCTCGGTTTCGTAGCCGGGGCTGCGGCGCGCCACCAGCTCGTCGCGCCGCGCCAGCCAGAAATGGCCCGCCCGGTTCGGATCGTCGGCGTGATGCAGCGAATAGAACGGCCGGAACTCGATCACGTCGTTACCGTTGGCGGTCTCGCGCACCAGGTGCACGCGATCGATCGAATAGATGTCGTAGCCGTGCGCGCGGCGGCCGTCGGCCACCACCGGATAGGCGCTGGCCGTATGTTCGATGCGGATCGGATCGGCCTTCTGCGCGAACAGGTTGACCACCGGCGTGCAATGCAGCCGCAGATGATCCGCCTGCAGACTCTCCAGCAGCCGCGCGGTATGCGAGTCGCTGCGGATGTCGGTCATCACCAGATGCAGCTGCAGACGCCGGGTGTTGCCACCCGCCGCGCCCAGCGCGCGCCGCAGCGCCGCCAGGTCGAGGTCGACGAAATTGAATTTCTCGGCGAAGGCGAAGTGTTCGGAGAGCAACCGGTAGGCGGGATGCGAGCGCGCCGGCGTATCGATCAGCGCCTCGTTGGCGGCAAAACCGACCTCGCGCAGCGGCACTGCCGACAGCCGCTGCCAGACGCCGGGCCGCGGGCCCTCCAGATACGCCGCCGCGGTATGCAGGAACAGCGCGTCGCCCAGCGCGGCGACGAAGGACGGCTCGCCGTCCAGATAGACGCGCAGGATATCGAGCGCCAGCGTGTCGAAACCGCCCCGCTCGCCCTGGTATTCGAGCACGATCGTCAGCGCGCCTGTGGCGCCCTTGGGCAATACGGTCGCCGCCGGCGCGACGGCCGCGCCGCGATAGCTCGCCTGGGCGATGCGGACCGGGGCGAAGGTCACGTCGTAGGCCGTGCGGAAGCGGCATTCGACCCGATTGACCGGCCGCGTGCTCAGCATCGTGCCGCGCGGCACCGTCATCGGCGCGGACAGCTGCGCCGCCGCGCCCCGCGCATCGAAATGCGCGATTGAGCAGGACGGAAACGGCCGCAGGTAATGCGGATACATGACCTCCAGCAGCGCTTCGGTCAGTTCCGGGTAGTCGTCGTCGAGCTTCTTGCTGATGCGCGCCGCCAGGAAGGCGAAGGACTCGACCATCCGCTCGACGTGCGGATCGTCGCAACCGTCGGCCGACATGGCGAGCCGCCCGGCGATCTTCGGATATCGCTCGGCGAAGTCGCGCGAATACCGGCGCAGATAGGCCAGTTCACGCTCGTAGTAAGGCAGTAGCTCTTCCATGGCTGCTCGGCGGTCGGTGCGTGGCGGTGGCGGATCGGCTTGGTTCGGACATGGGTTGGGCATGGCCCCCTTCATGGGCCACGGACCGTGCGCCCGCCCTGTCAGGTTCGTCCGCGCGTCACCGAGTACTGCAGCGTCGACGGCTGCAGCAACGCATCGAAGCTCACCGGCTCCCGCGCCGGCCCCACCAGCAGCATGGCGGTGATGCCGAAGCACAACGCATTGGTGTTGCGCTCGCTGACATCCAGCGACACGGTGACATTGCGCAGCCGCGGCTCATGCCGCTCGATGGCCTTGGTCAGCGACTGGCAGATGTAATTGCGGTCGTAGTAGCTGGCCAGACTGAGCCCGGCGAAGTCGTTGAGCCCGTACGTCAGCAGCGAACGCTTGCACTCCGGCAGGCCGCTCAACTGGGCTTCGTCGATCACGATGCGCGTATTGAGCAGCGCCTCGATGTCGCGCGCCACCGTGGACTTGAGCTCCTCGAGCGTGAGCTGCCGCATCGCGGTCGGCAGCGGCGCGTGGGGCTCGTCGTCGAACAGCTTGTCGAGCAGACTCGGTTCGAAACCTTTCATGGCAAGCGCCGGCACCCCGGCCACTCGGGCGCTTTCGCGCCGAATCGCCAGGATGCCGGCATCCGCATCAACCGATCATCGGCCGACCAGGAACGGCATCAGACCGAATAGGTCTTGTCGTTCTTGGTCAGGCTCCAGGCGCCCTGCGAGTTGCCGCCCTGGTTGCCGCCGATCTTCTGTTGCGTGTACTTCCACTGCACCGCAGCGTACTTCAGCGAGAACTTGTCGGTCGGCAGCCCTTCGGCGGCGACCTTGGCATCGACAGCGCCCAGGATCGCGTTCTTCAGCTTGATTTCCAGGTACTTGACGCGCTTGCCTTCGCCGTCGGCGCGCATGAAATCGATGGTCACCTCATCGAAGGTCGTGCCGCCCGACGCGTGCTGATACAGCAGCGGGCTCACCACGTCCATGTCCTTGGTAAAGATCATTTCGCCGTGCTCGCAGCGCTCGGCGGTGTGACCGCCCGCGGTCGAAGCGGTCGCCGAACGCGGCTGCTTGATGTTGTGCTCCCAGCTGAGGACTTCGATCCAGTCCTTGTGGTCCTTGTCCTGGGATTCACCCTTGATGGCGGGATTACCGAACTTGACGTAGATATCCTTCATGAGACCCTCGATGAGATAGTGGCTTTGTTTCGCCTTAGAAAGTACTGCTGCCTCGACCGTCGGACGCCGGCTCAATGCCGGCGCCGACGGCAACCGGTTACGAGTTGGCGGCCTGCGGCAGGTCGGCGACCAGACGCAGCGAAATCGACAGCTCGTCGAGTTGGAAATGCGGGCGCAGGAAGGCTACCGAACGGTAAGCGCCGGGCTTGCCCGGGATTTCGGAAACCTGGATCGACGCTTCGCGCAGCGGGAACTGCGCCTTCTGTTCCTGGCTGGCGTTGTCGTCCAGCAGAACGTATTGCGAGATCCAGCGGTTCAGGAAGCTTTCGACGTTCTGAGCCGAAGCGAAGCTGCCGATCTTGTCGCGCATCATCGCCTTCAGGTAATGCGCGACGCGCGAAACCGAGAAGATGTACTGCAGCTGCGCCGACAGCACCGCGTTGGCGTTGGCGCTGTCGGTGTTGTACTTCTTCGGCTTCTGCACCGATTGCGCGGCGAAGAACGCCGCGTAGTCGGAATTCTTGCAATGGACCAGCGGGATGAAGCCCAGGTCGCTGAGCTCCTTCTCGCGGCGGTCGGTGATCGCGATCTCGGTCGGGCACTTGAGCGCGATCTCGCCGTCGTCGGTCTTGAAGGTGTGCGTCGGCAGGTCTTCCACCAGGCCGCCACCCTCGACGCCACGGATCGCCGCGCACCAGCCGAAGTCCTCGAACGCCGCGGTCAAACGCGCGCCGAAGGCCCAGGCGGCGTTGCACCACAGGTACTTGCTATGGTCGGTGCCGTCGACATCCTCGACGAAGTTGAAGCCCTCGACCGTGGTGCCGTCCTTCGGGTTGTACGGCAGACGGCCGAGGAAACGCGGCATCGTCAGGCCGACATAGCGCGAATCCTCGGATTCGCGGAACGACTTCCACTTGGCGTATTCGACCGTGTCGAACACCTTGGCCAGATCGCGCGGCTTGCCCAGATCGGCGAACGACTCCAGGCCGAACAGCTCCGGCGAGGCCGAGGCGATGAACGGCGCGTGCGCGGCCGAAGCGACGTGCGACATCTGCTCGATGAAGTAGATGTCTTCCGGCTGGCGCGTGATTTCATAGTCGCCGATCAGCGCGCCGAACGGTGCGCCGCCGAAGGTGCCGAATTCTTCCTCGTAGACCTTCTTGAATAGCGCGCTCTGGTCGAAATCGATCGCGGTCTTGAAGTCGCGCACCAGGTCGCGCTTGGTCGCGTTCAGCGCCTTGATCTTGATCATCGTGCCGGTCTGCGTTTCCTTGACCAGGTACGACAGGCCGCGCCAGGTGCTTTCCAGCTTCTGGAATTCCGGGGCGTGCATCACGGCGCTCAACTGCGCCGAGATCAGCCGGTCCAACTCGGCCACGCGGGCATCGAGCGTGGCCGACAGGTTGTCCGACACCACCACGGTGCCATCCAGCACTTCCTTGACCAGCTCGCCGATGATGTCCTTGGCGCGCGCGTGTTCGGCGTCGGACTTGGCGACGCGGCTCTGCTCGACGATCTCGTCGAGCAGGCTGGCATTGGCGACGGGCGCCGCCTGCGCGGCGACTGCGGCTTGAGTCTCAGGCATCCTGACCACCCTTCGGTTCGTTGCCGCCATGGCCGAGCCGCTGCAGCTTCTCGGTATTGGTCAGCACTTCGCTAAGCAAGTCTTCGAGCTTGTCATTGCCGGCAAGCTTGTTGCGCAGATCGGCCAGCTTGGAGCGGGCCTCCAGCAGCTTGCGCAGCGGCTCGATCTGGTCGACCACGGCTTCCGGGCTGAAATCGTCGAGCGAGCGGAATTTCAGGTCCACGCCGAACTTGCCGCCGTCCTCGGACAGCTTGTTGGGCACCTGGAACGCCGCGCGCGGCTCGACCGCCGACATCACGTCGTCGAAATTGTCCCGATCGATATTGACGAACTTGCGGTCGCGCAGCTTCGGCAACGCGACTTCCGACTGGCCGGACAGGTCCGCCACCACGCCGACGACGAAGGGCAATTCCTTCTGCTCGATGGCGTCGCCCTTCTCGACGTCATAGGTGAGCTGCACCCGGGGCGGACGCACCTTCTGCAGACGCTTTTGCACGCTTTCCTTCTTGGCCATGCGGATTCTCCGGTTGTTCCGGTCGTGATTGTCGGGATATTCGGGACGTTGGCGCCTGATCGTCGATCAGCGCAGCGCGCCGAACGGATCGGCGGAACCGGTACCGGCATTGGCGGCGGCCGGAGCCGCAGCCGGCGCAGCCTGTTCGGTCGGCGCGGCCTTGGCGCGCGGCGCCGGACGCGCGACCGGACGCTTGCGCACCGGCGGCTTCTTCTCCTCGGGGAACAGCACCTGCTCGCCGAGCGTTTCGCGCAGCATCTTGGCCAGGACCTGCGCGTCGGTGCGCACGTCCCCGGCCAGCGCGCTGTCATCGCGCAATTCCATCACCGAGCGGCGCGCCACGCGCAGGCCGCTGACGGCCAGGATGCTCTTCGCCTTGCGATCGTTGGCGTCGCGCTGCAGCGCCTCTTCGGCGGCAAGAATCGCCTGCGGGTATTTCTCGTCGGCGTACTGGATCTGCGCGATCTGGGACCACGGCTCCTGACGCGCGGGATTCGCCTTCGCGATCTCTTCGTACAGGCTCACCGCCTGTTCACGCTGGCCGCCCTTCAATGCTGCATCGGCCTGCGCCATGCTCTGCGTGAATGCTTCTTCCGATTGCGGACCCGAGGTGCTTCCGGTGGAGGCGCATCCCGAAAACAATGCGGCGGCACCAATGGCAATTGCAAAAGATCGTGAAAAGCGAAAAGGGATCATGGCTCTGACCGTCGCGTGGCTTTGTTGTTGACGTATTGTTCAATGCCGTCTCCGCAGTGGATAAAACAAAGCGGAGTAATAGATTGGTAAGCAATATTGGCCCAATCGGCGCGCAATAGTACACTCTGCGCGTCGCGGCTGACAACCATACCGAGGGGCGGTTCCAAACAGTGAATTAAATGAAACTGAACTCTGGTTTTCACGCCGCAATGCAACGTTGTGCAAACCATTTCATAACGCCGCAGCCAGCCATCAGGGTCGCGCACCGCATAGCACAGGCCAATAAGAAGAATCCGATTTGTATGACTTTTTTACAATTCTTTATAAATCGACGGACGGTGCTGGCCGGGCTGGCTGTCGTCACGCTGGCGTCATGTTCCGTTGGTACGCAGGTGCTGGCAGGCGCGGCGGGCGGAGCGCTCGAAGCCTTGGGAATCAAGCCTACCAACGTACCGGATGCGCAAAAGCCGCCGCGGCAGGTACCATTGCGGCTTTATGCCGGCAATAACCTGAATGCCGCCAATGACAATCGCGCTGCGGCATTGGTGGTAAGGGTTTACACCTTGAAGGAATCGACCGCCTTTATGCAGGCGCCCTTCGACGCCTTTGTCGACCCGGCACGCGAAAAACAGGTACTCGGCTCGGAATTGGTCAACGTTCGTGAAATCACGTTGATTCCGGGACAGCGTTATGACGTGATGGAGAAAGTCTCGCGCGAAGCGGGTGCGATCGGGGTGGTCGCCTTATTCCGCAGTCCGGCGCCGCAGCGCTGGAAGTTTGCCTTCGATGCAGCAAAGGGAGAGAAGTCCGGCATCACGATCGGCCTGCATGCCTGCGCGATGACGCTGACGGCCGGCGAGCCGTTGACGCCCACCGACGGCGTGCCGCGCTCCTCGCTGAATTTGCTGTCGCCGACCAGCTGCAGGGCGTGAGTCCGCACCGATGATGGCGATTGATTGCCGGCCGGCGCGCCGATCGGAAAAATATAAAGACGACAAGGCTAAACAAGGCTAATTGTGAGCGATTCCGCCAAGATCCTCTGGGGCGAAGGACTATTCCTTCGCCCGCAGCATTTCCAGCAGCAGGATGCCTATCACGAGGCGCGCCTGCATGCCACGGCCCAGGCGATTCAACCCTACGCCTGGGGGGTACGCCATGCCCGCTTCGATACCGATGCGCTGGCCAGCGGCATTCTGCGCATCAGCGAACTGTCGCTATTCTTTCCCGACGGCGAATGGTATTGCGCACCGCAATCGGACGAATTGCCCGCGCCGATCGCGCTGGCCAATCTGCCAGCCGGCGTTTCCGAATCGACCTTCCATCTCGCCCTCTATCCCTTGCGCGATTTCGGCGGCAATTATCGCGAGGCCGGCGACGGCGCGCCCTCTTCCCGTTTTGTCGGGCACCAGCGCGATACCGCCGACCTCTTTACCGAGGCCGAGCCGGCCTCCATTACCTATCTGAAAAAAGCGGTCAAGCTGATCGCCGATACCGAGCCGCGGGATCAATATATTTCGCTGCCGATCGTCCGCGTGCGCCGCACCGCCACCGGCGGCTTCGAACTCGACGGGAATTTTGTCGCGCCCAGCCTGGCCATCAATGCGTCGGCCGTGCTGTATCAACGGCTGCGCCGCCTGCTCGATGCGCTGCAGGCCAAGGTCAATGCGCTGTACGGCTTTCATCGCGAGCCAACCAAGAACATCATCGAATTCCGCTCCGGCGATATCGCGTCGTTCTGGCTGCTGCATACCGCCAATTCGTCGTTCGCCGCGTTGTCGCACCTGTATCACCATCCCGAGGTACATCCCGAACGGCTGTTCCAGGAATTGCTGCGGCTCGCCGGCGCGCTGATGACCTTCTCCAAGTCGTACTCGCTGGCCGACCTGCCTGTCTACGACCATGGCAATCCCGGCAAGGTCTTCGCGCAGCTCGACACGATGGTGCGCGAACTGCTCGACACCGTCATTTCCACGCGCTATTTCGCCATCGCGCTGGACGAATCGCGGCCATCCTTCCATCTGGGCCGGCTCGACTCCGGCAAGATCGACGACAAGACCCGCTTCTATCTGTCCGTCTCGGCCGATATGCCGACCGTCGAACTGGTCGATGCAATTCCCGCGCGCTTCAAGGTCGGCGCGCCCGACGACGTGGACAAGCTGGTGCTGTCGTCGATGCCCGGCGTGCCGCTGACCTATACGCCGCAGGTGCCGCCGGCCATTCCGGTGCGCCCCGGCGCCTGCTATTTCGGCATCGAGGCACGCGGGCCGCTTTACGACCGCATGCTGCAGGCGGGCACCATCACCATCTATACGCCGGCCGGTATCCGGGAACTTCAACTTGAACTGATCGCGGTGACCTCATGAGCTCCACTTCGATGCCCTCGCTGTTTGGCGATGCCCCGGCCGGGGCGGCCAGTGCCTTCGCGGATTCCGGCGATGCCTCGCGCCACGCGCGCACGCTGCTCGATCTGCTGTACGACGGCTTTTTCATGCTGTTCCTGCTGCGCAATGGCCAGCCGCCCGACAGCGCCGAGAACTTCCTCGCCAAGGTGCGCGGCTTTCTCGACGAGTTCGATCGTGGCGCCAAACGGCTGCACGTCTCGGCCGACGATGTGTTCGATGCCAAGTACGCCTTCTGCGCCGCCATCGACGAAACTATCCTGGCCTCGGACTTTGCGATCCGCGCCGATTGGGAACGCCGCCCGCTGCAACTGGTGCTGTTCGGCGAGCAACTCGCCGGCGAGACCTTCTTCACCAAGCTCGAGGCGCTGCGCGCGCAAGGCGCACCACGCCTGCAGGCGCTGGAAGTCTTCCACATGTGCCTGCTGCTGGGATTCCGCGGCAAGTACATCCTCGAAGGACCGGAGAAGCTCTCCTACCTGACCGCAAGGCTCGGCGACGAGATCGCCGCGATCAAGGGCAAGCGCGCGCCATTCGCCCCGCACTGGCCGCTGCCCGACAAGATCGCGCACACGCTCAAACGCGAGACGCCGCTGTGGATCTTCGGCGCGGTGTTCGCGCTGATCGCGCTGCTCGGATACCTCGGCCTGTCGTCGGTGCTGAACAAGCAGACCAACGATGCGATGCAGGAGTACTCGCAGGTGATCAAGCTCGGCCCGCGCTTCTCGCATCTGACGATTTCCCTGCCGTAAGGCGGATGTCGATCGATCATCGGATCGCGCCGCACTGACAGAACCCGACGCCGGACACCAACCACCCCTCGCCAAGGTAGCCATGATGCCCACCACGTCGCTGCCGTCGGCCGTACTTGCTTCGCTGCTCGGCCAGGGCACGCGGCAGATCGCGCTCGACACCCCGCTTCGCGAAGCGAATCTGATCGTCGAGCGCTTTACGGCAATCGAAGCGGTCTCGCGACCCTTCGCCATCGAGATTGACTGCCTGTCGCCGTCGGCGCATCTCGATACGGCCGAACTGGCGCGGCAGGAGATCACCCTGCGGCTGATGCTGGCCGATGGCCGCTATCGCGCCTGGCACGGCTTCGTCGTCGATTGCGCGGCGATGGGCGGCGACGGCGGCCTGGCGCGCTACCGACTCACCGTCGCACCCTGGCTCGAACGCCTGCGCGGCCGCGTCGACTGCTACGTCTACCAGGACAAGACCGCGCAGGAGATCGTCGAGGAAGTGTTCCGCGACTACCCGGCCGCCAACTTCCAGTTCACCGTCTCGCAGCCGCTACGCCGCCGCTCGATCTGCGCCCAGTATCGCGAGAGCGATTTCGACTTCGTGCAGCGGCTGCTGGCCGAAGAAGGCTTGTCCTACCGCTTCGAACACCTGCAGGGCGAAGACGACAAGCCCGAGGGCAGCCAGGCGCGCCATCGGCTGGTGGTGTTCGACAACGATGCCGAACGCCCGCCCTGCCCGCAATCGAGCATCCGCTTCCATCGTGCCGACATGACCGAGGAAACGGACACGATGACAGTCTGGTCCACGCGGCACAGCGTCGGGCCCAATGCCGTCACCGTCTCGTCGTGGGATTACAAGACGCTGACCGCCGCCTCGGCGCAGGCAAATGCCGCTTCGGTGCAAGGCGAATGGCCAACGCTCGAAGCGTTCGATGCGCATGGACCCTATCGCTATCCCGATGCGGCGACGGCCGATCGCGCGGCGCAATTGCGCATGCAGGCCGAGGAAGGTGGGTTCGTGCGGTTCGAGGGCGCCGGCACAGTGCGGCAATTGGGCGCGGGACAGCGCTTTGCGCTGACCGAACACTTTGGTGGTGATGACGAGGAATTCGTCGCGCTGTCGGTGCGCCACGAAGCGGCCAACAATCTCGGCGCCGATGTCGCCAAGCTGCTCGGCACCACCGAGGTCGAGGCTGGCGGCTACCGCAATACGCTCGAAGCGGTGCGCGCCGATGCGCCGATCGTGCCGCGTTTCCGCGCCAAGCCCACGGCGCCAGAAGGCCAGACCGCCATTGTCATCGCCGAGGGCGAGACGCCCTTGCATACCGATCGCGATCATCGCGTGCGGGTTCGCTTTCCGTGGCTGCGGGCGCCAGCACCGGCGGATCAGACCGCGGCGTTCACCGATCCCGGCTCCGACGACCTGACTCAGGTCACCGCCTGGGTCCGCGTCGCCGGCGCCATGGCCGGTCCGAACTGGGGCACGCATCACCTGCCGCGGGTCGGCACCGAACTGCTGCTGACCTTCCTCGACGGCGACATCGACCGGCCGTTGGCCGCGATGCAGCTGCACAACGAACAGGACGCTCCGCCCTGGGCCAATGACGGCAAGCCGCTCGCTGCGATGCTGTCCGGCTGGCATACCTGCGGCCTGGGCGGCGACGGCTACAACCAATGGGTCGTCGACGACGTCAAGGGCCGGCTGCGCATGCGCCTGGCCAGCTCCGCGGCGCAGACCCAGCTGAACCTCGGCTATCTGGTCGCGCAAGGCCCGCAGGATGCCCAACGCGGCCCATGGCGCGGCACCGGCGCTGAGCTGCGCAGCGACGCGTGGGCCGTGGTGCGCGCCGGTCAGGGACTGCTGCTATCGACCACCGCTCGTCCGCGCGCCACCGGCACCGTGATGGGCATGCCCGAGGCGATCGCGCTGCTCAAGGGCGCGCAACGCACCGCCGACCGCCTGTCGACCGCTGCGCGCACGCAAACCGCCCTCCCCTTGGCGGCCAACGAAGTCTTCGAGCCGCTGATGACGATGGTCGAGCCCGAGCAGGATGGGCGCTACGAAGACACCGTCAACGGCCAGGACGCCAAGCAGCCCGACGGCAAGCCGGTCGAGCGCTTTGCCGAGCCGCTATTGGTGGCGGAGGCGCCAACGTCTATCGCGGTGTCGAGCCAAGAGACCACTGCGGTCTATTCGGGGCGGCATGTGCATGGCACCGTGCAATCGGACTGGCAACTGACTGCCGGCAAGACCATTGCAATGGCCGCCGCCCAAGGCGTGTCGCTGTTCGTGCAGCGTAATGGCTTGAAGGCCGTGGCGGCGAACGGGCCGCTGTCCGTGCAGGCGCATGACGGCGCGATGGCGATTCTGGCGGATAAGGAAGTGGTGGTGACGTCTTCCAATGAGGCGGTCGAACTGCTGGCGCAGCAGAGGGTCGTGCTGCATGGTGCCGAGTCTCGTATCGTGCTTGATGGCGGCACGATTACGTTTGAGACGCCGGGGGTATTTGAGGTCAAGGGAGCGGGTCACCCATTTTCTGCGGGCGCTTCCAACGCCGCGGAGATACCCGCATTGCCGTTTGGTGCAGTGACATCGACAAACGCCCTGGAGCTGTATTACCGCTACGACGATATGAAGCCGGTTGTGGGTGCCCCTTACCGGATAGCCTTCGCTGACGGCACGACACTGAGCGGCAATCTAGATGATCAAGGATACGCGCGCATCGACAATCCCCCGGCATCCGGCACGGTGTTTTTTGGCTACGACTCTCGCGAGCCTTTCAGCGTCGATGATCGCCCCGCCAATACCTTGAAGGGCTTCTCCCCGGCCTCACCAGAGGATGCCAAGGCTGCGTTGGATCGCTACCTCGCCCAGGAAAAGGAATACCTGGAGGACAACTTCTTCCCTGACGAGATTGCGGCGATGGAGGAAGGCTTGGACGAATTCGAAGACATGATCAACGACTACGAATACGAAGGCGAAGTGGAAGCTCCGGCAATGACCGAAGACAGCAGCGATGACCACAATGAAATCATGCTCGGAGAAGCCAGCGCTGAAGAGGGGGTCGCATGAGCAGCGCCATTCAGCGGGCCCAGCAAGATACCCTCGGTGAAATTCTGACGTGGGTGGGCGAAGTCGTCGAAGGTCGCGGCGATTCCATTGCACAAATGATCGTCACCACAGTGCTCGGTTGCATCCCGTTTGTTGGGCAAGCCGTCGATGCGTACAACATCCTGCGATGCATTTGGCTCCTCACCCGCAATGCACGCAGCACGGACAACTGGATCGAACTGGTGCTCAGCCTTATTGCGCTTGTCCCCGGAATCGGCGACGCCTTGAAGAATGTGTTCAAGGCTCTCCGTAACGGCAAGGCCATGGGGCGTATCCTCGACTCGCTGCCCCGGTCTGTGCGCGGCAATATTGAGGACTGGTTTCGCAATCTGAACTGGGCTTCCTACACCCGGGAATTGACGCGCAATGTCGACGACATTTTCAGCGGACTCATCAATGTCCTCGACCGCCACGTAGTTGAATGGGTGATGGGACGCGACGGCGTCCGCCGGCTGGTCGCCCAGCTCAATTCTTTGAAGCGAATGGCGGCGCAGAAAATCAATGAGGCGATGGATACGCTGCGTCGGGCACACCAGCAGGCGGTAATGCAGCCGCTTCCGAGCACCACGGCTCACGTTCCAGCCGCTCCGCGCGCGCCCCGCAATCCCACGCCACAATCTCGCGCTCCAGCTACGGTAAAGACGACAACGTCTGGCACGGCTGCACCGCGAACTGGGCAAGCGACGGCGACGCAACGGCAAAGCCAGCGGGCACAACAGTCGCGTTCATACACGGGGGTATCGGGTGAACACATTTCGGATTACTACTATGTAAAGCGAAAGAGATCTCGCGCAAAAGTAAGCAATAGTGGTGTCCTATACGAAATGACACAGCCGGGACACCGCGGCATTGACCATGTTTGGCATTCGGAAAGACTTCCGTTCAAATACCGTATCAGCGACACGAAGGGAACGACCGCCGGTTTTCATGGGAAGCTCGAAACCGCTGAGGCAGTGTGGGCAGGCCTAAGGTACGGCATCGATGCCTATCTGGGTGAAGAGGAGGCGCCCCGCGCACGAAATGCGTTAGGACGAACAGTGCGAGACGGACGGCAACTAAGCCATCGCTGGGTCGCAAAGAAGATTAACAGTGCCTCTCTCACGCCTTCCGCACAACACGAATTGATTCCGGCAATTGAGGCTTGGGAGGAAGCGGAGTTTAAGCTAAGCGCAAAGATCGACATGAGTGGTGGCAGGCCGCGTCGAAGCCTTGTACGCTGTCCGTACGATAGGAGCTTGATTACGGTGGTTGGGCCAAACCATAATCGGCACAAGACATCCAATGGATCAATTTCGCCGCGATGCTGCAAACCGTTGACATCCCACCAGATTGCGACGGAGTTCGTGCTACCCACCACCATGCTTGCTGAATAGGGCGACAACTATGAAGGAACAAGGAATCAACTGGGAGAAATGGGCGAGTTGGAAGGTTTCTGAAGTGCGATTTCGAGAGAGGCGTGAACCACTCCTCCGCCATTCCACTTATTCAAAGCGCTTTGATGACAAGCTCGGCGGAATTGCTTCTGTAACGATCGACTTGCCAAAGCATGTGACCAAGGCAAAGCCTAGTGGTCTCATGACGTCAACTCGTCGACGCTTGTGGAACGCATTGGACTGGACGAGCCTACAGTATTCTGCAGGAGGTCAGATCGATGAGATTTCGCAGATCTGGCCCCATTCGATGAATTGGGCGGAACAGTATGCGAGCTTCCATGAGGCTTATCACGCCTCTCCGGAAGCTGAAGACCAGATCACGCCGCATGCCACACTTCGCGACGAAGAATACTGGATAGTCGCCCTTCGCATGGTTTGCTTCGGTATTCTCAGCGGATTCGGTCGCGACATGCCGCGGGTCATGGCCTTCCTCGATTATGGCAATGAGGACATGGGCGTGCGTGATGGACTGATCGAAAGATTGGTCGCCCCCTTCGTTGCCGACCGCGGCGCGCCGCCAAGCGAAGCGACTCGTCATCTTCCATACCGCAAACTATTCAAGGTCTTCGATGCTTCGCCGAGCGAACGCCCTGCTCTGATGGCGAAGTATCTCAACGAGTGGTATCACGCCAGCCGCAGAGAACCTTATGTCGATCAGCATGGTGAAGCAGACGTATCGTTCTACGGCTATTGGTCCTGGGAGGCGGCTGCAACTACAGTCGTGCTTGATATCGATGATTCCAGCTATCGTGATATGTCGTTCTACCCTAGAGACTGGGTGGACCACGCACGAAGTAGAAGCGCTGGACCACCTTCCGATATTGCACGGGAATCCTTTGCCGCTGGAGACACGGTTCCGAGGACGGGATGGTGGTTTACGCCAGCATTGTCGAGGTCGCGCCGTCACTTTCGACAAGGCGACACGTTTCCCAATATCGAAGGCTCTCAGTACGGCACGACATTCTGGCAGTGGGATGTCGATCAATCCGACCCGAAACTGTAAGCATCAGCACGTCGGTACGTATCAGGCCGTAGAGCTTGCTGACGGTCGTCCGTAGCACCATGCACACATTCGTCGCCAGGGCCTTTTGCAAGCATGGGACTGCGGAATTTGGCGACAACCGCTTGTGCTTGCGCGGCAGTGCCCGTCGAAGCAAAGGCATTACGGTATGCAGTTTAACGATAAGCGGCGTCAGCAGTTCTTGAGCGAGAAGAGCTATCAAACTGCTTGCAAGGACCTCGCCGAAGTCATCGAACTCCTTGAATCTGCACCAGCCGGCTCTGGACGAAACGAAGCGGAAGGTTGGTTGATTTCCTATCGCATGGCCGCCCAGCACATCTTCGACAAGCTAACGCTACGGTACACCGCTGGCGAGGCGATCGATCCGCTCCGTCAAGAACTGGAGCACGTAGTGGCTGCATACGAGCGCGCCACAAAACAATTACGAAAGTATGAGCGTGATCCTAATGCCATCGGTTTTGATATTGGCTCGTTCGATGGATACTGCCCATGTATTGGGCTAATCAGCCTTTGCTACCTACTCCATCGCCGAGACTTGCTTCCCCGTATTGCGGAGATGCTCGACGGGCCGGACAAGGTAAACGCCGGCATGGACTTTGTCATCGAGGAGTTCCTTGCCTACGCGCCATTAGACCGCTACGAGTGCGATGTTCTGCTCGCCACAAAACCTTTCGCAACACTGGCCGACGCGATGTCGACGGACGACAATGTCGCGGCACTCAAGGAACTACAAAAGTTCCTGAAGCGATGGTACAAAGATCTAGCCGCTGCGCCATGGCACGACACGCACAAGTCTTCGAGCCAGGCCGGCTACCACGGCTACTGGTCCTTCGAAGCAGGCGCGGCTGTTTTACTGCTTGGCATCGAGGACGACACAAGCCTGCACCCCTTCCTCTACTACCCGAAGGATATGGTTGCTTGGGCAAAGGCAAACATGGGACTACAACAGAGCGGAGGCACCTCGACAGGCGCAATGCGATGCGAACCAGGCGAGCCGTGCCCGCGTGCTGGTTACTGGATGACCCCCGCTAAAGCGAACTCTCGTCGCTATTTCGGTGCTGGCGAGATCATGCCGGATATTCAATCTGACTATGGCGCCGCCATCTGGCAGTGGGATGTCGACCAAGCCGACCCGAAACTGTAGGTCTCGGCTCGCCACCGGTTACTAAAGCTTGCTGAGGGCTGTCCGTAGCACCATGCCGCCATTCTTGCCGCGACACAGTCGCCGCGAGAGCATTTGGCCACCATGAAACTACGGACCATGACGCCCGATCGCTTGAAGGACACCACGTGACTACGCCACTGTACGTTCAGGAGATCAGCTCGGAATCGATAGACGCAAAAACATGACTCTTCAGCAAGCACGTCGGCAGAAATTCCTTAGCGAGGCGACCTTTCAGCGGGAAATGGACGAAATCCCAAAATCGATCGCCTTGTATTCGAGCAAGCCATCCGGGGCCGCACGCTCCGAAGCGGAAGGATGGGCACTGTCCTACCACGTTCTATTCTCACGTCCTTCTTGAAACGCTGGTATAAAGGGCTCTCGGGAACTGCATGGCACGACACACACAAATCAGTAGCCCAAGGCGGCTACTACGGCTACTGGTCCTTCGAGGCAGGCGCCGCTGTCTTGCTACTTGGCATTGAGGACGACACAAGCTTGCACTCCTTTCCCTACTACCCGAAGGATCTGGTTGCTTGGGCCAAAGCGAATATGGACCTTGGAAATGACCGGGATGCCTCGGCAACGGGCATACGGCCTGGTGCCTACGAATCGTGCTGCCCGGCCACGATAGCGTCTCGCCATAGGCCAACTGAGATGTCTCACGACCCGTAGCAAAATCGCTTCATCGAAAGCTCCACACCGAGCTGCGACAAGAGGATCGTTGCATCGGAGCGGATGGAGACAAAAATCGTACCGCCCCCGGATCGGACGACCAGAGAAGGCCCAGAGAATGAGCACGACTCACGGGGCTTTTACTCAGGAACAGCTTTCCGACTTTGTCCAGAACTTGCAGGAGTGACCGGCGACCGCCTGGGTAAACATGAAACTCCTTGCCGTTTTCGCCCTTGCTTTTGCGCTGACTCTTTGCCCGAACGGGGTAGTGGCTGCCCCGGCCTCTGCAGGCTCCGCAGTGTCGCAAGGACCCACACGGGAAAGCGCTGAATCAAGCCTCACGCTGTTCTACAAGCCTGGACGGACGAAAACGCAGATCGACGTCTCCGTCAACGAATCGGTCATCACGCGGATCCAACCAGGCGAGACCATCAAGCTGCTTCCCTCCTCCGGCCCTCTCACCGTCCACCTGGCCGCGCTACCACTGCGCGGCAAGGGCTCCGGCCCCACGCTCGCGTGGCAAACAGAAATCGAGGAAAGCAAGAGCAAGCACGTGGTCGTACAGATGAGCAACACAGGCATCAGCCTGCTCGAACAACGACGTTATGTGCGAGCACGTCCGTTCGACAAGACCTTTGCTCTCGATGGGGAGGACAACAGTTGGGTCAACGTATCGCCGCCCCCGCCGAATTCACTGCGTCGAAACGATAAGGCGCCCCGACACACGATTCAGTGGTCGTCGCCAAAATCATGGCCCGTGCGTGTCCTCTTTATCCCCGGCCATGCGCTCTACGAGTTCGACAAGAAGGGAAACGTCACTCGCATGGACGGGCGGCAACCGTCTTCGCCCCTGTCGATAAAGCAGGAGCGACACGGCAACAAACCTGCCTGGTCGAATGGCGATGTCTTCCATTTGGTCAGCGGCAACGCCGTCTTCGACGACAAGGTCGAGAGCGCACGAACATTCGTCAGGACAAGAGGTGGACGGGTCTGTCCAGCCATGGCTATCGCGGAAGCGTATAGGCGTCTACGCGGGCTTCCGTCTCCCATTTTCAGCGGAGCATGCGATCAGGCCATCCAATGGCGGCAATCGGGCACGCCCCTGTGGGCATATCAGTCAGACGCGAACAGCGGCGAGCCGCCCGAGTTGCTATGGAGCGTTCAGTATTTTCGCGATCCCGTGCGACCGCTCGCGGATTTCGAAGGCAAGTGCGTGTATGGATGCTCCGCGGAAATTATCCGGTCCGACCATCCTGCAAACCAACAACAGTGATTCGATAGCAGCTCCGTCGCAAGGCCATCTCCAGACGAAATTGCAAAAATGAGTACCCCGCTCTCCCCGCAGGAAATTTACCTACTGGAGCGCTACAGTTCCGTGGAGTATTTCGACGCCATGCGCCGCGCTTGGGAAGCTATGCTGCACCATCTTGAGGATTGCCTGGCCCGCTTCGTGACACATTTGCCGTCCGATTATCGTGCTCGTCCTCTACCTTTGCAACCCGATATCGTCTGGGGACAGCGCGTGATTCCCAATTTTCGCCAGACTGCAAAGCGTCTAGACGATGGCTTTATCAAGCTGACACATGGCGACGCCGAAGGTCTATTTGCCGCAGCGGGTGTTACGGGAGGGGTTCGCGGACAGCGTGATTTCTCTTCCGAATGGCTGGACGAGGTAAGTTCCGATGCGGCAGCGCGCTATGAGGAACTGCTACACGGTGCACATGGCTACGCCATCAATATCAGCACAACCGCGAACAGCGGATGGGTCGCCACCGTCCTGACAACAAATTACTCCGATGATTTTCACGGCCCGCTCGATCCACCTGCGACTTGGCCACGGTATCAACTCGACGGCACGGTTCAGGTAGAAACCCATGAACCGGTACCGGAGTCCGGCGTTTATCTGCCGGAGATTGCGGACTCCTGCGCGCAGTTCTTGATTGCCAACCGATCGGCACCGGACGCGCCCGTAGGGTTCGATGGGCAACAATACGTTTCCAAGAGCGCGACCCTATGGACACGCGTTCGTCGGTGAAGCACAAGACGTGTCCCACAGCTGACGCTGACAAAGTCTTAGACGCATTCGACATGGATTTTCAAGCCAAGCGACGTCAACGTTTCTTGAAAGAAGTGAGCTATCAAACTGCCTGCCTTGAGTTGGGTCAGGGCATCCGACTGCTGGAATTTGCAGGATCTGGCCGCAGCCCCGTGACATGACGCCCATAAGTCGCCAACCCAAGCCGGCTACTACGGCTACTGGTCCTTCGGGGCTGGCGGCGCAGTGCTGCTGCTCGGCATCGAAGATGACAGCAGCTTGCACTCGTTCCTCTACTACCCGAAGGATTTGGTGGCTTGGGCGAAGGGACATGTGGCCACAGTCGGTTAGGCGGCATACCGCGTTGACAACATCACGGTTAGGACAAGAGTGGAGCTCGTATGAGTACAACTCAATTGCTCTTCACAGAGGATGAGCTTTCTGGCTTTACGAGTGCACTGACCGAGTGGCCCTCTACCGCGTTCGACAATGGCCACTCCGAGATTGCCGTTTCGCCCTTTACGAGCTTTTACTTCCTTTATGAGCCTCACAGTTGGCGCGATACATCATTGTTGATGGTGGATACGCACGAGGAGTTCGAGCGCCTGACTGGCCATCCCTACAGGATTGCGACGCATCCGGTAACAGAACGACCACATCGATACGGTTCCAAGCGCGCCCCCGATCTTCGATCTCTCATCACGAAGATGAAGGGGAGTGAAGCTTTTCTGTTTAGCTTCACAGACGACGAAAACACGAACTCGTCTCCCGCGATAGCAGGCTGCTTCTGCAGGAAGCGCGATTACCTGAACAAGCGGCATCAGGATGATGATCGTCCCCCAGCCTACTCCTACATGCAGTTTTATTATCGGTGGCAATGGTGGCTAGACCATCAGGAAGACTGGCGCCGGTTCCTCCTCAGCACCGTAGAAAGGCTTCGCCCCGAACAGGTTTACAGCGGGTTTTCCATCGCGAACCCACTGGCGCTTGGAGCGCGATCCGAGGTTGCAGTATGGGAGCGCCGCCTGACGGAACGCTTCTATGGCTTGGACATCGACTACCCATTTGGCATGTCGATGGGGATGGACGAGTCTTTGCCCGCCGGCCTAAGGCCCGCAACCTGGGGTTTCTTCCTTGCAGACCACTGGCGCGCGAAGCTTGGCGTAAGCCGCGAGCATGTCGCCGCGGTGGCGAAGGAAGCAGGAATCAGCGTTTACGACTGCAAGACGGGACTGTGGTTGGAGCTGGGCGATGAGCCACGCTTGTATCCCGTTGCGGATGGCGTTCCTCCAATGCATGTCGCGCTCAATGCCCTACTGCGACCGCTTCGCAACGATGCCCTTGATCTTGTCGGTACAGGGGAATGGGACGGCGATCTGAACGTCCGCTTCAACCGACGCGACGCCAAACGGTGGCTAGGCCGCTTTGACGAGGAAAGCGATTGGCCAAACGCCGCCGCCCGCATACGGACAAACGAAGTCTCGCGGAGCGATTCGACCTGAATTCCGATACGTAGATGAACGCCGGCGATAGAACGTGTTGAGGTGAAGGTCGACAGCTATAAAGGGCAACCATGAGCTGCTCCTTCTCTGAACGGCGACGGCAGGAATCCCTCAGCGAGCAGCACTGGCTGCAGGAAGTGGTCGACATACCGGAAGTTCTCTCGATGCTTGCCAGCGGGCCTCGGTCGCAGCGAACTCCGAGGCAGAGAGATGGACCCTTTCCCTTCAGTCCATTGCGCGTAGCCGCTATACCTCGACAGCCATCGCCCTACGGTGAGAGCCAGGAGCGATGGAGCGGTGATCCGGCAGAGGGGTGTCGGTCAATTCGGCCCAAGACTGTAGATATCGGACCTTCATCGAACGTCGTATCAAGCCGTAAAGCTTCCTAAGGGCCGTCCGTAGCACCATGCCACCATTCTTGCCGCGACACGTTCGCCGCAAGGGACTTTGGTAAGCATGGGACTACGGATCATGATGCCCGCCCCTTTTGTTCCGCCTCATCTCATCTCTGCTCTGCTGCGCCAGAGAAGCCGACTGATCGCCCTCGAAACGGGGCTGATCGAAGTCAGCCTAATAGTGGAACGCTTCTCCGCAATCGAAGCCATATCCAAGTCCTTCGCCATCGAGATGGACTGCCTGTCGCCGTCGGCGCATCTCGATACGGTCGAACTGGCGCGGCAGGAGATCACGCTGCGGCTGATGCTGGCCGATGGCCGCTATCGCGCCTGGCACGGCTTCGTCGTCGATTGCGCTTCGATGGGCGGCGACGGTGGCCTGGCGCGCTACCGGCTCACCGTCGCACCCTGGCTCGAACGCCTGCGCGGCCGCGTCGACTGCTACGTCTACCAGGACAAGACCGCGCAGGAGATCGTCGAGGAAGTGTTCCGCGACTACCCGGCCGCCAACTTCCAGTTCA
>NZ_JAGFTW010000016.1:0-132271 GCF_017598945.1 Cupriavidus gilardii
GAGGCATCGGTCGGGGCCGTATCCATACCCGTGCTGGCGGATGATGTGGAGTTAGGTAGGGTCAGGCGTGATTTCATGGGGGCCAGTTTAGCGCAGCGAACTGGCTATTACGATAAGGATACTTATCTCAATAGCGTCGCTATTGGCAGCGGGATCCGGCACATGGCCTAACAGTATGCCGATCTTGCTGGCATCAGCACGTGCCTCGCAGCTCGCCATGGGGGACCGGCCTCCCTAAGCTCGTGGCTGGCGCCGCGGGAAGGTCAGAATAAAGCGGGTGAGACCGCCTGACGACTCAGCCGAGATTCCACCGCGGTGCGCCACCATGATGGCTTGCGTGATCGACAAGCCAAGCCCCACGCTGTCCGAATCAGCGCGCGCCCTGGACTTGTCGGCCCGAAAGAACCGGTCGAACAACGACGGCAACAGCTCGGGATCGATCCCCTCGCCCTGGTTCTCGACCACGATGGTGGCGCCGCCGTCTTGCTCGCATGCCTTGATCACAATCGCTTTGCCGCTGGGCGTATACCGCAGTGCGTTCGACAGCAGATTGCTCAGTGCGCGGCGCAACATCAGGCGATCGCCCACGATGCTGGCGTCGCCCTGCAGGCGCAGCTGCACACCCTTGTCCTCGGCCAAGGCGTCGTAGAAATCAAACAGCGCGCGGGCCTCGTCGCCGACATGGATCGACTCCTCGTTGGGCAGCGTGATGCCGTGCTCCATCTTGGCCAAGTAAAGCATATCGGACACCATGCGGCCAAGGCGCAGCAGCTCCTCGGCGTTGGAGGCCAACACGTCGCGGTACTTGGCGGCCTCGCGCGGCTGCGACAACACGACATGGGTCTGGGTCATCAGGTTGGTGATCGGCGTGCGCAATTCGTGAGCCAGGTCGGACGAGAATTCGGACAATCGCCGGAAATCGTCCTGCAAGCGCTCGAGCATGGCATTCAGCGTCGCCGCCAGATCGGCCATCTCCACCGGCACGGTCTCCACGGGCATGCGGGCGTCAAGGTGATTCGACGTGACACCCTTGGCGCGAGAGGCCATCGTTCGCAACGGCGCCAGACCGCGCCTGGCTGCCCACCAGCCGAACAAGCCGCTGGCGAGCACCGCCAACGTGGTATAGAAGGCCAGCGAGCGACGAAACGCGTGCATAAAGTGGGCATGGATTTCGGTGTCCATGCCGACCATCACCGCCAAGGGCACCGACTCGCCGGGCACTGTCGCGTGCGCGCGCATACCTCGGTATTCCTTGTCTCCCTGCTGCCAGCTCAAGGTCGTCTCATCCGGTCCAAGCCGGCCAATAACGTTGAGCATGGCGCCAAAATCGAACCCATTGGTGCGGTAAATGACGTCACCTTTCGCGGTGCTCACATGGGCGACAAAACCGGGGTGATGTTCCACCATTTCCGCAAGACGGCTCGGCAGGTGCGTGCTGGATTGCTCCTGAGCGATCTTTTGAATCAGACGAACGTTGTCCCCAAGCACCACATAATCTTCGTCGGCAAAATGCCGGTCCATGGAAAGCCAGATCAGTATTCCGAGGCCAAGTAGCACCAATGCCGACGTCAGAGAAAACAACAACGTCAGCCGCATGGTCAGCGACATACGGCGCTTCATTCTTGCCCCTCGGGCGCTTCCAGCACGTACCCCATGCCTCGCACCGTCTGAATCAGCTTGGCGTCGAAGTCGTCGTCGATCTTGGCTCGCAAGCGGCGAATCGCAACGTCGATCACATTGCTGTCGCTGTCGAAGTTCATATCCCACACCTGGGACGCAATCAACGAGCGGGGCAGAACTTCTCCCCGCCTGCGGGCGAGCAGTTCGAGCAGCGCAAACTCCTTGCTGGTCAGCGCTATCCGGCGACCTCCGCGCGAAGCGCGACGTCGACTAAGATCAAGCACCAGGTCGCCCACCTGAATGCGGTCCAGCCCCATCTGCACAGTGCCGCGGCGCAGCAGCGTCCGGACGCGAGCCAACAGTTCGGAGAATGCAAATGGCTTTACCAGGTAATCGTCCGCGCCGAGCTCCAGTCCCTTGACCCGATCAGCGACGCTGTCGCGGGCAGTAAGGAACAAGACCGGAACCGCGCTCTCGGCCGCGCGCAGGCTCAGCAGAATTCTCCAGCCATCGAGGTCCGGCAGCATGACGTCGAGAATAATCAGATCGTAAGACTCGTTGAGCGCCAGGTGTTGTCCATCAAGCCCGTTGCCAACCAGGTCGACAACGAATCCGGCCTCGGTCAATCCCTGGCGCAGGTACTGGCCTGTCTTGGATTCGTCCTCTACGACGAGCAGTTTCATGTTCGAGCTTCCTTTTTCCGATTGTATGGCTGCGCTTGGGTCAGCCCATGGCGAGTCTACGCAGCCCTGCTCCGAGTGGCCCGGACATTACCGGAATGTAATGTTCAGGTAAGTTGTCGGTAGCCTCGTCCTCGTTACTCTCTCTTTGCCGCTGTCCGATGCGGCCATTCAAGCAAAAAGGACTATTTCATGGGACGTGATCGACAGTCTGGCATTGTGCTGGCCAACCTACCGCGCCGCCGCTTCGTGCAGGGTCTGGCTGCGGGGGGTGTGATGGCAGGATTGTCCGGTCTTGGGGGCATCGCGTGGGCCCAAGCATCAGACAAGCCGCGCTCGTACCGCCAAACGGGCTGAAGCGCAGCAACACAAGCCACAGAAGCCGGACGACTCCAAGGCGATGTTGCGCCACCATGACGCCATGATGCAAAAGTGTCGCGAAATGATGGATCAGACCAAGTAACCCAGCCGCTCTCCGGTGCGCTGCGTGCGCGCGGTCGCCGGAGCGATCTCCGGGCGGGCATCAACTAGGCGGCCACCGCCCTTATCCGGCGCACTACGCGGCCGCCGGTCCAGCAACAACTTAGCCCGCCCATCATGCGCTTATGCATCAACAGCATGCCTACCACAGCCAGGATGGCAATCACGCAGATGATTGTGCACACAACTCGCACGGAGGCGGCTCTTCCGATGGACCCGCGATGGGTGGCACGCCGCAGCCGCCGGCACGAATGAGCGACTTCGTCAACGGTGACGGCGCAACGAATCGACGCTAGGGATGTCTTCGCCATGCTCGACCGGACGCTGAGACGGCATCCCGTCGCCGCTGGTGGCGGCCGGAAGAACCGACGCGTTTAATGACAGCGACGTTGCAGTCCTGTAGTCCGCGCGGGCTTTCGCGTGACCGTAGAGAGCCAAAAAGTTAGCGTCATGGCCGTTCTGCCGTTGGCAGCCGATCGTGCTACGCCATGGCGCGGCATGCCTGCGCACAACGCCGGCACGCTTGAGCGCATTCCTGGCAATGCTGAGCCGCATGTCGCTCGCACTCGGCACCGCATGCTTCGCAAGCGGTCGCGCAAAGGTTGCACAGATCCTTGGCGAAGCGACTTCCCCGCGCCATATAGGCGCTGGCCATCCGGCACATTGCGGCGCAATCGAGATCCAGGCGAATGCACTCGGCCATCTCGTGTACGTTCGGCTCACTTAGACACGAGGCGGCGCAGTGCTCGCATGCCACTGCGCAAGCATTGCACTCGTCGATACAGTGTTGAAAATTCTGATGCGGCATGGTCGGCTCCTTGAAGTGATGACGCCACGTCGGCGCCGCTATCGTCACAGCAATATTTGGACCGGCCGCACCGCGAGGCCGCAGCGCTCGCACGTTTTGCCCTCCCTTTGCTCGCGACGGTGCTATGACCGCGCTCATTTCCGCTTAAAGATTGAGGCCAAATTACAAGGCGAGGAATATCTTTCAGGAATAAGCTTGCGCGTTGATTACAGCCCGGTAATGTCGTGGCCTGCCGGCACTTCGAGTTTATGGCGACTTAGTATTTCGCTGGTCATGCGCGGATGACTCCGTTTGATTCGCTTCCTTGGGAGGGGCGATGCCAACATTGCTCGGGCTGACCAGTTCGTCCCGCACACGCGCCTCTTCTCGCGTTGCCTTCGCCGACGAGCGTTCTCCCGCGCGATGCCCGGCGCTCAATTTGAGACCAGCATTCACGCGCGGGCTATCCAATCACGGCACGCGCTTTGCTATCTGCTTTGCTATCTGTTGGGCTGCCAGTGCCGCCGCGCCACCAAGGGACGGCGCCCGGCGCACGCAAGCACCATGGCGTTGACCCGCGATGTCGGGAAGTCCTGGACGCCTGCGCCGATAACCTGTGCCGCCATGAAACTCGGTACAAGGAGGCATGATGGGCTCGATCTCCATCTGGGCGGCCACGCGCCCGCGTCGGCCTCGACCGGCCCTTGAGGGCGACCTGCGCGTCGACGTGGTGATCGTCGGTGCCGGCATCACGGGCCTGACCGCCGCCCTGCTGCTCGCAAAGACCGCCCGGTCGGTGGCGGCGATCGAAGCCCGTGCCGTAGGCGCGGGTGATAGCGGCGGCTCCACCGGTAACCTGTATCAGACCGTCACCGGTGGCCTCGAAACGCTGGCGGCTAAGTGCGAAGCGGACACCGCCCGCGCCGTCGTAGCGTCTCGCGGGGAAGCGATCGCCTGGATCGAGCAGCAAGCGCAGGCGATGGGGCCGAGCAGCGGCTTCCGCCGCTGCCCGATGTACCAGTATCCGCTAAGCCCGGATGCCGAGCCGACCATACTGGGGGAGCTGAAGGCATTGCGCGCAGCAGGTCTGGACGCGCAGTTGGCCTCTGAGATGCCCCCCGGCTTGCCCGCCGCAAAGGGCGCGGTGCTTCTGCTTTCGGCACAAGCGCAGTTCCATCCGATCGGCTATCTGCACGCCTTGGCCCTGCAAGCCGAACACGCCGGCGCCCGCCTCTTCGAAAACTCCCCTGCCCTCGAGCTGGACCTGGAAGTCGGCGTCGTTCGCACACGGACCGGTACCGCCTTCGGCCACCATATTGTGCTGGCCACCCATTCCCCGCTGGGTTTTCACTTGGTGCAAGCCGGCATGGCTGTGCGCCGCGAATATGGTTTGGCCTTCCACGAACAAGCCGTTCCGGCTGGCATCTTCTGGGCGCAGGCCCATCCCAGGCTATCGGTCCGCGGATTGGAGGCAAACGGCAAGCATTACTTGCTTTGCATCGGTGAACACCACGAAACGGGAAGGCATGATGCAGCCGCGGCACTCGCTCAACTTGAACGGGCCGCGCAGGAATACCTGGCTGTCGGTTCACCCGTTCAGCGCTGGTCGGCACAACACTTTCATTCTCCGGACGGCCTTCCCTACATCGGCCGGGACGAGTCAGGGGCTTTCATCGCCACTGGTTTCTCCACCGACGGGCTGGTGTACGGCACAGTCGCGGCCCACATCATTACTGATCAGATCATCGGCGCGCAGAGCCGTTGGAGTTCGCTGTACCTGGGGTCGCTTCAGAAAACGGAAAATATTGCACGCTAAGCCAGTCGGCACGGACGTCGGCTACCGAGCGGCAAAGGCCTGACCTATTTGGTGTGCCCGCTTGACTTCGTCGCTTTGCAAGTAAATCGAGGTGGTGGCCACCGACGCGTGGCGTAGGTTATCGCGCACGGTGGTCAGTTCCGCGCCGCGAGCGAGGGCGTGTGTAGCGTGGGTATGCCGCGTCCAGTGGGGACTGGCTCGGCGCAGCTTTTCGGCGAGTGTCGGGTGGTCGCCGGCGATGATGTCCGCGGCCTGGCCAAAGAAGCGCCGCATTACCATCCACAGCCGGGTGCCGGTGATGTTAGTGACGCTGTCCTGCTCCAGGCTGGCGATCAAGGGTGTCCTGGGGTCCCAACGGGCTGGTGTCACCGGCAGTCCGCGCTGTACAAGATGCTGATCGAGTGCGGTTCGCGCAAGTGGCGGTAGCGCCACCTTTCCCGGGCGCCCACCTTTGCCGACCAGGTGCAGCCAGCGGTCGTTGCGCTCGTCAGTGCGGATATCGCCCAGCGTCGCGCCAACCAGTTCGCTGGCCCGCAGGCCGGTCGCGTAGGCAAAATCGAGAATGAAGCGCAAGCGCTGCGCTGCGGGCACGTCCCACCCGTACGACCATTCCAGGCCATCGGCAATGGTGCGCACCAGCAGCCATTCGCCCTCAGTAAAGCCACGTGTGGTATCGAGTGGCGCGACCCGCGTGCGGCCGCGGACTTTGATGCCGGCAAACGGGTTGGCCAATACATAGCGCTGCTCGATCAGCCATCGGAACATGGCGCCCAGCACCGTGAGGGCGTAGGCCGTCGAACGTGCCGATAGCCCCCGTGCGAAGGGGCGCCAGTCGGGCGCGCTGCGTGCCCGCGGTGGCCCGATCCAGCGCTCACGCGGAGTTGGTCGCCGCAGGAACCCGCGGTAGGCGATGGCGTCCTCGGTCGTAAGCGACGACAGCGCCCGACCGCGCTCGATAATCGCCCACAGGATCAGGCGTTCCGCCTCCTTGCGATAGGCGCGCTGCGTGGTCTGGGTTTCGTGCAGGGCGAGCCAGGCCTGCACGGCTTCGTAGTCGTTCGATGCGTCGAGCGTGCAGGCCTGTCGCGGTGCCCGGAAGCTGCCTCGCGAGCCGTCCACCTCGTCGGGCAGTTTCAGCCGCTCCCACGGGACCACCTCGCCTGGCGGCGCGCCGACGATCAGGGCACGCGCACGCTCCGTCAACCGCGGATGGGCGTGGAAGAAGGCCTCGATGTGCCGCGCGCTCGCTTGCCCCAGCCCCGGGATCGCGCCCCACCAGCGGCGCCGGCGCGGCACGCGCACGGTCAGGTCCGCCAGTGTGGAAATGCCGTGGGCTCGCAATGCGCGCACGGCCCGCGGTGCCAGCCACAGTTCAATGTCGTCGGTGACCTGTGGCTGCGGCGCAGGCAGAGCACGCAGAACCCTGATGGCCTGGCCATCGGCGAGGCCATCGGGATTGCGGGGACGCTATGCGTCGATTCACCTACAAACTTGGGCGCCAGCGGCCGTCAGCATTTTCGTTAAGTTGCTGAGGTGCGTTGGCCGTAGCGAGCGCAGACAGTTGTGACACAGCCGCAACAGCCCTACCGCGGCGGGGAGGGCTGGCAATCGCAGTGATGATAGTGTGGAACTTGCGGCAGACTGAGACCGCTAACCAACACTCCAGGGAGACCTTTCTTGAAACGGATCACCATCATTCTCACGGCCGTTCTGGCCTGTGCGTCGGGCGGCGTGTGGGCGCATAGTGGTGGGACTGACAGCCAAGGCTGCCATATGGACCACAAGACCGGCATTCGTCACTGCCACTGAAGTCAAGCAGTATTGCGGCGTCCGCCGACATCGCGGACGCCAGCGGCTTAAGGTCTTGAGTAGTTTGCTCGGCCTCAAAAAAGCGAAGCGGGGCTTCCCTTCTTGCGCCGGTCTCCGTCCTTGCCTGACCGCGCCACCCTTGCGGTTACTTCCACCTTCGTAGCACACGTTGAAACACCAGACTGTTCGGCAGCTGCAGCACCACCTCTTGTCCTTCGACTGTTGTTTCCAGTAAGGTGGTATAGACGAGATTTACGTCGAGCACACGGCCCTTAATTCCCGGCTTTTCCCCGTTCTCAAGAAGCTCCACAACATCCCCAATGCGGAACGCACCGGTGACGTATATCAGGAGCGCGCAGAACAGGTTCGAGAGTACACTCCACGCGGCGAAAAACGCGACCGCCCCGACAGTGGCAAATCCCGTGAATGCGGTCCACAGGACGGTTCCAGACACGCCCATTCGCTCCAGAGCCCAGAGCGTGGCAGCTACGTACACGATGGTCGCGACCACACGCAAAGACAGCGCCGCAACTTTTCCTGGCAGAGAATATGTATTGGTCAGCTTTCTAAGCAACCGCCGCGCGATGCGCACTGCTAACCATGCGCCAGCCGCAATCAGCACGACCTCGATAGCGGGAACAAGAATGTCGAACCAATCTGCCAGCCACTGCGGCAAGCTTTCGTGTATAGCTTGAAGAAGTTTGTTCATCGAAATAGAGATACAGCCACAGCACCGTACTGTGGCACAGATACCAATAATCGGATTTTTACCGTTCCGGTCTTTGCTTGAAGGTCAAGCGCGACAACTTACATGCCGGCGTCGTGCCTACACTCACCGGTTTTTGATCGAGGTGCAGGCTCGATCGGCTCAACCAACAGATCACCGAAAAAGTAGGCGGCAAATTGATGGCGATTGCTGAGGTTCGCCTTGGCGAATACGCCCGCGGCAATTGTCCGCACCGTCACATCATGCCACGCTAGCGAGTGAGCGCACTCTTCAAGGGTCAACCCTTTTATGAGAAGCATCGCCACTTCCGTTTCCGATGGCGTATATTTCCAGCGCTCGAACTGCAGCAGCATCGACTGCAACAACTGCCGCGTCGCCTGAATTGCCACCTCGTTTCGTTCCGCCATCACCTGCCCTCGTACCTTGGCTGCGCCAGGTAGCGCCTCAGAAACAGGTCGGTTTGGGCTGACACGACGACACCGTTTTCGAATCACGAACCAAAGGATCGCGAGGCCGCCCACTACCTACGCGACTGCGTCGGCGACGACATGAGCGTCCGGTGTTCGCGTTGCAAGGTGGTAGAAATCCCACGCCTGATAGGTCGAGATTGCCATCAGAAGTGCCGTCAGTCTCGACCGCATAGCAGCGAAGTCCTTGCGACTTTTTGGGGTTGACAACGAACACCCCGGATCTAAGCGCAGCGCGAAAGACAAGCACCTTCGAAAGAGGCTGCGCCTAAGAACATCTGATGGAAAGCGACTTCCTAGGCTTGAGCACTAAGGGTGATGAGGCCCGCTGACAACTGCGGGGCGTCAAGTTTACTATGCAGAACATTGCGGCGACATTGCCGAATGGTTACGCACCAACGCATCGAACCCGACGCCCGTTCTCCGAAGCACTTGGGTTACCATGAGCTAACGCTGACGCTTCGTCAGGCAACTTCTTCTGCCGCAAAGCACTCGACGGCGGACTGCGCCGTCATCATCTCGTAACCCCCCCGACAGGTGAGCGCCCTAGAATCCCGCTGTTCGCTCTCTGCTGGCCAAGTCGCCATCCTTCGGACTCCCGCGTGAATCGCATCCTCGGCTCGTGGGGCGTCAAGCGGCGCCGCGTGAACTGCTCCATGATCCAACATCACGACGGCGACGAACCACATCCGGCATCTATGTCGTTGCGCCCTGAGAGCATTTGACCAAGCGCGGTAGCAGTGGCCACCGCACACCTGGACGGGCAGTCTCTTGAAGCGACAGATTTTCATGGCTTTGACCATCGCACTCACGGTGGTCCTCTGGATGTCCACGCTATCCGTGCGTCCCCTCTATGAACCCGACGAGGGTCGTTACGCCGAGGTTCCGCGCGAGATGTTCGTCTCCGGCGATTGGGTCACGCCGCGGTTGAACGGCATCAAGTTCTTCGACAAGCCGCCCCTGCAGTATTGGGCGACCGCCAGCGCCTATACGCTCTTCGGGCCGTCCGAGTGGACAGCAAGGATCTGGAGTGCGCTTGTGGGACTGCTGGGCGCACTCGCCGCATGGTGGGCGGCGCGATCGCTCTATGACACGCGCATAGGCCTCGCCTCAGCGCTGGTGCTCATCGGCGCTCCCCTCTGGATTCTCGGCTCGAATCTGACAACAACAGACATTGGTGTCGGCGCACTGCTCGGCAGTGCCGCTCTCGTTTTCGCCGTGGCCTACCAGAATCGGGAACCTCGCTTATACCCCCTGATCTGGTTGTTGGTCGGTCTGGCATTTCTTGCCAAAGGCCTGATTGCCCTGGTACTGCCAGGAATCACGCTGCTGCTATACGGGGCGGTCACTCGACAATTTTCCGCATTTTTTAGCGCGAGATTCTGGCGCTGGAGCCTGCTTGCGGTGGCCATCACCATGCCTTGGTTTGTCGTGGTGTCCCAGCGCAACCCCGAATTTCTGAATTACTTCTTCATCCACGAACACTTCGCGAGATTCTCGTCCTCGGTTCACGAGCGGGACAAGCCATTCTGGTTCTTCCTGGCCGTTGGTGCGGCAGGCGTCCTGCCGTTCATGGGCTTGATTCCCCGTGCTATCGCACTCCGCTCTCGCAGCGCACAGGCAACGCCTGGCTTCGACGCACGACTGTTTCTGTCGCTGTGGGTAGTCGTTGTCATTGCCTTCTTTTCGATTTCGCGCTCGAAGCTGCCGCTCTATATCCTGCCCGCCTTACCACCGGTGGCCGTCTTGCTCGCGTACAGATCCATGACTGCAGCCCGCCCCACACTGGCGGCAAGCTTTCTTGCCATGCCTGTGCTCGGCGTTGCCATCGCCGTGCTGCTATGGCATCCGACAATGTCGAATGCGGTACTGAAGCTCAATATCAGCAATCCGGCCTCATTGCATACCTGGGGCGCCATCACGATGGGCATTCTGGTCATCGGTGGCTTCCTGGCCTTTGGGATCGCCCTGCGCGGCCACAGGCTCTGCGCGGTTGCCGTCGCTTCGCTGGCGACGCTGGCCAGCCTTCAGGCTGGCTTGATGGCGTCTCGGGCGTTTGGGTCCCTCTCCATCAAACCACTTGGCTTGGAAGCCAAGGCGGCGTCCCGCGACAACACACAACTGTTCAACGTGGGCCAGATTGACCGAGGTCTGGCGTTTTACGCCGAACGAGAACCGATCATTGTCGGGGCCAGATCCGAGCTGGATCTCGGCTTCTCGGTCGAGCCCGACAAGTGGATTGCTAATGAAGAAGCTTTTGCGCAGCGATGGCTGACCCCTGGTCACAAGCTCGCGGTCATGCGGCACGAGACGTTTCATCGACTGAGACCGCTGCTCGGCGGCAACACAACTGTGATCGGACGACATGGCGTCAACGTTCTGGTGCAAAAACCATGAACATCCCATCACGATTTGTACGGTTTCTGGGCGCGGGGGCGACGGCAACCGCTACACACTACGCAACACTGATCACGCTGGTCGGTTTCGGGGTTGCAGCGCTACCGGCGTCTGCCGCCGGCAGTGTTGCAGGCCTTCTGACGCACTACTGCATCAGCAGCCGATGGGTGTTCACACCAGTCCGACCACAACGCGCCACTTTCGGACGGTTCATTCTCGTTTCCGCGCTGGCGTTCTTTCTTAACTCACTTCTGATGTGGGCTGGACTAGCATTGGGGCTTCACTACCTGGTTGCTCAAATCCTCTCGACAATTTTCGTCATGTTGGTCAACTACGTACTCCATGCAAATTGGACGTTCATGAATGGAGCGATGCGATGAATGCCGCCAGCCTGCTGCCAGAGAAGATCTCGGTCGTCGTACCGCTCTTCAATGAAGAAGCTGTCCTGCCACAGTTTCACTTTCGGCTTCTCCGCGTGATGGATGGATTGGCATCGGACTACGAGATTATCTACGTGGACGATGGCAGCCGCGATCGATCACTGGCGGTTGCACACAATCTCAAGGCGGCCGAAGCGCGCGTCGGCATTGTCGAGCTGAGTCGCAACTTCGGCAAGGAAGCCGCGCTAACGGCGGGCCTCGACGTGGCAAGCGGCGACGCCGTTGTGATCATCGACGCCGATCTGCAGGATCCGCCCGAACTGATTCCGTCGTTGATCGAGAAATGGCGCGAGGGGTTCGACGTGGTGTACGCCACGCGCACTTCCCGGGATGGCGAATCGTTCCTCAAGAAGTTCACCGCGCACTGGTTTTACCGCCTGATGGGCAAGCTCAGCGATACGGAGATTCCGGCCGACACCGGCGACTTCCGCGTCATGAGCCGTCGTGCCGTTGCCGCACTCGGACAACTCCGGGAGCAGCACCGCTTCATGAAGGGGCTGTATGCCTGGATAGGATTCCGGCAGACGGCCGTCTTGTATCGGCGTGACGCGCGGGCATCCGGGACGACCAAGTTCAACTACCGCAAGCTGTTGCGTTTTGCCGTGGATGGCATCACTGCCTTTTCCACCGTGCCGCTCAAGTTTGCAACCTCGATCGGCCTGCTTGTTGCCGTTCCCGCCTTTGGCATGGCCGCCTTCATCGTTGGCAAGACGCTGCTCTACGGCGACCCCGTACACGGCTACCCATCCATGATGACCGCCCTGCTTCTGCTGGGCGGCCTGCAACTGGTTTTCCTAGGCGTGCTCGGGGAATATGTTGGGCGTCTGTTCAATGAAGTCAAGCGGCGGCCGGTGTATCTGGTGGCAAGCTATACGGCGCCGATCGGCCCCGGCACCCCCACCGCTGAGCCGGGGCAGGTGGCCGCAGCGACACGGGGTGGCACCCCGCCTGCAGCAATCTTTCACGCACCCGGATGCCCGGAAGGCAAAGCTCCTGGCCTCCCCGAGGCTCCTCAGCGGGATGCCATCCTCACGGAAACCCTTGCGCCAAGCCGATAGACAGCCCGCCTTCCATGCGCTCTCACGACATGGCCAGCAACTATCGGGATCATGACGTTTTCGAAAGAAAGAGCCTCGTATTCAACTTATTCCGTTCTTCGCATCCACCGACCATTGACCCTGTAGTCACTACAGACTATTTACTACAGGCATTGGCTGACGCGTAGCAGCGCAAGTCGTCGCAGCACCCGACACCACGGGGCCGCAGCGACGATCCATCCACTTAGGAGGAATGATGGGTTTCTTGGAAAGGCTCATGGGCCGTCACAGCGGCGGTCATCACGGCGGCGGAAGTGAGCACGGTCGTCGAGGAGGTCATCATGATGGTGGCGGCAGCTACGGCTATGGGAATCCTTTGCCACCACAAAGCCCCGCCGGCGTCCACTGCCCCAACTGCGGCACGGTGAGCGCCCAGGGCGCGCGCTTCTGCCAGCAATGCGGCAGTTCACTGGCTCCGGCGCCGTGCAGTCGATGCGGCACCTTACTCCCACGCGACGCAAAGTTCTGTGGAAGTTGCGGCAATGCCGCCAAATGAGTCGGCGGCCATAGCTGCCGCCGCATCTGGCATCGCCATCATTGCGGCCGGGGCCCGTCATGGGGATTTGTCGCGATAGGCTAGCAGTCGAAGCGCATTGAACACGACGATCAGCGTCGACCCCTCATGCATGGCCACGGCGGGCCCGATACCGAGGCCGAGGATCGTGGCTGGCAGAAGGAACGCCACGACGCCGAGGCTGATATACACGTTCTGAAGGATGATGGCCCGCGTATGTCGGCTTAAACCGACCACAAAAGGCAGGTGTTGGAGGTCGTCGGCCATCAGCGCAACATCCGCCGTTTCCAGTGCCACATCTGAACCTGCCGCACCCATTGCGATGCCCACCGTGGCGTTGGCCATTGCCGGCGCGTCGTTGACGCCGTCGCCGACCATGGCCACTTTGGCTTCCGCGCGCAACGTCTGGATGGCTTTGACCTTGTCCTCAGGCATCAGATCGCCCCAGGCTTCATCGATACCTACGTCCTTGGCGACGGCTTCGGCTGCGCGCTGGTGATCGCCGGAGATCATGATCATGCGTGTGATACCCAGCCTGCGCAGTGCCTCGAGGGCAGCGCGCGCCGAGGCGCGCGGCGTGTCCATCAGCCCAATGGCGCCGAGGTCCCGATCTCCCTGCCTGACGATCATTGTCGTGCGGCCAGTGCTGCGCAGCGTCTGCACTGCGCTCGCCATCGATTCGCTAAGCGGTGCAATCCCGTCGGCGCCGAACATGTCAGGCTTGCCAATCCAGACGGTCTTACCGCACAACGTCGCCGTGACCCCGCGTCCGGTCAAGCTTTGGAGATGAGACGCTTCCGGGATGGAACTGCCTTCCAGGCGCTTGCGGCCATCGCGGGCAATGGCCGCAGCCAACGGGTGGTCGCTGAGCGACTCCACGGCGACCGCTACGCTCAACAATTCCGCTTCAGCTACTCCTTCGGCGACCATCACATCGGTAATACGGGGGCGCCCCTCCGTCAGCGTCCCCGTCTTATCGAATGCAATGGCTTTCAGTGAACCCAGGTTTTCGAGCGGCGCCCCGCCCTTGATCAGTACACCCCCTCTAGCGGCGCGCGCTACCCCCGACAGCACCGCGCTCGGTGTCGCGATGGCGAGCGCGCATGGGCTGGCGGCAACCAGCACCGCCATGGCGCGGTAGAAGGTCGCACTGAACGGCTCATTGATCACTAGCCCTGCAAACAGCAGCAATACCGCCAGCACAAGCACTGCAGGAACAAAGATCCGTTCGAACTTCTCAGTGAACCGCTGGCTCGGTGACTTTTGCGCTTCGGCCTCGTTGACCATCTTGACGACTTTCGCCAGGGCGCTGTCCGTGGAAAGGCGCGTCACTTCCACTTCAATGGCGCCGGCGCCATTGATGGTTCCGGCGAACACGCGGGACACGGCCCCTACGGCATCGGGCTTCCTCCTGGCTGCGGCGGCGTCATCCACGGGCTGCTTGTCGACCGGGATGCTTTCGCCAGTAACCGGCGCTTGATTGACTGCGGAAGCCCCCTTTACCAGAAAACCATCGGCGGGGAGGCGTTCGTTCGGCCGAACCACCACCACATCCCCCACCTGCAATTCCTCGACGGGGACCTCTCGTACCTCGCCTTCACGCCGCACACTTGCTGTAGCCGGTGCGAGCGCCGCCAACGCTTCGATCGCCCGCTTGGCGCGCCCCATGGCGTAGTGTTCGAGCCCGTGGCCGAGACTGAACAAAAAGAGAAGTAGCGCGCCTTCCGCCCAAGCGCCTAACGCCGCCGCCCCTGCGGCGGCTACCAGCATCAGTGTGTCGATTTCGAACTTCTTTAGCCGGAGGTTCTCTATCGCTTCCCGAACGGTATAGAAACCACCAAAAAAATACGCGCCGACAAAGAAGGCAACCGGAATCCATGCTGGCAGGCTGCCGAACAGCTTACCAACGGCAAATCCGAGACCAAGCAAGGCCCCACAGATCAGGGAGAAGATTAGCTCAGTATTCGGGCCAAACACGCTGCCGTGTGCGTGGGCCTCATGCCCCTCGCCTTCCCCATGTGCATGATCCTTGACGCCTTCGCGGTGTTCATGGTCTGCATGACCGCTCTTCCGGGCACCGATCTCAACCGGCGCGAGCCCGCGTTTTGACAGGGCCTGCTCGATCCCTGCCGCGGAGATCCGATCGTTGTCGAATTCGACGCGCGCTATGCCGGAGGCGCTGACTTCGGCCTCGATGACGCCGGGCAAGGCCCGCAGTTGGCTAGCTACGGTTCGCGCTCGTCGTTCGTGCCAGACGCCCTTCAATTGCCAAAGCACATGACCAAACCGCGACGAAATCACCGCACCCGTGCTTGTCACCAGCTCCCGGATGCGGGCAAGGGAAATCGCTGCGGGATCGTAGTGGACACATATCTGTGAATCGCTATCAACATTTGCAGTTTTTATATGCGCCGCCTCGACGCCCTCTTTCCCTCTCAGTTCGGACAGCAACCGTTCTACACAGGGATCAGAGGAATCGGGAAGGCCAGGAAGCAAGACAGGAATGTCCAGGCGCAGCTTTTCGGTCATTGTCGCGGGCTCCAGTCAGTCTGAATCGGCATTCACGCCGTTGCACACTATTAGCAACTAGTGTGCCCCGCATTGCAACAACAAAGCTCAACGAGTCAGCGCCCCAATGCCCCGCCGTAATGCGTTGGTAATGTGCCCGCAATCTGAGCGTACTATCTTGCGGATGACAGGATCCTCATGTCATCCGTCCAGGAACCATACAGATGATTAGCGCCGTCGCATGCTCTGCCTTGCTGGCCTACGCTTTGCCGGCTCCTGCGACCGGTGATCGACTCAGCGAGAAGCCGACCCAGTGGCACACCCTCGCCATTGGACATTCAGACACGGGATACGCCTCCCGCGACCAACGGGTTGCCTGGGCGGCCAACCCGCGACATCGCACAGCCAAACATCCGTCGAAGCAGGAATCCGCAGCGAGCACACCGGAGCCGTCTTCCAGAGACGCGTCCAGCGCTGTCGCCGCACCCAAGCCGCCCTGCCAGTAGTCGCGGTTTCCCCGCTAGGGCCGCATGTCCTGGTAGAGCTTGAGCATGTCCTTGTACTCGTCGGCAGTCTTTTGAATGGAGAACCGCATCCGCAGCGCGTTCTCTGCAAACGCCACACGCTCGACGTCCATCTCCACGGTGTTGCCGTCCATACTCGACTGCAGGGGGACGCGATACATCAGATCCTCTTCCAGCGCGGGCTTGCTTGCCTCGATGTGTCGCGGCGAAGTCATGGTCATGCCCGCAAAATTCTGGCCACTGCCCATCACCCTATCCAACTCGGCGCTGAAGTCGATATCGCGCGCCTTGTAGTTCGGCGTATCCGCATTTGCAATATTTGCAGACAGCAGCTCGAACCTCCGTGTGCGAAGTCGCAGCGCTTGCTCATGAACGCTGTCTTCGCTACGCGCCCATTTTGCGACGTATGGCGTGTCCATCCTTACTCTCCAACTAGATCGGAACCCGCAGCGTATTGCAAAGGCAGTCGATCTTGCTTCGAGAGAAGCGACCTCTTTTCGTGAGTTTCCCATTACCGGCCCGCAATGTTCGCGCGCACACAGGTTGACGCGTCCGCGCGAAAGCCATGTCAATCCACATAACCCCGGTACGTTCCACCTTGTCGTCATCACGCGACGAAGTGACCCCACGTAATTACTTCGCAATCTGACCGTCATCTGCAGATTTCTATACTCGCCCCCACCAAATTAATTTCGGGTCTTAATGAGGAGAATCCATGAAGATTAGTCGCATTGCCGTCGCATCCCTCGGTCTGTTCGCTACAACCGCATTCGCTCAATCGAGCGTCACGCTGTATGGTGTGGCCGACGCGGGTATCGAGTATCTGAGCAACGTCCCATCGGCTTCGCCCGGTGGCTCGAACCAGGTTCGCATGACCTCCGGCAACATGTCGACGTCGCGTTGGGGCCTGCGTGGCGTCGAAGACCTTGGCGGCGGTCTGAAAGCCATCTTCGAATTGGAAAGCGGCATTTCGTTCGACACCGGCGCACAGAACAACAGCACCCGTCTTTTTGATCGTAGTGCCTTCGTAGGATTGGGTAGCAAATATGGTCAACTGACGTTGGGTCGTCAAACGACACCAATGTATGACACCACGCTGCAACTCGACCCGATGGGCTTCGCGCCGCGCTACTCGCTCTTCAAGATGGATGACGTCTTGGCGGGTCGCGCTGACAATGCTATCAAGTACCGTGGCATCTTCAGTGGCCTGACGGTCACCGGCCTCTACAGCTTTAGCCGCACCGGCGGCGGCGAAGTGCCGGGGAACTACAAGGTCGATCGAAACATGGGCGTATCGCTCATGTATGAAACCGGCGCCCTCGCTGTCGGCGCGGTGTACGACGAGATCCAGGGCAGCACCGTCGCCACGGCCGACCGCAAGGACCGCCGCGCTCTAATTGGCGCGAGCTACGCTTTCGGACCGGCTAAGGCATTTATTGGTTATCGCTGGTACAACGGCAATGTCGGTGCGCTGCCGACGAACGGTTCTAACATTTACTGGGCCGGCCTGCGCTATGGCCTGACGCCCGCACTGACGCTGACCGGCGCCGCCTACTACACGGACAGCCGCAATTCTGGCGCAGACCCGTTCCTGTTCGTTGCCTCGGCAGATTACGCTTTCTCGAAGCGTACCGATGTGTATATGAACGTCGGTTATGCACTGAACCGCGGCAACTCGCAGCTGGGCATGAACGGCTACAACTCGACGACCGGCAGCCCGACCAACGTTGTCCCTGGCAAGGATCAGACCGGCGTCGTCGTAGGCGTACGCCACAAGTTCTGAGCGAGCTCAAAAGAATCGACACTTTCTTGTTAATTCAAGAGAGTTTGTGCCTCCCAACCGGGAGGCATTTTTTTATGACAGGATCGTAATACGCGGGTAATTCAGTGGAGCAGGTCCGGTAGCTAGACTGTGAACACGGTGAGCGATTAGAGACTCACAAACATTGACTCCGGAGAGATTCCATGAAGACGATTCACACTGCCCTGATTGCTGCTGCCCTCACGATTGCTGCCGCCGGCTCCGCCATCGCTGCTACCCCTGATGGCCAGATCCACCGTCCCCGCGACCCCTACACCGACGGCGGACGCGCCGCAGTCAACGACATTTACGCCGGCGGTGCACGCATCGACAAGCGCGACGTGTTCACCGACGGCGCACGCCTCGGCCAGCGTGACGTATTTACCGACGGCTCGCGTATTGGGCCGCGTGATGTGTTCACCGATGGCGCACGCGGAATTTGACGCAAGCCGTCCCTGAAACTCAGACCGACCTCTGTGGGGGAGCCAGGCACCCGTCAGTTGCTTGGCTCTTGGTGCTCTTTCGCTTTATCCCGATGGCGAAAGCTTCCGAAGCTTGCCCTCCCCGGAGGGCAAGCTTTTTTTCCCTCCATCGGCGTCAATCCGGTGCCGTTCATGATGCGGTGGCGCGTGCTACAACTTCCCATCGCCTCGTGTATTGCTAAGCGGCAGAACCGACGCCAATGACGATGAAAAAGGCCCCGCATTGTGCGGGGCCTGTAGTTCACCGGTTCAGCAACGTTCAGCCACCTGTGAAGAGGTCGCTTCTATCAATATAGACGCGCACGCCAGCGCTACCCGGCAGATCCGGCATCAACAAGCCAAGGTCCACACTCGTATCCCTGACCATCTGGGCGAAGGTCCATGCGACGATCTTCTCGCCGGCCCGAAACGCCACCGTCTCGCCAGAGTCCACGTTGACATACCGCATCCCTGGCTTCACGTCGATAATGCGACTGGCCTGAGATTGGCCGGCTGGATCGCCATACAAGGTCGCGTGACGCTTCGCCATCGCCTGCGCCGTCGCCGTCGACGCAGGCACGCCCGGTTTCAACCCGGTCATTTCCAAAGCATACGAAGCCGACATCCCACCCAACAGCAACGCCGCAAACAGCAAGGCGTGTTTCTTCGTTTTCATAGTCATCTCCTTTCTAGAGACTTCGTTGATCTATGAAAACGAGTGTATAAATTGTACGCATGCTGCAGCCTTGCCCGGCGATTACAAATAGGCAATCGGGCTCATTGCACCACTCTACCCAACGACTGGTCGGTCCTGACTCGGCCTACCCACCGAAACCCGCGCTGAGGCTTCAGCACCGTTGAGCGGGAAGCGCAATGTAAAGCGTGTCTTCCCATCCAAGCCGCTCACGGCTGACGCGTCGCCGCCATGGAGCTCCATGATCGACAGGACGATGGCCAGGCCCAGCCCCGTGGACTGTGACGAGTTGGATCTCGCCCTATCCCCACGGAAGAACCGATCAAAGATGAGGGAAAGTTCCCGCTCCGGGATTGGGTCTCCAACGTTCGTGATGTCGATGCAACAATGTGCCGCTTCGCGGCGCACCACCAGATCTATCATCGAATTCGGCCACGCATGACGGACCGCATTTGACAGAACATTGTTGATCGCACGCTGGAACAGAATGGCATCAGCGACCAGGGTGGCATCCCCGCTTACCCTGATTACGACGCTTCGCTCCTCTGCAAGCACCGAAAAGTAGGCGGACAACTTGCGAAGTTCTGCATTCAACTGGAGTTCCGTCAACTCGAGCGCCACATTGGCACTGTCAGCTCGCGCGAGGAACAACATCGCATCGATCATCCTCGCAAGTCGCTGGTATTCGACCAGGCTTTCCTCCACCAAGGCGACATACTCGGGCCCGGTGCGGTCTCGTGACAAGGCGACCTCGGCATGTCCAATGAGGTTGTTAAGCGGCGTGCGCAAATCATGGGCAAGATCGGCGGAGAACCGCGACAGCTTCTGATAACCATCCTCGAGGCGTTGCAGCATCGCATTGAACGCAGAGGCGATATCACGCACTTCGGTGGGCTTGGGTGGCATGTCCACCCGGTAGCTCAGCCGTTCCACACTGATCCGGTTGATCTGCTTGATAAGTACGTGCGCCGGCTCCAGCTCACGGCGCGTAATGGCCGCCCCCACCAGGGCCGTCAATATCACACCGACGGTGGTACCAAGCACGAGCGTCGTCCGGAATCGCGCAGTCACCTGCTTCCTGTCCTCGCCAGACTTCGCCACGAACACCGTCGCCCGCGTACCGTCTCGCCCCAACACCGCATCGGCGGACTGGAACATGAGCGATGACTTTCCCGTGACCGCCGCTTGGTCAGTGCCTTCCAGCAATGCATCGTTGCCCGTGCGAAACAAAAGCCGGCCATCCAGCGCCGTGACGCGAACGATGAGGTCCGAGTAACCTCGCACCAGATCATCGAAGCGATGCTGCGCCGCCGGGACGCCCTGCACCCCGTCCACCTCGCGCAAGAAATGCTCGACCTGTTCGAGTTTTCCCTTTACAACCTCATCGTCTCTGGCCTCGAGTTGCGCGGCGAGCGAGTAGTAAGCAAAGGCGCCCATGCTGGCCAGCGCGATAGACAGTACCAATGCAAAGAAGAGCCCAAGCCGCCTCGTCAGTGACAGCGGGGTTATCGAAGTCCCGGGCCTCATTCCGTCACCGGCCGCGCTCTGGGTCGAGGACATAGCCCATTCCCCGTACGGTATGGATCAGCTTTTGATCGAAGGGATCATCCACCTTGGATCTCAGGCGCCGGATCGCGACGTCAACGACATTGGTATCCGTGTCGAAGTTGACGTCCCAGACCTGGGACGCGATCGTGGTTCGCGACAGCACCTCCCCTCTCCGGCGCATGAGCAGGTGCAACAGCGAGAACTCCTGATTCGTCAATTCAATGCGGGTAGTTCCCCGGAATACCCGCCTTCCAAGCACGTCGATGTCCAGATCGGCAATGCGCAATCGCTCGGACTCCTTCGAGGTGCTTTGGCGCAAGCAACGCCGGATACGGGCAAGGAGCTCGGCAAAGGCGAAGGGCTTGACCAGGTAATCGTCTGCCCCCAACTCGAAGCCTCTGACACGATCCGCCACATCATCCAGCGCCGTCAGAAACAGTACGGGTGTCTCGGACTTGGATCGAATGGACTTGATGACCGTCCACCCGTCCATACCTGGCAGCATGACGTCCAGGATGATGACGTCGTAGTCGGTCTCTTCCGCCATGTGGAGCCCATCGCCACCATTGTTCGCGATGTCGACCACGAAACCCGACTCCGACAATCCCTTCTGCAAATACTCCGCAGTACGCGGTTCGTCTTCTACAACAAGTACCCGCACCTTAGTTTCCTCCTGCAGCAAGCGACTTCGATCCGACCAGTGCTGGCGATGCATTGAAATGCTGAGCTGCATCCGCTTGTTCGCATGGTGCCAGTTCGAACTGAATGGTCACGTGCGTGATATCGAATTTGTCAGCCAGCATCTGCTTCAATTCCGGTAGCACTTCCATTTCCGGGTTGACGGCCGTGTCATTCACGACATGAACCGTCAAGCTCGCCTTGCCGCTGGTAAGTGCCCAGATGTGGAGGTCATGGAAGCTTTTTACCCCGGGCGTCGCCAGAATTTGCTTCTCAACCTCTGCCAGATCCACGTCATCGGGTACGCCTTCGAGCAGCACATTCAGGCTCGACTTCAGCAGGATCCACGTGCGAGGCAGTACCCAGAGGCCGATCAGCACCGCAATGGCGGAGTCGACCCACGCCCAGCCCGTGAAGCGGATGATGATCGCACCGGCGATGACGCCAACCGACCCGAGCAGATCGCTCCAGACTTCCAGATAAGCACCCTTCACGTTCAGGCTGCTGCTTTGCCCGGAGGACAGCATGCGCATGCTGATGAGATTGATGATCAGGCCCAGCACAGCCACGACGAACATGCCGGTTGACTCAATCTGAGGTGGCGATTTCAGCCGCAGGTAGGCTTCGTACAGGATGTAGATAGCCACACCGAACAGCAGCAATGCGTTAAAGGCCGCGGCAAGAATCTCAAAACGGTAGTAGCCAAATGTCCGCTTCTTGTCCGCGGGTCGCTTGGCGATCGCAATAGCAGCCAGTGCGATGGCCAGTGCGACGGTGTCCGTGAGCATGTGCGCGGCGTCGGAGATCAACGCCAGGCTCTTCGTCATGACACCACCGACCACTTCGGCAATCAGGAACGTACCGGTCAGCGCAAGGGCGATCTTGAGCGATCGCTCGTTGCCACCGGGATGGTCGTGTGAGTGACCTGCGCCCATAGAAACTCCTATAAAAATTGGGCGGTACGATGACCGCCCAAGGATTTACGTCATGCAGGCTGGCGGCCTTGATCCGGTTGATGCGTCTGAGTGACTGGCTCGCGAGTATCTTCCGCGTCCTCATCCTTGCGGTGAGCAAGTCGATAGAGCACCGGCAACACCAGTAGGGTCAGCGCCGTGGACGACAAGATGCCACCGATTACCACCGTTGCGAGGGGACGTTGCACCTCAGCGCCCGTACCGGTGGCGATGGCCATCGGCACGAAACCCAGGGATGCCACCAGGGCCGTCATCAGCACCGGACGCAGTCGCGTCAGGGCGCCAACTCGGACCGCGCTGTCGAGGGAATGCCCTTCTTCGCGCAGCGATCGGATAAACGACAGCATCACCAGACCATTGAGCACCGCCACCCCGCACAGCGCGATGAAGCCCACCGCTGCAGTAATGGACATCGGAATGCCGCGTATCCACAGGGCAAGAATCCCGCCAGTCAGCGCAAAGGGAATGCCCGTGAAGACTAGCAAGCCATCCTTGATGTTGTTGAACATCGCAAACAACAGTACGAAGACCAGCAACAGCGCCACCGGCACTACCACCTGCAGGCGGGTGGTGGCGGACTGCAGTTGCTCAAAGGTGCCACCCCATGTCATCCAGTAGCCAGCCGGGATCTTGACCTGGCTTTGGATAGCCGCTTCCGCCTCGGGCACGAATGAACCAATATCACGTCCACGAACGTTGGCACTGATCACGATGCGGCGCTTGCCGTTCTCGCGCGAGATCTGGTTCGGGCCGGGCGCCATTTCCAGCGTCGCCACCTCGCTCAATGGGATAAACGTCGTTCTCGCGTCCACTCCTTTTGGCAACGGAATCGGCAATCGGCGCAGAGCCTCGACCTCGCCGCGCACAGCTTCGGGCAGGCGGACCACGATATCGAAACGACGATCGCCCTGGAAGAAGGTTCCGGAATCACGGCCTCCGACGCCCGTTGCCACCGCGTCTTGCACGTCGCTCATGTTAAGCCCGTATCGCGCCGCCTTCTCCCGATCGATCTTGACCGTCAGCATCGGCAAGCCGGTGGTCTGTTCTACCTTCACCTCCTGCGCGCCGGGGATGCCCTGCAGCACGGCCGATACCTTCTTCGCCGTCTCGCTGAGCACGTTGTTGTCATCGCCGAAGATCTTGACTGCGACGTCCGAGCGGACCCCGGAGATCAGCTCGTTGAACCGCAGCTGGATCGGTTGGGAGAACTCGTAGTTGTTCCCGGGGATCTTGCCGGCTTCCTCCTGGATGGCGGACAGCAGTTCGGCATGTGTTTTCTTCGGCTCTGGCCAATCCTTCTCAGGCTTGAGCATGATGTAGCCATCCGAAATATTCGGCGGCATCGGATCGGATGCAATCTCCGCCGTACCTGTCCGCGCAAACACGCGCTCGATTTCGGGGAATTTTGCCTTGAGGGTCGTCTCGATCGTCTTCTGCATCTCCACGGACTGCGACAGGCTCGTGCCAGGAATGCGCAGCGCCTGGATGGCAATGTCGCCTTCGTTCAGATTGGGGATGAACTCGCTGCCCAGGCGGGCCGCAATGGCCACGCACAGAACAATTGACACCGCGGCAAACGTCAATACAACGGCCGTGTTCGCGAGCGACTTTTCCAGCAGCGGCTCGTAGCGACGCTTCGCCCAGAGCATGAGACGATTTTCTTTCTCGGCCACCCGTTCGCCGATGAACAAGGCGACCGCAGCCGGAACGAACGTCACGGACAGAATCATCGCGCCCAGCAGCGCCAGGACGACCGTGAACGCCATCGGGTGGAACATCTTGCCTTCCACCCCCGTCAGCGCAAAGATCGGCAGGTAGACGATCATAATGATGAGCTGACCGAAGATCAGTGGGCGACGCGCCTCCTTCGCTGCGGCAAACACCTCATGGAACCGCTCGGAGCGCGTCAATGGCCGGCCATGGTGTTCCTGCGCATGCGCCAGTCGCCTCACACAGTTTTCGACAATCACCACCGCGCCATCGATGATGATGCCGAAGTCGAGCGCGCCCAAGCTCATCAGGTTCGCACTGATCTTGTAGTTCACCATCCCCGTGAAGGTGAACAACATCGCCAGCGGAATGATCGTCGCGGTAATCAGCGCCGCGCGGATGTTACCCAGGAAAAGGAACAGAATTACGATGACGAGCACCGCGCCTTCAAGAAGGTTCTTCTTGACGGTCGCAATGGCCTTGTCGACCAGACGTGTCCGGTCGTATACCGTTACGATCTTCACACCTTCCGGCATCGTACGGTTAATGGAAGCGACCTTTTCATCGACCGCTTTTGACACAGCCCGGCTGTTTTCGCCGATGAGCATGAATACCGTGCCCAGCACAACTTCCTTGCCATTCTCGGTTGCCGCACCGGTACGCAGTTCCTTGCCAATCTCCACATCCCCGATGTCGCGAATGCGGATCGGCTGCCCCTGCGCTGTACCGACAATAATGTTGCGGATGTCGTCTTCGGACGCAACCTGACCCGGCGCACGAACCAGATACTGCTCGCCCCTACGCTCGATGTAGCCCGCACCCACGTTGTCGTTGTTCTTGTTCAGCGCATTGACGACGTCGGTCAGCGTCAGCCCGTACGACGCTAGCCGTTCAAGACTCGGCGCGACCAGGTACTGCTTGTTGAAACCACCGATAGTATTGATCTCGGTGACACCGGGCACGTTACGCAGTTGCGGCCGTACCACCCAATCCTGGATTTCGCGCAAATCTGTCGGCGTATAGGCAGTCCCGTCAGCTTTGCGAGCACCCTCTTCGGCTTCAACGGTCCATAGATAGATCTCCCCGAGGCCGGTCGAAATAGGCCCCATCGCCGGCACAACGCCTTCAGGCAGATTGTCCTTGGCTTCCTGGATGCGCTGGTTGACGAGTTGGCGCGCGAAATAGACGTCCGTGCCATCCTTGAAGATGACCGTCACCTGCGACAAGCCATAGCGGGACAGGGAACGCGTCTGTTCGAGTCCCGGCAGGCCGGCCATCACGACCTCGATCGGATACGTAACACGCTGTTCGGTTTCGAGCGGTGAATAGCCTGGTGCCGAGGTATTGACCTGAACCTGAACGTTGGTAATGTCAGGGACCGCGTCGATCGGTAGTCGGTTGTAGCTGAAAATCCCTAACCCGGCCATTCCAAACACGGCGAGCAGGACCAGCCATCGCTGCTGGATGGCGAAACTAATGATACGTTCAAACATTGCTGTTTCCCCCGTATCAATGGCCGTGTTCGGCGCTGGATTTGCCAAGTTCGGCCTTCAGAACAAAACTGTTGGCGGCGGCGTAACGTGCGCCCGGCTTCAGGCCCTCGACAATCTCGATGACCTTGCCGTTTGTCCGGCCGACCTTCACCGGCTGCGGCACGAATCCACCTTGAACCGCGACAAAGACTACGCTCTCGCCATTGACGTCCTGGACGGCCTCGGTCTTCACCGCAACGGGCACCTCGACATCAGCACCGAATACGTCGACCGTGACGAAGAGACCCGGTCGCCAAGCCATCTGTGGATTGGTCAATGTTACGCGGGCCTTCGCCGTCCGCGTCTGCTCGCCCAGCAGCGAACCCACGTATGAAACGGTGCCATCTGCCTTCACATCGGACGATGCCGAATTGATCGACGCCTTTTCGCCGATGCGCACCCGCTCGACATCCTTGGCAGACACCACGAACTCGGCCCAGACGGACGACAGATCCGACAGCGTGAACACGTTGGCGTTGTCCGCCACCGCTTCCCCAAGCGAGATATGCTTTTCAACGATCATGCCGTCGAACGGTGCGCGCAGCTCGTAGCGATTGAGTGCCGTCGAGCTGTTGCTGGCGCCAATGGCGGTCAGCTTCTGCTGCGCGTTCTGGACACTGATCTGCGCTTCCTGCAGCGCGTTGCGGGCGCTCAGATAATCTTGCTCCGCAGAGATCTTCTGTTCCCAGAGCTTCTTCTCGCGGTCATAAGTGACACGCGCCAGATCCAGACGTTTCTGTGCTGCGAGCAGTTCGCTGCGCTGGTCAGAAAGTCCGGTGCTCGCGATGACCGCGAGAACCTGTCCCTTCTTAACCTGTTGCCCAATATTGGCCGGAACGCTCTCTACGACGCCAGCCAGTCGCGGCACCACGTGGGCTGTCTTGTCTTCGTTGAAACGGATTTCGCCGGGGAACTGGACGCCAGCCTGGACCTTTGCCGAGCCCGCGGTTTGAACCACTACCCCTGTCTTGGCCAGCTGGTCCGCTGTCAACTCAATCTTGCCTTCCTCTTTCGAGAGCCGCACGGCGAGTGGCGAAGACGAACCGGGCAAGGTCACATTTGCGGTCACGTCAAAGACATGGGGCTCGGCAACTGGCTGTTGGCTTTCCAGCGCGTCGCCAGACACCACGAACTTGAGCGCTTGAGACTCGCCCGTAGCCCGCACGAGCTGGCCTGTCGCTGCCACGCCATTTGCCACCGCCTTCCCAGACTTGCTAACCCAGAGCCGAATACGGGCCTCGCCCTTGGATTCGGCCGTGCCAATTTCGACGTCATAGCCATCACGCGAAAAGAGCGCGCCACCATTGGGGCCCTTCTTGACCTCGTGATGCTCGCCGTCGCCGTGTGACTTGTCATCCTTGTGGTCGGCTTCCGCCGCCTGCTTGCCATGGTGCTCGGTGTCGCCATGCCCCTTGGATTCCGAGTGCCCACCCTGCTCTTCCGGCGCAGAGCGCCCGCTCAGCAGAACGCCACCAGTCGCGACGCCGCCCACCAGTACGATGGCCGCAATGGCAGCCTTTTGTTTGTTCGAAATAGCCATGTTTTATGAATCCCGTCTTAACGTCCCAGAATGCGATCGATCGTGGTCGCCGCCTGATAGGTTTGTCCAAGCACGCCGAGATAGCGGATGCGTGCCTGGAACAGCGTGCGCTGGGCATCCAGGACGTCCAGATAATTGAACTTGCCGGCCTCGAAGCCAATGGTCGCCGCGTTGAAGGCTTGCTCGGCGCCTGGCAAGACGGTCTGCTTCAGCGTTTGTGCCGAGGCGCGCGATACCGACAGCTGGTTCGATGCCATCAGGAGATTTCGGGTCAGGCTGATGCGATTGGCCAGATATTCATCCTGGGCCTTGTCCGCCTGGCGAATGGCCGAATACAAGTTGCCCTGATTCCGGTCAAAAATCGGCAACGGGATCGCCACACCGATCACCGCCATGTTGCGGTTGGCTTCTGTATCTCGCTTGGCACCCAGACTGACTGTCAGATCCGGATACTGGCGGCTGCGCTCAACGCCCACCAATGCCTGGCGGCGGTCAAGTTCAGCGCGGCTTGCGGCCACCAGCGGTGAGTTTTCCAGCTCCTTCAGAAGGAGTTCAGGCGCCGGCCTGGATGGCAGCGCGTCCAGATTGCCCTGTGCTTCGGTAAACTGCGGCGATGCATTGCCCCACAACGCCGTCAACGCCTGACGGGCGGACTGCAGGCTCGCCGTTGCTTCGGCCAATTCAAGTTCGGCGTTGGCCTGTTCGACACGTGCCTTAGTTTCGTCAACCGGGGAGATCTTGCCGGCCGCGACGCGGCGTGAAGCGGCTTGCGCGCCCCTCGCAGCGATATCCGCGGAGCCAGTTGCCAGCTTGACGCGTTCCTGTGCGATCAAGACGGAAAAAAAGCTCTCGATTACCTGCGCCCGAATGTCACCGCGAACGCCAGCCAGCGTTGCCTGCGCCAGTTCGCGCGTCCTTTCCGCGGCATTGATACGAGCCGAGCGCTTGCCGCCCAGTTCGATGGGGATATTCATCTGGGCGGTGGATGTACGGGTGGATTTCCGCGTGTCCTCGACCAGCGTCTGGAGTTCCGGGTTCGGAATAACCCGGGCCTGCATGATCCCACCTTCTGTGGAATCGAGTTCCTTGGCGGCGGCGGACAGGTTGAAATTGCTTCCTGCCGCCAGCGACAACGCGGCCTCGAGGGTCAACGGTCCCGCCGCTTCCCTTGGGAAGACGGGCACCATGGACGTGCCGGTGTCAGATTGCGCTACGGCAAAGTTTGGGCTGAGAAATGCTACCGCCAGCCCGAGCGGCAGAAATAGTCTTCGCATCGAATTGCACCAAGGTATGTGACCAGGAGAATTCGGCGAGAGACGAAAGGAGAAAAAGAGTCGTCGTCTCGCCGATCAAGCGAGACGCTGCCACTGAGGACGGTCGGGAGCCCTGGCATTCAGAGACGAGAACTCGGACGCATGTTGAGTATCGGTCACTTCTACCCGATTCGCTATCAACACGTCCTGCGTCTGTCCATAGACGAACGGGAGGGAGACCAGATGGCATACCCCGCAGTCTGTATCCACGAATGGCTTTTTCTCGGCATCCGTTTTACCTTCCGGCTGCTGATGACGATGCTCGTGGTGCCCAAGGTGCCAAGTGGCCGTGGCTTTCTCGTGCTGACAATAGCGTGCCGCTGCCGCCCAGGAAAACTGGAACGGCAAAATGAGCAGCACGAAGATCAGAACGAAACGTCGCATTCCTTGGGAGACTGTGCGGGGGGCTTGGGGTTGAAGTACTAACGGCTGGGCCGTCGCCGAAGTTTACATGAATCCTCGATCACCAGCATTAAGAGCAGATTACGATTATCGCTTTCGCCTGCTCGTTTTGGGGTGCCGCTTTCGCCCCTCATCAGTCTTACGCTTGGGGGCGGGCCCATGCTTCCACCGCAAATAGACAGCGAACCCCACATACAGGACGATCAGGCCGACCAGCATCACGAGCATGCTCTCGACAACAGAATCGGAGACGTGAGCGTAGTGCATGGCTGTACGTGTATGCGGAGTTGCCCGCATCAGGCAAGCGTCACGACCGCCCGGAGGACGCCGGCGTCATGGAACAAATCAAACGACTCCACGACCACCGACAGGCCGAGAAACCAGACCGAGTCCGCAATATTGCGTTGAAAGGAAGACACATGGACCGTCCATGTCGACTCCCCCCTATACAGCGACAGACGGGGAAAGAACGCTGGTGTACGGCGTGCGTATTCGGCGAATTCCGGGAAGGCGGAAGCCAGAAAGCGGTCTTCCGTCCGGATGACAGCCGGGTACATCAGCGCAAATGCGAGCGCCAGGACTGCGGTAACCGCCAGCGACTCGGTCATCGCCCCTAGTCCGATAATGCCTAGCAAGTTGCAGACATAGAGCGGATGGCGACACAGTGAATATGGACCCGAGGTCACCAAGGTATTGTTCTTGCGCCCGGAAATGTACAACGCGCACCAGAGCCGCCCGACCGTGGCCAGGCTCACCCCCAACATCCCCAGCGTCAGCAGCAGCGGCGACACCCAGGTACCGTCCCAGCGAGAATGGCCAAAGACCAGACTTGCCAGGACAAACGTTACGACAACACGCCAAACGCCGATGCGGTGGCGTGTCAGGAAATTGTCCAGCGCCCTCGAGAGACCAGCGGGTTGGGACGGGGAGATTGAAGAATCGGTCATGCGGTTCGGGGGCTGGAGGAGAATGTCGCGCACTTCGAGTGGACACACTGGCGCGAAAACGAGCACTAATGGCCGGCATTCTAAGGTTGCCCTTCCGTTGTCAGGCTTTATTGCCGAAATGTAATACGTTGTTAATCTTGCCCCCGGGCCAGCGAATCCGGTTGTGTCATAGCTCGGCAATCTGACAGTCATCTTCTGCGACATAGACTGTCTTGGCCATTTTCAGGACACACCCAGAGACGCTCCGCAATGAACGACATCATCCGCACATTGAGCTCGGAATTCTCCGATCTCGCTAATGCTGCCGAGGCAGTACGTGCCGTCGTTCGAATGACCGTCTCTATCGTTTTGGGGGGCTTGCTGGGGTACGAGCGGGAGAGCTCGGGAAAATCCGCAGGCGTGCGCACTCACATGCTCGTCGCGCTGGGGGCATGCGTTTTTGTCGTGGTTCCCCTCCAGGCGGGCGTGCAGCTTGCCGACATGAGCCGCGTGCTTCAGGGTCTCACGTCAGGCATCGGATTCCTTTGTGCAGGGGCGATCCTGAAGCCGGACAATGAGACACACGTCAGGGGGCTCACAACTGCCGCGAGCATCTGGATTGCTGCCGCGATCGGCGTGGCCGCCGGCATGGGCCATGCGGTGACGGCCATCGTCGCGACTGCCTTCGCACTCATCGTGCTCAGAATCCTTCAAATGTCGAAGAAGTAAGACTCCCACTGCTCCCAAGCCACGTGCAGCGCGAATGCGCCAACTTCAGGTTCGGCCAGCATTTCCCAAACGTATGAGCGCGCTTAACAATACGCAAACTCCATCGCATGAGAATTTACCTGGATTACAACCTGTTTGCGTACCTTCACGAGGGCACGAACCCGGCTCTGCAAGCCAAAGTGAGCGCACTGTCCGATCGACATGAGTTTCCTTGCAGCCCGGCGCACATGGAAGAAATTGCCTCGGCGCTCGCAAGACCTTCGGATACTCCCCCGCTCGATCGGTTAGCGGCCGCTTTCTGCAAAATAGACGATGTTTCTCGAATTAGCCGGAACGTGCAATTGTCTCCGACGACGTTAGGCCCGATGGTTACGAAAGAAGAACAGCCTCTCGAGTGCTTTCTTCGGGTCATGCGGCACTATCGCAAAGAGCCGGTTGTCGAGAAGAACGACTGGTATACGCGGGACTCCGTAAAGAAGGGGTCACTTCAGAAAACGGAAAATATTGCACGCTAAGGCATGGAAGAGGACCACTGCTGTCCCCAGGGGCATTGGCCAGCCGATGGCAAGCAGGTAGAAACCAAAGTCGGGGGACTCCCGTTCTCAGAGATCGGCTAGCAGCAGGTAGGCGCGGTCGAGTTGCCGATGAGCTTCCTGCCGGCGATCCATCGCTTCTAGGGCGAGCAGGAGGTCCTCGGCCAGCTCGAAATCGCTTTCCTGGCATGCCCTTTCGAACACCGCAAAGACCTCTTCATACAACGTGCGCCCCGGAACGCCCATTTGACTAACCTCCGGCGGAAAATCCGATGCTCTCTGCCGACTTGGTCCTGCCACGCCGCAGGGGCTTCTGTCCCCCATGGTTAATATGGACGTTCCCACGGCAGGGAAGGTCAAGCATTTTTCCGGCCGCGGGCCGACCTATGGTTCGCAAGCCGCCGCGCGAGACGGTTAGTGCTCGCCCCCTACAGTTCGTCCAGCGACTAGTTACCCGCACCCGGGCGCAGCCGCACTACCAGCATCGCCGCCCACTGGATATGCGGCCAGGCCAGCGAATAGACGAATGTCTGGATCAGGGGTCCCCTTGATTTCGCCGCAATTTACCGGGGTAGCCACCCGTAGCAGCCATGCGGGTTCCAGGGTGATGCCCACCCTAAAACCCTAGTCAAATCAGTCACTTGCTGACTGGTCCTTTTCCCCTTGGTTTTGGAACGTTGACCGCCCCCGCCGCGCGGCCAAGCGCGCCCTGTGGCTGGAAGCCATTGTTTCCGCAAGATAACTAGATTTATCCGTCTTTGGTTTTCCCAAGCAACACATAAATGGCTTTTCTAACGTTAGGTATGTGCGTAAGATAGGCTGAAATGCGCCTCCGGAAACTGCCATGCCCCGCCTCGCCGCCACCCCCGACCAGATCCGCGCCACCGTGCTGGCCATGCTCACCGAGGCCGGCGACGCGGCGCCGCCCACGGCCGCACGCTTTCGCCGCGTGGTGTCGGTGCGCAAGCTGCGTGACCGCCTGGGCGGCGGTGACCCTGCAACGCTGTCGCGTACGCTCAACGCGATCGAGGCCGAGGTGGTGCGCTCGGGCCTGGCCGACCTCGCCCTGCCCGAGATTCCGGTCGAGATCGCCGAAGCGATGCGCGCGCTGTGGCAGGCCGCGGTCGCGGTGCAGCTCGACGACGTGGTGCGCCTGAAGCGCGAGGCGCAAGCCACAGCCGACACCGCCGAGGCCGCCCGCGCCGAGGCCGAACTGCGGGTCGAGCTGCTGCGGGCCGAACTGAGCGAGGTGCGCGGCCAGCTCGCCGCGCGCGACACCGCGCTGGCCGTAGCGTGCGCCGCCCAGGCGGCGGCGTGCGCGCGCGCCGATGAGCAAGCCGCACGCCGGGGCGAGCTCGAGGCGGCGCTGGCGACCGCCCAGGAGCGCGCCACGGCGGGCGAGCGCACCCACACCGAGGCGATCGCCACCACCCAGGCGCGCTACGAGGCGCTGTCGAAGCAGCTCCTGCAGGAAACCGCGCACCAGCGCGACGCGGTGCGGGCCGAGCGCGCGCAACTGGCCTCCCAACTCAAATTCGCCGAGCGGCGCATCGCCGCGCTGGAAGACGAGCGCGCACGACTCGACGCCGACCTGGCCAGCGAGCGGGCCGCGCGCCAGACCGCCGCGGGCGAGGCGAGCGCACTCAAGGCCGTCACCGCCAGCCAGCGCGCCCAGCTCGACGAGCTGCTGCGTGCGACCCTGGCCGCGGCGCCACCAGCGGCCAAGACGCGCGTGCCCAGATCGACGGGCAAGGCGGCCGCCAAGCGGACCGCCCAGTCATGAAGCCGGCCGACTGGATCGATACGGGCGCGGTGCCGCCGCGCCCACTGCCGGCCACCGTCGCGGCGGCCCTCGCCTACCTGGCGGAGGCACTCGGGCACCCGGTCTACGCGCACTGGACGCTGGCGCGCGTCAAGCGCCGCTATGGCTCGCTGGCCGACGCCAAGGCCGCGCAGCCGACCGTGCTCAAGCTGCTGCTGGCGCACGATGGGGCAGTCGAATACTGGGAGCGCGGGCGCCTGCGCACGGTGACGGCGGATCTGGCGCCCCGCCCGGAGACGGTCCTCGCGCGGCTGCTGCACACGCACCGGCGCCGCATCCGGTCCACCGCCGCCTTAGCGAGCGAAGCAACGGTGCCGACCGCCGCGGAAGCGAGGGGAGCTGTCGCGGCGAACCCGTGGCTGGCCGCTTACGGCCCTGCTGACCACGCGTGGCTCACGCGCGCCGGCCGCTTCGCCCAGCCGCACGCGGCGGCCAACACGCTCGGCGCCGCCGACGATGCACAGGCGCTGGCGCTCTTCCTGCGCGACCGAACCGGGCGCTCGCCCCACACGTTGCGCGCCTATGGCGCCGAACTGCGCCGCCTGATGCGCTGGTGCGGCGCGCACGAGCTTGGGCCGCTCTCGGACCTCACGCGCCAGCGGTTGCTCGGCTACCGGCACGCGCTGCAGCACGGGGAGACCGGCAGGGAGGACGCCGCGCCGCCCTTGTCAGAAGCGACCCGCACGCGCGCGCTGGCGGTGGTGGCAAGCCTCTACGGCTACTGGTACGACACCGGCTACTTGCATGCCAATCCGGCCGCGGGCCTGTCCGCCGGCAGCCGCACCCGGGCCGGCTTCGCGCCGACGCGGCTGATCCCGCCAGCGCTGCTGGCCGCGTGCGATGCCTGGCTTGAGGCGCCGGAGTTTGCCGCCGCCAACACGACCAACACGCTGGCGGCGCAGCGGCGGCGCGCGATTTGGGCGCTGTATCGTTACGCCGGCGTGCGCCTGGCGGAACTGGCCTGGTCGACAGAGATCGCACTGCCCCGCCTGGAGGCCGAGGCGCCCGGGCGGTGGACGCTCTATGTCTGCGGCAAGGGGCGCAAGGCACGGGCCATTCCGCTGCCGGTGCCGTGCGTGACGGTATTGCGCGCCTACCGACAAGCACGCGGCCTGCCGTCCGAGCCGCCGGCGCACGAGGCGCTGCCTGTAATCCACGGCAACAAGGGCGAAGCGCTACAGTCGGCAGGCCTGTACCGGGAGGTCAAGGCGATCTTTGCGGCCGTGGCCGATGGTCTGCAGGCGCGCGAGCCGGCGCAGGCGCTCTTACTGCGCGCGGCCTCCCCGCACTGGCTGCGCCATGCCTATGCGCGCACACTGGTGGTCGACCACCAGGTGCCGCTGCCGGCCGCCCAGGCGCTGCTCGGCCACGCCTCGGTGCAGACCACGGCGGCCTATGCCAGGACCGACCTGACGCAGTTGCGGGCCTTTGTCGATGCCACGTTTGCGGATGATGGGCCGTAGCGACAGCGCGCGTTGCCTTGTCGCATCGCCACGGCGCGGGTCGCCAGTCCCAGCAACAGCAAAGCTGGGGCGGTCAGCTCGATTGACACCGCCAGGCAGGCCGCAGACTCCGAGGGCACCAGCGGCACCCGGTAGTCCTCGCGGAACAGGTCGAGGGCGGCATTCCAATTGGCCAGCTTGGCGATCGCCGAGTTCCAGAAGGTTGGCTTTTTCTCAGCCCGCACAGCACGACAGTTGCGTGACATCCTTGGCAGCCCTACATGTCCATGCCGTCCATCGATCCTGCCGCGAATGGAAGGTAGTCGCAAAAAGTCCGCCACATTTGGGCCAAATCGCTGACTTTGAAATGGTCGACGAACAAAGCTTCGCGCCTGACAGGGGCTCACACCCTCGCGGTACGTTGCGATCGCAAGTTATAGGTCACGCTGGCAACGATGATGAGGAGAATAGCCACTTGCGCGGCAATGGTTTGCACAGAGGGGTAAACGCCCAAGACATCGATACGCGGCATAGAGAGCGGCGTCACTTGCAACAGGCCAACTTTCTGCAGTGCCGCCACGCCCTTGCCAATCAGGACCACGGCAAGCACGCCAACCAAGGCGGAGCTGAACGCGAAAAATTGTCGAATCGGCAAACGCGCCGTCGATCGCAGGAGCAGAAACGCAATCACTGCCAGCACAGCAATACCGCAACCGAGTCCCGCGAGCATGTAGGCACCGTTGCCATCGGACCACAGGGCCGCGTAGAAGAGCACGGTCTCAAATACTTCCCGGTAGACCGTGACGAACGATAGCAGGAAGAGCATAAACGCCGATTTCCTGTTCAATGCCGACGACAGCTTTTCCTTCACGTACGATTGCCAGCGTCCCGCCAGACTCTTCTGGTGCATCCACATGCCGACGCCGAGTAGGACGACCGCCGCGAAGACCGCGGAGAAGCCTTCGGTCATTTCGCGACTAGCGCCGCTCAGATCAACGACGTAGGTAGCTACCGCCCACGTCAATCCACCGGCTCCCAGCGCAGTGACCCAACCCGCGTGAACGTAGGGAAGGACGTCAGTGCGATTGGCCTTCTTGAGGAACGCCAGCATGGCTACGACTACCAACAGCGCTTCAAGCCCTTCACGAAGCAGGATCGTAAAGGCGCCAAGGAAGGTCGAGAATGCGTCATTGGCGCCTGCGAGCGCTTCCTGCGCCTCGTCCAGCCTTGACTGCAGTTGCGCTGCGATGTCATGCGCGCGCTCTGCCTGGCCATTCGCGACGGCATTTCGATAGAGTCCCATCGTCTTCTCGATGTCCAGGAAGAGAGCCTGGTTCTTGGCAGCCAACGCAGGCTCAACTGGTTCGAACCCATCAAGATATGCGGACAAAGCCAGTTGCGATGCGGCCCGCGTGTCTCCCTTGTCAAGCGCAGTGACACTTTCCTTCAGCTTTTCCTTGGCGATTGAGAGACTATCGGTGGTCGATGCGGCCAGTACGTCCGGTGAGCTTCGCAGGTATGCAAGACCATCACGAGAGGTCTGTGCACCCACGAATTTAGCAAGTGCCGCCTCCGAGGTCTGGCTAAGCTTGTCGAGCGTGGGAACCGCCGCGCGCAGCCCCGGTTCAGCAGTCCAAAGCTTGGCGCCCGCCTGGCGGTCAGTATCTGAATAAGACAGCGTCGAAGCAAAATAGGCCAGAGCCCATCGGTCGTCTTCGGAGAGATGGGCAAAGCCCGGCATCGATGTTCCCTCCACGCCGCGCGTGATGATCTGTTGCAAGGCAAAGACGCTGCGTTCCTGCGCGCGCGCGTGGTCGGCCAGCGCAATCGGGGGCGGGTTGAGTTTCGCTGCGAGGGGGCCGTCCGCGTTACCGGATACGCCGTGGCAGGACGCACAATGGCTTTGATAGAGCTTCGCCCCGTTCTGCAAATCAGGCGCCTTGCTTGGTGCCATAGGAACCGGATAGGCTGTGAGGACGCCGCTGGCCAACTTCCGAGCCAGTTCGGCGACAGTTTCTGGCGAGGCCTTCGCTGCGATGGACAAACGCAATGCGCCAGCTTCCTTGCCTAGTTGTTCGGAGGCGGGTCCTGGCGGCAATTCGCCTAGCTGTCGCGCGACCGTCTGCGCGAACTCTTGCATCTCGGCATATTCAGCCTCATTGGTGATGCGGCCATCGTTGACTGAACCGCCATAGTCAACGGCAAGGTAGTCCAGCAATTGCCAGACTTGCTTGGCCTTGTCTTGCGTGGATAGAGGCTCGGCCAAAGCCGTCGAGACGGATAGCGCCAAGGAGACTAGAACGAGGGAGAGGATGCGCAGGGCTTGCATGAGGAACACGCCGGGCGGGCGGCAGTTTTCGCGGACAAATGCGAATGATTGTAATTCATATCGTTTGCGCGAGCGACCCATCTTGGTGATGGAAGTATGGGGAATCGCGCTTGACTCTATAGCCGCTAGAGGGCGTAGAAATAACAACGTTAGTCAATACTGGCGACCTACTTTGAGTCAGCGCAACACAAACCGATGGGGACTTCCGGCGGATTGCTCGTATGGGGTCGAGCCAAGTGCAGCCGCGTGCAAGATGCGGGAGGGTGCAATGCGCTTACGTGAGGTGCGCACAACTTCGGGCGACCCTCCGCCTCGGCTTTCAGGCGTTCGCACGATTGCGAACAATAGAACCCAACGCTCCCATATCGCGAGTCCTTACCGTATGGTGGGATGCGAGGGGCGGAGGATGGTGATCCGATGAGTTGGGCACTTGTTCTCTACGACTGGAGCGGCTGGAATCGAGAGATCTTCCTACTGGTCAATGAAGGCACGCCGGCAATGTTCTTGCCTTTGGCCAAGCTGTTTAGCTACCTATTGGGCAACTATTGGACCGCGCCTGTTGTCATGGGAGGCTTTTGGGTCTGGTCAAGAACAACCTCGGATGTAGATCGTTCGTTGGAGCTACAGGCTCACTTGGCACGATTTGTAGTCGCATTCGGTATGGCATTTGCTGTAGTTGGAGCATCAAAGTTTCTCTTCGATTTCCCGCGGCCGGCTGCCGTGTTCGGTCACCTGTGGCATTCAATCGGTTCAATTGAGACGCACTACAGTCTTCCGAGTGGACATTCCACGTACGCCGCTCTGGTTGCTGGTGGGTTATGGCCAATGGTCCGCGCCCACTGGCGACCGGCTCTACTTACCTATGTCGCGCTAGTCGGCTGGTCACGTTTGGCCACAGGGATGCACTTCCCGGCGGACGTCTTGGCGGGCTGGTTAGTAGCGCTCGGCAGTTTGGCTCTTTCGAGCCGGTTATTGAAGGGGGCTGCTTAACGTACCAAGGATCGTCGTGCCGGGGTAACAGGCGAGGAGTGCAACCATGCCATGGAGTCTGCAACAACGTCGCATCGTACGCGATTCGATGCTTGCCTGCTTAGTTTGCGCGGTAGTTCTTGGCGCGGGTTATATCTGGCTTCCCCCCGCTCTGTTCGGCCTCGATGGACAGCTTGGTATTGGCGACCGTGTCGCGTTTGCGCTCAAGGCCGATCTCCCTGTTTTCCTATGGTTAGCAGATTGCGTGAGAGCCGTAAGCAAGGGACGCTTTTTATCGCAAGCCGATATCCAGGGCTCGGCGTTTTCGCGTCCTAGTCCCGCTATTGAGCTGCGCGTGGCGGTGCTACAGAACTCGCTCGAACAGACCGTACTGGCGGTAGGCGCGCATTTGATTCTTGCGACAGTGCTGTATGGCGCCGAACTTAGGCTGATGCCGATTCTGGTGAGCTTGTATCTGCTCGGTCGTATCACGTTCGCGGTTGGCTATGCGCGGCATCCTACCGGTCGGCTTTTGGGATGGCGATGACTGGGATTTCGACCGTTGTGGTGCCTACACGCTTGCGGTGGCTCTCATTCTCTCGGGGCGCTGAAGGAGGGGGGCCGTTTCATCGGACAGATCAGGCCCCTGCCTCGCGTTCGACCGTGGCATGCATGCCGTAACGGATTTGGTAGACGGTATTGCACCTCCAGCCGGCGGTTCATCAGGTCAAAGTCGAGTCGTTCTATCCCCTCCACCTTGCCCAGGCGCTTGCGAATCAGGGCTTCCTCGGTGGGGCAGTCCATGTTGGTGATCAGGAACTGCGTGGTGTTGCCCGTGGCTGCAGGGACGAGCGAGATGGCAGTGCCGCAGGGACCTCAGCCGGCCTCGATGGAATGAACCCAGCATTGCACCATGTCAGACAAAGTGGATGATGCTTCTATGCCTTGAAGGGTCACATCGCGTGAGTGAACATGAATTACCTACAGAGCGGGGCCAAGCATCTCCGCGCAGCCTGCTGCGACCTCCCATGAAGGTTTCCTACTTGCTGCTGGCGTCCAGCGCTTTCATGACGTCTTCAGTGATGTCAATGCGCGGATTCACATAGACTGCCTGTATGACAAGGTCGTACCCGCGCTGCTCGGCAAGCTGGCGAATCGCCTGCTGGGCGCGCTCTTGCACCCGTGCCAGTGAACCGCCCCGGAAAATCTGGAGGCTCCATTCCTTGAGAAGATGGAGCTATGAGCAGAGCAAGCAAGTTCTCCCCGGAAGTCCGGGAACGGTCGGTGAAGATGGTGCTGGAGCACCAAGACGAGTACGAGTCGCAGTGGGCGGCGATCGTGTCGGTGGCGGCCAAGGTTGGCTGCACGGCCGAGACGCTGCGAGGCTGGCTTCGCCAGCACGAGCGCGACACGGGCAAGCGTGACGGCGTAACGACGGCCGAGAAGGAGCGCATCAGGGCGCTCGAACGCGAGGTGCGCGAGCTGCGCCAGGCCAACGAGATCCTACGCAAGGCGTCGGCGTATTTTGCCCAGGCGGAGCTCGACCGCCCCTTCAAACGATGAAGCGATTCGTCGATGAGCAGCGAGACGTTCACGGGGTCGAGCCGATCTGCAAGGTGCTGCAGATCGCCCCGTCGACGTACTACGCGCATGCGGCCAGGCAGGCCGATCCGGAGCTGCGATCGCAGCGGGTGAAGACCGACGAGATACTGATACCCGAGGTGCAGCGCGTGTGGGACGACAACTACCAGGTCTACGGGGTACGCAAGGTCTGGCGGCAGCTGCGGCGCGAGCGAGTCGACGTTGCGCGCTGTACCGTGCAGCGGCTGATGAAGCGGCTTGGGCTGAGGGGCGTTGTTCGAGGCAAGGCCGTGCGCACGACGGTGAGCGATCCGAAGGCGCCGTGCCCGCTCGATCACGTGAAGCGGCAATTCAAGGCCGATCGGCCGAACGCGCTGTGGGTCAGCGACTTCACGTACGTCTCGACTTGGCAAGGATGGGTCTACGTCGCTTTCGTCATCGACGTGTTCGCCCGTCGCATCGTGGGCTGGAAGGCCTCCTGCTCGATGCAGACGGACTTCGTGCTCGACGCGCTCGAGCAGGCGTTGTACGCGAGGAAGCCGGTCGGCCCGGATCGCCTGATCCACCACAGCGACCGAGGCGTCCAGTACGTGTCGATCCGATACACCGAGCGGCTGGCCGAGGCGGGCCTGGAGCCCTCTGTGGGCAGCGTGGGCGACTCGTTCGACAACGCACTGGCCGAGACCATCAACGGCCTCTACAAGGCCGAGGTGATCCATCGGAAGTCATCCTGGCGCACGCGCGACGAAGTCGAGTGGGCCACGCTCCATTGGGTCGACTGGTTCAACAACCGCCGATTGCTTGAACCGATCGGTAATATCCCGCCGGCCGAAGCCGAAGCCAACTACTATTCGCAACCCAACGAGTCCGTCATGTCGGCGTGACTCAACCCAAGGAGTCTCCGGGAAACCCGGGGCGGTTCAGGTTGACGCGATCCACCGGGCGACTGGCGGCGTCGTCAGCGATGGTCGTTCGCAGCCGCTTGCCGCGCCGCACACCTTGCAGTCCCTGGGCGCGCATCAATCGCTCGACCGTGCAGCGGGCAACCGTCACGCCCTCGCGGTTCAGTTGCCGCCAGACCTTGTCGGCGCCGTAGACGCGATGGTTCTCCTGCCACACTCGCTGGACTTGCGGCATGAGCCGTTCATCACGACGCGCACGGTCGCTGCGCCGTGACGGATCACGCAGCCGTGCGGCATGGCGCCGATAGGCCGACGAGGCAACCTGCAACACCTTGCAGATCGGCTCGACCCCGTAAACCTCCCGGTGCCGGTCGATGTAGGTGTTTACGACTTCAGCTTGCGGTCGAGCTCCGCCTGCGCGAAAAAAGCGCTGGCAGTGCGCAGGATGTCGTTGGCGCGGCGCAGCTCTCGGTTCTCCCGCTCCAACTCCTTGATGCGTTCTCGCTCGCTGGTGGTGACGCCTTCGCGCTGTCCGCTGTCGACTTCGTGGCGCTTGACCCAGGTCAGCAGCGTCTGCGCCGAGCAGCCGATCTTGGGCGCGATGGACTCGACCGCCACCCACAGCGACGGGTACTCGCCGCGCGACTCCTGCACCAGGCGCACGGCGCGCTCGCGCACTTCCGGGGAAAACTTGTTTGCGTTGTTCTTGCTCATGGCTCGCATTCTCTCAAGAGTGAGAGCCTCCGCAAAACCCGGGGCGATTCAGTTCCTCGTTGCGGCGCTGTTGCAAGTCCTCTCGGAATCCACGCTGCTTGCGCTGGAATTCGTGGGTCAGCTCGGCCACTTCGTGCTGGCGGCGCTGATGGTCAAGATCTGTGAGCACGGCCGCTTCCTTCTCGAGCTTGTCAGCCAAGGCCCTGGTCTTCCGGTCCATGTCCTGCAGTTCACGGTCGCGCGTGGAAAACTCCTGTGCAAGCCTGTTGTGGGCCTGCTTGGCTGGCAACGAGTCCGGCAGAATAAGTTCGGAATTGACTACGGCAATGCGCGCTGGCTGCGCTAGCACCGGTCCTACCGCGCACAGCATGGCGGCGGACAGCGCCGCCGCTATCAGAGTTTTCGGATGTGGGGTTGGCGTTTGCATGAGCGACGGAGCCGTACCTTTTGTGAGTGTATGGCGGTTACCGGTTACTTCTCGGAGTGGCGTTTGGCATGCAGAAATTCATGGGCTCGAGTGTAGTGAAATCGAAGATGTTGCAGCACATTGGATCGGTCGGCTTGGATCCCGCGCTCGGCAGGTTATAGAGCAGTGCCGAGGCATGCCCCAATGATATGGCCGGTCGCCTTTAGCCCAGCGCCTCTCATTGGCAGCCTGTCAGCTGATATGTCGGTGCGATTTGACACCATGTAGTGGCTACAGGGTCAAGACAAGGCTGCACGCATATATGCCGCCTGCTACGAACAAAGCACCCGCGCCGCACTTCAGGAGAAAAGTTCGGCAAACGCGTAGCGTTTTCCTTGACCCTATGGCAGCTACACAGTGCTAGATGAAGCACTAGAAGGGGCTAGCCCAAACTGGCGTGGACCTTGTTGGCTGGTCGCGTCTGGTCGCAGGCATGCATTTCCCGGCAGACGTTTTGGCGGCTTGGGAGGCGCACTTGGGAGTCTGTGCCTTTCTGCGGGGCTATGGCAGAGGCTGCCTTGCGCGTCGGGAACGCTTCCGCCTGCGCTGTTTGGGGTGGCGCACATGCCGCTTAGCGCCGGCGACAGGAAAGCGTTCGCTGAAGGCGGATCTGCCTGTAGTCCTTCGTGGGATCCGCGTCCCTACTCTTCTCCCAACAGCTGTGGTGTCTGATGGGCTGTTTTCGTAAGGCCCTCCAGAATGCCGCAGTCCTTGGCCTCTCGCGACAGACCGCATTGACTGCGCAATTGCTTCAGGTCACGTTCCAATGCCATCAACTCTTGTATGCGGCGCGCCACGTGTCGAATGTGGCCTTCTAGCAGGACGTTGACCTCTCCACAGTCCTCGTGGGGCGCATCCTTGAGACGCAGCAAGGACCGAATCTCGTTCAGGGTCATGTCCAACGAGCGGCAATGGCGGATGAACGCCAACCGCTCAAGGTGCTGGGAAGCGTAGAGTCGGTAGTTTCCAGAGGAACGAGCCGGCGCCGGCAGTAAGCCTTCATGCTCGTAGAAGCGAATAGTCTCCACCGTGGTGCCGGCGGTTTGAGCAAGTTTGCCGATCTTCATGCTTTTCCCCTTTGTTGGGCTCCTGTCTGACGCCCTCCATGCCGGATGGTGTCGACAAATTCAAGTCCGTGCAGTGTGAATGGAGGTTTGGACTGTGCCGTACAGACAATCCGAGCGCCACGCAGCGGCGCTGGCCGGACTCCGAATGTGGACACGAAGGTGCGCGTCAGGTGCGCGCTGTCGGCGAAGCCGGCGAGATGAGCAGCCTCGGTGAGCGTACAACCATCGGAGAGGGTGCGCACCGCACGCTGCAGGCGCAACCAACGCACGTACGCCCGGAACGACAGTCCGCTCGCCTCCGCGAACCAATGCATGAAACGGGAGGACGACAGGCCTACGGCGTCGGCGGCATGTGCGACATGCACGGGTCCCTCCAGCGACGTTTCCAGCCACTGGAGGACCGCAGCCCAACGCGAAGCCTCCGTGGCAGGTTGTGACACATTCGCTGTTTCAGACGGCATTGCGCCTCGCAGCCAGCGGTCCAGCTCATGTTCCAGCATATCCGCCTGCACGGGGCTCGGCGCCATCGTGGCTGCGGGCCGACGGCCAGTAGGGCAAACGCTGTGCATGGTCGGGTCGAGAAACACCATGCGCACCGGGCCGGCCGCTACGAGACGATGCGGCACCCCGGCCGCAAGAAAATGTCCCGGGGCCTGCAATCCGCCCCAGGCCCCTTCGAGGAGCAACATCCCCTGTTTGCTCCATGCCAACTGAGCTGCTTGATGTCGGTGCAACCGACCGGCCTCTATCGGTCCGATGTAAATGGCCCAGCCGCGGCCGATGGTCAGCAGCGGCTGCCTGTCGGATGCTTCGTGTTCATCCGCGGGCTGGGCGTGCCTGCATTCTGCCGAAGAGCTCATGGAACACGATCAAGGCAGCACCGAGTGTGATGCCGATGTCAGCCACATTGAAGGCCGGCCAATGGTACGAACCCCAATGAAGATCGATCCAGTCGACCACCGCTCCGCGTGCGACCCGGTCGATCATATTGGCCAACGCGCCGCCCAAGATCAGTCCGTAGCTGATCCGCTCGGTATCGGTGGTACCAGTACGCCGAATCATGTACACAAGGAACGCGGAGGCCGCCAAGGCAATTCCAATGAAAAAATATCGCTGCCAGCCCCCCGCGCCGTGCAGAAAACTGAAGGCGGCACCTCGGTTCAGCACATGCACGACGTTGAGGACGGGCAGCCAGTCGAGGCTTGCACCGTAGTCGACCCAGGCCACGATGGCTACTTTCGTCCCGATATCCATCGCCACGATAAGGGCCGCCAATACGAAACCCAGGCCAATGCTGCGATCAGCCCGCATGGTGGTCACTCTCAGTGGAGGGGCTGGTCCCCAGCAGGCGCAGTCCGTTGAACACCACGGCCAGGCTTGCGCCCATGTCGGCAAGAATCGCGAGCCACAGGCTGGCATGGCCGGTGAAGGCCAGCACCATGAAGACCGCCTTGGTACCGATCGCGAAGGCGATGTTTGCCTTCAGCACGCCACCCACCCGGCGCGACAGCTTGATGAACTCAGGCAGCTTGCGCAGGTCGTCCTGCATCAGCGCCACGTCGGCGGTCTCGATCGCGGTGTCGGTGCCAGCAGCGCCCATCGCAAAGCCGATGTTCGATTTGGCCAGCGCGGGCGCATCGTTGACGCCATCCCCGACCATGCCTACCGGCGCCTTCGCGCCAAGCTCTGCGATCGCAGCCAACTTGTCGTGCGGCAGCAGGTCGCCGCGCGCGTCGGTGATGCCCACCTGGGCGGCCACCGCTTCCGCGGTCTTGCGGTTGTCGCCGGTAAGCATCACCGGCTCTACGCCCAACTGCTTGAGCGCCGCTACCGCACGCTTGCTGCTGTCCCGGACCGTGTCGGCAACTGCCAGGACACCCAGTGCCTGCTTATCGGTGGCAAGCACCACTGCTGTCTTGGCCTGCGCTTCCAGGCTCTCCAGCAGCTTGCGGACCTGCTCGCTGGCCACGCCAAGCTCATTTGCCAGGCGGTGGTTGCCGACGTAGTAGGTCTGGCCGTCGATGTCGCCCTTGACGCCACGGCCAGCCAGAGCCTCGAAGCGTTGCACTGAGGCGTGCGGCTTGTCGCCGTAGGCGTTGACGATAGCTGTGGCCACTGGATGTTCGGACAACGCATCCAGGCTGGCGGCAATGCGCAGCACTTCCGTCTCCGAGAGCGCGCCCGTCGGTACCGTATCGGTCAGCGCCGGGCGGCCGTGCGTAAGGGTGCCAGTCTTGTCCAGTGCCACCGCGCGCAGCAGACGCCCTTGCTCCAGGTACAGGCCACCCTTGACGAGGATGCCACGCCGCGCGGCCGCAGCCAGGCCGCTGACGACCGTCACCGGTGTCGAGATCACCAGGGCGCAGGGACAAGCAATCACCAGCATCACCAGCGCCTTGTAGACCCATTCGAACCAAGGCGCCCCAAAGAACAGCGGCGGGATCACGGCAATGGCGATCGCCAGCGCAAAGACAGAGGGGGTATAGACGCTCGCGAAACGATCAACGAAACGCTGCGTCGGCGCGCGCTGGCCTTGGGCTTCCTGGACCGAGCGCGCGATACGGTCGAGCGTGGTCTCTCCCTTGCGCGAGTGCACTTCGAATTCCAATGTGCCGCGCTCATTGATCGTGCCCGCGAACACCGTGTCGCCGGGGTTCTTTTCCACGGGCATGCTTTCGCCGGTGATGGGCGCCTGGTTGATGGCTGATGCGCCCGACACCACGACCCCATCCAAGGCGATACGTTCGCCGGGACGAACGCGCACGACGGCTCCAAGCGGCACTGTCTCGGCCTTGACCTCTTGCCAGCGACCGTCGTCCTGGCGGACGAGTGCGGTTTCCGGCGCCAGGTCCATCAGCTTGCGAATCGCGTTGCGCGCCCGGTCCAGGCTTAGCGCTTCGATCATCTCCGCGATGGCGAACAGCCAGATCACCACGGCGGCTTCCGGCCACTGGCCGATCAAAGCGGCACCGATGACGGCAATCGTCATCAGGAGGTTCATGTTCAGTGACAGCGTGCGCAGCGCGATCCAGCCTTTCTTCAGGGTCTCGATACCGCCCAACGCAATGGCCGCCAGCGACGCGGCCACCACCGGCCATGCCGATTCACCCATCCCGGCGAATGTGAGGACTTCCGCGCCAACCGCCAGCACGCCGGCGGCCCCCATGCGCAGCCACTCCGCCTTCGAAATGCCGGTGCCAAAGTCCCTCGTGACTGCGGGGGCAGGCCGACTATGGTCGCGCAGCACCGGCTGCATGCCAAGTCGCTCAATGGCCGCTGTGATTGGCACCTCGTCCTTCAGCGAATGGCTGACGGTCAGGGTCCGGCTCATCAGGTTGAACTGCAGGCTGCTGACACCCGGCATGCCTTCCAACGCCTTGCGCAGCAGCGCCTCTTCGGTCGGGCAGTCCATCTTTTCGATCAAGTAGGTGGCTCGTCCCTTGGAACTTGCCCCTGCCTCGCGCTCGACCGTGGCATGCATGCCGATCTCGCGCAGTGCGCCGAGGACCGGTGCCGGATCGGGCAGGCGGTGTTGCACCTCCAGTCGGCGATTCATCAGGTCGAAGTCGAGGCGTTCGATGCCCTCCACCTTGCCTAGGCGCTTGCGGATCAAAGCTTCCTCGGTGGGGCAGTCCATGTTTGTGATCAGGAACTGCGTGGTATTGCCCGTGGCTGCAGGGACGAAGGAGACGGGGGGCGTGCCGCAGGGACCGCAGGCAGTCTCCGTTGTCGCTGCGCAATTCGCGCCCGGAGGAGTTGTGTCTTCGCCCAGCCTTGCCTGCATGCCGATCGATTGCAACGCCGTCAGCAGGGGTTCCACCGAGGACAAGGTGTGGACGACAGACAGCTGGCGTGCGGGTAGGTCGAACTCGAGCGACCGGACGCCGGCCAACGGCTCCAGCCGCGCGCGGATCGCCGCCTCTTCGGAGCGGCAATCCATGTTTGGAATCGTGAATGTGTCTTTTGACTCTTCTAACGCAGCGCTCTGGCTGCCGGCGCAGGATCCAGCGCACGCGGATCCGCAAGCGGCGTTGCCCGCGGCTTCGCCGTCGTCCTCCATCGATGCTTGCATGCCGATCTCATGGAGGGCCTCCAGCAACGGCCCCGGGTTCGGTAGCCCATGCCGGACGGTGAGGCGGCGCTGGGGAAGGTCGAACGAAAGGGACTCTACCGCTGGCAATTTGGCAAGCCGTGCACGGATTGCCGCTTCTTCGTTGCGGCAATCCATGTTGGGAATGCGGAAGACGGATGTCGCGCCGTTCAGGTCCTCCGCCTTCTTCCTTTCTTGAGTTGATCTCGCATCACTTTCGGCATGGGCTTGGTCGAGTTTCATCATTCGCCTCTTTCTGTATATGTCAGAATTTCACACCCTAAAGTAGATACAGAGTCAAGGGCTCTGCCTCCTGGTCGGAGGTTAAGTTGCCTCGGAACGGGCCTTTTCCTCATGTTCTGTCGCGTCAACCAGGATTTCACGACCTCCGTTAGCGGCGATCGCAGATACCACCAGACCCAGAACCAGGTCTGGCAGGTTGGAGCCCGACCACATCACGAGCGCTCCGGACAACACAATGGCCAGATTCACAATCGAGTCGTTGCTGGTGAATATGGCGGAAGCCTTGAAGTTGACGTCTTCCCCGCGGTGGCGTTTCAGTAAGCGCAAGCAAATAATGTTCAGCGCCGCATTGATCGCTGCCATGACCATCATCGCCGGCCCCAATGGCGCCTCGCCGCCAAAGAACCGGCGCAGGACTTCCACGCATAGCATCAGGGCCAGCCCAATCAAAAGCCACCCCGATAGCCGCGCTGCCCGCACCTTGATGGCTCGCGATCGGCCGACGGCGTACAGGCTGACGCCATACACCAACGCGTCGGCAAGGTTGTCCAGAGCCGCACCAAGCACCGCCGTGGACGCCGCCCAAAGGCCCACGCCCATACCTGCCAGACATTGGCTGACATTAATCAGTAGTACCAGCCACAGAATCCGGCGGTCGGCCGCCTGACTCGCGTCGAGGTCAAGGCGTTCTTTGTCGGGGAAGTGGTCGTTCATGCAACTCCTTTGTTAACCCGCCTGTTTCCACAGAAGATCTGAGTAATTTCACACCCCGTACCTGCTATAGAGTCAAGACGTCGCCCGCACACAGCATGTTTATTCAAGCTAGCTGTCTGTCGCTTGGAGAAACTGGAGGAAATTGAACTCTGGAGTCGCAATGACAGCGCGTTCTGTGGTGCGGTACGGCGCCTATCCGACCATCATGGCCCTGGTAATCACAGGGGTTTCGGTCGCCCCATCCCACGGCACGCCGCTGGCTTGGCTGGCGTTGTGGGCCGCCGCCGGGCTATTTCTTGTTGCTTGGCTGGAGCGCATTGTCCCGTTCGATGCACGGTGGCAAAAGCGGGATCTCGACTTTCCGGCGGATGTCGCCCATGCCGTTGTGAATTTGGCCGTGATGCACGGTGCCGTGCTGGGGTTCGTGGTGCTGCGGGAAGGAACGGGTTGGCCCAAGCTATGGTGGCCTGCGGAATGGCCATACTTGTTGCAGGTATTACTCGCAGGGGCGCCACTGGACCTGTCGCTGTATGCCGTCCATCGGCTCAGCCACCACTACGGCTTTCTGTGGCGGCTGCACAGCATTCATCATTCGTCGCGGCGGCTCTACTGGCTAAACGGGGAACGCCGCCACCCGCTGCATGCAGCCCTGATGGCGGGTCCGGGCTTACTGGTCCTGGGCATACTAGGCGCGCCGGCCGAGGTAGTGGCCGGCTGGTTCGCAATCCTGGCGGTCCATCTGGCATTCCAGCATGCCAACCTGGACTATAGCCTGGGGCCGGTGCGGTATATGTTAGGCGTGGCAGAACTCCATCGCTGGCACCATCGGGAGCGCTTCGCGGACGCGCAGGTCAATTTCGGGGAGTTCTGGCTGGTATGGGACCACCTCTTCGGTACCTTCTATCAACCGCAGGCGCCACTGGGCGCAATCGGCATCGAAGGCGACCCGGTGCCGCACCGCTACGGCGAGCAACTGATTTATCCGTTTGAACGACCGGATCCGCAAGTTCGTCTGGCCACCGAAGACGTCTCGCAGGGCCGCGATGCTGATGTCTAAAGCCGCTCTCGTTGGTGAAACCGGCTCGCAAGCTGCATCCAGCATGAATGCTCAGGTGGGATCTGACAGGACTATTTGCGCCGTCTTGAAGTTATGCGACGTCGCGTGGACGAACCTGATCTGTCATTCTCGAGGCCGCGCTTGATGCGCATCTGGCGACGAAAATGCCAGGCAAGCGAACCTGTAGCACACACCGTGAACGCCACGGCAAACACGATGACAACGATGACTTCACGTGGCAGGTCGAAGGGTGGGCGGCTCACTGTGGCCGAACGTTCATGGAAAGCGGTTTCGATCCCGACGACGCCATTCGGAGGTCTACCGAAGCGGCGTGACGGAGGATTTTGGCCATGGCAGGCGGCACACTGCCCCGATGCGAGCGGTGGTGCCGCCTGAGTTTTACTTGCGCTGCATGTCCACGACTGTCGGCTTGCCGTCGACCGTGTCGAATACGGCGGTAACCGCATCACCTTCCTTGAAGTCCTTCAACGAAGCGCGATCCTTGACCGGGAACGCCATGGTCATGGCGGACATGCCGAGATTTTCGATCGGGCCGTGCTTGAGGGTAACTTTCCCTGCCTTCGCATCGATCTTCTTTACCTCTGCCGCAACCGGGTGGGGGGCCTGCTTCGTTTCGGCTGACGGCTTCATGTCCATGCCCTTCATATCCATGCCGTCCATCGACCCTGCCGCGAACGCAGCCGGTGTGGCAGCGAGAGCAGCCATGATGGCAAGAGTTTTGACGTATTTCATTGTGATTCCTCCGGGAGTGAGGGGTGGGTGGAAAGTGAGACAGATTCGGCCTGCCGTCTGCGTATCAGCAAGTACACCGCCGGCACAACAAACAGGGAAAGCAATGGCGCGGTGACCATGCCGCCAACCATCGGAGCCGCAATGCGCTGCATGACCTCCGAGCCGGTGCCATGCGACCACATGATGGGAATCAGGCCGGCAAGAATGACAGCGACGGTCATGGCCTTGGGGCGGACCCGCAGCACTGCCCCTTCCTGAATGGCGTCCAGCAATGCGGACACGCTGGTTTCGCCTCGGCCCTCGCGTTCGCTCCAGGCTTGCTTCAGGTAGAGCAGCATGATGACGCCGAACTCGGCTGCCACGCCGGCAAGGGCGATAAAGCCGACAACCCCCGCTACCGAAAGGTTGTAGCCCAGCAAGTAAAGCAGCCAGAATCCGCCGATGAGCGCCAGCGGCAGCGTGCCCATGATCAGTAGCGCTTCATCGAGACGGCCGAACACCAGGTACAGCAACACGAAGATGATCAGCAGCGTGAACGGCACCACCACCTTCAGCTTCGCGGTGGCCCGCTCCAGATACTCGAACTGACCCGACCAACTGAGGGAATAGCCCGCTGGCATCGGGACCGCCTTGGCCACGGCGGCCTGCATGTCCTGGACGGCCGAACGCAGGTCACGTCCGCGAATATCGACGTACACCCAGCCCGACAGGCGGGCGTTTTCGCTGCGCAGCATCGGCGGTCCTTGCACCACCTGGAGGCGCGCCACGTCGGACAGCGTGATATGCTGGCCACGGTCGGTGACAATGGGCAGGCTGCGCAGTTGTTCCACCGAGTCGCGGTAGTCCCGTGGATAACGCACATTGATCGGAAAGCGCGCCAGCCCGTCGACCACTTCCCCGACGTTGTCGCCACCGATGGCCGAGGACACGATGCTCTGGACATCCTCGATGTTGAGCCCATATCGCCCGGCGGCCATCCGGTCTATGTCGACATCGACGTAGCGCCCGCCGGACAGGCGTTCGGCGAGTGCAGAGGTGACGCCCGGCACCGCCTTGACAGCATCCTCGATCCTCGTGGCCAGTCGGTCAATTTCCTTCAGGTCGGTGCCCGCCACCTTAATGCCGACCGGGCTCTTGATGCCGGTGGCGAGCATGTCGATGCGGTTGCGGATCGGCGGCACCCAGATATTGGACAGGCCGGGCACCTTCACCACGCGGTCGAGCTCCTCCACCAGCTTGTCCGTCGTCATGCCGGAACGCCACTGGTCGCGCGGCTTGAACTGGATGGTGGTTTCGAACATCTCGATGGGCGCCGGGTCGGTCGCCGTGTCGGCGCGGCCGGCCTTGCCAAACACGGTGGCTACCTCGGGAACGGTCTTGATTAGGCGGTCGGTCTGCTGCAGCAACTGCGCTGCCTTGCCGGTGGACAGCCCCGGGAGCGCCGACGGCATGTAGAGTAGGTCACCCTCATCGAGAGGCGGCATGAACTCGCCGCCAATTCGCATGATCGGCCAGGCGGTCGCGACGAGCAGAATTGCCGCGATCGCTACAGTGGTCTTCGGGTAGGTGAGCACCTTGGCCAACACTGGCTGATAGGCGCGAATCAGCCACCGACTGAGGGGATTGGACTGCTCCGTGGGGATCCTGCCACGGATCATGTAGCCCATCAGGACCGGCACCAGGGTGACGGAGAGGCCCGCCGCCGCGGCCATGGAGTAGGTCTTGGTAAAGGCCAGCGGCGAAAACAGTCGGCCCTCCTGCGCCTCCAGCGTGAACACCGGAATGAATGACAGCGTGATGATCAGCAGCGAGAAGAACAGCGCCGGTCCAACCTCAGCCGCCGACTCGCCGATCACGCTCCAGCGTTCATGGCCGGTGAGATCCAGGCCGGGCTTATCCGCATGCCAATGCTCGAGATGCTTGTGCGCGTTCTCGATCATGACGACCGCGGCATCGACCATGGCGCCGATGGCAATGGCGATGCCGCCCAGCGACATGATGTTGGCATTGACACCCTGGTATCGCATGACCAGAAACGCGGCCAGCACACCCAGCGGCAATGAAACGATGGCAACCAGCGCGGAGCGCAGGTGGAACAGGAAAACCAGGCAGACCACCGCGACGACGATAAACTCTTCGATCAGCTTGTGGGTCAGGTTTTCCACCGCCCGGTTGATCAGGGCGGAGCGATCGTACGTGGTGACGATCTGGACGCCTGCCGGCAGGCTCTTCTGCAGCGTGGCGAGTTTGGCTTTGACCGCTTCGATGGTTTCCAGCGCGTTCTTGCCCGAGCGCATCACGATGACACCGCCGGCGACCTCTCCCTGGCCGTCGAGCTCGGCGATGCCGCGCCGCATCTCGGGACCAAGCTGGACGGTGGCGACATCGCCCAGCCGCACCGGGATGCCGGCGTCGCTGGTCACCAGCGGGATCTGCCGGAAATCATCGAGCGTCTTCAGGTAGCCGCTGGCCCGGACCATGTACTCCGCCTCGCCCAATTCCAGCACCGAGCCGCCGGTTTCCTGGTTGGCGCCCTTGAGCGCCGTAAGCACCTTGCCCTGCGACAGGTTGTAGGCGCGTAGCCGGTCCGGCATCAGGACGACCTGGAACTGCTTCACCATGCCGCCGAGGGACGCGACCTCGGCAACATTGGGCAGCGATTTCAGCTCGAAGCGCAAGAACCAGTCCTGGAGCGCACGCAGTTGACTGAGGTCGTGCTGGCCGGTCTTGTCCACCAGCGTGTACTCGTAGATCCAGCCGACGCCGGTGGCGTCCGGCCCCAGCGCCGGCTTGGCGGCGCCGGGCAGGCGGGATTGCACCTGGTTCAGATATTCCAGCACGCGGGAGCGCGCCCAATACAGGTCGGTGCCGTCCTCGAATAGCACATAGACAAACGAGTCACCGAAGAACGAGTAGCCGCGTACGGTCTTGGCGCCCGGGACCGACAGCATGGTCGTGGTCAGTGGATAGGTGACCTGGTTCTCGACAATCTGTGGCGCCTGGCCGGGAAACGGCGTGCGGATGATCACTTGCACATCGGACAAGTCCGGCAACGCGTCGAGCGGCGTGCTGCGCACGGCCCACAGTCCCCAGGCGGTCAGCATGACCGTGACCAGCAGGACCAGGAAACGGTTGCGGATGGAAGCAAGAATGAGCCGGGCGATCATGGCTTGGCCCCCTGGGTGGTGCCGGCCGGCTCGACTGCGGACAGGATCGCCAGGCCATCCTTGTCCAGGTGGAAGCGGAACCGGATGCGGTCGCCGGTCTTGAGCCCCTTCGGCAGGCCGGCAGGCGGCGCGGCGAAATCCATGGTCATCGCGCCCCACTGTGCCGAGGGAATCGGCCCGTGCGAGATGGTCAGGCCTTCGCGCGTCACGGCCTCGATGCGCCCGACGCCCTCGTGCTCGGGCGCAGCCGCAGCCGGCGCGGAAGCCGCTGTCGTGGCGCTCATGCGTTCGGCCGTGCCACGCAAGCTGGCTTCCGAATCGATGAGGAACTGCCCGGAGGTGACCACTTTCTGCCCCGCTTTCAGCCCGTCCAGCACCTCGACCATGCCGGCGGCCTCGCGCCCGGTCTTGACTTCGGTTGCCACAAAGCCGGCCTTGCCCGCATCGACCATGACGATGCTGCGCTGGCCGGTGCGGATGACGGACTCCAGCGGAATCATCAGCAATTCCTTCTGATCACCGCTGTCAAACCGGACCGTCACGAACATCCCCGGCAACAGGTGCCTGCCCTTGTTGGGCAGGACAATGCGCACCTTGATGGTTCGCGTGGCCGGATTGACATCGGGCAGGACGGTATCGACCTTGCCAACGATTGACTCGGTTGCGCCGGTCGGCGACACCTTGACCGCCCGGCCCGGAGCGATGGCGTGGGCTTGTCCCTCCGGTACCTCGGCAATCACCCAGACCTGGCTCAGGTCGGCCAGGCGAAACAGGGTCATGCCAGGAGACACAGTCATGCCCTCCCGGACCGCAACCTCTGTCACAAGGCCGTCGACGGGGCTCACAATGCCAAGAGTAGGCTGGAGCTTGCCGGATGATTCGACGGTGCTGACCTGGCCGGGGGTCATGCCAGCCTGCAGCATGCGGGCCTTGGCCGCGCTGCGCAGGTCGGATTGGCCACCCGCGGCCATGCGGGACACGGCAAGATATTCCTCTTGCGCGGCCACCCAATCGGGCGAGTACAGCGTCACCAGTGCTTGGCCGCGCCGGACCGGGTCGAGGGTCGCTTTGACCGCTACGTGCTGGACGAAGGCATTCGTCCGCGCCTGGATCACCTGGACACTGCGCTCGTCAATGGCGACATTGCCAGGTGCCTCGAGCACGGCGCTCATCCGGCTCGCCTTGACCTCAGTCGTGCGGATGCCCAAATTCTGCGCGACACGGCTGTCGACCGTGACGCCGCTGCCTCCGCTGCCTCCGGCATCCCCATCCGCATAAACGGGCACGAGCTGCATGTCCATGAAAGGGGACTTGCCTGGCTTGTCGAAACGCTGGCCGGGTACCATCGGATCGTGCCAGTACAGGATCTTCTTGCCAGTGTTCGGATCGGTGTCGCCTGCTTTGAGCGCAGACGCCGCGCCTGGCGCGGCCGTCTGCGCAGATTGTGTGCCGCGCATGACGCCGAGGTGGTAGGCGCCATAGAGGGCGGCACCGATGACAACGACGCCGGCGACCGCGGCAATGACTGGTTTCTTCATTTGCGTTCCTTGGTGGCTGGCTCGGTCTGCGCGGTAGGCAGCGGGATCAGGAAGGTCAAGTCGGCCCACAGCTTTGCCGTCCTGGCCTCCAGCGTCAGCCGCTCCACCGCTGTGTCGATGGCGCGATGGTTGGCCTCGGCGACGGCAAGCAGCGATCCGGTATTGGCCCGGTATGCCGTGAGCGCTGCCTCCGCCTGCTGATTGGCGAGCGGTAAGGTCTTCTCGTCGTAGCGTTGGAGCCGCTCAAGGTTGCGCTGCAGCTCGGCAAGTTTGGCGCCTACCATGGCCTGGGTATTGCGCCGGATGATTTCGGACTTGGCACGCGCTTCATTGGCCTGTGCCAGCCGGGCAGCGACGTCGCGGTCTTGGCGATTGCCCCGGTCCCAGGGCACCGGGAAGCTGACGTTGATCGACCCCATGTTGGAGAAGGCTGGGCCGCGCTGGCTGTACATCAGCTCGACCGTCACATCTGGTGTCCTGGCCTCCGTTGCCACCTGGATCTCCGACTCGGCCAGGGCCACGTCGCGCCGTGCCGCCGCGATCTCGGGAACCGCGTCGAATTCGTCTTTCGCCAGTTGCTGAATGCTCTGGGGTACGTCGAGCGGCGGGCGCTGCGACAGTGTGCGGTTAGCCGCAGGCCCGACCCAGCGCTGCAGATTAAGCATGGCGGTGGCTACGGCGGCCCGGTTTTCGTCGAGGCGGTCATGCAGCTTCTGGACTTCCAGCTCCATCGCCAAGACATCCGCACGCGTGCCACGCCCGCTGCGATAGGCGGCGGTCGCCGCCTGGAGCGCCAGGTCCAGGGGATGGCCGTGATGGCCTAGCAGGACACCGGTCTGCTCGGCATACCACCGATCGAGCCAGGCACCGACGGCATTCCGTTGCACGTTGGCCAGTCCGACCGCGCGCTGCGCCTCGGCGGCAGTCGCCTCGGCTTCAAAGCGCGCCGCCTTGGCGCGGCGCTTGTCCGAGCGCGTGAATTCCTGCATCACGCTGATGGACCGCATGGTCATGAAATCCCGCGTGAGCGAGAACTGGTCCGGCCCGGTCACGGGGACGTTGTTGAGTCCAAGTTTGAGCACCGGGTCCGGCAATTGGCCGGCGGAAACCGCCATTTGCACGGCTGCCTCGACGGCGCCTCGCGAGGATTCGGCATCGCCGGCGTGAGTGGTCGCGAGCGCGACGGTCTCCTCGAGGGAAAGAGAAGGGGCAGATTGCGCAGCCGCGGCATGCGACACCGCCATGCTGAAGGCAGGCGCGCAAAGCAGCGCCAGCGTCAGGCGACGAGGAAAAAGCATAAAGCCTCCATGAACGACGACAGCTACCCGAGTCTAGCTGGGCAGCACCGAATGGGCGTCGATCTGGAGGCTACGTTTGAAAACTGCAGTGAAGGATGTTCAGGGGCGGCGGGCCGCGCGCCTCGACCTCGGCGCGCAGCGCGATGCGAACCTCGGCCGTGACCACGCGCGTGGGTTCCACGACGCTCTTCAGCACTGGCAGGAAGGCCGGAAGCTGCGGTGAAACATGGTCCGCGCTCTTGGAATCTGCCTGGCAGTGCGCCAAGCAGAGCGCACTCTGGTCAGTGCTTGGTCGCTACCGCCAGCCGCCATATCGGCACAGGATTCGGTCATTGCCGCCGTCGTGCCGCTGCCTTCCACCTGATAGCGGCTACCGGTACAGGCGTACGCGGCCGCTGCCAGTTGGACTGTCAGAAACACAACGAGAAGGAGGCCGGCGAACCAGGGATGCCGGCGGACCGAGTGACGCAAGAGTTCTTTGCGGTGGGCGTGATAGTCGCAAGGATACTGTCTTTTGCGGGTAATGCAACCGGACCTTTCGCCCCGGGTCTTCTCGCAACGTGGCCCAAGTTTCCGAAGGATCGTGTCCTTGACCTTCCCACCGGGGCAAGGTCTATCGTTGAGTCATCGAACCCTGGATGCCATCCACCCCGCAGCTTGCTCAAGTTGCGTGTCCGAGACAACAGGGATTGAAGGTAAGGAGCACATCATGAATATTGGACAAGCCGCCGGCGCATCCGGCGTCTCGGCCAAGATGATCCGCTACTACGAAAGCGTTGGTCTTGTGACTTCAGCCGCACGCAGCGCGGGGAACTACCGGGTGTATGGTCAAGCTGACATTCATACCCTGCGCTTCATTGGGCGAGCGCGGGCGATGGGCTTCTCGATGGCCCAGATCCGCGAGTTGCTCGGGTTGTGGCAAAACAAACGGCGCGCGAGTGCAACGGTAAAGGCGATTGCGGAACAGCGAATCCAGGAGCTGGACGCCCGCATTGCCTCACTGTCCAGCATGCGTGACACGCTCCTGTACTTGTCGCGACATTGCGAAGGCGATGACCGCCCCGAATGCCCGATCCTGGATGAGTTCAGCGGCGAACCGCCGAAACATCGAGCGGCAGTACGTGCAACCAGGCAGTGAGCGCGATGACCACGAGCGATCGACAACGGCAATCTCTCGACCCTGCCTCACATCACGCGATGGCAGCAGCGCGAGACGATGAGCACGTAGGGCACGGCAGCGGAAATGCGCCGAATCGACGAGACCATGATTCCACCAGTCACGGCGCTGCCGTCTGTGGGGCCAGTGCACGCGATCCTGTGTGTGGAATGACGGTCATGCGGGATGTGCCATACCAGGCAAGCTATGCCGGGGCACAATACTTCTTCTGCAGTGCCGGCTGCCAGAAGCGGTTCGAGGCCGAGCCGACGCGCTATGTCGAGACACCAAGCGTTTCGGCGCCCGATGAAGGCGAGACGGCGCCGGGCACGACCTATACGTGCCCGATGCACCCCGAAATCCGCGAGGACCATCCCGGGACGTGCCCAAAGTGCGGCATGGCACTCGAGCCGCTCATGCCAAGCCTCGACGACGACCAGAATCCCGAACTCGCGGCGTTTCGCCATCGCTTCTGGTGGACCTTGCCGCTGACGATCGCCGTCGTGTCGCTGGTGATGCTTGGGGACCGCCTCGGGGTGCTGGAGCCCGCGACGCAAAGCTGGGTGGAACTCGTCTTGTCCGCACCGGTGGTCCTCTGGGCAGGCTGGCCCATCTACGTCCGCTGCCTCCAGTCGTTCCGAAACCGCAGCCCGAACATGTGGACGCTGATCGGTCTGGGTACGGGTACGGCGTTCGTCTACAGCGTCGCCGCCACCGTTGCCCCAGAGCTGTTTCCCCGCGCCTTTCTCATGCACGGCCGGATCGCGGTCTACTTCGAAGCCGCGGCCGTCATCATTTCGCTGACGTTGCTCGGCCAGATCTTCGAGTTGCGGGCGCGCTCGCAGACCTCGGCAGCCATCAAGTCGCTGCTCGGCCTGGCCCCCAAGACGGCACGCCGCCTCAATCCGGACGGCAGCGAGGCCGATATTCCGCTCACGCACGTGCATGTCGGCGATCTCCTGAGGGTCCGGCCCGACGAAAAGGTGCCCACGGATGGCGTCGTGAACGAAGGGGCCAGCGCCATCGACGAATCGATGATCACCGGTGAGCCTCTGCCCGTCTCCAAGCGCGTCGGCGACCACGTGATCGGCGCCACCATCAACACCTCGGGCAGCCTGGTGATGCGCTCAGAAAAGGTCGGCGCCCAGACGGTGCTGTCGCAGATCGTGCAGATGGTGGCCCAGGCACAGCGCTCCAAGGCGCCGATGCAGCGGATGGCGGACCGGGTCGCCGGCGTGTTCGTGGTGGTGGTCGTAACCATCGCCTTGCTCACGTTCTTCGCCTGGGGCGTCTTCGGCCCCGAGCCGAGCTGGGTCTTTGGCCTGGTCAATGCGGTGGCTGTACTGATCATTGCCTGTCCCTGCGCGCTGGGATTGGCCACCCCATCCATCATGGTGGCCAGCGGGAATGGCGCGACCAAGGGCATTCTGTTCCGGGACGCGGCGGCCATCGAGCAATTCCGCAAGGTCGACACCCTGATCGTGGACAAGACCGGCACGCTGACAGAAGGCCGTCCGAGTTTTGAACGGGCCTATCGTGTCGATCCGTTCACGGAAACCGAGGTGCTTCGTTTGGCCGCGAGCCTCGACCAGGGCAGCGAACATCCGCTAGCCGCGACCCTCGTCACCGCCGCGCGTGAGCGCGGCCTGGCCCTGGCGAAGGCGGAGGATTTCGCCTCGGACACGGGCATGGGGGTACGCGGCCGCGTCGGTGGCCACCAGCTCGTGCTGGGCAACACCGCCCTGATGCAGCAGGAACAGGTCGACGTTGCACCACTGGCGTCTCAGGCGGATACCCTGCGGCAGCAAGGCGCCAGTGTCATGTATCTGGCGGCAGATCGAACATTGGCCGGTCTGCTTGCCGTCTCCGACCCCGTCAAGGCCAGCACGCCCGAGGCTCTGATGACGCTCAGGCAAGCCGGGGTCCGCGTGGTGATGGCGACAGGTGACGGCGCTGTCACGGCGAAGGCGGTAGCCGGTCGCCTGGGCATCGACGAGTTTCATGGCGAAGTGAAGCCGGCCGACAAGCTGGCGCTCGTCGAGAAGCTGCAAGGGGAAGGCCGCGTGGTTGCGATGGCGGGCGACGGCATCAACGACGCGCCGGCATTGGCAAAGGCCGATGTGGGCGTTGCGATGGGAACCGGCACAGATGTGGCGATGCACAGCGCCCAGATGACCCTCGTCAAGGGCGATCTGCGCGGTATCGCCCGAGCACGCGAACTCTCCGAGGCCACTATCGCCAACATGCGGCAGAACCTGGGCTTCGCCTTTATCTATAACGCGCTGGGTATCCCGCTGGCGGCGGGGTTGCTGTACCCGTTCACCGGCTGGTTGCTGTCGCCGATGATCGCGGCATTGGCCATGAGCCTGAGTTCCGTTTCAGTGATCTCCAATGCGCTACGACTCAGACGCCGCGTGGCGTAGCTATTGTCATGTGTGAATTCGACTCTACCAACCCGTGTCTCCTTGCCTTGCTGCCCAGATCGGGGGGCTAGACTAGGACAAATGCTGGCGTGATTCATGAAGCATAGCCGCAGCCCCTTCACTCGCTTGCTTGCGCTGCTGTTGTTGGCCTTGTGCGCTGACCATCAACAGGACGGTCGGCACTGGGCCGACAGCAACGGTCACGGGCCCGATCTCGGTGTCTTGCCGACTATGGCTGGGCTTGAACACGTTCTGCCGCCCACGCCATACACCTTCCGCATCTTCCACACGGCTGACAGCGCGAACAACTCGCCTGGTCCGGTCTATCTCGCAACGGCCCGCTTGCGCATCTGATCTATCCCTACGCGTGGCCCACTTCGGCCACGTGCTTGACTTTGGTGGCTCTACCCGAGCGTGGGTGCTCTGACCCGTTGCGGTTGAGCCAGACAAAACCGAATACTGGGGAAGATCATCATGCATTCCACTCTCAAGACTCTCGTTCTCATTTCACTCGCCGTCGCGACCGCGCAGGCGCTCGCGGGTCCCGACTGGGACGTCATCAATCGCGCGCGCACTGCAGCGCAACACCCTGCGGCGACCTCCAGTACATCAGCCTCTCAGGCATCGATGTTGGCGCGCTGCAATGCAATGATGAAACAAATGGATTCCCAGTCGACCGGCGGCGGCAGCCCGATGGGGCCTTCCGAGTCCAAGTGACTGAGGGTGCTTCGGCCGACCAGGCAAAGCATGCATCCGTGCAATCCGGCCTCTGGCATCCGCCCTGAGGGAGCCGGACTGACTGTCTGCCCGCCCACTTGTCTGGTACTGGATTGGCGCGTGGTCATTGAATCGCGATCGATAAGGAGATCGCCATGAATACGAAATCACTAGTAGCCGCAACCCTAGCCGTGGTGATGCTTGGCGCCAGCGGCTGGTCCGCAGCGGCCGGTGCAACCCGTGGCGCCGAAAGCGCCAAGACGGGTGCACAGGACAAGGGGCACGACATGATGATGGACCACATGATGGGCGGCGGCATGATGGGAAGCTGCCCGATGATGGGCCTGCCACCTGGCAACGAGAAGCTTTCGATGCAGATGCATGCGGACATGATGCAGGCGATGGGCGAGATCATGCGCAAGTACGCGGACAAGATCCAGACGCCACCGACGAAGTAAGGACGCTGTCCAGATCCGAACCATTTGAAAAGGAGTACCACCACCATGAAATGCAATCCGAAAGCAATGATCACCGCAGGCATCGCTCTGGCGGCAATGCTGGCAGCCGCCTATGCCCTATTGCCGCCGGTCCGAGCGCTTGTCCTGGGTATTGGGCCGTATCTCCTGCTCTTGATCTGCCCATTGTCGATGTGGCTGATTAAGAGCATGAGCGCGCAGGACGATCAAGTGGGCGGAATGACCGAGCAAGCGCCAAAGCAGAAGCCCCATCCATTTCGAATCAAGGAGTGACAGGACGGCAGAGCAATTGGCACGCATGGCGGACGCGTACCCGGGCCGCCAACGAAGAGAGAGGTAACACGTGAACAAATCGTTGATATGGAGAGTCCTCTTGATCGTGTTCGCCATCATCGGCGTGCTGCATCCTTTGGCGCGGTAGGCATGCTCGTGATGCATCAACGCATGATGGGCGGGTTCAGTCTTTGCTAGCCCGGGTGCAAGCTGGGGAGCAGCGCCTGAAGTAGACGGGCAAGTGCGTGCCCTCCTGCCATGGCGAAGCAAGGGGACTCGGCAACCTTGTGGGAAATTGATGCTTGCAAGGCAGGAAGAGCAAGACCTGGCCCACCGCTTCGCGGCGGACTATGAGGCGTATCGCAAGCGGGTGCCCGTGTTCTTGCCGGGCCGCTGCCAATGGGCGCAGCTATTGGGCAAGCTCTGGGAGTGAGCGGTTGGGCAGCCAGTCACGTTGCTGGCCACATGCCCCCCCGGGATTGGAGTAAATCGCCATGAACAATCCGACGGCAGACACACAGAGCGCACGCCAGCGCCGATTGCTTCTGCTGGCCACCGGCGCCATGGGAGGCGTAGGCCTGGTCGGCGCCATGGTGCCATTCGTGGCCAGCATGGCGCCAAGCGACGCCGCAAGGTCGCGGGGCGCGCCCGTCGATGTGAGGCTCGGCGCCGTGGAGCCAGGGGGACTCGTCACCGTCGCCTGGCGCGGCAAGCCCGTCTGGATACTGCACCGGACCCGCGACATGCTGGCGCGTCTGGGCAGGCACGATCGCCTGTTGAGCGATCCCCTGTCCCAGAAGGACCAGCAGCCCGCGTATGCGAGTAATGCGACACGCTCGCTCCGCCCGGACTTCTTTGTGGCGGTAGGCATCTGTACCCATCTGGGATGCGTACCGACCTATCGCCCGGACGTCGGCGCGGCGGACTTGGGGGATGACTGGCCTGGTGGCTTTTTTTGCCCTTGCCATGGTTCCAAGTTTGACCTGGCCGGCCGCGTGTTCCGCAACGTCCCAGCGCCGCTCAATCTGGAGATCCCACCGCACGCGTATCAAGGCGAAACCCGTCTGGTGATCGGCCAGGATCGCAATGGAACCGGATGATGACTTACCCCGACAGTGCACTGCTGATCGTCCAACCCTGCGTTGTCAAGGAGGCGCCCATGAGTACCATATGTGTTATTGCCATCGTGCCCTCTGAGCTTTTGGAGAAGCTGGAGAAGCGCCTCGCAACCGTCCACGCGCCCGGATTGACCGCAACGAAAGTCAAGGGGTACGGCGAGTATCGGAATTTCTTCTCGAGCGATCTGACCACCCGTGCACACCAAGATCGAGATCTTCGCGGAGGAAAGCGACGTCGAGGCCATCACCAAAGCGATCATCGAGGTAGGACAATCCACCGTGCCAGGCGCCGGGATTGTGGCGGTAATCGCCGTCGAGAGGTTCTTGCATCTACACGTTCCCCCGGGAGCGTCAGTGGATACAGCCGAATGACCCGAATCGGCTGGTGCGTTGGGTGCCGGCGGGGATGAGCGCCCATGAATGCGGCGAGGCACAGATCGGCCGCAGGGCCAGATAACGATGCCCGTTGAACGGAGTTGCGGCGGCACGTGGCACCGGTCGGAATGCAAGTGGCACGAGCCGCGGCATTGCGTGGCCGGTAATTCAGTTCCAGAGGTGGGCTATGCAAACTGGCATGGCAGTGGCGCGTACGGGCGACACCGGGCGAGTATGGCGCTTGGCTCCGGGGCAATTCCTCCTGGGGCTGCTCCTCGTCACGTGGCTCTGTATCGCGGGCGCCGCTGGCGTTTCCCGCGCCGTGGGCGAGGAAGATCTTCTGCCGCCTGAGCGGGCCTTGCGCTTTGCGGCCCGGCAACTCGACGAACACGCCATCGAGGTGCACTTCGACATCGCGGACGGCTATCACCTCTACCGTGAGCGATTCGCCTTTGCTGCCCGGCCGGCAGGGGTGAAGCTCGGTACACCTGTGCTTCCACCAGGGCAGGTTAAGTACGACGAGGCGTTTGGCAAGGAGATGGAGATCTACCATGGTGGCGTCAAGATTCGCGTGCCAGTGGAGGTCACTCCTGCGGATGGCGAATGGACGCTGGTCGTGACATCGCAAGGCTGCGCCGACAAGGGAATCTGTTATCCACCGATGGAGAGCGTATACAAGGTGGGCGGCAGCCCGCTCGGCGGGCCTATTTGATAAGCGCGAGGGTGGCACGCCAATGGCGATGCTTGTGCCACCGACTGCAGTAACCTCTCCCGGAGCGGGCGAATACCAGGGCGGGCATGCGATACCGGAGATCGTGCCACATGGCGATGACGGCGACCGCATCATTCGCGCGCTGACCAGCCACCAGCTTGGGGCAATCGCGCTGCTCTTCCTCGGCTTCGGCCTGCTGCTGACGGTCACGTCGAGCGTGCTGCCGATGGTGCCGATCCTTTGGTCCATCGTCGTGGGCGAGCACGTGACACGCAGCCGTGCGCTGATCATCTCGCTAGACTACGTGCTCGGCTCGGCGGTAGCCTATGCCGGCGTCGGCATGGCCACCGGGTGGCTCGGTGAGAGGGTCTTGACAGGGCTGCTGACGCCCTGGGCGCTCGGGGCCTTCGCCACGTTGCTCGTGGCCCTGGCGCTATCGATGTTCGGGCTCCGCGCGCTGCTGCGGCAGCCCCGATCGACGACATCCGCACAGCAGCTGGATCGTCGGGCTGCCGCAGCACTGGGGGCGATGTCCGCGTTGGCCGTCGCGCGCATCATGCCGGCGCCGCTATCGAGCACGCTCGCCTATCTCGCACGAACCGGTGATGCCATGACCGGAGGCGGTGCGTTATTCGCATTGGCGATCGGCATGGGGTTGTCGCTGGTGCTGGCCGGCGTCGCCGCCGGCAATCTCCCGCCGCGCGCCGGGCACTGGCTGGAGGTGACCAAGCGTTGCCTTGGCTTTCTGCTGCTGGGCGAGGCGAACTTGGGTGATCACCCCGCTATTGCCACCCTGGGCCGTGATGGCAACGTGGGCCGCTCTGCTGCTGATCGCCGCAGTTTTCCTGGGCGCCTTCGATTCGCTTGGCCCCAAACCGCATGGCGTGGCCCGGCTGGGCAAGGGCCTGGGCCTGATCGCCGCGCTGGCGGGAACCATCCTGTTGGTCGGGCTGGCGTCGGGCGGGCGGGATCTGCTGCAGCCTCTGTCGCACCTGCGCACTCGCCAGTCGTCGCCAGCCACCGCCGCCGACCACGCGGTGGTGCACTTCGCGCGGATCCGCTCGGTGGCCGAGCTCGACGCACGTCTGGCGCAGGCCGTTGCGGCCCGCAAGCCGGTACTGCTCGATTTCTATGCCGACTGGTGTGTCAGCTGTAAGGAGATGGAGACGACTTTCAGCGATCCCGGAGTTCAGACGCAGTTGGCCGGGGTTGTCGTACTTCGAGCTGATGTGACACAAAACAACGCCGACGACAAGGCGTTGCTAAAGCGCTTCGGCCTATTCGGGCCGCCCGGCATCATCTTGTTCGGCGCCGATGGGCGAGAGAGCCCGGTGCGGGTCATCGGCTATCAATCCGCATCGCGTTTCCTTGATAGCCTCGAGCGCGCCTTCGGTAAGGAAGGCAGGCCCTAAGGATGACATCACCGACTCCAACCCGCGAGGATAACGGCACAATCCGAAAAAAAATGGGCTATGCAGTGCGCCACTGCGATGGTGAGTCCGGCGTGCTCGTCGCACTCGGCAGCAGCCGATGGGCGTAACGTGCAATCGGAAAATCGAAAGTACCACGCAAATTGATGCCTTCCAGACGAGTCGGCGCAATCTGGCGCAAATCCTCGGCACGCATGGATTCGCCGCCGATGGCCTCAATCGCGTCCAGCGCGCGCTGCATGTGCAGCGTGTTCCAGGCCATCACGGCATTGGACAACAAGGTCAGAGCCGACGACACCGCCGCCAGCGACGCATCGTGCCGGGTCAATTCCAACGGAATCTTGCCATAGTGGATGGCCCGCTGCACCGTGTGGACCGCCTCGCCGCGGTTCAAGGCATGCTGCATCTCATGGCGGAACGCGGGATTGGTGAAATAGTCGATGAGGAAGATCGTGCGAAACAGCCGCCCGAGATGCACGCCAGCCTCATAGATGGGTTGACCTTTCGCCGCTGCACCGAAACGCATCAGGGCCTGCACTGCCGTACATTGCCCCGCTTTGCACCGATGCCGCGATCCGGACCAGTTCGTCCCAGGCACGTTCGATCAAGACCAGCCGGACATCCGCGTCCGCCACCGCAGCCAATTCCGCCGGTATCTCGTGATCCCTGGGCACATGCAGGCGGCGATCGCGCAGGTGGGCAAGCCGCGGGCAGAGATCGAAGCCAAGTAGCCGGGACAGGCTCATGGCGAAATCGGTGTAGCCATGGGTATCGACCGCTAGTTGTGCCACGTCTTCCGATCCGCTCTGGCGGATGACGCCCTCAATGGCGACACCGGCCTGCCGCTCGTTCAGTAGGATCGGCTGGTCATAGAAGATGCCCCAGCGGTCCCGGACATGCGTGTACATACCGATCGATGCCGTGCGCCGGCGCGGATCAGCCCGTGCCCGCCAGACTGTGCGCGTGGTCTCCAGCGACATCATGTCCGACGACGCCAGATCGGCGCGCCCCCAGTGCTGGGCGATCGGGTGCTGATGCATGAAGATCAGGACGGCATCGGCGGCCTGGCGCAGTTTGCGCTCGTCCGCGATGCGATGCATCATTTGCCGGATCGCGCTGGGCGACAACTCCGGCACCATCCGTGCGAGGTCCGCCGCCGACATTGAGGTGCCGTGCGCCAGCACTGCAGCGTAGATCATCAGCAGCTCGCTGCGCGAATGCGGTTCCCGACCCAGCAGGAGCCAGCTGAAGTGGGTGCTGCTGTCAATCTCCAGCAGGATTTCGGGCAATTGTCCACCGGGGTGCCGCTCGAACAGCGCGCGTCGCAGCGCCTCCACAGAGGCTTCCGGTTTCTTTGCCGTGAGCGGATCGATATGGATGGCGCTATCAATGTTCAGCTCCCCACGCTGGACTGCATCGCGCAACCTGGCGAGCCCCGCGTCCAGGTGCGCCACCACAGGATCGAGGAACGCCTTGGCGTCCTGCGGCAGCTTGAGATGACCGTAGAAATGGTTACGCCGGGCTTGCCAATCCTCTTTGGAGATGAGTAGGGCCGCCTGACTGCGGAAGGCGAAGCTGTGGTCCAGGAAGACCGAGCCATTGCGCAGCGCCACCCGCAGGGCAAACAGCGTCCCCCACTCGAAGGCGGCCAGGGCCCGCTTGCGATCCAAGCCCTCTAGTGCTGGCTGCCAGGCGCGTCCCAATCGAACCATCACCCGATCAGGGAGCCAGTCGGCCCTGCGCGCATAGAGCTTGCGCAGTACCTCCATTGCCTCGATCACCGGGTGGGCCGACTGTGCCGCAAATGGCAGATGAACCAGTCTGCCCAGCAAGGCACGGGATAGCCTGTGTCGCGACAGGAGTTGCGCGCGGATGAGGCTGGCACGGCTCGCTAGATGCTGACCAGCTGCCTCGTCAGCCAGATTGCTCAGTTGCTGACAGAGGGCATCCCTTGTCTGCGTCTCGTCTGCGACCAGCGCTTTGACGGCGGCAGCGAATTCCCCCAACTTGGTACCTGGGTCCGGTCGGCCCGCGTCAATTAGGCGTCCGGCATCGTTGACGCATTTGCGAATCCAGTGCCGCAGCATGGACGACAATTGATCCGTGGCCGCGCATAAGGCATAGCGTAAAAAGCAAGCCGATTCCAGGCGGCGGGACTGTTGCGCGACCCGCTTGCTGACCGACGCCGGGCGGTTGGCACAGCGCCGCGCATAGTGCCGCACCACCGCCTCATTGCAGGCTGCCGGCCAACCGCTGTGGATGCCCAGCTTGTACAGGCGGTCGATCTTGTCGAACAACTCGCCCATCTGATGGGTCGAATTGCGTAGCGGGACAGCCCACAGCCATTGTTGTAGGCTCGGCCGGTCGTTTTCTGGCCGCGGTAGCAGGGCACCCCACGCATCGAGGGAAACCTCGCCGTAGGCCTGCACCAGCGCGTCAGCCAGGGCCGACTCGAATGCCTCTCCGGCCTGGCTGATCAGCCGCTTCAGCGCTCGGTCATGCGGAATCAGGATGCGATGCTCGTAGAGCCAGCGCTTCAACTCGTGCAGCAGGTCACTGCGGCTCGGTTGCCCTGCCAGCCGCTCCTTGAGCCAGCGCGTCACGTAACGTCGCTGATGCTCTGCCATCGGGCTGAACCCCAGGGCTTGGTAGGCCAGCATCTGATGGTCCACCAAGGTATCGGTGCGCCCGTCATACAGCGCGCTCAGCGTGCCCATGTCCGGCGGCGTGATGCCGAGTTGCGCGCCCACAAAGGCCCAGAGGAATTTTGGCACCTGCTTGTAGGCATCGAGGGTGCGCCCCGTCATGCGGACAAAGCCAATGTGAACGGCACAGGCCAAGCGGTACAAATGGCTGCGCCGCGCATGGATCAGGGCCCGCTCTTTGGCGGAGAAGGTGAAGAACGTGGTAAGCTCAAACTCGCTGAGTTCGCGCGGAATCTGCCGCATGCCCAGATACGCCAGTTGCCAGTGATCCATCGCGCTCTCCCAAGCGTAAGACGGACCGCTGAGGTTATCGGCAATGAGACCGGGACGCAACGTTTCGACACAATAAGTGCGCTATGAGGCAATCGCGCCCAACTGGCGACAGTAGACAGCAACTTATTGATTTACTGGGGTATTTTCCCGGACGCCGCCCGGAAACCCGCGTGAATGCTAAGGGTGGCTACCCCGGTAAATTGCACCGAAATCAAGGGGACGCCGATCACCGCCGTCATGCCGAGCAGGACCATCCCCACGGCGCGGGTCGCTAGTCCCAGCAACAGCAGAGCTGGGGCGGTCAGCTCGATTGACACCGCCAGGTAGGCCGCAGACTTCGAGGGCACCAGCGGCACCCGGTAGTCCCCGCGGAACAGTTCGAGGGCGGTATTCCAGTTGGCCAGCTTGGCCATCGCCGAGTTCCAGACGGTTGGCTTTTTCTCAACCCGCACAGCAAGACAGTTGCGTGACGTCCTTGGCAAAGGTCTGCGCCGCGAGCTTCAGCCCCTCGACCATCGTCAGGTATGGGAACAAGTGGTCGGCCAGCTCTTGCACGGTCATCCGCGCCCGGATCGCCAGCGCCGCCGTCTGGATCAGCTCACCCGCTTCAGGCGCCACCGCCTGCACGCCGATCAGGCGGTCCGATCCTGCCTCGGCAACCAGCTTGATGAAGCCGCGCGTGTCGAAGTTGGCCAACGCGCGCGGCACATTGTCGAGCGTGAGCAGGCGGCTATCGGTCTCGATGCCGTCGTGGTGCGCTTCCGCCTCGCTGTAGCCCACGGTGGCGACCTGCGGGTCGGTGAACACGACCGCCGGCACGGCGCTCAGATCAAGCGCGGCATCGCCTCCGGTCATATTAATCGCCGCGCGGGTGCCGGCCGCCGCGGCCACGTAAACGAACTGCGGCTGGTCGGTGCAGTCGCCGGCGGCGTAGATGTGTTGCGCGGTGGTTCGCATGCCGTTGTCGATGACGATGGCGCCCTGCGCGTTGACCGTCACCCCCGCCGCCTCCAGTGCCAGCTCACGCGTGTTCGGCGCGCGGCCGGTGGCGATCAGCAACTGGTCGGCGCGGATTTCGCCGTGCCCGGTAGTGAGCACGAATTCGCCGTTCGCGTAGGCCACTTGGCTGGCCTGCGTGTGTTCCAGCACCGTGATGTCCTCGACACGGAAGGCGGCCGTGACGGCCTCGCCGATGGCCGGATCCTCGCGGAAGAACAGCGTGCTGCGGGCCAGGATCGTGACCTGACTGCCGAGCCGGGCGAAGGCCTGCGCCAGCTCCACGGCCACCACCGACGAGCCGATCACGGCCAGCCGCTTAGGAAGGATGTTGCTGGCCAGCGCCTCGTTCGAGGTCCAGTACGGGGTGTCCTTCAGACCGGGGATCGGCGGCACAGCCGGACTGGCACCAGTAGCGATCAGGCAGCGGTCAAACGCCACCTCGCGCTCGCCGCCTTCGGCCAGGCGCACGCTCAAGGTGTGTCCGTTCTGGAAGCAGGCCTCGCCGCGCAGCACCGTGATGGCCGGCGTGCTCGCGAGGATGCCCTCGTACTTGGCGTGGCGCAGCTCATCGACACGCCCCTGCTGCTGGGCGAGCAGGCGCTCGCGCAGGATCGCCGGTGGCGTGGCCTGGATGCCCCCGTCGAACGGGCTTGCGCGGCGTAGATGGGCAATGTGGGCCGCGCGGATCATGATCTTGGACGGCACACAGCCAACGTTGACGCAGGTGCCGCCGATGGTGCCGCGCTCGATCAGGGTCACCTCGGCGCCTTGCTCGACGGCCTTGAGGGCCGCCGCCATCGCGGCGCCGCCGCTGCCGATGACGGCGATGCGAAGCCCGCAGCCTTCGCCTGCGGATTTCTCACCGCGGCCCAGCCAGCCGAACGCCTTGTCGAGCAGGCTGCCGCGCTTTTCCGCCGGCGGGGCCTCGGCGAGCATGGCCCGGTAGCCGAGTCCGGCCACGGCGCCAGTCAGCGCATCTGGCGACGTGCCGGGTTCGGCGGCGATTTGCGCCGTCCCCTTCGGGTAGGACACGACCGCAGACCGCACGCCCGGCACCTTCTCCAAGGCATCCTTGACGTGGACGGCGCACGAGTCGCAGGTCATTCCAGTAATCTTCAAGTGGGTCATACCACAGTTCCAATGTTCACTTCGGCAGCGGCCAATGCGGTCAGCCGCGCTTGACCGGGGGTTCACAGGCGTTCGGTGCCCCGCAGCGCTTTGCCGGCGAGATGAAGTCCCAGATCGATACGCCGACCATGAAACTCAGGCCGACATAGAGCAGCGCCTCGCTGCGCCGGCCAACCGTCAAATACACCGCCGTCAGTACCAGGAGTGGGCCGATCACGCCGAGTGCGGTCCGTTGCCACTGCCGATGGCTAAACCAGGCAGTCGCATTGGCGAGTAGCGCGATACCAGCGAACACCCGCAGCAGAACGCTAATGAACAGCCCTTCGTACTGGCTCAGGAAGCCTAGGCCAATAGCCGCGCCCAAGCCGGCGATGGCGGGAAAGCAACTCGCGCAACCCATCGCCGAGACGATACCGCCGAGCGCCCCTGCCTTGTTGGTCACGCGCGTGATCCGTCCCATGCGGTCACTCCCATGTTCGATCCGGGGCTTACCGCTTGACGCTGGACGGATAGCCCGCGTCCTCGGTCGCCTTGGTCAGTTTCTGCACGCTGGTCTTGGCATCGTCGAAGGTGACGACGGCCTGGCGCTTCTCGAAGCTCACTTCGGTCTTGGTCACGCCGTCGACCTTGGAGAGCGCCTTTTTGACCGTGATCGGGCAGGTTTCGCAAGTCATGCCCGGCACGGACAGCGTGACGGCTTGCATGGCGGCCCACGCCGGAGCAACGGCGGCGAGAGCGAGGGCGGCAAACAGCTTCTTCATGGCGAACTCCTGATCAGTAGAACCATGGCATCACGTAGGGAAAGCCGAGCGCAACCAGAACCAGCAGGGCGACGACCCAGAAAATGAGCTTGTAGGTGGCGCGTACCCGCGGGATAGCGCAGGCCTCGCCCGGCTTGCAGACTTGCGCCGGGCGTAAAACGCGCCGCCAGGCGACGAACAGAGCCAGCACTGCGGTGCCGAGAAACAGCGGCCGATATGGCTCCAGCGCCGTTAAATTCCCGATCCAGGCCCCGCTGAAACCGAGCGCGATCAGGAGCAGCGGCCCCAAGCAGCAGGTGGAGGCGAGGATTGCGGCGATGCCACCGGCAAAGAGCGCACGGCGCCCGGCTTGCAGTCGTGACATGCGTTTTTCCTTTCTTAGTAGGTAGGGATAGCGTAACCTTACTTCCGTACTTATGTACGGAGTCAAGCGATATGCGGAGCGGATTGGAGAGCCTGACCATCGGCGCCTTCGCCAAGGCGGCTGGTGTCAACGTGGAAACGATCCGGTTCTACCAGCGCAAGGGGCTGCTGCCAGAGCCAGATAAGCCCGCCGGCGGGATTCGTCGCTATGGCGAAACGGATGTGGTCCGGGTGCGCTTCATGAAATCGGCGCAGCGGCTGGGATTCAGTCTGGAAGAAATCGGTGAACTGCTTCGCCTGGAGGACGGCACCCATTGCGAGGAAGCGAGCAGCCTAGCCGAGCGCAAGCTCAATGACGTGCGCGCAAAGCTGGCCGACCTGAGACGCATGGAGGCCGTGCTGTCCGAACTGGTGGGCGCCTGTCATGCCAGCCAGGGTAACGTATCCTGCCCGCTGATCGCAGCGCTGCAAGCGGGATAAGTGCGCCAAAGGACGTAGTGGACGCGGGCTACGCTGCCCCAGTTCGTTCCGGCTTCTTTTGTACGGCTTCGGCGCAGCCAGCCTCATATGCCCCGTATCGAGGGGCAAGCGACCTAGTCGAGTCAGACATCGTCGGGGGGACAAAGCGGCACCAGCGGGCGCAGCGCTTGCAAGGCGCGCTTGTGCTGTAAGATCCAGTCGTACATTCCTCTACGACGCCCTCGGCTTGGCCAACGAGGGGCGGCCCAGTGGTTGGATACGACAATGTGGCGCCGTGTAAGTGCCATGCCGGTGTTGGCCCTGCCCGAGAACGGTCGTGAAGTCGTAACGCCGGTGAATTGCGGGTTCAGGCAGCGCTAGGCCAACGCACCTCCGGAAGCGATCGCAGCGGGCGGAATTTTCCATCTTGGAGCTTTTGGCTCTGACGCCACACGTAGTCGCCGGTCAGGTTGATGTGTTCCCAGCCGAGCGGCGACAGGTACGAAAACAGGGACGGATCGATGGGCATGCCGCGCTCCACCAGCGCCTGCACGGCACGTTCAAGGTAGACCGTGTTCCACAGGACGATGGCCGCGGTGACCAGGTTCAGTCCGCTGGCACGGTAGCGCTGCTGTTCGAAGTTGCGATCGCGGATCTCGCCAAGCCGGTAGAAGAACACGGACCGTGCCAAGGCGTTGCGCGCTTCCCCCTTGTTGAGCCCCGCATGGGAGCGCCGACGCAGTTCCAGGTCCTGCAGCCAGTCCAAGGTGAATATCGTCCGCTCGATGCGGCCGAGCTCGCGGAGGGCGACCGCCAGTCCGTTCTGTCGCGGGTAGCTGCCGAGCTTGCGCAGCATCAGCGAGGCGGTGACCGTGCCCTGCCGGATCGACGTCGCGAGGCGCAGCACCTCGTCCCAGTGCGTGCGAATCAGTCTCTCTTTGTACGCGCCGCCGATCATAGGGGCCAATGCCGGATAGTCGTCAGGATTGCCGGGGATGTACAGCCTTGAGTCCGCGAGGTCGCGAATGCGCGGGGAGAACCGGAACCCGAGCAGATGCATCAGGGCGAAGACGTGGTCCGTGAAGCCGTTGGTGTCCGTGTAGTGCTCCTGGACCCGCAGGTCCGACTCGTGGTACAGCAGGCCGTCGAGCACATAGGTGGAGTCACGGACGCCGACGTTCACCAGCTTGGAGTGATACGGCGCGTACTGATCCGAGATGTGCGTGTAGATCATCCGGCCGGGCTCCGAGCCATACTTTGGGTTGACGTGGCCGGTGCTTTCGGCACGGCCGCCCGCCTTGAATCGCTGGCCATCCGACGATGAGGTGCTGCCATCGCCCCAATGGGCAGCGAACGCATGGGCGGACTGCGCGTTGACCAGATCCGCCAGGCCCTGAGCATAGGTCTCGTCCCGAATATGCCAGGCCTGCAGCCAGGAGAGCTTGGCGTAACTGGTGCCCGGGCAGGATTCCGCCATCTTCGTTAGCCCGAGGTTAATGGCGTCGGCAAGAATGGTCGTGAGCAGCAGCGTCTTGTCGGCGGCAGGCTCACTGGTCTTCAGGTGCGTGAAATGCCGGGTAAAGCCGGTCCAGCCGTCGACTTCCATCAGCAGTTCCGTAATCTTGACGCGCGGCAGCATGAGCGCGGTCTGATCGATCAGGGTCTGCGCTTCCATCGGGACGGCCGCATCGAGCGGCGAGATCTTCAGGCCCGACTGAGTGATGATCGCGTCCGGCAGCTTGTTGGCGGCGGCCAACCGGTTGGCGGTGGCCAGCTTCAGTTCAAGCAGCCCGCGCCGCTCGCTCAAGTAGCGCTCGCAATCGGTGGCGATGGGCAGGGGCAGCAAGCGGCTCTGTCTGAGTGCGACGAATTTCTCGGCGGGCAGCAGGTACTCATCGAAATCCTTGAACTGGCGCGAGCCCTGGACCCAGATGTCGCCGGAGCGCAGGCGGTTTCTGAGTTCGGACAGCGCGCACAGCTCATAGTAGCGACGATCGATGCCGTTCTTGGTGCGTACCAGTGGCTCCCAGCGCTTCTTGATGAAGGAGGTCGGCGCGTCGGCCGGGACTTTGCGCACATCGTTGACGTTCATCGTCCGGATCGTATCGATGGCAGCCAGACTGCCGCCGTGCGGCCTGATCAAATATTGCGGCGCCATCAACATTGCGTGGCGCTGGTGCCGACTCTACTAGATTAAAGCGTATCGCCCGTAGGGCGGTGAGCGCTGCGAGTTGTACTTCCAGCAAGTTTTGCGCCCGGCCGTCCTTCGCTGCTGCTGGCCGACTGCGCACAAGTCGGCGACGTTGCAAGGCGGCGTTTGCCTGAAGCGACGCAATCAGGATGTCAAGGCGGGAGAGGTTAATGATGGCTAGATGATTGTTAGGCATGATGCATGAAGGCGAGGTCCGATAACAAAGGCACGCTGGCCGACGGTCAAACTGGCGGCGACTCCGCCGCCAGTTCGCCGCATTCCGCTACCGAATGAGCCGACCCAGCTACCATAGTGCTCCCGGCTGCGCCAGCCGCGCGGCAGGCTCAATCCGATCAACGCAAGCCCTGCGACGGCCCCAAATGCCGCCGCCGCGGAATTTCCGCCGCTGAGCACCCACGGTGCGATGACCAACCAAGCGCCAAAGCCGACATTGATCCAGCGCAGTAACCTTGCTACCTCTGCGAGCGCGGCCACAGCGACAACAATTACGAGCGCACCGATCAAATGATCGCTGTCCGCTAACGGCGGAATGGTGCCAAACAACAGGCGCGTGAACATCAGCGCGATGCCAACTCCGACACACGCAACCAGTGTCCAGGGCCATTGCACACCACGCAACGCCGACGCCATCGCGTCGGACAATGCGCTATCGAAACCGGGACGCCGGTCGCGCTGGCTTCCTGGCGAGGCGCCGCCCACGAAGAAGAGGCGAAGTACCGGCTCGCCGCGCCGATGCGCTTGTCCCAGAAACTGACCCATTGCAACCAGTTCATCCAACGTATAAGGGATCATCAGCGTCATTGCGCCCGCAGCGATCAGGCACAACGTGCACCAGGTCCCGATCACGATTGGCTGGATAATGATGAAATAGATGCTCACCACGCCAAGGGGCACGACGACGATCCCAAATGCCGCCACCATCCAAGGCATGGTGCGCCAACGCTGGCGCCCACCCATCGCGCCCATCAACACCTCCAGCAGATAACTGACCGCGCCAAGGCCACCGTCCGGAATCGGCCAGGACCGGGACACGGCGGAGGTAATAATGGTTTCCGTCCCGTTTTTTTGCGCGTCAGGAGAAAAGAACGGCTCCCAAACCGCCGCCGCATGGCCGAGTTGATACGCCGTGAGCTGGCGTGCGATCAGGAACCCGAACAGGGCCAGCCCGATAATGGGCAGCCGCTGCAAATAGGTGGACGGCGAGTACGTCCACCCGACCGGCAGATCGGACTGGTCCTTCATCGACGCCATGCTCATGCCTGGCATCATGGGTACGAGGATGGCAAAGGCGATGAGGAAGCCGCCGACGATCACATCGTTGTTGTAGACGGCCGGGGACGGCGCCCAGAACACCAGTGGCGCGAACAGCAACCAGAGCCCGACACAGGCGTTGCCCCACTGCGCCCATGAAAAGCGACGCGAAAGAGACAATGTGGCGAAGCCCATGATCAGGCTGCCGCTGGCCATGTCGCTCCAGCCCAGCCACGTCATGCGCAACGCAGGGGGCGCAAGACCGCGTTCTGCGGTCACTTGCATTACCAGCGTGCCAAACTCCCGAGTATCAAAGGCGCCCAAGACAAAAGGGCTTGTGAGTAACCAGGCACCAAGCAAGATGTTGAGATAATGCGCCCATAACAGGCTGTAATGGGCGTCGCGCATATGCTGCGCGTGCTCGTGCTCGTGCTCGTGCTCGTGCTCGTGCTTAGCGGCGGAGCCGCTGATTTCCGGCGCGCCCTTGACGGTCACGCTGCCGTGTCGCACCACGGGGTGATGGTCGGCGATGATGGCCGTGTTTAGCCGGTTAGCGCGATACCAACTGACCGGGTCCTGCTTCAGCGCCGCGATGATGCGAGGCATCGTTTCTAGAATTCGGCGCTCAGGCCGCCAATTTAGCCTCTCGCGCGCGCTGGCGCTGTCCACTTCATAATGATCGCTTGCCAGGCATCGCAGTTCCGGGTCAGAGGCGTCACCGACATTTCGCGCATGCTGGCAGCGTGAGTAAAGGCGCGCCCCGACGCCGGCCTGCGGCCGCATCGCTTCGCCCGGGCCATCCAGTGCGTGCAAAATTGCTGCCCGCAGTTGCCTTGGTGTCACTGCCTCCTCCTCGGCAAGCACTAACGACAACTTGCAAGGCAACTGGCCGCGCGCTGCGACAGCGTGCGCGACCGCCGCTGCCGCGTCATCGACGTGCAGGAACACATGGGCGGTGTCCGGATGTGCGTCGGCCCGGGCGACAAGGCTGGACTCGTAGCTTGCCGCGATCTGCTGCACCAGGAAAGCGTTATGACCGAGATCGTCGTAGAGCGGCGCGAGCCGCAGCATCAACCGCGGTACGGCGCCGAGTTCGTGCTGGAGCAGGTGCTCCGCCCTGATCATCATCGCCCGCAATGGCGATTTGGGATCGATGGGCGAGGCTTCATTGATCGGATTGCCGGGTTGCGACGGGGCATGGACTAGCAAGGTGCCGGCCAGCACGAATTGACCCACCGCGCACCGCAGCAATTCAACAATGATGCGTTGCAGGTTGCCGACAAGGTCGAGTTCCGCCGCGATCCGCTGCACGCTGCCGTCCGCATTGGGCGCGTCTTCCATCTCGCTGACCACATAGACGACCGACGTTATAAGCTCGCCGTGACCGGCTATCACCGCATCGAATGCCTGCGCCATATCTTTTTCACGTGTCGCGTCGATGCGAAGCGCTAGCGCACTGGGGAACGCTGCGGCAAGGTCTTCGCCATCGAGCGCGACCACACGGTATTGCTGCAACAGGCGCGCCACTACGGCGCGGCCGAGCAGCGATCCTGCCCCCACTACCAAAATCGTGTCCGTGCTATGTGCCAACGCCGACTCCTTGCCGGGGTGTTATCTGACTATCATGAAGAGACCGAGCAGGCCAGCCACGGCGGCCACACCGATCGCTGCGGACACTTGCCAGCGATGCACGCAGATCCACCACTGCGCACTGGTTGACTTCGCTTGATTGTCAAAGCGGCCATGTGCTGCAAACAAGCCCACGACCGGTACAAACAGGTTATCGGGCCGATCGGGGTGGGCGGGTTCCTGGGTCTGCTGTGCCTCATAGGCCTGTCTGGCCGCCACACGATCACCCAGGCCTGGGAAAAATCGACTGGACAGAATGGTTTTGGCGGCTGGCCAGCCCACCCATACCTCGCGAGGGCCGTGCGTGGCTGCCCAGACAATGGCCTCGCCGGCGATTTCCGGCTGGAATATTGGCGGCACTGGTTGGGCACGGCGTGGCAACTTGCTGCGGCACCAATCGAATTGCGGCGTATTGAACGCCGATAAATGCACCATCGTCAGTCTCACCGACGAATGATCGTGAACGAGTTCCGAACGCAGGGAATCGGTAAAGCCACGGATCGCCGCCTTCGCCCCACAGTATGCTGACTGTAGCGGGATGGACCGATAGGCCAGCGCCGAGCCGGTCTGCACAATACAGCCATGATTGCGCGCCGACATGCGTTTCAGCGCGGCCAACGTGCCATGCACCGCGCCCAGATAGACCACTTCCGTGACGCGGCGATACTCGGCCGCCGTTGTTTCGGCGACCGGCGCAAACACGGTCGTCGAGACATTGTTCACCCAAATCGTGATCAGTCCCAGTTCGAGCTCAATGCGCGACGCTGCTGCCTCCACCTGCTGGGCATCGGCGACATCGACGGGGATGCCCAGCGCCAGGATCCCCAGGTCGCGCAATTCGCTACAGACCCGGGCCAGGCGATCCGGCTCTCTTGCCAGGATTGCGATCCAGTCCCCGCGCTGCGCAAAGGCCCGCACGGCAGCGAGCCCCACGCCTGCGGTGCCACCGGTGACGACAACAACGTTGGGCGGATGCATTCAGGCCTCCCCGCGTTGCTGCGCTTGCTGAATGTCCAGCGCAGCCTGGATCAGTGCCAGATGGGTATAGCCTTGCGGATAGTTGCCCAGCAGCGCCTTGCTATCCGGGTCGATCTCTTCCGCGAATAAGCCGAGATCGCTGGCAAACGAGCAGATGTGCCGAAAGAGTTTGATCGCCTCCTTGGCCCGGCCTTGTCGGGCCAGGACTTGTACCAGCCAGAAGCTGCAGATGGCGAGGGTCGCCTCTTCTCCTGGCACGCCATCGTGGATGCGGTACCGATAGACCAGCGAATCCTTGGTGAGATCCCGCTGAATGCGGGCCACGGTTGCTTTCACGCGCGCGTCAGTTGGGGGGAGAAAGCCGGTCAGCGGGATCAGTAGCGCGCTCGCATCCAAAGCTGGCGATCCGAAACTTTGCGTGAACGCGCCAGTCCCGTGGTGAAACCCCTGCCCCTCGATGACGCGACGCAGCGCGTCCCGTTCGAGCTTCCAGACAGCAACGTTTCCGTCGAGTTGCCCAGCCTGTGCCAGCGCAATGGCACGGTCCAACGCGACCCAGCACATCAGCTTGGATGATACGAAATGCTGGGGCACCCCGCGCGTTTCCCAGAATCCTTGGTCCGGCTCACGCCAGCGCGCCGCGGCGGCGTCGGCTAGCCGGGCGAGCACGCGCCGCATTGGGGCGGACAGTGTCATTGGCATGCCCTGTTGGCACACCCAGGCCGCGTCGAGGACATGCCCATAGACATCCAGTTGCACCTGTTCCGCCGCCGCATTGCCGATACGCACCGGACGGGACGCACGGTACCCGTCAAGATGGCGAAGCTCCTGCTCAGGCAGGTTCGGGCTGCCATCGATCCGGTACATGATCTGCAGTCGTTTGAGATCGCAAAATCGCTCGATCCAACGAAAGAAGTCCATTGCGGCCTCGTGATGGCCCAGCGCCATCAACGCGCGCAGCACCATGGCCGAGTCGCGCAGCCAACAAAACCGATAGTCCCAATTGCGGCTGCTACCGATCCACTCCGGCAGCGAGGTGGTTGGCGCCGCCACCAGTGCTCCGGTCGGGCCAAACGTCAGCAACTTGAGAACACAGGCGCTGGTGCGCACTTCTCGTTCGAAGGGACCGCGATAGGTGCATTGCTGCTGCCACTCGCCCCAATGTCGTAGGGTCTCATCAAGGACCGCCTGGGGGTCGTGCACAGGCCGGTCCGGCCCGTCTTGTTGGAAGGACGCAATCGCCCACAGCGGCGCGCCGGGCCGCACGATGGCCACGCCTTTGGCGCGGTGCGCTTCGGTCGCCAGCGGCAGCGGCGGCGAACATACCAGGCTGAGACGTTGGTGTTCGCATACAGCGGTCACGCCATGCGAACCGACTTCCCATTGGTGGGGCTTGCGCGCATAGTCAAAGCTCGGACTGAACACTAGTTCCACCCTCACCTCGCCAACGGTCGCCTCAATGCGCCGCAACAGCCGATGGCACTCGGGTGAGTCATGGTCCAGCCGACTGCGTGCGAGACGCTCGCTATGCATGAAGTCGGTCAGGCGAAGGATCCCGCCGCTGGCTTCAAACATGGTTTCCAGTACGCCCCCTGGGACCCGGTAATAGCGCGAACTGATCGCACGACCCGTCGGCCGGATTTGAAAGTAGCCTCCTCGGTTAGCATCGAGCAATCTGCAAAATACGGCGCCGGCGTCAAAGTGCGGCATACAGCACCAGTCGATGGATCCCGACGTGCTCACCAACGCCACGCTATGCGTGTTGCCAATGACGGCATAGTCGGCAATGGGCGGATACCTGGGGTTGGTGAACACTCCGTCTCCTTGACCCTCGCCACGCTGGCAACACGCGTTGCCGAGGTCGGGATCCTGGCTTACATCTGGCGCTAGCGCGGGAAAGAACTACAACGCGCTATGCCTGCCGTTACACGGCTCAAGTTCGCGGCGTGCCATGGCTTCACCACCCGAGCCGCGCGTTGCCGTCCAAGATCGAGTCGTTGGGCTACCTGGATCTACGCCATGGCGCGACAGACCTGCGCGCACTCCTGACAGGCACGTGCGCACTCTTGGCAATGCTGCGCTTCGTGCTTGGCGCACTCCGTCCCACACTCTTCACAGACCTTCGCGCACAGCGCGCATATCGCGCGCGCGTACTGGCTGTCGCGCGCCATCATCGCCGCGGCATAGGCACATGTTTCGGCACAGTCCAGGTCGAGTGCGATGCAGCGTTTCATGGCCTCAACCTCTGGCTCACGCAGACAAGACGCAGCACAGTGATGACAGGCGACTGTGCAGGCGTGACAGGCTTCAATACAAGATAGATAGTTTTCATGTGGCATGGCAAAGCTCCTAAAGAAATTCGACCAGCGTTGCGAGACGCCGCCAAATTGAGAGCAATTCGCGCGCCACAGGAAGCAGACGACAGCATGGGAGCGACTGCCTTACAGGAGCATTACGCGACGATGACGAAACCGGTGACAGCACATGTTTTGGCCAGGCTGATGACGCTAAAGGAGCTTTTGCTTCGACGTGGCGCGCACTATGCTAAGTGGACGTTTCACCATTGCGCGAGGAGACAACGTGTTCGAACGCCCTAGCGATGCCATGCTTCGCCCCGTCTCACTGAGCCGCCGCCGACTGCTGGGAAGTCTGATCGCCGGAGGCGGCTTGGCGAGCCTGGGCGCGTATCCACGCGCCGTTTGGGCCTTGAAGAGCCAAGGCTATCCGGTCGTGCTGACAGGGACCACGTTTGACCTGGCCATTGGCGCGACGCCCATGTCGTTTACCGGCCGTATCCGGCCTACCACCAGTGTGAACGGCTCCATCCCCGCGCCGATTCTGCATTGGAAGCAAGGCACCGAGGTCACGCTGCGCGTGACCAACTTGCTCGATACCCAAACATCGATTCACTGGCACGGCATCTTGCTGCCGTTTCAGATGGACGGCGTGCCCGGTATCTCCTTTCCCGGCATCGGGCCGGGCGAGACGTTCGTGTATCGCTTTCAAGTGCGGCAAGCCGGCACCTATTGGTACCACGCGCATACCCGTTTTCAGGAGCAGACCGGCTTGTACGGACCGCTGGTCATCGAGCCAATGCATCCAGACCCGATCAAGGTCGATCGCGACTATGTCGTGATGCTCAGCGAATGGACGGATGAAAACCCGGAAATGGTGTTCGCGAAGCTCAAGAAGATGAGCGACGTCTATAACTTTCAGATGCCGACGGTGGGCGACTTTGCCCGAGATGTGTCCGAAATGGGGCTGTCCGAGGCCTTGGCTAAGCGCGCGATGTGGAACCAGATGCGAATGAATCCGACCGATTTGGCCGATGTTTCGGGAGCCACTTTTACCTACCTGATCAACGGCACGCCCGCAGATAAAAATTGGACAGCGATCGCTAAAGCCGGGGAGCGCGTGCGGTTGCGCTTTATCAACGGCTCGGCGACCAGCAACTTTGACGTCCGAATTCCCGGCGTGAAGATGACGGTGGTATCGGCTGATGGGCAGGATGTCGAACCGGTACCGGTGGATGAAATCCGCATTGCCGTCGCCGAGACTTACGACGTAGTGGTGCAGATGCCGGACGATAAGGCGCACACCATCTTTGCTCAGTCGATCGATCGCAGCGGCTACGCCAGGGCGACACTTGCACCGGAAGTCGGGATGGAAGCCGACGTGCCCAAGCTCGATCCGAAGACCTGGCTCACCATGGCCGATATGGGCATGGGCGACATGGCGGACATGGATATGGGCAGCATGGAAATGGGGGCCATGAAGATGGATCAGAAACCATCCATGGCCATGGATCGCATGGGGATGGAGTCCATGGGTGGCGCACCCACGATGCAACCAATGACGCCGGAGGCGGGCATGGGCGCCATGGGGGGCATGGGGGGGCATGACATGTCGACCATGTCCGGGCCAGCGAAGGACGCCCATGCCGGAATGGCCGGCATGGACCACGGCAAGTCCGACGCGAAGCCGGGGATGCAGAAAACCGGTGGCGAGATGGGGCATGACATGGGCAAGATGGGCAATATGCCTGGCATGGGGCCACAGGTCGACATGCGCTCGATGAACCCTTCCCGCTCGCTGTCGGATCCGGGGCCAAGACTGCGCAACAACGGCAGGCGAGTGTTGACCTACGCGGACCTTAAAACGCTCGGCCCGGTGATCGACAAGCGCCCGCCCAGCCGGGAGTTGGAACTGCACTTGACCGGCAATATGCGCCGTTTCATCTGGGGCCTCGACGGCAAGAAGTTTTCCCAAGCCGAACCGATCCGGCTCTACTACGGGGAGCGCCTGCGCATCACGCTGATCAACGACACCATGATGAACCACCCGATGCACCTGCACGGGATGTTCAGCGAGCTGGAAAATCACGAAGGCCAGGCGCTGGTCAGAAAGCACACGATCAACGTCCAGCCGTCCAAACAAGTCAGCTTCCTGGTGACGGCCGATGCGCCGGGACAATGGGCCTTTCATTGTCACTTGCTTTACCACATGGAAGCCGGCATGTTCCGCAAGGTCGTGGTCGCATGAGCGGGTTGAACCTCGCCAACGCCAGGGAGATTGACGTGCCCAACCACCGTCTCATCCTTCTCGCAAGCCTGGCTCTCTTGGCCAGCGTGCAGTGCCACAGCGTGGCGGCGCAGACGATGGCGCCGATGCCAAGTATGACACACGATACGCCGATGCCAGGCATGGCGCACGATGCCCCGATGCCACCAAAGACCGCAGCTCCAGCCGGGAAGCCAGCGCCAAGCCATCCCGCAGTCAGTCCGACAGAATCTGCCTCAGTGCCCGGCGGCGCGAATGCGATCATCCAGGTGAATGAGGCCCCGGTGCCGATGGCAGATCCGAACCGAGGCATTCCCATGCCTGGGGATACGATGGCCGATAACGATATCTACTATCAGGTGCTATTCGATCGCCTCGAGTACGTCAAGGCACCCGGCGGCTCTGGACTGGCCTGGGACATGCTCGCCTGGGTAGGACGGGATCTGAACCGGTTATGGGTCAAGTCGGAAGGCACGCGTCTGTATGGCAACACAGAGGATGCCAGAGCTGAGGCACTGTGGGGACACGCCTTTGCGCCGTTCTGGGATTGGCAACTGGGCGTGCGCCAGGATTTCGGCAATGGGCCGCCGCGGACCTGGGGCGCCTTTGGCGTGCAAGGCCTGGCGCCTTATTGGTTTGATATCGAAGCCACGGCTTATCTGGGGTCGTCGGGACGCGCTGCCGCCCGAGTGCGGGCTACCTACGATATTCGCTTCACCCAACGTCTGCTGTTGACGCCGGAGTTCGAGGCGAACGCCTATAGCAAGGCAGATGAGGCGCGAGGCATTGGCAGCGGCGTGTCCGAGTTCAAGCTTGGCTTGCGACTGCGATACGAGATCCGTCGCCAGTTCGCCCCCTACCTAGGCGTGGTGTGGGGCAAGAAGCTGGGCAATACCGCGGATTTTGCGCGTGCTGCCGGAGAGCGGACCACCGACAAGCAAATCGTTGCCGGCGTGCGAATCTGGTTCTGAACCCATTTGAGACGCCGGCCAGGTTCAAGCCCGCTGCTGGTTAACCGCCAACTTACTGTGCGATTACATTTCGTATCACGCCTGCGAAGGCCGCGCGCGGGAAAATAGAATGGTCATTATGACGCACGTGCAAGCAGCCATAGGGGGGCCCCGTTTGATGGGGCATTAGTCTGCGTCCTCTCCGCGTGCCATGCTGGCGCGCGTGGCACACGTCGCCGGCCAACTCAGGAAAGGACCCATGAAAGTCGGAAAGCTGCTGGTCCTGCTCGGTGGCGCGGCAATGGGCATCGCGCCCGGTGCGATTGGCGCCATTCAAATCGGCTGGGAGCCCAGGCAAGAGCTCAGCAGTAACTGGTGGCTGCAGTGCGGTGGCGTGCCGGCTCCTGCCGCGCCCGCGATGTGGCCTGCCGTGGACCATGAATGGGAAAGCAGGTCGCTGGACTGTACAGCGCAGCGGGACAAGGAAACCCCGCAGTATGCGCTTGCCGTGAACCCCCGGCACCGCTTATTCAAGCACGGCAACGGCGCCGCGGCGCCATCGAATACTGCCAAATCTAAGCCGTCGCGAGAGGCGAAGCGACAAAACCGTGACTGCGGCCAGCCCCGACCGGCGCCACCGCAATAGTCTAGACGTTCCCCCTTTTTCGGTACGCGCTTTCCGCGTGTGCCAACGCAGTCTCAACCTGTGCCACCGAGCCAAAGGAGATCTCGAAGATGAAAAGCAAACTTGTCGTTGCAAGCCTGATTGCCGCGGTATCGCTTACTGCCGCCGCGACCGATTTGAGCACGGTCGTGAAAACCTATGAGCTCAAAGACGGATCAAAAGTCCACGTTTTCAAAGACGGCAAGATGGGCATGGAGAACAAGTACGGCAAGTCCGTCAGCATGCCAGAAGGCAAGGTCATGGAGACCAAAGACGGTAGCAAGATCCTGATGAAGGGCAATGAGGTGTTCCGTCTGGACGACGCCCTCATCAAAGGTCACCGCGAAGGCGGCTAAGCGGGCGACCTGACACGGGCTCTGAGCAAGCGGGCGCCGTGCAGTGCCCTTGCTCGGAGCCCGTCCGGGCCGCTTGCCATGCTCAGCGTCACCCACGCGGCCCGAGCGATGAGCGAGCGCTGCATTATTTCTCAGCGTACACGGACACGCTAAGCGACCGAGAGGCCTGCAGTGTCAGGGCATGGCGACCATGAGCAGGGATGCGCAGCGATACCGGGCGCGTTCCGGGCATCGCGTGTCCGGCGTCATCCTGGGAAATCACTACGGTGACCTCGGCTGGCTCGTTGCGGGGATTGTCCAAAACCAGCACACACCCCTCCCCCGCACCAAGTGTTCGGCGCCAGGTCGCGTTGACCCGCGCCCCGACGTCGATCAGCCACTCCGTAGGGCGCGGCTCGGCCAGGCCACCGGGCACGAAAGCGGCAGGACCCCGATCAAGATCCAAAATGGGGGCGTGCGCCAACGCAGAAGCGCTAAGACTAACAAGCAACGCCGATAAGCCGGTTCGGATCAGATTCAATCGAAGTCTCCCTAAAAAAGAACTGGACGCAGGCTGTCTTCGTGGGATCTGACGGCCAGCATCATGACGCGGCATGCCACCTGGCACCTGGAAAGAACGGGGCGCTCCTGTTGACCCAAGGCGGCAACGCGATTGATTCTAGGGCGGCCGGTCTGTCACAGAGATTACGAGAACATGACAAGACATCATCCCGCCATCGCGCACTCTCCTGTCGTCTACTTCCCATTAGCCCAGCGCGAGCGCATGCCTGCTAACTCCGTGGGAATGGGCGACCGCTGCGCGCTGCACAAGTTGCATCCGCCCCAACAATGTAACCGGCTTGCAATGTCGCAGTAAGCTTGGTCTCACTAGACTTCAGTGCCTATCGAATACCAATAACGTGGCGAACTGGAGACGCTATGAAAAGAAGAAAGATGACCGCCGCTGGCATGCTGCTGGGGTCGCTGTCATTGGGGGCTTATGCGCAGACGAGTGTCACGCTATACGGCGTCGCCGATGTCGGCATCGAATATTTATCGAATGTGCCATCGTCGAGCGGCGGCACCAACCAGGTGCGCATGTCGGCCGGCAATATGTCGACCTCGCGTTGGGGCTTGCGGGGTACGGAAGATCTCGGCGGTGGCCTCAAAGCGGTGTTCGAACTGGAGAGCGGCTTCGCCCTTGATACCGCGCAGTCGAGTAGCGCCGGCCGGTTATTTGACCGGGGCGCACTGGTCGGGCTGTCCAGCCCATATGGTCAGCTGACCCTTGGTCGCCAGACCACGGTGCTATACGACACCGCCATTCAGTTTGATCCGATGGGTTTCGCGCCGCGATACTCGCTTTTCAAGAGCGACGATACCATTGCCGGTCGCGCGGACAATTCCGTCAAGTACAAGGGCACGTTTGGCGGCGTGACCGCCATGGCACTGTACAGCTTCGGCCGCACTGGCGGCGGCGAAGTCCCCGGCGAGCTGAAGGTGGACCGGGAGATGAGTGCGGGTCTGGTGTATTCGACTGGACCGCTTTCCCTGGGCGCCCTGTACGACGAGTACCAGGGGTCAACCGTTGCATCGCAGGGGCAAAAGGACCGGCGCGCGTTAGTGGGGATCAGCTATGGGATCGGACCAGCAAAGCTGTATGCCGGATATCGTTGGCTCAACGGAAATATCTCGAGCGCGGTAAGCGCAATGCGCTCCAACTTGTATTGGGCAGGCCTGCGTTATCAGCTGACCTCGGCGCTGTCGCTCACCGGCGCAGCGTACTATACCGATGTGCGGGGTTCCGGCGCCGATCCGCTGATGTTCGTGGCCTCGACCGATTACGCGTTTTCCAAACGCACCGACATGTACTTCAATGTCGGCTATGTCCGTAACAAAGGTGGCTCACAGTTGGGCTTGAACGGCTTTAACGCCAGCAGTGGCGCGCCGGTCAATGTCGTGCCGGGCGACAACCAGACCGGTGTCGTGCTGGGTCTACGCCATAAGTTTTAAGCAAAGCCGCCTGAATACCTGTTGATCCGGCACACAAATAGGGGACGTTCTCGAGAGGGTTAGTCAGATGATGCATGACAAAATCGACTCGAGGACGCTGTCGGTCGACGCGTTGAACGAGCGGCGACGGCGAGCGGTGAGAATGCGGCTTCAAGGCGTGAGCGTGAACGAGGCGGCGGCGCAGTGCGAGCTGACGCGCGCGACGGTGAGTGCGGCATTCAAGGCGTATGAAGCGGGCGGCTGGAAGGCGGTGGACACTACGCGGCCGGGACGACCCCGCGGCATTGGACGCACGCTGACGGCCGAGCAGGAGAGTGAAGTGCTGCGCCTGATTCGCGACCGTACGCCCGATCAGATGAAGATGGGGTACCCGCTGTGGCAGCGCCAGGCGGTGGCAAAACTGATCCGCGATCGCTACGGCATCGAACTCGCTGCACGCACCCTAGGTCTTTACCACGAACGCTGGGGCTTCACGCCGCAGAGGCCGATCCAGAAGGCCTACGAGCCGCCAGCGGCAGTGAAGAAGTGGCTCGATGAGGAGTATCCGGTCATTTTAGCGAGCGCCAAGGCAGAAGGCGCCGAGATCCATTGGGGCGATGAGACCGGCTTGCGCAGCAACGACGTACGCATGCGCGGCCATGCTGCGCAAGGCCAGGCGGCGGTGGTACGGGCGAACAACGAGTGCCATGGCTTGTCGGTCATCTCCAGCGTTACCAACCAGGGAACGATGCGCTGGAAGATATTCGACGGCGCGCTCAATTCCGACATCCTGATCAAGTTCGTGAAACGGCTGGTCAAGGGTATTAAGCGCAAGGTCTACCTGATCCTGGACAATCTGCGCGTGCATCACAGCAAGCCCGTAAAGGCGTGGTTGGCCGAGCACAAGCACGAAATCGAAGTCTTCTACCGGCCAAGCTACAGACCCGAACTCAACCCCGGACGAGAGGGCCTTCGCCGACCTCAAGCCGGCCGTCACAACGCTGGCGCCGGCGCGCACCAAGCTGCAACTGGTCAAGGCGACGTCCATGTACCTGTGAAGGTGTCAACGACAGCCCGAGCGGACCAAAAGCGAGTTTCGAGCCCAAACCGCTTCGTGATGCCGCATGAGATTCTAGATACAATGCCGGATCAATAGGTTGAACGGTCCTTTTACCGAAGGACCACTAGCCACGGCGCCGCAACGCCGTGGCTATTTTTATGCGGCGACGCGCTGGAGGCCAACCGTCTAGCTCCGGGCGGCGTTTCGCTGGCGGGGAAACGTCAAAATGAAGCGCGTAGTGCCTTCCGACGATTCCGCCGAAATCTGGCCCCCGTGCGCAAACATGATGGCTTGCGTGATGGAGAGACCCAGTCCCACGCTTTCGGACTCCGCACGGGTCCTTGATTTGTCGGCACGGAAAAAGCGGTCGAATAGCGATGGCAGCAACTCGGGACTGATTTCCTCGCCCTCATTCTCGACTACGATCGACGTGCTGCCGCCCTGCTCGCGCGTCTCGACCCGGATCTCTTTGCCGGACGGCGTATAGCGTAGAGCGTTCGAGAGCAGATTGCTGAGCGCTCGGCGTAACATCAGACGGTCGCCGGTAATTTTCGCCTGCCCATCAAGCCGTAGATTGACGCCCTTGTCCTCTGCCAGCGCGTCGTAGAATTCGAACAGCGCCTGTACTTCATCAGCCACGTTGATCGCTTCCTCATTCGGCAGTGTGATGCCGTGCTCCATCTTGGCCAAGTACAGCATATCGGACACCATGCGCCCAAGCCGCTGCAATTCCTCGGCATTCGAGGCCAGGACCTCTCGATATTTGGCGGCATCTCGCGGCTGCGATAGCACGACATGCGTCTGCGTCATCAGGTTGGTGATGGGCGTGCGCAGCTCATGCGCCAAATCGGAGGAGAATTCCGAGAGCCGCCGAAAATCATCCTGCAGTCGCTCCAGCATCGCGTTTAACGTGATCGCCAGATCTGCCATCTCGACCGGCACGGCTTCGACCGGCATGCGCGCATCCAGTTTGTTCGCGGTGACGCCCTTGGCGCGTGAGACCATCATGCGCAGGGGTGCGAGCCCGCGTCGCGCCGCCCACCAACCAAAGAGACCGCTGGCGAGCACCGCCAATGTGGTATAGAAGGCCAGCGAACGACGAAATGCATGCATGAAGTGCGCGTGGATTTCCGTGTCCATGCCGACCACGACGCGCAAAGGTGCAATGCGCGGGTCAGCCGCACCAACCTGCGCGCGCATGCCGCGATACTCCTGCTCGCCTTGCTGCCAGACGAAGGTATTGTCACGCGCCAATTCGCGCGGAATCGCCTCGAAAGCAATCGCAAAATCGAAGTCCTTGGTCGCATACAGCTTGTGGCCTTGTGCGGTCTGCACCTGCGCGACGAAGCCAGGATGGTGATCGACCATTTCCCGAAGCCGCTGGGGCAAGCGCTCGGCCGGCGTTTCCTGCGCGATCTTTTCGATCAGGCGAATATTGTCGCCGAGCACCACATAATCCTCGGTGGCGAAGTGGCGGTCCATCGCCAGCCAGATGAGAACGCCCAAGCCCAGCAGCACCACGGCAGAGCAGAGCGAAAACAGGATGGTCAGACGCATCGTCAGGGACAGGCGATGCGTCATGCCTGCTCCTCCGGCGCTTCCAGCACGTAGCCCATGCCGCGCACGGTCTGAATCAGCTTAATATCAAAGTCATCGTCGATCTTCGCCCGCAAGCGGCGAATGGCCACATCGATCACGTTGCTATCGCTGTCAAAGTTCATGTCCCAGACCTGGGAGGCAATCAACGAGCGTGGCAGCACCTCGCCGCGCCGGCGAGCGAGCAACTCCAGCAGCGCAAACTCCTTGCTGGTCAGCGTGATGCGGCGCCCGGCCCGCGACGCCCGGCGCCTGCCCAAATCCAGCACCAGATCGCCCACCTGAATGCGGTCCATCGCTAGCTGTACAGTACCGCGCCGCAATAGCGTACGTACGCGCGCCAGTAGTTCCGAGAACGCGAATGGCTTGACCAGATAGTCGTCAGCGCCCAACTCCAACCCCCTGACCCGATCGGCCACGCTGTCGCGGGCGGTCAGAAATAACACCGGAACCGGGTTGTCCGCGGCGCGGATCGTCTGCAAAATACGCCAGCCATCGAGATCGGGTAGCATGACGTCGAGGATAATCAGGTCGTACGCTTCGTTAAGCGCCAAGTGCTGTCCGTCCAGCCCGTTGGCGACCAAGTCGACCACGAATCCTGCCTCGGTCAGCCCCTGGCGCAGGTACTCGCCGGTCTTGGATTCATCTTCTACCACCAGCAGCTTCATCTTCGTGCCCTCCCCCTCGTCTTTCGGATTATGTGCCCGCCTGTTGGACCGGCTCTAATACGGGGTAGTCTACCGAGACGCTCTGTGGGTAACCCAGACCTTACCGGAATGTAATGTTTGGGTAAGTTGACGGTAGCCTCGCTGTCGTTACTCTCTTGCTGCCGCCTTCCGACGCGGCCATTCAAGCAAAAAGGACTATTTCATGCGACGTGATCGACCGTCTGGCCTTGTGCTGCCTAATCTGCCGCGCCGCCGTTTTGTACAGGGTCTGGCCGCCGGTGGCGTGATGGCGGGGCTGTCTGGCTTGGGCGGTGCGGCCTGGGCTCAGCCGTCAGGCCGACCGGCAGATGTCTTATCCGGCACAGCACCAGTGCTGCGCGGGACCGACTTCGACCTCGTGATCGGCGAGTCGGTGGTCAACTTCACCGGGACGCCACGCGTCGCGACCACCATCAATGGCATGTTGCCGGGGCCGACGCTGCGCTGGCGTCAAGGCGAAACGGTGACGATTCGGGTCACGAACCGGTTGCGCGAGCACACGTCGATTCATTGGCACGGGATCATTCTGCCGTTCGAGATGGACGGCGTGCCGGGGATCAGCTTTGCGGGCATTGCGCCGGGCGAGACCTTCACCTACCGCTTCAAGGTCGACCAGATTGGTAGCTATTGGTATCACTCGCATTCGGGCTTCCAGGAGATGACCGGCGTGTATGGCGGCATTGTCATCGATCCAGCCACCGGCGTGGATGGCGTGCGAGCCGATCGCGATTATACCGTGCTGCTCTCGGATTGGACCGACGAAGATCCGATGCGCGTGCTCTCGAAACTGAAGGTTCAGAGCGACTACTACAACTATAACCAGCCGACGGTTATCGATTTTTTCCGCGACGTCTCCAGTGAAGGGATGAAGAGCGCGCTCGCTAAGCGCAAGATGTGGAACGAGATGCGGATGAGCCCGACCGATCTGGCGGATCTCTCGGGCGCCACGCTGACTTACTTGATGAACGGCGTCACACCGGCCGGCAACTGGACCGGCGTGTTTAAGCCGGGCGAGAAGGTTCGTCTGCGGTTTATCAACGGCGCAGGCAACACGTTCTACGATGTGCGCATTCCCGGCCTCAAGCTTAAGGTCATCCAAGTCGATGGACAGAACATCGAACCGGTAACCGTCGATGAGTTCCGCTTCGGCCCGGGCGAGACCTGTGACGTGCTGGTCGAGCCGCGCGACGAGGCCTATACCATTTTCTCGCAGTCGATGGATCGCACCGGCTATGCCCGCGGCACCCTGGCAACTCGAGCCGGGCTGGCGGCACCGGTGCCCGCCGTGGATAAGCCGCAGTGGCTCACCATGGCCGACATGATGGGCAGTATGGGAGGCATGGGCGGCATGGATCACAGCGCCATGGGCGGAATGAGCCATGGCGGCATGGCCATGCAAGGCATGGACCACGGCTCGATGGGCATGCAAGGCATGAACCATGGCGCTATGGCCATGGATCACAGCCAGCATGCCATGGGTAGCATGTCGGGGGGCATGGCGACCGATGCGTCGCTGAAGGTGCCCAGCACCAAGGCGCGCCACGCCAAGACCGAGTATGGCGCCACCACCGATATGCGCGTTGACATGGCGCGCACCAACTTGGACGACCCGGGCATCGGTTTGCGCGACACCGGGCGCCGCGTCCTGACACTGGCCGATCAGCACACCATTGGCGGTCCGTTGGACAAACGCGGTCCCGGGCGCGAAGTGGAACTGCACTTGACCGGTAATATGGAGCGTTACTCGTGGTCCATCGACGGGGTGGAGTTCGGAAATTCGACGCCGGTGCACTTTAAGTATGGCGAGCGGCTGCGCGTCATTTTGCACAACGACACCATGATGACGCACCCAATGCACATGCATGGCATGTGGAGCGAACTCGAATCGCCGGATGGCGCCTTCCTCGCGCGTCGACACACGATCGCGGTGCAACCGGCGCAACGCATCAGCTTCCTCGTCACCGCCGACGCCTTGGGCCGGTGGGCCTGGCATTGCCACCTGATGTTGCACATGGACGCCGGGATGTTCCGCGAAGTGGTGGTGGCCTGACCCTAACCGATATGCACATGGAAAAACCAACAAGAACAGTACTTGCCGCCGTGCTTGCTTCCGCTGGCATGAGCGCAGCTTGGGCCCAGCACGCCCACACCGAAGCGGTTCCAACGCAAACTTCGTCGCCCGCCGTCGCGGAAAAGGCGAAGTCCATTCCGAAAGCAAAGTCTTCGGGCAAGGTTGGCGGCACCGCTGCCACCGACGGCCAGATGCAAGGCATGGACTCGATGCAGGGCATGGACCACAGCCAGATGCAGGGCATGGGTTCGATGCAGGGCATGGACCACAGCCAGATGCAGGGCATGGGTTCGATGCAGGGCATGGACCACAGCCAGATGCAAGGCACGGGTTCGATGCAAGGCATGGATCATGGCGACATGCAGATGCAAGGGGGGAGCGCGCCCGCGGATGCGCGCGACCCGCACGGTTACTCAGGGGGCTATCAGCTCGGCGTGGGTCAATACGCCATTGGTCCGCACCGTTCGCTGCACATGGCAGACGAACACCTATTTGCCTCGGTACTCGTTGACCGGCTGGAATGGGTCAAGGGAAATGAGAGCAATGCCGCTGCCTATGAGGCGCAAGCGTGGATTGGCAGCAGCTTTAACCGCCTCGTGATCAAGGCCGAAGGCGAATCCGAGAGGCGCAAGATCCACGAGGCGCGGACCGAATTGCTGTGGGGTCATGCCATTGCCACCTATTGGGACACGCAGCTGGGTATCCGCAACGATGCCGGCTATGGCCGGCCAACCCGAAACTGGCTGGCCTTCGGTATCCAGGGCCTGGCGCCATACTGGTTCGAGGTCGACGCTACTGGCTATATCGGCACCGAAGGTCGCACTGCGCTGCGCCTGTCAGCCGAGTATGAATTGCTAATTACCCAGCGCCTGATCCTGCAACCCCGAATCGAGGCCAATCTTTATGGCAAGAACGATCCCGAGGTCGGCGTGGGCAGCGGGCTTTCCAGCGGTGCCGTGGGTCTGCGCCTGCGCTATGAGTTCAGCCGTCAGTTCGCTCCCTATATCGGCATTGAACGGTACCAAACCTTTGGCAATACCGCCGACATGGTTCGCACCGCCGGCGGCCGAAGTGGCGAAACCCGTTTTGTAGCGGGTGTTCGCATGTGGTTCTAACCACGTATTTCAATCCACACTCATATTTGGAGTTCACCATGCAAGCGCCCCGCTTCACCATTCGTGCCGCTCTGGCAGCCGCCGCTGTGCTGGCTAGTACTGCAGCCTTCGCCCATCCAAAGCTGGTATCGTCCATGCCCGCCGACAAGGCCGAGGTGGCGGCGCCGCAGAAGATCGAGCTGAAGTTTTCAGAGAACCTCGCGACCCAATTCTCCGGGGCCAGCCTCGTCATGACCAGCATGCCCGGCATGGCCAACCATGCGCCGATGAAAATTGCCGCCAAGGTTGCCGGCAGCGACGACCCCAAGACCATGGTGATCACCCCGGCCCAGACGCTGGCGCCTGGCAGCTACCGCGTCGATTGGCGTGCAGTGTCGTCCGACACGCACCCGATTAATGGCAACATCGCGTTCACCGTGAAGTGATCCGCCGATGGACTGGGCAACTGTTGCAGTGCGTTTCGCACTCTATTTCGACCTGACTGCACTGTTTGGTCTGCCGCTGTTTGGCTTGTACGCACTGCGCCGTGAGGAAATGGCGTCGCCAACGGGTGCGCGCTTTTTGACGCTTGGCGCGGCGGTCGCGGCCCTGGGCATCGTCCTGTCGCTGGCCAATATCACCATCATGGCCAAGGGCATGACCGGTGCCGCATCCTACGCCGAACTGCAAGGCCATGTCTTCGAAATGATTGTGACAGGCACCGCGTTTGGCGCGGCCTGGGTCGTGCGACTCGTTGCCCTGGTCCTCTGCGTGCTGGTCGCGTTGTTTGTCCGCAAACGGCCAGAACTTCAATTCTGGGTTCTGGCTGCAGCGGGCGGCGTCGCGCTGTCCACGCTTGCCTGGGGCGGCCATGGCGCCATGGATGATGGCATTCGACGCTACATTCACCTTGCCTCGGATATCGCGCATCTAATGGCCGCCGGCGCATGGGTCGGCGCTCTGCTCGCGTTCGTGTTGTTGTCGCATCCCTCTGCCACACCTGCCAAGGTTGCCCTACTGAGCCGCACCTCGAACGGCTTCGCTCAGGTGGGTACGATCGTTGTCGTAACCTTGGTCATTACCGGCGCAGTGAACTATTGGTTGATTGTCGGTCCGGTCTTGCCAGAACTGTCGCTGAACTCATACGGTGGACTGCTGGCGTCCAAGCTGGCGCTGTTCGGTACCATGCTCGCCCTTGCCGCGGCTAACCGTTTTCATCTGAGCCCGCGCCTGGAGCATGCCGTACGGACGAGCGACTATGCCGTCGCCGTTCGTACCTTGCGGCGCAGCCTGATGTTCGAGACCAGTGCGGCAACGCTCATTCTGGCTCTTGTCGCCTCGCTCGGCATCCTATCCCCCGCGGGCATGTAGCCACGTTTCACGAACCGCGCAGCTAGGCTGCGCTTGTTTTGCTCTCAAACAACCGCCAAGGAGATGCCATGAAGACGCTCAAGTCGTTGCTGCTGGTGTTGGGGCTGTCGCCAATGCTGGTGTGGGCTGCCGGCAGCATGGAGGGGCATGCGAGCCCAGCTAGCGCCAGTAAGTCCGCTGCCGGTCAGCCGGGCAAGCCGGCCAAGGTCTCACGCACGGTTAACGTGACCATGAGCGACACGATGCGGTTCGCGCCCGACTCGATTCAGGTCAAGCGCGGTGAAACCGTGCGTTTTGTCGTGCGGAATGTCGGCAAAGTGGAGCACGAAATGGTGATCGGTACCGCCGCTGAGTTGAAAGAGCACGCGCAGATGATGCGCAGCATGCCTGATGCTAAGCACTCTATCCCGAACCAGATTATGCTCGCACCTGGCAAACAAGGCACACTGGTGTGGCAGTTCGACGGTCCTGGGACCGTCGACTTCGCTTGTCTGGTGCCGGGCCATTTCGAAGCCGGCATGGTCGGCAAGGTGGCCGTCAAGTAAAAAGCGCGACGACGGGTGCGTCCGGCGGCGAACAAAACGGCGCACCGATGCTGAGGGTTCGACAGCGTAGGTTGGGTCATGGTGCCGCCGTGGCGGACCCGTTTTCTTGCGCGTGATCCTCCCCACTTGGAAGCGTTGACTTGTGGGGCATGACGTGGACCACATTGTTACCTGTCCAGAATGTAACGTTTGGGCAACGTTATCGTTGGAATGCCCTGATTAGACTAGATCGTGCGGCAACTCGCGTTTGGGTGCCGGTAGCCTTGCCAGTTGCCCACAGATCAGCGCAGCACCAAGCTGCGTGCGTCCTTGGCGCGGGTGGAAGTCGGGTTGTCGCAAAGGCGGGTCCGTTAGACCTTGCCGCACATCGACAGGGAGTCTCATTATGACTACCACGCAGGCTTTACGGATCGCACTGGCACTCTCTGCCTTCGGCATGGCGTCGGCGTGTGCGCCTTTGCCACCTGCTAGGGCCGATTTGTATGGTACCGTCGCTGCCGGCGAGACGGCGACTCGGTCGATCACGCTGCGGCCAGGTGCGCGATACGTTAATGTCACCTCTGGAGAAACCGTTGCTTTCCGGGGCGCCAACCGCACGGTGGCTTGGACCTTTATGACCACAAGTAGTGGACGATCGGCAGTTGCGCTGAACTTCCTTTTGCCGGATCTGCCGGAAGCCAAAGGCATCACGGCCATCATCGCGCCAAGCCCGCTCTATCGGGGCAGCTCATGACGTATTGGTTGCTTACTGGACGCTGTGCCAGACGACCACTTCGACAGCCCTCCCCCACGCCGCATCCGGACCAGTAGGCGGTGGAACGTCCGCCTTGGTCCGCTGACTTGGCGCTTGCAGACCCGAGGGGCACCGCCGGGTCTAGCCATATCGCGGCATACTGCGCAACGCGCAACGCATAGCCTTCAGTGCGCAAGTGCGTTTGCAGACCAGCCTAATGCAATTTAGCGAGAGCATGCAAAAAGTCACTGCCCCGCGGCGTGATGTGCAGACGATCGCCGTAAGCCAATTTTTCCAGATGCACCAGCTGCCGCTCAATCAATGCCTCGATCGACGCGTGATCGAGGTCGGCGAGATTGGGGGCTGCGTCGTCGATCAGCATAAGGGTGGCCACTTCATGTGGTGTCAGCATCGTAGTCTCCAGGACCCCTAGAAGTGAATCGGCGGATGGTTCCGCTCTCGTGGCGACGCGTTTCAGCATTCATTCAATGACCGCCGTGCAGACACGTCAAGGTAAATCACCGGCGCTGGGTCTACCATATGGCAATGCTCGACTTTCCATAACGGCTATGAGACTCGTCTTTCACCGGCGAGGCCATCCAGACCAGCCCCTGCATGGCATGCGCTACTACTCGATCATTGGGGCGGCGCTGGTCGTGCTTGGGCTTTTGTATCTCTTCTGGACGACGTAAGGGGATTAGTGCGGCGCAGCGTTCGCCGATCTTCGCCCACGACGAGTCATCGGCGTAGCGGCACGCGTGTTCGAGCCGTTTCGACGGCGCGCGACCGCTGCTCGCATACAGCTGTGTGCCACGCGCGAGCGGGCAGGCAGGCAAGAGACAGAAATTACCAGGCGCGATCCAAGCGCCTGAATACCAGCAAGCCGGCCGCTCAACGCGACATGTTCGTCAGCTGTGGCGTACACACCGCGACAGCTCGTGCAGGGTCACTGCAGCAGCCCAGGCTAGGCTCGAAACGGACGTAGGCGCCATCGCTGACCGGAGCGCCTGCTTGCGGTGTTTGCTTGGGTCGCTACTTCGGGCTCGCATACTGCGCGGTCGCTTCGCGCTGCGCTACTGCCATTTTCTCAGGCCAAGTGCTCTTGATGTACGCGAGCACGGCAATGATGTCGTCATCCGACATCGACTGGCCGAAGGCTGGCATGTCACTGACATAGCCTCTCGGCGCGGTCACGCCGGCAACGAGCCCGTTCTTGGTGATGGCAAACAGCACCGCGTCCGCATGGTGCCAGGTATGACCCGATGCATCATGCGGGGGCGCCGGCATCCGGCCATTTGCGAGCCGCTCGCGCCAGTTAGGCTGGCCTTCGAGCTTGACGCCATGGCACGACGCGCAGGCCTGTGCGTACAGCTGCCTGCCGCGACCGAGCTGCGCGGCATCCGTGGCATCGATGCGCAGTTGGCGCCCTTCCCTGAGCGTCTGCGGTCCACCGGAGGGTGGCTCCAGATAGCGTTTCGCCTTGAGCGCGACCCCGGTGGCCGCCGCGGCGGCCACCACCAACACGCAGGCCACGATCCAGCGCGACTGAGTTGACTCTTCCATGTCCTTTGTCTGGCAGTTCTGAAGTTCTGGCAACGCTTACCCGCGCAGCCCCGCTGCAGTCCTAGTCTTTCGAGAATGGCTTGCCGCTAAAATCCACTGTCACAAGCTTTCCGTCCATCTGCCCCATGCCTGGCGAGTTTGCCGGCATGCCGGGCACTGCGACCCCTTTCAAGGTCGGCTTCGCAGCGAGCTTGCGCACCGCTGCTGCCGGCACGTGCCCCTCCACCACCTGCGCGCTGCCATCGATCACCGCGGTATGGCAGGAGCCGAACTGGGTCGGGACGCCGAGCCTGGCTTTGACCGCCGTCATGTCGGACGAATCAATGACCTTGGTCTGGATGCCGGCCTGGTTCACGTGTTTGACCCATTCTGCACAGCAGCCACAACTGGGATCCTTGTACACCGTTAGCGTCGGCGAGGCCGCTTGCGCGCCGGTGGCGGCCGCGAGCAATGCGGCAGTGGCCAAGAAATACTTCATGGATTCTCCGAAAAACATCATGTCAATAGACAAGTCAGCACCGGTCGAGTGCCTCATCGCCAGCTTAAATCTCTGCCTGCCGCAGGCGTAGCGCATTGGAGATCACCGAGGCCGAGCTCAGGCTCATTGCCAACGCGGCAATCATAGGCGAAAGCAGCAAACCGGTGAACGGGTACAGCACCCCTGCCGCTAACGGTACCCCGAGCGCGTTATAGATAAACGCGAAGCCAAGGTTTTGTTTCATGTTGCGAATGGTTGCCTCGGATAGCTCGCGTGCGCGCGCAATGCCACGCAGGTCGCCTTTGACCAGCGTCACCTGAGCACTGTTCATCGCCACATCGGTGCCCGTGCCCATGGCGATGCCCACATCCGACTTGGCCAGCGCCGGGGCATCATTGATGCCGTCACCGGCCATGGCGACCACCGCCCCGCTTTGCTGCAGTTGGCTCACCAGCTGAAGCTTGTCCGCAGGCTTCACTTCGCCGTGGAACTCCGCAATGTCCAGCCTTGCGGCCACCGCCTTTGCCGTGGCCACGCCGTCGCCGGTGGCCATGACCACGCGGATGCCCTCGGCCTTCAGGGCCGCCAGCGCTTCGGGCGTTGAGCCTTTGACGGGATCCGACACCGCCAGCAGCCCGGCCAGACGGCCATCGACGCCAAGATACATAACGCTCGCGCCTTGTACGCGCAGCGTATCGGCTTGGGCGCGCAGCGCCTCGGTGTCGATGCCGTCGGCTTGCATCAGCGCCGTGTTCCCAATGGCGAGTGTCTTCCCACCGACCGTACCGCGCACACCGATGCCCGTGCTCGATTCAAAGTCCTGTGGCTTCTCCAGCGCCAAGCCACGAATGCGGGCCGCCTCCACCAGCGCCGCGGCCAGCGGATGTTCGCTGCCCTGGTCCAGGCTCGCCGCCAGCCGCAGGACCTCGTCGTCGGCATAGCCATTGGCGCCAATTGCACGCTCGAAGGCTGGCCGCCCCTCGGTCAGCGTACCGGTCTTGTCGACGATCAGGGTGTCGACCTTGCGCAGGTTCTCGATCGCGGCGGCATCGCGGAACAGCACGCCGTTGGTGGCGCCCTTGCCGCTGGCAACCATGATCGACATCGGCGTGGCCAGCCCCAATGCACAGGGACAGGCGATAATCAAGACCGCAACTGCATTGATCAGACCGAACACCCAACTCGGCGGTGGACCGAACAGGCCCCAGGCAAAGAACGTCACCACGGCGACGCCGATGACGCCGAGCACGAACACGCCCGCGACCTTATCGGCCATGCGTTGCATCGGCGCCTTTGAGCGCTGCGCCTGCGCCACCATCTGCACGATCTGGGAGAGCACCGTTTGTGCGCCAACCTTCTCCGACCGGATGATCAGGCTGCCTGAGGTATTCATGGTGGCGCCAATAACGCGGTCGCCTTCGCGCTTGGTGACCGGCATCGGTTCACCGGTGATCATCGATTCGTCCACCGAACTGCTGCCTTCGGTCACGATGCCGTCGACTGGCACCTTTTCCCCGGGCCTGACGCGCAATAAATCGCCGACATGCACATGAGTGAGAGGCACATCCTCCTCGGCGCCATCGCGCCCGATGCGGCGCGCCGTCTTGGGCGCGAGCCCGAGCAACGATTTGATCGCCGCGGAGGTTTGCGATCGCGCCTTGAGTTCAAGCAGCTGGCCGAGCAGCGTCAACGAGATGATGACGGCCGCGGCCTCAAAGTACACGCCGATGCGGCCGTGGGCGGCAAAGGTCTGAGGGAACGCATCCGGTGCCACGGTTGCCACCACGCTATAGGCATAGGCCGCACCGGTCCCCAGACCGATCAGCGTCCACATATTGGGGCTGCGATGCAGGAACGACTGGGCGCACCGCACGAAAAAAGGCCAACCCGCCCAAAGCACCACCGGCGTCGACAGGACCAATTCGACCCAGCTCTGCGTCGCCGCCTGCATCCACCCGAATCGATGGCCGAGCATGGCCAACACCGTGGTCACCACCGTCAACGGCAGCGTCCACCAAAAACGGTGCCGAAAATCCACCAGCTCCGGATTCTCGGTCTCGTCCAGGTCTGGCAACAGCGGCTCCAGCGCCATGCCGCATTTCGGGCAGTTGCCGGGATGATCCTGCCGGATCTCGGGGTGCATCGGACAGGTGTAGATCGTGCCCGGCGGCCCCGATTCCGCATCCGGGGCGGCTGAAGGGGCCGCGGCAGGAGCTGCCGCAGCCGCGGCGTGCTTGGCCGGGTCCGCCTCGAACTTGCGCTGACACGATGCACTGCAAAAGTAATAGGGAATGCCAGCGTGTTGGGTCTGGAATGCCGAGTCGGCCGACACCACCATGCCACAAACCGGATCTTTGGCGGTGCCGACGCCCGACACTGGGCTGTCGTGCGGCGCACCGTGGCGATGGGAATGGTGCTGGTCAGCATGCGCGCCAGGACCGGGGCTTGTTGCCTTGTCAGGGTGCCCCGCTTTCGGTGGGTGGCGCTGGCTGCTGGGTTCATTCATGGAAGGCCTCCTGTTAGTCGTGGCGCTGTCCGTCCACCGGGTCGCCGCCTTCTTTTGAAGGCGCGCTGCGCCCGTGGCCGCCATGGAATAGATGCATCAACGGGCACAATAACACTAGCGCAAATGGCAGCCAGGAAGCAACCGCACTCCAACGCGGCATCCCGAGCGCGATGGCGATGACGATCGCCACGGCGGCAAGGACGATCCCCCAACGCAGCGACCAGCGAAACCGACGGATTTGGCCGGCGTTGGCGCCATGATGCGTCGATTGGGCATGACATGCTTTCATGACAGACTCCTTACCATGACGGGAAGCTGACCGGCAGCCAATCGCCGCACTCAGCTTTCTTGTGATAACGGTAGAGCTTCCGATAATGGGAAGGTCAAGCCGGTTCGCGTCAACAATGCGCCAGGTCAAAAGGCCTCACGGTGATACACTGCCCGGCAAAATGCACACCATGACCGACACCATCCGCATCCTCATTGAGCGCTGGAAGACCGATCCCGCCGGCGCCTATCAAACCTGGTTTCTTTGGCCGGAGCGGCTGAAGAATTTCCGCTCGATTCGGCGTGGCATCGGCGCGGTGGTCGACGAGATCCAGGCCGGTACATTCGGCAACGCGTATCGGGGCTCATCGCTCGAGACCGTGGTGTCTTCAATCGCAGAGCAACGGCAGATTTTCAAAGGCGCGGATCACGCCTTTCTGTGGAAGCCAAAACTGCGCATTCCAGATATCTATGAGCATGCCGACAATCAGCGTGCTTTTGCCAGACTGCTCCATACCTGCAACTGCTGTGACACCGAATCCGAAGTCCTTGATGCGATTCGCCAGCTGAGCAGCCTCGGCATCAAGGGTCTCGGGCCGGCGGCGGCCAACCTGCTGTATTTCATTCATCCCACGCTGGTGATGCCATTCAATACCGCGATTGTCAATGGCTATAACGCCCTGACAGGCTCGTCGGTCAAGCTTGGCAAATGGGATCACTATCTGGCGATGCGCGAGGGGGTGCTCGCCCTGAATCAGCGTTATCGGGATTTGCTCTCCAATGACCTTGGCGCGATCGCGGGCCTGCTGTTTGACATCGGCATGCAGCGCTATCCGCTGCCACCGCGGCAAGCGCAGGCCCACGATGTGGCCGTCTGGCAGCAGGAACTGGCCAAGGTGCGCGAGCAGGCTGCCGCGCTTGCCAGGCAGATTCAGCTGGGGCAGGCCGAAGACGCCACCCATACCGAAGTGCAGGGATGGCTGCGCGATCTCGGCAAGTCGCTCGGCTTTGCCGTTTGGATTGCCACCAACGACCGAAGTCGGCTGTACAACGGCGAGCCCTTGAGCCAGGGCTGTCTCTCAACGTTGCCGCCGGCGCTGCTGGTGGCGGGAGGCGATACCGTTCCATGGATTGACACCGTCTGGCTAAATGCCACCACCCTTGAGGTCGAAGCCGCCTTTGAAGTCGAACATACCACCTCGATCTATTCCGGTATCGTGCGCTTGCTGGATCTGGCCCTCGGCTCCGACCCGTCCGCCCGCAAGCATCTGTTCCTGGTCGCGCCGGATGATCGCGAAGACGACGTGCGCGCGCAATTGAGCCGCCCGGCTTTTAGCCGCGTCTCGGCACTCAATATCCGCTATGTCCCCTATTCCAGCCTGCGCGAGCATCGCGAAAGCATTGCGCGCTTTGGCAGTGGCTTAAAGCCGATCGAGGCCATCGCGAGACAGTTGTGAGTCCGGTCCTGGCGGTGGTCGGCGACGGCGCGAGCAAGCTTTCGGGCCCTGGTGCGGCGCGGCGCTGCCTAGCCGCACGTCGGCCCGCAGCCCCCACGCGAGTAGCAAGCTGACCGCCCACGCCACCCAGAGGGTTGCGAGCGTGTGCGACAGGAAGTGCGCGCCCTGCGCCATGCGCGCCGCGCCAAGCGTGCCGCCCAGCAGCAGTCCGCCAGCCAGCCCAACCCACGCCCAGCGACGGCCGGCAGGACGCAATGCGATCCCCCAGACGACCCAGAGAAAGCCGGTGGCCGCATGACCGGCAGGAAAGCATTGTCCCGGCTTGACGTCTGCCGGCAGCGGATCCAGCAACCGCATATAGGGCAAGCTGCCGCCGAATTGAGCCATGTCCCAGGGACAGTGGCGTCCCGTCATGAGCTTCAGGAGCGTGACGCTCAACGGGATCACCACCATGCCCGCACCGGCAAGCAACGCATTGCGACGCGGCAGCCAAGGCAGACGCCCCCGCCAGCCCAGCCAGCAGACACCCATGGCCGCGGCTACGGCGACGTAAGTGAGCCACTTCGCGCCCTTGTGGAGCACCGCTTCAAATAGCCAGTGCTGGCGCAACGGGAAGACCGTCCGACCGACATCGTAGAAACGGCCCTCGAGCCAGAGGTCGAGTTCGGTGCGCTGGAACACGTAGGCCAGCACCAGCGCGGCCGATGCCAGCATCCACCATTGCTGGCGCAGCCAACGCTGACTGGCGGGCGTCTGAACCAACGGCATTTCTCTCATGGGGGCATTATCCGTTGCGGCAGCGTGCCGACAAATCCATGGTGGCATCCCGGGTCTGGGTGCGGATATCCAGCAGGCCCAAGACCGTGGAGAATAAGTGGTCATGCGTGGCGGGTTCGCGCGCACGCGCCCGCAGGCAGGAGACATCGAGCCGCATGCGCTGGGCGAATGAGGCGGAGAACCACATCACCATCGGTACCTCGGTCTGCTCCCGCGGAGCAATCGCGTAAGGCATGCCATGCAAGAACAGTCCGCGCTCTCCCAGCGACTCGCCATGGTCTGATACATAGATCATGGCCGTGTCATAGCGCGCCTCGAGTTGTTCGAGCCAGTCGATGGTGCGTGCGAGCACATGATCGGTGTACAGCAATGCATTGTCGTACGCGTTGCGAATTTGCTCTGGGGTACAGCGCGAGAGATCATCGGTGTCGCAAGTCGGACCGAACTGCGCGAATCGGGCCGGATACCGCCGGTAGTACGCGGGACCATGATTGCCAAGTTGGTGCAGGACCACGACCAAGCTGCCAGGTAGCTGGTGCCGCAATGCTTCCGCCCCGGCTAACAACACTTCATCCAGGCAGCGGTCGCGATCGCATAACGCCGACATAGCCTGAGGATCCGGCTGCCACGTGGGCAGGCCTGCACAGACGCCTTTGCATCCCGATTGATTGTCTGCCCACCCCACCTTCAGTCCCGCTCGTCCGATGACGTGTAGCAATGACTCGCTGGCCTTGATGGCATCTTCGTCGTAATTGCGACGTCCCTGGGACGAGAACATACAGGGCAGAGAGACCTCGGTATTGGTGCCGCAACTGGTGACTTGAGCGAAATTGATCACAGCGCGCTGCGCCAGGTTCGGCGTCGTGTCATGAGGCGACCTGCCACTGAGCCCCCAGTTCGCCGCTCGTGCGGTTTCTCCCACGACCATCACGAAGAGCAGGGGCTTGTTGTGCTCGCCCCAGCTAGCGCCGAGCCGGGCATCGGTGCCCACCGGCTGGCGCGGCCGGTTCGCGATACTGGCATCGCGTGCCAGCGCCCCGCTAAAGGCGTACACTACATTGACCGGCGCGAGCAGATAGCGGATCTCCTTATGATTGCGCATCTGGGCTGCGAAATCCTTAAACACCAAGGACAGCGTCCCCACGCCGACAACAACGGCCACCAACATCGCGACCACGCGCAGGCCAACGCTTCGCGTCAGTGAACGCTGGCGCAGCGTCACCCAGGGCAACAACAACAATGGTGGTAGTGCCAAGAGCGCGATGCTGCACATCATACGCAGCGTTAGCAACTCGCGAGCTTCCGCCACGTCGGTGCGCAGCACATTGCGGGCCATGCTGGGGTCAAGGTAGATGCCGTATTGACCCATGAAATAGCTGGCACCGGCGGCCACTACGACCAAAATTGTCAGCAACGGTTTGGCCGTCCAGCGGTTTATGAACGGCGCCAGCAGCACAAAATGCGCCGTGACCAGCGCGGTGCCCACTGCCACGCCGTAGCCCAGATCACGGAGCCCGCTCAACGTCCGTTCGGCGAATAGCGCCCGCCAGAACGGACCGTTCAGGACGAGAACAAAGTATAGGCAGAAGCCGAGTAGCAAGGTCTCGACGCCGACCTCCAGACGCCAGGGGCGACCCACCTTTGCGCGCGCGCCGCTTGGTGGTGTGTCGGGCGAAGCCGGGTCACGGCGCGACCGGTTTAGATTCGGTTCCATCATTGGCGCATGGCGCGAAAGGCGGGACATTACCAGCCCCAGGCGTTGCAGTACGCAACGCTGTGTTGAGCCAGTGGTGGACAAAAAGAATCGCGCCGAAGGCGCGATGATGACTCGCTGGGCTGGGTGCGGTCCGACCGCTGCAGCCTATGCCGTCTGCCTAGATCAGGGCCTGGTCCGACCCGAGCCGGCGCATCGGCAAGGCTGAATCTCGGCGCGTGCGCAAGCACGATAACGGGTATCGGGACAGTTTCCCCGATACCCGCCCCGCGTCAACGCACCGGCCCACCGAGCGGCCCATCGCCCCGGCGAGTCGGCGCGTTGCCGAGATTTAGGCGCCGTCGCTGAACGTGTCGCGAGGGCCTACGGCGTGGCTACCGTCTGTGAACGGGTCCCGCGTGCCCATGGCGTGACTGCCATCGGTGAACGGATCGCGCGTGCCCATGGCATGCGCTCCATCGGTAAAGGGATCGCGCGGCGAATTGACGCCAGCGTTCGCGATGCCCGCGACGCCACCAAGGGTTGCCACGGTCAATGCCACCAAGGCAGTCTTCTTCAATGTACGCATTCTATTTCTCCTTGTTTCGATAGTGGCTCAGTGAGCCTGCATTTGCAGTGTAGAAAGATGTACCCCACCAGGGCCTGACGACAAAATTACAAATGTGTCATGTTGTCACTCCCGGCAAACCGGCCATTCTTAGCCACCGGTAAAGAGCTTGCTGCGCTCGATATAGACGCGCACGCCTTGGGCGTTGGGCATTGCCGGGAATAGGACGCCAAGATCCACGGATTTTCCTTGAACAAATTCGGCGAACGTCCAGGTGGCCTGCTGCGCGCCGCTGCGGAAGGTAACGGTGTCGCCGGAGGCCACATTGACAGACTTCAGGCCGGGAGCGAGAGTCACCGCGCGTGCGGCCGTGTTCGCCGGCGCCAGGCTACCGAAGAGCGTCGCCTGCGGCCCCAATGGGGTAGCAGCCTGCGCCGTAGCCATTGCGCTGGGCACTGTGAGCGATGCCGATGAGCTGGCTTGGTCGGCGGCTTGCCGCCGCACGTGCTCCGCCCAGTTGTCGCCCGCATTGGTTCTGGTCTGGTCCGCACTCCACGCCGGTGAACTGGATAGGACGGAAACGGCCGCCAGCGCCAATGCGGTCAAAGCGGTCAAAGCGGTCTTCTTGGTGTTCATGATGCGCTCCATAACGTTTCGAGGCGTAACCTCTTAAGTGTCATGGTAGGCAACCGGCACTCACGCGGACGTTACTCGCGAATTACATCCCCGTAAGCTTTCCCGCATCCATCTGCGCCGCAGAAATGGGTACTTCGGCGAGGTGAACGACCTGGATAGCCAGGCGCGAGGGCCGCGCCTGCGACGCTGCCCTGACGGCCGCGCGAACCGAGGCATTTGGGAAGAACCCAAGCCGACGCGTCCGCTCTTGCGCCACAGACGAGCCTGGCGAAGGCTTGAGACGCGGCCCGCGGCGTCCTCGTCATTGACGTTAAACGCCGCGATGGGCCCACGCGTGACTGCGTCCTCTACAAAGTCCAGCCCTTCTTCCTGGCCACCAGCAGCAGCGAGCCGCCTGCCGGGAAACGCAAACCGGCCCGTATTAGGTTGTGCTCGAGGGTGCAAACACCCCCGAGCATGCCGTTCATGGCCGCCCCAATGCGAAACCCGTCGTCCATGGCATCGCCGGGCGGCTTGGCGCGCTGCCACACCCGGGAGATGGCCATCGCAGGCAGCAGCAGCGTCATGAAGGAGGTGACGTCCACGATTTCGAACCCGGCCGCCTCCACTTTCTTCACCAGTTCTTGGCGCGTATAGCGCCGCTTATGCTTGGCCGCATCGTCCATATGGCTCCACAGCGACGGATGCTGGGGCACTGTCAATACGATTCCCCCATCATTCCTGCAGGCCCGGTACATCTCCGCTAATACTTGAGCGTCGTCGTCGACGTGTTCGATGACGTCAAACGCCCCCATGACATCGAAGGCTTGGGCAAAGGGAATGGCACGGGCATCCATTTGCAACAATTGAGCTTTGCATTTGCGCTGTCCCTGCATCAGGGCGCGCAACGATGCCTCGCCGCCGACCAAGCGTGCACGCGGGAAGCGGGCCTGGATCGCGCGCAGGTTCTCCGCGGTTCCGCAACCGACGTCCATGAAAGAGCGCAAGGCCGGAAAGTAGCGCTGCAGCGCGTCCAGGATCAGTTTGCGGCGATAGACGAACCAGAAGTGCGTCGCTTCGAGCTTCTCGTACTCGACAAAGAGCGGTTCGTGAAAGCCATCATGGTCGACCATCATGGCAGGTGCTAGGCAGAGCACGCCAGCCAGAACACGGGGCTGCCAACCGCACGCGCTGCACGCCCACACGTCAATTTTGAGCGGGGCCTTACATTGATTACAGATGCGCATCGCTGTCTCCAATATGTGCGCGCGCGCGACATCGCACGCCGCACCATAATTGCCCTACCTTGCTCTCGCACAGGAACGAGCGCAGGCAGGCTTGTTTCGTCTTCGGTCAAGGACGAGATCTAGGAAGGTGGAGGTAGCCAGCCCAGGAGTTGCTTGGGCGGCGTCAGAGATGGGGGGAAGGCGGGCGCAGCAGCGTTTCAGGCGTTGTGCTGGCAAATATCCACAGCAGAGACGCCGGTAGCATGCTGTTCATGGACAATGCTTGGGTCCCCGAGAAGGCAAAGATGGCAAGTGTCGAGGCGGCCGAGCAGGCAGAACACGCATGACAACCGCGCCCCTTGCCGCGCTCTTTGCTTGCCGGACAGTGATGCGACCTCGGATCGCAGTGTGCGTCGGCCTGGTCGGCGCTCGCCTCGTCAGCGACGTCGATGGTGGCAAGGATGGCGAAGAGACCGGCGCCCTGCCGCAACTCGGTCAGCTCGCCGCACGAAAGAGTAGCCGCTGCGCCAACGTTCTGAATCGGCAATACCAATACAACGAGCCAAAGCGATAGGTGGCGCAACAGCCTTCTCATCCGGCGGCATCAAGCATCAATTGAGTCGGGAGTCTATACGAGCCGCCTGTCAGTAGAATGACGTGGACATGACAGACGCGGCGCTTCTCCTGATTTTTTCAACGGACGCCGGCGTCACGGTAACGAACAAAGCCTAGAAGCGATGCCTCTGATGAAAGCATCCGTATCATGCGGGAGTCCCCCGCTCCGGCTACCGGTGTCGGCACGCCAGCGGGCAATCAATAACAGGCGAGTGCGTCAGTGGTCGCGTGAACCGTGAGCGGCATTGTGCCAGCGGCGCTCAGGCTCACGTCGCCCATGTTCGATGCCGTGGCGCGGCTGGCGATGCGACTCGCGCGGCGCAGTGCCATGCCCGTACGAGGGCTGCGCATCATGTACCACCGCAACCGCGGGCACGACGTGCACAGCGGCAGGCGCCGGCCGTGACGGGTAGAGGCCTGCCCGACCATAGCCCTCATGCGTGTAGCCATGCGTCTGCGCATTGGCGTAACTGAACCCGATGACCAGCGCGGTGCCGACTAGGATGGGAAGCTTTTTCATATTTTCTCCTTTGCGTGCGTAGAGGGTGGGAGCATACGACTTCTACATTGCCGGCAGTGTTCGCGTTTCCCTACAAATGTGAGCGGTTGTAACGGCATTACCCCAGCAATGACGCGCGAGTCGAACTCGATGACTGCCGCGTAATGGTTGGGTAATGATGGCGGCAATTTCCAAACGGGAACGCTTGCTGCCATTCCCGGGCCAAGACAACACAGAAAAAATTCCTGCACGTAATGGTCGCGTAATACTAGCTGGTCGTGAATGTCGCAATCTCCTGCCGATGAACATCACTAGGACGAAAGCCCAACCGAACATGGATGGCCAGCATGTAATGGTTGGGTCATCGCATAGCAATGTGAAGTAAGGTCGCTGAAAGATGGCACGCTGCGGGGCCCTTCTGCAAAGGCAGATCTTGGTGCAAAAGCAATCAGAACCTAGATTCACGATAACGGCATTGCCGTTTGCACACCGCTTCGCTGGCTTCCCGGTCGTGTCGCGCCCTGAACCACCGCAACGGACTCTCGTCATCTAGGGCAAAGGAGAAATCATGCGTGTCTTATTACTCATTACCGTCATGTTGGCCGGGTGCGCGACCGTCGCAGAACGTACCGCGCACGCCGAGCGCGATATGGAGACCTCATTACGCGTTGAGGGCCCCGCTTGCGAAAAGCTCGGCTATCAGAAAGACTCGGATCCGTGGCGTGACTGCGTGTTACGCCTCAGTGCCGGAAGTGGACCGTGTATGCATCGACGGTTTTGAAACGCATGCCCCGCGTATGGCGGGGCAATTCGCGGCGAGTTCGTTCTCTACACCCGACGCCTAGCGGCTGCGGATGGGTGGCGCTTACCGGTCGTTTTCAATCGAAGCGCGACGCCAGCCTGCGCACTGCTTGACCTTACCCCCGTGGGAAGGTCCATAGTGCAAATGAGGACGGCATCGCGGCGATCACGCCTTGGCCGTACCACGCATCCAGCGGGGAAAGCATGACGACTGCAACGCCACGTTATTTGATGACGTGTTCGCTGCGTTCCGTCTGGCCTGCGCACAGCAGCAGTACAGCGTGGCCGAGCACCTGCTGGCTGCCCTGGAACAATTGGCCGGCGACAACCATCGCATGCTCGACGAGGTCTACCTGTCGTTCGCGTCGACCTGCCCTGCAGGCAACGCGCTGTCGGACTCAACCGTGCCGCGCGCAAGATGAAGTTCTATACTCAATATGGTTCCCGCGACGGCGCTACTCGGCTCGGAGAGGTCCAATGCGTAAGCCTATGAATCGCCTTTGGCGTCTCGTCGTGCTCCTGACCCTGGCGCTGGCTTTGCCTCTACGAGCTCAGGCCGGACCGTTGGACAACTGCTGTATCGCTGGCATCGCTCAAATGCCAGCACACGGACCTGCTCAAGCGGCGCAAGCCAGTGTCGAGACCGGCAGTCCCCATGACTGCGTCAGTCAATTCGGTTGCGCCGGTGACCGACATGTCAGCGGCCCGTCTCGTCTTCCCTGCACGATTTCCGCTTGTGCAATCCTCGCGGGCACGCCGTTGGCCACCGCCGCCCCCACGGATGCATGGACCAGCGTGTTGGTCGCGCATCCGGAGTTCGCATATCGCTCCGTCGTTCCGCCTCGCCTCGAGCGCCCGCCCAAACGGTACTGTCTGTAGGGCGGTCTCGCACGGCGAGGGTGCCGCACTTGGTGCCATCGCACCAACGTGCTCGTCTGATTTCGACATTTGCAGTGTCGCCTGCCGCTCGCTGGTGGGTTTAGGCCGCGCGCTGCATACCCAGAACGAGGAACATCATGAAATTCTTTTTTCACGCGCTAGGGGGCGCCGTCGCCCTTGGGCTCTCGCTGTCAGCAGTCGCCGGTCCGGACTGGTATGTGATCGAAAAGGCTCGCAACGCCAAGCGGGCTGAGGCGCAACAATTGAAGGCGCAGCAGGCAGAGGACCACACCGCGATGAGGCGTGACCATGCCGCCATGATGCAAAAGTGCCGCGAAATGATGGGTCAGCCCAAGTAACCGGCATACTCCGATGCGCTGCGTTGGCGTGGCGCATCGGAGCGCCTCGATTGGGCGATGCCACAAGTGGGTCGCATTTGATCTGTGGCAAACGGCCGCGAGGGCAAAGTGCCGAAAGCGGCCAAACGCTGCTACCATTTGGCTCAAACCGAGTTTCCCACGTGCGTATCCGCTTTCGCCGGCTTTGCCTTGCCGCCTTCCTGCTGAGTACCTTCCTGACAGTTCAGCTGGCAGCGGCGGCCTACGCCTGCGCGGGCAGCCGGTATTCGATGGACGGTATGACGGACATGGCCAGTATGACCGAGTCCTGTCCCGACATGACGCAGAAGGCCGAAGCGCCGGCTGCCCATGACGGCTTGTGCCTGGAGCACTGCCAGCTTGGCTCCAAATCGGCCGACCACCCCAGCCCGCAGATTCCAGCGTTCCAGCCCGTGCTCGTCAATCTGGTTGAGCCGGCGTTGGTGCCGGTAGTCGTCAGCCAGCGAGCCGCCTACGCCGACGCGGTGCCACGCGGGCCCCCTCGCCCGCTGCCCATCCTCCACTGCTGTTTCCGAAACTAGCCTCCGCAGCAACGCCTACTATCGTGCCCTGAACCATGGTGTTCAGGGTGGTCGTTGCTTTGCGGAGGCTTTATGCATTTGCGTTCTCCCTTTGCGTATGGGTGCCGGCTGACGCTCGCCCTTACGCTGTTGGCCGCTGCCCATCCCGGATGGGCACAACCGGCGGCCGCACTCTCCTTGCAGGAAGCGGTAGCCCTCGCGTCTTCCGGCTCGTCGGACGCCGAAACATCGCGCTCGGCGGTCCAGTCCGCCATCGAGATGGCGGTCGTTGGCCGGCAATTGCCGGATCCGGTGCTCAAAGTCGGTGTCAATAACGTACCGGCGAACGGACCCGACCGGTTTTCCCTCGGCACGGAATCGATGACGATGCGCTCGATCAGCCTGATGCAGGAGTTCACGAGATCGGCCAAGCGTGAGGCTCGCGCCCAGCGCTTCGAAGCCGAGGCGTCGTCGGCCGAGGCCCAGCGTACGGCGGCGCTCGCCACGGTGCAGCGCGGCGCCGCGACGGCCTGGCTGGACCGCTGGTATGCCGAGCGCGCCTACAGTGTGCTCTCCGAACAGGCGCACTCCATCCAGTTGATGGTAGACGCGGCGCAGGCCGCCTATCGCGGCAACCGCGGCTCCCGTGCCGACATCCTGGCCGCCGAACTGGAGCTCCGTCAACTGCAAGATCGCGAAGACGAGGCCCGCGCCGCACTGGTATCAGCCCGAGCGATGCTGCGACGCTGGGTGGGCGAGGCTGCAGAACTTCCCCTGGCCGAACGCCCTGGCTTTGAGGCGCCGGCCTGGCTCAATACCTTGGATGCCGGCGGCGTGGCGCAACTGCCGGAGGTGGCGGCGGCCGAGGCACAGGTTGGCGTCGCCGAGGCGGAAAGCCGGGTCGCTCGGGAGAACAAGATCCCGGATGTGAGCGTGGAACTGATGTACAGCCAGCGCGGCCCCGCCTACTCCAACATGGTTTCGCTCAACGTCTCACTGCCGCTTCCCTGGGACCAGAAGCATCGCCAGGATCGGGAACTGGCCGCAAAGCTTGCGCAGGCCGACGCCGCGCGCGCGCAAGCCGAAGTCGTACGCCGCGGCTTGCTCGGGCAGTTGCGCGGCAAGCAGGCAGAGCTGGCGCTCAGCCAGGCGCGGCTCGAGCGCTATCGGAGCACCACGGTGCCGCTGGCCAAGGCACAGACCGAAGCGGCCCTGACTGCCTATCGAGCGGGTGCCGGCACCCTGACCGCCGTGGCCGATGCCAGCCGCAAGGCGCTCAATATTTCGCTTGAGCGCCTGAAGCTTGAGGCTGCCACCGCCCGCCTGTGGGCGGACCTGACTTTCCTGATGCCGTTACCCACTGCAAACCAGCCCACGTCACTGCAAGGAGCCCAACCATGAACAAGACCACGATTGCACGGACGGTGGCAGGCCTGATGGTGGTGGCAAGCGTTGGCGCTGCCTATTACCTCGGTCAACAGCAAGGGCGCCAGTCGCCCGCGTCGGCAAACTCGGGCACCGGCGCCGGCGGTGCCGCCCTCAAGGCGGGCGACATTGACCCGAAAACTGGCAAGCGCATCCTCTACTGGCACGACCCGATGGTGCCCGGACAGCGCTTTGACAAGCCGGGCAAGTCGCCGTACATGGACATGCCGTTGTCGCCCGTGTATGAAGAAGCCAGCGGCGGTGCGGCCGTCACCATTGACAGCCGCGTGACACAGAACCTTGGCATTCGCACGGCCGAGGTGAAGACCGGCCGACTCGAGGCCGCACTTCAAGTGCCGGGCAATGTCGCGATCAATGAACGTAGCATCGAAGTGCTGCAGGCCCGCACCAGCGGATTCGTGGAGCACGCGTACGCTCGGACCACCCTCGATCCGGTCAGCAAAGGTCAAGCGTTGGCGCAAATCTATGCGCCAGAATGGGTCGCGGCGCAGGAGGAATATCTGGCGATCAGCCGGATGGACGGCAGCCTCCAGCGCGAGCTGCGCGAGGCCGCCATTGCGCGCATGCGTCAGGTGGGCATGACCGAGAGCCATATCCGGTTGGTCCAGTCCACCGGCAAACTGCAGCCGCGGCTGACGATCACCAGTTCGGTCGACGGCATCGTCACCGAAATCGGGGCGCGCGATGGCATGACGGTTTCGCCGGGAACGACTCTGTTTCGCATTGCGAGCCTAGCAACCGTTTGGGTCATCGCCGAGGTGCCTGAGAGCCAGGCCGCCCCGTTGCGGCCCGGCCAGACAGTGTCGGCCACCGCGGCAGCCTTGCCCGGCCACCCGCTGTCGGGCAAGGTCGACGCCATCTTGCCAGATATCAGCGCCGGCACCCGCACGGTCAAGGTGCGCATCGAATTGCAGAACAAGGCCCGTCAGCTATTGCCCGGCATGTTTGTCTCGGTGCGCTTTGACGCCGCCCCAGGGCCAGATCGTGTGCTCGTGCCAACCGAGGCGCTGATTCGCACCGGCACGCGCACCATCGCCATGGTCGCATCCGGCCAAGGCGGCTTCAGCCCCGTGGAGGTCAAGACCGGCGCGGCGGCAGGCGGTCAAACCGAAGTCATTGAAGGGCTCAAAGCGGGTCAGAAGGTGGTCGTATCAGGACAGTTCCTGATCGACTCGGAGGCGAGCCTGCGCGGCACTACTCAGCGCATGACCGCCCCCACAGCCGCCTCTGCAGCCGGCGCGTCGGCGCCTGGCACCGCTGCGGCGCCCGGGCCGGAGCATCAAGGCGTCGGCCGGATCGAGGCCCTCACCGAGCAGAGCATGACGATCTCCCATGGTGCCATTCCCTCGGCGCAGTGGGGCGCCATGACGATGGAGTTTGGCGCGCCGCCAGCCGGCATGCCCAAAGGTTTCAAGCCCGGGGACCGGGTCCGATTCCGCTTCCGCCTGGATAGCGACGGCGTGGCAACCCTCTCCGCCGTTGAGACCGCCGACGCCACTGCGGGAGCCAAGCCATGATTGCCCGGCTCATCCTCGCGTCCATCCGCAATCGGTTCCTGGTGCTGCTCACCACCGTCATGGTCACCGCGTGGGGACTTTGGGCGGTACAGAGCACACCGCTTGACGCCCTCCCGGACCTGTCCGATGTGCAGGTGATCATCCGCACGCCGTTCCCAGGCCAGGCACCACAGATCGTGGAAAACCAGGTCACCTATCCGCTCACCACGACCATGTTATCCGTACCCGGCGCCAAGACCGTGCGCGGCTACTCGTTTTTTGGTGACTCCTATGTCTATGTGTTGTTCGAAGACGGGACCGACCTGTACTGGGCGCGCTCGCGCGTGCTCGAGTACCTGAACCAGGTGCAATCGCGGCTGCCGGCAGCGGCCAAGCCCGCGCTCGGCCCCGATGCAACCGGCGTCGGCTGGATTTATGAGTATGCCTTGGTTGACAAGACCGGCCAGCATGACCTCAGCCAGCTACGGGCGCTACAGGACTGGTTCCTGCGTTTCGAGCTCAAGTCCCTGCCCAACGTCGCTGAAGTGGCTTCGCTTGGCGGCATGGTCAAGCAATACCAGATCGTGCTGATGCCGGATCGGCTGCGCGCCTACAACCTGTCGCAAGCCAAGGTGCTCGCAGCGCTCAAGGGTGCCAACCAGGAAACTGGCGGTTCGGTGCTGGAGTTGGGTGAAGCGGAGTACATGGTTCGGGCGACCGGTTACCTGAAAACGCTGGACGACTTTCGCCAGATTCCGCTCGTCACCAGCGACGCCGGCATCCCGGTACGGCTGGGCGACGTTGCCACCGTGCAACTCGGCCCCGAGATGCGGCGTGGCATTGCCGAACTGAATGGTCAGGGCGAAGTGGCTGGTGGCGTCATCGTCCTGCGCTCAGGCAAGAATGCCCTGGAAACTATTGAAGCGGTCAAGGCCAAGCTCGCCACCTTGCAAAAGAGCCTGCCCAAGGGCGTCGAGATCGTCACGACTTACGATCGGTCGGCGCTGATCGAACGGGCAGTGGACAATCTCACCACCAAGCTGATCGAGGAATTCGCGGTCGTTGCGCTGGTCTGCCTGGTGTTTCTCTTTCATCTGCGCTCGGCGCTGGTGGCCATCGTCTCGCTCCCGCTGGGCGTGCTGGCCGCCTTCCTGGTGATGCGCTATCAAGGCGTGAACGCCAATATCATGTCGCTGGGTGGCATCGCCATCGCCATCGGCGCGATGGTTGATGCCGCGGTGGTCATGATCGAGAACGCGCACAAACATCTCGAGCACTGGCATGCCGACAACCCGCAGCGCGACCTCGGCGAGCATGAGCGTTGGCGCGTCATCGGCGAATCTGCTGTCGAAGTCGGACCTGCCCTCTTCTTCTCCCTGTTGATCATCACGCTGTCGTTTATTCCGGTGTTCACGCTGGAGGCGCAGGAGGGCCGTCTTTTTTCGCCGCTCGCCTTTACCAAGACCTATTCCATGGCAGCCGCAGCGGGACTTTCCGTCACCTTGGTACCAGTGTTGATGGGTTACATGATCCGCGGCAAGATCCCGTCGGAGCAGGCCAATCCGCTCAATCGCTGGCTGATTCGTGGCTACCAGCCGCTGCTCGGCAAGGTGCTCACGTATCCCAAGACCACCCTGGCAGTCGCCGCCGTGCTGCTCGTCGCCACCGCGTGGCCCATTATGCGCATTGGCGGCGAATTCATGCCGCCCTTGGATGAAGGCGATCTGCTCTACATGCCCTCCGCGTTGCCAGGTCTCTCTGCAGGTAAGGCCTCCCAGCTACTGCAGCAGACCGATCGGCTCATCAAGACCGTGCCGGAGGTCGCAACGGTGTATGGCAAGGCGGGCCGCGCCGATACCGCCACCGATCCGGCGCCGATCGAGATGTTCGAGACCACCATCCAGTTCAAGCCCAAGGACCAATGGCGTGCCGGCATGACCACCGACAAGCTGGTGGAGGAGCTCGATCGGGTCGTCAAGGTGCCAGGGCTGTCCAACATCTGGGTGCCGCCGATCCGCAACCGCATCGACATGCTCGCGACCGGCATCAAAAGCCCGGTGGGGATCAAGGTCGCCGGTACCGACCTGAAGGAAATCGATCGCCTGGCCACGCGCATCGAGGAGGCCGTCAAGACGGTTCCCGGGGTCACCTCCGCACTGGCTGAGCGGCTCACGGGCGGCCGGTACATCGACGTCGATATCGATCGGGGCGCTGCGGGTCGGTACGGCCTGAACATTGACGACGTTCAGGCGATCGTCTCGTCGGCCATCGGTGGCGAAAACGTCGGCGAAGTGGTCGACGGGCTTGCGCGCTTTCCGATCAATGTCAGGTATCCGCGCGACTATCGGGACTCCATCGAGCAACTGCGCAGACTACCGATCGTGACCGACAAGGGGCTGCAAATCACGCTGGCCGACGTTGCGCGCATCCAGGTTGTGCAAGGGCCGCCCATGTTGCGCAGTGAAAATGCGCGGCTCTCCGGGTGGATCTACGTCGACATTCGCGGCAGGGACCTGCGCTCTGCCGTGCAAGACATGCAGGTGGCAGTCGCCAGAGCCGTCCCGATGCCAGCCGGGTACTCCCTGAGCTGGTCGGGACAATTCGAGTATCTCGAGCGCGCCACCGCGAAGCTGAAGGTAGTGGTCCCGTTCACCCTGCTGATCATCTTCGTCTTGCTCTACCTGGTATTCGGCCGGCTGGATGAGGCGCTGCTCATCATGGGCACTCTACCGCTGGCCTTAATCGGCGGCTTCTGGCTACTCTATCTGCTGGGATACAACCTGTCGGTGGCCGGGATTGTCGGCTTCATTGCACTGGCCGGGGTCGCTGCGGAATTCGGCGTCATCATGCTGCTCTATCTGAAGCATGCCTGGCAGGAACGGCTCGAGGATGGGCAAAACAGTCTTGCGGCCCTGCTCGATGCCATCCAGGAAGGCGCCGTGCTGCGTGTGCGCCCGAAAGCGATGACCGTAGCTGTAATTCTGGCCGGCCTGCTTCCGATCATGTGGTCGCACGGAACCGGCTCAGAAGTGATGCAGCGCATCGCTGCACCGATGGTCGGCGGCATGGTGACGGCGCCGCTGCTGTCCATGTTTGTGGTCCCGGCGGTGTATCTGCTGCTACGCCGCCGTCAGATCAAGCAGGCTTCCCTTTCCCCCAACCTCACACCTCAGGAGGAATCACAATGAAACACCTCAAGACCCTCGCCGCCGCCCTGGCCATCATTGCCGCGCCGGCCGTGTTCGCCGCGGGTTCGATGGACGGCATGGACATGAAGGCGCCCGCCGCCTCGCAACAGGCAGCTCGGCCGGTGCCCGCAGAAATCAAGAAGATTGATGCGCAAACCGGGAAGGTCACGCTCAAGCACGGCCCGATCGAGAATCTGGGCATGCCCGGCATGACCATGGTGTTCCCGGTCAAGGATCGCGCCTCGCTTGGCAAGTTCAAGGAAGGCGATGCCGTGTCGGTGACATTCGACAAGGTGGATGGCGCGCCGACGGTCGTGGATATGCAGCGCAAGTAATCGCCCCATGCGCGCACGGGTTCGCCGCCGGCGGCCGTGCGCGTCACGGCATGGCCTAGCAACGTCACGCTGGCAGCCATGGGCGCCACTGCGCAACGATCCTGGCAAGCCAACTCCGAATCGAATCAGACCGTGCGCCACAACCCTTTTGATCTGCCCCACGATGTCCTCGTCGTCGTCCTGAGCTCACTGGCCATCCTCCTTTGTATGCTCGGACTGTTTGCTTGGTATCTGCGACGACGGCACGGCCCCCGGCGAATTCGCGACCAGCATGGCACGGTCTCGCGCAAGCGCACCAGGAAGTCGAGCAGACGGAGCAAATAGCGGTCGGAAAGGGGGCGTCCACTGGTTACCTCCTTGCAATGGCTCGCACGGCTGGGGGCTTCCATTCCGGTGCCCAGGCGCCGCTACGTTGCTTACCCGGACTAGCAACAGCTCAGACCGCCCATCATGCGCTGATGCATCAAAAGCATCCCTACCACACCAAGGATGGCAATCACGCCGACGGCGGCGCACACAATCAAGATGACTTTCCAAATTGACGATTTGTTCATACTCTCGCTCCTAGCGGCCTGTGTACGCTTTCGCGCCAATTGATGTGCCGCACCTGGTGCTGATCGTCGCCCCTGATTTCCTTGACAAGGATCTTTTGTATGACTGTTTGGTAAGCGGTCTTTTGAGGGCGTCCCTTGCGGCCGCCGGCGGTATCCGCTAGGCGTCTGAGGACTTGAGCGTCCAGGGCAGCAGAGCCTCGTAGTCGTCGGCGGTCTGTGCGTGTGGCAACGCCTTGAACAAGGCAACGAGATACTGATACGGATCGACGTCGTTGGCCTTGCAGGTTTCCACCAGTGAGTAAAGACTTGCGCTGGCGTTGGCACCGGCCACGGTGTCGCAGAAGAGGAAGTTTCTCCGTCCGATCACGAATGGCCTAATCGCGTTCTCGCAGGGATTGTTCGAGATCGGCCAAGTTCCGTTCTCGATGTAGCGCACGAGCTTTGGCCACTGCCCATGCAGGTAGTGCAGCGCCTTGCCGAACAGGCTTTGCGGCAGTACGGTATGCAGGTGTTGCAGCAGCATCGTTTCGATCTCGGCCAGCAGCGGCTGGCTTTGTTCGGCGCGAACTTGCTGCCGTTGTTCCGGCCTCATCTCGAGCGTGTGGCGTTCGATGGCAAACAGCTTGCCGATGCGCTGCAGGAATCCGGTGACCGTGTGGTCGGCGCGCTTGTCCTTGGGCAAGGCTTGCTCCGCCTCGACCAGGTAGCGCCGCGCGTGCGCCCAGCATCCGAGGTGCACCAACTGATAGGTGTTTGCGACGTCGTCGTATGGTGCATAGCCGTCGGTCATCAACACCGACCCAGGCTTGATGCCGGCATAGAGAGCCGTAGCCTGCTTTGTCTCGCGTGTGGGGCTATAGGCAAACAACCGTACCGGCGGGCCCGTGCCATTCATCTGCGCCCATAGGAAGCTCTTTCTCTGGGCAGGCCTGCCGGACTCCTTGAGCACCTGTACCGTTGTCTCATCACCGTACACGACGTCTGCTTCCAGCAGATGGTCACGCAGCAGGTTGATGATTGGCTGCACCGCTTGGCCTACTCGCACTATGCTTGCGGCCAGGGTGCCGCGAGAGAGGTCCCCGCCGAAGCGATGCAGCAGCGCTGCCTGGCGGTACAGCGGCAGGCCATCCTGATACTTCGAGGTGATGCACCAGGCCAGCGCCGATTCGGTAAGGAGTCCCTTGGGAATAATGCGTGCCGGTGCCGGCGTCGTCTTGATGCCGCCGTCGCAGCATGGGCAGGCGTACTTGACCCGCTGGTGCTGGATCACGCGGACCTGTTGCGGCACGATGTCGAGCTGTTCGCTGACCTCAACGGCAATCTCGACCAGAGTCTGGCCATCGAGGGGGCAGACGCGTTCCGATTCGGGTAGTTCGTGACGAACCTCGACACGGGGCAGCGCCGGGTCGAGCGGCTTACGGCCACGCTTCTTGCGTGTGTGCCCGGCCACTTCGGTCTCGGGCGTACCTTCTTCTTCCTGCGCCGGCTGCGCGGCCGCTGCCGCCATGGCTTCGGCCTCATTGAGGAACAAGTCCTTCTGCTCCGAGCCTCGCGCCTCGCTCTTGGCGGCGAACAGCTTACGCTGGAACGCCTTGAGCTGTTCCAAGAGCAGGTCTCGCTGGACCGTCATCACACGCAGCTCGCCCTTGATTGCCTCGCGTTCCGCGAGTATTGCCTTGAGCTCGCGCTCGGCGTCTCGCAACAGTTGCAGCTCGGCGGCGGTAACGGTGACGGGCGTGGATGGCATGGCGGGTTAGACCGCTGCCGCCAAGCAGCGTTCACGCAGCGCGATGGTATTCTCGGTGCGGGTGCCGGCGCATCGCCTCGATGTCGATTCCCTCGAGCAGCCAGTGCAACTGTTCGACCGTCAGCGTGGCCACCGACGCCTCGCGTGGCCAAGCAAACCGGTCCGCCTCCAATCGCTTCAACAGTAGCCAGAAGCCGTTGCGATCCCAGCCGAGAATCTTGATGCGATCGGCCCGCTGGTTGCGGAACACAAATACAGCAGATGCAAACGGATCCAGCCCGAGCGCCTGCTCGACCAGCAGTGCCAGGCCGTTGATGTTCTTACGGAAGTCCACAGCGTCGCGATGCAGGTACACCCGCAGCCCAGCGTCGAGGCGGAACATCAATGGCCTCCATTCAGGGCTTCGATCATTGCCCTTACGAGCGCCACGTGTCGCTCGTCGCATTCGAGCTCGAGTGATACCCCGTTGGGTAGCTTCGCGCTCAAGAGTGCCAGCGGTAGCGCTCGCTGCGGTGGCGAATCGGCAGTCGCTGAGGCCGCTTCGCGGCGAGGCACCACGACCTTTGCAGGTGTCTCGATCGGCCGCGAATCCAGAACCTCCTGGACAACCGGCACGAATGCCGGCAATGCACCTCGCGCCTGCGCTGAATCTCGGTACTCCCGAATCCATTTGCGCAACTGATTAGCGTTGATGCCAGCCTTGAGAGCCGTGCCCGAAACCGATGCTCCCGATTGAAGGCAGAACTCAATCAGACGCCGCTTGGCCGCTGGCTCGTAGTCGCGCTTCCCATTGGAGCGGACTCGCACCGCCTGCAGCGGAAATAGGTCAATCTCGTCTTGGATCATGTTTGCGTCCGCAAAGTCTTTGCGGACGCAAGCCTGCCAACGTTCAGCCTTCAATACCAGACGTCGTCAATTGAGCGCTTACACTGTTTGCCTGGTATCCGCGACGCCCACAAGCCCGTCCGAAGGCTGCCCAATCAATGCGGCGCCGACTCACTGGCGCGCACCAGAAAGTCAGAAAAATAGCTGCAATTTCCTACACCAACCTCGACTGTACACATCTGATGATGTCCGAGCTTGTTCGCCTGCCATGCCCGACAGGCAATGTACTGCCAGTTGATCGCATCGCTGCAAGCGGAAAAAGTGCGCCGAAGGGCCTAATGGACGCGGCTAAGTTGCTCCGGCTATCGTACTGACTTTTGTCCTGCTGCTTCGTCGGAACCGGCCTCACATGCGCCGTCTCGACGCGCAAGCGACCTAGCCGAGTCAGCTATCGTCGCGAGGGCGAAGCGGCTCCAGCGGGCGCAGCGCTTGAACGGCGCGCTTGAGCAGCAAGATCCAGTCATCCAACTCCTCTATGATGGCCTCGGTTTCGTCCACGAGGGTCGGGCCAGTGGTTGGATACGACAATGCGGCGCCGTTGATCAGAGTATGTGCCATGCCGTGCAAGCGCAGCAGATCGTCGCGCAGTCCGGCTGGCTCACAGCAACGCGCGCGGATCGCATCGAGTTGTTCCACCACGCGCAGGATGGTGGTCGTGTCGAACGTGTCCCGAAGCGCTTGCAACGCCTCAGCGTCGACCCTGCCGTAAGGTGTATCGGTATCAGGCATGGCGAGGCTTGCGGACGGAATGGGCGGGAGCGGCAAAGAGGCTGTCGCGAATCCAGGCTTCCGGCACCCGCTCCAGGTTGAGTTTATAGTCGCCGAAGCGCTTGATGTTGCTAGTGAGGTAGGGACTCAGGAAGCCGATGTCGGCCACGTCGACTTTGATCCCTTCCTTCACCATCGCGCGCAGGGCCTGCATCATGTCCGCCGTGTTCTGAAGAATCACGGCCGAGGCGATCAAGTCGTTGTAGCGCAGACGCTTCTGCTGCTCATCGGGATCGTTCTCGGCCAGCACATCGCCGCCGAACGAGAACCATTTGGCAAAGCCATTGTAGGACTCGATCTTGTTGGTGGTGGCGGTGATCTCCTGGCGCAACTCGCGGCTGCCAATCCATTCGAGCAGGAACGCCGTGCGCACGACCTTGCCGAGTTCCTGCGCCGCCAGAAACAGGCGGTTGCGGCGGCTTTCCGAGCCGAACCGGCGCAGCAGGAGCGGCGAGGAGATTGTTCCGGCCTGAATCGATAGCGCCACCTGCATCAGGTCCTTCCAGTGGAAGGCGATCAGGTCCCAGTCCACGGTGTCCGAGAACAGCCGGTCGATGTGCTTGTATTTGATGTTCGCATCGGCACGGTAAAGCTTCAGATCCTGCCAATTGCGGATGCGCGGCATCAGGTTGATGCCCAGCAGATGCGTGAAGGCGAACACCGCGGCCGACTGACCCTGGGTGTCGGCATGCACGGTATCGGCCTCGACGCTCAAGCCGGCCTTGAGCAGACCCTCGATCACGTAGATGGCTTCCCACACGCCGGGCGGAATGAAATGCCGGAACACCGCGATGTAGTTGTCGGCCACATGCCGGTAGGCCACCGCGCCCATCTTGCGGTACCGAAAGTGGTAGCCGGCCAGGAGGTTGTTGTCGTAGAAGTCGTACTGGGTGCCGTCAGCCGCGACGGTCTTGCCATCCCCCCAGTGCTTGGGCAGGTCGAGCCGCAGATACAGCTCGATCAATTCCCGCTGCGCGGTTTCGAGACGCTCCAGGCTCAGATGCCGGCGGTTGACGAACGACATCATGTGCGGCGTGATATGGCGGGCCGCCTGGGTGGGTCCCAGGTTGCAGCCCATGGCGAAGATGGTCAGCAGGTAGCGCTCGGCCGCATTGCGGATCTTCGGGTCGCTGCCGGAGAGCGGGCCGAAGTGCCGTGTGAAGCGGGTCCAGTGCTCGATGTTGGCCAGCACGTCCAGCAGGTTGCGCGTCGGCATACGTCGGATCAGCGCCTGCTGCAAGGCAACGGCGCTGGCCGGAATCTCCCGGGCGACGGTGCGCTTGAGCACCGGCTCGCCATCCTGGCCGATGGTGACGTGCTGGCGCTTGTCGGGAAAACCGGCATCCAGCGTGCGCGCCGTGTCGGCGAGCCACTGGCGCAGATACACCACGAAGTCCTGCGCGTTGGCTGGCATGTCCAGCTTGGCGCAGTATTCCGGCAGGCGCCGTTCGCATTCGCGCCAGGGCAGCAGGTGCGCACGGTAATCGGCAAAGGCATCCGAACCCACCACGCACAAGTCGCCGGATCGCAGCTCGTTGACCATATGCGAGAGCACGCACAGTTCCAGGTAGCGCCGGTTGGTAGGGGCGCCCTGGTCGTGGGGGCGACGCACCAGCTTTCGCCAACGTTCCGAGGCGAAGCTCACATCGACGTCGGCGGCGATCCATTCGCGATGCAGGGATTCATTGTCCAGCACTACCGCAAGTGCCGCCAGCAGCGTGCGCGACTGGCTGGTCGACTCCCATTCCAGCACCTGCGCCAGGCGCAGCATGACGGAGCGATGCGCGCGGAAATGCCGCCATAGTAGTGGCAGGTAATTGTTGCCGCTGAAGGCCCGCACCTCGGCGCAGCTCTCGCGCAGCGGCTCCAGATCGCCGGACGGCGCGAGGAAGCGGCGCACCTGCCGGCCGATCAGCGCGTCGTCCTGGCCATCGGCGACGATATCGACCACGCCGTCGAGCAAGCTGACCAGCTTCTCCATCTGGGCGCGCTGACGGGACTGGATGCGCTCCATCTCGTCGCGCGCTCGCTTGTGGATGGAGCCCATGCGACGGATGAACATTTCCGCGAGATCGTCGCGGGTGGGCACGCGCATATGGTTGAGCAAGGCAACGATCAGCGTGTAGCGCTTCTCAGGTAGAATCTCCCTTAGATTGGCCGCGTCCAGGCTCATGGCCTGGCTGGCCAGCGAGCGCAGCTTCGAGGCTGGCACGCCTGCGATTGCGCGAGAGAAATCGCCAAGCCCGTCAAGTAAGGTCAGGTGTTCTATGAGTAGGTTGAGATGCTTGCGTGATGGACGGCGCGCGTGGCGCTTGATGTTGTTGTAGGCGGTAAGTCGGTTGGTGAATTCCCGGGTGAGAAGCCGGTCCAGCCGCTGCCGTTCCTCGTCCGACAAACGCCTTGCAACGCTTCGAAACAGTGCGGTCTGCGTGCGGGTGTGAATCTGCTCGGCAATGTTGTCTAGGGTGGAGAACGCTGGCAACTCGACCTGGCGCAGGATCAGCGCATCAATGGTGGCATTGATGATGTCCACTTGCTGGTCCATAGTTTCCGCGGCTTCGCGCGCGGCGCGGATCGTGACCTCGTTGCCATCGGTGCCGATATAGGGCTGGACGCCGAGAAATTCGCGTACCGCCGTGTAATGCCGGTACAGCGTGGGGGATAGCTTGCGGTCATAGCCAAATGCGGCATCTGGCGCCAGACCAGCGCTGGCGCGCACGTGGTCAATCACGACGACGGGAATGCTGTCCAGGTTGGGGAAGTAATGCAGTTGCTGGAAGACCTTCAGCAGCACCAGCAAGCCAAGTCGCGGCACTTGTCCACGTGTTGAGCGGGTGGCCCACTCCAGTTCCTCGGCATCCGGCGTGTAACACGCCTGTAGCTCCTTAGTGGAGAAAACCTTCGGGAAACGCGGGTAGGCGGTACGCTCGACGGTGGCCATACAGGATCTCGACAATCTCTGAAGGGCCAGCCAGTCTAGCCGAGGACGATGGCAAAGTTCTAGACCAAAGTTATAACTAAAGGGAATGTTTCTTCTTGTTTATATAACCCAGCGGCTTATGATAGCCGATTGCCCGAATCTTGGCATGACCCCCGACTGGAACACTTTGAGGCGTTCGATGTGCTCGCGCATGTAGCGGGAATTGGGCTTGAGCGGCGACTGGCGGAGCCACACGAGCCAGGTAATGCTCATGTCAGGCGCGACGTTGAGCAGGTTGTCCAGGGAGCGCTTGTGGTGGCGCTCCAGCGGCTCGATCAACGTGCGATAGAGCCGCCGGTTCGCCCTCGTCACGGCCTCGGCGCAGGCGCGCTCGATGACGGTCAACGCCGGCAGAATGATGCGCTTCTGGCGCAGCGTTTCGAGGGAATGCGCAGCCAGGATCATGGCCTTGTCGGTCTGCATGGCGAGGTCAGCCAGGCTGTGTACCAGCTTGCGGAAATCAGGCAGGCCAAACACGGACAGCCCGAGGTAAGCGCGCAGCTCGTGCAGGTGCTCGTTGCGCGTTTTCTCCCGTCCGCCATATTCCGGCCAGGCGCCGGCGTCGCCGCGCACCTGCTTGGCAACCCAATGGATCACAGGATCTGGCAGCATGGTGTCGCTGGCCAACGCGTAGCCAGGGTAGCGCAGCAGGCACATCTGCACGGCGAAGCCGAGGCGGTTTGCGGCGCCACGGCGTTGCCGGATCAACGCCAGGTCGGCGTCCGTGAAGCTATATTGTTGGATCAGATCATCCTGACTTTCGGGCAACACGAGCAGGCTGTCGCGTTCAGTATCGGAAAGCAGTGAGCGGCGTGGCATTTGTTCGATTTCTTGGAAATCTGATGAAAGAGAAGCACATGGAGCAGAGAATCCGGGCTCAGGGCTGTCCGATCATGAGTGCATGAACGTTCATACGGTGCGCGTTTTTAGGTACTGGTAGAGGGTTTCTCGACTGATGCCAAGGTCGCGGGCCACGACCGCTTTCGGCTCGCCGGCGGCGACCCGAGTGCGTAGCTCAGTCACACGCTCGGGCGCGAGCGCTTTTTTGCGGCCACGGTAGGCCCCACGTTGCTTGGCCAGCGCGATCCCCTCGCGCTGCCGTTCACGGATCAGGGCGCGCTCGAACTCGGCAAAGGCGCCCATGACCGACAGCATCAGGTTCGCCATTGGCGAGTCCTCACCGGTAAAGGCCAAACACTCCTTGGCGAACTCGATGCGTACGCCGCGCCTGGTCAGGCTCTGCACAAGGCGCCGGAGGTCATCCAGGTTGCGGGCCAAGCGGTCCATACTGTGCACGACCACGGTATCCCCCTCGCGCACGAAGCCCAGCAGCGCTTCCAGCTGCGGCCGTTGAGTGTCTTTGCCCGATGCCTTGTCGGTGAATACCCTGTCGACTTGTGCATGTTCGAGCTGCCGGTCCGGGTTCTGGTCGAAACTACTGACCCTGACGTAACCGATTCGTTGGCCCTTCAAGGAACCTCCTTGTTGTGAATGTCAGGCTGAAATCTATGAGCCTTCCGGTCAGGTGTCAATAAAATGTTTATATGACTCTATCCTGACGCATTTTGCAGGGCCCTCCTGACGCCTAATTGGGGTGTAGCCTAAGCTCACATGCTTAGGTGACGGCGAAAATGCGAACGGGGTTTCTTAATGCTGTTCTACGAACGAGTGATTCTCTGGCCAAGAGAGCCAGCAGGAGCATATGGGTTGTGTTATCGATCGTTTCCTCTACAGTGATTTAAAAGTCATCATTGCAGCGACCCCGAGACATATCACCCCGAAAGCAGCTTTCAGATACTTTTGCGGAAGCCGCGAGGTGAGCACACTGCCGACTCCCATCCCGACTATGCTTCCTGCTGCGAACGGGAGCGCGACACCAAGGGGAAATTTTCCTGTAGATAGGCTGGCCGCTACGCCAGTTAGCGAAACAAGTGCGATAACACCGAGCGAGGTAGCGACGACCGATTGCACCGCTAAATCCGTGAAACGCTGCAAGGCCGGCACCATGACGAACCCGCCGCCTACCCCGAGCAAACCGGACAGAATGCCCGCAATGGCACCTGCGATCGATAAGGCGCCGGCGCACTTGCTCGTCCAGATAAACCGTCCACTCATGTCGTCCCGAATGCAGGGTCGATCCAGAGTAAGAGAGGTGGACTCGACACTGCGGCCGACGATTTCACGGAAGGTTTTATATGCGACCCAGGCGAGAATAGCGGCAAACAACAGGCTGAGCAGTCGCGTGTCCAAACGGTGAGCCAACCATACACCGAGTGGCGCGAGCAGGATGCCAGTGCCGGCAATGAGCACGGTCGCGCGGTAGCGCACAATCCCAGCCTTTAAGCCCATCAAAGCACCTGCTGCGGCAGAAACACCGACGGCGAGCAGGCCAACGGGGCCGGCTTCGGCGATCGTTAAGTGCATGCCGAAGACAAGAAGTGGGACCGCGAGAATGCCTCCCCCAGCTCCTGTCAGACCCATGACAATACCTACCACCGCCCCCAAGAGAAGACCCGTAATCATCACAGCCCCGGTTACGCGGCCGGTGATGCGGCTTTGGCTTTTGCTCGTTCGAGCAGTTCAAACAACGCCATTCCGACCAGCATGGCGATGAAGAACAGCAAGGGTTTGGCGCCGCCTTGTGCGAGCGATGCGAGCGCAGGACCGGGACAATAGCCGGCCAGGCCCCAGCCGACGCCGAACGCGAGTCCGCCGAGCACGAGACGGCGGTCAATTTGCGTAGCCGTCGGCAAGCGCATGGCGTCGCCCAGGATCGATCTCGGACGTTTGGCCGCGAACGGAAACACCAGCGCGCCGACGACTACAGCGCCGCCCATCACGAACGCAAGCGACGGGTCCCAGTTTCCGGCCAGGTCCAAAAAGCCGAGCACCTTCGCGGGGTCGCTCATGCCGGACAAAATAAGCCCCAAGCCGAACAACAGGCCGACCAACAGCGACATGAAGATTTTCATTTTTGCTCCCTTAGCCGACAAGATGGCGAACAACGTAGACGGTCACGAATCCGGCGGACATAAAGGCTACGGTAGCCACCATCGAACGCGGGGAGCGACGCGACAGCCCGCACACGCCATGTCCGCTAGTGCAGCCCGAACCGTAACGGGTACCGATCCCTACCAGCAGTCCGGCCAGGATCAAGACCGGGTAACCGGCCTCGATGTGCACTTGGGGCAGGGGAGCGATGCTTGAAAACACGAGAGGAGAAAGCACTAGGCCGCCCACGAACGCAAGACGCCAGGCGATATCGCCCCTTGCGGGCGTTAACAGGCCACCCACGATGCCACTGATGCCCGCAATTCTTCCGTTAAATACCAAGAACAGTGCCGTGGCTATTCCGATCATCAGCCCACCCGCCAGCGACGTCCAGGGCGTGAAATTGTTCCAGTCAATCATCATTACAGCCTCCTATTACGTTGGGCAGTAAAGTTGGTACAACACCTGTAGCACTGCCAGTGCCTCACTACTGGAGATGCTGTAGAAGATCTGCTTGCCCTCACGGCGCGTATTCACTAGTCGCTCTTCGCGGAGCACGGTCAGCTGCTGTGAAAGCGTAGGCTGCAAGATCCCAGTGATGGTTTCCAGCTCTTTGACCGAGAACTCGCCCTGCGTCATCTGGCATAGCAAGAGCATACGGTCGGGGTTGGACAGTACCTTCAGAAGCTTGCTAGCCTCCCCAGCTGCGGCATGCAGTTTCACTAAATCAATTTGCTTTGGCATGGCCACGTAGATCCGTTTAAAAGTAACACTTTACACGAACATTATACCATAACATAATATATTAAACGTAGAGACGATGATCCATGTGTCGAACTCTGATCACGACGACTATTAAGGAGCGCCCATGATTTTTAGACAACTGTACGAACCCCTGTCGAGCACTTATACCTATCTGCTGGGGGACGAGGACACGGGACAGGCAGTCCTCATCGATCCCGTGATTGCGACCATGGATCGGGATCTGGCCGAGGTGCACAGGTTAGGTCTGACCTTGGCTTACACGGTCGATACCCATATCCATGCCGACCACATCACCGCAGCTTTGGAAATGAAGCGTGCCGTGGGTAGCAAGATTGCCGCGCCTGCCTACGATCAGTTGTCATGTGCCGATGTCGGCATCGAAGAAGGCAGGCCATTTCAGGTCGGGGGTATTACTTTGCAGCCCCTGCATACCCCCGGCCATACCGACGGGCACTTTGCCTATCTTTTAAATGACCGCGTATTCACAGGCGACGCCTTACTTATCGAGGGGTGTGGCAGGACTGACTTTCAAAACGGTGATGCCGATGCGCTCTACAAAAGCGTGCGAGAGAAGCTGTTTGCTTTGCCCGACGAAACCTTGGTCTACCCGGCGCACGACTACCAGCAGCGTTTTGTCTCCTCGATCGCGCAGGAAAAGAAGCGTAATCCCCGCCTGGGCGGGGAAAAGACGCTCGAAGAGTTCAGGGACATCATGGCCAAGCTGAACCTTCCATACCCTAAGTTCATTGACTACGCTGTCCCGGGGAATAAGCAATGTGGCGTCTGTCCCCCAGACCTGCCAGAGAACTTGGCCAGCTATTGCCGCCAGATGACCCAGAGCCCGCAGGGCTGACGTGCCGCTAACCAACGGAGAAATTGAAATGACAAACTTCAAGCAAATAGGGGATGGCCTGTTCATCGGTCCCCAGCCTTCGGGGCAGGATTTGGTGGAGGCGAAGCAGCAAGGCATTCACACCGTAATTGACATGCGTACGCCTGGGGAAACGGCCACCTCGAACGCCGAGTTGGTCAGGAACAGTGGACTGGATTACTTCAATGTACCAGTCAACAAGACAGCCCTGTCAGAGCAGCAGATTGACGAGTTAAGTCAAGTAATGCAGAGAACACAAGGGCCGCATTTACTGCATTGCGCCACTGGCACGAGGGCCGCGTTGCTGCTCGCGCTTAGTCGTGCAAAGCAGAATGGGTGGACAGCGGAACGCACGTTCGAGGAAGCGCAAACCATGGGGTTCAACCTTCAGGGTTCCGCTGATTTCGCCAGCTTCGTCAGGCAAGTCACGGCCAAATAGATGTTCATTCGCAACTAGAACTGCAAGTTAAAGTTCACAAATTTCGATTCAGGGAGCCACTTTTTGGATGCTGTACGATTTGGGCCGCTCGTCGTCCCTGTACAAGTAGCACTACTCTTAGCAGGCATAACGCTTGCCCATTCTGTTGCCGCGTGGTTCCGCACGAGGCGCGGTGTCGATCCGGGCCCCGTTCTTTGGAAGATGATCGTGTTCGGTTTCCTCGCCGGACGCTCGATCTTCGTATTAAGACATCATGAGATTTATTCCAATGCTCCATTGTCGATCATCGACTTTCGTGATGGAGGCTTCGACAACCTGGCCGGTTTCGCGACGGCCGTTTTGGTTGGCATGGAATTGTCACGGCGCTCGACGACACTACGTAGGCCGCTTCTGACTGCAACCTTGACGGGTTGCTTTGTCTTTTTCGGAGGAAGTGCGCTGAATCATGCCCTTACGCCGGTGGGTGTGCCTGTCCCGACAATTGAGGTACGCCGCCTCGACAACACAACTGTGCCGCTCAGTGCCTTTGTGGGCCGCCCCTTGATTATCAATCTTTGGGCAACTTGGTGTCCGCCGTGCCGACGTGAGATGCCTGTATTAAAGGCTGCACAGCTAGCCCATCCAGAAATCCACTTCGTGTTTGCGAATCAAGGAGAATCAGCAGCAACCGTACAAAGCTACCTCGACGCGAATGGGTTACAAATGCCAAATATCGTTCTCGATCCGGCCAAGCAGGTAAGTGCCCGAACTGGTTCGTCTGGTTACCCCACAACGCTGTTCTATGATGCTCAAGGCCGGCTATACAAGCGGCATATGGGTGAGCTTTCGCGCGCAACACTAACCGAGAAAATCGACAGCTTCTTCGGCTCTCGCTGAGCACTGGGATACCGCTGCTGTTTTATGTCAGCTCTGATGTTCGAGATGATGACATGGCCAGGCTGCCGCCGTTACTGCATGAGCACATCAACATGCTTGGCCAGTATTCCTACTCTGTGTTGGAAGCAGTAGCCAAGGGCTGGCTGCGGCCAATGCATAACCCAGCAAGCAACGAAAAAGTCAGGAGTGGCCTTAACCTGGTTTGCCGTTCCGCTGCACCTCGACCCCTCATTATGTCTTAGCGCCTGATTTTTTCCGTTTTCCCTCTTCACCCCTCGGAAGCCGACAAGCGAGCTTTGGTCGCATACGAACAGCTTGCAGCTCTTGTGCCAATTAGCAGGATGTCGGACCAGCAAGCATGGGCAACCATGCCCACGTATGAGCGTTGGCTGAACGGAGAACGGATGCCGAATCTCATTCCGACGGTAAGGTGAATCGAGGGTCAAGGCGTCCTGACCTGAGCGAGCGGTGCGACTGGGCCACCTCAGAGGTCATCTGCTCGTAACCGCGCGGCCATGGATTCAGCGAGGATCTGTGCCAGCTTCATTTCGAAGGAAGTTCTATGCCACGCAAGCTGCAAGGATTTCATACTGCCTACCCTGACATGGTGTCCAACCCTAATGGGCATCCCCATTCCGACCTCGTAGCTTGCCGGGTCTGCGGAATGTGGATCGCCATGAGCGAGCCGAAGGACATCCGGGCGCACGACGCCGAGCATGAAGCCTTGTCTCACGGTGGAGCACCCCTGGTCGTGCGTGAAATCCTTAAGACAGTGGGCTGGAATCTGGCACATCAGGATCGCCCATTGGATCTCGTCCGTTACACGTCGGATGATGGCAAGCTAGCCGTTGTCTATGGCTGGTGGATGCGTGCGCTCTATCGCGGGGTACCCCACACCGATTTTGATGCCTACATGGCTGAGCATCTACGCCTTGTGGACTCGATGGTCGCGGGCACCGATGGTGACCTAACGCCCCAGCGCCTCGCAACGAAGCGCTGGGAAAGGTATGCAGGTTGATCAGTTGTACGTCCGTGCTTACACGCGTGCGCTGCTGCACGGGTACGCAGCACTAAGGCGATGTCGGCCCTTCACCAGAGGCGGGCGGCGAACGCCGCCATACCTTGCAGAAGCCAGTCGCTGCCGCAAAGCAATACCAACATACCGGCCACAGCAATAGAAGGACCGAACGGAAAAGGAGCGTCGCGGTCTAGACGGCCCAGGAGTACGAACGCCAATGCACAGGCTAGACCGCAGAGCGATGAAATCAGCAGTAGCGCGGGCAAGGCCTGCCAGCCGAACCAGGCGCCCAGCGCTGCCATCAGTTTGAAGTCGCCGTAACCCATACCCTCCTTGCGCCGCAGGAGCTTGAAGAGCCAATAGCCGCCCCACAGCATCAAGTAGCCACCGGCTGCGCCGATAATGGCGTCCTTCGCCGGCACGAAAAAGTCGCAGACGTTGAGGAAGAGTCCAAGCCATAGCAACGGCTGCGTCATTTGGTCTGGCAGCACAAGGCTTTCCGCGTCGATCAGCGCCAGCGCCAGTAGCGACCAGCCAAGCACCATGCCGGCCAAGGCCTGCCAGGTCGTCCCTAGCAGCCACAGTGCAGCCATGGCAACCGCTGCACCCGTCAGCTCGACCGCCAGGTAGCGCCAGCCAATCGGCGCTCTGCAGGCCCGGCATCTACCTCGCAGCAGCAGGAAGCCGATAACGGGGACATTGTGCCAGGGTGCCACGGGAAGGTGGCAATGTGGGCAGTGGGAGCGCGGCACCGCTAGATCATAGGGGGCGGGATAAGGCAGCGGTTCGTTGCGTAGCGACGCAATATAGTTGGCCTCACTCCGTTCCATCATGAGAGGCAAGCGATGGATCACGACGTTGAGAAAACTGCCGACTACCAGTCCGAGCAGCGCGGCCCCGACGAACACAAGCCATGGCGGCAGCGCCGACAGCGCGGAAACGTCCCATGTCCCGTACGCGCCAGCGCCTGGAAAATGTATATTCACCACAATAGGAACTACACCTTCATGCGCGGGCGAGCGCGAGTGTTCGCCACTCCCTCTTCCTCTTGCACAACGGGCTCAGAAATCTGTAGCGGCGGATCGCCATAGACCCGAACACCGCAGCAAGGGTCGAAATCCGGATCGTCGGGCCCTCGCCCACAGGCATCAACAGTGCACGTGGTGTATGCGTACATTTCCGCGCAGTCGCGGCGAAGTCTGTCCAGCGATAGCGTGGGATCCTCCGAGACCGGGTCATACCCGACGGTGTCCACATACCAAGCCACGCATTCGGCCTGGCTCATGGTTGCGAAGTCCGGATTGCTCATTGGTGCTGCTCCTTTACATCCTCAAGGCAGGCACGTCCTTGGTCGCGTCCTTCCAGAACGCACTGAGCTTGCTGAGCTTCTCCTGTGCCGTGCGACAGAACTCACTGAAGTCCCCGGGGGAATGCGCCTCCAGGCGGTCCACATCCACGCGCAGGCGGACGACACCCTGCTCGAAAGCTTCCCGAATACCTTTCATCACGCCGTCGATGGCGCTTGAGGTGTCGTGGCTGATGACACTTGCGGCCTTTGCGCCGTCCTGGATCTCCTGGAGGGCGCGGAAACTGGCCACGAAGGCCTTCACCAGTGCTCTAACGGACGAAGAAGGCGCGCGCTCCCCGGAAACGGAGTGATCCACCACTCTGGCAAAGGCCTGAGTTGTGGCCGCTATCGCATCGACCGCCGTCTCCACGCGCCAGAGGCGAAACGCCGCAATCGCATCGGCCGGATCCGGCACAACACTGTTTGACACACCGGCTACCAGACTATGGTTGCTCTCTTCGGCAGTTTTCATGTTGCTTAGGTCCATTGGCCTATCGGGCATTCGTACTCTGAGCGCGCAATAGCTGGGCCTCGATAGACGGGCGCATCTCTACTCGTGTCTGGGCCGCCAACAGCTGGCCAAGAGCTACGCCAACCTTCTCCATCATTCGCAGATTCTGCAGTTGCAACTCGTTGGAGTAGGCCTGCATGAAAACCATCTCGCGCTGCAGCTTCTCCGGGCTCGCCTCCGCTGCCATGGCGATTACCCAGTAGGGGTTACGGAAGCGCCGACCCGACTCGAAGTCCATCATCTCCGCGAGGCTCATCGCGCCATTCTTGGCTTGCTTGGATGCGGTCATGTCGAAGTACTTGGCGGCGTGATCTGCCTTCTTGATCTCCTGCACCAACTGGTTGCTGCCGGGGAAAGGCATCCGAGAGGCGATCAAATCGAACTGGATCTTTTCGGCTGCGCTCATGTTCGCCTGATACATCTTCTGCAGGGCGATATAGCTCTTGCCCTGCTCGCTGGCCGCCTCGGCTTTGGTTATGTTCTGCGGAGGGTGTGGATCGAGCGACAGCCTGGCGTAAGCGCGTGCCGCCTCCTCCTGTTCCGCCGAGAATGTCAGCTCAGGATCCTTGCCCGGCTTGCCGGCCCCCGTGAGGATCGATTCGACGTTCGCGTCGGCATCTGGCATGGTTGAAGCATTACAGCCCGCGTAACCCAAACGCTGTTCAACTGCGTTGCAGTACTTCGCCATATGGATGGCGTGCGACTGCCTACGTGCAACCTCGGGCGACGGGAAAGGATCGTTCAGCGCTTTACTAAGCACGGGGCTCGTTACCGCGGCCCCCCCGCCGCGCTTGTACCCTGACGATTTGCCACCCGTCGCAATCGTTGCCTGGCCCGCGTAGTTACCGCTCGAGTTCGAACATGGGTCAATGGGCAGCTCCGTCTCCCGTTCCACACGCTCCTTCTCGGCTCGTCGGCTCACCTCGACCTCCAGTTCGCGCTGCTGGTTGGCCGATTGCACAACAGCGTCGGAAACCTTCGATCCCACATTCGCCAAGTTGGTACTGAGCAGATTGATGGCATTAGTAATTGTTGCCCCAAGTGAGCTTGACGTACTAGTGATCGTCGTAGAAATCATGGTACTTGCCGCCTGGACTGCACCAACGACGTGGTACGTCCCCGGTCTTGTAGACACCTGATAGGGTGTTTTTGAGACTGGAGGAAGCATGAAAAGCAAGCGATATACGGATGAGTTCCGGGCCGAGGCGATCAAGCAGGTGACCGAACGCGGTTACC
>NZ_JAGFTW010000051.1:0-116389 GCF_017598945.1 Cupriavidus gilardii
GGCTTAGGCTGAACGCTACCAAGAATTGGACGCCCCGATCCTCGCTCTCCCTCGAACTTGAGCTCGCGCTCAGAGCATGGGTCAATCGATCTGAGGCGTCCGGGACGAATTTTGCAACATACAAGGGTCAGCGGGCCTCCAACCCCGCCGTGCAACTTTTACCAGCCACGGCATAAACGCCAACACCCCCCATGTAACTCCGGACATGGGAAAACCGTTTCCCCCGAAACGGCAAGCCACGGCGCCATCACGCGTCTGGCATGCAATTCGCTGAAGGCATTCCCACAGAGAACCGGATTCGCCGCCGTCGCACGGTGCGGCGGGCAACCGGAAATGGGGAGCGGTGCCGTGCATTCCCCTTTTTCCGTCCCGCCGCAGCGCGTCGCGCTCGCGCCTGCCTCGCGCCGTATCCTTGCGCCCGCGCCGAATCCGGTCATGCCTTCCAAGCCAACATCAGGAGCTGAAATGACCGCTGCGAAAGACGCCAGCCTGCAAGGCAAGACCTTTCTAGTGACCGGAGGAGGGCGCGGGCTGGGCGCCGCGATCTGCCAGAACCTGTCGGCGGCCGGCGCGAACCTGGTGGTCGCCGATGTCGACGAAGGGCTGGCCCGCACCTGCGCCGAACAGCTCGACGCCAGCGGCGAGCGGGCCTATTCGCTGTCCTTCGACGTCGCCGAGCCGGTCGCGGTGCGCTCTGCCTTCGAGCAGGTGCGCGAACGCAGCGGCCGGCTCGACGGCATCGTCAACAACGCCGCCATCGACATCACGCTGCCGGTCGACGAGGTCGAGACCGAACGCTGGCACCGCGTGCTGATGGTCAATCTGTACGGCCCGTATCTGATGTCGCATGCCGTGGTGCCGATGCTCAAGGCGCAGGGCGGCGGCCATATCGTCAATATCGCGTCCACCGCGTCCAAACGCGCCTGGCCGAATGCCTCGGCCTACCACGCCACCAAATGGGGTCTGCTGGGCTTCTCGCACGCGCTGCACGCGGAACTGCGGCCGCACGGCATCAAGGTCTCGGCCATCGTCGCCGGCGGCATGCGTACCCCCTTCCTGCTCGACCGCTTCGCCGATATCGACCAGTCCACCCTGCAGGACCCGGCCAATGTCGCGCGCGCGGTGCGCTTCGTGCTGACCCAGCCCGAAGAGACCGTGATCCCCGAGGTCATGGTGCTGCCGATGAAGGAAACATCGTGGCCGTGATCGACGACCCCGGCGCCGGCGCGGTGGCGGGCGCCGCCGGTCCGGCTGCGGCAGGCAGTGGATTCCCCGGCGCGGTCTTGCTGGACAAGGACGGCACGGTGCTGCAGGACGTGCCGTACAACGTCGACCCCGACAGGATGCGGCTCGCGCCCGGCGCCGCGCGGGCGCTGCGGCGGCTCGGCCGGCTTGGCGTGCCGTTGGTGGTGGTGTCGAACCAGCCCGGCCTCGCGCTCGGCCGCTTCGAACCCGAGGCGCTTGCGCCGATGCGCCAGCGCCTGGGCGAACTGTTCGCGACCCACGGCGCCAGGCTGTCGGGCTTCTTCTTCTGTCCGCATCATCCGGAAGGCGTGGTGCCGCGCTTCACGCGCACCTGCCTGTGCCGCAAGCCGTTGCCGGGACTGCTGCGCCATGCCGCGGCGCTGCTGCGCTTTGACTTGCGCCGCTCCTGGATGATCGGCGACATCCTCGACGACATCGAGGCGGGCCAGCGCGCCGGCTGCCACACCATCCTGGTCGATTGCGGCAACGAGACCGAATGGGTGCGCGGCCCGTACCGCACGCCCGAGCATGTCGTCGCCGATCTGGACCAGGCCGCCCGCATCGTGGTCCGCCACCTGGGCGGCACGGTGCGGCACGCCGAACGTTGCCGGGTGGAGGCCTCATGACGATGACGGCATGGCGCGACGCCAAACGCATCCTGTGCGTGCGGCTGGACAATATGGGCGATGTGTTGATGACCACGCCCGCGATGCAGGCGCTGAAGGACAGCGACCCGTCCCGTCATCTGACCTTGCTGACCTCGAGCGGCGCCGCGGCGCTGGCCAGCCACCTGCCGATGATCGATACGCTGCTGACCTGGGATGCGCCCTGGGTGAAAGGCAACGGCACCGGCAACCGCACCGCCAGCAGCGTGCTGCCGTGGGCCCAGCGGCTGCAGGCCGCGCGCTTCGACGCGGCGGTGATCTTCACCGTCTACAGCCAGAACCCGTTGCCGGCCGCGCTGCTCTGCACGATGGCCGGCATTCCGCTGCGGCTCGCGCATTGCCGCGAGAACCCGTACGAACTGCTCAGCGACTGGGTGCCGGAGACCGAACCGCAAGCGCAGGTCCGTCACGAGACCCAACGCCAGCTCGATCTGGTCGCCACGGTCGGCGCGGTGCCGGCGGACTCGCGGCTGCGCTTCCGCGTGCAGCCGCACGATCGGCGCGCGGTGCAGCGGCTGCTGCAACGCTGGCAGGGGGAGGGCGAGGGCCAGGGTGAGGGAGCACGTGCCGCGCCCCCTCGCTGCGTGGTGATGCACCCCGGCGCCACCGCCGAGTCGCGCCGCTGGCCGGCGCCGCGCTTTGCCGAGGTCGCGCGCACGCTGGCCGAACAGGATGGCGCGCTGGTGCTGCTGACCGGGGGCGTCGGCGAGCAGCCGCTGGTCAACAGCGTACGCAGCGCCGCGGACCACCCGCACGTGGTCGGCATCGCTGGCGAGCTGACGCTGGGCCAGATGGGCGCGCTGATCGAGCATGCCGATCTGCTGATCTCGAACAACAGCGGGCCGGTGCATTTGTCGGCTGCGCTCGGCACGCCGGTGGTCGATCTCTACGCGCTGACCAATCCGCAGCACACGCCGTGGCAGGTGCCGCACCGCACGCTGTATGCCGACGTGCCGTGCCGCTATTGCTACAAGAGCGTCTGCCCGCAGCAGCACCACCGTTGCCTGACCGATGTCGACGTGGCGCAGGTCGTCGCCGCGGCGCGCGAACTGCTGGCCGGCGTGCCGGCTGTCGAGGATGCGCTGCCGCCGCTGATTGTGCCGGCCCCCGTCATGCCCCCGTTGCCGCCGGTGCGCGCCAGTGGCGCGGTGCTGGCCACCTGAATCCGACAGAAGGAATCGCGCTGAGGAGCCGCCATGTACACGCTTGGAATCAACGCCGCCTATCACGACACCTCCGCCTGCCTGGTGCGAGACGGCGAGGTCATTGCCGCGGCGGAAGACGAACGGTTCACGCACATCAAGCACGGCAAGCGGCCGGTGCCTTTCACGGCCTGGGAGCTGCCCTACCATGCGATCGACTACTGCCTGAAGGAGGCCGGCATCACGCTGGCCGACATCGACCATGTCGCCTATTCCTTCGATCCGGCGGTGATGCTGGGCGAGCGGCGCGACGACGAAACGGTGACGCTGCCGCTCGAGCCGTCGCGCCATGCGAAGCCGGGCGTGGCCGATTCCCCGTGGGATCCGCTGTTCCTGTCCTATGTCGTCAACGCGCCGCGGCAGCTGATTTCGGGCGTGCCGCACCATCTGCAGAAGCGCTTCGCCACCGTGCGCAGCAGTGCCGAGGCGCCGTACCGCTGGCACTACGTCGAGCACCATATGGCGCACGAGGCCAGCGCCTTCCTGGCAGCGCCGTTCGATCGCTGCGCGGTGCTGACGATGGACGGCCGCGGCGAGCGTGCGACCACCAGCTATGGCGTGTTCGACGGGCGCGACTACCGTCGCATCAAGCAGATCGATCTGCCCGATTCGCTGGGGCTGCTCTATGAACGCGTGACGCGGCACCTTGGCTTCCTGCATTCGTCGGACGAGTACAAGGTGATGGCGCTGGCCTCGTATGGCGAGCCGACCCGTGCGGACGTGTTCCGCGCGATGGTGCACGGCGACCGCGAGGGCGGCTACCGCATCGACCAGGTCGATCTGGAAGCGGTGCTGGGGCCGCCGCGCGTGCGGGGCAGCGAATTCACGCGCGAGCATTTCAATATCGCCCGCTCGCTGCAGCTGGTGCTGGAGGAGACCGTGCTGGGGATGACGGCGTGGCTCGCCGCCGAAACCGGCGAGCGCAAGCTGGCGATGGCCGGTGGCGTCGCGCTCAATTGCGTGATGAACGCGCGGGTGCGCGACCAGGGCGCCTTCGACGAAGTGTGGGTGCAGCCGGCCGCCGGCGATGCCGGCACCGCGCTCGGCGCGGCGCTGTGGATCGACTGGCAGCAGCGCGGCAAGCCGGCGCGCCGCTGGGCGATGGAGCACGCCTATTACGGCCCGGCCTTCGACGAGCAGGAGATCGCTGCCTTCCTGGACCAGGCCAAGCTGCCGTACCGCAGGCTGGACGACGTCGCGGGCGAGACCGCCGAGCTGCTCGCGCAGAACAAGATCATCGGCTGGTTCCAGGGCCGCATGGAGTTCGGCCCGCGTGCGCTGGGCGGCCGCTCGATCCTGGCCTCCCCGATCGATCCGTCGATGCAGCAGAAGCTGAACCTGATCAAGGACCGCGAAGACTTCCGGCCGGTGGCACCCGTGGTGATGGAGGAGCGCGCCGCCGAATGGTTTACCGCGGCCTGTCCCGGCAACTGGCGCGCGCCGTTCATGCTGTTCGTCTTCAACGTCAAGTCGGGACGCGAGGATCGCATTCCGGCGGTCTGCCACGTCGATGGCACCGCCCGCGTGCAGACCGTGCGGCGGGAGCAGAACCCTGCCTACTACGACGTGCTGGCGGCATTCGAGCAGCGCACCGGCGTGCCGATCCTGGTCAATACCTCGTTCAACACGCGGGGCGAGCCGATCGTCTGCACACCGCGCGATGCGGTCGAATGCTTCTGGACCTCGCCGCTCGATGCGCTGGTGATCGGTCCGTTCCTGCTGGAAAAGCCTGTGCGGGAGGGCGCCCATGCCGCTGCATGACCCCGCGGACGAAGCGATCGGCAACGACGAGACCGCGAACATCGAGCCGCTGGTCTCGGTCGTGATCCCGACCTACCGCCGCCCGGACCTGCTGCACCGCTGCCTGCGCGCGATCGGGGTGCAGCAGTTCGGCGCCGGCACGTTCGAGGTGATCGTCGCCGATGACGGTTGCCAGCCCGAGGTCGAGCGTCTGGTCAGCGAGCTCGCGGGCGTGTGGCCGCGCTGCACGCTGCGCTATCTGGCGGTGCCGGACACGCAAGGGCCGGCCGCCGCGCGCAATGCCGGCTGGCGCATCGCCCGTGCGTCGGTGATCGCGTTCACCGACGACGACACCATCCCCGATCCCGGCTGGCTGCGCGAAGGCTGCCGCGCCCTGTCGACCTCGCCGCAATGCTGCGCGATGACGGGCAAGGTGGTGGTGCCGCTGCCGGCGCGCCCGACCGACCATCAGCGCGATACCGGTGGCCTTGCCACCGCGGAATTCGTCACCGCCAACTGCTTCGTCCGCAAGGAGGCGCTGCTGAAGGTCGGCGGCTTCGACGAACGCTTTACGCGCGCCTGGCGCGAGGATTCCGATCTGCAGTTCCGCCTGCTGCAGCAGGTCGGTCCGATCGGCAACGCACCCGGCGCGATGGTGGTGCATCCGGTGCGGCCGGCGCCGTGGGGCAGCAGCATCGCTGCGCAATCCAAGGTGTTCTTCGACGCGCTGCTGTACAAGAAGCATCCCCGCTGGTATCGCGAGCGCATCCGCCCGATTCCGCCGTGGCACTACTACGTGTCGATGCTCGGCTTGCTGGTGGCGTTGATCGCCGCGCTGGCCGGTCATGCGCCGCTCGCATGGACCGGCTTCGGCGTCTGGCTTGCGCTGACGGCCTGGTTCTGCATCCGCCGGCTGCGCGGCGCCGCGCTGACACCTTCGCATGTCGCCGAGATGATCGCGACTTCGATTCTGATTCCCCCGCTTTCCCTGTACTGGCGCCTGCGCGGCGCCCTTGCCTTCAAGGTTGGTTTCCTATGATCAGATTCGCGGAGCGTCCGCGCCGGATCGCCGTATTCCGAGCGCTGCAACTGGGTGACATGCTGTGCGCGGTGCCGGCCTTGCGCGCACTGCGCAAGGCCGAGCCCGATGCAACCATCACCCTGATCGGCCTGCCGTGGGCCGCCTCGTTCGTCGAGCGCTTCTCGCATCTGGTCGACGATCTGATGGTGTTTCCAGGGGCGCCGGGGATGCCGGAGCAGCCGATCCGCGCGGAGGAGACCGAAGCCTTCTACCGGCAGGCGCGCGAGCGCCAGTTCGATCTGGCGATCCAGCTGCATGGCAGCGGGCTGGTGACCAACGCGATCGTGCGGCAATTGGGCGCCCGCCAGATGGCCGGATTTCGGCCGGTGCCGGCGGCGCCGACCGCGGGCCGCTCCGAACGCAAATGGATGCCCGGCGCGCTGTCGTACGGTGCGCGTCCGCTCAACGAGCTGTTGATCGACTGGCCGGGCGGCAACGAGATCGAGCGGCTGCTGGCGCTGACCAGCCGGCTCGGCTATCCGTCCGATGGCACCCAGCTCGAATTTCCGCTGCGGCCCGCGGACAACGCGGCGTGGCAGCGGCTGGCGCTGATGTACGACCTGATGCCCGGCAATTTCATCTGCATCCATCCCGGTGCGCGCATGCATTCGCGCCGCTGGCCGGTCGAGCGTTTCGCCGCGGTGGCGGAGCAACTGCGCCAGCACTGGAAGATCGTGGTGACCGGTACTCCGGACGAGGCCGATCTGGCGGCGCAGTTGTGCGGCGCGCTCGGCTCGCCGGTGATCAACCTGTGCGGCAAGACCGATCTTGGCGCGATGGCCGCGGTCGTGAAGCACGCGCGGCTGCTGTTGTGCAACGACACCGGCGCCTCGCATATCGCCGCGGCGATGCGCACGCCCAGCGTGGTGGTCTCGTGCGGCAGCGACAGCGCGCGCTGGGCGCCGCTGGATACCACGCGCCATCGCGTGCTGGCCGACTATCCGGCGTGCCGTCCGTGCATGCATCAGGATTGCCCGGTGGGCCATCTCTGTGCCGAGGGCGTGGAGGTCGACGACGTGGTGGCGGCCGCGATGGCGATGATCGGGCAGTCGCGCGAGACGCAGGAGGTCAGCCATGCCTGAACGGCTGCGCATCCTGACCTGGCACGTTCACGGCAACTACCTGTACTACCTGTCGCAGATCCCGCACGACCTGTATCTGGTGACCAAGCCGGGTTCGCCGCCCGGCTACGCCGGCGCGGTCGGCGCGCTGCCGTGGGGCGACAACGTGCACGAGGTCGCCTACGACGATGTGCCGAAGTCCGAGTTCGATTGCGTGCTGTACCAGCACCAACGCCATTGGGACAGCGATCGCGAAACGCTGCTGACCGAGGCGCAGCGGCGGCTGCCGACGATCTTTCTGGAACACGATCCGCCGCAGCAGCATCCGACCGCGACCGTGCATCCGGTGCAGGACCCGAACGTGATGCTGGTCCACGTGACGCCGTTCAATGCGCTGATGTGGGACAGCGGCGTGACGCCGCACTGCGTGATCGAGCACGGCGTGCTGGTCGATCCGTCGGTGCGTTACAGCGGGGAGGCACCGCGCGGCATCAGCGTGGTCAACAATCTGACCAAACGGGGCCGCCGGCTGGGCGCAGATATCTTTGCGCAGGCGCGCGAGCAGGTGCCGCTCGATCTGGTCGGCATGGCGGCCGAGGAGGCCGGCGGGCTGGGCGAGGTGCCCAATCCCGAGCTGGCGGCCTTTATTGCGCGCTACCGGTTCTTCTTCAATCCGATCCGCTATACGAGCCTGGGCTTGGCCGTGGTCGAGGCGATGATGATCGGCATGCCGGTGGTCGGAATGGCGACGACCGAGATGTCGACGGCCATCCGCAACGAATACAACGGCTATGTCGATACGCGGCTCGATCGGCTGGTCGAGGTGATGCGACGGCTGATCGACGATCCGGGCCTGGCCAGGGAATGGGGCGAGCAGGCGCGCGCGAGCGCCAGGGAGCGCTTCGGGATTGGGCGCTTTGTGGAGGATTGGTGTGGGGTGTTGAGGCAGGTGGCGCAGTAAGGTTGGGATAGTGGGGCGTTGTCGCGGAGCGTACGCCCACTTGCCCTCTCCCCGGCCCTCTCCCGCAAGCGGGAGAGGGAGAACACAGTCGGTTCACCAAGAGCACGCTGGTTTGCTGCTCTTCCCAGCAAGCGGGAGAGGGAGAACACAGTCGGTTCACCGAGAGCCCGCTGGTTTGCTGCTTCCCAGCAAGCGGGAGGGGGTGAACACCATCGGCCTTCGCAAGCCTGCGGGTTCGCTCCCCTCTCCCGCTTGCGGGAGAGGGGCTGGGGGAGAGGGCAGGCGGCGCTGGCTAACCGCCGCCGCACCATCACCGCATCTGCGCCGACCCCAGATAACGCCGCAACCGCTGCACCGTCGGCGGAATCACCGTGCGCTCGCGCAGAACCCACGGCAGCCCACGCGCGGTATCGACGCATCCCGCCAGTCCGCCTTCACGCAGCAGCGCCGGTACCATGCGCACGCTCTCGCGCAGCGCCGCGCCGGCGGGCAGACGCAGCCAGGCCGACCAGATCGCATTGCGCGCCAGCAAGCGGCGGCGCATCTTGTGCGCGCGTATCGGGCAGGGCTGGTGGTAGGCGATCAGGTCGGGGCAATAGACCAGATGCCAGCCCAGCGCCGCCAGGTCCAGCGCCAGCAGCGTTTCCTCTCCACCGATGAACAGCCGCGGATGGTAGCCGCCGGCGCGGCGGTACGCATCCACGCGAAACACCGTCGCGCCGGCCAGCAGGCCGAGAATCGCCTTGCCCGGCAGCCCCGCCGAAGGCAGCGGACTGTCGGCCATGATGCGGCTGATCGGATCGGTCTGCGGCTCGCCGTCGTCGCGCACCACCTTCAGATGCGCCGTCAGTGCGGCGACGTCCGGGTGCCGGTCCAGCGTGTCGGCGGCCAGTTTCAATGCGCCGGGGTGCCACCAGGTATCGTCGTCGCAGAACGCGACATAGGGCGTGCGCGCCCAATCGACGCCGACATTGCGCGCCGCCGCGCCGAGGTTTGCGGGTAGCCGCAGCAAGGCCGCCTGCGGGAAGTCCTGGCGCACCATGTCCGCGGTGCCATCGGTCGAGCCGTTGTCGACGACGGCGAGCGCGGGCCGTTCCGGCAGCGCGCACAGGCGCGTCAGCGTGGCGCGCAGCCATTCGCGTCGGTTGTAGGTCAACACCACCACGCTGACGCGCGCTTCGGTGTTCGTCCACGCCCGCGCCGTCGCCTGCGCTTGCCGGTCCCGAGCCAGCGCAGGCGCCGTCATGCCATCCGCTGCGTTCACACGCTGCCCTCGCTGGTGCAGGCGGTCTGGGCCTCGGTCGCATCGCCGGCGCTGGCCTCCCACTGCCAATAGCGCTCCGGCGCGCTCAGATCGCTGATGGTATTGGAGTCGAACATGGCCAGCTGGCTGGCGTAGGCGTTGCAGGCGCGGGCCTTGGTGGCGGTGTGTTCGCCGATGGCCAGGTCCACCGGCGTGGACACGGTGCCGGCCGCATGCCAGCGCGCCAGCAGCTTGTGCAGCATGCCGGGCTTGCGCCGGTAGATCGCCTCTTCGTAATAGAGCCAGGGCGGGCCGCCGTGATCGCGTTCGCGCCACAGCCGCGCGCATGCCTCGTGTACCAGCGTGTGGTCGGAATGGTAGAGACCGCACGGCGCCACCACCGCGCAGGCGTTATGCAGCGAGATCACCTTCGACAGCTGGGCGGCGATCTCGCCTACGGTGTGAGGCCGGTTGTACTGGCTGTCGAAGAAATCGAGCCAGACCGGTTGCGCGTCGAGGAGGGCCAGCCCGGCGCGGTCTTCCTCGCGCCGCGCCAGCATCGCCTGCGCGGCGCTGGAGAAGCCGGCGCGCCGGTCCCAATCCGGCGCCGGCATGTCGACCGGCGGCACGCCGGCGAAGACGGTGACGACCACGGAGCCGGGACAAGCCGCCAGCAGATTGCCGCAGCTGAATACGGCGTCGTCCAGGTGCGGCGATATGACCACCAGGGGGACGGAGACCGACAGGGACATGGTTCAATCCGGTTCGGTTTGCGGGTCCGCGATGGTGCAAGGATCGCGCCAATCGGTGGCGCGCACGGCCGTGGTATTCCGGTGTGCAAAGCTGTCGGCGGCCCAGTAGATCTTGCACGAGGGCAGATCGCCGAGCTCGCGATAGAGCCCGCTGCGCGCCGCATGCAGCGCCTCGGCGCGGCGGCGATGCCATTCCAGCCGGTAGACCAGGAAGGTGATATTGCCGCTCATCGCGTCGCTCCCCTCGGGCCGGGCCTCGCGCCGCGCCGCTGCGGGATCGCGGCCACGCCGGCGGCCGCCTGCACCGCCTGTGCCGCTGCCACCAGACCATCGGCCTGCGGCGCCGCGGTGCCGCTGACCGTGCCGCTGACCGTGTCGTTCATCGTGTCGTTGACCGCGGGCGCCGGCATGCCGGCACCGCGCGCCAGCCGCTCGGCGAAGTAGGCCACCGTGCGGCGCAGCCCCTCGTCCAGATCGATGCGCGGCGCCCACTGCAGCTGCAGGCCCGCCTGCGTGATATCGGGGCAACGCTGGCGCGGATCGTCCTCGGGCAGCGGGCGCATCACGATCGGCGCCGACGAGCCGGTCGCCGCCAGCACCTTGCGGGCGATCTCGAGCATCGACAGTTCGCAAGGGTTGCCGAGGTTGATCGGCGTGCTGTGGTCGCCGGGCGCTTCCATCAACCGGATCAGTCCTTCGATCAGATCGTCGACATAGCAGAACGAGCGCGTCTGCGAGCCATCGCCATAGACCGTCAGCGGCTGGCCCGACAGGGCCTGGGTGATGAAGTTGGACACCACGCGGCCATCGGCCGGATGCATGCGGGGCCCGTAGGTATTGAAGATGCGCGCGATACGCACGTCGACGCCGTGCTGGCGGTGGTAGTCCATGAACAGCGTCTCCGCGCAGCGCTTGCCTTCGTCGTAGCACGAGCGCGGACCGATCGGATTGACGTGGCCCCAGTACGACTCCTGCTGCGGATGGCAGTCCGGGTCGCCGTAGACCTCGCTCGTCGACGCCTGCAGGATGCGCGCCTTCACGCGCTTGGCCAGTCCCAGCATGTTGATCGCGCCGTGCACGCTCGTCTTGGTGGTCTGCACCGGATCGCTCTGGTAGTGGACCGGCGAGGCGGGGCAGGCGAGGTTGTAGATCTGGTCGACCTCGACATAGAGCGGAAAGGTCACGTCGTGACGCATCAGCTCGAAATTCGGCTCGCGCAGCAGGTGCGCGATGTTGTCCTTGCTGCCGGTATAGAAGTTGTCCACGCACAGCACGTCGTGCCCGGCCTGAACCAGTCGGTCGCACAGATGCGAGCCGAGAAAGCCCGCGCCTCCGGTGACCAGCACGCGGCGTCGATTGGCTTCTTTCATGAGGGGCTCCGTTCAGGCCGCCACTTGCGGCGTTTGCGCGGTTTCGTCGACGGTGACGCCGGCAAGCCGCGCGTACACCGCTTCCATGCGCGCGGCGACACCGGCCCAGGTGAAGTGTGCGTGCGCGCGGCGGCGGCCGGATGCACCCATGCGCTCGGCCAGCGTCGGATCGCAGGCGAGGCGCGCCAGCCGCGCGGCCAGCGCGGGCGGATCGTTGGGCGGCACCAGATAGCCGGTGCGGCCGTTCAGCACGGTGCTGCGGATGCCGCCGACCGCGGCGCCGATCACCGGCACGCCGCAGGCCATCGCCTCGACCGGCGTGATGCCGAACGGCTCGTACCACGGCGTGGTGACGAACACATCGGCCGCGCTGTAGAACAGCCGCAACTGGTCGCGGCCGCGGCGGCCGACGAAGGTGACCGCGTCGACCACGCCTTCCTCGGCGGCGATCTTTTGCAGCCGGCCGATCTCTGGCGTGGCGGCGGGGCTGGGCTGATCGGAGTTGCCGCCTACGACATAGAGCCGCGCACGCAGGCCGAACGCACGCCGCAGTTCGCCCATCGCGCGCACCACATTGTCGATGCCCTTGCGCGGCACCATGCGGCCGAGCTGCAGCACCGAGAATTCGTGTGACGGCCACCCGAGCGCGCGGCGCGCCTCGAGCCGCGGCACCGGCGAGAATTCGTCGCCATCGAAGCCGCAGGGCACCGTTTCGATGGCGCCGGGATCGGCGCCGTACAGGCGGATCAGATCGTGCCGATCCTGCGGGCACTCGGCGATCACGCAGTCCGACTCGCGTACCAGCCGCTCCTCGATCTCGAAGCGGCAATCGGGAAAGCCATCGGCGCTGCCCTGGTGCTGGCGCCTGACTTTGCCGAGCGCATGGAAGGTCATCACCAGCGGAATATCAAGCTTTTGCTTGACTCGCAGCGCAGCCAGACCCGACATGAAGAAGTTCGCGTGCATCACCATATAGCCGACGCGATCGCGCGCCATGAATTCGGCCATATAGGTGCCGAAGTCATCCATGTAAGGCAGCAGCTGTTCCTTGGGCACGTGGACCGCCGGGCCCGCGGGAACATGAATGACACGCACATTGGGGGCGAACGCCACGACCTCGGGCAGCAGGCCCTTGTCGCGACGTGTGAACACGTCGACCGGATAGCCGCGCTTGCCAAGATGGCGCGCCAGCTGCGCCACGTAGATATTCTGTCCGCCGCTATCCACGCTGCCCGGTCCGGCCAGTGGGGAAGCGTGCTCGCTGATCAACGCGATCCTTTGCATGGTGGGCTCCCAGGGGAGCGAGCTGCCAGCCGTCACAGCCGCGATCCGCTCGCTTGTAGAGCCAGCGTGATTGCAGCTTGCATGCCAGCATGCGACTTCTCAGGCTGTTGATGCGTTGCCGATGGCGAGAGCCGTTATAACGCTTCTCGTTCGGTTCCGATGGCGCACAAAAAATCTGCCGGCGCGCGCGCCGCAGCGCGCAGGACGGTATGACGAAATTGCAGCGTTTTGTAATACGCGCCCGCAGTACGCGCCAGCGTCGCCCGTTCGAGCGTGGCGTCGGTGCCAGGTGCGCGAGAGTCGGCGCATACCGGGTGTCGAATCGCGTGGTGCGATCGGGAACGCTACTTGCGAGAGGCCCAGAGCCGCCGGCCGCGAGGCCCGTGCCGGCGGCCACAGGCGTCGCTATCTCGACCCGATCGATTCGCGCAGCGCGATGAAGAGACGAAGCGACGTCATTCATGGAGACGCGGGCCGCTGGAGTAGCAAGCAGATGAGAATGACGCTGAAGAAAATCGGGTCCCAGGTCATCGTGATCACCGGCGCCACCAGCGGTGTCGGCCTGCTGGCCGCCCGCAAGGCCGCCGCGCGCGGCGCGAAACTGGTCCTTGCCGCACGCAGCGAAGAAGCGCTGCACCAGCTTGCCGAACAATTGCGCGAGGGCGGATCCGAAGTGATCACCGTACCGACCGACGTCGGCGATCTCGAGGCGGTCAAGGCGCTGGCGCAAGCGGCGATCGAGCGCTTCGGCGGCTTCGACACCTGGGTCAACAACGCCGGCGTGACGATCTACGGCCGCTACAACGAAGTCCCGGTGGACGACCAGCGCAAGCTGTTCGATACCAACTACTGGGGTGTGGTGCACGGCTCGCTGGTCGCGGCCGCGCATCTGCGCGAACGGGGCGGCGCCATCATCAATATGGGCAGCGAAGCCTCCGACGTGCCATTGCCGCTGCAGAGCGCCTATGCGGCGTCCAAGCATGCGATCAAGGGCTTTACGGATTCGCTGCGGCTCGAGCTCGAGCAGGAACGGGCGCCGGTGTCGGTGACGCTGATCAAGCCGGCGGCGCTCGATACGCCGTTCGCGAGCCACGCGAAGAACTATCTGGACGTCGAGCCGGAGCTGGCCCCGCCGGTCTACGATCCGGAGATGGCGGCCGAGGCGATCCTGTTCGCCGCCGAGCATCCCCGCCGCGACATGTTCGTCGGCGCGGCCTCCAAGGCAATGTCGTCGGCTGCTTACCATATGCCCGCGCTGTACGACCGCGTGATGCGGCGCTTCCTCGGAAGGGCGCAGTGCACCGCCCGTCCGGCCGGTCCGCGCGAGAACAATGCACTGTTCCAGGCCACCAATGACCTGGTCGAGCGCGAGGGCCGCCGGCACGTAGTGCGGACTTGTCCCTATACCGCCAGCACGCGCCATCCGGTGATGACGGGCGCGATGGTGGTCGGCGCCTCTCTGGCGCTGGCGGCCGCCCTGGGCATGCGGCGCACGCGCATGCGATGAGCGGGGACGATGGCCGAGGCCGCCACGCTGATCCTGATGTTTGCCCTCGTCCCGCTATGGCTGGTGGCGGGACTGGGCGACTGGGCCTGCCATCGTCGCGAACGGATCGAACGCAACGCCGGCACCTACGAATCGGCCCTGCACCTGCTGATGCTGATCGAGGTTGGGGTGCCGGTGCTGCTTGCGCTGTTCTTCGAGGTCAATGCGCTGGTGCTGGCGATCATGATCGTCGCCGTGCTCGTGCATGCGGCCACCGCCTGGTGGGATGTCCACTACACGTATGGGCGAAGGATCATCGGGCCGACCGAGCAGCACATGCACGGTCTGCTGGAGGTGTTGCCGTTGTCCGCGCTCGCGCTGGTAGCGGTCGCGCACTGGCCGCAGGCGCTGGCGCTGTTCGGCCTGGGCGATCAGGCCGCCGATTTCTCGCTGACGCCGAAGCAGCCGCCGCTGCCCGGCTGGTATCTGGCCGTGGCGCTGGTCGCGACGGCGCTATGCGGCGTGTTGCCTTTCGTGGAAGAGTTTCTCCGCTGCCGCCGCTGGCGGCGACAGCATGGCGTCGATCCCGAGCCGGACACGGCGGAACGGGAAGGCCGATTGGGTGATCAGCCGACTCGGCGCCAGCTTCGCACGACCAGATAGACCCCATAGGCGGCAGCCAGCGCGAACACGATGCCGACCACCACGGCGTTGTCGCTGCCGCCCGCGCTGGGCAGGCGCGCCAGCCAGCCTTCTCCACCCAGCCAGATCACGGCCTCGTGCGCACCGGCAACCACCAGCAGCGTCATCGCGAGCGCGTCCAGCACGCGCATCCAGGCGGGCCGCGTGATGGGTGGTGCGATGGGTGGCGTGACCGGATCGGCCGATGTACGGCGCAGATCGGCCGGGGTGGTCTGCGGGTTCTGCGGATTAGGCGAGTTCGGCGAGTTCGGCGGATTCGTTTGCATCGACTTTGCCTGTTGCCTCGGCGGGCTAACGGTGCGGCGTGGGCCGGGTGGCGACGGGCCGCGAGGGCGAACGGCGCGTTGTCGCCGGGTAATGCTCGCGCGTCAATTGTTCGAGCACGCGCAGCAGGTCCGCCGCCTCGTGGTAGTAGCGAATCAGCAACGGCCGCAGCATCGGATCCTCCAGCTCGCTGCGCAGCAGCGCACCGCAGGCCGCGACCGAACGGCCCGCCCGACGGCAGGCCAGCTGCAGCGGCGTATCGCCCGGCCGTTCTCGGTGCGCGGCGCCGTCGCTGTGCGGCGACGGCGCGGCCGGACTGACCGCCCGGTGCGACAGATCGGCGGCCGCGCGCCGCTGCAGGTTGGCGCGGTGGATCAGCAGCGCGCGCAATTGCGGATCGGCGGCGCCTACCGACGCGGCTTCGAGCGCCTGTCCGCAGAGCGCGGCCAGTTCGCCCAATGCCGCCAGCATGGCGGTCGGGTCGTCTGGGGACGGAATGGTCGATTTCACGGTAGGCGGGCGGTTGGGCAAACGGGCTTGGGCAAACACGGCGATCTCGCTTGGCAAGAGGGCCGAGGTCGTGCGGATTCGTTCCGGATGCGGCGTGCGGGACCGGGCCGGGAATGGCTGCGTGCTGATGCCGGCGTGCTCTAGTGTTTTAGGACGTTTTTGGCGATCGGTTCAGATGTTTTCCACCGGTGGCTCACTTTCTTCGGGATTGCCGCCCGGGCGCTTGACCGAGGGAGGCTCGCCGTTTTCATCGGGCAGGTCGCGCCCGGCCGCGGGGTCGGACTCGCGCGCCGGGGAACTGCCGCTGTCGCGCTGGCCGTCGTGGCCGCCGGCATCCGGCGCGCTCTGCGCCGGGGTGGGGCTCGAGCCCTGGTCCTTGCGCTGGCCCACGGGATCGCTGGTTTGCCGCCCGGTGTCGCCGCCGTTGGCCGATTCGCCGTCAGGCGATGCGTTTCCGGGCCGAGGTTCTGTTGCCATGCGTCCACTCCGTCGAAGGCAAGTTGCACTTCCGATGCAAGGAGCACTAACCATGCCAGTCGATCCCAGGCCGCGGCAGGCCCCGCGGCGGGGCAATCTGCTGGGGGCGAGCCGGGTTTCCGGCCGGTTTTACATGGACGTTGTAATTCATTGGGCCCGCGCGCGCCGCATCTATCGTTTTTGACGCTCCCGCTGTTGCAGCCGCGTTGCCGCTCACTAAGCTGGCTCGCACCCGGCCGAACGGCGACGTCACGCCGCGCCCGGCGCCCGCCATGGACACGTCCGATTCCGCTGCCGAAGCCACCCAGCTCGACCCCTCGTCGAATTTTCCGTTGCGCCGGCGCGTCACCGCGCTACTGCTGGCCAGCACCGTGCTGCTGCCGCTGTGCCTGCTCGCCGGCTGGGGCTGGCTGGCGCTGCGCGATGCGTTTGCCGATGCCGAGCGCCAGTGCGCGCTGCTGGCGCGGGTGGTGCAGGAGCACGCCAGCAAGGTGATGGAGAGCAACCGGCTGGCCGACCAGCGCCTGCGCGATCTGACCGTGCAATGGAGCAACGCGGACATTCGGCACCACGAACTCGAACTGCATCGCCGCATGGCGCGCATGGGCCGCCGTCTGCCGCAGGCGTTCGCGCTGGCGATCTTTGGCGACGACGGCACGCTGCTGGTCAGCAGCCTGCTCTACCCGGCGCCGGCGCTCAATATCGCCGGACGCGAGGACTATCGCGCGATCATGGTCGAGCGCGAGCCCTTGCACCTGTCGGCGGTGCTGATCGGCGGCGTGATTCCCGAGCCGGTGTTCAAGGCCAGCATGCCGCGCATGCACGGCCATCAGCTGGCCGGCATCGTTTCGATCTCGTTGCGGCCGGCCTATTTCGCCGACTTCTACCGGCAATTGCTGGAGCACACCGACGGCTACCGCGCGGCGCTGGTGCGCAGCGACGGCGCGGTGCTGACTGCGTATCCATGGCCGGACCCGGACGCCGCGCGCTTCGCGGCCACGGTCAGCCGCCGGGGCGACAGCGATGGACCGCAGCGGGTCGAGCGGGCCGACGGCCATGCGTGGCTCGTGACGGTCCATCCGGTCGGCGACGGCGTCGCCAGCGCCATGGTCAGCGTGCCGTATCGCGCGGTCTATCGCGCCTGGTGGCGGCGCATGGCGCCCGCCGCGCTGGCGGCTGCGGTGGTCTCCGCGGTGCTGTGTCTGTCGTTGTGGAGCGCGCTGCGGCGCATTCGCGCCGAGGAGGCGGCGCGGCGCCGCTGGCGCGAGGAATGCGCGCGGCGCGAGCAGCTGGAAAAGCGCTACCGCCAGTCGCGCAAGTTCGAGGCGATGGGGCAGTTGATCGGCTCGGTCGCGCACGATTTCCGCAATGTGCTGGCGGTGATTTCGGCCTATACCGACGTGCTGCTGTTGCGCCCCGGTGTGGCCGGCAATGCGGAGCGGGCCGACCGCACCGGCCGCACCGACCGCGTCGACCGCGTCGATCGCATCGATCGCACCAACAGGACCGCGCTGGCCGGCATCCGCAAGAGCCTGGCCAGCGGCGCACTGCTGGCGGACCGCCTGCTCGGCGTGGTACGGCGGCGCGAGCATCGCAGCGAGGTCATCGCGCTGCACGAGGAGTTGCTGCAATGCGATCCGCTGATCCGCGCGACGCTCGGCCCGGGCATCGCGTTGCGATATGCGGTCAGTCCCGATTGCCTGCCGGTTGTCGCCGACCGCTGCGAGCTGGCCTTGGCGCTGTTGAACCTCGCGGCCAACGCGCGCGATGCCATGCCGGAGGGTGGCGTGGTCGAAATTGGCGCCGCCAATCTGGGGGCGGCCTATGGCGGGACGGCGACGCTGCCGCCGGGGCTGACGCCGCGACCGGGGAAACGCAACGGTACCGATCGTGGCGATCGAACCGAAGGCGATCGGTCGGAGGATCTGGCCGAAGATCTTGCCGCGGAGTCTTCCGGTGGCAAGGGGACGATGCGCGGCGTCTACGTACGGCTCTGGGTCAGCGACAGCGGCATCGGCATGCCGGCCCATGTCGCAGACCGCGCGCTGGAACCGCTGTTTACCACCAAGCCGGACGGCGTCGGCACCGGCCTGGGTTTGAGCCAGGTCAGCGATTTCTGTCGCGACGCGGGCGGGGCGGTCACGGTGCGCTCGGCTCCTGGCCAGGGAACCACGGTGACGCTGTTCCTGCCGGCTTGCCCGCCGCCCCCGCGCGCGTGAACTGGGGCGGGTCCAGCGGTTTGCCGGTGCCCAATACCCTCTCCCCCGGCCCCTCTCCCGCAAGCGGGAGAGGGGAGAAGGCCAGCGGGAGACGGGACAAGGCAAGCGGGAGAGGGGAGAAGGCAAGCGAGCGATCGCGCTGGCGATACCGTGCTCCCTCTCCCGCTTGCGGGAGAGGGATGGGGAGAGGGCAAGGGGCGCGTCCGTTGGCTCAGCGGTTTGGTCAGCGCTCGCGCTGCTGCGCCAGTGCGTGATAGCGGGCGATCTGCGCCAGCGCGAATTCGGCGGCGGCCTCGCGGACTTCGTTGCGGCCGCCGCGCAGGCGCACCGTCTCGGAGAACGCCACGGTGCGGCCGTTGCCGCGTCCGGTCTCCCTGAAGATCCAGGCAAAGCATTGCGTGCCGGGCGGCGTGCCGTCGTCCCCCTGGCCATCGGCAATGCCGGTATTGGCGATCGCCAGATTGGCATCGGTCAGGGCCAGCACGCCGCGCGCCATAGCCAGCGATACCTCTTCGCTGGTCAGGCCATACCGGCGGATCGTTTCCGGCGACACGCCGAGCACGCGATGCTTGATCGCCGGCGCATAGGCGACCACCGCGCAGCGCAACGCGTCGCCGCAGCCGGGCACATCGGCAATGCGCGCCGCGATCAGTCCGGCAGTGCACGACTCCGCGGTGGCCAGACGCAGGCCATGCCGCAACAGAAAGCGTGCGGCCTCCTCATGGGCATTCATCTCGTTTTCCTCCCGACTTCCTCCCGGATTCACGACTGCGCATGTGCAGATTCCATGCCATCGGCACGGCTGTCATTTCTGCACGCTTTGCCACGTGGCGTGCGGCGGACATCGGGAAAGTGTGTAAAAAGCGGCTCGCGCATGAAATTCCGCACGCCGGGGGCATGCCCGCAGCGCGCCCGGGCGACGGCCGCACGGGGCGATGCGCGCCCACATCGCCGGCGGTATGGATATTGCGTCTTGGCTCCAGGCCGCGGGTCGCCCAGCGCTCGGCGCCCGGTCCGCGGCATCCGATGCAAACCGGAGCACAAGGAGTCGAGGCATGCAGCAATCCACCAGCAATCCGCGAGAACGCAGTGTCACCGGGGCACCGTTTGCCGCGCCGGGGACCCGCACCGACCGGTCTGGCGACGAGGTGCGCAGCCGCAGTGCCGATCCCGGTCAGAGCAGTTACGGCGGCTTCAAGAACGAGAACCCGAGCTACCAGCGGCAGGGCGACGCCGGCCGAGAGTCCGGCCAGCGCGCCGGCAGCCGCATCAGCTATTCGGACGATCGCATTCTGGATCGGGTCTGCGAGCGTCTGTGGCGCGCCGGGCTCGATGTCAGCGAGGTATCGGTCCGCGTCGAAGGCGGCCACGTCACGCTCGAAGGTCAGGTCGGCAGCCGCACGGCGCGCCGGCAGATCGAAGAGTGTGTCGATGCCTGCCAGGGCGTGTCCGATATCGAGAACCGGATCCGGGTCGCGCCGGATCGCAGCGAGTCGCAGGCCTGATGGCGGCGGCGGACTGATTTGAAACAGGGCGCGGCAACGCCTGTACGGCGATGCGCCGATACGCCGATACGCCCACAGAGCAATTCCCCACCACGATAAAAGGAGTTTCGAATGGACAAGTCCAAGATTCCGAGCGCACAACGTGCCGCGCTGAGCCTGCTGCTCGACGACCATCGCAACGTCAAGAAGCTGTTCAAATCGTTCGAGAGCGCGAAGGAGCGTTCCGAGAAGGAGCAGATCGCGCAGCAGACCTGCCACGAGCTGACCGTGCACGCGCAGATCGAGGAAGAGATCTTCTATCCCGGCTTGCGCGGGGTCCACGAGAAGCTCGACGAGATGCTCGACGAAGCGAAGGTCGAGCACCAGGTCGCCAAGGACCTGATTGCGGCGATCGAGGGCGATCTGAGCGGCGAGATGCTGGAGGCCAACTACAAGGTGCTGTCCGAATACGTCAGCCACCACGTCCAGGAAGAGGAGAACGAACTCTTCAAGATGGTCATCAGCAAGAACGTCGAACTGGGCGAGATGGCCGAGCAGATGACCGCCCGCAAGGAAGAACTGATGGGGGCGATGGCCTGAACGTCAGCCTGACTGCTGACTGTGGTCGTTCCCGCGTTCGCGGGAACGACGACGCAATGCAATTCGGCGCGATTTACGGCGCGCCTCTTGCACCGCGCGGCTCACACCGCGCGTCTCACACCTTGTGATGGATCGGGCCGGGCGCCGGCGGCAACGGCGCGCCGCGCTCTCCGCGTTCGCCAGGCTCCGGCGTGTTGATGGCATCTGCCGCCTCGGTGCCCGCGATCGGGCTGGCCGGTTCGCTGGCGTCGGCCGCTTGCAGATCGTTGTAGACCCCCAGGATGCCGGGCCCGATGGCGGCCGCCTTGGCGATGCGCTCGGCGGTCGCCAGATCGGCCACGCGTCCGCGCAGCCGGATGCGCTTGTCCTCGATGCCTACCTCGATACCTTCCGGCATGGCGCCGCCGAACTCTTCGGCGATATGGTCCCGGGCCTGCCGCAGCAGGTCGTCGTCCTGCGCGGCCGTATCGGCGCCGGTCGGCGGGGCGGGTTGGGACGGGTTGGAGTTGGCCATGGGCGTGCTCGCTGAATCAGGACAGAGAAAAAGAGGACAGAGAAAAAGGACGCGCGCCGCTGCGGCAGCGCGCCCGACGAATCGGGTAGTACGGCCGCGCCATCATCGCTGCGCGATGCCGCTGCGCCAGGTCACGGTGCGGGTTGCCATCGACTTGCCCTGCGACAGGCGTTCTTCCAGCATCGGCAGCGTACGTTTGGCGAAGGCACGCAGCGCCGGGTCCTTGCCGATCTCGGCCTGCCGCTGGAACAGCGCCAGCGCCTGGCGATTGGCGTCGACCGCGACGATCTGCACGAACATCCGATCGAACTCGGCACCCTTGAGCGAACGCAGCTTGGTGACCTCCGGCGCTTCCGGCAGCCGCTGTTCGGGCTGCACGCCCTTGCTTTGCGCGATGCGCGCCAGTTCCGCCGCGAGGGCGCGATAGTCGCGCGCCGCGCTGCGGGCGTAGGCCAGCAGCGTGGGATCGGCGGAGACCTCGAGCGCCATGCTGGCGGTCTCGACGCCCATTGCGGCGGTCAGGATCGCTTCGTCGATAAAGCGCAGGTCGTCGGTCGACAGCGAGGTCGCCGGCGGCCTCGACGCTCCGGTGGGCGGCGTCGCCAGCGGCGAAGTTGCGGCCGGTTGCGCCGGCGCGGGTCCGGCGGCAAGCGCGGTGGCCAACGCGACGGCGGCCAGCAGGAGCTGGGCCGCCATGCGAGGGGTGGATGCGATTGTCGTCATCGCGAATCTCCATCGACGGACGCCGCCGGCCATCGGACGCCGGTGACGTGCATCAGCTCTCGGACTTGTGGTCCGGTTTGCCCTTCTGCGGCGTCGATGCCATGTCGTGCAGTTCCTTCTGGCTCATCGACTGGTACATCGACTTCGACGCGCCCTTGAGCTCGCCGACCTTCTTGTCGCCACGTTTTGCCGACAGCGCCGCGCCGGCCGCCATTTGCTGCGATTTCGATTTGGCTGGCATCTGGTCCTCCATTGCGTTCAGTGGTTAATGGGCTGGTGCAATCTTGCAAGCCTTGTAAATCCCGGTCGTTGCCGCGGCCTGCGGACCGGCCGCAGGCAAGCGGCATTCGACCTCAGCGGGACGGCTGCGCGGGTTGCGAAACGCCCTGGAGCGCCTCGCCTGTCCCGCCGGTATCGCCGGTCTTCACCGCCAGATCGCCGAGCGACACCATGCCGACCAGACGATGATCCTTGTCGATCACGGCAAGGCGGCGGACCTGATGGGCCGCCATCTTTTCGCGCGCGGTATCGATCGACTCGTCCTCGCTGCACCATTGCACGTCCTGCGACATCGCCTGGGTCACCTTGGTGCTGGCCGGGTCGGCGCCCGCGGCGGTGCAGCGCACGGTGATGTCGCGGTCGGTCACCATGCCGGTCAGCCGGCGCCCGTCGCAAACGGGCAGCGCGCCGACGTCGAGCTGGGCCATCAGCTCGGCCGCGCGCTTGATCGTGTCGTCCTCGGTCAGAAAGGCTGGCTGTGCGGTCATCACATCGCGTAGCACGCCGCCTGACCGCCGGGCGTCGTCACCTTGTGTCTGCGTTGCCATCGTCTGTCTCCTTGCGGATAGTTGGCACCGCGTGCGCTTCGCACGCGCCCTGCAGTTTCGCAAGATGCGTTCCAGATCGCCTGCCGGATGACGGCGCCGTGACACCGTCGCGCGCGACCGATCGCCGCGACGGTACGGTTCTTGCGCGGCCCCATGGATACGGGCGCGCATCGCGCCGGACCACCTGCAGGAGATCGATATGCGAAACGAATCCATGCGACGCAATCGGCCAGCGCAATCCTGGCCGGGCTACGATCAACGTGACGATGGCTGGAGCGACAACCGCTCCGAACGCTGGGCCCAGGACGACTGGCAGGCGGAGTCGGAGGGCAACGATTGGGAGTCGCGTTGGCGGCGCGCGCAGATGACGCCCTACCAGCTGAGCGAAGGCGGGCCGCCGCGCGGCGCGTTCCAGGATGACGATACCTATGGCACCGGCTATGGCCGCGAAGCCGGCCGCGAAGACCAGCAGGGCCGGCAGTACAGCAGCAGTGGCAGCAGCGGCTATGGCGAGGGACGCTACAGCGGCGAGCAATACACCAGCGGTCAGCCAGGCCGCGGTCAATACGGCCGCGCTCAAGGTGGCAGCCAGTATGGGCGGAGCCAGTACGGGCGCGAGTATGGCGGTGGCGGGTACGGCGGCGAGTCCCGCTATGGCTCCGAATATGGGTCGGAGTACGGTGGCCAGTATGGTGGTCAATACGGGCGCCAACCTGGCGGCTACGGCGCCGGATACGGCCGCGGCCAGCAACGCGGCGATTGGCGCGGCCGGGGCGAATCGTCGACCCGCCGCAACGAATATCGCACCGACCCCTGGCAGTCGGGCTATTCCGGCGCCGCGGCGCTGGAGACGGGCACCGGGCCTTCGTATGCCACCGGCACGCGCGGCGACGAGTGGAGCGAGGAAGACGAGCGCTACGGTGGCACAACCACATGGCGCGGCGGCCAGCGATCGGGCATGCGCAATCGCGACCAGGACTGGCTGCGCGAAGCCGAACGCAGCAGCGGCTACAGCAACATGGGAACGTCGACCTACGGCTGGGACCGCTTCGACGACGACTGGCCCGGCCGCAACTATGCCGTGCCGGAACACCGCTATGGTGGCGACTATCGCGAGGAATGGTCGGGCCACGAGGCGGGCCGCCAGTCCGCTGGCGAGCTCAGCTATGGCGGGGGCTACGGCGGCTATGGCAGCGATGGCGGTTACCGGCGCAGCGAGCGCTACGAGCGTGACGAACGTGACGACGATCGCGAGGAGCACGGTCCGCTGTACAACATCGGCCGGCGCATCGGCGAGGCAGTCAGCGAATTCTTCGGCACCGACGATCGGCCGCAACGCCGGGTCGGCCCGAAGGGCTACCGCCGCAGCGACGAGCGCATCCGCGAGGCGGTGTGCGAACGGCTGGCCTATGCCGAGGGCCTCGATGTCAGCGAGGTGACGGTCGACGTCAACGGCGGCATCGTCAAGCTCGGCGGCACCGTGCGCGACCGCAGGGAAAAGTACGACATCGAGGACCTGGTCGACAATGTCTTCGGCGTGACCGACGTGGAGAACGACATCCGCGTGCGCCGCGACAGCGGCGAAGCCCCGGCGAAGATGGACGACCTGAAGGGCTGGACGCCGGACTGAGCGGCGCGAATTGGCTGAGAAGGGGCGGCCAAGGGAAGGGGCGGCCAAGGGAAGGGGCGGCGACGGGGCGGAGACCGGCGCGAGGCAGCAGCCTCGTTCGCCCGCCGCCCGCGTCCAACGTGCGCCACCGCACGCGTGTCAGACAGCCGCCGATGGCGCCGCGCTACCCCTTGGGCAATACTGCGCCCACAACAGGGAGGGCGCCATGACCGCCAACGAGGGTTTCATCGCCGCCAACCGGCCGGCGGCACAGCCCGATGCCGGCGCACCGGCATCGGACCGGACCAATGCCGTAAAAGCACGCGCGCCATGGTGGCAGCCGGGCGTCTATTGCAGCGCGCCGGCCGTATTTCTATGGATTGCTTCGCGCCTGCCGGAAGAGATGCTGGCCCAGCTGTTCCGCGGCGCATCGATGCCGCTGGTGCTCAATCAGCTCGGCGACGCGCTGTTTTTCTGCGGTTGGGTCATCAGCGCGATTCTGCTGTGGGGCAGCCGCCGCCAGCCGCCGGCGGCCTGACCCCCATTCCATTTTGCCTTCGCCAGACTACGAGGCCGTACCGGCCTCGTCGCGTCTGAGCACGCGCAGCCGCAGCACGCCGGGCAGCGCGGCCAGCTCGCGCTCCAGCTCGGCGGAGGGCGCCTTGTCCAGATCGGTGACGACATAGCCGGTGGTGCCGCGCGTTTCCAGATGCTGGCCGGCGATATTGATGCCTTCGCGCGCGAGCAGCGTGTTCAACGCGGCCAGCGCGCCGGGCGCGTTGCCATGGACGTTCAATAGCCGCGCCGGGCAATCGACGGGCCCCGGATCGACCTCGGGGAAGTTCACTGCGCCGATGGTCGCGCCGGTGGTCAGGTAATTGACCAGCTTGGCGGCCACCTCGACGCCGATGTTTTCCTGCGCTTCCTCGGTGCTGCCGCCGATATGCGGGGTCAGCAGGACGTTGGGCAGATTCTGCAGCTCGCTGACGAACGCATCCTTGTTGTTCTTGGGCTCGCTCGGGAACACGTCGATCGCGGCGCCGCCCAGCCGCCCCTCGCGCAGCGCGTCGGCCAGCGCGGGAATATCGACCACGCTGCCGCGCGAGGCGTTGATCAGCATCGCACCGCGCTTGAAGGCGGCCAGCACGGCGGCGTCGATCATGTTGCGCGTGCGCGGCGTCGCCGGTACGTGCAGCGTCACCACGTCGGCATGCGCGACGGCGTCGGCCAGCGAGCCGGCCGCCTTGGCCGAGCCCAGCGACAGGCGCGGCTGCACGTCGTAGTAGACCACCCGCATGCCCATCGCCTCGGCCAGCACGCCGACCTGCGAACCGATATTGCCGTAGCCGACGATGGCCAGCGTCTTGCCGCGCGCCTCGAAGGCGCCGGCCGCGCCCTTGGCCCATTTGCCGGCATGCGCCAGCGTGTTCTTCTCGGGAATCCGGCGCAGCAGCATCACCGCTTCGCTGACGACCAGCTCCGCTACCGAACGGGTATTCGAGAAGGGCGCATTGAAGACCGGAATGCCGGCCGCGGTCGCGGCGGCCAGATCGACCTGCGAGGTGCCGATGCAGAAGCAGCCGATCGACAGCAGCCTGGTGGCGTGGCCGATGTCCTCGGCGTGCAGATGCGTTGCGGAGCGAATGCCGACCAGCTCGTTGGCGGCCAGCACTTCGCGCAGTTCGCCGCCGGCGAGAGCCCCGGCGCGGCGCTCGACCTGCAGTCCGGCCTCGGTCAGCCTTTCGCTGGCGCTTTGATGAATGTTCTCGAGCAGCATTACCTTGGTCATCGCGGCCTCATGTGGCGGTCGTGGTGGGCCCGACGGTGTCGGTGCAGCGCTCTATCTTGCCTCAACTTCGACAGGGCAGTGAGGTAGGCGACGATTTGCGGCGCGCCGGCCGGGCCGGCATCGGACCGCGTTCGGCGGCCTTGGCGTGCTCTGGCGATTTGGACGGCTGCGACGGCTTGGACGATCTGGCCGACGCCCCCAGCATGGCATGCGCGCGGATCAGCGGCGTTTCGTCTTCGCTCGTGTCGTCGCGCTGCGCATGGCGGCGATCGCTGAATTCATTCAGGTGGACCTGCATCCGCTGCAGCAGCGTCGACAGCATCGCGCGTTCCTCGGTGCTGAACGGGCCGACCGATACCGAATGCAGGGCCTTGATCGACTGCGCGATGCGCTGCACGCGCGCACGCCCGGCATCGGGGACCACAGGCTGCGCCTCGGGCAGGGCGGGACCGCAGGTCATGCCGGCACCATCGACGAAGGCGATCCAGTGATCGCGATGCAGTTCGGCCAGCAAATGCTCGCCCATCTCGATGTCGATCAGGATCGCGCCCAGATACGGGCGATGCCGGACATAGTCGCCGCGCGCGATCGCACGCAGCAGGATCCATTTGACATAGGTCAGGCCGGAGGCCGACAGCGTCGTGTCGAGCGCGCGCTGCCAGGCCTTCATCGCCTCGACCAGGGCCACGATCGTCGGTTCTCCTGCATCACCGCGGTGCAGCGTCATCCATGTCTCCGTGTCATGTTTTTGAACGGCGTAACGTACACGAAAACCATGGCAGTTCGAGGACAACTAAGGGAAATCGAGAACAAGGAATCGCCCCGATATGACGGCTGCGACGCAGCCCGCGGCGATGCCTCACGCCGCTGCCATTGCCGCCTCGCGTTGACCGACCGGCCGGTCGTCGATTGGCCAGTGCAGCACGGTCGCGCCGAGCCCGACCACGATCGCGCCCATCCACACCAGATCGTAGGAACCGGTCCGATCGAACAGATAGCCGCCGAGCCAGACGCCGAGGAAGGAGCCGAGCTGATGGCCAAGAAACACGAAGCCGAACAGCGTGGCCACATAGCGGGTGCCGAACACCTGCGAGACCAGGCCGCTGGTCAGCGGCACCGTGCCGAGCCAGACGAAGCCCATCACCGCGGCGAACACGAAGACGCTGACGGTGGACAGCGGCACCAGCAGGAACAGCGCGATCGCCGCGGTGCGCAGCAGATAGATGCCGGCAAGCGCGCGATGCCGCCGCACATGGTTGCCGAGCAGACCGCACAGATAGGTGCCGGCGATATTGGCCAGCGCGATGATCGCCAGCGCGATCACCGCGTCGCGCGCGGACAGCCCGCGGTCGAGCAGATAGGCCGGCAGATGCGAGGCGATGAAGGCGAGCTGGAAGCCGCAGGCCAGAAAGCCGATATTCAGCAGCCAGAAGCCGCGATGCCCGCACGCCTGACGGATCGCGGCGCGCATCGATTGCCGGTTGCCGTCCGCACCAGCGTGCGCCGCGTTCGCTGCCTCGGCGGCCTGCGCGCCGCGCTCGCGCAGCGGCCATACCAGCGGCAGGGCCGCCAGCGCGCAGGCGGCCATCGCCCACAGCGCGGCACCCCAGCCCATCCGCTCGACCCCGGCCTGTACCGCCGGCACCAGCAGGAACTGACCCAGGCCGCCGAAGGAACCCGCCACGCCCAGCGCCCAGCCGCGCCGCTCGGCGCTGACCAGCCGGCTCAGCGCGGCGAATACCACGCCGAAGGTCGTGCCCGACAGCGCCAGGCCGAGGCAGATGCCGGCGCTCCAGACGAAGGCGGCGCTGGTGGTTGCCTGCGTCATGGTGTAGAGCCCCAGCGCATACAGCAGCAGGCCGGCCAGCATCACGCGCGCGGAGCCGAAGCGGTCGGCGATCATGCCGGCGAAGGGCTGCGCCAGCCCCCATACGAGGTTCTGCACCGCCATGGCGAAGCCGAACGCCTCGCGCGTCCAGCCGCGCTCCATCGTGATCGGCAGCAGGAACAGGCCCTGCACATGGCGCATGCCGAGCGCGAGGCCGAGGATCAGGCCGCCGGCTACCACCAGCACCAGGGGATCGGTGGCGGACAGCCGGGGAGTGGGCGGCGCGGCGCCGAGGGAAGCACGGGAACGGGACATGGTCGTGACGGCCTTCGAATGAGCAGTTAGCATGCGGTGAAGTCACCGGATTCCATTAAGCCGGCTGCATGCGGGCAGCTCAATTGATTTGTTCGTCCGTTCGCATGCGCAACAGGAATGCGAGCGCCCTACGGGAAAGAACGCCATGCAGAACCTCGTCAGCTTGCCGTCGCTCGATCTGCTCAAGGGCTTTGTCGCCGTCGGCCGGCGCATGAGCATCACGCTGGCGGCCGAAGACCTGTGCCTGACCCAGTCCGCGGTCAGCCGGCAGATCAGCGCGCTGGAGGCGCAACTGGGCGTGCCGCTGCTGGTGCGCCGGCATCGCGCCATCGCGCTGACCGGCGCCGGCGAGCGGCTGTTTCGCAGCGCCAACGCCGCGGTCCAGCAGATTCAGGACGTGGTCGGCGAACTGCGTGTCCAGGTGGCCCAGCGTCCCGTCACGCTGACCGCCAGCGTCGGCGTCACCGGACTATGGCTGCTGCGGCGGCTGGGGCGGCTGCAGCAGGCGCACCCGGGGCTGGAATTGCGGCTGTCGGCCAGCAACCGGATCGCGGACCTGCGCACCGAGCAGATCGATCTGGCGATCCGCTACTGCGCCGCCGACCATGCGCCGCCGGGCGCGATCGCGCTGTTCGGCGAGACCATCGTGCCGGTGGCCCATCCCGCGCTGGGCGTCGCGGCGATCGACAGTGTGCAGGCGCTGCAGGGCCTCAATCTGCTCGAGCTCGACGACGACACCAATCCGCGGCTGCGCTGGCGCCACTGGCTGGAGGAACGCGGGTGGCAGGGCGCCCGGCCGCGCGCGATGACGCAGTTCAATCAATACGATCAGGTGATCCATGCCGCGCTGGCGGGGCAGGGCGTCGCGCTGGGGCGGCTGGAGCTGATCCGCGATCTGCTCGACGACCGGCAACTGGGCGTGGTGGCCGCGCCGCCTCCGCCGTCCGTTGCTGGCGACAGCTTCGGCTACTGGCTGATCCAGGCGGAGGAGCGCCCGCGTCCGGATGTGCTGAAGGTGGTGGCGTGGATTCGGGCCGAGGCGGCGGGGCATCGGATCGGCGGTTGACTTTCCCGAGTCCGGCAGTAGGTCTCTCTTGAGTACGGTCAAAATACTGTATAAACATACAGTATCCGAAAGCCGAGTTTCTCTGCGCTTTGAAGGGCACAGGAAGCGCGCATATAGCCCACATAAGCGCACAGAGAGACCTTGAGACCCCAATGATTGCGTCATCGCCTGCCATCACGTCACCGCCTTCCTTCCCGGAACCGCCCCCCGATCGCCAGCGCGCGCTGGCCGAACTGGAGCGGCGCCATCCCGACCTGTGGCGGGCCGGCCAGCTCGGCCGCGCCGCCTCGCTGCCGGTATGGCCGACCGGCTACGACGCGCTGTCGGCACAGCTGCCCGGCGGCGGCTGGCCGGTTGGCGCGGTGACCGAGTTGCTGGTGCCGGACCACGGCGTCGGCGAAGTGCGCCTGTTGCGGCCGGCCCTGCAATCGCTGACCGAAGCCGGGCGCCGGCTGATCTGGATCGGCGCGCCGCATGCCGTCAATGCGCCGGCGCTGGCGGCCTGGGGTTTGCCGGCGCGCCAGGTGTATTGGGTGCGGGCGGGCGAGGGAGTCGCCGGGAGCGCTGCCGAAGGCACCAGAAAGGCGGTTGGCCGTGCCGGTGCCCGGGGCGGCCGCCCCGCCGCCCAGGCCGCGCAACAGGCCGACCTGCTGTGGGCCGCCGAGCAGGTGCTGCGCAGCCAGGCCTTTGGCGGCGTGCTGGTGTGGCTGCCCTCGGCCCGCCCCGAGGCGGTGCGGCGCCTGCAGGTACTGGCCCAGGCCAGCGAGGCGGTGGTCTGGGTCTGCCGTCCCGCCGCGGCCCTGCGCGAATCGTCGCCGGCGGTGCTGCGGCTGCTGCTGTCGCCGCTGCCCGGCAATGCGCTGTCGATCGTCTTTCACAAGCGGCGCGGACCGGTGCGCGATACCCCGCTGATCCTGCCGCTCGGCACGATGCCGGCGGTGCCGGCGGGGCGCTCGGCGGTGTCCGAAACTGCCAACGAAACTGCGCCGGAATCCGTCAACGAAGCCGCCAACGAACCCCTCCACGAGTCTCACCATGCCGTTCTGGATCGCGGTGCATCTGCCGCGCCTGCCGCTGGACGCGCTGCACCCCATCTGGCCTGACAGCGGGCCCGGCAGCGCCGGCAGCCACGCCGGCATGCTCAGCCATGCGGTGCCGACGGTGGTGCTGGAGCAGGAGCGGGTGGTGCTGGCCAACCGGCCGGCGATGGCGCTGGGCGTGTCCGCCGGCATGCGGCGCGGCGGCGTGCAGGCGCTGTCGGCGGAGATCGTGCATCTGGAGCGCGACCCGGCTGCCGAGGCGCAACTGCTGACCGCGGCCGCGCTGGCCCTGCTGCGCTTCACGCCGCAGGTCACGCTGGACGAGGAACTCGGCCCCGCCACCGTGGCGCTCGACGTGACCGCCAGCCTGCGCCTGTTCGGCGGCCATCGCGCGCTGTGCCGCGCGGTGCGCGCCTGCGTGCGCAGCCTCGGCACCTTCGCCCAGATCGGTTGCGGTACCACCGCCCATGGCGCCGCCTGGCTCGCCGCGATGCCGCTGCGGCTGGGACGCCGCGGCCAGGTGCTGCGTCCCGCGCGGCGCGCGGTGCGGGCAGAGCGGATGGCCCGGCTGCTGGACCGGCTGCCGGTCGAGATGCTGGCGAGCCTGGCCGATCCGCGCTGGCTCGACGGCATCGGCTGCCGCACCGTCGGCGAAGTCCGCTGGCTGCCGCGGGCGGGATTGCAGCGCCGGCTCGGCACGGAACTGCTGGCGCGGCTCGATCAGGCCTATGGCGAGACGCCGGCGCGCCTGAGCTGGTTCACGGCGCCGCCGACCTTCGCCGAGCGGATGGAACTGCCGGGGCGGACCGAGTCGGCCGCCGGCGTGCTGGCCGGCGCCCAGCGGCTGCTGCAGGCGGTGGCCGGCTGGCTGACGGCGCATCAGGCCGGCGTCACGCGCTTCGTGCTGCGGCTCGAACACGAGCGCCAGCGGCGCGACGCCGCCATCGCCGCCACGCCAGTGACGGTCAGCCTGGCCCAGCCCAGCCGCGATCCCGTGCATCTGTCCAGGCTGCTGCAGGAAAAGCTCGACCGGCTGCAGTTCGAGGCGCCGGTCGTCGGCCTGATGCTGAAGGTCGACACCGTGGCCGAATGCCTGCCGCAGAGCGACACGCTGTTTCCCGAGCCGGGCGGCGGCCAGGCCGAACTCGGCCGCGTGCTCGATACCCTGGTGGCGCGGCTGGGCCGCGAGAACGTATTGCAGCCGCATCCGCTGGCCGACCATCGGCCCGAATGCGCCAATCGATGGCGGCCGGTCGACGAAGCCGGCACGAGCCGCGTCAACGTTTCGCCGCGGGCTTCGACGGGGGCTTCGATGGCTTCGGCCGATGGGGCTGCCTTGCCCGACCGGCCGCTGTGGCTGCTGGAACCGCCGCTGCGCCTGCCGGTGCGCCGGCATCGCCCCTGCCACGGCAGCCCGCTGACCCTGCTGTCCCGACCCGAACGCATCGAGTCAGGCTGGTGGGACGGCGCCCTCGCCACGCGCGACTACTTCATCGCCGAACGCAGCGACGGCCTGCGCTGCTGGGTCTACCGCGAACGGCCGGGGCGCGAGGGAGAGGAGGAGGGGGAGTACCGGTGGTTTTTGCAGGGGTTGTTTGGATAACGTCACCCGCCGGTTGAACTTTGTTTGACGTGCTCGCATAGTAGCCGCCGTAGCGGCGTGGCGGTTTAAACGACAAACGCTCGGCTCAGAGTCCCCTGCGACAAACTGCGTCGTAATCGTAAGCGTGCTTTGAGTACGTCAGGGCTGGGTACCGGACCTCTTCGATAGCCTCCTTTCGGGAGGCTATTTTTCTAGGGATGAAAATGACCGTAACCCTGAGGGCTTTCGGCGCGAGATACGCAAGGAGCCGTTTCGGCGAGGTTTTGGCTGAAGCGTTGAATCGCCCGGTCGGAATTACGCGGCGTGGCCATCTGACGGCCTATGTGGTATCGAAGGGCGATTTCGAAGCGCTCGTGAACCATATCCACGACCTTGAAGACCAGCTTTGGCTTGCCAAAGCCCAGATCGCCCACCATGACGGATACGCCGAGTGCGAAGAAGTCCGGGTGTTCCTGAATGGCAGGTAGAAACGGGTCACATTGCAATCATCTTGCGTTCCCCGTTCGCGATACTGTATAAACATACAGTATCAAACCAAGGCATTCCCTCGCAGTGCTGTGTCCCAAGCTCCACCCCAGCCCCCGTTCTCCATGTCGTCGCTCCCGCCAGCGCTCGCGTCGCTGCTGCTTGGCAGCCTGCCCGACTACGCGGAGTTGCACTGCATTTCCAACTTCACCTTCCTGACCGGTGCTTCCCATCCCGAGGAACTGATCGAGCGCGCGCTGGCGCTGGGTTATCGCGGGCTGGCCTTGACCGACGAGGCCTCGGTGGCGGGCACGGCGCGGGCGCATCACGCGTTGAAGACCCTGCGCGAGCGGACCCGCGAGGCGGTGGAGCGCAGTGCGGCGCGGCTGGCCAGAATGGCTGCCGGTGCCTCACCCGATGAAGCGGACGACGATGACGAGGACGACGATGACGACAACGAAATGTGGCTCGCGGCGCCATCGTCAGGCCCGGGGGCAGCCGCTGCCGTGGCCGATTCGCCGGCAGGCGGGGCGGTCCAGCCGGAGTTCCTGCGCCGGCATGCGCGCCTGCTGGCCCGGGCCGAGGCGGCCGAAGCCTTCCGGCTGCTGATCGGCAGCCGCATGACGCTGCAGCCGGGCGAGAGCGACCTGGGTCTGCGGCCGAGCGAAGTTCCGTCCGAAGTCCCGTCCGAAGTCCCCTCCGGTATCCGGCTGATCCTGCTGGCGCAGGACCGCGAAGGGTTCGGCAATCTGTGCGAACTGATCACGCTCGGCCGCCGGCGCGCGGACAAGGGCAGCTATCAGCTGTACCAGCACGACATCAGCGATCCCGGTTCGGACGTGGCGCATCTGCGCGGCATGCCGCATTGCCTGGCGCTGCTGCTGCCGGACTATTGCGCCGATCCCGAGACGCTGCGCGCGCAGGCGCAGTGGTGCCGCGCGACCTTCGGCGAGCGCGTGTGGATCGCGCTGGAACTGCTGCAGGAACATGCGGATGCGCTGCATCGCGAGCGCCTCGAGGCGGTGGCCGCGGAAACCGGCGTGCCGCTGGTGGCTGCGGGCGCGGTGCAGATGCATGTGCGCTCGCGCAAGCCGCTGGCCGATGTGCTGACGGCGATCCGGCTGGGGCAGCCGCTGGGCGCCTGCGGCACCGCGCTGGCGCCCAATGCCGAGCGTCATCTGCGCATGCGGCAGCGGTTGTCGCGGCTCTATCCGCGCGAGGCGCTGGCGCAGACGGTGAAGATCGCCCAGGCTTGCGACTTTTCGCTCGATGCGCTGCGCTACGAATATCCCGAGGAACTGGTGCCGCAGGGCTACACGCCGATCTCGTACCTGCGCCAGGAGACCATGGCCGGCGCCGCGCAGCGCTATCCCGAGGGCGTCCCCGCCACGGTGCGGCAGCGGCTCGAGGACGAGTTCGCGCTGATCGAGGAAAAGGGCTACGAGCATTTCTTCCTGACGGTCTACGACATCGTCCGCTTCGCCCGCGGCAAGGGCATCCTGTGCCAGGGCCGCGGCTCGGCCGCCAATTCGGTGGTCTGCTACTGCCTGTACATCACCGAGGTCAGCCCCGAGCAGACCAATCTGCTGTTCGGCCGCTTCATTTCGCGCGAGCGCGACGAGCCGCCCGATATCGACGTCGACTTCGAGCACCAGCGGCGCGAGGAGGTGATCCAGTACATCTACGAGACCTACGGCCGCCATCGCGCGGCGCTGGCCGCGACGCTGATCACCTATCGCGCCCGCAGCGCACTGCGCGACGTGGGCCGCGCGCTCGGCATCGACCCCGGCGTGGTCGAGCAGGTGGTCAAGGGGCAGGCGTGGTGGGAGAGCGGGCACACCTTCGTCGAACGCATTGCGCGCTACGGGCTCGACCCGGATTCGCCGGCGGTGCGCCAGTGGGCCAGCCTGGTGACGCAGCTGCGCGGCTTTCCGCGCCATCTGTCGCAGCATGTCGGCGGTTTCGTGATCGCACGCGACAAGCTGTCGCGGCTGGTGCCGATCGAGAACGCGGCGATGGAGAACCGCAGCGTGATCCAGTGGGACAAGGACGATCTCGAATCGCTGGGCCTGCTGAAGGTCGATGTGCTGGCGCTGGGCATGCTGACCGCGATCCGCCGCGCGCTGGCGATGATTCCGAATCCGAATCCCGCGCATCCGCAGCTGCCTTGCCGCATGGAGGACATTCCGCAGGACGACGAGGACACCTACGAGATGCTGTGCAAGGCCGACACCATCGGCGTGTTCCAGGTCGAGTCGCGCGCGCAGCAGTCGATGCTGCCGCGGCTGCAGCCGCGCAAATATTACGACCTGGTGGTCGAGGTGGCCATCGTGCGGCCGGGGCCGATCCAGGGCGGCATGATCCATCCCTATCTGAAGCGGCGCGAGATGGTCCGCCGCACCGGCAAGCTGCCGACCTATCACAACGAGGTGATCCGCCGCGTGCTGGGGCGCACGCTGGGCGTGCCGATCTTCCAGGAGCAGGTGATGCAGCTGGCCATCGACGCGGCCGGCTTCACGCCGGGCCAGGCCGACCAGTTGCGCCGCTCGATGGCCGCGTGGCGGCGCAAGGGCGATCTGAAGCGCCACCAGGACGCGCTGATCAAGGCGCTGACGCGCAACGGCTATCCGGAGGCGTTCGCGCAGGCGATCTGCAAGCAGATCGAAGGCTTCGGCGAATACGGCTTTCCGGAGAGCCATGCCGCCAGCTTCGCCAAGCTGGTCTATGTCAGTGCCTGGATCAAGCGCCATCATCCCGCGGCCTTCCTCTGCGCCTTGCTGAACAGCCAGCCGATGGGCTTCTATTCGCCGTCGCAGCTGGTGCAGGACGCGCGCCGTCATCGCGTCAGGTCGTTGCCGCCCGACGTGACGATCAGCGGCTGGGAAAGCGTGTTGGAGAACGACGCGGTGCGGCTCGGCCTGAACCGCGTCAAGGGCATGCGCGAGGCCGCCGCGCTGCGGATCGAACGGGCACGCCTGGAGCGGCCCTTCGCCAGCGTCGAGGACCTCGTGCTGCGCGCCGGACTCGATCGGCATGATATCGACGTGCTGGCCGCCGCCGATGCGCTGCGCTCGCTGGCCGGCCATCGCCGCCAGGCCCGCTGGCAGGCCCGCGCCGCGGCGGTGCAGGCCGCGCATCGCGATCTGCTGCACAGCGCGCCGCCGGCCGAGGGCACGCTCGCGCTGCCGGCGCCGAAGCTGGGGCAGGAACTGGTGGACGATTACGCCAGCCTGGGGCTGTCGCTGAAGGCCCATCCGCTGACGCTGCTGCGCCGGCGGCTGGCGGCGATGGGCTATGCCACCGCGCGCGATCTGGCCCGGCTACCCAATGGGCGGCGGGTGCAGGCTTGCGGCATCGTTACCGTGCGCCAGCGGCCCGGCACCGCCAGCGGCACGATCTTCTCGTCGATCGAGGACGAGACCGGTTCGATCAACGTGATCCTGTGGCCGGACCTGGTCGACCGGCAGCGCAAGGAAGTGCTGGGCGCGGCCTTGCTCGGCGTGGTCGGCACCTGGCAGCGGCAGGGCGAGGTCCGGCATCTGATCGCGCAGGAACTGGTCGATCTGAGTCCGCTGCTGGGACGGCTGGTGGCGGGCAGCCGGGATTTTCACTGACGCTTCACCGATTTCCCTGCGCGGGCTCAAACGCCGGCCCCAGCGGCCGCAGCCGCAATCCCGCCGGCAACTTCTTCCACGGCAGATCGGCCGGGTCCGCCAGCAGCGGACCGGGCGCCTTGGCCACCAGCACGGCCTCGGCGATCGGCTGGAAGTCGGCGCGGAAATGCACCGAGCTCTTGTTGACCAGGATCTTCATGCGCTCCGGCTCGACCCCGGCCATCCGGTACAGATTGCGGTCCAGCATCTGGGCCTTGCCCGCGCTGACCACCACCTGCACGCCGCCGATCGTCAGCCGCGCTGCCGGACCGACGTCGACGTCCATGCCGTTCATCATCGGACCGTCGAAGCGGCAGCGGCCATCGGACAGCTGCGCGACGCGGAACGTCGCCTCGAAGGGCGCGTCGCCCGGCACGCCCGACTGGCCGCCGAGCGCGATCGTGATGTCGCTGCCGACGCCGGCGGCATGCGCGGCGCGCACCGCGTCGGGATCGACGATCAGCCCGATCGCGGCATCGCTCGCCCCGGCGCGCACCAGCGCGCGCAGCATGCCGGTCGTGTTCGAGTCGCCGCCGGCGCCGGGGTTGTCCTGCGTGTCCGCGATCACCACCGGACGGCTCGCCTGTTGCGACAGTCGCATCGCTTCCTGCACGGCCTCGTCGGGCGTCAGGAAGGGCACCGCCCAGTCCGCCTCGCGCGCGACGACGGCGTCGGTCAATGCGGCCACCGCCTGATCGATACGCGCCGCGTCGTCGCCATAGCCCCACACCACGCCGCCGCATTCGTCGAAGTCCGCCGCCGGAAAGCCGGGCGCGAACGACAGCGACGCCACGCCGTCGAGTTCGCGTTCGAGCTCGCCCAGCAGCGCATAGATGCCGCTGGCCGGCTCGAGGAAGGTGCACTGGCCGTTGATCGGGATCAGGAAGGGCAGGCGCCGCGCCGCACGATGCAGCGGCCGGCCGGTGCCGACCTTGGTGCCGTTGCCGGTGGCGAGCAAACGCTGCAGCAATTGCGCCGCGCGCGCGCCGGTGTCCGCCATGTCGACGTGCGGATAGGTGCGGAAGGCGACCAGCGCATCGGCGCCGTCCAGCATGCGCTGCGTCACGTTGGCATGCAGGTCGAGGCTGGCGACGATCGGCACGCCGGCGCCCACCACGGCCCGCAAGCGCGCCAGCAATTCGCCTTCGCCGTCGTCGTGCTCGTCGGTCACCATCGCGCCGTGCAGGTCCAGATAGATCGCATCGGGCCGCTGCGCGCGCGCCGCGTCGACGATCTCGCCGGCGATGCGCTCGAACGCGTCGGTGGCGACATGCGCCGAGGGGCTGGCGCCGGCCCAGATCACGGGCAGCAATTCCGCCTCATCGCGCATCCGCTCGCCGATCGCCCGGATGAAACCGCCCGCCGGGATATTGACGTCGCGCAGCGCGAGCACGTCGGCGCCGCGCACCATCGCGGGAAAGCCTTCGCCGCGGACGAAGTTGTCGTAGTGGGCCTTCGACGGCGCGAAGGTATTGGTTTCGTGCTGGAAACCGGCGAGCAGGATGCGCATGGGTCGGTAGTCGGTCAAATCAAAAACGTGTGAATACGTGGAAACGGAGCGTCAGCGCACCGCAACCGGTGCGCGGTCCTTCGGCAGCCGGTTCAGCAGAATCGCCAGACCGCCCGCGGCCAGCAGCGCCACCATCGCCAGCAGCCCGCCTTCGAGCGAACCGGTCAGGTCCTTGACCGCGCCGATCAGCGTCGGGCTGACAAAGCCGCCCAGCAGGCCCAGGCTGTTGATCAGCGCGATGCCGCCTGCCGCCGCCGTGCCCTGCAGGTATTCGGAAGGGATCGCCCAGAACACCGTGTAGGCGGCCCACATCGCGGCCGTGGCGACGGTGATGCTGATCAGCGACAGCGTCAGGTTGTCCGCGGTGAAGGCCGCGACCGCCAGCGTGGCGGCGCCGACGAAGGCCAGCGTCGCGCTGTGCCAGCGCCGTTCCTGACGGCGGTCGGAACTGCGCGCCGCCAGGAACATCAGGATCGCCGCAGCCACGTAGGGCAGCGCCGAATACATGCCGATCGCCATCGTGCTGGTCACGCCGGCACCCTTCAGGATCGTCGGCAGCCAGAAGCTGACCGCATAGATGCCGCTGATCAGGCAGAAGTAGCCGAACGCCAGCGCATAGATGCGCGGATCGCGCAGCACCGTGGCAAAGCTGTGATGGCCGCCGCCGGCACGCGCGGCGCCGATGTCATGCGCCAGCAGCCGGCGCTCGTGGTCGCTGAGCCAGCGCGCCTGCGCCGGCGTGTCGTCGAGGAAGAAGTAGGCCACCACGCCGAGCAGCACGCATGGCAGGCCCTCGATCAGGAACATCCATTGCCAGCCGGCCAGGCCGTGCGCGCCGGCCAGCGCGGTCATGATCCAGGTCGACACCGGACCGCCCGCCATGCCGCCGATCGGGCCGGCCAGCATCACGATCGCCATCACGCGCGCCATGCGGGCGCCGCCGTACCAGTAGGTCAGATAGAAGATCATGCCGGGCGCGAAGCCCGCCTCGAACACGCCCAGCAGAAAGCGCAGCGCATAGAAGCTGTGCGCGTCGCGCACGAACAGCATGCACGCCGAGGTGGCGCCCCACAGCACCATGATCCGGCTGATGGTCTTGCGCGCGCCGATGCGCGCCAGCAGCAGATTGCTCGGCACCTCGAACATCACGTAGCCGAGGAAGAAGATGCCGGCGCCCAGGCCGTAGACCGCGTCGCTGATGCCGACGTCCTGCTGCATCTGCAGCTTGGCAAAGCCGATGTTGACGCGGTCCAGATAGGCGAACACATAGCAGAGCAGCAGGAAGGGCAGCACGCGCAGGCTGATCTTGCGATAGATCGGCGCGAGCGCGTCGGGCGTTGCGGCCATCGTGTCCGATGGATTCCACGAGGTGGTGGTCTGTTGCATCGATGTCTCCGGGTGCCACAGGCACGGTGCGGGGTTGGCAGGACGGGCGCTTGTTCTGATCGGGCTGCTGTCGTTGTGCTGTCGTTGTCCCGTTGCGGCCGGCGCCGTGGGTATGGGAAGCGCCGGCCTTCGCGCATTGTTGCCAACGCGGCCGTTGAGGAACAATAGCCATCGCTGTACGATTCCGTTGCTTTCTGGTCAACGCTGGGGCGCGCCACGGCGGCCCGGCAGCCAGCCCCCTGCGAGGAAACGCCGTGCCCCTGTCCCCCGATCCGAACCGCGACGGCGTCCTGCCGGCCGGACTCAGCGAACGCCGGCTGCGCTATTTCTATGCCGCCGTTGCCGCCGGCTCGATCCGCGCCGCCGCCGACAAGCTCGACGTCGAACCGTCGGTGATCAGCCGGCAGATCCAGCAGCTCGAGGGCGAACTCGGCGCGACGCTGCTCGAGCGCCGCGGCCGCGGCGTGATGCCGACCGAGGCGGCCCAGCTGGTGCTCGACCACTACCGCGAACGGCTCGCCGGCGAGGAAACCTTGCTCGCGCGGCTGCAGGAGTTGAACGGACTGCAGCGCGGGCAGATCCAGATCGTCGCCGGCGAGGGCTTCATCGACGAGCTGATCCACGCGGTGCTCAACGAGTTCTGCCAGCGCTATCCGAAGATCAACGTCACGCTCGAGCTGATGAACGTCAACGAGGTGGTGCGGGCCGTGGCGGAAGATCGCGCCCACGTGGGCCTGGCCTATGCGCCGCCGCCGGAGCCGACGCTGCGCGTGCTGACCGCGCGGCGCCAGCCGGTCTGCGTGATCGCGCGCCCGGACCATCCGCTCGCGCGGCGCGGCAAGGCGCTGACCGTCGCCGACATCCTGCCGTATCCGGTCGGCCTGATGACGCCGGGCTTCGGCCTGCGCCAGCTGATCCAGCTGGTCGAGCTGACCGAGAAGGTCCGCTTCACGGCGGCGCTGACCACCAACTCGATCGCGGCGCTGAAGCACTACGCGAGCACGGGCCTGGGCGTGACCTTCCTGCCGGCACTGGCGGTGGCGCGCGAGCTGGGCGACCAGCTGGTCGCGCTGCCGGTGCGCAACGCGGTGCTGGAAGCCGCCGACGCCCAACTGATCGTGCGCGACAAGCGGCCGCGTTCGGCGGCGGTCAAGCGGCTGCTCGACTATCTGGCCGAGATGACGGTGCTGCGCGCGGAGGGACGGGACAGTGGCCGGGCGCGCAGGGCGAGCGGGGCAGGCGGGGCAGGCAGGAGTGCCGAAATCGCTTGAGATCGGCCCCCTCTCCCACTTGTGGGAGAGGGTTGGGGAGAGGGAACGGGCGGCGCGCTGGCGATAAGGCCTGCGCTGGCTGCCCTCTCCCCCGGCCCCTCTCCCGCAAGCGGGAGAGGGGAGCAACAACTGCTACCGGGATGCGCATAAAAGCCAACATGACGAGACAGAAGTGGACATTGTCCATTTGTGTGCTATGGTTGTGAACGCTGTACACAACTGCGCAAAACGCCAGCGCGTCAACGCTCCCCAAGCAGAAAACACAAACAAAAACCAAGAACCGCAAAAGGACACGCCATGCAGCACACCCTCGATGACCGCAAGCGCTGGCTGGCGCTGATGGTCCTATGCCTCGGCGAGCTGATGATCGTGCTCGACACGACCATCGTGAACGTCGCCCTGCCGTCGATCCGCAACGAGCTGGGTTTCACCGAGACCGCGCTGGTCTGGGTCGTCAACGCCTATATGCTGACCTTCGGCGGCTTCCTGTTGCTCGGCGGGCGGCTCGGCGATCTGTTCGGCCACCGCCGGCTGTTCCTGCTCGGCATCACGCTATTTACGCTCGCTTCGCTGGCCTGCGGCGTCGCGCAATCGCAGGGCCTGCTGGTCGCCGCGCGCGCGGTGCAAGGCATCGGCGGGGCGGTGGTGTCCGCGGTCGCGCTGTCGCTGATCATGGATCTGTTCTCGACGCCGTCCGACCGGGCGAAGGCCATGGGCGTCTATGGCTTCGTCTGCGCCGGCGGCGGCAGCATCGGCGTGCTGCTCGGCGGCCTGCTGACGAGCGCCTTGAGCTGGCACTGGATCTTCCTGGTCAATCTGCCGATCGGCGTCGCGGTCTACGCGCTGTGCCTGGCGCTGATTCCGAACCTGCCGGGTTCGGCCAATGGACAGCGGCTCGATGTCGGCGGCGCGGTGACGATCACGGTCTCGCTGATGCTGGCGGTCTACGCCGTGGTCAATGGCAACGAGGTCGGCTGGCTGGCCACGCAGACCGTGTCGATGCTCGGCATCGCGGTGGCGCTGCTGCTGGTGTTCCTGCTGATCGAGTCGCGCGTCGCGCATCCGCTGATGCCGCTCGGCCTGTTCCGGCTGCGCAATGTCGCGGTCTCCAATGTGGTCGGCGTGCTGTGGGCCGCGGCGATGTTCGCCTGGTTCTTCATCTCGGCGCTGTACCTGCAGCTGGTGCTGGGCTACAGCCCGATGCAGGTCGGCCTGGCGTTCCTGCCGGCCAATCTGATCATGGCCGCGTTCTCGCTCGGCCTGTCGGCCCGGCTGGTGATGCGTTACGGCGTGCGCGCGCCGCTGGCCGTCGGGCTGCTGCTGGCGGCGCTGGGCCTGCTGCTGTTCGCGCGCGCGCCGGTCGGCGGCAGCTTCGCCGTCGACGTGCTGCCCGGCATGCTGCTGCTCGGGCTGGGCGCGGGCATCGCGTTCAATCCGGTGCTGCTGGCCGCGATGAGCGACGTCAAGCCGAGCGATTCCGGCCTGGCGTCGGGCGTCGTCAATACCTCGTTCATGATGGGCGGCGCGCTCGGGCTGGCGGTGCTCGCCAGTCTGGCGGCGGGCCGGACCGCGGGCGTGGCCGCAGCCGGCGGCGCACCCGCCGAAGCACTGAATGCCGGGTATCACATCGCGTTCCTGGTCGGCGCGGTGTTCGCGCTCATCGCTGCCGTGCTGGGCGGCATGCTGCTGCGCACGCGCACCGCGCCGGTGTCGGTGACACCGGAGGGCGCAGAGGCCGCGGCCGACGTGGCATCCAGCACGGGCATGGCCGCGCCCCATGGCGGCCATGCAGCCTGATGGTTACCGCGCTGAAATTCGCCGAGCCGCCGCCGCCGCGCACGACCTATCGCCACGGCGATCTGCGTCGCGCGCTGATCGACGCCGGCATCGCGCTGGCAAGCGACGGCGGCCCGGACGCGGTGGTGCTGCGCGAAGCCACGCGCCGCGCCGGGGTGGTTCCCAATGCCGCCTACCGGCATTTCGCCAACCGCCAGGCGTTGTTCGAAGCGGTACGCGCGGCGGCGCTGGCCGCGCTGGCGGTCGCGATGGAGACCGAGCTGGCCGCCGCGGCCGCGCAGGTCGACGACCACGATCCGGTCGCGAAGGCCCGCGCCAACCTGCGCGCGATCGGCGCCGGCTATCTGAAGTTCGCGCAGACACAGACGGGTTTGTTCCGCACCGCCTTCGCCACGCCGACCGCGGTGGAAGACGACGGTGATCCCGCCAAGGCCGGCCCCAGTGGCCTGAATCCCTTCCAGCTGCTCGGCGCCGCGCTCGATGGCCTGGTCGCGGCCGGCGTGCTGCCCGCCGAGCGACGCCCCGGGACCGAGTATCTGGCCTGGTCGGCGGTGCATGGGCTGGCCCTGCTGATCATCGACGGCCCGCTGCGTCATGCCGACGAAGCGCAGCGGATCGCGCTGGGCCAGCGCGTGCTGGCGATGGTGGAGAAGGGGCTGTAGGGCTTTGTCGGGGCGGCAGGGCTGGTTGGGGCGACACCGCCCACGCCTCGTTTCACACTTGCATGCCGATGCGGCAACACATCGCTGCACGTACATTCCCCGCACGTTTTCAGTAGTCCGCGTCCGAGATGCCGGCAAAGATGGCGCCTGCCTTTCACTCGACAAGGACCCAGCATGTTGACCGCAATGAAATCGTGGCTTATCGGCACGCCGCAGCCGCTGTACCTGTCCGCCACACCGCCTGCCGGGCGCCTGCCGCTTGCCGATCAGCAGAACGACGAGGTATCGATCGCGTTCGTCCACGCCGATATCAACGCGCCGTCCACGGCCGAGCGTGGGCAGGGGCGGGCCGTTGTCGAGATCTACCGAGCCTGGCAGAGCCCCGCGGAATACCTGGGAGATTGGCTGGCAGCCCAGGCGGATGTTGTCCGGCAGGTCAGGCAGACCACCGCGGATAACGGCCGCCTCAGTGCAAGCGTGTGTGCGACCCCTCGCCATGGCCTGCGGCCCGTACCGACCGGATCGCACGATGACGGCGAAGCGCTGCGGCCGCGCCATCGACGGAATCCCCCGAACCGACAGGCCAACCCCGCCCGGCCTCGCGGTCCGGAAGTGTCCCGAGTCCCAAACACCGAGCGGCTCGACCGATACGTCGCCACGCCCGTGCGCGTTGACGGCCCATCGCGCTGCCCCGCTGCCCCTCCGGCCGTGGAAGTGAACGCCTGCAAGCCTGCGAGCCGGACTGAACGGGCCGCTCGTTTTGTCGCTCAGGTCCGTGCACTGGGAGTGGAACCCCGCGTGCAGAACGACGTCGTGCATATATCCCGTTGTCTGACCGAGTTTGGCTACGAAGAGCCGACCGGCGCCCGCGAAGACGTCGGCATAGCGGCGTTGGCGGGCGTCGAGTCCCTGGGGCTGTCGCGCTCGATTCAGGACATGGGGCGAGGGTGGTGACGCGTGACGAACGTCAGCCTGGCCTGAAGAAAAAAGGGACGCGGCCAGTCCGCGTCCCGGCACCCATCAGCCTGCCGCGGCGACCTTCACCGGCCGGCCCGTGAACGGATAGCTCGGATCGGTGTAGCCCGGCGTGGACGGGTGTCCCGGTGCCACCAGCGCATCGACCATCGCTTCTTCCTGGGGCGACAGCGTCGCACCGATCGCGCCGAAATAATCCTCGAACTGCGCCAGCGTGCGCGGGCCGGCGATCACCGAGCCGATCAGCGGATTGGCCAGTACCCACGCGGTGGCGAACTGGCCGGCGGTCAGGCCGCGGCCTTCGGCGTGAGCCTTCAACTGCTGGGCGATGACGAGCGACTCCTCGCGGAACTCGGTCTGCATCATGCGGCGGTCGGCGCGTCCCGCGCGGGTGCCGGCCTCGGGCGGCTGGCCCGGCAGGTACTTGCCGGTCAGCACGCCGCGCGCGACCGGGCTGTAGGGCACCACGCCCAGTCCGTAGTATTCGCAGGCCGGCAGGATCTCGACCTCGGGCATCCGGTTCAGCAGGTTGTAGTAGGGCTGGCAGGCGACCGGCCGCGGCACGCCCAGCTGGTCGCACAGCCGCGCAATCTCGGCAATGCGCCAGCCACGGAAGTTCGATACCGCCCAGTAGCGGATCTTGCCGTCGCGCACCAGATCGCCCATCGCGCGCACCGCCTCCTCGAGGTTTTCGTCGGCGTAGTCGCGGTGCAGGTAGAGGATGTCGATATAGTCGGTCGCCAGCCGGCGCAGGCTGTCCTCGACCTCGCGCAGCACCCAGACTCGCGAATAGTGGCCGCGGTTCGGCGTCGATGCCATCGCATTGCCCAGCTTGGTGGCGAGGATCCATTCCTGCCGATCGGCTTCGATCAGCCGGCCCACCATCCGCTCCGAGCCCCCCTTGCTGTAGACGTCCGCGGTGTCGATGAAATTGACGCCATGGTCGCGCGCGCTGGCGACGATGCGGCCGGCCTCGGCCTCGTCGGTCTGATCGGCGAACATCATGGTGCCCAGGCACAGCGCGGACACCTGCAGATTGCTGCGGCCCAGGCGGCGGTATTCCATCTTGAATTCGGACATGGCGATTCCTTGGAGATCGGGTCGAACGTAAACGGGGGAAGGGAACACGGAACGGCGACGAACCGGCGACGAACCGGCGACGGATCAGGGAACCATCGCCGGAAAGCCGCAGGGGCACCGGAGTGCCCCTGCAGACGGCGGATCGGACGACCCGGCCATGATACCCCTGTCGTGACTTGCTGGTGGCTTGCCGGTGTCTTGCTGGTGCCTTGTGGGGGACCTACTGATACAACACCCTCGGCAGCCACAGCCCGATGTCCGGGAACATATACAGCAGCACCAGCGCCACCACCTGGATCGCCATGAACGGCAGCATGCCGCCGAAGATCTGGTTCAGCGTGACATGCGGCGGCGCCACGCCCTTCAGATAGAAGGCGGCCATCGCCACGGGCGGCGACAGGAAGGCGGTCTGCAGGTTCAGCGCCACCAGCAGGCCGAAGAACAGCGGATCGATGCCGAAGTTGTCCAGCAGCGGCACGAAGATCGGCATGAAGATGATGATGATCTCGGTCCATTCGAGCGGCCAGCCCAGCAGGAAGATGATCACCTGGGCCAGGATCATGAACTGCAGCGGCGTCAGGTCCAGCGACATCACCCATTGCTCGACCAGCGCCTGGCCGCCCAGCAGCGCGAACGCGGCCGAGAAGATCGACGAGCCGACGAACAGCCAGCAGACCATCGCGCTGGTCTTGGCCGTCAGGAACACCGACTCCTTGACCACGCCGTAGTTGAGTTGCCCGTAGGCCGCCGCCAGCAGCGTGCCGCCGAGCGCGCCGACGGCCGCCGCCTCGGTCGGCGTGGCGAGGCCAAACACGATCGAGCCCAGCACCGCCAGGATCAGCACGGCGAGCGGGAAGAACGAGGACAGCAGCTGCTTGAAAATCTCCATCCGCGCGAAGTCGAAGCGCCAGTAAAAGTAGGCCGTCGCCACGCAGACCAAGGCCAGCGAAATCCAGAACCAGTTTGGCGCCTGTGGCGCGGTCGCCGGGGGATTGGTCGTGTCGGCGCCGGGCGGGCTCGGCGCCGCCGCGCCGGGTGTCGGGGCGGCACCGGGGGCTGTGTCCGACCGCGGCGGTTCGGCGGCCGGCGGTGCCGGTGTCGCGGCCGCCGCCGGCGCGCTCTCCTCGCTCGGCGGCGGCGCCAGCGTATCGAGACTCGCCGCATCGTCGCTGCTCTGCGCGCCCAGTTCCATCAGTGTCGAATCGACCGCCGCCGGCGGCGCCGCGGTGACGCCGGCATAGATCGATCCCATCAGCAGCGCCACCACCAGCGCCGGCAGGACCGCAATGCCGAACTGGCGCATCAGCTGGCCGGTAGGGATGGCGGCGTTGCGCTTGCCCTTGAGCGCGGTCAGCAGCGCCGGCAGGGCCCGCGTGCCGATGGTGTCGCGCAGCCGCTGCTGCAGCGGCGGCAGCGGGACCTCGCGCTCGGCCAGCGGCAACGGCGGTGCCATCCGCGGCCGCAGCTTGGCCAGGATGATCACGTAGAGCAGGTAGAGGCCGGTCAGCATCAGGCCGGGAAAGAAGGCGCCCGCATACAGCTGCACCACCGACACGCCGGCGGTCGCGCCATAGACGATCAGCAGCACCGACGGCGGAATCAGGATACCAAGGCAGCCGCCCGCGGTGACCGCGCCCGCGGACAGCGACGCGCTATAACCGGCGCGCAGCATCGCCGGCAGCGCCAGCAGCCCCATCAGCGTGACCACCGCGCCGACGATGCCGGTCGCCGTCGCGAACACCGCGCAGGTGATCACCGTGGCGACGGCCAGCGAGCCCGGCAGCCACGCCAGCGCCAGATGCAGGCTGCGGAACAGCCGCTCGATCAGATTGGCGCGCTCGACCAGGTAGCCCATGAAGACGAACAGCGGCACCGAGATCAGCACGTCGTTGGTCATCACCGCGTAGGTCCGCTGCACCATCAGGTCCAGCGTCTGCTGCACGGCGATGTTCGGATCGGCATGGCGATAGGCGAGCCAGGCGAACAGCACGCCCATGCCCATCAGCGTGAAGGCGGTGGGAAAGCCGAGCATGATCGCGGCGACGATCAGCGCCAGCATCAGCAGGCCGAGATGGCCGTTGGTCCATTGCGAAGGCGACGGCATCAGGATGAAGACCGCCGCGACGATCAGCACCATCAGCGTGGCGCCGAACCACAGTTCCTTTCTCATCGCGGCGCTCCGTCGGTTTCGCGCGCTGGCTTGTCTTCGCGAGGGGCGCGTTCGTTGCGCTCGCCGGGTGCATCGAGGCGATCGTGCGGATCGCGGACGCCCAGTTCGGCGTCACGCTCATCGCGTGTTTCGCGCGCTGCGCCACCCTCGGCCACCGCCGGCGTCGCCACCGTACCGGCCGCGGCGTCGGCGCTGACCATCTGCTTGAGCTTGTCCACGTCGACTTCCTCGACATCGCCCTCGCGCATCGGCCAATGGCCGCGCTTCAGGCAGATCACGCAGCGGACCGTCTCGGCCACGCCCTGCAGCAGCAGCAGGGCGCCGGCGACCGGAATCACCGCCTTGAACGGATAGATCGGCGGACCGTCGGCGGCGATCGACGAATGCTCGTTCTGCGCCAGCGACACCTCGAAGAAGTCGATGCCGGCCCAGGCCAGTGCGATCACGCCGGGAAAGAAGAAGGCCAGATACAACACCAGGTCGATGCTGGCCTGGGCGCGCGGCGGCAGGAAGCCGTAGAGGATGTCGCCGCGCACGTGCCCGCGCTTGGCCAGCGTATAGGCGCCGGCCAGCATGAACAGCGCGCCGTACAGCATGTTGCTGGCGTCGAACACCCACGCATGCGGTGTCGACAGGACATAGCGCGAGAACACCTCGTAGCTGATCATCAACGTCAACGCGACGATCAGCCACGAGGCGGCCTGACCGATCAGGGTGCTGATCCTGTCGATCGCAAGCAGCAGGGTTTGCACGATCGTGCCCCGCCGGTCAGCTGCGCTTGCTGAAGTAGTGCGTGGCGGCCATCCGGTAATCGACATTGGTGTCGTTCTGCCAGCGGGTGCTGCGCATCGCGAACGCCTTCATCGAGTCGTTGACCTTCTTGAACATCGGGTTTTCCTTTTCCTTGCGCGCGACCACCTCGTCCCAGATCTTCAGCTGCGCCTGCAGCACCGAATTGGGCGTCGCGTAGAACTTCACGCCCTGCTGCTGCAGCGCCTGATAGTCCTTCGAGTAGCGGTCGATCGCCTTCATCGACATGTCGGCCGAGGCCGCGTCCACGGCGTTGGCGATCAGCGCGCGCAGCTTGGGCGGCAGCGCGTCGTAGCGCTTCTTGTTGAACAGGATCTCGAACTGCTCGGAGCACTGGTGGAAGCTGCGCAGCATGCAGACCTTGGACACGTCCTGAAAGCCCAGCGCCCGGTCCGAACTGGCGTTGTTGAACTCGGCAGCATCGAGCAGGCCGCGGTCCAGCGCCGGCACGATCTCGGCCCCGGGCAGCGCGTTGACCGCCGCACCGAGCCCCGTGAAGATGTCGATCGACAGGCCGACCGTGCGGAACTTCAGGCCCTTGAAGTCCTCCGGCTTGGTGATCGGCTTCTTGAACCAGCCCAGCGGCTGCGTCGGCATCGGTCCGTACAGGAAGGACACCACGTCCAGGTTCAGGCTGCGATAGATCTCCTGCTGCAGCTCCTTGCCGCCGCCGTACTTGTGCCAGGCCAGCAGCATGTTCGGATCCATCCCCCAGGCCGGGCCCGATCCCCACAACGCCAGCGCCGAGTTCTTGCCATACCAGTAGGCGATCACGCCATGGCCGCCGTCGAGCGTGCCCTTGCTGACCGCGTCGATCAGATCGAAGGCCTTGACCACCGCGCCGGCCGGCAGCAGTTCGATCTTCAGCTCGCCGCCCGACATGTCGTTGACCTTGGCGACGAAATCGCCGGCGAACTCGTGAAAGATGTCCTTGCTGGGCCAGGTGCTTTGCCAGCGCATCGTGATCGGACCCTGGGCCTTGACGATCGCCGGAAATCCCAGCGCCGTTGCACCGACCGCAGCCCCCGCCCCGCCCAGAAATCCCCGTCGCGATACCGCACCGCGCTTGTTTTTCGCTGCCATGCTGTCTTCCCCCTTGCTGCTGTTGACGACACCGGAGGCAGCGCCGCGAGTGCGCCAGCCTCGAACCGTTGATGCGACGTCTGGAATTGCGATGCGGTGGCCGGCCCGCGGCGGCTGCCGATTCAGGGGGCGGCGTGCAAGTGGTTTGTAATTGACTTCATGTTAGGAATTGCAACCAAGCGCAACAATGTAGGGATTACCCGTGACGCATCGGCCTTGTCATCCGGCGTCTTTCGTAGGGCTTTCGCATGGGTTTTCCATGTCTACCGCTTGTCTACACCATGTCTGCTGCATGTGTGCTGCATGTCCGAGGTCGCGCCCTCGATCGCCGTTTTTCCGCGTCGCCAGCGGGCCGATCCGCATGACCTTTCGGCCACTTCGGTGGTCAAAGCGGCTACAGTAGCAAGGACCCGCCATCGCGCCATTTTCGCCAGGAGGCACGCATGCCCGAACCCGCCAACCCCAAGGTGCAATTTCCCGGTCACGACGGCCAGCCTCTCGCGGGCCGGCTCGATCTGCCGTCCGGCCCGGTCAAGGCCTACGCGCTGTTCGCGCATTGCTTCACCTGCGGCAAGGATGTGGTGGCGGCCAGCCGCATCGCGCAGGCGCTGACCCAGCATGGCATCGCGGTGCTGCGCTTCGATTTCACCGGGCTGGGCGGCAGCGGCGGCGACTTCGCCAATACCAATTTCTCCTCCAATGTGGCCGATCTGCTCGCAGCCGCCGACTACATGCGCCAGCATCTGCAGGCGCCGGCGCTGCTGATCGGCCATAGCCTCGGCGGCGCCGCCGTGCTGGCCGCGGCGGGCGACATCTCCGAGGCCAGGGCGGTGGCGACCATCGCCGCGCCGAGCGATCCGTCGCATGTGGTCGGCCTGCTGCGCGAGCACGCCGAGACGATCGCGCAGCAGGGCGAGGCCGAGGTGCAGCTGGCCGGCCGTCCCTTCCGCATCCGCAAGCAGTTCCTCGACGACGTCGCCGAGCAGACGCTGCTGACGCGGGTGTCGCAGCTGCGGCGCGCGCTGCTGGTCATGCATTCGCCGCTCGACGACACGGTAGGCATCGACAATGCGACCCAGCTGTTCATCGCCGCACGCCACCCGAAGAGCTTCGTCTCGCTGGACCATGCCGACCACCTGCTGACGCGGCGCGAGGACGCGACCTATGTCGCCAACACCATCGCCGCCTGGAGCCAGCGCTATCTCGGCATCGACGCGGCCACGCTGCCGGCCGCGGCGGTCGAGGAGGGGCTGGTGCGGGTCGAGGAGAACCATGCGGGCAAGTTCCAGCAGCAGGTCACCGTCGGCAAGCACCGGCTGCTGGCCGACGAGCCGGTCTCGTTCGGCGGCCTGAATGGCGGACCGGCGCCCTACGATCTGCTGCTGGCGGCGCTGGGCGCCTGCACGTCGATGACGATCCGGATGGTGGCCGAGCGCAAGGGCTGGCCGCTCGAACACGTCAGCGTGTCACTGAGGCACGAGAAGATTCATGCCGCGGACTGCGCCGAGTGCGATACGCGGGACGGCAAGGTCGACTGGATCGAGCGCGAGGTCACGCTGCGCGGGCCGCTCGATGCGCAGCAGCGCGAGGCCTTGCTGGCCATCGCGGACAAGTGCCCGGTGCACCGAACCTTGCATTCGGAAGTGGTGGTGCGCACGCGCGCCGCGCCGGCGGAAGGGGCCGGGGACCCGGCCGCGGGCCTCGGCCCAGAGGGCGGCAGCCCTGCCGGCACGGCGCCTGGCGGCTGACCGGGCCTGCACTGCCGGCCGAGTCGGTCCCGGCGGGGCGTGCCGCCGCCATCCGAAGCCATTGACATTTTGTGGAGATCGCCTGTGCAAACCGATGCAAATCCGAACAACAAGGCCCCGTACAACAAGGCCAACGCCGCCGCTGGCGGCAGCGGCGCCGCCATCCCGGCCACGCTGATTCCCGGCGACGGCATCGGCCCGGAAATCATGGATGCCACCCTGCAGGTGCTCGACGCGCTGGGCGCGCCGTTTGCCTGGGAAACGCAGCAGGCCGGCATGGCCGCGCTCGAGGCCAGCGGCGACCCGCTGCCCGAGGCCACCCTGGACAGCATCCGCCGCACCGGCCTGGCGCTGAAGGGGCCGCTGACCACGCCGGTGGGCGGGGGCTTTCGTTCGGTCAATGTCCGGCTGCGCGAGCTGTTCCAGCTCTACGCCAACGTGCGGCCTGCACGCACGCTGATTCCGGGCCGCTACGAGAATATCGACCTCGTGCTGGTGCGCGAGAACGTCGGCGGCTTCTATGTCGCGCACGACTACTACATCGCGGTCGGCGACGATCCGCGCGCGGTGGCGGTGTCCACCGGCACCAATACGCGCGCCGATTGCCTGCGCATCGCCCGCTTCGCCTTCGAATACGCGCTGCGCAACGGCCGCAAGAAGGTCACCGTGGTGCACAAGGCCAATATCCTGAAGGCGCTGACCGGCATCTTCCTGGAGGCGGCGCGCGAGGTGGCGGCCGACTACGCGGGACGGGTCGAGATCGAAGACCGCATCGTCGACGCCTGCGCGATGCAGCTGGTGCTGGACCCGTGGAAGTTCGACGTGCTGCTGTGCACGAACCTGTTCGGCGACATCCTGTCGGACCAGATCGCCGGACTGGTCGGCGGGCTGGGCCTCGCGCCCGGGGCGAATATCGGCGAGCACGCCGCGGTCTTCGAGGCCGTGCACGGCTCGGCGCCGGACATCGCCGGCAAGGGCGTGGCCAATCCGGTGGCGCTGATGCTGGCCGCCGGCCTGATGCTCGAGCACGTCGGCCGGCAGGACCTGGCACAGCGGCTGCGCACCGCGATCGACCGGACGCTGAACGAGGACAACATCCGTACCGGCGATCTGAAGGGCAAGGCCAGCACGCGCGAGTTTGCCGACGCGGTGGTGCGGCGGCTCGGCTAAGCGATGCTGCCGTCCCCGGGAATGCGGGGACCCGGCGACTCGCGCAGTACCGCATTGACAAAAAAAGCGCCGTTCTATACGGTGCACGGTCGCCGTGCGCCCCGCCGAATTCATCTGCCGAATCCCGTCGCGGCATTCCTCGCCGACCCGCTCCCTCGCCACCGATGCCCCGTAAAGCCGCCCAGGTTTCCGAAGCCGACAAGCATGCCGCCGAGGGCGGCGCGGTGGCGGTGGATCGCGCGCTGTTCCTGCTGCGCGCGTTTCGGCTCGGCGATACCGCGCTGACGCTGGCCGAGCTGGCGCAGCGCTCGGGCCTCTACAAAAGTACGCTGCTGCGGCTGCTGGCCTCGCTCGAGCACGCGCGGCTGGTGGTGCGCCATGCCGACGGCCGCTATGGCCTCGGCCCCGAGGTCGCCCGCCTGCATGCGGTCTATGCCGCGTCGTTCTCGCTGGAAACGGCGGTGATGCCGGTGCTGCGCCAGCTGGTGCAGGACACCCGCGAGAGCGCCGCCTTCCATGTCGAGCAGGGCGAGCATCGGCTGTGCCTCTATCGCGTCGATTCGCCGCAACCGGTGCGTGACCATGCCCGCGCCGGCGATCTGCTGCCGCGCAACCGCGGCGCCGGCGGACGCGTGCTGCGCGCGTTCGCCGGCGCGCGCGGCCAGCTGTACGACGCCATCCGGCGGGACGGCGTGGCGACGCTGGTCGGCGACCGCGTGCCGGATATCGCCGGCGTGTCGGCGCCGGTGTTCGGCCCCGGCGGCGAGTTGCGCGGCGCGCTGACGCTGACCTGTCCGGCCTCGCGATATCGGCCGGATTTCCGCGCGGACGTGCTGCGCGCCGCCCGCACGCTGACCGAAACGCTGGGCGGCAGTTTCCCGTTCGACGACTGAGTCGGCGCCTGTTCGCGGGCGGCACGGGCCATGCCACCGCTGCCCCATGCCCGACTCAAGGGGGATGCCCGGCGCCGGTGCGCCGGCTATCATCAAAGGTTTTGGGACGAGCGGCCGTGCCGCCGGGGCATATGCAACGCGGCATTTTCCGAGGGATACCGTGCAGCTAGACCAGCACAGCATTGTGATCGTCATGATGGTGGTGTTTTCCAGCACGCTGCTGATCTCGACGGGCCTTGTGTTCGCGCTGATCCGCACCGATGCCGGCCGCCTATGGGCCGGCGGCCACCTGGTGCTGTCCGCCGGCGGTCTGGCGCTGACGCTCAATGCCGCCACGGCGCATCTGGTCGAAGTGGGCGCGGTGGCGGTGATGGTCTATCTGGCCGGCAAGCTGACGATCTACTGCGGCGTGCGCGTGCATCAGGGTTTGCCCGGATTTACCCGCATGCAGGGCGCGGCCGTGGTGGTCACCGTCGCCGCCGCGCTCGATGCGCTGACCGGAACGCATCCGGTGCTGCAACTGCATCGCGTCGCCTATGCCGCGTTGGTGCTGCTGTCGCTGACGACCATCCTGGTGCTGCTGCGCTCGCGCGTGCGCCATAGCGAAATCGGGCTGCCGCTGGTGCTGCTGGCCAGCGCCGTCCAGCTGTGCGCCCAGCTCTATGGCGCGGCCGCGGCGTGGCAGGGCGACGGCGCGATTTCCCCGTCGCCGTTCAACGCCACCAATACCACCGAAAACGCGGTGCTGGTGCTGGCGCCGCTGGTGGCGACGCTGCTCGGGCTGTTCGGCTTCACGGTGATGGCGCTGGAGCAGGTCATCGCCAACAAGGAGCGCGGCGCCCGCATCGACGGCCTGACCGGCCTGCTCAACCGTGCCGCGCTCGATGCCGCCGCCAGCCGGCTGATCGTGTCCGCGCTGCGCAACCGGCAGGCGGTCGCCTGTCTGGTCATCGACGTCGATCACTTCAAGCAGGTCAACGACCGCAGCGGGCATCGCGCCGGCGATGCCGTGCTGCAGGCGATTGCCGAAGCGCTCGACAATTCGCGCCGCGCCTCCGATGTGGCGGGCCGCTACGGCGGCGAGGAGTTCTGCGTGCTGTGCCCCCATACCGACGAGCATCAGGCCAGCGCGCTGGCCCGGCGGATCCTGCGCAAGGTCCGCGCGATTCCGCTGCCGGGTCCGGCCGGCAAGTTCGCCAGCGTCAGCATCGGCGTGGCGCAGCTGCGCGACGACGGCTCGGACTCGACGGGCCTGTGGCAGCAGCTGTTCGGCAATGCCGACCGCGCGCTGTACGAAGCGAAGCGGCGCGGGCGGGATCGCTACGTGCTGGCGTCCACGCTGGAGCGCGAGGAGGCGATGGCCGCGGCCGGCGCCGCCGACAGGCACGCGGCAGCGGCGGATTCCGATCTGGCGGCCGCCTCCGACTTCGAGTCCGAATTCGAGGCTGAATCCGAGTCCGATGCCACGCTGGCGGCCGGTCTTCCCGGCGACGCACGCTGACACGCCAGCGTCGGCCCTGGCCCGCGCACCGGGGCCTTTCACCTCATCCCGTTCACCCCATCCCTTTCACCCCATCGTCAGTCCGCGACCGCATCCGGCACGTCGCGCGGCGGGTGCCCGTCATAGGTCCAGATGAACTCGCGCGGCATCGGCCCCTTGTTGCGGCCGCCTTGCTCGGTCTGCTCCCAGGCGTGCGCCAGGATGCCTACCGAGCGCGACAGGCAGAACAGCCCGCGCGCCAGCGGCGGCGGGAAACCCAGCTCGGCATAGATCACCGCGGTGGCGCCGTCGATATTCATCGGCACCGGCCGCGAGCGTCCCGCACCGAGCTCGACCTCCACCGCCCGCGCGATCGCGGCGAACCGTCCGGTCACGACGCCATCGGCCGCGGCCTGGTCGACCAGTTGCAGCAGCCGCGGCGCGCGCGGATCGACCGGATGGAAGCGATGGCCGAAGCCCGACACATATTTGCCGTGCAGCTCGCGCCAGGCCTGCAGACCCGCGCGTACCGCCTCGGGCAGCGCCAGTCCCGCGTCGGCGCGGGCGGCGATATCCAGATAGAGTGCGACCGCCTGCTCGCCGGCGCCGCCATGCACGTCGCCGAGCAGATTGACGGCCGACGCCATCGCATTGTTCAGGCCCACGCCGCAGGTCGCGGCCATGCGGGCCACCGCGATGCTGGGCGCCTGCGGGCCGTGATCGACCGCGGACATCAATGCCGCGTCGAGCAGGGCGCCCTGGCGCGGGGGCGGCAGTTCGCCGCGCAGCATCAGCCAGATCATCTGGGCGAACGTGGTACGCCCGATCAGCTGCTCGATCGGATAGCCGCGATAGCGGATCACGCCCGGCTGCATGTCGATGATGGCGCTGTGCCACCAGTCTTCGGCGCGGCGCTGGCCGGCGTCGGGCTTGGAGGGGTCGAATGCCGTCATAGCGCCTGCTCCGCCTGCATGGTGTCGATCTGCTCGGCCGTGTAGCCGAGCTCCAGCAAAATGTCGCGCGTGTGCTGGCCCAGTTCGGGCGGCGGCGCGTCGACCGCTGGCGCGGCGCCGTCGAGCTTGAAGCCGGTGCGCAGCAGCCGCAGATCGCGTCCCACGCCCGGCGCATCGGGAAATTCCGCGACGATGCCGCGTGTGGCGACCTGCGGATGGGCCAGCGTCTGCGGCACCGTATAGACCGGCCCGGCCGGCACGCCGGCCTGGTTCAGCAGCGGCCACCAATGCGCGGTGGGCTGCCGCGTCAGCTCGGCCTCGAGCGCGTGCTGCAGCGCGCCGCGATGCTGCAGCCGGGCCTGCCGCTCGGCAAAGCGCGGGTCCGTGGCCAGTTCCGGCCGGCCGATCACGCGGCAGACCGCCTCGAACTGTTCCTGCTTGTTGGCGGCGATATTGATCAGCCCGTCGCCGGTGCGGAAGGTGCCGGACGGGCTCGCGGTCATGTTGTCGTTGCCCATCGGCGCCGGCTCGCGCCCGGCCACCAGATAGTTCGACACCACCCAGCCCATCGTCGCCAAGGTCGATTCGAGCATCGACACGTCGATCAGATAGCCCTCGGTGCGGTCGCGGTCGGCCAGCGCCGCCGCCACCGCCAGCGCTGCCGTCAGGCCGCCGACGGTGTCCGACACCGGATAGCCGACGCGATATGGCGCGGTATCGGCATCCCCGGTGATGCTCATCACGCCGGCCATGCCCTGGATGATCTGGTCGTAGGCCGGCAGGTCGGCCAGCGGGCCGTCCTGGCCGAAGCCGGAAATTGCGCAATAGATCAGCCGCGCATTGTCCTGCTTCAGCGTCTCGTAGCCGAGCCCGAGCCGCGCCATCACGCTCGGCCGGAAATTCTCGACCAGCACGTCCGACTCGCTGACCAGCCGGCGCAGCGCCTGCTTGCCGAGCGGATGCTTCAGGTTCAGCGTGATCGAGCGCTTGCCGGGGTTCTGCGCCAGGAAGGACACGCCCATCAGCCTGCGGTTCAGCTCGGCGTCGGCGCCGAGCTGGCGCGCCAGGTCGCCGGTGCCGGGCGTTTCCACCTTGATCACGTCCGCACCCAGATGGGCCAGCTGGTGGCAGCAGAAGGGGCCGGCCAGCACATTGGTCAGATCGAGCACACGGATGCCGCGCAGCGGTTTGCGCGGGTCGCGTTTCGGCTGGTCGGTATCGGGGGAGGCTGGATTCATCGCGGTCGCTTCGATGTTTTGGTGTTTTGATGTTCTATACAACAGAACATCGGTCTTTTGAAAGGAACAATGCGCGCCAGCATAGAAGGCGGGCAGGGGAGCTGTCAAGGCGAGCCGGCACGGCCGGCCGGCTTCGGACCTTGTTGCTATAATCGCCCGACCCCCAACACCGATCGCGAGATTCCACGCGCGCCGGTCGTGGTCCCGCCCCGCCGGCTGCCCTCGCGATGTCATTGCGTGACGAGGAGTGATGTGGCTGAAATCCAGATCGCCTTGCGAGGTTCGCCGCAGGCCGCCGATGCGGCGGCTATCGCGAATCCGCCGGATCCCGCCGTCTACCCTTCGTCATCCCCCGCTTCATCGGGTCACAGCCGGCTCGGCCTCGATGCCGCGATCGCGCACGCCGTCGACGCGCTGATCGCGCGGCAACGGTCCGACGGCCACTGGGTGTTCGAGCTCGAGGCCGACACCACGATCCCTTCCGAATACGTGCTGCTGGTCCACTATCTGGGCGAGCCGGCCGATGCCACGCTGGAAGCGCGCATCGGGCGCTATCTGCTGCGCCGGCAGAACGAGGACGGCGGCTGGCCGCTGTTCCATGGCGGGGCGTCGGACATCAGCGCCAGCGTCAAGGCGTATTTCGCGCTGAAGATGATCGGCGAGCCGATCGAGGCGCCGGCGATGCGGGGCGCGCGCGAGCGCATCCTTGCGCTGGGCGGGGCCGAAGCCAGCAATGTGTTCACGCGCACGCTGCTGGCCTTGTACGGCGTGATGCCGTGGCGCGCAGTGCCGCTGATGCCGGTCGAGATCATGCTGCTGCCGCTGTGGTTTCCGTTTCATCTGTCGAAGATCTCGTACTGGGCGCGGACCGTGATCGTGCCGCTGCTGGTGTTGAACACGCTGCGTCCGTGTGCGCGCAATCCGCGCCGGGTCGGCATCGACGAACTGTTTCGCGGGCCCAGCCAGGCGGCCCGGATGCCGGGCAGGGCGCCGCACCAGAGCCGCCTCTGGTATGCGGTGTTCCGCGGGGTCGATGTCGCGCTGCGCGTGTTCGAGCCGTTGTCGCCGCGCCGGCTGCGTCAGCGGGCGATCCGGCGGGCCGAGCAGTTCGTGCGCGAACGCCTGAATGGCGACGATGGCCTGGGCGCGATCTTCCCGGCGATGGTCAATGCGGTGATGATGTTCGACGCGCTGGGCGTGCCGCGCGACGAGCCGGCGGTCGCGCAGGCGCGCGCGGCGCTGGATCGTCTGCTGGTCGTGCATGGCAACGACGGCGATGAGGCCTACTGCCAGCCGTGTTTCTCGCCGGTGTGGGACACCTCGCTGACTTGCCACGCGCTGCTCGAGGCCGGCGGGGAACGGGCGATGATGGCGGCGCGGCGGGCGCTCGACTGGCTGCTGCCCTTGCAGGTGCTCGACGTGCGCGGCGACTGGACGGTGCGCCGTCCGCATCTGCGCCCGGGCGGCTGGGCCTTTCAATATGCCAATCCCCACTATCCCGATGTCGACGATACCGCCGTGGTGGCGATGGCCATCGACCGCGCGGCACGCGGCGATACGCGCTGGCGCGCCCGCATCGCGCCGGCGCTGGGCAGGGCCTGCGAATGGATCGAAGGCATGCAAAGCAGCGACGGCGGCTGGGGCGCCTTCGAGCCGGAGAACACGCACCGCTATCTGAACAGCATCCCCTTCGCCGATCATGGCGCGCTGCTCGATCCGCCCACGGCCGACGTGTCGGCGCGCTGCCTGTCGATGCTCGCGCAGCTCGGCAAATTGCCGGCGAACAGCCGCGCGGCCGCGCAGGCGCTGCGCTATCTGCTGACGGAGCAGGAGGGCAACGGCAGCTGGTACGGCCGCTGGGGCACCAACTATCTGTATGGCACCTGGAGCGCGCTGTGCGCGCTGCAGGCGGCCGGGCTCGGGCCGGATGCCGCGCCGGTGCGGCGCGCCGCGCAGTGGCTGCTGTCGGTGCAGAACGACGACGGCGGCTGGGGCGAGGACGGCAGCAGCTACCGGCTCGATTACCGCGGCCACGAGCGCGCGCCCAGCACGCCGTCGCAGACCGCCTGGGCGCTGCTGGGCCTGATGGCCGCCGGTTGCCGCGATCTGCCGGCGGCCGCGCGCGGCATCGACTATCTGCTGCGGCAGCAGCGGGCCGACGGGCTGTGGGACGAGGCGCATTTCACCGCGGTGGGCTTTCCGCGCGTGTTCTATCTGCGCTATCACGGCTATGCGCGTTACTTCCCGCTGTGGGCGCTGGCGCGATATCGAAATCTCGGCAATGCCGGCAATGCCGGCAATCCCGCCGACGATGCCGCCCAAGATGCGAGCCGCATGCCATGGGGCATGTGAGCGAGCCCGCAAACCGCGTGGATGCGGCGGCGCCGCGCTGGCTCGTCGTGACCGGCATGGCGTTCGAGGCGCGGCTGCTGGCGTGGCCAGGCGCAGCCACGGTGTACGGCCTGCGTGGCGATGCCCTCGATGCGGCGCTGACCGCCGCCTTGCACGACAGCGAAGGATTGGCGCACCGCTGCATCGGGCTGATCAGCTTCGGTGTGGCCGGCGGGCTCGACCCCGCGCTGCCGCCGGGCAGCGTGATCGTGGCCGATGCCGTCGCGGCCGCAGATCGGCGCTTCGACACCGATGCCCGCTGGTCCAACGCGATTCGCATGGCCTTGCCCGAGGCGGTTGGCGGAACGGTGGCGGGCGTCGATGCGCCCGCCGCGGTCATTGCCGACAAGCGGGCCTTGCATGCGGCGACGGGCGCCGTGGCCGTCGATATGGAGTCGCACCGCATGGCGGCCGCGGCGCGCGCGGCCGGGCTGCCTTTCGTGGTCTGTCGGGCGATTGCCGATCCGGCTGCGCGCCGCGTTCCCGCGGCGGCGCTGGCCGCGTTCGGGCCGGATGGCGGCATCGATCTGCGCGCGCTATGCGCAACCCTGCTGAAGCAGCCTTCGCAGCTGGGCGAACTGCTGCGACTCGCGGCCGATGCCGCCGCGGCACGGCGTGGTTTGCGCCGGCTGGCGGCGGCGCTGCAGCGCGCGACGGACGATTCCCGCGATTATTTTGAGGCGGGTGCTGTCGCTGGTGCCGGGGCCGGAGCCGGAGCCGGAGCCGGAGCCGGCGCAGGCGCAGGCGCGGGCGCGGGCGAAGAAGGCGGCTGCGCTCCGGCCGCGCCTTCCTCCTCGTCGCCCTCGTCGCCATAGTCGGGCAGCTCGCCGCCCGCGGCGCCGCGCAGCCGTTGACGCCGCTGCTGCAGATAGGCGTCGCGCACGAAGCTGTATTTGTCCAGCGCGGCCTGCTCCAGCAGGCTGGTGGCATCGAGCAGGTTGCTGCGCGTATTGACGAACTGCAGCGCGAACAGGCTGTTGCGCCAGGCCGGATCCATATAGGTCACCGGGTAGGCGTAGGCATCGCCGACGCGCCCGACGCCATCGCGCACGGTGCTCGGCCCGAACAGCGGCAGCACCAGATACGGCCCCGACGGAATGCCCCAGGTGCCCAGCGTCAGGCCGAAATCCTGCGGATGGCGGGGCAGCCCGGCCGGCGTCGCGATATCGATCAGTCCGCCCAGGCCCAGCACGGTATTGACCGCCACGCGCATCACGCTCTCGGCCGCCGCCACGCCCTTGCCCTGCAGCAGGTTGTTGATCGCATTGCCGACGTCGCCCACATTGTTGAAGACATTGGTCACCGCGGTGCGCACCGGCTGCGGCGTGATGCGCCGATAGCCCCTGGCTACCGGCACCGCGACATAGGTATCGACCTTGTCGTTGACGGTGTAGATCGCGCGGTTCATCGGTTCGAGCGGGTCCGCCGGGTTGGCGTTCGGGCCGGTCGCGCAGGCCGCGCAGCACAGCACGGCAAGCGGGACCAGTCGGCGCAGCGGTAGCGAAGGAGGCGAGGGCTCTGGCATCGGGATCATGGTGGCGTCGTGATGGCGTCGTTGTTGTTGCGTCGTGGTGCGTCCGCGGCTTGGGGTCAAGGTTCAGGCAAGGCTCGGGCAAGGCTCGGGCAAGGCTTCATGGAACGCCGCGCGACTGTCGCGGCCGTCCCATCAGGATAGGCTGGAAAAACACTGCGCCGGCCAGCGTGCACACCAGCGACAGCGCCAGCAGCTTGCCCATGCTCGCGGTGCCGGCATGGTTCGACAGCCACAGGCTGCCGAACGCGGTCGCGGTCGTTGCCGCGCTGAACAGCACCGCGTGGGTCAGGCTGGACTGCAGCAGACCGGTCTTGCCCTCGCGCCACGCGATCACGTAGTAGATCTTGAAGGCGACGCCGATGCCGAGCAGCAACGGCAGCGCGATCACGTTGGCGAAGTTCAGCGCGATGCCGAACACCACGCACAGCTCCAGGGTCAGCACCGCCGATACCAGCAGCGGCACCAGCGTGCGCAGCACGTCGCCGAAGCGCCGCAGCGTCAGCCACAGCAGGATGGCGATCGACAGTACCGCCCAGGCGCCGGCCTGGGCGAATGCGCCGAGGATGGTGTGCGCCGAGCCCCGTACCGCGATCGGGCCGCCGGTCGCCTCCGGCGCGATCGCCAGTACGGTCGGCACGAAGACGTCGAGCGCCGCCTCGCGCGCGCGCTCGCCCGGCGGCAGCCGTGGGCTGACGGTGACCAGCGCGCGGCCGTCGGGCGTCAGCCAGTCGCGCACCAGCTCGCGCGGCAGCGAGTCGATGGTGATGCGCTCCGCCTGCAGTGCCTGTGTCAGGCCGGCCAGCCCGAGCTGCAAGGGCAGGGCGATGGCCCGTTCGGCGCGATCGCGGGCCGCGCCGTCGGCATCGGCCAGCTTGCGCAGCGCCTGCGCCAGCCGCCGTGCCTCGGCCACGCCGGCGGCCGGCGTGGTGCCCGGCGCCGAGCGGGCGTTCGCCGCCAGTTCGAGCCGGGTGGCGGTCAGGCGCAGCGCGGCCACGCGCAGTGCATCGGTGGCCGGCGGCGCGGCCGGCTGGGTCAACGCAGGCAGCAGCGCTTGCGCTGCGTTGGCGATCAACGGCAGCCTGGCGTCCTGATCGGGCGGCACGAAGCTGTCGAGCGTGGTGACGCGCGCAATCTCCGGCCGCGCCGACAGCCGCGTCGCCAGCGCGCGTGCCGCGTCGAGCGAGGGCGCCAGCACGCTGACATCCTCGGTGCCGGCCTGCGGCGCATCCTTCAGCGCGCGCAGCGTCGCCATCGATTCGGAGGCCGGGTCCTTCAGGTTCAGCGGATCGAAATCGAAGCGCAGCTGCGTCAGCAGCGGCGAGGCGGCCACGATGACCCCGCAGGTGACCCACAGCACCGGCGTACGATGGCGCTCGAAGAATGCGTCGGCCGGCGCCAGCCAGCGGATGCCCGGCGCGACGGTCTCGCCGTCGGGCCGCAGCACGCGAATCAATGCCGGCAGCAGCGTGACGGTGGTGAAGAATGCGACGAACATGCCGACGCCGGCGATCAGGCCGAGCTCGGCCACGCCGCGATAGTCGGTCGGCAGGAAGGCGAAGAACGCCGCCGCGGTGGCCGCGGCGGCCAGCGACAGCGGCACGGCCAGCGCCTGCGCGGTATGACAGAGCGCCGTGACGATATGGTCGCGGTCGTGCCGCTCGGCCCGGTAGCGCACGCCGAACTGGATGCCGAAGTCGACGCCGAGGCCGACGAACAGCACGGCAAAGGCGACCGAGATCATGTTCAGCGCGCCGACCATCGCCAGGCCCAGCGCCGCGGTGACGGCCAGGCCGGCGAACAGGCTCAGCAGCACGGCGACGATCAGCCGCGCCGATCGCAGCGCCAGCCACAGGATCAGGATCACGACCAGCACCGTCACCGCGCCGTTCAGTGCCGCGCCATCGGCCACCGACGCAAATTCCTCGTCGGACAGCGCCTGCGGCCCGGTCAGCCGCACGTCGGCACCGTAGCGCTGCGCCAGTTGCAGCTGCGCCGCGCTGGCGCGGATCGCCGCGGAGGCATCGGCTCCTGCCTGCAGGTCGCCATAATCGAGCACCGGACTGACCGCGACGAAGGCCAGCGCGGGCCCGGCCGCCGGGGTGGGATCGGCCAGCGTGCGCCACGACAGCGCCGCCGGCCGACCCGCCAGCACCTGCTCCAGCGTCATCGCGCTGCGGGCCAGCAACGGCGCCATCTGCGCCAGGGTGACCTGGCCCATCTGCAGCGGCAGGCCGAGCGTCACCGACAGCGTGTCGGCCAGCCCGCGCAAGGTGGGATCGCGCGCCAGTGCGTTCAGCAAGGGCCGCGCATCGGTCAGATCGCGCGTGACCCTGGCCAGCGTCGGCGTATCGAGAAACAGCAGCCCATGGCGGGCGAAGAAGGCGCCGCCGCCGGGCTGGCGCACCGCCTCGAAGTGCGACGGCTGCTTGCGCAGCGACTGCGCGAGCGCGTCGGCGGCGGCCTCGGCAAGTTCCGGCACGGGCGCCCGCACTACCGCGAGGATCAGGCGGTCGCGATCGGGGAAGGCTTCGTTCAGCGCGGCGTCGTAACGGGCCCACGGGGCATCGACATCGAGCAGCCGGCCGATATCGGTGTTGATCGCGAAGTGCCGCGCCGCATACCAGCTGCTGCCGGCACAGAGGACGGCGGCCAGCGCGATCGTCAGCCAGGCGCGGGTCGTCGCCAGCATGACGAGACGGGTGATCGCCGCGGTCAGCATGCCGCGAACCCGTGGGGGGCCGCCCCTGCAGCGGCCGCCGCCACGGGGCTATACTCGTTCGCTCGGATCGCCATGTTGATCGTCATGCCGTCGGATCGCTGCCCATGTTCCCTATCCGTTCCCATTCGCCGATTCCCGCGTTGGCCATCGCCGTACCGGCGCTGATCTGCCCGCTGCAGGGGAACGCCGCCGAGCGCGCCGCGCCCGACCGGCTGGTCCGCACCGCCGTGGAAGGGGTGATCTCCGCGGTCCGCGCCGATCCGTCGGCCAGTGCCGGCGATCAGGCCCGGGTCGTCGCCGTGGTGCGGCGCCAGTTCCTTCCCTATACCGATTTCGCTCGTACCACGCGGCTGGCGCTGGGCCCCGCGTGGCGCACGGCCAATCCTGTCCAGCAGCAGCAACTGGTCGAGCAGTTCCGCACGCTGCTGGTCCACACCTACGCGCTGTCGCTGTCGCAGCTGCGCGGGCAGAACGTCGATTTCCGCTATACGCCGACCGAGCCCGGCGCCAATGCCGACGACGTGGTGGTGCGCACCCGCGTGATCACCGCCGGCGACGAAAACCAGATCGACTATCGGCTGCGGCGCGGTGCCGACGGCTGGAAAATCTACGACATCAACATGATGGGCGCGTGGCTGATCGAGGTGTATCGCCGCCAGTTCGCCGACATCGTCGAGCGCGACGGCATCGACGGGCTGATCCGCTATCTGTCCGACCACAACGCGCGCCAGGCCGGCAGCCGCTGAAGCCCGGCCGCTCATCGCTGGGGTCTCCGCATCGTCGCTGCAGCGGCAGGCTGGCCGTGCCGGTCGCGCCAGCGGCGCACCTCGAACCACTGCCACGACAGCAGCGCCGGCACGCCGTACAGCACCTCGCGCGCGCGCCGCACCAGCGCCAGCGACAGCGCGGTTTGCGCGTCGATGCCAAGCAGCTGTCCGAGCAGCATCACCACCGCCTCCTGCACGCCAAGCCCGCCCGGCACGAAGAAGGCCATATTGCGCGCGGCCATCGTCAGCGACTCGATCGCCAGCGCCTCGCCAAACGAGACCGGATGACCGAGCAGCTGCAGCGCGAACCAGGTCTCGACGGTGCCCGCCGTCAGTCCCAGCAACTGCCAGACCGCCGCGGTGACCGGCGTGCGCAGGCGTCCCAGCAGCGCGCGGATGCGCTGGTCCAGGCCGGCCCCGAGGTCGGCGCCGGCGATGGCATCGACCATCCGGTGTTCCTCGCCCAGCAGGCGCCGGGCCAGCCGCTCCAGCCGTGCGAACAGCGCGCCATGGCGCAACGCCAGCGCAAACGCGACCGGCAGCGGCAGCGACAGCAGCAGCCCGCCGCCGATCGTCAAGGCGCGCTGTTCCTGATGACCGCCGGGAATCGCCGCGATCAGCAGCAGCACGCCCACCACGCAGAACAGGTACTGCGAGAACAGCGTGACCATGACCTCGACCACCACGCTGGCAGTGACCGCGCTGGTGTCGCCGACCTGCAGCCGGCCGAGGCGGATGCCGGCCAGCTCGCCGCCGACATTGGCCGTCGGCAGCAGCCGGTTGACCGCCTCGCGCACGCTGGCCACCCACCACAGGAACAGCATGCCGGGATGCGCGGCGGGCGCCGCGGCGCGCAGCAGTCCCTGCCAGGCGCGCGCGTCGAGCGCGATCGCCACGCCGTGCACCGGCAGCAGCCACAGCAGCGGCCAGCCGGCGCGCGCGACCGTAGTGGCGATCTGGCCCACGCCCTGATGGATCACCAGCGCGGCCAGTGCGATCAGGCCGGCGAGCCCGGCCAGCAGTCCGAGCCGCTTCATCGCGGCCACCCCGGCGAGGCACAGGACGCATGGCCTGAGGCTGGCGCCGGCAACTGATCGGCGAAGCCGCCGCGGCGCGGCGCGACCTGCTTCAGTGCGGTGCGCACGCGCGGCGACAGCAGCGCGGCCAGCTCGTCGGCATGGCGGTAGCCGCGCATTGATGGCGAGATGCGTGCGCCGGACACCGTGGCCGGATGCAGATAGAGTTCGCCGACCCCGGGCGGCAGCCTCCGCAAGGCGGCCAGCACGGTCTGTTCGTCCATCGCGCCGCTGCGCGCGATGCCGATCACATAGTCGTTATGCGCGATGCCGGCGGCATCGAGGCGCCGGCGCAGCCAGGCGAGCCACGGGCGCAGCCACCACGGCGCGCCGGCTTCGCGCGGCAGCCGCATCGCGTGCAGGCCGTAGTCGCGGCCGATGGCGAGGATCAGCGACAGCACGGTCGGATGCAGATGGAAATGCTTGTGCGTATTGACGTGATCGAGCGGCAGGCCGGTTGCGGCGAAGGCGGCGAACTGCGCGCGGATCTCGGCGGCCAGCTGGCGGCGCGCCGAAGCGGACATGACAAAGCGCAGGCCATCGCGCGCCATCGCCGCGCCGAAGCGCCCCTCGGCGTCGACCAGGTCCGGGATCGCGGCCGGCGGCAGCACCGACGGTCCGTCGGCCAGCACCAGATGCAGGCCGACGCGCAGCCGCGGCAGCCGATGCGCGCGCGATACCGCATCGGCCGCGGCCGGCGCGCCGACCATCAGGCTGGCGGCATCGAGTACGCCGTGCCGATGCGCCAGCTCGACCGCCTCGTTGACGGCCGGATGCAGGCCGAAGTCGTCGGCGGTCAGGATCAGCGCGCGCGCGGGCGTGGGACGCGTCGCGGTGCTGGCGGGCGAGGTCGGTGTCGTTGTCGAGGTCGGGGTCGGGATCGGGATCGGCAGAATCAGGCCTCGTGGGTATGCAGGAAGCGGAAGAACTCGACGCCCTCGCGCAGCCGGCGTCGCGTCATTTCCCAGCTGCCCATCATCTCGCGGGTGATTTCCCAGATCTTGGACGGCCGGAAATAGAAGCGCCGGTAGAAGGTCTCGACGCCGTGATAGATCTCGTCGCGCGACAGATGCGGATAGCTGATCGCCGCCAGCTGCACGCCATGGTCGTTGACCAGCGGGATCACCTTGTCGTCCGCCAGCCAGCCGTTGTCCAGCGCCTGCCGGTACAGCGCGGTGCCGGGGTAGGGCGCCGCCAGCGAGACCTGGATCGTATGCGGATTGATCTCCTGCGCGAAGGCGATGGTTTTCTCGATGGTTTCGCGCGTCTCGCCCGGCAGGCCGAGGATGAAGGTGCCGTGGATCGTGATGCCGAGCTTGCGGCAGTCCTCGGTGAAGCGCCGCGCGATATCGGTGCGCAAGCCCTTCTTGATGTTCAGCAGGATCTGATCGTCGCCGGACTCGTAGCCGACCAGCAGCAGCCGCAGCCCGTTGTCCTTCATGATCTTCAGCGTGCTGTACGGCACGTTGGCCTTGGCATTGCACGACCACGTCACGCCCAGCTTGCCGAGCCCGCGCGCGATTTCCTCCACGCGCGGCTTGAAGTCGGTGAAGGTGTCGTCGTCGAACATGATCTCGCGCACCTCGGGCATATTGCGCTGGATCCATTCGACCTCGGCCAGCACGTTCTCCGGCGAGCGCACGCGGTAGCGATGCCCGCCGACGGTCTGCGGCCACAGGCAGAAGGTGCAGCGCGAGCGGCAGCCCCGGCCGGTGTAGATCGATACGTAGGGGTGCAGCAGATAGCCGATGAAGTAGTTGCGGATATTCAGGTCGCGCTTGTAGATCGGTGAGACGAACGGCAGCGCGTCCATGTTCTCGATCATCGGCCGCGGCGGGTTGTGTTCGATCGTGCCGTCGGCTGCCCGATAGCTGAGCCCGGCGATCTGCGCGAGCGGCATGCCGGCGGCGACGTCCCGGCAGGTGTAGTCGAATTCCTCGCGGCAGACGAAGTCGATCGCCTCGCTGGCGGCCAGCGTGCTGCCGGGATCGACCGCGGCCTTGGCGCCGACCATGCCGATCCGGATGGCCGGATAGCGGGCCTTCAGCGCCTGCGCGAAGCGCACGTCGGCCGGGAACGACGGCGTGCTGGTATGCACGATCACCAGCTCGTGTTCGCTGGCGATGGCCAGCGTCTGCTCGAGGCTCAAGCCGTCGGCCGGTGCGTCGAGCAGACGGCTGTCTGGCACCAGCGCCGCCGGCTGCGCGAGCCAGGTCGGGTACCAGAACGAGCGGATTTCGCGCTTTGCCTGGTAGCGCGAGCCGGCGCCGCCGTCGAAGCCATCGAAGGAGGGGGCTTGCAGGAACAGGGTCTTCATCGGGGCCTCCGGGAGACGGGAGGGTGTCGTGGTTCCGCGCGGGCTTGCGGGCGTGTTCGGTCTGCGTGCGCCGGCCCTCTCCCCCGGCCCCTCTCCCACAAGTGGGAGAGGGGAGAAGACCGCCGGCCACTCGTCGAGCTCGCGGTTCTCTCCCCTCTCCCGCTCGCGGGAGAGGGGTTGGGGGAGAGGGCAGCGGCGCTCCCCATCCCATCGCGCGTCCATTGAATGGCAAGGCGCGAGCCGCGCCAGCGGACCTGCCGGCCTGTCATCGCGACGGCCCATTCGAGCAGCAGCAGCGTATCGCGCCACGGCGCACGCAGCGCCGCGCCCGCGTCGCGGCAACGCAGCGACCGGGCCAGCGCGCCGAGCGCGGCCACCAGCGCGATCGCACGGGAGGACGCCAGCAGCAGCCCGAGGACCAGCATCGGCCAGGTGAGGGTCACGAAGATCAGCGCGAAGCCCGCAGGATCGAGCGCGCGCAGCGTGCGCAGCCAGCGCAGTTCGTGCAACCACAGCGCGCGAGGCGTGGTTTCCGCGATATCGGTGCTGACCTCGACGTCGGACAGCACCGTGCGCAACCCTTGCCGGCGGCTCAGCTCGCCGAGCCAGTAGTCGTCGGCGAGGCGGTCCGCCACTGCCGCGAAGCCGCCGATCCGCAGCAGCACCTCGCGCCGCAACGCGATGGTCGCGCCGAAACCGAAGCGCTGGCTGCCGCCCGCCTGCGCGACACGGACTGCAGGAACGAACCAGTCGTCGATGAACTGCGCGCCGAGCCGCGCCCACGTTGCATGCCGCGACTGGCCCCGCAGCGGCCGGCCGCGATACAGGCAGGTCACGATGCCGACGCCCGGGTCGGCCAGCGGCGCGGTGACGCGCCGCAGATAGTCGGCACGTACCGCGATATCGCTGTCGGCGATCACCAGCCGATCGTGTCGCGCCAGCGGCAGCATGGCCTGCAGGTTGGCGACCTTCGGGTTGACGGTGGTGACGTTCGACAGCGCCGGCGCAGGATGACGCGCGCCGATCGCGACGGCGATATCGCAGTCTGGAAAGGCCCGCTGCAATCGCGCCACCACCGCCAGCGCGGGATCGTCGGCCTGCCACACGCCGAACACGATCTGAAAGCAGGGATGGCGCTGCCGGCAGAAGCTGGCCAGATTGCGGGTCAGACGCGGCTCGTCGCCGCACAGCGGCTTGAGCACCGTCACCGGCGCGAGGCCGTCATCGTTGTCCGCCGATGGTGTCGGCAGCGGATGCCGGGTGGCCCACCAGGCCACGATCGCATAGCCCGATGCGAGCACGGTAAGGATGCCGCCGGCCAGTCTCGCCCAGTCCATGCGCGTTCAATGCAGGGCCGTGGCCTGCCGGTCCGGCTTCGACGAGCTGGCGGGATTGCCGGCCTGACGACGGATCTGCTCGAGCTTGATCTCGACATGGCGCGAGAACACGTACTCGGCCGGCCGCTGTCCGTCCAGCGCAATGTCGGGCGCCATCGGCCCTTCGGTGCGCACGCCGCGCAGCGCGACGCGCATCGCCTTCAGCGGATGGGCCACGGTATCGGCGACCGCGGTGGCCTCATAACCGCTGTGCACCATGCAGTTGGCGCATTTCTCGTAGTTGCCGGTGCCATAGGCATCCCAGTCGGTGTCCTCCATCAGCTCGCGAAACGTCGCGGCGTAGCCTTCGCCGAGCAGATAGCACGGACGCTGCCAGCCGAACACGGTGCGCGCCGGATTGCCCCACGGCGTGCAGCGGTAGGTCTGGTTGCCGGCGAGGAAATCGAGAAACAGCGTCGACTGGCTGAAGGCCCATTGGCGGCCGCGTCGGCCACGCGCCAGGATGTCGCGAAACAGCTGACGCGTCTTGCCGCGGTGCAGGAAATGCTGCTGATCGGGCGCGCGCTCGTAGGCATAGCCTGGCGAGACGGTGATGCCATCCACGCCCATCGCCTTGACCGAGTCGAAGAAGCGGGCCACCCGCTCGGGATCGGCATCGTTGAACAGCGTGCAATTGATGTTGACGCGAAAGCCGCGCTGCTTGGCGGCGCGGATCGCGGCGACCGCGCGCTCGTAGACGCCGGGCTGGCAGACTGCGCGGTCGTGCATCTCCGGGTCGCCGTCCAGATGCACCGACCAGACGAAGTAGGGGCTGGGCCGGTAGGCGTCGAGCTTCTTCTCCATCAGCAGCGCATTGGTGCACAGGTAGACGAACTTGCGCCGCGCGACGATGCCTTCGACGATGGCCGGCATCTCCTTGTGCAGCAGCGGCTCGCCGCCGGCGATCGATACCACCGGCGCCCCGCATTCGTCGACCGCCGCCAGGCATTCGTCGACCGACAGGCGCTGGTTCAGGATCGGTTCCGGATAGTCGATCTTGCCGCAGCCGGCGCAGGCGAGATTGCAGCGGAACAGCGGCTCGAGCATCAGCGCCAGCGGGTAGCGCTGGCGACCGGCCAGCCGCTGGCGGACCACATAGGCGCCCACGCGGGCGACCTGGAGCAGGGGGATGGCCAAGGCGCGCTTCCTCCTTCGATGTGGGTGGATGGGTGCCTGGGCGGCGTCGCGCCTCGCCCGGCGGCTTCAGGCCACGGTGACGTCGGCCAGTTCGGCGGGCAGCCGGAACTGCGCGTGTTCCTCGCGGCCGCTCATGGTGCTGACTTCGACGGGCCCCAGCCTGCGCAGCGCGGCCAGCACGTCCTCGACCATCGCTTCCGGCGCCGACGCCCCGGCGGTGATGCCGACCACGGCGGCATCGCGCACCCAGGCGGCGTCGAGCTCGCTGCCATCGGCGATCAGATAGGACGGCACGCCGCTCTCGGTGCCGATCTCGCGCAGACGGTTGGAGTTCGAACTGTTGGGCGCGCCGATCACCAGCAGCACGTCGACCTGCGTGGCGAGTTCGCGCACCGCGCTCTGGCGATTCTGCGTGGCATAGCAGATGTCGCGCGTATCGGGTCCGACCAGATCGGGGAAGCGCCGTTCCAGCGCGGCGATGATGCCGCGCGTATCGTCGACGCTCAGCGTGGTCTGCGTGACATAGGCGACCGGCGTATCGGCCGCCAGATCGAGCTGCGCGACCTCCGCCTCGTTCTGCACCAGGATGACCCGGCCGGGGATCTGGCCCATGGTGCCGACCACCTCGGGATGGCCGGCGTGGCCGATCAGGATGACGATGCGGCCGCTGGCCGCATATTGCCGGCCCTGGTTATGGACCTTGATGACCAGCGGGCAGGTCGCGTCGATCGCATGCAGCTGGCGGGTCCGGGCTTCTTCCTCGACGCTGCGCGCGACGCCGTGCGCGCTGAAGATGGTCACCGCGTCGGCCGGCACCTCGTCGAGCTCCTCGACGAAGCGCGCGCCCTTGCCGCGCAGGGTGTCGACGACATGCCGGTTGTGGACGATCTCGTGCCGCACGTAGACCGGTGCACCGTGCTTGACCAGCGCGCGATCGACGATCTCGATCGCCCGTACCACGCCCGCGCAGAAGCCGCGCGGCTGAGCCAGAATCACCCGCATGGAGACGTTCCCCCTGGCAATACACCCTTGACGTCGCGCCCTCGTCACCGCGCCGTTGACGCAGCGTTGCCGGCCCAAACCGCCGTGGAGCCGGCGCGTTGTCCGGTGTGCGGGAAGCGCTTCCCGTCGCACGGTGGTTACTATATACCCGCGCCAGCGCCTTTGCCCGGCCGGCCCGGCGCACCCGGTGAGCCCCGACGAGACGATCGAAAGCGCGAAGGACAGCACGATGGAGAGCCCGATGGAGAGCCCGATGGAGAGCCCGATCGACAGCAGCGACGACGACGTTCTGGTCACGGGGGCATCGGGCTTTCTCGGTTCCGCTGTGGCGCGGCAAGGCCTCGCGCGCGGCTGGCGCGTGCGCGTGCTGGTTCGCGCCGGCAGCCGGCGCGGCAATCTCGAAGGGTTGCCCGTGCGCATCGTCGAAGGCGATATGTGCGATCCGAAGGCGGTCGAGCGCGCCATGCGCGGCGTCCGCTATCTGTTCCACGTGGCGGCGGACTACCGGCTGTGGGCGCCCGAGCCCGAGGCCATCGTCCGCACCAATGTGGTCGGCGCCGAGACGATGATGGGCGCGGCCCGGCGCTGCGGCGTCGAGAAGGTCGTCTATACCAGCAGCGTCGCCACGCTGCGCGTGCAGGGTGCGACCGCGCCGGTCACCGAGACCGCCACGCTGTCGCCGCAGCAGGCGATCGGCGCGTACAAGCGCAGCAAGGTGCTGGCCGAACGCGCAGTCGAACGCGAGATCGCGGCGGGCTTGCCGGCCGTGATCGTCAATCCGTCGACCCCGATCGGGCCGCGCGACATCCGCCCCACGCCGACCGGCCGCGTGATCGTCGAAGCGGCCAGCGGCCGCATTCCGGCCTTCGTCGATACCGGCCTCAATCTCGCGCATGTGGACGATGTCGCCGAGGGGCATTGGCTCGCGCTGGAGCGCGGGCGCATCGGCGAGCGCTACATCCTCGGCGGCGAGGACGTGCCGCTGCGCCAGATGCTGCGCGACATCGCCGAGCTGACCGGACGCCGCGGTCCGCTGGTGCCGTTGCCGCGCTGGCCGCTGATCCCGTTTGCGCATCTGTCCGAGGCGATCGCGCGGCGGCGCGGCACCGAGCCGCTGCTGACGGTCGACGGGCTGGCGATGTCGCGCTATCGCATGTACTTCAGCTCGGACAAGGCGCGCCGCGAACTGGACTACCGGCCGCGGCCGTATCGGGAAGGGCTGCGCGATGCGGTGGAGTGGTTCCGGGAGGCGGGGTATTTGCGTTGAACGGTGCGGGCGTTGTGATCTCCGACGCAAACTTTCAATGTTCCGGCGCATTCTGTTACATCATCGTGCGGCATACGCGGGAGAATCGCGCATTGCCTGCTTGCGGCGCTATGCAAGCTTCCATCCCGTTGTACACCTCTGCCGATGCCGGCCTGCTTGCCATGAACGCGACTTCCGCCCACGCTGACCCGTCCTCCCACAATCACCGTCACGCCGGAGAGCCCGGCAGGCTGCGGCCGTTTCGCCGTGGTCACGGCGACATCACCCGGCAAGAGCTGCTGGAACTGCTGCGGCAAAGCGAACGGCCGCCGCAGCGCGGATGCAGGGACGCTTCCTTCTGGCAGGTGGCCGGGGGCGTCGGAGCGGCTCTCGCCGTTTTGCTGTCCGCGATGAACTTCATGAACGCCGTGACGCAGGACCGGTTCGACCGCGCATTCGCCTCCATGCACGCGGAACTGGCGGAACTGGACAAGCGCACGTCGGAGCGGCTCGATTCGATCGATAAGCGTATGTCAGACCAATTTGCCGCAATGAGGACGCTGATGGATGTGCGATTCGACGGCGTCGAAGCGCGTGTGAAATCGCTGGATGAGCGAGTGGCTTCGTTGGAGGCCCGCCTCGGAGCAACCCGCGCGCACCGGTAGTTCTCATCGGTGGACGGCCGAGCGTCCGGGAAGACGGAGCGACGCCAATGTGCGTCGGCGGCCCTCAGGGCCGCCGACCTTGCCGTGGCGCCTTACCAGCGCAGCTGCTTGTTGCGCTGGCCGGCGCTCAGCGTGGTGCGCTTGGTGGTGCCCTGATAGGCCGCCGTGACCTGGTAGGTGCCCTTCGGGCCCTTGATCAGGCAGCGCGGACCGGTGGAGCGGAAATTGGCGACCTGCTTGCCGCCACGCGACAGCGTGATATCGACGTCGGACAGGTATTCCCCGCGCGGGCCTTCGGTCATCAGCAGGCCCATATCGTAGTTGCGGGCCTCGGCGCGCATCGCTTGTTGCTCGTCTTCGGCCACGCCGCCGCAAACATAGGTGAAGGGGCCGGCGGTCTGCGGCGTCAGATCCGCCGCCAGGGCCGGCGCGCTCAATGCCAGCGCACCGAGCGCGGCGGCGCCCAGGCGGACAAGACGGCGGGACTGGCGGGGAAGGTCGGAGCGGCCGGAACGGCTGGAACGGCAAAGGCAGGACGATTCGGATGCAAGAGTCAGTGTCTTCATCGATGTTCTCCTGTGACGGGGATAGCAGTTTGACGATGCGGATGCCGGGTCGTTCTCCGCTCGCCGGCAATTCGTCGACGTTTTTCAGCTTTCTTGCCGATCCTGCAAGAGTGCGCCGGCCCCGCTGACCGCCGGGCCGGCGTCCGGACCCGTAATACAGCGTCACAAATGCAACACTTCCCGAGGCCAATATTACGGCGCCGCCGCATACAGTACGGCCATGTTCAACGGTTCCTCAGGGGGACAACCATGAAACGGATTCTCGCAATGGTCGCTGTGGGCGGTGCCATGCTGGCAGCCAGCGCCGCGGCGCATGCCGGGGTGGACATCCATATCGGCGTCGGCGTGCCCGGCGTGGTGGTGGCGCCGGCGCCGGTCTACCGGCCGGCTCCTGTCTATGCCCCCGCGCCCGTCTATGCGCCGGCACCGGTGGCCTACGCGCCGGCGCCCGTGGTCGTGGCGCCCCGCCCGGTGGTGGTCGCCCCGGCGCCGGTGCGTTACGGCCCGCCGTACGGCTACGCCCGCGGCTGGCACCGCCACGACGGCTATCGCGAGGCACGCTGGCGCGATCACGGCCGCTGGCACTGATCCCCGCCGGCCCCGCCGCCGTACCGGCCCAAGCCTCAAGGCTCACGCCTCAAGCCCAAGCCTTGAAGCCTGGGCCGTCAAGCCTCAAGCCGGCGCGGCGGGCGCCGGCGCTTCCTGCAGCATGGCGTGTTCGGTCATGCGCAACGCGTCGACGTCGTAGCCGAGCTCGGCGACCCGATGCAGCAATTGCGAGCGCAGCGCCGGCTCCGGGTCGCGCGCCCGCGTCAGAATCCACAGATAGCGTCCCGACGGCTCGCCGACGATCGACCAGCTGTAGTCTTCGGCGTGGTCGAGAATCCAGTAGTCGCCGACGTAGAACGAGCCGAAGAACGACACCTTGAATTTGGCGTTGCGGCTGTCCGGAACGACGCGCGCCTTGCCGCGCGAGATGCGGGGCTTGCCGGTCGCGTCCCGGCCGGCGCGGTTGACGATGTCGATCAGCCCGTCCGGGCGCAGGCTGTATTCGGCGGTGACCGCGTCGGAGCCTTGCTCGAAGTGGTTCTCGTACCGCGCCATCTCGTACCAGCGGCCCAGGTAAGGGTCCAGTTCCACGTCCTTGTCCGGCTCGGGCACGTGCGGATTGCGCACGGGTTCGCGCGAGCGCGCGGCCAGCAGCAATGCCGCGCCGACGCTGGCAACGCCGGCGAGCGTGGCCAGCGTGGTCATGCGAGCCTTGTTCATGTCTGCCTCCTTGCGGTCGGGTCATCGGCCAGTCTAGGCAGCGATGACGGCGGGCGGCATCCGTCCGCGTCCTACGCGGCCGGCGCGCCGGTTCCCCGGTCTTGTCGTGTCCGAGTGAAGTGGCGTATCGTGCTGTCTTGACGTTTTTTCTTCATGGATTGCCAGCAGCATGACGCCCACCGAGGACAGCGAAGCGCGCACGCGCAAGGTGATGTTGTGGGTCGTGGCGGTCGGCTTCTTCATGCAGACGCTGGACAGCACCATCGTCAATACCGCACTGCCGGCGATGGCGGCCAGCCTCGGCGAAAGCCCGCTGCGCATGCAGTCGGTGATCATCGCGTACTCGCTGACGATGGCGGTGATCATCCCGGCATCGGGCTGGCTGGCCGATCGCTTCGGCACCCGCCGAATCTTTCAACTGGCGATCGCGCTGTTCGTGCTGGGATCGCTGCTGTGCGCCTATGCGCCGACCCTGCCGTTCCTCGTCGGCGCGCGGGTCGTACAGGGCGTCGGTGGCGCGATGCTGCTGCCGGTGGGGCGCCTGGCGGTGCTGCGGACCTTTCCGCGCGAGCAGTTCCTGCAGGCGCTGAGCTTCGTCGCGATTCCGGGCATGATCGGTCCGCTGATCGGGCCGACGCTGGGCGGCTGGCTGACCCAGGCGCTGTCCTGGCACTGGATCTTCCTGATCAACGTGCCGGTCGGCCTGCTGGGCGGGCTTGCCACGCTGCGCTACATGCCGGACAGCCGTCTGCCCGATACGGGCCGTTTCGATCTGGCGGGCTACGCGTTCCTCGCCACGGCGATGGTGACGATCTCCTTCGCGCTCGACGGCCTGGCCGATTTCGGCTTCGAGCACGCGACCGTGCTGATGCTGCTGATCGCCAGCCTGGCCGCGCTGACCGCCTATGCCCTGCATGCGGCGCGGCGCGCGCAGCCGCTGTTTCCGTTGTCGCTGTTCCGTATCCACAGTTTCAGCGTGGGGCTGCTGGGCAATCTGTTCGCCCGCATCGGCAATGGCGCCATGCCGTTCCTGATCCCGCTGACGCTGCAGGTCTGCCTCGGCTACTCGCCGCTGTACGCCGGCCTGATGATGCTTCCCGTGACCGCAGCCGGCATGCTGTCCAAGCGGCTGGCGACCCGCCTGATCGAAGGGCATGGCTATCGCCGCGTGCTGGTCACCAATACCTTCGTGGTCGGCCTGGTGATCGCCTCGTTCGGGCTGATCTCGCCGACCTTGCCGCTGCCCCTGGTGCTGTGCCAGCTGGCACTGTTCGGCGCCGTCAATTCGATCCAGTTCACCGCGATGAACACGGTCACGCTGAAGGATCTCGGCGGGGCCAGCGCCAGCGGCGGCAACAGCCTGCTGTCGATGGTGCAGATGCTGGCGATGAGTCTGGCGGTCACGTCCGCCGGGGCCTTGCTGGGGACCTTCAACCGCGTCCTGCAGGAGCATGCGCAGGCCGGGCCGCTGCCGGCGTTTCATGCGACCTTCGTCTGCGTGGGATTGATTACGTCGGCCTCCGCGTGGATTTTCATGCAGCTGACGGCAGAGGACGATACCGGGACCGGAAAGGCCACCCGGGAAACGCGCGAAACCGCCGAGGCGGCCGAGGTCTGAGACCGCGGCCCCGGCCGACGCCCGCTCAGGGCTGCCGTTGCTGCGGCACCGAATGCGCGCGGCGGATATTCGGCGCGCAGGGCGGGATGTCGTGGTGCCACTCGCGCGGGATGTCCGGCTCGACATCGAACTCGTTGCGCACGATGGTTTCGATCGCGGTACAGACACCGACCGTGCCCTTGGGCCCGACACAGACCAGGCTGCGGGGATGTTCGGCGTGGCGCGGCACGGCGTACACGTGCATGCCTTCGCGATACAGCGGATGTGTCGGCAGCCGCGCGTTGACCACTTCGACAAAGCGGCGGGGACTGATCACTGGCTTTTCCATGGCGGTCTCCCGGCGAGCGGAACAGCCCCTCTTGCCGGTGCGCCGTCGCGCCGGTGGCAGGGGGTGTCTCCCGTCGTGGTGAGAGTCGGTCGGAGCGGGTCCAGTGAGACGCCGACGGCGTTCGCGCCCTGCCGGCAAGGTGCCGTCAAGCCAGGTCGCGAGCGCGCAGCAGACCCGCGTCGGACAGATGCCCGACGCCTTCAGGGTAGTGCATATCGGCCGGCGTTCAAGCGCCGGCGCCCGGACTCAGTGCTCGGTGGCGATGCGCGGGCCGTTCAGCAGCCGGTTGCACTCGGCCCAGCCGGCCGCTTGCGCCTCCGCTTGCGTGGGCCATTCGGCATGGGCGTCGATGATGCAGTCGCAGTCGGCGCTGCCGCAGTGTTCCTCGAGCACCATCTGCCAGGTGTAGGCCTGCGGCTGCAGTTCGATCACGTGCAGCACCACGGTGCGGTGCCGGTCGGACAGGGACAGGGATGTGTTCGGCATGGCGGGTACCCCCTTGCTACCTGATTCATCGTAGCAGTTGGGCAGCGGCGTTCGGCTCGGTGGCGCCGGGCGGTCCGCCGCTTTTGTTTCGTGGGCATTTACAGTATCTTCTGCGCTTGCCCGTGCCCGCCGCCGATTCCTCTGCCTCGATGAGCCGCATTACCCCCTCCGCCGCCGCGTCGGCAACCACTGCTTTCGCCTCGTCCGCTTCCGGTCCTGGCGCCGCCATTGCCGCGCTGCTGGCGCACTACGACACCACCGTATTGCCGCTGTGGACCGGACCGGGCTGGCACGAGTCCATCGGCCTGCCCTACGAGGCGCTGGCCGGGCGCGATGCCAGCCCGCTGCCGGTGCAGCGCTATCGGGCGATGGCCTGCGCCCGGCAGCTCTACGTCTTTGCGCGGCAACCGGACGGCCTGGCGCATGCCGATACGCTGTTCGCCGCGCTGCGCCGCCGCTTCGCCGATCCGGAAGGGGGCTGGTACTACAGCATCGATGCCGACGGCGCGCCGCTCGATACCGGCAAGGACCTGTACACGCACGCCTTCATCGTGTTTGCCTGCGCCGCGTACTGGCGGCGCGGCGGCAATCCGCAGGCACGCGCTGTGCTGAACGATACCGTCGCGTTGATCGAAGAGAAGTTCGGGATCCCCGGCGGCCTGTACCACGCCGCACTGGCGCGCGACTTCACCGTCGAGCGCGACGCGGTGCTGCAGAACCCGGTGATGCATCTGACCGAGGCCTATCTGGCCGCATTCGAGGCCACCGGCGACGACTGGTACGCGCAGCGGCTGCGGGAGATCGCGCGGCAGGTTCAGCGGACCTTCGTCGATCCTGCCAATGGCTGCATCGCCGAGCTGCCATTGGGCGCGCCCGGCAATCGCATCGAGCCGGGCCACCAGTTCGAGTGGTATTCGCTGCTGGCGATGGCGCCCTCGGTGTTCGGCGCATGCGAACTTGCCGAGTCGCTGACGCGCGGCTGTGCCTTCGCCCAGCGGCATGGGGTGGCACAGCAAACACAGGGCGTTGCCGCGGCGCTGGATGCAGACGGACGCATCATCGATGCCACGCAACGCATCTGGGCGCAGACCGAATATGCCCGCGCGCTGGCACTGCGCGGCGACGACGAGGGACGTGCCGCGCTGGCGGCGTGGCTGACGGCTTTCCCCGGCCGTTTTCTGCACGCCCGCGGCTGGCACGAATGCATCGGCCCGGACGGCGCGGTGTTGCGCGGCGAGATGCCGTCGACCACGCCGTACCATCTCGCCACCGCCTACGAGGCGCTGCGCAAGCTCGCCGATTGATTCAGCCGCGATAGAGCGGGGCCGCTCAGTCCTGCACGCCGTTCTCGCGCAGCAGCCGCTCGCATTCGTCGAGCATGTCGTGCGCGAAGGCCGACTGGTAGTTCGGGTCCAGCGCTTCCATCATTTCATGCGCGGCGTACAGCCCTGCCGAGCGCGACAGCGTCTCGGCGAGTTGGCGTGCGAGCTGATCGCTCAATTCCGACAGCAGACGGCGCTCGGTCAGCGCGAGCTGCAGCTTCGAGCGCGACAGCCATTGCGCAGCCAGGGTGGCGGCCTGTGCGTCGGTCATCCATTTGCCGTGCTCGTAGTAGGCCGACAGACGTTCAGCGGCCAGCGCGAACAGCAGGGCCTTGCGGGTATTGAAGTCGAGCAGGGGAGCGGGGGGAATTGCTGACATCGGAAACGAATCGGATTGGCCCGTGCGGGCGGGGCGCGCCCGACCGAGGGAAATCATGCGATCAGGCGGGCACGGACATGCTTACGCTGCGGGACCGGCGCCGATCGCCGCAAGGCGCTGGCCGAGCCAGACGCCGATGTCGGCGATCTCTTCGAGGCAGACCGAATGCGGCATCGGGTAGGTCTGCCACGTCAGCGGATAGCCGCGTTGCTGCAGCAGATCGCGGGCCTGCGTACCGAGCGCCAGCAGCACCACGTCGTCCTGCGCGCCGTGCGCGGCGAAGATCGGCGTGGCGGCGTTGGCCGGCGCGGCCTCGGCGTCCAGCAGCGTGGGCGACGCCAGATAGGTCGACAGCGCGATGATCCCGGCCAGCGGCTCGGGGTGGGTCAGTCCGGCCAGATACGCCATCGCGCCGCCCTGCGAGAAGCCTGCCAGCACAATGCGCGAACTCGGAATGCCGCGCGCGTTCTCGCGGGCGATCAGTGCGCGGACCATGTCGCGTGAGGCCCGGATGCCGCTCTCGTCGGCGTGGCGGCGGGCATCGCTGAGCGACACGATGTCGTACCAGGCGCGCATGATATAGCCGCCGTTGCAGGTGACCGGGATCAGCGGCGCGTGCGGGAAGATGAAGCGCACCGCGGCGCTGTCGGCCAGGCCCAGTTCGGGGACCACCGGCACGAAATCGCTGCCGTCGGCGCCCAGGCCGTGCATCCAGATCACGGCAAAGCGCGGCGCGGGCGCGGTTTCGATTTCGATCGGGGCGTCGGCGGCGGGGGATTGTGCGGCGTGGAAAGCTTCGGTCATGGCAAGGCGCGGGGGTCATCAATAGCGCCAGGCAGCGCGGCTGCGCAGTATCGCATAGATGCGGCGCGCGCCCGCCGCGGGGCGCGCGCCGGTGACAGCGAGGGCTCAGGCGGCGGAAGGCACGATCGGCACGGTGGTCAGTCCAGCTGCGATGCGCGAAGGCTGCGAGGCGGTCTGCGGCGGTACCGGCACGGTCTGCGAAGCGGCCGCTTCCGCCCGCTCGGCCTGCTCGGCCGCCGCCGCCTCGCTGGCGCGGCGTTTGTCGACGACCTGTTCGACCCCGGCGGCGGCGACCTCTTCCAGGAAGCCGACCATATCGCGGTAGTAGTCGACCTGCATCTGCGCCTCCAGCAGGCGCCGTTCCGCCTGGAACAGCGCGAGCCGCATGTCCTGCAACTCCTTGGCGGCGATTTTCTCCGGGCTTGGCGCAATGAACAACGATGCAAGCGAACGCATGGCGGTGTACCTCCCGTACTGGATTCGATGATCCTTGTGGTCGAAAAACCTCTCAGGCCATGCGATCCAATATAGACGCCAAAGCACGTCGACCATGTGCGGCGGACCGCATCCGTCGCGGATCGCCCACAGCCGCTCGGCATGCCGGATTGTCGGATCGGCAGCGGGCGGGGTAGATTTGTCCGATGTGCCTTACCCCGGCACGCCAATTTATGAGCTTGGCTTCACGTGGCGCTGGGCGAGGTGAGATGTGGAAGACACATCGGATGGCGCCATCCTATTTTCCTTGACTATCTATCTATCGGTAGATAACATGCAGGGCATGGAAGGCGCAGTCCGTTGGAGCCATCGACGAACTGCCTGGTCCAGCCGCATTACCGAGCCGCCGAGGCTATTTTTTTGGCAGTGGGTATCTATCTACGAGTAGATAACCGATGCCAGGGAAAACGCCGGTGCAACCATAGCCAGGGTCCACACGGGCACCACGAGCCGCCCGCCAGCCCACCGAAGCCAGGAGAAGCATCATGCAAGCCAAGTTCGCCAAGACGCTGATCGCCATCGCCACCGTGGCTGCCGCAACCGTCGCCGGTCAGGCCGCCGCCGCCTCCGCGGGCAGCGTGCCGGCCGACCGTTACGGCTACGAACTGCGTACCGGCAAGTTCGACCCGTACAGCGAGGGCGCCCGCACCGGCAAGTTCGACGTCTACAGCGAGGGCGCCCGCACCGGCAAGTTCGATGTCTACAGCGAAGGCGCGCGTGCCGGCAAATTCGACGTGTTCACCGAAGGCGCCCGCGGCTGAGGCGTAGCGGGCCGCAGCCCGACCTCAACATCATGGCCGGCCGCCAGTGCGGCGGCCCGGCTTGTTTCAGGAGTGGATCATGGGAATTCGCGACAGTGTTCTGATTGTGTCCGGCTGGCTGTTGCTCTGTGGGGCAAGTGGTTGGGTCGTCACGGCGATCGCGCAGGTGTTGCCGGCTTGAGGCCCGCCGCAGGGCCGCGCAATGGCTCGCATCTTGCATGACGCTAAACGGCACGCGTGCCGGCAATCCGGGGGTATCCCTCATTGCTAACCTATCTCTTGGTAGATAAAGTGGCGTCATGAAAGCGCAATCCGTCCGCGAGCAACTGCTCGACCATACCTTCGCCTTGATCCGCCGGCGCGGTTTCAATGGTTTCAGCTATCGCGACCTTGCCGACCTGGTCGGCGTCAAGACGTCCAGCATCCACTATTACTTCCCCTGCAAGGAAGACCTGGCGCTGGAAGCCACCCGGCAATACACCGCAAGGATCGCCGAAGAGCTGAGCCATATCGACCCGGCGCTGAGCCCGGTCGAACGCGCCGAGCTTTATCTGAATGGCTGGCGCCGCAAGCTCGATCCGGACCAGATCTGCATGTGCGGCATGCTGGCGACCGAAACCGAGTGCTTGCCCGAGGCCGTCCATGCCGTGCTGAAGGACTTCTTCCTGCTGCATGAGCGCCTGCTGACCGGCATGATCGAACAGGCGCGCGCCGAAGGCGCACCGGCCCAGCCGATACCGGCTGCCGAGCTCGCCATGGTGATCTTCGGCGCGCTGCAGAGCGGTCTGATCTCGGCACGGCTGTTCCGCTCGCCGGAGCGCTGGGAAGCCGCGGCGCAGATGCTGCTCGCCGCGGTCGGCAAGCCCGGCGGCGCCAAGGCCGCCGCGACCGAACAGCCCGCCGAAGCGGCCGCGGGTTGAGCGCGGCGGCGCCGAGCTCCGGCACCGGTGGCGGTCGATCCTGACCGGCCGTCCGGTGCCACGTCGGGTCCGCCACCCGACCGATCCCGCTCCCGATATCCACTCCGCTCCTGCACCGATTGCCCACCCGGGCCAGGCGTGCTGCAATCCTGCCCGATGGCGATCTCCCTGCTGATTCTGCTGATGGCCGGCGCACTGGTGGTGTGCGCGGCGGTAGCTATCGCGAGTTGGCCACGGCGCGACGATCCCACCGTGCGCGCGTTTCTGCTTCTGGCCGTCGGCGCGGGCATCTGGTGCGCGGGACGCATGCTGGAAATCCAGGCGCCCAATGTGTCGGAACGCATCGTCTGGGCCAAGCTGCAATACCCGGGCATCCTGATGGTGCCGGTGGGCTGGCTGCTGGCCATCGTGCGGCTGACGCGTCCGCACTATCTGGTCGGCCGCGGCTGGCTGACCCTGGCGCTGGCGATCGGCATCGCCGGCATGGCGCTGGTGCTGACCAACGAACGCCACGGGCTGGTCTGGCCCCAGGTCCAATGGTTCGGCGGCGAAGGGCTGCATACGCGCGCCGTGTTCTCCCACGGCCCCGGCTATTGGGTATTGGCCGCCTACAGCTACGGCCTGCTGCTGTTGAGCCTGTATTTCCTGGCGACGGCATCCGCGCACGGCAAGCTGTCGCGCGGCGGCAGGGTGGTGCTGATTGCCGGGCTGCTGCTGCCGATGTTCGCCAACATCGCCTATCTGCGCGGCTGGACCACGCCGGTGGGCGGCGATCTGACGCCCGCGACGTTCTCCGTGATGGCGCTGCTGGTCTGGCTGTGCGCGCTGCGGCCGCATCTGGGCGATGTCGGCCACTATGCGCGGCTGCGCGTATTCGACGCGCTGCGCGAAGGTTGCGTGATCGTCGACCACCGCGGCCGGATCGCCGATCTGAATCGTACCGCCCAACGCATGTTGCCCGGAATGCGGCGCGGGGACCCTGCGCCGGCTTCGTGGCTGGCTACCCGGCCCTATGTGGCGGGCGTGCCGGACTACGAACTGACCGTCGAGCCGGTGCGCAATCTGGAAGAGCGGGACATCGGCCGCATCGTCTTCGTGCGCGATGTCAGCGCCTTCCGCACGCGCGAACATGCGCTGGTGGAGGAGAACTCCAATCTCGCGGTCCGGCTCAATGAAACCGTCGACAAGCTGCTGCGCATCGAAGGCGATCTGTATCGCGACCCGCTGACCGGCCTGTTCAACCGGCGCTTCTTCCAGCGCGAGGCGCAGGTGTTGCTGGCCGCGGCACAGGAACGCGGCACGCCGCTCGGCCTGATGCTGATCGACGTCGACTTCTTCAAGCAGTACAACGACATCTACGGCCACCTGCGCGGCGACGAATGCCTGCGCGCGATCGGCGCCACGCTGGCACAGACGCTCGACGAGGCGGCAAGCTTCTGCGCGCGCGTAGGCGGCGAGGAGTTTGCCGTGGTGCTGCACCAGGCCGATGCCGATCGCACCCGCGCCCTCGGTCTGCGCATGCTGCAAGCGGTCAGGTCGCTGCAGATGCCGCATATCGGCGCCGAGTCTTCGCATCCGTTCCTGAGCATCAGCGTCGGCGCGGTTTCGCGCATTCCGGACTCGCCGCTGGTCGAGGAGCTGGTGGCGGCCGCCGATGTCGCCCTCTATGCGGCCAAGCGCGGCGGCCGCAACCGCCTCGTGATGGCTGGCGGTCCATCGCCCGCGCCAGTTCACAGCGACCGGGCCGACGACACCGACAACACGGACCAGACGGACCACACGGATCCATCCCGACCGCTGGTCTGACTGCGAGGCCGGGCCGCCGGCCCGCAGTCTTTCAAGCAGGCACCGTCAAGGAGACAAGATGCCGACGCTCGATACGCTGATCGCCTTCTTCGGCATTGCCGTGCTGCTTGGGCTCGCGCCCGGTCCCGACAATGTCTTCGTGCTGCTGCAGTCCGCCATGCGCGGCCCGCGCGCGGGTTTGACGGTGGTAGTTGGCCTGTGCACCGGCCTGCTGTTCCATACGGCCGCGGTGGCGCTCGGGCTGGCGACGTTGTTCGCGGCATCGGCCACGGCCTTTACCGTGCTGAAGATCTGCGGCGCACTGTATCTGGCATGGCTGGCGTGGCAGGCGTTTCGCGCGCCGGTCGATGCCCCGGTGCAGACGAGCCAGCGCGCCGGGGATGGCTGGCAGATGTATCGGCGCGGGGTGGTGATGAATGTCACCAATCCCAAGGTCGCGATTTTCTTTCTCGCTTTCCTGCCCCAGTTCGTTTCCCCGGCGCAGGGACCGATCGCAATGCAGATTGCGGTGCTCGGCGCGGTCTTCATGCTGGCCACGTTGCTGGTATTCGGTGCCATTGCCTGGTTTTCCGGGCTGTTCGGCACGCTGCTGCTGCGTTCGGCGCGCGCGCGGCGGGCGCTGAACTGGTTCGCGGGCACCGTCTTTGCCGGCCTGGCGATACGGCTGGCGACGGCGCAGCGTTAGGCCGGCTCGGCCCGCAGCATGCAATCGCGACATACATCGCGACATACATCGCGACATACATCGCGACATGGCACGCCGATGTTGTCTGTATAGATTCGGAAACATTGGGTCGCCGCACGTTGGCGGGACGCTATAGAGACGGGCCAGTATCGACAGCAGGCCTGCACGGGAGCGCTACATTGCGCCATCCCGCTCGACTCCCCAGGCGACCCCATCGTGATTCCATCCGGCTATCCTTCCCTCGGCTGTCCGCTCGGCCGGCCGCCTATCGGACCCGAACGGCTCGGCTTATCCCACTGTGATGGCGAGCGGGCCGAGCCCGCCGTCGATACGATGCATCCGTGCGCGGCACAGGACCTGCTCCAGCCGCCGCCTCCCTCCGAGCCCGTGGCATCGGACGTTCCGCTCGACGCGCCAGACCCCGCGAGCCATGTCGATGCCGCGCTGGCCCTGCTGCGCCGGCGTACCGGCGTGCCGCTTGCCGAGCGTCTCGCGTCCGGCTTGCCGAGCGACCGGGCCGCCGCCGTCGCGCTGCTCGACGGCCTGCTGGCCGAGGGCGAGCAGGCCGGTCCACTGGCATCGTCCAGCCCGCTTGCCGCTTCGGAGCAAGGGCGCAGCGCCATCGCGCAGACCCTGGCGCTGCGCGGCCGCCTGACGAGCGGGGCATCGGCAGACGCCGGCACGTTGCAGCACGCGGTGGACGAACTGGTGAGCACCCTGGAGGCGATTCCCTGCGACCGTGAACATGCCCGGTTGCGCGAGCGGGCCAATACCGCGCTACGCGCCATCCTCGGCGATCCTCCCTGGGACCTTGTCGCCATGATCAACAGCGACCGGCTGCCGGATCGGCAGGCCGCCGCGGCGCAGATCGACACGCTGTTGGGGCATCTCCGGGTGCTGGCCGACCGCCGCACGGAAGCATCGGGCCCCGACGTCTTTCCGGCCGCGCTGCGGGCGGCGGTGCACCGACTGGTGCTGGAGGGCGGCCACGGCCTCAGCCCCGCGCAGCGGACGGCGTTGCAGCAGTGTCCAGTCCTCGGCCCGGAGCTGGAAGCGGTGCTGCTGGCGGGCGGCTCGCTGTCGCGCGTGGCAACCGACGTGGTGGAGGGGCTTTGTCGGCAGGCCAGCCGCTGTGCGGCCGACGAGAGCGAGCACGCCGGCGATGCGGTCCTTCTGGCGGAATTCACCACGCTCGGGGCCAGCGCTCGCGAACTGGCAGAGAGCGCACGTTCTCTCCCCGGCGATGCGGTTCGGGCCGCTGCCAATTCCCGCTGGCCCGTTTCCGCCAACTCGCAGCAGACGCTGCTGCACGACGCGCTGGCGACACGGCTGTCGACGATGAAGCCGGACGATCTGGCAAACGTGCATCGCTGGCTGACGACGCCAACCATGCTGGCGCTCAGGGCCATGGTCCATCGCTCGGCGCTGGCCGGCGAGCGCCATGACGTGGGCACGTCCCGCGCCGCCAGCGCTATCGCGGCGCAACGTCGCTTGCTGGGCGACTGGCTGGCAGGCTATGACGAACTGGCCGCCTTGCTTGCCTTGCGCATGTCCTTGCAAAGCGAGCCGGGTGTCAGGCGCAAGACCGGAAAGGAGACCGCAACACCTGGAGGGACGCCCGCAACCGGTACAAGGCAGGGCAGGGCACGCGCAGCAGGCAAGGAGCCCGCCACGGACCAGGACGCTGGCAATGCCGGCCGGGCCGATTCCGCTTGCGTCGATGAGACGCACCAAGCGTCGCCAGCAGCCGAACGATCGCCCGCGATCACTGCAGCGACCGCCCTGTTCCGGCAGCTTTTCGCCACCGACCCCGCATCGAAGACACCGCCCGCATCGCGGGCCGATTGGGTCAGAGTCTGAAACCGAAAGCCGAGGGAGACACGCGGCCCGAAGCGGGTCGTGTGGAGAGCCGTTTCGTTTTTGTTTTCTGTTCGTTCGTTCCTTTGTGGGGGATGGGATGTTGCAAGCCGTGTTCAGATTCTTCGGCCCGTGCCTGGGCGTCAGGCACAAGGAGCGGCCCGAAGCCGCCCAGTCCCCGCGCATTGCACGCGACGCGCCGATCCCGCGCTCCGGCCTGTGGTACCGAGTTCTGTGCACGCTGTTCTTCTGGCGCGGCCGGCGTGCCGATCCGGCGCGCACTTGCCGTCAGCCCTTGCCTCGAATCTGCTACGTCTCCACGCCGCCGCCCTTGTCCCACGACGACACGGCGAAGTCGCTCGCCGAGAAGCTGGCGCCGATGGCCCCCGATGCGCTGCAAGCGTTCTGTGCCGGATGTCGGAAGGACACCCTGCTGGCGATGGTGGACTGGTGCCGCTCCGCCGGCAACGATCCGGCGGCGGGCGATGCGGCCACGGCAGCGGCGCGCGCCACGATCGAGGCGAGCGCCAGGGAGGCACTGCGCAAGTTCGAACGCGACGCCGTGCCCGCGCCCGGCGTCAAGCACGTGCTGACGCTGCTGCAGCGCGACCTCGCCGATGTGCGCGGCAACAAGGGCGTCCTGACGTTGGCGCGCCGTCGTGACGACTGGGTCAGCCGGCACCCGCGCGACCGCGAGTTTGTGGCCGGCGGTCAGCATGCCGTGGACACATTCGAGTTGTTCCGGCGCTCGATCGAGGCGCTGTGCCGCTTCGAGATGGCGGGCGGCGAGCGCGAAATCACGCAGGCGCTGGCGGGGCCATGGGCCGATGCCGCCGACAGGCTATGCGCGGCGTTGAAAGCCGAGGGCGCGACCATGGCAGCGCTGGCCGAGTTGGCGAACGGGCTTCGCTTGCAGGAGCGAGACACCGCGCTGGCGTTGATTCACAAGCAACTCGGCATCGCGCACGAACGGCCGCAATCGTCCAGGGCCGCCGGCGCGGAGCCCGATGAAGCGGCCGGCGCCGCCGGCACTGTGTCTGACCAGGCTCGGGTACCGCGCGGCAGTGGTCCACCGCCGCTCACCGTGACGACGCTGACCGACCTCCTGGTCGATCCCGGCAGCGATGCGCATCGGGTCGCGGCTGCCGTCGATCTATTGGTCCACAACCTTCGCACGGTGGCGCGGCTGCGCGCGCGCGAAGCGATATCCGCCCAGATCGAGCAGCGCCTGGACGATCTGCTGGCCCGGGCCGGGGCTTGCCTGACGGAGCCGCAGTTGCATCGTCTCGGCGACGCGCTGCAGCGGCTCGATCTGAAAGCCTGGGGCACCTGTCGAAAGCTGCTGGACATCCGTGAGGTGCTGTACGACTCCGGCAAGCAGGCCTTGCGCGATGCGATGGCGGGGAGCGCCGGCGTGCGGGCGCGACAAGCCGCGGTGCGCGCGCAGGCGCAGCAGCTATGGCAGAGCATCGGCAAGGTCGATGCTGCGGTCGCATCGGAAGCTGGCCAGTCCGGTCCGCACCATGGCGCTGCAATCGGCTAGCACTTCAAGTGCAGGGTCGCGTTGGGCAAACGTATTGCTGCTGCCTCCGGCCCGCCGCGCCGGCGACGATGCCTAGCCCGGCGATGCCTGGCCTGTCGATATCGCGATCCAGCTGGCCACCTCGCGCGCCACCCAGTCCGGATCGTCGTGCGGCAGGTCGTGTCCCGCCCAGGGGTGCACCCGATGGGGCACCGACCATGCCGCGGCCAGTCGCGCCGAGCAGGCCGGGGACACCAGCCGGTCCGCCGCCGAGGACAGCAGCAGGGTGGGGCAGCGCGGCGGTACCTCCCCGGCCCGGAAGCGGGCTGCGGCAAGCAATTGGCGCAGCGCATTGCCGCGGCTGACCGGTGCGTCGGCGCGGATCGCGGCCCAGCGTGCCAGATCGGTGTCGCGCGTATCGGTGTTGGCGCAGGTCAGCCGGTGGACGATGGCCTCGCAGCGTGGACCGTCGCGCCACGATTGCATCAGGCCGAGCACCGCAGGCCAGGCCCCGGGGCGCATGCGCTGATGCAGCGCGCCGAACGGCCGCATGCTGGTATTGATCAGCACCAGCCGTTCGACTTCATCGACATGCCCCTGCGCCCAGGCGGTCGCCACCATGCCTCCCAGCGACATGGCAAGCAGTCGATACGGCGGGCGCAGGCCGGCCTCTGCGGCATCGGCGCGCAAGCGGGACACGATTTGCGCCACCGTCCCCGGCGAGCGTTGGCCGGCATGCTTGCCGTTGCCGGGCAGATCGAGCATGGTCAGCCGATCGTCATCGGCGAGCGCGCCGCTGCGCCGCAGTGCCGCCGGCAGTTCGCCCCAATGGCGCGCCTCACGGGTCAGGCCGCGCAGCAGGATCCAGTCGCTCATCGTGCGGGCCTGCCGGCAGGGGCGCGCCAATGTTCGCTGGCCTCGCGCCAGATCGCCTGCCGCGCCGCGCCGGTCGGCAGCCAGCGCGCCGGTGCGAAGGCGGCGCGGGCCAGGAAATCGAACAGGCTGACATGGCGGCGCAGCACGCGGGCGGTGCGATGCGCCTTGATCGGATTGAAGAAACCGTCGCGCGAGAACAGCTGCCGTGGGTTCTTCTTGATCCAGAGCCACGAGCCCAGTTCGAGCGTCATCGGCAGAAAGATGTGCGGCGCGGGCGTGCGGTCATAGGCGTAGTCCCACAGATCGCCGTGGACCAGGTACTGATGGCTCTGCGGCTCGAAGGCATAGCCGTGATGCGGGTGGGCCTGCTCGAACAGCGTCTTCAGCACGTACATCTCGGGCAGGTGCGGCATCGCGGCCTGCGTCCTCGCGTACGGAAACCAGATGCTGTCGCGCCAGCCGTAGCCGGAATGGCAATCGACGGCGAAGCTCAGCGGCCGCGTCAGCAATTGGGCCTGCACCACGCGCAGCAGCGCGGTGCTTTCGGCCTCCATCGGCATGCCGGCCTTGCCGCGGTACCACGGCAGCCACGGGCCGATGCGCTGGCCGCCGGCCAGGAATGGCACACGGCCCTCTGCGTCTTGCGGGGCGTTGCGCATCAGGTCGACGCCATTCGGATTCGCGCGCCGGCCCGCCCACATGCCGGCCGGATTGACGATCGGCATGAACAGCAGCCGGACCTTTTGCAGTTGCAGATGCAGCAACTCGTCCCATTCCAGGCGCTTGAGCAGCGCGCGCATGTAGTCGAGCAGCAGCTGCGTGCCGATCCGCTCGAGGCCGTGAATGCCGCCAAACAGTCCGATCGCGGGCGCGCGCGGATCGCGCGAGCCGATGCCGGCCAGGTACACCGGAAAGCGCCGTCCATGGCTGCTGGCCTCGCATGCCACCTCGATATCGAAGTGGTCCGCGCCGACTTCCAGCAGTGCGCGCAGCAGATCGAGCTCGGCGAAACTGTCGGAGGCGGGAAGGGGCATCGGGGCAAATGGGCTGGAAGCGGGCGAAGGTGAGTGGCGTGGAGCCGTGACGGCGTTGGTCCGTACGACGGAACGATGTTGCAGTCTACTCGCGCAATATGACAGTGCCTTGTGACAACACACGGCTGTCATGTTGCCGCGGGCGGGCGGGTCCTTGATCGGCCAGGCCGATCAACCAGGCCGATCAACCAGGCCGATCAACCAAGCTGCTCGGCCAGGACCTCGCGCGCCGCCTGCACCACCGGCGCCTCGCCGCGACGCGGCGGCAACAGACAGAACTCGACCTGCGGCAGCGCCGGCAGGTGCAGCGACGAGGCGGTCGCCGCGTCGAGCGAAGCGACGCCCGCCGGAATGGCCGACCGGTTCAGGCAGGAGATGCCAAGCCCCGCCACGAGGGCCATCTGCAGGCCCGCCACGCCGGACGCCGAGTGCGAAACCCGGTACGGCAAGCGGGCGCGCTTCAGCGCCCGCACCACGTACTGGTGCAGCGAACAGGTGTCGGGCAGCAGCACCAGCGGCAGCGGCGTACCGATCGCGTCCGTTTCGCCGCGGGCGGCGACCCAGGCCAGCGGCTCGCGCCGCAACGGACGCCAGCCGGTGCGGGAACGCCCGCCGGCGCTGCCGCGCGCTCCGACCACCCGCATGGTCAGACCGATATCGAAGGCGTCGTCGTCGGCGCTGGCGTCGATCGCCGCGCTCTTCATCACCGTCACGTGCAGCCGCAGTTGCGGATGGCGCTCGCGCAGGCGGCGCAGCATGCCGGCAATCTCGCTGGTGCGGTAGTAGTCGGTGATGGCCAGCCGCAGCTCGCCCGTCAGCGTTTCGCCGCGGATGTCCTGCATCGCCAGTGCGTCCAGGTCGAGCATGCGGCGGGCGTGGCCGAGCAGCCGTTCGCCGGCCGGGGTCGGCTGCACGCCGCGGCGGCCGCGCAGCAGCAGCGGCACGCCCGCGCGCTCCTCGAGCTTGCGCAGCTGCTCGCTGACCGAGGACTGCGACAGAAACAGCCGCGGCGCCGCGGCCGACAGGCTGCCGCTGTCGGCGACCGCGACGAAGGTACGCAATTGTTCGAGATCGAAGCCGCGCATGGCTCGCTCCTGGTTTCGGCAATACCGATGGATAGTATCGTATCTTCCCGCTTTTCCGATGGCAGGGCGCGCACTAGGATCGAGTCGGTGGCGGTCGGCAAGGCGATATCGGACCGGCCCCCGCCACCTTTCATTCCCTGCACCGACCATTCGAAGAGGAAACCGCGATGCCGCATCTCCAGCTGCAGATCTCCGGACAACCCGACGCCGCGCTGACCGCAAAGGCCGCCGCCACCGTTGCCGAATTGACCCGTACCGTGCTGGGCAAGAAGCCCGAGGTGATGGCCGTGGCGGTCCAGTACGTGCCGCACGACGCCTGGTTCATCGACGGCCAGCCGCTGTCCGCGCTCCGGCGCAATGCCTTTCATCTCGATATCAGCGTCACCGACGAGACCAATACCAAGGCCGAGAAGGCGCGCTATCTGGAGGCGGTGCACCACGCGCTGTCCGAGCTGATCGGCAATGTGCACGACTGCTCGTACATCCATGTGATCGACGCCCGTGCGGCGGCGTACGGCTATGGCGGGCGGACGCAGGAATACCGCCATCAGCACGGCTCGACGCTGTAGAGGGACGCGGCCGGCAGCGGGCGACCGCAGGGCGGCTTCAACCGGCCGGCAGGCGATACAGGCGCCGTGGCCGCCCATCCGGCGGCAGTTCGAACACGACGCCGCCGCCGCTGTCGGCCCCGAGTCCCGTCAGGGCGGTGATGACGATCTGATGCGTCACCATCAGATACGGCCCGCCGCGCGGATCGAGCTGATCGATGAAGCGCGACAGCGCGGCGTTCTGGTTCGTACGGGCGCCGGCGTCGCCGAAGAAGGAATTGAGCAGCGGCAGCACCGTCACGGGGCCGAGGTCCATCAGCCGCGCGGTGTCCTGGCAACGGCACCAGGCGCTGCTCCAGACCGCACCGGGACGAAACCCCGCCGCCCGCCACGCGGCCCCGAGGCGCTGTGCCTGCGCGCGGCCGCTGGCGTCGAGATTGCGCTGTGTCGGACAGGACTGCAGGTCGAAGCCGGGCGGGTCGCCGATGCCGGGCGCGTTGGCATGCCGCAGCAGCACCACCACGTTGGGGCGGGCCAGCGCCGAGACGGGCAGTGTGCCGGTCGATTGCGCGAGGGCGCTGGACATGCTGGCCGGCAAGGCCGATGCCAGCGTTGCGAAACAGACGATGCGAGCGATGCGGGCGGCGATGGCGAGTGCGTCGCGCCGCCGCGTGGAGGGTGTGCCGATGGCCGCTCTGCTGCGCTCAATCATGGTCTTACTCCTTGCGGCCGGCGCAGGGCCGCGCCAAGCCGCGCATCCGCGGACTGTATCGAGCCGCTCGCCTCTAACGGCTAAGCCCGCGCGCCGAGATCGGCCACAGCGACTCCACCTTGCCGTCGCGTACGCCGACCAGCGTGTCGTACAGGTTCAGCGTCGGATCGCAATGACCCGGCACCAGCCACAGCGGCTCGCCCAGTTGCGGCAGCGCCGGCATCTCGCCGCCCACACCCGGCACCGGCCGCACGATGCCGTGTTCGTCGTTGGCCGCGACATAGGCCAACCGTGTGCTGCGCTGCCCGCCTTCTCGTTGCCATACCCACGGTAGCCCCGAGTCCACCGCCATCGACTTCAGGCCCGCGTCCACCACGACCTGGCCCGGCGCCGCCGTGCTCATCACCGTGGTGGCGATAAACAGGCTGTGCTCGAAGCGCAGCGCGTCGGCCGCGCCGTTGCAGCCGTTGCCGCCGCTGTCGGGGCTCCGTTCATTGCTGCCGTAGTCGCCATCCATGAACACATACGAACCGGGCTGGATCTCGGTGAAGACGCCGCTGGCCAGATCGAATTCCACGCTGCCGCTGCCGCCCCCGGTCACCACCTGGCAAGGCGCGCCGGCCGCCGCCAGCCGGGCGGCCACCGCGCCGGCCCGCTCGGCCGCACGCGCCGCGGCCTCGCGCCGGGCGGCGTGCCCGCGCACATGCTGGATGCCGCCATGGTAGGCCTGCAAGCCGCCGAACGACAGGCGCGGCTGCGCAGCGATCCGTTCGGCCAGGCGCAGCGCGGCGTCGGCGTCGGCCACGCCGCAACGGCCCTGGCCGATGTCCAGCTCGACCAGCACCGTCAGCCCGCTTTGCTCGCGCTCGACCGCCTCCGCCAGCGCGCGGACCTGGACGACGGCGTCGACGCAGACGCTGATCCGCGCGTGGCGCGCCATCCGCGCGAGCAGCGTGGCCTTGGCCGGGCCGGCGATCTCGTTGCTGATGTGGATATCGGCGACGCCGGCGCGCAGGAAGGGCAGCGCCTCGCTGACCTTCTGGCAGCAGATGCCGACCGCGCCGCGCGTCAGCTGGGCCAGCGCGATGTCCGGGCATTTGTGCGCCTTGGCGTGGGGCCGCAGCGCGACGCCGGCACGGTCCGCGGCCTGCTGCATCCGGTGCAGATTGCGTTCGAAGGCATCGAGCACGAGCACGAGCGCCGGCGTGTCGATCGCCTGCCAGGGCTGGCCCGGCTCGGCGATCGGGGGCAGCGCGGGAAGTCCCGCCGGATCGCGCAGGACGGGCAGATCGGTGGCAGAGGAAGTCGCGGAGCGGTGGTCTGGCATGGCGGGCGAGGTCTCCATTGGGGTCGTCGGCCGGATGGCCGTTGGCGCGGGGGATCATCGGCCGATCGTGGCGGACTGTCAAACGCACAGATGCCCGGGCCCAGTCGCGCCGCATGGTCGCGCTGCACAGCCGATGTGCGATCCGGCAGGGTGCCGAGATCCGGCCGGGCCGCTGTCGCGCTTGTCCTACACGGCTTGCGGCGCCCGTCCGACTGCGTGAGGCGCAGGCCGCCGACTATGCTGACAGTAATGCACCGCGCGCCCGCGCGGTGCTGGCCAAGCCCCGCACCGTCCCCTCGCCATGCAAGCCACGCCCAACCCGCCTGCGCAGTCCGGTGCGTCGTCCAGTGCACCGTCCGGTGCGCCGTCGCGCGCGCCATCCGCGGCGCGCACCGGGGCGCGCACCGGGGCGACGCGGCCGGCGCCATCGCGGGACGAGACGGTCGTCGACCCGCTGATTGCATCGACGGCGGCGGGCCCGGGAACCGCAACCCATCCCGAGACCGCGGCGATCGGCACGGACGCGCACGACGAGGCGGCGGCGGCATCGACCGCGGCCGAATCGCCCCGCGGTCCGGGCAGTGCCCGTACGCTGCCGCTCGCGATCCAGCGGGGCAGCCTCGCGCTGGTGGTGCTGGCGACGCTGGCCTGCTTGTATGCGCTGCATGTCGCCAAGGCCTTCGTGATCCCGGTGGTGCTGGCGGTCATCCTGACCTATCTGCTCGATCCGCTGGTGTCGGCGCTCCATCGGCAGCGATTGCCGCGCCCGATCGGCGCCGCATTGGTGCTGCTGGGCGTGGTCGCGCTGCTGCTGTGCGGCGCCTATCTGCTGCAGGGCCAGGTCGAAGCCATCGTCGACCGCTTGCCAGAGATCGCACGCAAGCTCTCGCGCAGCCTGTCGGCGCTGCTCAGCGGCGACGACTCGATGTGGCAGAAGATCCAGCGCGCCGCGACGGTGCTGACTGGCGGCACGCAGCACCCGCTGTCGCGCGGTGCGCCGGTGGTGATCGAGAAGCCGGCGGGCGCGCTGCACGACATGGTGCTGGCCGGCTCGGTCAGCGCGTTCGCCGCGGCGGGCCAGGCGGTGGTGGTGCTGTTCCTGACCTTCTTTCTGCTGGTGTCGGGCGACATGTTCAAGCGCAAGTTCGTCAAGATGACGGGCCGCACGCTGACGCAGAAGAAAGTCAACGTCCACATGCTGGGCGAGATCAATCGGCAGATTCAGCGCTACATGCTGATGCTGCTGATCACCAATGCGGCGCTGGGCCTGTGCACGTGGTTCCTGTTGAAGGCGATCGGCCTGCAGCATGCCGGCACCTGGGCGCTGGCCGCGGCGGCGCTGCATCTGATCCCGTATTTCGGCTCGGGCGCGACCGCGATCGGGCTCGGCGTGGCCGCCTTCATGCAGTTCGGCACGCTGGGACTGGCTGCGGCGGCGGCGGGCGGCTCGATCCTGATCGCGACGCTGATCGGCTCGGTCGTGCAGACCTGGATGACAGGGCGGATGGCAAAGATGAACCCCGTGGCGGTGTTCGTGGCATTGCTGCTGTTCACCTGGCTATGGGGCGCATGGGGGATGCTGCTGGCGATTCCGCTCGCGGTGATCGCCAAGGTGGTGGCCGACCATATCGAGGGGCTGGAGTTCGTGGCGGAATTCCTCGGCGAATAAGGAACCGGCGGCAAGACCCTGCCGGCGGCAGGGCTGAAGGTTGACCTTCGGTGCGGCGATATATATCGTACGATATGTTTTTCGATATAACGTGCGACTGACCCATGCCCCCTCGTCATCATCACGGCCGGCACGGCCACGGCCTCGGCGGTCCCTTCGGCGGATTGGGCGCCGACGCCGACAGCCTGCGCCGCGGGCGCAAGCTCGGTGCCGACGACCTGCAGCTGCTGCTGCTCGACCTGCTGGCCGAGCAGCCCAGCCACGGCTACGAACTGATCAAGGCGCTCGAAGCGCGTAGCGCCGGCTTCTACAAGCCGAGCCCCGGTGTGATCTACCCGGCGCTGACCTATCTGGAAGAGATCGGCCACGCGGCGGTCGACGTCGACGGCAATCGCAAGTGCTATCGGCTGGCCGAGCCGGGCCGCGAGTTCCTGCAGGCCAACCGCGAGCGCCTGGCGTTGCTGTGGAGCGGGCTGCGTCATGCCGCCCGCAAGATGGAGTGGGTGCGCCGTGCCCTCGCCGGCGAGCCGTCACCCGAGCCGGACGAGCAGGGCAGCGGCTGGCTGCCCGAGTTCGTGCAGGCGCGGATGGCGCTCAAGCGCGCGCTGCTGCTGCGCACCGATGCCTCGCCCGCCGAACAGCGGCGCGTGGCGGACATCCTGATGCGCGCCGTCGCCGACATCGAAGACATCGAGGCGGCCGCCGCGCCGCCGCATCCCGCCCGACCACGAAACCCGAGGTAATGCATGTCCACTACCGACCGCGCCAATACCCGCGAAACGATTGACAGCCGCAACGGCGCGCTCACCGTCGAGCGCGTCCGTCATCCGCTGAAGTTTCGCCATATCCAGGTGGTCCGCCTGCAGCGGATTTCTCCCGCGCTGCTGCGCGTGACCTTCACCGGCGACGATCTCGCCGACTTTGTCTCGGCATCGTTCGACGACCACATCAAGGTGTTCCTGCCCGCGCCGGGACAGCAGCGCCCGGTGCTGCCCGAGATGGGCGCGGACGGTCCGATGTTCCCCGAGGGACAGCCGCGGCCGATCGCGCGCGACTACACGCCGCGCCGCTACGACGCCGCGGCGCGCGAGCTCGATATCGAATTCGTGCTGCACGGCGATGGCCCCGGCGCCAGTTGGGCGGCGCAGGCGCAGCCGGGCCAATGGCTGGGCATCGGCGGGCCGCGCGGTTCCTTCGTGATCCCGTCGGCGTTCGACTGGCACCTGCTGATCGGCGACGAAGCGGCACTGCCCGCCATCGCGCGCCGCCTTGAAGAACTACCCGCGGGCAAGCGCGTGGTGGTGGTCGCCGAGGTCGACGATCGCGATGCTCGCCTCGATCTGCGCAGCGACGCCGACTGCGAACTGCATTGGCTGTATCGCGCCGAGGGCGACGAATTGCTGACGGCCGTGCGCCGACTGGAACTGCCTGCAGGGGAAGGCTATGTCTGGGCCGCGGGCGAGGCGGCGGCCATGCGCGCGGTGCGTGCCTGCCTGGTCGACGAGCGCGGCATCGACAAGCGCCGCATCCGCGCGTCAGCCTACTGGAAGCACGGCGCCGTCGGCGTGCACGAGACGCTCGACGATTGAGCGGCCGCGCATTGCCGTGCCGGGGTGGCGCTCCGGCTCAGCTCAGTGCGAGCCGGCGTGTCCGCCTTGACGATGGAATTGCGTATGCCGGTAGAGTCCGTACAGGCTGGTCGCGGTGAAGCCGAGCTGCTGCACGAACAGGCCATAGGTGCCTGTCACCAGCGCAAAGACGCTCCATACGATGTTCGAGCACAGATAGGAAATCCAGCCCCAGCGCGACGCCTTGTTATGCAGCGCCACCAGCAGCGAGCCGCTCATCGCGAGCGCGCAGCCCGACCATTCCAGACCATTGAGCACCATTGGCAGTTGAGCGGCAGCGAGATCCATCGCGCTATGTCTCCTTGTTTTGTGTTCATGTTTTGCATACAAAGCGTGCGAAGCTTAACGCCGAAGCGCGCCGCGGGCAAGAGGGGATCGACCCGGCATGGCCCTGCGATGGACGTGACGATGGACGTGCGCCCGTAACCCGATTAACATCGTCGCCGGCGGCAGACAACCGCCAACGTCGCTCGGACGGTTCCGGGCGCTTACGTACAAGGACAACCATGTCAGCCATTCCGGCATCCCCGGGCCCGCGCTCGTCGAGCGCATCGGGCCAGCGCCGCTTCGCGCGCATCGATCGTCTTCCCCCCTACGTCTTCAATATCACCGCCGAGCTCAAGATGGCCGCACGCCGTCGCGGCGAGGACATCATCGACATGAGCATGGGCAACCCCGATGGCGCGACGCCCGCGCATATCGTGGCCAAGCTCACCGAGGCGGCGCAGCGTCCCGATACCCACGGCTATTCGACCTCGCGCGGCATTCCGCGGCTGCGCCGGGCGATCTCGCACTGGTATCGCGAGCGCTATGCGGTCGATATCGATCCCGAGCGCGAGGCCATCGTGACGATCGGTTCGAAGGAGGGGCTGTCGCACCTGATGCTGGCGACGCTCGATCGCGGCGACACCGTGCTGGTGCCGGATCCGAGCTATCCGATCCATATCTATGGCGCGGTGATTGCCGGCGCCGATATCCGTTCGGTACCGCTGATTCCCGGCGTCGACTTTTTCGCCGAACTCGAGCGCGCGATCCGCGGCAGCTATCCGAAGCCGAAGATGATCGTGCTGGGCTTCCCGTCCAACCCGACCGCGCAATGCGTCGAGCTCGATTTCTTCGAGCGCGTGATCGCGCTGGCGCGCAAGCACGACATCCTCGTCGTACACGACCTTGCCTATGCCGACATCGTGTTCGACGGCTGGAAGGCGCCGTCGATCCTGCAGGTGCCCGGCGCCAAGGACATCGCGGTGGAGTTCTTCACGCTGTCGAAGAGCTACAACATGGCCGGCTGGCGCATCGGCTTCATGGCCGGCAACGCCGACCTGGTAACGGCGCTGGCACGGATCAAGAGCTATCACGACTACGGCACGTTCACGCCGCTGCAGATCGCCGCGATCGCCGCGCTCGAAGGCGATCAGCAGTGCGTGCGCGAGATCGCCGCGCAATACCAGTCGCGCCGCGACGTGCTGGCGCGCGGCCTGAACGAAGCCGGCTGGCCGGTGGAGTTGCCGAAGGCCTCGATGTATATCTGGGCGCGGATTCCCGAACCGTATCGCGCGCTGGGCTCGCTGGAATTCGCCAGGCAGCTGCTGGAGAAGGCCAAGGTGTCGGTATCGCCAGGCATCGGCTTCGGCGACTTCGGCGACGACTACGTCCGCTTTGCGTTGATCGAGAACGAGTCGCGGATTCGGCAGGCGGTACGGGGGATCAAGGCGATGTTCCGTGCCGATGGGCTGGTTGCGCCGGCGGCGAATGAGCCGGCGCGCGGGGCCGGGGCGAAGGGGTAGTTCGCCGGCGACCACGCGGATCGAAGGATCACGACGTCAAGGCGGGCGGTGCCAGCGGGTGCCGCTTGCCTTGCCAGGGCGACTCGAAGAATGCCCGCACCGCTTTTGAATCGACTTCATCGTGGCTCGCCACCCGCCAGCGCGGCGTCTGGTCCTTGTCGACGATCAGCGCGCGCACGCCCTCGATAAAGTCGCCATCGGTGAACGCATGGCCGACCACGTCAAGCTCCATGCGGAAGCAGTCGGCCAGATCGAGCCGGCGGCCGCGCAGCAGCAGTTCGCGCGTAACCGCGGTCATCAGCGGCGAGCGTCCGCGCAGCAGTGCCGCGGTCTTCGCCGCCCAGTCCGCGCAGGTCGGATCGTGTTCGCCTGCGAGTCCGTGCAGGATCGCGGCGGGCGTCGCGTCGGGGCGGAAGTGCCGCAGCAGGGCGGGCAAGACCTGCAGCAGCGGGGCGTCGGCGGCGGTCGTCGACGATCCTGGGGCCAGCGCGTGGCGCAGGCTCGCCAGCACCGTGTCGCCGTCGTTGGCGTTGTCGTTGGTGTTGCCGGGCCAGGCGATGTCCGCCAGCGTCGTCCCCAACGCGGACAACGAGGCGCTGTCGACCGCGACATCCGCGAGGCCGCACAGCAGCGTGTCGGCCGCGCCGAGCGTCACGCCGGTCAGGCCCACATAGAGGGCCAGTTCGGGTGTCATGCGCGCCAGGAAGTGGCTGGCGCCGACATCGGGCACCAGGCCGATGCCGGTCTCGGGCATCGCGACGCGGGAGCGTTCGGTGACGATGCGCAGCGGCGCGGCCTGCGCCAGGCCCATGCCGCCGCCCATCACGATGCCATCCATCAGCGCCACTACCGGCTTCGGGTAGCGATGCAGTTCGAAATCGAGCTGGTATTCGTCGACAAAGAAACGGCGGTACAGCGGTTCGCCATCCTCGCCCCCATTGCCGGCTACGTGATCGCGATAACTGTCGTACAGCGCGCGGATATCGCCGCCGGCGCAGAACGCCTTTTCGCCCGCGCCGCGCAGCACCACGGCGACGATCTCGTCCTGCGATGCCCATTGCCGCAGTTGCGAGCGCAGCGCCAGGATCATCGGATACGACAGCGCGTTGCGTTGATGCGGCCGGTTCAGCGTCACCAGCCCGACGCGATTGATGACTTCGAAGAGGACTTCGTCGGTGCCAACGGCATCCCTTTCCGGACGCAGGGATTCAGCTGGCGCGTTCACGCCGCACCTCCATCGGCATCGAGGTATTGCCGAATCACGCCGGAGAAATCGAGCTGGCCGTCGCCGCGCTGGCACATCGCCTGATACAGCTGCTGCGCCAGCGCGCCGAGAAAGATCGGCTGCCGCACGGCGCGGGCGGCATCGTTGGCCAACCCCAGGTCTTTCAGCATCAGCTCGGCGCCGAAGCCGCCGCTGTAGCCGCGCGCGGCCGGCGCGGTGTCGATCACGCCGGGGTAGGGGTTACAGGTGTCGGAGGACCAGCAGCGTCCGGTCGAGGTATTGACGATGCCGGCGAGCACCTTGGCATCGATGCCGAGCCGCGCGCCCAGCGCCATCGCCTCCGACACGCCGATCATCGAGATGCCGAGGATCAGGTTGTTGCAGATCTTGGCGACCTGACCCGTGCCGGTATCGCCGCAGCGGACCACGTTCCTGCCCATGCCGGACAGCACGGGCTGCAGGCGCGCGAACAGCGCGGTATCGGCACCGACCATGAAGGTCAGCGTCCCGGCCTGCGCGCCGCCGGTGCCGCCGGACACCGGGGCATCGGCGAACGGGTTGCCGTGGCCTGCGGCGAGCGTGGCCAGTTCACGCACCGTCGCCGGGTCGATGGTGCTCGAATCGACCAGCGGCACGCCGGTACGCACGCCCGCCAGCACGCCATCCTCACCGGTGTAGACGCGCCGTACATGCGCCGCCGCCGGCAGCATCGTGATCACGACATCGGCTTCGGCGGCCGCCTGCCGCGGCGAATCGGCGCCGCTCGCGCCCGCTTCGCGCAAGGCGGCAAGGGCCTGCGCGTTCAGATCGAATACCGTCAGCGTGTGGCCCGCCTTCAGCAGGTTGCGGGCCATCGGCGCGCCCATGTTGCCGAGGCCGATAAAGGCGATATGCATCGAAGTCTCCAGTGCGTTTGCGCGGCGTTGGCGTGCTTCAGCGCAGCGCGATGGTGGTGTTGACGCCCTGGTTCACGGTTTCGTCATCGAACCAGCGCGCCGTCACGGTCTTGGTCTGCGTGTAGAACTGCACCACCTGCCTGCCGTAGGGGCCGAGGTCGCCGAGCTTGGAGCCGCGCGAGCCGGTGAAGCTGAAATACGGCACCGGCACCGGAATCGGGATATTGATGCCGACCTGGCCGACGTCGATCTCGCTCTGGAACTTGCGCGCCGCGGCGCCGCTCTGCGTGAACACGCCGGTGCCGTTGCCGAAGGGATTGCGGTTGACCAGCGCGATGGCCTCGTCGAGCGTGTCGACACCGATCACCACCAGCACCGGCCCGAAGATTTCCTGCGTGTAGATCGACATCTCGGTCGTCACGTCGGTGAAGACCGTCGGCCCGATGAAGTTGCCGTCCGGATAGCCCGGCACGCCGACGTCGCGGCCATCGAGCGCGAGCGTCGCGCCTTCCTTCACGCCGGCCTCGATCAGGCCGAGGATGCGCTGCTTCGCCGCGACCGACACCACCGGTCCGACGTCGGTGCCGGGCTCGGCGCCGGCACCGACCTTCAGCGTGCGCGCCTTGGCGATCAGGTCGGGCACCCAGTCGCGCGCCGCGCCGACCAGCACCGCGACCGAGGTCGCCATGCAGCGCTGGCCCGCCGCGCCGAAGGCGGCGCCGACCAGCGCGTTCAGCGTCTGCTCCTTGTGCGCGTCGGGCAGCACCACCGCATGGTTCTTGGCGCCCATCATCGACTGCACACGCTTGCCGTGGCTGCCGGCCAGGTTGTAGACATGGGTGCCGACCGCGGTCGAGCCGACGAAGGACACCGCCTTGACATCGGGATGTGTGCACAGCGCGTCGACCACGTCCCTGGCGCCATGCACGACGTTCAGCACGCCGGGCGGCACGCCGGCTTCGAGCGCCAGCGCTACCAGTTCCATCGTCGACAGCGGGTCCTGCTCGGAGGGCTTGAGCACGAAGGTGTTGCCGCAGACGATCGCCATCGGGAACATCCACAGCGGAATCATGGCGGGGAAATTGAACGGCGTGATGCCGACGCAGACGCCGATCGGCTGCTGCAGCGTGTAGGTGTCCACCGTCGCCGCGACGTTCTCGGCGAAGCCGCCTTGCTGCAGCGTGCCGATCGAGGCGGCATGCTCGACGACCTCCAGCCCGCGGAAGATGTCGCCCTCGGCGTCGGACAGCGTCTTGCCCTGTTCGGCGGTCAGGATCGCGGCGATGCGCTTGCTGTGCTCGCGGATCAGCGCCTGGTACTTCAGCATGATGCGCAGGCGCGCGCCGATCGGCGTATGGCGCCAGGTGGCGAAGGCGCGCTGCGCGGCGCCGACCGCGGCATCGACCTCGGCCCGCGTGGCCAGCGGCACGCGCGCCAGCACCTGCTGCGTGGCCGGGTTGACGACCTGGCGGTATTCGGTGGCGGCCGATTCGACCCATTCGCCGTTGATCAGCAGCTTGACGGTCGGGATCGCGGGTTCGGGTGCGGCGGGTGCGGGCTGATTGCTCATGGTGTCTCCGTCGGTTTGTTGTAGCCGGTAAGCCGTAGGGGAAAGGCCGGGTTGGAATTACAGCGAGCGCGCGATCAGCATGCGCTGGATCTCGCTGGTGCCCTCATAGATTTGCGTGATGCGCGCGTCCCGGTAGTGGCGCTCGACCGGGTAGTCCTCGAGGTAGCCATAGCCGCCGTGGATCTGCAGCGCCTTGGAGCAGACGCGCTCGGCCAGTTCCGAGGCATAGAGCTTGGCCTGCGATGCTTCGGACAGGCAGGGCTGGCCATCGCTGCGCATGCGCGCGGCGCGATGCACCAGCAGCCGCGCGGCATTGAGCTCGGTCGCCATGTCGGCCAGCATGTTGGCGATCGGCGCGTGCTCGCGCAGCGGCCGGCCGAACTGCACGCGTTCGCCGGCATAGCGGCAGGCCGCATCGAAGGCCGAGCGTGCGATGCCGATCGCCTGCGCGGCGATGCCGATGCGGCCGCCTTCGAGATTCGACAGCGCGATGCGCAGGCCCTCGCCGGTGTCGCCGAGCAGCGCGTCGTGCGGTACGGCGCAGTCCTCCAGCGTGATTGCGCAGGTGTCGGAGGCGCGGATGCCGAGCTTCTTCTCGGGGGCATGGACATGAAAGCCCGGTGTGCCGGTCGGCACCAGGAAGGCCGACAGCCCGCGCTTGCCGCGCTCGGGCTCGGTCGCGGCAAAGACGATGGCGATGCCGGCGCGCTGCCCGTTGGTGACGAATTGCTTGTTGCCCGACAGCACCCAGCCATCATCGGTCGGACGCGCACGCGTACGCAGGTTGTGGGCCTCGGAGCCGGCCTGCGGTTCGGTCAGGCAGAACGCGCCAATCAGCTCGCCGCTGGCCAGCGCCGGCAGATAGCGTTCCTTCTGTGCCTCGGTGCCGTAGTGCAGGATCGGGCCGCAGCCGACCGAGCTGTGCACGCTCATCAGCGTCGCGCAGGCCGCGCAGCCGGCCGCAATCTCCTCGATCGCCAGCGCGTAGGCAATGTAGTCGGTATAGGTGCCGCCCCATTGCTCGGGCACGATCATGCCGAGCAGGCCGAGCGCGCCCATCTCGGTGACGATCTCGTCGGGCAGTTGTCCGCTGCGGTCCCATTGCGCGGCGTTCGGCTTCAGCCGTTCCTCGGCGAAGGCGCGCGCGGTGTCGCGGATCATGCGTTGCTGCTCGGTGTATTCGCTGTACATGGCGCTGTCGTGGTGGCATCGGGGCGGTCGACGATTGACCGCAGTGTAGAAACGAGATGCCGGCGCGCGCTATGCCAAAATCCGTCAACTGCGCTGAACTGATTTGCCACTGCCGGCGGCCTTGCCGCGGCCCACCCACCCCTCGGACCGTCTCCATGCCCTCGCCGTTGCGTCCCGTTCCTGCCGACCGTGCCGATGGAAAAAGGTAGCGTCGCGATCTGCTTTGTCCATCATGCGATCTCCGGCCTGCGGGCACGCGGCATCGACGCCGAGCCGGTGCTGCGCGCCGCCGGGATCGCGCCCGCGATGCTCGCCGTGCCGCAGGCGCGCGTGTCGGCCACCAGCTACGGCGCGCTGTGGCTGGCGGTATCTGCAACCCTTGGCGACGAATTCTTCGGCCAGGACTCGCGCGGGATGAAGCCCGGCAGCTTCGCGCTGCTGTGCCATGCGGTGGCCGGCAGCCGCACGGTGGGGCAGGGGCTCGAGCGGGTCGCGCGCGGCTTCGGGCTGCTGCTCGACGACATCGGCGTGCGGCTGCTGCGCCGCTACGATGGCGATGCGCCCGGCGCCGGGCCCGAGCGTGCCGCGCTGGTGCTGACCGAGCCGTCGCGCCGCCGCCCCGGCGTGTTCGCGCAGGAGACGCTGCTGATCATGCTGCATGGGCTGATGTGCTGGCTGGCGCGGCGGCGCGTGCCGGTGCGGCTGGCGACGTTCCGCTATCCCGAGCCCCGCTATAGCGCCGAGTACCGCGTCATGTATTCGCGCCAGCTCGCCTTCGATGCGCCCGGCACCGCGCTGATCTTCGACGCTGCGTGGCTGGACCATCCGGTGCGGCACGACGAGCGCAGCGTCAAGGCCTTCCTGCGCGACGCGCCGCATAACGTGGTGGTCAAGTATTCCGACCGCAGCAGCGTGGCGGCACGCGTGCGGCGGCTGCTGCGGCAGTCGCGGCCGGACGTGTGGCCGACCTTCGAGGGGCTGGCGGCGGCGTTGCATCTGTCCGCATCGTCGTTGCGGCGGCGCTTGATGGAGGAGGGCGCCACCTATCAGCAGCTGAAGGACGAATTGCGGCGCGATCTGGCGATCGAGGCGTTGAGCCATACCGCGTTGCCGATCACCGAGATCGCCGCCGAGATGGGGTTTGCCGAGCCGGGGGCCTTCCATCGCGCGTTCCGGCGCTGGACCGGGCTGCGGCCCGGCGTCTATCGCGGCATGCATGCCGGCGCGGACTGAGGGGGCGAACCCCGGCCCGGGGACCGCGGCGAATCAGTTCGGCGCGTCGGCGCGCTGGCCGCTGGTGTCGGCAGCGCTGCCGGCGCCGGCATTCGGCCGTGCCGTGGCGTCCTGCCGCGCGGTTTCCAGCACGCGCCGGATCATCGCCGTTGCCAACTCCTGCTCGCCGAGAAACACCTCGCCGACGCGGTCCTGCAGCAGCAGCGCGGCCTCGTCCTCGCTGTGCGTGCGCACCAGGATGCGAATGCCCGGGTTCAGCGTGCGAGCGATCTCGACCATGCGCCGCACGCCGACGGTATCGGGCGTGGCGATCACCAGCATGCCGGCGTGCGCGATATGGGCCTGGATCAACACGGATGGTTCTGCCGCATCGCCCGATACCGCGGGCACGCCTTGCTCGCGCAGCGCTTCGACGATCTCGCGGTTCTGCTCGGCCACGACCACCGGCACGCCATGCGAGCGCAGCGCGGCGGCGATGCGGCGCCCGACGCGGCCATGGCCCACCAGCACCACCTGCCGTCTCAGCATCGCCTGATCGACGGTGGCCGGCAGCTCGGCCAGCGGATCGGCGCTGCGTTCGAGCTTGCGCGCCAGCGCCGAGCGCCCGCGGATCCAGCGCTGCAGCGGCTCGACCGAGCGAAACACCAGCGGGTTCAGGGCGATCGAGATCAGCGAGCTGGCCAGCACCAGATTGTGGGCGTGCGGGGTCAGCATGCCCAGCGTGACGCCCAGCCCGGCGAGGATGAAGGAGAACTCGCCGATCTGCGCGAGGCTGGCCGATACCGTCAGCGCCGTGTTCAACGGATAGCGCATGGTCAGCACCAGCGCAAGCGCGGCCAGCGACTTGCCGACGATCACGATGGCCAGCGTGGCAACGACCTGCAGCGGCGCGTCGATCAGCACGCGCGGATCGAACAGCATGCCGACCGAGACGAAGAACAGCACCGAGAAGGCGTCGCGCAGCGGCAGCGTCTCCTGCGCGGCGCGATGGCTCAGCGCCGAGCCGCGCAGCACCATGCCGGCGAAGAAGGCGCCGAGCGCGAACGACACGCCGAACAGCACCGCCGAGCCGTAGGCGATGCCCACGGCGGCCGCGACCAGGCACAGCGTGAACAGCTCGTTCGAGCCGGTGCGCGCGACCTGCCACAGCAGCCACGGAAACACCCGGCGGCCCACCAGCAGCATCAGCGCGATAAAGATCGCGACGCGGCCCAGCGTGGCGCCGACCGTGGCCCATAGCGAGGCGCCGGCGTCGGGCTGCACGGCGCCGTTGCCGCCGGACGCGATCGCCGCCGCCTGGCCGGCAGGCACCGTGCCGAAGACCTCGGCCAGCGCGGGCAGCATCACCAGCACCAGCACCATCACCAGATCCTCGACCACCAGCCAGCCGACCGCGATCCGGCCATTGACCGACTCCAGCGTGCCGCGCTGCTCCAGCGCGCGCAGCAGCACCACGGTGCTGGCGACCGACAGGCACAGCCCGAACACCAGCGCATCGGCCAGCGGCCAGCCCCATAGCCGCGTCACGCCGGCCCCGAGCGCGGTGGCAAAGGCGATCTGCACGATCGCACCGGGCAGCGCGATCCGGCGCACCGACAGCAGGTCTTCCAGCGAAAAATGCAGGCCGACGCCGAACATCAGCAGCATCACGCCGATCTCGGCCAGCTGGCCCGCCAGGGCCATGTCGGCGACGAAGCCGGGCGTGGCGGGCCCGATCACGATGCCGGCCAGCAGATAGCCGACCAGCGCCGGCGCGCCGAAGCGGGCGCAGATGAAGCCGAAGACGAGCGCCAGACCGAGGCCGGCGGCGATGGTGGTGATCAGACTGACTTCATGGGGCACGGGCGGCTCGCAGCGAAGTGATCAGGCGGTGATCGGGAGGGTGGGGGCGCGACGGTCTGCAGTTCATGATAGCAAGCGGGCGTGGCGGTCCGATGTTGCTGTCCTCTCCCGCCTGCAGCAGGCAGATGTGTTCTCCCTCTCCCCACCGGGGAGAGGGTCGGGGAGAGGGGGGCGGCGGTCGCACTGCCAACGCCGCTTGCCCTCTCCCCCGACCCCTCTCCCGCAAGCGGGAGAGGGGAGAGAACCGGCGCGAGTGGAATCGCGCAGCAAGATGCATCGCTGAAAGCCGGAACACTGCCTCGTTTACACTGTGGCCTTTCGTTTTTCACCATCCCGCCAGCCGGTCGCGCCGGCCGCTCGCGCTCGCCGCTTCATGTCCCAGCCGTCCCCCGCACCCCATCAGATCGATCTCGTCGTCTATCCCGGCTTCAAGGCCATGGAGGCGGTCGGGCCGATGACGGTGTTCGACTATGCGAACCTGCAGCTGGCCAGGCGCGGCCGGCCGCCCGCCTATCGCACGCGGATCGTCTCGACGCGCGTGGGCCCGGTGCGTTCCGACACGCTGATGACGCTGGAGGCGACCGCGCGGCTCGACACCGTGCTGCTGCCCGATACCGCGGTGATCGTCGGCGCGCGCGATATCGAAGGCGCGTTGCGGGAAGCGGAGGAGATCGTGCCGTGGGCGCGCGCAGTGGCGCCGCGCATCGGCCGGCTGGTGGCGCTGTGTTCGGGGTCGTTCTTTCTCGCCGCCGCCGGCCTGCTCGACGGCAAGCGCGCGACCACGCACTGGAGCGTCGCGCCGCTGCTGAGGCAGCGCTTTCCCGCGGTGACCGTCGATCCCGATGCGATCTTCGTGCGCCAGGGCAAGCTGTGGACGTCGGCGGGCGTCACGGCCGGCATCGACCTGGCGCTGGCCATCGTCGAAGAGGATCTGGGACGCGAGATCGCGCTCGATCTGGCCCGCGAGCTGGTGGTGTTCCTGAAGCGGCCCGGCGGCCAGTCGCAATTCAGCGTGCATCTGGCCAGCCAGACCACCGGCCACGCGGGCGTCAGGGAGGTGCAGGACTGGATCCTGCGCGATCTGACGCGCGCCTTCACGATGAGCGAGATGGCCGCGCGGGCGGCGATGAGCGAGCGCAATTTCCGCCGCGTGTTTGCGCGCGAGACCGGCGCGAGTCCGAGCGCCTTCATCGAATCGGCGCGGCTCGAATCGGCGCGCCGCCTGCTCGAACAGGGCGAGTTGCCGTTGAAGGCGGTGGCCGCGCGCAGCGGCTTCGGTTCCGACGAAGCGCTGCGGCGCGCCTTTCTGCGTCATCTCGGCATCACGCCGCGCGACTATCGCCAGCGCTTCGGTGCGGCGGCGTAGGCCGCGTGTCGGTACTTCCCGCACCGGCCGTTCCAGCCGATTGACGGGCAGCGCGTCCCTGCAGCCATTGCGCCGCGGCCAGCGAGGCGCACGACAGCACGATCAGCAGGCTCGCCACCGCCGTGATGGTGGGGCTGATCGATTCCCGCATGCCGCTCCACATCTGCCGCGGCAAGGTTCGCTGCTCCGGTCCGGCCAGGAAGAGCGCAATCACGACTTCATCGAGCGACGTCACGAACGCGAACACCATGCCTGCGGCAATGCCGGGCGCGATGGCGGGCAGCATGACGCGCCGGAATGCCGTGCCCGGCCCCGCGCCGAGGCTCGCGGCCGCCCACATCAGCCTGTTGTCGAAGCGGGACAGCGTCGCGGTGACGGTGATGACCACGAACGGGGCGCCCAATGCGGTGTGGGCGACGATCAGACCGGCGAGGGAGTTCAGCAGGCCAAGTTGCGCGAAGACGGCGTAGAACCCCACCGCCGTGATGACGACGGGCACGACCATCGGCGCGATGAGTACCGCCATCAGGCCGGCGCGCAGCGGGCACTGGCGCTGGCTCAGGCCAAGCGCCGCCAGCGTGCCGAGTACACCCGCGGCAAGCGTGCTGCCGACGGCCACGATCACGCTGTTCTTCAGCGCCAGCTGCCATGCCTCCGAGCCAAGAAAATCGCGGTACCACCGCAGCGACCAGCCTGCCATCGGATAAGTGAATGACGGCTCCGCATTGAACGACAGCGGGATGATCGACAGGATCGGCGCCAGCAGATAGATCAGGACGCCGGCGCAGAACAGCCGGAGCAGGAGAGACGAGGCGGGCATGGCAACGCGGGTGGGTTGGCGGTGGGACGGCAGCGGGGTAGCAGCGGGGCGGGGCGCGGTCATCCGATCCGCAGGCGATCGATGCCCACGACCCGATGGAACACCGCGTAGAGCAGCACGATGGCGGCGAGCAGGATGGCGCTCAGTGCCGCCGCCATGCCCCAGTTGCTGACCTGGTTGGCGAAGTAGGCGATGTAGAAGCCCAGCATCTGGTCCTGCGTGCCGCCCACCAGCGAGGGCGTGATGTAGTACCCCAGCGCCAGGATGAACACCATCAAGGTCCCGGCGACGACTCCGGGCATGCTCAAGGGAAGGAAGACACGAAGGAAGGCTTTGCGAGGCGGCGCGCCGAGCGAAGCGGCAGCGCGCAGGTAATTGGCCGGTATGGCCTTCATGGCGCCATGCACCGGCAGGATCATGAACGGCAGCAGGATATGGATCATCGCGATCAGCACGCCCGTCCGGTTGTAGATCAGCTCGGGCGGGTGGCCTGGATCGATCAGGCCGGTCCAGGCCAGCAGCGTGTTCAGCACACCCTGGTTCTGCAGCACGACGGCCCATGCGGTGGTGCGCACCAGCAGCGAGGTCCAGAACGGCAGCAGCACGAGCAGCAGCAGGATGCGCGCCGTGCGGGGTCCGGCCTGGGCCATCAGATAGGCCAGCGGATAGCCGAGCAGCAGACAGCCGACGGTCACGCTGAGGCTGACCCCCAGCGTCCGTCCAAGCACGTCGCGATAGATGGCGCTGTCCGGCTCGACGGCGACGATGGCGCCCGACGCTTCGCGGCGCAGATCGAGCGCGGCGAGCAGATAGTGATCGGTGAAGGGCGGCAGGGCTCGGCGCAGCGCCTGCCAGATCGGCGCCTCGTTCCAGGCCGGGTCGATCCGGACCAGCCGGCCCCGAGGCGCGGGCGCGTCGATGCCGTCGTGTTGTGCGATCGTCCGGGCCGTTCGGATCAGCAGCGAGCGTGCGCCGGGGTGATACGTATTGAGCAGGCGCGCTACCGCTGCAACGTCTTCCCGCGAGCCGCTCCGCAGGTCGTCCGCCAGGGCGGCGAAGGCGTGTTCATCGGGAAGCCCGGTGCCATCCCATGCGTGCAATGCCTTGGCCGTGTGCGGCAGCACGCGGCCGATCTCGCGGTTGTCGACGCTTCGTACCAGCAGCGTCGCGACTGGCGCGACGAAGGTGGCGAGCAGAAACAGGAACAGGGGCGCCACCAGTGCCAGCGCCATCAGCCCGCGGCGCGGCGCGATGGCCTGTCGGAATCGGCGGCGTGCTGCGCCGGCGATGGCACCGGCCGGATCGGCGTCGCGCAATGAAATCGACATCTGTGTCCCGTCACGCGGTAGAGGGTATCCGGAGTCCGACCCGCCGCGTCAGCGCGCGAGCCACTGGTTGAAGCGCTCGGTCAGTTCCTGATCGTTGTCCGCCCAGAAGCGGGCCGACACCACGAAGGCGTTCTTGCTGTTCTGGGGCGCGCTGGGCAGGTCCTTGAGAATGTCCGGCGACAAGCGCTGTACCGCTGCCTTGGTGGTGGGCGCGTACCGCAGATAGGCGGGGTGCTTGCTCATGATGTCGGGCCGCGAGGCGAAGGCAATGAACTGCTGGGCCGCGGCCCGCTGCGGCGTGCCCTTGGGAATGGCCCACAGGTCAAAATCCATTGCCTGCCCGTCCCAGACGATCCTGAAGTTCTTGCCGTTGTTCTTGACCGCGTCGAAGACCCGGCCATTCCATGCGGTGGTCATCACGACCTGGCCGTCGGCCAGCAGCTGTACGGGCTGGGCACCGGCGGTCCACCAGACCTTGACGTAAGGCTTGATCTCGTCCAGCTTGCGAAATGCCCGCGCGACGCCTTCCCTGGTGCCGAGTACCCGGTAGACGTCGCGTGCCGGCACGCCATCGGCGATCAAGGCGAACTCCAGCGTCGTGCGCGGCGTCTTCTGCATGGCCCGCGGTCCCGGATATTTCTTGACGTTCCAGAAGTCGGCCATGGTCGTCGGTCCGCCTGCTGGAAAGCGGTCGGCGTTGTACGCGTAGATGGTCGAGTACAGCACGGTGCCGACCGCGCATTCCATGGCAGCACCCTCGACGAATGCCTGCTTGCCGCCGAGCTGGCTGTAGTCGATCTTCTCGAGCCAACCCTCCTCGCAACCCTGCAGCGCCTCGACCGGAAAGATGTCGACCACGCCCCAGGAGACATGACGGCTGTCGACCATCGCGCGGATCCGGGCGACCGAGCCGTCCCACTCGTCCTCGCGGACCGCGATGCCGGTGGCCTTCGCGAACGGCTCGAAGTAGACCTCGCGCTGGCTCTTGCTGTAGGCGCCGCCCCAGGACGCCACGGTCAGCGAGGGCTGGGCCGGCACCGCGGCGGCCCAGATCAGAAACGGCGCGACGGCACCGGCATGGAGCAGGGATGGGATACGCATGGTCGAGAGCGAAAGTACAGGGATGGTGTCGGGAGGGTGGATCGTGCCGGGAGGTTCCGGCATTCAATGCAGGGGCAGAGCGAGGCAGTGGTCCCGCATCCAGCCGATGGCGACGCTGCCGCCGGGGACGAAGGGAGCGCCGGCGCCCTGCGTCGGCGCCTTGATCAGAACCTCGCCCAGGCCGCAGCTGTCCACCCACACCCGCAGGTGGTCGCCGCAGTAGACGACGCCGGCGATCTGCGCCGATGCCGTGTTCAAGCCCGCGGCCGCCGCGGGTGCGAGCACGATCTTCTCGGGACGCAGCGTCAGCGAGGCGGCCTGGCCCTCGCGCAAGCCGGCACCGGCTCGCGCCTGTACCAGCGAACCGTCGGCCAGCCGCAGCGTGCAATGGCCGCCGTCGATGGCGGCGACCTGCGCGGTCAGGACATTGTTCTCGCCGACGAAGCGCGCGACGAAGGCGTTCGCGGGGTTGTCGTAAAGGTCGGCCGGCGTGGCGAGCTGCTGCAGCACGCCCTCGTTCATCACGCCGATCCGGTCGGACATCGTCAGCGCCTCGGCCTGGTCGTGCGTCACGTAGACCACGGTGATACCGACGCGGGCATGCAGCTGCTTGATTTCCCACTGCATCTGCTCGCGCAGCTGCTTGTCCAGCGCGCTCAGCGGTTCGTCCATCAGGATCAGGCTGGGCCGGTACACCAGCGCCCGTGCCAGCGCCACCCGTTGCTGTTGCCCGCCGGAAAGTTGTGCCGGCCGGCGATGCGCGTACGGCTGCAGGCGCACCATCTCCAGTGCCTCGCCGACGCGTTCGCGGATCTGGCGGTTGGCCAGATGGCGCATCTGCAGGGGAAAGGCGACGTTCTCCGCCACCGTCATATGGGGAAACAGCGCGTAGTTCTGGAACACCATGCCGATGTTGCGCCGGTGCGGCGGCACGCGGTCGATGCGTTCGCCGTCCAGATGGATCTCGCCGTGGGTCGGGGCCTCGAAGCCCGCCAGCATCATCAGGGTGGTGGTCTTGCCGCAGCCCGACGGGCCGAGCAGGGTCAGGAATTCGCCCTCGCGCACGCACAGGTCCAGTGCGCGGACGACGGCATGAGCGCCGTCGTAAGTCTTGGAAACCGATGCGAACCTGATGAAATCCCCGCGTGCCATGTGCCGATCCCGTTGTCAGCAGGCATCACCGCGATGCCTGGTGCTGCCGAACGCGATCACGTCTCTGGCAGTTCTGATTCGCGGCGCATGTTGAGCGATCCCGCCTGGCGCGGCTATCGCATTCGGGATTCGGGCTTTAGATAACGCGAAGCGGCGCCGGGAGGGCACCGGCCCGGTGCCCTCCCGCGGGTGGTCTGTCGATCAGTTGCCGGGCGTGCCGTTGGCGCGGGGCGCGCCGTCGCCAAGCTGGCTGGCGTGATGGCGCAGATGGTCCTCCATCCACGTCGCGATGAAGTAATACCCGTGGTCGTAGCCCTGGTGCCGCCGCAGGGTCAGCGGCTGGCCGACCGCGGCGCACGCCGCTTCGAAGGCTTCCGGATGGAGCTGGTCGGCCAGGAATTTGTCCGCCAGTCCCTGATCGATCAGGATGCCGCCGGGGAAGGGCGCGTCGGGTTGCGCCTGCATCAGCGCGCTGGCGTCGTACTGCAGCCATTGCGCACGGTCCTCGCCGAGATAGCGGCTGAACGCCTTCTCGCCCCACGGGCATTGCGACGGCGCGGCGATCGGCGCGAACGCCGATACCGAGCGGAAGCGGCCGCGATGGCGCTGCGCCAGCACCAGTGCGCCGTGGCCGCCCATCGAATGGCCGAAGATGCCGATGCGCTGCGGGTCGGCGCCCAGCTCGCCGACCACCAGATCGTGGAGCTCGCCGACGACATAGCTTTCCATGCGCCAGTGCGCGTTCCACGGTGCCTGCGTGGCATCCAGATAGAAGCCCGCACCGGCCCCGAAGTCCCATTCGTCCGCCTCGCCGGCAATGCCGGTGTCGCGGGGGCTGGTGTCGGGCGCGACCAGGATCAGGCCGAGCTGCGCCGCGAGCCGCTGCGCGCCGCCCTTGATCATGAAGGTCTCTTCGGTGCAGGTCAGGCCGGCCAGATAGAACAGCGCCGGCCGCGGCGTGCCGACGCCGGCGAGCGCCGCCGGCGGCAGGAAGACCGAGAAGCGCATCGGCAGCCCGACCGCGGTCGACGCATGCCGGTAGAAGCGCTGCACGCCGCCGAAGCAGCCGTGCTCGGAGAGCAGTTCGAGCATGAGCGTTGCGCCTCCGGCCTCAGTAAAGCACCACCGAACGGATCGACTCGCCGCGCTTCATCAGGTCGAAGCCCTCGTTGATCCGCTCCAGCGGCAGCGTATGCGTGATCAGGTCGTCGATATTGAGCTTGCCGTCCATATACCAGTCGACGATCTTCGGCACGTCGGTGCGGCCGCGGGCGCCGCCGAACGCCGAGCCCTTCCACTCGCGGCCGGTCACCAGCTGGAACGGGCGGGTCGAGATCTCGGCGCCGGCCTCGGCCACGCCGATGATGATCGACTTGCCCCAGCCCTTGTGGCAGCACTCCAGCGCCTGGCGCATGACCTTGGTGTTGCCGATGCATTCGAACGAGTAATCGGCGCCGCCGTCGGTCAGGTGCACGATATGGTCGACCACGTTCTCGACGTCGTTCGGATTGACGAAATGCGTCATGCCGAATTGCCGCGCCAGCGCCTCGCGATTCGGGTTGATGTCGACGCCGATGATCTTGTCGGCGCCGACCATCTTCGCGCCCTGGATCACGTTCAGGCCGATGCCGCCCAGGCCGAACACCACCACATTGGCGCCGGCCTCGACCTTCGCCGTGAACAGCACCGCGCCCACGCCGGTGGTCACGCCGCAGCCGATATAGCAGACCTTGTCGAACGGCGCGTCCTCGCGGATCTTCGCCAGCGCGATCTCCGGCACCACGATGTGGTTGGCGAAGGTCGACGTGCCCATGTAGTGGAAGATCGGCTTGCCGTCGAGCGAGAAGCGCGAGGTGCCGTCGGGCATCAGGCCCTTGCCCTGGGTCGCGCGGATCGCCTGGCAGAGATTGGTCTTGCGCGACAGGCAGAACTTGCACTGGCGGCATTCGGGCGTGTAAAGCGGAATCACATGGTCGCCGGGCTTGAGCGAGGTCACGCCGGGGCCGACCTCCGTGACCACGCCGGCGCCCTCATGGCCGAGGATGGCGGGGAAGATGCCCTCGGGGTCCGCGCCCGACAGCGTGTAGTAGTCGGTATGGCAGATGCCGGTGGCCTTGATCTCGACCAGCACCTCGCCGGCGCGCGGTCCGGCCAGATCGACTTCCTCGACGGTCAACGGGGCGCCTGCTTTCCAGGCGACGGCGGCTTTGGTTTTCATGGCGGCTTTCCTTCGGTGGCGACGCGCGGGTGCGCGGCGACGATACGATCGATCGGTGGTTGGCGGCCCGGCGGTGCCGGTCCCGCATGCTCGGCTGACACTGTAACGCCTGCGGCGTCGGGCGGGCGGGGCGGTCTGGCCCGCTTGGCCCCGCATGCCGCCATTTTGGCCGAATGCGAGGGCTACCGGCCCGGCATGCGGGCCGCGGCCTCGGCCGTGGAGGTGGCGGCCCGCGCAGGCAGGTCGGCGGCCCCCTGGTGACGCCGGCCCAGCCACCAGCCAAGCAAGCCCCAGACCAGGGCGAGCACGGCGCCGGCCACGGCCACCACCGCGGGATGGCCGGCCAGCGCATCGATGCCGGTCTTGACCCAGGCGCTGACGGCATCGCCGGCGCGATAGACCATCGTGTCGATGACGTTCTTGGCCTTGTACTTGGTCTCGGCATCGACCACGGTGAACAGCATCTCGCGGCCGGGCCGCACCATCGCATACTCGCCGACGCGGCGCAGCACCATCACGCCGGCCAGCACGCCGAACACCGGCCAGATCGCCAGCATCACGAAGCCGCCGGCCACCGCCAGCGGCACCACGGTCAGCAGCGCGGTCACGCCGTAGCGCCGCGCCACCTGGCCGGAGAAAAACAGCTGGATCGCGATGGTGGCGGCCTGCACGATCGCGTCGATCGCGCTGAACACGCGGGTCTGTTCGGTGCGGCTCGGGAAGGTCTCGGCGACCAGCCGCGCCTGTTCGAAGTACAGGAAGGTGCTGGCGGTCGACAGCAGGATCACGAACAGCGCGATGCCGAGCAGATAGCGCGAGCGCGCGATCAGCGTCAGGCCGGCCAGCAGGCTGCCGCCGATCGGGTCGCGCGGATCGTCGCGCGGCGCGTCTGCATGGTGCACCGAGCCGGCACGCGCCGCCGCATCGCGCGGCGGGATGGCGCCGACCGCAGCACCGGCCCCGGCCCGTGCCCGCCAGCGAAACAGCCACGCACAACCCGGCAGCGTCGCGGCCAGCAGTACGGCCGACAGCAGCATCAGCCCGGTCAGCCCGATGGGTTCGACCAGCCAGCCCGACAGCAGCGGCCCGGCCAGGCCGCCGACGCTGGCGCCGGCCGCGATCACCGGGAACAGCCGGCGCGCCTGCTCGGGGCGGAACACGTCCGCCATCAGGCTCCAGGCCACCGACACCACGAACAGATTGAACACCGACAGCCACACGTAGAACACGCGCGCCAGCCAGACATCGTCGGGCCGCGCCCGCGTGGCCAGCGCGAAGACCAGCAGATTGGCGATGAAGAACGCATAGACCCACGGCACGAAGCGCCGCCGCGGCAGCCGCGAGCTGACCAGGCCGTACAGCGGAATCGCGGCCAGCATCACGACGAAGGTCGCGGTGAACAGCCATTGCAGGTTCCGCACGCCGCCGGCGATGCCCATCGTTTCCCGCACCGGCCGCAGCATGAAGTAGCTGGCAAACAGGCAGAAGAAAAACACGAAAGCCGCGACCACGGCCGCGTGTTCGCCGGGACGGATGCCCAGTGCGCCGAGGCGGCCGGGGCTGGGCGGCGGTGACGGAGCGGCGGCCATGCCGTGTTCGAGCGGGTGGGTGGGGCGCTAGGCCAGCAGCGCGGCGATCTGCTCGCGCTGCTTCGCGTCCGGCATCCGGCCAAGCGCCGCGCCGAGGTTGTCGCGCATATGGCGCGGATTGGAGGTGGCCGGAATCGCCGCGGTCACCGCCGGATGGCTGACGATGAATTTGAGGAAGAGCTGGCCCCAGCTGCTGCAATCGAGATCGGCAGCCCACGGCGGCAACGGCCGCCCTTGCACCGCGCGGAACAGCCGCCCGTCCTGGAACGGCCGGTTGATCAGCACGCCGATGCCGCGCTGCCGGCACAGCGGCAGCAGCCGGCGTTCGGCCTCGCGCTCGCCCAGCGAATAGTTGATCTGCACGAAGTCGATCTTCTCGTTGTGCACGATCTGCTCGAGCCGCTCGTGCGCATCGGCGCGATAGTGCGTGACGCCGATATAGCGCGTCTTGCCCTGTTCCTGCAGGCGGCGCAGGAATCGCAGGTTCTCCTCCCAGTCGATCAGATTGTGAACCTGCAGCAGGTCGACGGTCTCGCTGCCCAGCTCCTGCTGCGAACGCGCCCATTGCGCCGGCGCGCCGCTGGCCGATGCCGAGATCTTGGTGGCGAGGAAGACCTGCCTGCGGCCATTGTGCAGGCGCAACAATTCGCCGGTCACCGCTTCGGCCGCCCCATAGCTGGGCGCGGTATCGAGAACGGCGCCGGGCGTTCGCAGCAGCAGCGACATCACCTCGGACAGCGGGCTCTGCTGCAGGCCCTGGGTGCCGGCGTCGAAGGTGTCGGCGGTACCGAGCCCGATCACGGGCAGCGTTTCGCGCGTGCCCGGAATGGCGCGGCGCAGCGGGCCGGCGCCTGCGGCAGCCGGCGCGGAAGCGGTTCCGGATTGGGCGCGTACCGCGGGCGTCAGCGCGCCCGCCAGCGCGGCGGAACAGGCAAGGAAGCGACGACGATCGATGGGCATGGCGGCTCCTGTTGGCCGGCGATCATCCGGCCATTGTAGGCAAGGAGCGGCGGAACAGGGGGGCGGCGGCCACATGGCGAGAACATGCGCGTCGCTTGGCCAGCGGGGATGGGGGCAGGGGTGGGGGCGGGGACGGGGGGGGAGGGGTGGGTTGGCCTCTCCCCCAACCCCCCGTCTCTT
>NZ_JAGFTW010000004.1:0-104572 GCF_017598945.1 Cupriavidus gilardii
CCTCCCCTCCCCGCCCTCTCCCGGTGCAGACAACGCAGACAATGTGACGAATTGGGGATTAACCCTAGCGATTTGCCTTGGGGTTCAACCGTAAACTGACGCGCCACCCCCGTTTTCCCCATCCCTAGGACGTTCACATGTCTCTCCTCATGAGGATCTCACGGCTTATCGACGCCGTGAACGATGCCATCGGGAGGTGGGCGAAATGGCTGATCCTGCTCGCCGTACTGGTCTGCGCGGGCAATGCCATCATTCGCTACACCTTCAGCATCAGCTCCAACGCCTGGCTCGAATTGCAGTGGTACATGTTCGCCGGCGTGTTCCTGCTCGGCGCGCCCTACACCCTGCGCAAGGACGAGCATGTCCGCATCGACGTGATCGCCGGACGCTTCTCGGAGCGCACCCAGGTCTGGATCGACATCTTCGGCATTCTGCTGTTCCTGCTGCCGATCTCGCTGATCATCCTGTGGCTGTCGATCCCCTACTTCTGGCTGTCCTACGCCGGCCATGAAATGTCGGGCAATGCCGGCGGCCTGATCCGCTGGCCGGCCAAGTTCCTGATCGTCGCCGGCTTCTTCCTGCTGGTCCTGCAGGGCGTGTCCGAACTGATCAAGCGTTTCGCCTACCTGAAGGGCGAGCTGCCGTTCGAGGCCTTCCGCAAGCACGGCCACAACCCCGCGGAAAATGCCGCCGTGCTGACCGACGGCGGCCGCTCCGGTCCCCCGGCAACCCCGTAAGCGAGGACCGCGATGACGCAATTCCTGATCGACAACATGGCGCCGATCATGTTCGGCTCCCTGGTGGTCTTCCTGCTGTCGGGCTTTCCGATCGCCTTCGCACTGGCCGCCAACGGGCTGCTGTTCGCCTTCATCGGCATCGAGCTGGGCCTGCTGGCGCCGGAACTGCTGCAGGCGCTGCCGAGCCGGCTGTTCGGCATCATCGAGAACGACACGCTGCTGGCGATTCCGTTCTTCACCTTCATGGGACTGATACTGGAGCGATCCGGCATGGCCGAGGATCTGCTCGATACGATCGGCCAGCTGTTCGGCCCGATCCGCGGGGGCCTGGCCTATGCGGTGATCTTCGTCGGCGCGCTGCTGGCGGCGACTACCGGCGTGGTGGCGGCCTCGGTGATCTCGATGGGGCTGATCTCGCTGCCCCTGATGCTCAAGTACAACTACGACAAGCGGCTCGCGACCGGCGTGATCGCCGCCTCGGGCACGCTGGCGCAGATCATTCCGCCGTCGCTGGTGCTGATCGTGCTGGCCGACCAGCTGGGCCGTTCCGTCGGCGACATGTACAAGGGCGCGTTCGTGCCCGGCATGGTGCTGACCGGTCTGTACATGGCGTATGTGCTGCTGGTGACGCTGTTCAAGCCCGCCGCCGCGCCCGCGCTGCCGCTGGAAGCCCGCACCTTCCGCGAGCCCAGCGGCAAGAGCGGCTCCACCTCGGTGCTGGTGCTGACCGCGCTGGCGGTGGTGGTCGGCGTGGTGGTCGACCTGAACTACAACCCCGGCGGTCCGCTGGATGAGCGGCTGGTGGTGTCGATCGGCGCGGCGATCTCGTTCGCTTTCGTGCTGGCGGTGATCAACCGCGTGCTCAAGCTCAATCTGCTGTCGCAGATGGCCGAGAAGGTGACCTTCGTGCTGATCCCGCCGCTGGCGCTGATCTTCCTGGTGCTGGGCACGATCTTCATCGGCGTGGCCACGCCGACCGAAGGCGGCGGCATGGGGGCGCTGGGCGCGCTGGTGCTGGCGCTGATCAAGGGCCGGCTGAACCTGAGCCTGACCCGGCAGGCGATGGACTCGACGCTGAAGCTGTCGGCCTTCGTGATCTTCATCCTGATCGGCGCGCGGGTGTTCTCGCTGACGTTCTACGGCGTCGACGGCCACCTGTGGGTCGAGCACCTGCTGACGGCGCTGCCGGGCGGCCAGACCGGCTTCCTGATCGCGGTCAACATCCTGTTCTTCCTGCTGGCCTTCTTCCTCGATTTCTTCGAGCTGGCCTTCATCCTGGTGCCGCTGGTCGGCCCGGTGGCGGACAAGCTGGGCATCGACCTGATCTGGTTCGGCGTGCTGCTGGCGGTCAACATGCAGACCTCGTTCATGCACCCGCCGTTCGGCTTCTCGCTGTTCTACCTGCGCTCGGTCGCGCCGCGCTCGGTCAAGACCTCGGACATCTACTGGGGCTCGGTGCCCTTCGTGGTGATCCAGCTGATCATGGTCGCGCTGATCATCATCTTCCCGGGGCTGGTCACGACCGACAAGACGAAGGCGCAGGACCGCAGCATCACGCGCAGCCTGGACATCGACTTCGGCACGACGCCGCAGCCTGCGCCCAGCGCACCGGGTTCGACCGGCCCATCGGAAGCGCCCGAAGCGCCGACGCTGCCGGGCGGCGCCCAGCTCGAGACGCCGAGCTCGCCGGGTCAGTCGAACGACAGCGGTCCCGCGGCGCCGGTGTTCGAGTTCGAGAAGAAGTAGTGGGAAGGTAGTGGGGCTCTCCCTCTCCCCTCAAGGGGAGAGGGTTGGGGAGAGGGGTGGTTTCTACCGCGGTGGCGTGATCGAGCCCCCTGCCCTCTCCCCCACCCCTCTCCCGCCAGCGGGAGAGGGGAGCCGGCTGGCGATGCCACACCGCTCGTGCCGGCTCAAACCGTCTGCTTGACGCAATCGACGAAATACACGCGCTTGCCGTCGATCTCCTCGGCCACCAGGCCATGGATATCGGTCTCGAAGCCCGGGAACAGCTGGTTGAACTCGCGCGCGAACTTCAGGTACTGGACGATGGTCCGGTTGAAGCGCTCGCCCGGGATCAGCAGCGGAATGCCCGGCGGATAGGGCGTCAGCAGGATCGCGGTGACGCGGCCCTCCAGATCGTCGACCGGCACCCGTTCGATCTCGCGGTGCGCCATCATCGCCCACGCGTCCGACGGCTTCATCGCCGGCTCCATGTCCGACAGGTACATCTCGGTGGTCACGCGCGCGACGTCGTTGGCCTTGTAGACGCTATGGATCGCGTCGCACAGGTCGCGCAGGCCCATCCGCTCGTACTGCGGGAACCGCGCGACGAACTCCGGCAGCACGCGCCACAGCGGCTGGTTCTGGTCGTAGTCGTCCTTGAACTGCTGCAGCTCGGTCACCAGCGAATTCCAGCGGCCCTTGGTGATGCCGATCGTAAACATGATGAAGAACGAGTACAGCCCGGTCTTCTCGATGATGATGCCGTGCTCGGCCAGGTATTTGGTGACGATCGCCGCCGGAATGCCGCGCTCGCTGAATTCGCCGTCGACGTCCAACCCCGGCGTGATGATCGTGGCCTTGATCGGGTCGAGCAGGTTGAAGCCGTCGGCCAGGTCGCCGAAGCCGTGCCAGCGGTCGTTGGCCTTCAGCATCCACGCCTCGCGGTCGCCGATGCCGTCCTCGATCAGCGCCTCCGGCCCCCAGACCTTGAACCACCAGTCGCCGTTGTTGCCGGCATCGTAGTCGCCCTCGACCTTGCGCATCGCGCGGCGGAAGTCCAGCGCCTCCTGGATGCTCTCCTCGACCAGCGCGGTGCCGCCCGGCGCTTCCATCATCGCCGCGGCCACATCGCACGAGGCGATGATCGAATACTGCGGGCTGGTCGACGTATGCATCAGGTACGCCTCGTTGAAGCGGTACCGGTCGAGCTTGCGCGTCTCCGAGTCCTGCACGAGGATCTGCGAGGCCTGCGACAGCCCCGCCAGCAGCTTGTGGGTCGACTGCGTGGCGAACACCAGCGCGTCCTTGCTGCGCGGACGATCGCGCCCGATCGCGTGCATGTTGCGATAGAAGTCGTGGAAGGCCGCATGCGGCAGCCAGGCCTCGTCGAAATGCAGCGTGTCGATCTCGGCCGCCAGCATCTCCTTGATCTGCTCGGCGTTGTACAGCACGCCGTCGTAGGTGCCCTGCGTGATCGTCAGGATGCGCGGCTTCTGGTTCTTCGCCTGGCTGGCGAACGGATGCGCGGCGATCTTGCGGCGGATGGTTTCCGGGTCGAACTCGCTCTTCGGGATCGGGCCGATGATGCCGTAGTGGTTGCGCGTCGGCATCAGGAACACCGGGATCGCGCCGGTCATCATGATCGCGTGCAGGATCGACTTGTGGCAGTTGCGGTCGACCACGACGATGTCGCCGGGCGCCACGTTGGCGTGCCAGACCATCTTGTTCGAGGTCGAGGTGCCGTTGGTGACGAAGAACATGTGGTCGGAGTTGAAGATTCGCGCGGCGTTGCGCTCCGATGCCGCCACCGGTCCGGTATGGTCGAGCAGCTGGCCCAGTTCGTCGACCGCATTGCAGACGTCGGCGCGCAGCATGTTCTCGCCGAAAAACTGGTGGAACACCTGGCCGACCGGGCTCTTCAGGAAGGCGACGCCGCCCGAGTGGCCCGGGCAGTGCCACGAGTACGAGCTGTCCTGCGCGTAGTCGATCAGCGCCTTGAAGAACGGCGGCGCCAGCGATTCGAGATAGACCTTGGCTTCGCGGATGATATGCCGGGCCACGAACTCGGGCGTGTCCTCGAACATGTGAATGAAGCCGTGCAGCTCGCGCAGGATGTCGTTCGGAATATGGCGCGAGGTACGGGTCTCGCCGTACAGGAAGATCGGCAGATTGGCGTTGCGGCGGCGCACCTCGGTGACGAAGGCGCGCAGCTTCTCGATCGCCGCCGCTTCCGGCTCGTCGGTGCCGCTGGCGAACTCGTCGTCGTCGATCGACACGATGAAGGTCGAGGCGCGGCTGGACTGCTGCGCGAACGAGGTCAGGTCGCCGTAGCTGGTCAGGCCCATCACCTCCATGCCCTCGGCCTCGATGGCCTGGGCCAGCGCACGGATGCCCGAGCCGGAGATGTTCTCGGAGCGGAAGTCTTCATCGATGATGATGACGGGGAAGCGGAATTTCATCGGGCGTCCTCGCGGAAAGGAGAGAGAGGCAAAAGGACTTGAGCCACATGGCCGCGTTCAGGCGCGCGGCGGCATGTGGCTCGGATATTCAGGGGAGCGGTCGGGCCGTTCCGTCGGTCGGTGGCAATCGGGGGTGTCGTGCGTTCCCGGGGCCATTGGCCCGCATTGTAGGGCAATCAGGTTTTCGGCAGCGTGACACCGTGCTGGCCCTGGTATTTGCCGCCGCGATCGCGGTACGAGGTTTCACAGACCTCGTCGCTCTCGAAGAACAGCACCTGGGCGCAGCCCTCGCCGGCGTAGATCTTCGCGGGCAGCGGCGTGGTGTTCGAGAATTCCAGCGTCACGTAGCCTTCCCACTCGGGCTCGAACGGCGTCACGTTGACGATGATGCCGCAGCGTGCGTAGGTGCTCTTGCCCAGGCAGATCGTCAGCACGCTGCGCGGGATGCGGAAATACTCGACGGTGCGGGCCAGCGCGAACGAGTTCGGCGGGATGATGCAGACATCGCCCTTGAAGTCGACGAACGATTTCTCGTCGAAGTTCTTCGGGTCGACGATCGTGCTGTTGATGTTGGTGAAGATCTTGAATTCGTCGGCGCAGCGGATGTCGTAGCCGTAGCTGGAGGTGCCATAGGAGACGATCTTGCGGCCATCCATTTCCCTGACCTGGCCCGGCTCGAACGGCTCGATCATGCCATGCTGCTCCGCCATGCGGCGGATCCACTTGTCGGATTTGATGCTCATAAGGTAGCGGTGAACGGAAGGAAGCGCCGCGAAGTGGAACGCCGCAACGGACGGCATGGCGCGCAATGGGCCGCATTGTACAACCAATCATGCGAGGCACCAGGAAGCGGGGCGGGCGCACTGGCCCTCTCCCCCATCCCCTCTCCCGCAGGCGGGAGAGGGGAGTCGGTATGCCCGCTCTGCAGGGTAGCTTCCGTCTTTCCGCGGACCGAAGACGATGCCGGTTTGCTCCCCTCTCCCGCTTGCGGGAGAGGGGCCGGGGGAGAGGGCCTCCCCCCGCCTGCCGAAGCCTCAGGCCACCGCGGCCTGCGGCTCGCTGTGGCGGAAGCGCTGGCGGCCGGTATAAAGCAGGAAGTGTTTGCCGGTGCAGCGGGCGAACAGCGTCATGTTGACGCGCCTGGCCATCTGGTAGCCCATCTGCGTGACGCCCGAGCGCGACAGCAGGAAGGGAATGCCCATCTGCGCGCCCTTGATCACCATTTCCGAGGTCAGGCGGCCGGTCGTGTAGAAGACCTTGTCGGCGCCGTCCATCCCCTCGAGCCACATGCGTCCGGCGATCGCATCGACCGCGTTGTGGCGGCCCACGTCCTCGATGAACATCAGCAGCTCGCGGCCCTGAAACAGCGCGCAGCCATGCACCGAGCCGGCCTGCTTGTAGACCGACTGCTGCAGCCGGATGGTATCGACGATGCTGTACAGCGTCTGCTGGTCGAGCACCGCGTCGTCGGGCAGCCGGATCTGGTCGACCTCGTCGAGCAGCGAGCCGAACACCGTGCCCTGGCCGCAGCCGGTGGTGACGATCTTGCGCGCGGTGCGCTCCTCGATGCGGTCGACGCCGCCGCGCGTGGTCACCGCGGCCGACTCGGTCTCCCAGTCGACCTGGATCGCGGCGATGTCCTCGATCGACTCGACCAGCCGCTGGTTGCGCAGATACCCCAGCACCAGCGCCTCGGGAGCGCCGCCCAGCGTCATCAGCGTGACCAGCTCGCGCTTGTCCAGATAGACGGTCAGCGGCCGCTCACCAGGCAGGAAGGCCGAGCGCACGCGGCCCTGCTCGTCGACGACCTCGACCTCCTCGATCAGCGGGACGGCGGCTTGGCTCAGTTGGGGACGCAGGGTCATGGGTACTGGAAAATCGGAAACATCGAGGCGGGCCGGCGCGACGGCGAACCCGCGAAGCGGGCAAGCGGGAATCGGGCCATCGCGCCGGCCGCGCCGGTCAGGACTTGACCACCACGCCGCAGGCGATGCGGCCGCCCGAATTGCCGGTGGGCTGGGTCTTGTAGTCGTCGGGGTCCTTGTGCACGACCACGGCGCGGCCGACCACGCTGTTCGGGCCGGGCGCGACGGTCATGCTGGTCAGCTGGAAGCTCGCCCGCGCGCGGCCATTGGCGTCGGCGGTCAGGTTCGGCATGTCGCCGACATGGTGGTCCGGCGTATTCACCGAGCCGTGCGGCTTCCCGGTCGGGTTGAAATGGCCGCCGGCGCTCATCGCATCGGGGGCCGAGCAATCGCCCTTCTCGTGGACGTGGAAGCCGTGCACCGAATTCGGCGGCAGCCCCGTCACGTCGGCCAGCACCATCACATGATCGCCATGCTGGGTGAAGGTCACGGTGCCCTGGGTAGTGGTGCCGCTCTTGGCGGTCAGCGGCGCCACGGCTCGCTCGGCCGTCGCACCGCCGCCCATCATCTGCCCCAAGGGTCCCGTCTGCGAACACGCTGCCAGTGCGCCGCTTGCCACCAGACCGAAAAGAATACGCTTCATGCCGAACCTCCTGTCACGGTGATGTCGAGCATGCATTGTAGCGCTCATCCCGGCCGGGTCCGTACGCTGTGCCTTACGCTTCGCCGGGTGCCGGCCGCCGTTCGGCATGGCGGCGCGACGGCGCCGAACGCTGGGCCGGGATCTTGCCGGACTTGATGTCGTCGTACCAGTGCTCGTGGTGCTCCTTGGCCCAGGCCTCGTCGACATAGCCGTCGCGCATCGCGCGATAGGCGCCTTCCATGCCGATCGAGCCCATGTAGATATGGCCGAAGGCCATCGCCATCATCACGATCGCGGCGATCGAGTGGACGATATGGGCCAGCTGCATCGTGGTGCGGTAGTAGTCCAGCCCCGGCACGATCTTGTCGAGCACGAAGCCCGAGGCCGAGATCAGCAGGCCGAGGAAGAACACGCCGACCCAGAACCAGCCTTTCTCGCCCGCATTGAAGCGGCCGCTCGGCACGTGCTTGCCGCTGGCGATGCCGCCGAGGCTGGTGAGCCAGCGGATATCGTCGCGCGACGGCAGGTTGTCGCGCACGAAGATCACGAAGCCGACGATCAGCGACAGCGTGAAGACCGGGCCGACGATGTTGTGGACGTTCTTCAGCAGATAGGTCAGCCAGCCGAACAGCGTATGGCCCATGATCGGCAGCAGGAAATGCTTGCCGAACAGCATCACGATGCCCGACACGGCGAGCACCACGAAGGCGATCGCCATGGTCCAGTGGACGATGCGCTCCAGCGGTGTGAAGCGCTCGATCATGCGGCCGGTCGGTTGCGACTTGAGCGGAATGGTGCCGCGCCAGACGAAGAAGGCCAGAATGACCGCCGGCACCAGCACCAGCAGCCAGCCGCCCCAGACCGTGATCACGCCGTTGCGCAACAGCCGCCATTCCTGGCCGGTGCGCAGGATCAGCACGCCCGCTTCCTTGTCGGGCAGGCTGCTGTAGTGGCGCTGGTCCGAGTTGATCTCGCGCCAGACCGGCGCGTTGTTGCCCGGCTGCGTGCGCGTGCGGCTCTGCTGCTCGCGCGCCTCGGCCGCGATGTCGCGCTCGGGCACGTCGAAGATGTTCTGCGAGGCGATGCCCGAGAACGGCTGCTGCGGATGCAGCGCGGGGTTGTTCGCGTCCGCATCCGCCTGCGTCGGTGTCGCGGCGGGGCTCTGGCCCTGCGCGGCTGCCTGTGCAGGCGCCTGCGCGGGGGTGGTCTGCGCGTGCGCCGCGCCGGCGTGCAGCAGCGGCACGGCCAAGGCCAGCGCGCATGCGGCCGTTGCCGCGGCGGCACGGGCCTTGCCGGCCAGCGCGGAAATCAGCTTGGCGCTCATAGGGCCTCCTTCGGATCGGCTTCAAGTCGGCGGCAACGGCGGCCGCCCATGCTCGCCCCGCTCATTGGACGCGCGTGTACTCGTTCTGCAGCTGGTTGCGCTGGCGGATCTGCTTCTGCCAGCTGGTCTGGTCGCCCTGCGTCCAGCCGGTGGCAACGAACGGATCGCCGGGCGCGCCCTTCCAGGCCGCGGTGTCGGTCTTCTTCGGGCTCGGCTTGGCGGTTTGCGGCTCTTCGCCGCAGCCCGCCAGCCCGATCAGCGCGGCGGCGCCCGCCGCCATCCACATCAGCTTGCCTGCTTTCATGATGCCTGCCCCGCGGGAGTGGACGGACCGGCCGGCGTCTGCTGGGCCGGTGCCGGGGTGCCGGCCGGCGCGGCCGGGGCGCGCTGGGCGGCCTGGCCGTTGGTGCCGTAGGCGGTGCCCCAGCCGAACACATCGCCGCCGGTGCCGCGCTTGATCACGCGGTTGCGCAGGATGTCGGCGATCACGTCGCCGTCGCCGCCGAGCAGCGCCTTGGTCGAGCACATCTCCGCGCATAGCGGCAGCTTGCCTTCGGACAGGCGGTTGCGGCCGTACTTCTCGAACTCGGCCTCGCTGCCGTTGGCTTCCGGACCGCCCGCGCAGAACGTGCACTTGTCCATCTTGCCGCGCACGCCGAAGGTGCCGGTCGACGGGAACTGCGGCGCGCCGAACGGGCACGCATAGGAGCAGTAGCCGCAGCCGATGCAGACATCCTTGTCGTGCAGCACCACGCCGTCATCGGTGCGGTAGAAGCAGTCGACCGGACAGACCGCCATGCAGGGCGCGTCCGAACAGTGCATGCAGGCCACCGAGATCGATTTCTCTGCGCCCTGCACGCCGTCGTTGACCGTCACCACGCGGCGCCGGTTGACGCCCCACGGTACCTCGTGCTCGTTCTTGCAAGCGGTGACGCAGCTGTTGCACTCGATGCAGCGCTCGGCGTCACAAATGAATTTCATGCGTGCCATTGTGTTCCCCTTACGCGAAGCGCTCGATCTGGCAGACCGTGGTCTTGGTTTCCTGCATCATCGTCACCGCGTCGTAGCCGTAGGTTGTCGCCGTGTTGACCGCCTCGCCCCGCACGATCGGATGCGCGCCGTCCGGGTAGTAGTCCAGCATGTCCTTGCCCTGCCACCAGCCCGAGAAGTGGAACGGGATGAAGGCGGTATCCGGGCCGACCCGCTCGGTGACCAGCGCGCGCACCTTCAGCGTGGCGCCGGTCGGCGTCTTGACCCAGCAGTAGTCGCCGTTGCGGATGCCGCGGGCGGAGGCCGCGCGCGGATTGATCTCGACGAAGTTCTCCTGCTGCAGCTCGGCCAGCCACGGGTTCGAACGCGTTTCCTCGCCCCCGCCCTCGTACTCGACCAGTCGGCCCGAGGTCAGGATGATCGGGAACTTCTCGTGGATCTTGTTCTCGACGTTGCGCTGCTGCACGGTCTTGTACAGCGTCGGCAGGCGCCAGAACGCCATCTTGTCGTCGTGGGTCGGATACTTGGCGACCATGTCCGGACGGGTCGAGTACAGCGGCTCCCGGTGCTGCGGGATCGGATCCGGGAAGTTCCACACGACCGCGCGCGCCTTGGCGTTGCCGAACGGATGGCAGCCGTGGACCTTCAGCACGACACGCTGGATGCCGCCCGACAGGTCGGTCTTCCAGTTCTTGCCTTCGGCGGCCTGCTTCTCGGCATCGGTCAGATCGTCCCACCAGCCCAGCTTCTTCAGCAGCACGTGGTCGAACTCGGGATAGCCGGTGGTGATTTCCGCGCCGACCGAATGCGAGCCGTCCTCGGCCAGCAGGCTCACGCCGTCGCGCTCGACGCCGAAGTTGGCGCGGAAGTTGCCGCCGCCGTCCATCACGTGACGGGTGGTGTCGTACAGGTTCGGCGAGCCGGGGTGCTTCAGTTCCGGCGTGCCGTAGCACGGCCACGGCAGGCCGAAGTAGTCGCCGGTCAGGTCGTAGCCGGTGGCCGCGTCCTTGCCGCCCTTGCAGCGCAGCGTCTTGACGTCGAACATGTGCATATTCTTCATATGCGCCTTCAGCCGTTCCGGCGACTGGCCGGTGTAGCCGATGGTCCAGTTCGACTTGTTGATCTCGCGCAGGATCGACTCGGGCTCCGGCTCCATCCAGGTACGGCCGGCCCGCTTGACCTCGATCATCTTGAAGTTGCGCGACAGCTCCTTGCCGAAGCCCAGCTTGTCGGCGAAGGCCTGCATGATCGTGTGGTCGGGCATCGATTCGAACAGCGGCTCGATGACCTTCTCGCGCCATTGCAGCGAGCGGTTCGATGCCGTGCACGAGCCCGAGGTCTCGAACTGCGTCGCGGCCGGCAGCAGATAGACGGCGCGGTTCGGGTTGACCTTGTCGCCTTCGGCCGGCGGCATGTTGGCCATCGCCGCGGTGGCCGACGGATACGGGTCGATCACCACCAGCAGGTCCAGCTTGTCGAGGGCCTTCTTCATTTCCAGGCCGCGCGTCTGCGAGTTCGGCGCATGGCCCCAGAAGAACACGCCGCGGACGTTGTTGTCCTGGTCGATCAGATCGCTCTTCTCGGTGACGATATCGATCCAGCGCGACACCGTGGTGCCGGACTTCTCCATCATCGCCTGCGACGGGAACTGCGACTTGATCCACTCGTAGTCGACGCCCCACACCGCGGCGTAGTGCTTCCACGCGCCGGTGGCCAGGCCGTAGTAGCCCGGCAGCGAATCGGGGTTCGGGCCGACGTCGGTCGCGCCCTGCACGTTGTCGTGGCCGCGGAAGATGTTGGCGCCGCCGCCCGACACGCCGATGTTGCCCAGCGCCAGCTGCACGATGCACGAGGCCCGCACCATCGCGTTGCCGATCGTATGCTGGGTCTGGCCCATGCACCAGACCAGCGTGCTGGGCCGGTTCTTGGCCATGGTCTCGGCGACCTTGTAGACCTGTGCCTCGGGCACGCCGCAGGCCTCTTCGACCTTGTCAGGGGTCCACTTGGCCAGCACTTCCTCGCGCACCTTGTCCATGCCATAGACGCGCTGACGGATGTACTCCTTGTCTTCCCAGCCGTTGCTGAAGATGTGGTACAGCACGCCGAACAGGAACGGGATGTCGGAGCCCGAACGGATGCGGACATACTGCTCGGCCTTGGCCGCGGTGCGGGTGTAGCGCGGATCGACCACGATCACCTTGCAGCCGTTCTCCTTGGCATGCAGCAGATGCAGCATCGACACCGGGTGCGCCTCGGCCGCGTTCGAGCCGATATACAGCGCCGCCTTGGCGTTCTGCATATCGTTGTACGAGTTCGTCATCGCACCGTAGCCCCAGGTATTGGCCACGCCCGCGACGGTGGTCGAGTGGCAGATGCGCGCCTGGTGGTCGGTGTTGTTGGTGCCGAAGAACGACACCCACTTGCGCAGCAGATACGACTGCTCGTTGCTGTGCTTGGACGAGCCGATGAAGAACATCGAATCCGGACCGGTCTCCTGGCGGATCTGCTTCATCTTCGCGGTGATCTCGTCCAGGGCCTGGTCCCAGCTGATGCGCTGGTACTTGCCGTTGACGAGCTTCATCGGATATTTGAGGCGGTATTCGCCGTGGCCGTGCTCGCGCAGCGCCGCGCCCTTGGCGCAGTGCGCGCCCATATTGATCGGCGAATCGAACACCGGCTCCTGGCGGACCCAGACGCCGTTCTGCACCACCGCGTCGACCGCGCAGCCGACCGAGCAGTGGCCGCAGACCGTGCGGCGCACGACGATGTCGCCCTTGCCGTTGCCGGCGGCCTTGCCGTCGGCGGCATCGGCCTTGCGGATCAGCGTCAGCTGCGAGGCCGCCAGGCCGGCGCCCACGCCGATGCCCGAACGCTTCAGGAAGCTGCGGCGGTCCATGGTCGGCATCGCGCCGGCAAGGCTGGTGGCCAGCCGCGACGACAGGCGTGCGGACGAAGCGGCGGCCGGCTGAGCGGACGCGAGTCGATCAACGCGCTGCGCAGGGGCGCCGCCCTGGGCCGCGTGCTTGCGGGTCAGAATCATGTGTCACCTCGGGAAAGGTACGAAGCAGGTAGAAGCGAATCTGCGAGCGATATCGCGGTGAATACCGCGCGCGATATCGCGCGATCGGGCCGCGCCGGGATGCCAGGCATCGCGGCGAGCCGGCCATCGCGCGGCTTATACCAGCGTCGTCCGGTAATACTTCCGTACGTGTTCTGAGACACGGTAACCGTTGCTGTCGGCAGGAGTGGGTTCCGGCGCGGGGATCGCACCAGCGGGGGCGGCGGGCGTGCGCGCGGTCAGGGCCGCGGCACCTGCAGCGGCAGCCACGACGCCAGCGCCCGCGAGGAAATGGCGACGTGCGACCCGAGTTTGCTTCTCTTTCATGGGGGCTCCTCGGTAATATTTACCGATTACCAATCTAGTTATGCATTGTTTTGCGTATTGTAGATCGATATGTACGGAATGACCATGCTCACCGCGGGTTTATCCTGATTTTCGGTAACCATGGCGCTGTGCATCAAATGTCTTGAGACATCTCGTTGCACGCCGCGCGACCCGCGTCGCGACATCTCGATCTGCACGCCACAGCGCGTTTATCGGCTTCCTGAGCCGTCCGCTTTAGCGCTGCCACGCCTTCAATGCATCTCCATCGCGACCGCCTCGACGGCCGCGAACGACTTCAGCAATTCCGCCGCGCGCGCATAGAAGCGCGCGCCCGGATGCGCGATCACCGTATCGCACAGCGACTCGACCCACGGCTGCAGATGGCGCGCAAAGAAGCGCTGCTGCTCGCCGAGGTTCGATACCGCGACGTCGTCGCCCGCAATCAGGAAGCGCATCACTTCGCATAGCGTGGCGATATGGTCCTCGGGTTCGCTGACGCCTTCATGACGCTCGAGGCCGTAGCGCGCCAGATCCTCGCGCACCGCCACCAGCGGCCGTTCGTGCAGGAAGCCGGTCTGGTAGTACGAGCCGTACAGGAAGACATCGGGCTTGCCGATGCCGACGAACAGCTGCTGGTACTCGTCGGCGGCCTCCGCCTCGGTGGTGCCCGCCGCGGCTTCGCCCAGCGCGTTCCAGGCCTGGCCCAGCGGGCTGGCGGCATCGTCGGCATGGGCGCGATTGGCGGCGATATGGTGCAGCAGCGCCGCGTCGGGCGCGCGATAGAACAGCGTGGCCAGCAGGCCGTAGAGGTCGGCGCGGGCGGTGTCTTCGGCCTGGTCCGCGGGGGCGGCCTGGGTCAGCTGGATAGGCTGGAAATCGGTCATCGAATCGCGGTGAGAGGTGGCAGTTCTACGTCAAGGACGTCAAGGGCCGCATCGGCTTGTCGCATAGGCCTGATGCATCGAAAACCGGTGCCGGCTGTCGCCGGCACCCTGCTCATTGAAGCGTCGCGCCGGTCGCGGCCCCGGTGTCCTTCTCGATCATGTCGACGACCCGGCAGTCGCTGCACATCTTCAGGCGATCGGCGGCGGCGCCGGCGAAGGCCGGGTGCCCGGCCAGGCGTCCCAGCATCGCCTCGACCATCTGCGCGGTGCCGAAGGGCTTGGCGCAGCGGATGCAGTGGAAGGGCCTGGTCTCATGCAGCGTGACGGGCTGGCGCACGGCATCGCCGGTCAGCAGGCGCGGCACCAGCGTGATCGCATCTTCCGGGCAGGTCCGCTCGCACAGGCCGCACTGGACGCAGTTGCGCTCGAGGAAGGACAGCACCGGACGTTCGCTGTTGTCGCGCAGCGCCTGCGACGGACAGGAGCCGACGCAGGCCATGCAGAGCGTGCAGCGCCCGCTGTCGACCTGCACCGCGCCCAGCGGTGCGCCTGCCGGCAGCGGCACGGCGTCGGCGGGTACCGGCGCGTGCGCGGCCAGATGATCCAGCGCGAAGCCCAGCGTCTCGCGCTTGGCCGCGGCGGCATGGAAGGCGGCCGTGGGCAGCGCGGGACGGTTGGGGTTCAGCGCGGCCAGCGCGCGATCGAGCGAACCCGCATCGGGTGCGTCGATCAGCGTAAAGAATTCGCCGCGATAGCCCAGGCCCGCCAGGATCGACTGCGCGACGGCCATCTGCTCGGCCAGCGCGGTCCGATATTGCGGCGCCTCGTCGCCCGTCAGCATCACCGCGACGCGGTCCGCGCCCCAGGCGATCGCCGCCAGCCACAGTTCGAGACCGACCGAGGCCGGATGGAACAGGCCGGCCGGAATCACGTTCGGCGGCAGGCCATTGGCCCGGCCCGCGCGCGCCTCGCGCCCCAGCGCCAGGATGCGCGGATCGCCATGCTCCTGCCCATGCAGCAGCAGCACGGCATCGCGTCCGCCCGCCTGCCGATAGGTCGACAGCAGCGTGCGCAGGCGCCGGCCCTGATGATCGGGCTTCGGATACGCGTAGCTGATCGCTCCGGTGGGGCAGACCGTGGTGCAGGCCCCGCAGCCCACGCACAGGTTCGGCGCGACCTCGATGCGGCCCTTGCCGTCCTGCCAGCGCGAGCCGATCGCCTCGGCCGAGCAGACCTCGATACAGGCCGAGCAGCCGGTGGTGCGGTTGCGGCCGTGCGCGCACAGCGATTCCTTGTACTGGAAGAACTTGGGCTTCTCGAATTCGCCGACCAGTTGCGTGGCGGCGAGCGCCATCCGCTGCTGCCGCACCGGGTCCGCGCCCGCATGCAGATAGCCCTGCGGCGGCGCATGCCGGCCGAAGAACGGGCTGTCGTTCAGATCGAAGACGAGGTCGAAGCGCTCGCTGGCCGTGCCGGCGGGCCGGTCGAAATCGATCGCCGCGGCCGCGCCGCAGGCCTTCACGCAGTCGCGGTGCGCGCTGCAGCGGCTCAGGTCGATCTGGTAGCTGAAGTCGATCGCGCCTTCCGGGCAGGCGTCGATACAGGCATTGCAGCGGGTGCACAGGTCCAGATCGATCGGATTGGCGCGGCCCGCACCGGTGTCCCAGCTCGCCTCGAAGGCACCGAGCCAGCCGCTCAGCTTGTCCAGCCGGCCGCTGTGGACCGGATAGTCGCGCATCGCGGGCGGCGTCGCGCCATCGACGCGGTCGGCCGTGCCGCTCAGCAGCACCGTCACCTGCAGGCCGGCCTCGCCGAGGCGATCGGCCCAGGGCAGCGCGCGCGCGGCCGGACCGAACACCAGCACGCTGCCGGCCGAGCGGTATTCGACCACCGGCACCGGGTCCGGATCGGGCAGCGCCGCGGCGGCCAGCAGCGCCGCAATCTTGGCGTTGGCGGTGCGCGGATCCTTGTGCGCGCCGCGCGACCAGCCGCCGGTCTCGCGGATATTGACGAAGCGCACCGGCGCGGTCACCACGCCATCGGCCTGCGTTTTCGCCGCCAGTTCGGTGAACAGCGGGCGTTCCTGCGTGCACGCGACGATCACGTCTTCGGTGCCATCGATCGCGGCGGTGAAGGCGCCGACCTCGCGGCGGCACAGCAGGCGGTGGACTTTCAGCGGGGCGGCGCCCGGCTGGGAGGAAGCATCCGACAGCACCGCCCCGTCAAGCGGCATGGTGTCGTTGCAATTGCAGATCAGCGTCGGCATGGTAGGTACAGCTGGCCGGCTTGCCAGCCCGCTTCTGTCGAGCGGGTCCGCGCCGGCGGTTTTGTGAGGGAGTGACATTGTAGGCCCGAGACCGGGCCGGGGCTACGCAGGTTTGTCCGTAGCTGGTTCGGTATGCGGCACCTCGGCGGTGGCATCCGCCTGCGGCGCACGCCCGGTGCGGCACTGTGGCTCGGCTTCGCCGCCATCGTCCGAGGCGGCCTGCGCGGCGGTATCCGGATCGCCGATACCGTCCTCGGGGAGATCAACGGACGATTCGGCCTGAGCTTGAGCTTCGGCCGAAGCAGTGCCCGGATCGGCGACAGCGGTGCCCGCCTCTTCCGCTTCCTCGATCGGATCGAACAGGCCCAGCGTCTCGGACTGGCGCAGGCGCCGCAGCACGTCGGGCGGAATCGGATCCGGCTTGCTGTAGTCGTCGATATAGATATCGAGCCCGTCCATCACATTGAAATGCGGGTCGGCGAACAGCGTCTTCAGCGCGGCGCGCTTGACGGTTTCGTCGACCCCCTGGGCAACGAAGCGAGCCACGCTGTCGCCGGGCTTGAGGATCGCCACGTCGGCCAGCGTCGGCGCGGGCGGGGCTTCGGCCTCGCGGATGGCCTCGCCGTGCGTCGCGTCCGCCTTTGCGGAGACGGGGACCGGCGCGGCCGGCTGAAGTGCCGGTTCGGCCGGCACGGCCTTGCCCTCGCGCACGGCGGCCTTGCGGCGTGACCAGCGGGACAGGAAGGACGTTTCGGACGAATCGCTCATGATGGCATTGCAGGCGGCAGGGATACGGATAACGACATGGCTGCCGCGGATTTCACGAATTTCAGTAGCGCGCCCGGTCCTGCGGCGACTTGAAGGACTCCGGCCGCCGCCGCTTCTTCGGCTCGGGACGGTAGTGCTCGGCCACATAGGCCTGCAGCCAGGCCAGTTGCTCGGGCGCGAGCGGCACGTTCTCGACCGTCTCGCCGGCGTCCAGCCAGCGCCCTGCCTCGTTGTAGGACAGCGTGACGGTCATCGGCACCGGCCGGCGCTGGTCTTCGGGCTGGGACTCATCCATGCGCCACAGCACGAACCAGCACGGCGCGGTGGAACTCAGGTTCAGATAGTAGCCCTCGGCTTCGTCGCGGAACAGCACGACCGGGTAGCCGGGATAGAGCCAGCGCGCGCCCTGGTCGTCCTCGTGCAGGCAGTGCGGCTCGGTGCCGAACGCGCCGAGGTCGGGGAGCACCGCTTCGAGCTCCCACTTCCACGGCTGCCAGCGGCTGGCCAGCGCGACCTTGCGCATCACCACCGCCATCGTGACGGCGGGGCGGCTGCCGGCCGGCTCCGGCACCTCGGACTGCATCGGTTCCATGATCAGGTGTTCTGCACGACGATGCTGGGGAACTTGCTGGTCATGTCGCGCGCCTTGTCGGCGACCTTGATCGCCACCTTGCGCGCGATGCCGCGATAGAGCTCGGCGATCGGGCTGTCGGGCTCGGCCACCACGGTGGGCCGGCCGGAATCGGCCTGCTGGCGGATCGACAGGTTCAGCGGCAGGCTGCCCAGCAGGTCGACGCCATATTGCTCGCACATCCGCTCGCCGCCGCCCTCGCCGAAGATATGTTCGACATGGCCGCAGCTCGGGCAGCAATAGACCGCCATGTTCTCGACGATGCCGAGGATCGGGATGCCGACCTTCTCGAACATCTTCAGGCCCTTGCGCGCGTCCAGCAGCGCGATGTCCTGCGGCGTGGTCACGATCACCGCGCCGGTGACCGGCACCTTCTGCGACAGCGTCAGCTGGATGTCGCCGGTGCCCGGCGGCATGTCGACGATCAGGTAGTCCAGCTCGTGCCAGTTGGTCTGGCGCAGCAGTTGCTCCAGCGCCGAGGTCACCATCGGACCGCGCCAGACCATCGGGTTGTCCTGCTCGATCAGGAAGCCGATCGAGTTGGCCTGCAGGCCGTGGCCTTCGAGCGGCTCCATGGTCTGGCCGTCGGCGGACTCGGGACGGCCGTCGATGCCGAGCATCATCGGCAGGCTGGGGCCGTAGATGTCGGCGTCCAGCATGCCGACGCGCGCGCCCTCGGCGGCCAGCGCCAGGGCGAGGTTGACGGCGGTGGTCGACTTGCCGACGCCGCCCTTGCCGGAGGCGACCGCGATCACGTTCTTGACGCCGGGCAGCAGCTTGACGCCGCGCTGCACGGCGTGGGCGACGATGTGCATGGTCACCGTCACGCTGACGTTGGTGACGCCGGGCAGGGCGCGCAGCGCCGCGATCACCAGCTTGCGGATCGGGTCGAGCTGGCTCTTGGCCGGATAGCCGAGTTCGACGTCGAGCGACACATCGCCGCCATCGACACGGATATTGCGGGCGGAGCGCGTGCTCACCAGATCCTTGCCCGTGTTGGGATCGATCACGGTACGCAAGGCTTCGGTAACCTGGTCAACGGTAAGGCTCAAGACAATCTCCGCTACTTGATATGTGGGGGAAGGCGCGTACTGTATCAAAGAGTGGCCCCGCGGCTCGGCGAGGGCCTGGAAGACCTCGATTATCCCTGCGGTGCGCAAGGGATTACACGTGCTTACAACTTTCACAGCGTCGCGCTTGTGCACGGGGCGGCATCTCCCTATTGTAGTGCCCCGAAACGTCGGCTCGCCCGGATCCCGGCCGAAGGCCAAGGCAACAGCCGGGCAGCCGCCTGAACCGTCACTTGACGCTTGCATTTTTGCGAAGCTGCTGGCGCAATTAGGCCAGTGCGTCACAATGCCTCACCCCGAGGCGCAGGCAGCCGCAGTTGAAGCACAACAATCGACAGAAGGAGAAAGCATGAAACTCAAGCTCGTCAGCCTTTCGATCGTCGCCGCACTGGCCGCCGGCTGTGCGACCGAGCAGGGTACGCACACCGCCGTGGGTACCGGTGCAGGCGCGGCCGTGGGCGCCGGCCTGGGCAATCTGATCGGCGGCAATACCAAGGGCACGGTGATCGGCGCCGCCGTCGGCGCGGCCGCGGGCGGTGCGCTGGGCTACAACTGGAACGCGATCCGCGGCAAGCTCAGCCGCGACACGGCCGGCACCGGCACCCAGATCACCGAGCAGCCGGACGGCTCGCTGAAGGTCAATATCCCGAGCCAGGTGACCTTCGATACCGACAGCGCCACCATCAAGCCGTCGTTCCGCTCGGTGCTGGACCAGGTCGCCCAGACGCTGAGCCAGCATCAGGACGTCAATGCCACGGTCGTCGGCCATACCGACAGCACCGGCAACCCGACCTACAACATGCAGCTGTCCCAGCGCCGCGCCCAGAGCGTGGCCGGCTATCTGGGCGACCGCGGGGTCGCGCGCAACCGGCTGAACGCCGAGGGCCGGGGCCAGTCCCAGCCCATTGCGGACAACGCCACCGAGGCCGGCCGGGCCCAGAATCGCCGGGTCGAAATTTTTTTGAAACCAATTCAAGGGTGATGGAGTCATAGAAACAGGTACCGCTTGCCACCGTTGCTGGCTCGCGATGGGTGGCTGACCTCCCGGGCGGTACCTGATTTCTCCTCCTTTTCCGTTGTGGAAAGCTGCGCCGGCTCAGACCGGCGCTTTTTTTTGGCTTCGCGCCCCGCGCGGGCCGCCCTGCCCGCGGCCGATGGCCCCGCTTGCTAGAATGTCGGTTTTCCGCGCGCCGGCCCGCCCGCGCCGCGCAGCACCGACATCCAACCGCTTCCCGACCGGCATTCCCATGACAGCACGTCGCATCCTCGTCACATCTGCCCTGCCTTACGCCAACGGCCAGATCCATATCGGCCACCTGGTGGAATACATCCAGACCGATATCTGGGTCCGCTTCCAGCGCATGATGGGCAACGAGGTCTATTACGTGGGCGCGGACGATACCCATGGCACGCCGGTGATGCTGCGCGCGGAAAAGGAAGGCATCACGCCGAAGCAGCTGATCGACCGGGTGTGGAACGAGCACAAGCGCGACTTCGACAGCTTCCTGGTCTCGTTCGACAACTACTACAGCACCGACTCCGAGGAGAACCGGCTGCTGTGCGAGAAGATCTACCTGGCGCTGAAGGCCGAGGACCTGATCGCCGAGCGCGAGGTCGAGCAGTTCTACGATCCGGTCAAGAACATGTTCCTGCCGGACCGCTTCATCAAGGGCGAGTGCCCCAAGTGCGGCGCCAAGGACCAGTACGGCGACTCCTGCGAGGTCTGCGGCACCACCTACGTGCCGACCGACCTGAAGAACCCGTACTCGGTGGTGTCGGGCGCGACGCCGGTGCGCAAGTCCTCGACCCACTACTTCTTCAAGCTGTCCGATCCGCGCTGCGAAAGCTTCCTGCGCGAGTGGGTGGCCGACCTGGCCCAGCCCGAGGCCAGCAACAAGATGCAGGAATGGCTGGGCAGCGACGGCGAGGCCTCCACGCTGTCGGACTGGGACATCTCGCGCGACGCGCCCTACTTCGGCTTCGAGATCCCGGGCGCGCCGGGCAAGTTCTTCTACGTCTGGCTGGACGCGCCGATCGGCTACTACGCCAGCTTCAAGAACCTGTGCGAGCGCAAGGGCATCGACTTCGACGCCTGGGTCGGCCCGCACTCGACCGCCGAGCAGTACCACTTCATCGGCAAGGACATCCTGTACTTCCACACGCTGTTCTGGCCCGCGATGCTGCGCTTCTCGGGCTACCGCACGCCGACCAATGTGTTCGCGCACGGCTTCCTGACCGTCGACGGCGCCAAGATGAGCAAGTCGCGCGGCACCTTCATCACCGCGCAGAGCTATATCGACACCGGCATGAACCCGGAATGGCTGCGCTACTACTTCGCCGCCAAGCTGAACGCCAGCATGGAAGACCTGGACCTGAACCTGGACGACTTCGTCTCCCGGGTCAACAGCGACCTGATCGGCAAGTACGTCAATATCGCCAGCCGGGCGGCGGGCTTCCTGGTCAAGCGCTTCGACGGCCGCGTCGACGACGCCGCCCTGTCGCATCCGCTGCTCGAGCAGCTGCGCCAGGCCGCGCCGCAGATCGCGCAGCTGTACGAGGGCCGCGAATACAGCAAGGCGCTGCGCCTGGTGATGGAGCTGACCGACGCCGTCAACGCCTTCGTCGACGCCGAAAAACCGTGGGAGCTGGCCAAGGACGAGGCCAGGCGCCCGGCGCTGCATGCCGCCTGCTCGGTGTCGCTGGAAGCGTTCCGGCTGCTGACCGTCTATCTGAAGCCGGTGGTACCGAACGTCGCGGCCGGCGTCGAGGCCTTCCTCAATATCGAGCCGCTGGACTGGCGCGCGGTCGACCGCCAGCTGAGCGGCACCAACCCGATCAAGCCGTATTCGCACCTGATGACGCGGGTCGACGCCAGGCAGATCGAGGCGCTGCTGGCCGCCAACCGCGACTCGCTGCAGGCCACGCCCACGACCGGTGCGGCCGAGGCTGGCAATGCCGCCGGAGCCGGCATCGAGCCGATCGCCGACACCATCACGATCGACGACTTCGCCAAGGTCGACCTGCGCGTCGCGCGCATCGTCGAATGCCGCAAGGTCGAGGGCTCGAACAAGCTGCTGCAGCTGACGCTCGACCTGGGCGAGGGCAAGACCCGCAACGTCTTCTCCGGCATCCAGTCCGCCTACCAGCCGGAGCAGCTGGTCGGCAAGCTGACCGTGGTGGTCGCCAACCTGGCGCCGCGCAAGATGAAGTTCGGCCTGTCCGAAGGGATGGTGCTGGCGGCCTCGGCGGCGGACGAGAAGGCCGCGCCGGGCCTCTACATCCTCGAACCGCACTCGGGCGCCGTGCCCGGCATGCGGATCCGCTGAACGCCTTGCCGCCGCGGGGCGGCCTCAGCCGCCCTGCACCTTCGACGGATCGTCGCTGCGCGAGGTATGCGTGACGAGCCCGTCCGTGCCGAAGTGCACGTTGAAGAAGGCCTTGTCCTGCGAGGTCTCCCACCAGCGGTAGCCCCACACGGTCTCCTGCTTCAGGCGGAACGCCTCGATCTTCGTCGGCTTGCCCAGCATCCGGCGCACGCTGTCCTGGCTCATGCCGGCGCGCACACGCTGGAAGTTCTCGGCGGTCAGCACCTGTTCGATCGCGCCGACCCGGCCGTCGGCGCCGATCGTCACCATCCACGTGGTGGCGCCCTCGGGCCCGCGCGGATATTCGAGGCGGCGCGCGCCGTTTTCCTCTTCCCAGACGATCTCGGGCTTGCCGGCCTGGCGGCGCACGTCGTCCTCGCTGGACACGCCCGGCTCGATGCCCTTGAACAGCTGGCTGTCGGGCTGGATCGTCTGCCAGGCCGAGCGCGCGGCGTCGCCGGCCTTGTTCAGCGCCTCGTCGACCTTGCGCTGGTCGCAGCCGAACAGCGCCAGCACCGAAGCGATCAGGCCCATGGCTGCCACCCCGCGCGCGGATCGGCGGCCGGCGCCCACGCCGCCGCCTTCATCGCTTGATGGCCTCGACGGGCCCTTCCGGTGGCGTTGGCGGATTGTCGGCGTCGCCGCCGGTGCTTCCCGTGCTTCCATCCTGCTCTCTCCTGGCGCCCTCGCGCCGTGATGACGATCCTGAAAATAATTGGCTCCAGCTGTCGAAGCGGCGGTTGAACAGCAGCGACAGCCCGTTGATCGTGCCGCCCCGGGCGATCAGCGACCAGCGCCGCGAAAACGCCCAGGTCAGCTTGGCGACGTTGGCGGCCGAGGTCAGGCTCTGCTCGTAGCCGACCGAGATCTTCTCGCTGACCGCCTTGCCGACGGTCACCACCTGCTGGTCGCTCAGGCCCGCCGTGCTCGGACCGATCGAAAACTCGTCGATGCCGAAGCGCTGCACCACGCCCTTGCCCGCCTTCGAGCCCAGCATGCCAAGCGCCGCGCCGCCCAGCGCTGCACCGCTCAACTGCTGTTGCTGCCCCGCCGTTCCGCTCTCGGCGCCGTAACCGAACATCAGCCATGACAGCTTGTCCTCATCCGGAACATTGGGCTCGGACACCAGCCGCACGCGCGGCAGCCGTACCGTGCCGGTGACCTCGACGCCCGCCTCGACTTCCTGGTTCAGCCGCATCGCGCGGATGTTCAGGTTGGGATTGCCGACCGGGCCATTGAAATTGACGATGCCGCGCGTGATCTGCAGCCGGCGGCCGAAGGCCTCGTAGGTACCGTCGACCACGCGCACGGTGCCGGTGACGCGCATCGGCGTCAAGGGTTCGCTGTTGACACCGAGGCGGCCGGCCAGCAGCAGGTCGGCGCCCGCGCCGCGGAAGCGGAAGCGGTCGCCCAGATCGACCGACAGGTCGATCACCGGCGCGAAGCGGCTGGTCGGCTGCGACTCCGGCACTGCCGGCGTGGCTGCGGTACGCACCTCGCGCTCGGCGCGGCGATCGGACTTGCGCACGATCACCACATCGTCGCCGAGCACCGGCGCGCCGGCCTTGGGCAGGTCGAACAGCCCGCGGTCGACGCGAAACTTGCCGCGGATCACGAACTGCCGATTCTCGTTGGCCATATCGGCATTGCCCGACACCACCAGCGTGCGCTCGGGACTGGCGAACAGCTCGAGCCGGTCGGCCACGATGCGTGCGCGCAGCGTGGGATCGGTCTCGCCGAGCCGCACGTTGCCGCTGGCGGTCAATGTGCCGTCGCCACCGTGGAAGCGCACCTGCCGCAGTTCGATCACGTTGCGGTCGAGCACGATGCGGACGATGCCATCGGTCAGGCGGATACCCTGGTCGTACAGCGTGATCGCCAGACCGTCGCCGTTGACCGTGCCCGTCAACACCGGCGCGCCGATCGTGCCCGCCAGCTGCATCGCGGCCGCGAGCCGGCCGTCGAAGGCGTATTGCGGGCCGGTCAGCGCCTCCAGCGCCTTGAGACGCGGCACGTCGAAGGCCACCTGCCCGCCCAGCGCCGAGGCCGGCGTCACCGTCAGCACGCCCTGCTCGGGCATCAGGCCGGCGAAGGCGTCGACCTTGGCGGTACCCAGGCGCGACGACACCAGGTTGCCGCGCAAATGCAGGCGATTGCCGGCAGCTTCGGCACGCATGACCGTCTCGCCGAGCCCGAGCGTGGTGAAGCCGCGGCCGGCGTTGACCGACAGGTCGCCGCTGCGCCGCCGCAGTTCGGCAAAGCCCGACGCGGTCTCGGCCAGATTCAGGTTCCATTGGCCGTCGAGCACCAGGTCGGAGCGCACGGGAGGCGCATCGCCGGTAAAGGCCTCGGCCAGCTGCAGCAGGTGGCCGACGTGCAGGGCAGTCAGCTGGCCTTTCGAACGGATGCGGCCGCGGTCCCAGTCGAGGCTGTCGAGCGCGATGGTCGCGCGCTCCAGCTGCAGCCGGGTGGCGCCGAGCGTCAGGCGCTGCGCGCCTGCGCTGATCGCGACCGGCGTCAGCAGCCGCAGCTGGACGGTGCCGCGCTCCTCCAGCGTGCTCAGCGTGCCGGTCCAGCGTCCGCTCTGCCAGGCGCCCTGCCCGGCGGCCTTCAGCTGCAGCGGCCGGCGCCGCATGCGGCCCTCGCCTTCCACCGTGAAGCTGTGTTTCGCCTGCGTGCCGTCGAGGCTGGCCTGCAGCGTGCTCATCGTCAGTTGCGGGCCGCGATAGCCGCGCGCGTCCAGGCGCAGCCGCAGCGGGCCATCGATGCCGCCGCGCAGGTCGGCGTTGCCGCTCGCGCTGTCGACCCGGTGCGGGCCCATCGACAGCGCGCGGGCATCGTAGGTCGCGGTGACTTCCGGACGCTGCCAGGTGCCGCTCACCTGGCCGTCGAGCTTGAGCGTGCCGGCGACGCCGAACTTGAGCCGGTCGAGCTGCGGCGCATCGACCGCCACCATCATGCGGTCGCCGCGCGCGCCGAAGCTGCCGCGCAGCTCGGCGCGGTTGCCGGCCATCGACAGCGTCGCCTCGCTGGGCAGCAGCCGCTGTCCGGCCAGCCGGATCTTGCCGCCGCCGGTCATCGGCAAGCCCGCGTATTCGCTGTCGCCGATCGAGAAATCGGCCGCCACGCGCGGCTCGCCGGCCAGCGTGCCGGACGCGTCGAAGTTCGCATTGATGCGGCCCTTGGCCACGCTGGCCAGCCGCGACGGGTCCAGGTCGCTGACGCGGCCCTTGAAGCTGAACGGCTGCTGCTCCTTCAGCCCGAGCCGGCCCTCGGCATGCACGCTGCCCTGCGCGACGCCGAGCCGCAGCGCGGCCAGCGTGACCGCGTCGGCATCGATGCGCGCGTCGGCGAACAGCTTGAGCTCGCCGCCGCCGAGGTCGAGCGCCACACTTTGGCGCCCGGGCTCCAGCCGCACGATCACCGGGCCGGACAGCCGCGCGCTGCGCAGCTTGCCATGGATCGCATGCGGGTCGAGCCGGCGCACGTCCAGATCGAAGCCGCCGCGGCCCTCGCGCAGCGAACCGCTGCCGGCGATTTCGCCATTGCCGGCCAGCGCGATGCGCAGGTCGCGGACATGCTGCGCCGTCTCGCTCAGTTCGACGGTGGCGCGCAGCGATTGCACCGGCAGCCGCTCGGCGTCGAGCGGCCCGGGCTCGTGATTGCGTAGGGTGATCTCGCCGGCCACGGTCAGCGGCGCGGTGCCGGGTGAGGCAGGCGCGCCGGGCGCCGCGGGGACAGCCGAAGCGGAGGGGGCGGCCGCCGATGCTGCCGATGCTGCCGATGCCGCCGATGCGGCCGGTGGGCTGGCCGGCGCCGCGGGCGCCGAAGCTGCCGGGGCCGAGGCCGCGGGGGCGCCGGGCGCAGCCGCGCCACCGGACCCATCGACCGGCCGCAATTCCGCGTGCACCGACAGATTGGCCTGCGGCGCGGACGGGTTGAACAGCCGTGGATTGATGCGCTCGGCATCGACCCGCAGGCGCGTAAAGGGCACCGCGCCGAAAGGGGTCAGCTCGATCTCGCCGCGGCCGCGCAGGCGGTCGCCGCTCGCCTCGACATCGGCGCGCAGCGCCTCCAGGATGCCGTCGGCGCGGGCGCTGACGTTGTAAGCCTCCTTCTCCCATTCGCCTTCGAGCAGGGCCTCGCCATTCAGTGCGAACGGCGCCTCGCCGGCGATCTGCGCGTTGGCCGACAGCTTGCCGTAGGGCGTGCCGAGGCGATGGACGCTGAGCCGATGCCGGCTGCCATCGGAATGCAACTCGGCCGACAAGTCGGAAAACACCAGCGGCGATGCGGTGGCCTCGGGCCCACGCAGGATCGACAAGCGCGCCAGCGTCAGCGCATCGACGTCGACCGCCAGCGGCAGCGAGAGCGAATCGGGCAAGGTCGGCGGCGGCTGGTCCGGCTCGTCCACGGGCGGCGGCAGCCGGACGTCGACATTGCCCAGCCGCAGCGCGGCCACATGCAGCCGCGGCCGGCCCGGCCCCAGATGCCAGGCCAGCGACCAGCTGCCGTCGAGACGGTCCACGCTGACGCGGGTGTCGCCCTGCGCAAACACCACGTCGCGCAACTGCAGGCCGCGCGCGAAGGTGCCGCCCTGGTACTGGCCGGCGAGCACGCCGGCCGACAGCCGGGTGGCCAGCGACCACAGCTCGCGCGAGCCGCGCTCGGTGCGCAGCGCCGCGCCGAGCGCGATCGCCAGCAGCAGGATCAGCGCCACCAGCGCGAGCAGCACCGCGCCGAGCACGCGCAGCCAGCGCCGGCGGCGCGGCGGCGGCGCGCGCGGGGGCTCGCTGCCGCGGGCGGGAACGGAAGGCAGATCGGGCGTGCTCATGCGCCGGGACTCGGGAAATCGGCAGGAACGGTGCCAGTTGACGCGATCGAGGCAATCGGGGCGATCGGGGCAATCCCGACGATCGCGTCATGCGCCGGTGCCGGCCGGCACGAAGGACGCATCGCCATCAGAATGCCACTCCCAGCGAGATATGCGGGCGGAACTGCCGCTCCTGGATGCCGTAGCCCACGTCGAGCTGCACCGGGCCCACCGGGCTGCGCCAGCGCGCGCCGATGCCCACGCCGTGGTAGATGCGCACGCCGTCGAGGTTGTTGGTGGCGGTGCCGGCGTCCCAGAAGATTGCCGCGCCCCAGTCGGGCTTGAACCAGTACTGGTACTCCAGGCTGGTGGTGGCCAGGTACTTGGCCGGCAGCACGGAGGCGCCCCGCCTGGTGCCGATCGACTGGAAGCCGTAGCCGCGGATCGAATCGGTGCCGCCGGCACGGAAGCGCAGCGTGGCCGGGATCTTGTCGGCGCTGCCGCTGGTCAGGTCGGCGCCCAGCTCGAGGCGCGCCACGATCAGATCGCGGGTCCGCACCGGGATGTATTGCCGGATGCGGCCATACAGGCGCACGAAGGTCTGGTCGGTCAGGAATCCCTCCACCGCCGCGCCGACCTGCGTGTTGATGATATTGCCGCGGCGCGGAAACACCGGGTTGTCGACATCGCGCCGGGTCCAGGCGTATTGCGGCACCAGCGCCTTGCTCAGCTGGCGCGGCTGATCGTAGGGCCGCAGATCGTCGTAGTAGAAATCCAGCGACAGCGCGGTGTCGTAACGCTCGCGCGTGCGGGCCCGGCGCACGCCGGTGCGCCAGCTGCGGGTGTCGGTGTTCTCGATGTCGGTGGTGCGCTCGTAGCTGCCGTAGACGCTGTTGCGATAGGTCTTGCTGTCGGGCGGCATCGCCACCTCGGCGAAGGCGTACTGGCGCTTCTGCTCGATGCGGGCCTGCGAATCGAAGATCCAGGCGCGGTTGAACAGGTTGTAGTAGGCGTAGCGCCCCTCGACCTGCGCGCCGGTATCGGTGTTGTAGCCGACGCCGGAAACGACCCGGTGTACCGGATACTCGCGCACGCGCACATTGACCGGCGCGGTCACCGTCTCGCCATTGCCGTCGGCGTCAGCGACCGGATCGCCGAGCTCGACCAGCACGTTGGAGAAGTACGGCTGATTCTGGATCGCACGCTGCAGCTCCAGCAGCCGCTCGACGCGATAGGGTTCGCCGACGTACAGCGGATTGACGTTGCGCACGATGCGTTCGGGATAGCGCCGCGTGCCGCTGACCACCAGCTCGCCCATGCGGTAGGCCGGGCCGCTGTCATAGGTCGCGCTCAGATCGGCGGCGCGCTCCTCGGGCTCGATGCGCGCCTGCGAGGCAGTCAGTTTGGCGCCGTAGTAGGCGTTGCTCTGCAGCTCGACCAGCGCGTCTTCCTTGGCCTTGTCCCAGTCCGACTGGCGGAACGGGTCGCCGACCGGCAGGCCCCACTTCTCCCGCAGCGCCGCAACCTGTTCGGGCGAACGCGTGGCGGCGGGCCCGCGCACATCGACATCGACCTGGCGGATCAGCGTGCGGGCGCCCGGATCGACCGTCACATGGATCACGCGGCTGTCGCCGCTGCCCTCGACGCGGGTGGTGGTCTGGGGGTCGAACCAGCCCTCGGTGGCGGCGAAGGCCCGGACCTGGTCGCCGACCGTTTCGACCATATAGGCGATCTGGTCCTCGCCGAGATCGGCGCGCTCGCGATAGCGGACCAGGTCCAGATGTTCCTCGAGAATGTCCTTGAGCGGCTCGGGGGCCTCGACCTGAACCCGGTAGGCCGCCTCGGCGGGCGCCGGCAGCATGGCGAACAGCAGCGCGATCAGGGACGCGAGCAGCGGGGCAAGCAGCGGCGCCGGCCGGCGTGCCGGCCGCCGCAATGCCGGCGCGGACGCCACCGCGCCGCTGGCCCGGGGGCGGCGGAATCCGATGCGCATGATCCCGAGGTCCAATATCATCCGTCGTTGCGATCCGACAAAGTCGCTATTTGACCACACCCCGGCGGCCGATCCGCAAACCCCGAGCGCCCCAGGGCGGCAAAGCCCGCCCCGGCATGGCAATACGGTAGAATCGCGGCAGTTTTCCATTCCCCTATAGCATTCTGTATAGCTTTCCTGCCATGGCCATGTACGAATCCGAGATCACCCAGTTCCTGAAGGCGCTCAAGCAGGAGCGCCCGTCGCTGGAGGCGGAACAGCGCCAGGGTCGCGCCCTGCTGTGGGACAAGACCCCGATCGACCTCGAGGAGCGCCAGCGCGCCGAGGCGTCGCGGGTCCCGCAGAAGCCTTACGTCTACTCGCTGGACTGATGCCGGCACGCGTCCCGGCGCCGGCGCCCCTGCCGACGACCGCGATGCGCGCAGATCCGCCCCACTCATGAACCATAGCGAACAGGACAAGCTCGCGCTCGCGCTCGCTCTGCCCAGCGTGGCGCCCGAGGGCACCGCGCCGGACACCGTCGACGGCATGGCGTTTGCGCGCCTGTACGGCGAGCCGCTGTTCCAGCTGCCGCAGGACCTGTATATCCCGCCCGACGCCCTCGAGATCTTCCTCGAGGCCTTCGAAGGGCCGCTGGACCTGCTGCTGTACCTGATTCGCAAGCAGAACTTCAATGTGCTCGACATCCCGATGTCGCAGGTCACGCACCAGTACCTGGCGTATGTCGAGCAGATCCGCAAGAGCAATCTGGAACTGGCCGCCGAATACCTGCTGATGGCCGCGATGCTGATCGAGATCAAGTCGCGCATGCTGCTGCCGGTCAAGAAGGCCGACACCGACGAGGACGCCGAGGACCCGCGCGCCGAGCTGGTGCGCCGGCTGCTCGAATACGAGCAGATGAAGCTCGCCGCGCAGAAGCTGGACCAGGTGCCGCAGCTGGGCCGCGATTTCCTGCGCTCGCAGGTCTATATCGAGCAGAGCCTGTCGCCGCGCTTTCCCGAGGTCGACACCGCCGACCTGCAGGCTGCCTGGGCCGACGTGCTCAAGCGCGCCAAGCTGAACCAGCACCACAAGATCTCGCGCGAGGAACTGTCCGTGCGCGAGCACATGAGCCAGATCCTGCGCCGGCTGCAGCATGCCCGCTTCATGGAGTTCACCGAGCTGTTCGAGGATGCGATCCGCTCGGGCAAGGGCGTGCCGGTGGTGGTCGTCAATTTCATCGCGATGCTCGAGCTGTCGCGCGAGTCCCTGGTCGAAATCACCCAGGCCGAACCCTATGCGCCGATCTATGTGCGCCTGGCCTATACCCCCGCATAGCCCCGGCTTCGCCGCGCGCTTTACCTGACGAGCAGTACACCGCATCCATGAAAGTCATTTCCTCCATTCACGAGCTGCGCGACCAGTTGCGCGGCCAGAACCGGATCGCCTTCGTCCCGACCATGGGCAATCTGCACGAAGGCCATCTGTCGCTGATGCGGCTGGCGCGCCAGCATGGCGATCCGGTGGTGGCCTCGATCTTCGTCAATCGGCTGCAGTTCGGTCCCAACGAGGATTTCGACAAGTATCCGCGCACGCTGCAGGACGATATCGAGAAGCTGCAGAAGGAAGGCGTCTACGTGCTGTTCGCGCCGACCGAGCGCGACATGTACCCGGAACCGCAGGAATACCGGGTCGATCCGCCGCACGACCTGGGCGACATCCTCGAGGGCGAATTCCGGCCCGGCTTCTTCAACGGCGTCTGCACGGTGGTGATGAAGCTGTTCTCGTGCACGCAGCCGCGCGTCGCGGTGTTCGGCAAGAAGGACTACCAGCAGCTGATGATCGTGCGGCGCATGGCGAACCAGTTCGCGCTGCCGATCGACATCGTGCCGGCCGAGACCGTGCGCGCCGAGGACGGCCTGGCGCTGTCGTCGCGCAACCGTTATCTGTCGCCGGACGAGCGGGCCGAGGCGCCGATGCTGTACCGCACGCTGCATCAGGTGCGCGACCAGGTGCTGGCCAACGCCGGCGGCGGCGCCGAACTGACCGCGGTCGAGGCGCAGGCCCTCGACGCGCTGAAGGCGCGCGGCTGGAAGCCCGACTACGTGTCGATCCGCAAGCGCAGCAATCTGCAGGCACCGACCCGCGACGAATATGCGGCCGGCGAACCGCTGGTGGTGCTCGCCGCCGCCAAGCTCGGCGCCACGCGTCTGATCGACAACCTCGAGATCTGAGCCTGGCCGCAGCGCAGTCGGCAGTCGGCGCAGCGTCAGCGCAAACCGGCGCGGGCCGCATGGCCCCCGCCGGTTCCGCTGCCCGGCACGCGCAACGCGATCTCCAGATCCGCCGCGCCGCGCTGCACCGCCACCTGCCATGCCAGCCGCCCCGCCCCATCGGGCAGGACCGGGTTGGCGCCATGTTCGAGCAGAAGCTGCAGCATGCCGCCGTGGCCGGTGTAGGCGGCCAGCGTCAACGCGTTCCACCCGCCGTCGTTGGCGTGATGCCAGGCCGCACCGCTAGTCAGCAGGACATCGGCAAGTTCGACATGGCCGTTGGCGACCGCATACATCAGCGGGGTACCGCCCTGGCCGTCGGCAGCATCGATATCGACATCCGCCACCAGCAGGCGCAGCACGTTGTCGAGCCGGCCTTGCGCCGTGGCCATCATCAGCGGCGTGACGCCCGACTTGTCGCGCGCATCGGCATCGGCACCTGCCGCCAGCAAGGCATCGAGCAGCGCGGGCGAGCCCACCGCCGCGGCGAAATGCAGCGCCGTCCTGCCGCCATCGTCGCGCGCCCGCACCGCGGCGCCCGCATCCACCAGCGTGGTCACCGCCTCGGCGGCGTCCGACAATACGGCCGCCATCAGCGCCGTGCGTCCGTTGGCGTCAGCCCCTTCCCGCAGCGTCGGCCCGCCCTCGCGCAACAGCCATTGCAATGCCGCCGGCGATGCGCGCATGACGCCCTGCATCGCATAGTGCAGCGGGCTGGCTCCGGTCCGGGTGACGCCACGCAGCTCGACACCGCGCGCCAGCAGCATGCGCAGGACCTCGGGACTGCTGCGCCAGTAGGCCGCGACATGCAGCAGGGTTTCGCCAATGGCGGTGCGGAATTGCGGCAGCGTCTGGTCGTGCCTGGGCCAGGCCGACAGCAGCCGCATCGCGCCGTCGTCGTCGCGGTCGGCCAGCGCGCGCATCAGCGCGGCGGTGCCGGCCAGCGGCATGGCCAGCGCGCCCGGCCTGGAGATGGACGGGGCGCCCTTGCAGGGTACAGAGAACATGTTCCCTCCTGTTTCGAACGGGATTTCCAGCGATCGGACCGGCAGGCGCCAGGCGCCGCGGCCGGCGCCGGCCAGTATTAAGGCGCGACGCGCAGGCGCTTCGCCTTTTCTGGCCGGCGTTGTGGAAATGGAAGTGCGGAGGAGACTGGGAAAGGAGGGAGTTGCAGCGGCGCGCTACGCCATGGCCGCCGCGCCGATTTCAGCGGCGCGCCGCCTGCCGCTGTTCGGTCTTCTTCAGATGGCGCCGATGGCCGCGTTGCCGCTTCCACCAGATCAGCACGCCGGTCAGCGCGAACAGCAGCGGCGCGAGCCCGAAGACGGAGATGAAGATGCGGCCGGGCAGGCCGAACGCTTCGCCGGTGTGCAGCGGGTACATCCAGTTCAGCACGGTGTCGCCGGCCGGTGCGGCCAGCGGATCGCGCACGCCCAGACGCTGACCGGTATAGGCATCCAGCCACAGCCGGGTCGCGCCGCTGCCCTGGCGGACCTCTCCCGGCTGGCGCAGCCGGATCTCGTAGGCATCGGTCGGCTGACGCGGGAACGACACGCGCGACACGGTCGCCTCGGGGTACAGCGCCTGGGCCGCCTGCATGGCCTGCTGTACGCCCATCGGCATGGCGCCCTCGTAGGGCGGCGTGGAGGCCGGCCGCGCCGGCGCGGTGACCGTCATCACGCTGCCGACCAGCGGCGTGACCCACTTCGGCAGATTCAGATACCAGCCGGAAAACGCCAGCGTCGCGAGCACCGGCGCGGCCAGGATGCCGCCGGCGCGATGCAGCGAATAGTTCAGCCGCCACCACGAGCCGCCGTGCGTGATGCGGAACGCCTGCACGATCGCGCGGGCCTTCAGCTTGGGCCACCACAGCGCGATGCCGGCCAGCACCGACAACAGCAGCAGCATGCCGCCCACGCCGGCCACGGTCTTGCCGGTATCGCCGGCGAGCAGATAGTGATGCAGATGAAAGATCGTCGGCATCAGCAGCGGGCGCGACAGTCCGGGTTCGCCCCAGATGCGTTCGCCCTTGATCGCCAGCGTGGCCGGATCGACCATCACCTGCCGCGAGCGTCCCGGCACCACGTTGCCCGTGGCGGGATCCTTGACGTGGTACCAGGCGACGAACACCTCGCGCTCCGATACCGGCAGCATCAGCATCCGCGGCTTGCCATACTGCGGATCGGCCTTCAGCCTGGCGACCACCTGCTGCACGGTATCGGCACGCAGCGGCAGCGATACCGGCTCGGAGGCCACCAGCAGCTCGGGATTGAGCGCGGCGTCGATCTCGTCGCGCCATGACAGCACGGTGCCCGTCAGGCCCAGCAGCACGAACAGCACGCCGAGCCACAGGCCGATGTACAGATGGAGTTTGACGAGCAGGACGCGCAGGCGGCCGGTAACCATGGTGGGGAACGATGGCACGGCCGGCGGCTGCCGACGCGCGCGCTACGAGGCTGACAAAGCCGACAAGTGTAGCAGGCGGGCCTTGCGCAGCGGTGGCGGCCGGCCCTCCCCCTTGCGCGAGACTCAGCGGCCGGCGGGCCGCAGCGGCGCGAATAAGCTCGCCAGATCCAGATGCGAAGCCATCGTGTCCGCCAGCCGTTCGAGCGACGCCTCGCGCAGCGCCGCCAGGTCGATCCCGTCGGCGCCATCCAGACCGCCCCAGCGCAGCAGCGCGGCGCAGCCGGCCGGATCGTCGAACAGCCCATGCAGATAGGTCGCCAGCACCTGGCCGTCGCCGGACAGCGCGCCGTCGGCGCGGCCATCGTCGAGCCGCAGCGCGGGCCGCGCCAGCGCCGGGCCGTCGGTGACGCCGAGATGGATCTCGTAGCCCGCCACGCTGGCATGCTGTCCATCCAGCAAGAGATGGCCGCGCGCCTGCCGCAGCTGCTTGTCGGCCGCCAGCACGGTGCGGAAATCGAGCAGCCCCAGACCGTCGCTGCCGCCCGGTGCGCCCTCCCGTCCGTCCGGATCCTCGATGCGGCGCCCCAGCATCTGCATGCCGCCGCAGATGCCGATGACCTTGCCGCCATAGCGCAGATGCCGCAGCAGCGCGCGGTCCCAGCCCTGTTCGCGCAGGAAGGCCAGGTCGGCGCGCACGCTCTTGCTGCCCGGCAGCACGATCAGATCGGCCGGGGGAATCGGCATGCCGGGGCCGATCCAGCGCAGATCGACGCGCGGATGCGCGCGCAGCGCATCGAAATCGGTATGGTTCGAAATGCGCGGCAGCACCGGCACGATCACGCGCAGACGCGGCGCGTTCTGGTCCTTGGCCGCCTGCGTGGCCGCCACCGCGTCCTCGGCATCGAGATGCAGGCCGTGCAGATAGGGCAGCACGCCCAGCACCGGCTTGCCGGTGCGCCGACGCAGCCAGTCCAGCCCCGGTTCGAGCAGCGAGATATCGCCGCGGAAGCGATTGATGATGAAGCCCTTGACCCGCTCGCGCTCGCTCTGGGACAGGCAGTCCAGCGTGCCGACCAGATGCGCGAACACCCCGCCGCGGTCGATATCGGCGACCAGCACCACCGGGCAATCGACCGCCTCGGCAAAGCCCATGTTGGCGATGTCCCGGTCGCGCAGATTGACCTCCGCCGGGCTGCCGGCGCCTTCGACCAGCACCACGTCGTAGCCCTCGCGCAGGCGCCGGTGCGAGGCCAGCACCGCCTGCATCGCCACCGGCTTGTAGTCGTGATAGGCGCGGGCGTCGAGGTCCAGCCGCGCACGCCCGTGGATGACGATCTGCGCACCGGTGTCGCTGCTCGGCTTGAGCAGCACCGGATTCATGTCGGTGTGCGGCGCCAGCCCGGCGGCCTGCGCCTGCAGCGCCTGCGCGCGGCCGATCTCGCCGCCATCGGCGGTGACGGCGCTGTTCAGCGCCATGTTCTGCGGCTTGAACGGTGCGACCCGCACCCCCGCGCGTGCCAGCAGCCGGCACAGGCCGGCCACCACGGTGCTCTTGCCGGCGTCGGAGGTCGTGCCCTGGATCATCAGCGTGCCGTGCAACTCGGCGCAAGGCACGGCCGCAGCGGCGGGATCGTTCGGGTCGGGATAGGTTGGCATCGCGGCGATTATCGCATCGGGTCAGGCGGGTCCGCCGTGGCGCGGCGCACCTGCCGGCCGATCCGCCCTGGCGACGGGCGATGCGCCCGCTACAATACCCGGATGGAACCCAAGGCCCCTCCTCCCGCGGCTGGCGCCGGCCAGGCCGACACGCCGTCCGATGTCGTGCTGCCCACCGGCGAAGCGGCGATCGCGGTGGCGACCCAGCCGATCGTCGACCTGCCCCGGCCCGGGCCGCGCGAACTGACGCTGGTGCTGGGCGGCGCGCGCTCCGGCAAGAGCCACTTTGCCGAGCAGCTGGCGACCGATCATGCCTTGGCCACCGGCGGTCCGGTGACCTATATCGCCACCGCCCGTGAAGACCCCGACGACACCGACGAGGAGATGCAGTTGCGCATCGCGCTGCATCGCGCGCGGCGCCCCGCCGACTGGAATCTGGTCGAGGAGCCGCTGCATCTGGCCGACGCGCTGTACGCGCATGCCCGCCGCGACGGCTGCATCCTGGTCGACTGCATGACGGTCTGGCTCAACAACCTGATCTTCCTCGACAAGCGCCCCTATCCCGAGCACGGCGTCATCACGCCGCCGCCGGCCTTCACCGAGGAGATGGACGCGCTGCTGGCCGCGCTTCCGACCCTGCCCGGCCATGTGATCCTGGTCTCCAACGAGATCGGCTTCGGCGTGGTGCCGATGGGCGCCATCACGCGGTTCTATGTCGACGAGCTCGGCCGCCTGAACCAGAAGCTGGCCGCCGCGGCCGACCGCGTGCGGCTGCTGGTCGCCGGTCTGCCGGTCGCGATCAAGGGACCGGACCCGGCATGGTGAGTTCGCTGTGGCCCGCGGCGCCGCTGGCGCCCGGGGCCGCCATTGCGCTGACGGCGCTGGCTGGCGTGGCGATCGACCGCTGGTTTGGCGAGCCGCGCCGCTGGCATCCGCTGGTGGGCTTCGGCCGCCTGGCCCATGCCGCCGAGCGCCGGCTGAACCGGCCGGGACCAGGGTCTCGCTGGCGCCAGCGCGGCGTCGGGCTGATGGCCTGGACGGCGCTGGTGCTCGGCCCCGCGGCGCTGAGCGTGCTGCTGATCGCCGCCGCCACCGACCTCGCCGGCGCGTGGCTCGGCTGGTTGCTGCACGCCCTGGGCCTGTATGCCGCGCTGGGCGCGCGCAGCCTCAGCCAGCATATCGAACCGATCGCCCGGGCGCTGGCAGAAGGGCGGCTGGCGCAGGCGCGCCAGCTGACCGCGCGCATCGTCTCGCGCGACACCGCCGATGCCGATGCGCCGGCGCTGGCCAGGGCAGCCTGCGAATCGGCGCTCGAGAACGGCAACGACGCGATCTTCGGCGCGCTGTTCTGGTTTCTGATCGGCGGCGCGCCCGCGGCGATCGCCTATCGGCTCGCCAATACGCTCGATGCGATGTGGGGCTACCGGACCGAGCGCCTGCTGCATTTCGGCTGGGCCGCGGCCCGTCTCGACGACCTGCTGAATCTGATCCCGGCACGGCTGACCGCGCTGTCCTACGCGCTGCTCGGCTCGACCGCGCGCGCCCTGCGCTGCTGGCGCGAGCAGGCGCCGGCCTGGTCCAGCCCGAACGCGGGCCCGGTGATGGCGGCGGGCGCCGGTGCGCTCGGTGTCGCACTCGGCGGGCCCGCCCGTTACCACGGCCAATGGGAAGCGCGTCCGCCGCTGGGCGAAGGCGCGCCGCCCGGCGCCGCCGACGTCCTGGCCAGCCTGCGGCTGGTGCGGCGAACGCTGTGGCTGTGGCTGACGCTGGCGGCCGCCGGCGGCATCGTCGCGCAGTGGATGGCGCTGACGCGATGAACCACCCGCATCCCCTGCCCCCGCCGATCCGCCACGGCGGCAATCTGCTCGCCGCCGCGCGCCGCTACGGCCGCGACCCGGCCGACTGGCTCGACCTGTCGACCGGCATCAATCCCGACGGCTATCCGGTGCCGCCGCTGCCGGCCGACTGCTGGCAGCGGCTGCCGCAGGACGACGACGGTCTCGCCGAGATCGCCGCGCGCGCTTACGGCGCGCCGCATGCGCTGCCGGTGGCCGGCTCGCAGGCCGCGATCCGCACGCTGCCGGCGCTGCTGCCGCCGGGCCGCGTCGGCATCGCCGCGCTCGGCTACAGCGAGTACGCGCCCGCGTTCGCCGCCGCGGGCCATCGCGTGGTGCCGCTCGGCGAAGCGGAATTCTTGCGTCCGGCCCTGGCCGATACGCTCGATCATCTGGTGGTGGTCAATCCGAACAATCCGACCGGGCGTCGGGTACCGCGCCAACGGCTGCTCGGCTGGCATGCCGCGCTGGCCGCGCGCGGGGGCACGCTGCTGGTCGACGAGGCCTTTGCCGATGCGCAGGCTGCCGATGAGGACAGTGATTCGCTGGCGCCGGACAGCGGCCGTGCGGGCCTGATCGTGCTGCGCTCGCTGGGCAAGTTCTATGGACTGGCCGGCGTGCGCTGCGGCTTCGTGCTGGCGCAGCCGGACCTGCTGCGGGCCCTGGGCGAGCAACTAGGCCATTGGACTGTTTCCGGACCGGCACGCGCGGTGGCCCGGCTGGCGCTGTGCGACACCGATTGGCAGGCCGCCACGCGCTCGCATCTTCGTGCGGCGAGCGCGCGCCTGGACGCGCTGCTGCGCGCGCACGGACTGGCCCCGGTCACCTTGCCGCTGTTCGCCTGGGTGCCGCATGCCGAGGCAGCGCGGCTGCATGAGGCACTGGCGCATGCCGGTGTCTGGACCCGCCTGTTCGACGCGCCGGCGTCGTCCGTGACTCCGAACGATTCCACCGGCCTGCCGAGCCTGCGCTTCGGCCTGCCGCCCGACCGCGACGCCTGCTGGCAACGGCTTGCCGACGCCCTCGCCACGACCCTTCCGCTCTGACATGCCCGTTCTGCCGTTCCTGTCCTGCCGACGTCGGCGCCCTGCCGCCACGCGGCTCGCCGCCGTCGCGATGTCTGCCGCATTGTTTGCGGCGCTGATCGCCACCGCACTGCCCATCCGCGTGCACGCGGCCGTCACCGTCATCGACGATGCGGGCCAGACCATCACGCTGGCGCAGCCAGCGCGCCGCATCGTGTCGCTGGCCCCGCATGTCACCGAGATGCTGTTCGCGGCCGGCGGCGGCGACCGCATCGTCGGTACGGTCAACTACAGCGACTATCCGCCCGAGGCCCGCGCGATTCCCCGCGTGGGCGACAACAAGGCGCTGGACCTCGAACGGATCGCCGCGCTCAAGCCCGATCTGATCGTGGTCTGGCGGCATGGCAACGCGCAGAAGCAGACCGAGCGCCTGCGCGCGCTCGGCCTGCCGCTGTTTCACAGCGAGCCGCGGCGGCTGGCGGCGGTGCCGGACAATATCGAGAAGCTCGGCGTGCTGCTCGGCACCGGGCCGACCGCGCATGCCGCGGCCGAACGCCTGCGCGCGCGCATCGCGGCGCTGGGCAAGGCCCATGCCGCCCGTCCGCCGGTATCGGTGTTCTATCAGGTCTGGCAGCAGCCGCTGATGACGCTCAACGGCCAGCATATGGTCAGCGACATGCTGGCCCTGTGCGGCGGCCGCAATGTGTTCGCCGACGAGACACCGCTGGTGCCGACGATCTCGGTCGAAGCGGTGATCGCGCGCAACCCCGAGGCGATGATCACGGCCAGCATGGGCGCGACGCCGGCGGACCGCCCGCTGGCCGATTTCGCGCAATGGCAGCGCTGGCAGCAGCTGACCGCGGTGGCGCGCGGCAATCTGTTCACGATCGACGGCGACCTGATCAACCGGGCCGGCCCGCGCGCGGTTGATGCCGCGGAGATCCTGTGCCGTCAGCTCGAAGTCGCGCGAAGCCGGCGGCCCGCGCACTGATACGGTCGCGACGCTGGCGCGGCACCATACGCGTCGGCCATCAGCCCGCCGTGCGATTCCACCACAGCAGGCGCCCGGGCCGCGCGCCGCCTGGATCGAGCCGGAAGCCGCAACTGGCGCCCCAGCCGAGCTGCCAGTCCAGCGTGACGGACAGCGGCAGGCCGAGCCAATGCGCGGCCAGCATCCGCATCGGGCCGGCGTGGCCGATCGCCCAGAGGCAGGGCACGGATGCCGGTTTCGCGATGGCGTCGGCCCATTCCGCGACGCGTGCGTACGCGGTGCGCGCCGATTCGCCGCCGTGCGGGCGGGCATCCATCAGATCGGCCGCCCATCGATCGAGCCCGTCGCGCGGCACCGCGTCCCAGCGTTCCCCTTCCCAGGCGCCGAAATCGAGCTCCAGCAGCCGCAGATCGCTGTCGATCGCCGGCGCCGTTTCACCGGCTTGCGCCACGTACGCCCGCGCGATGCGTTGCGCGGTGACGCTGGCACGCCGTGCGGGACTGCTGAGGATGCGGCGCGGAGCCGGCACGCCATTGGCGGACCCGGCCGACGCCGCCGCGGCGACGATCGCCTCGGCCGGCGGCGACATCGGTTCGGCCAGCGGCAGATCGAGCCGCCCATAGCAGACGCCATCGTCCACCGCGGGACGAGCATGCCGGATCAGGACCAGATCCATGCCGCCGCCAGCAGATAGATCAGCAATTCGCCCAGTTGCTGCGCCATGCCGAGACAGTCGCCGGTATAGCCGCCGATGCGGCGCACGAAATAGCGGCCAAGCACCAGCCGCAGCAGCGCCAGCGCGGCGATGGCGGCGGCACCGAAGCCCGGCGCCACCGCCAGCAGCGGCAGCGCGCCGCACGCCAGCACCAGGGCCAGACCACGCGGCGACAGCCGCTGCGCGACGGGCTTGGCCTTGCCTTCGGCACGCACATAGTCGAGCGTGGCCAGAAAGCTGACCGCCATCGCGCGGCTGGCGGCATGCGCGGCCACCAGTACCAGCAGCAGTTCGCGCAGGCCGCCGCGCTGGCCCAGCGCCAGCAGCAATTGCCATTTCAGCAGCAAGGCCAGCGCCAGCGCGAGCGCGCCGAAGGCGCCGATGCGCGAATCGTGCATGATGCGCAGCACGTCCTCCCGTCGGTAGCCGCCACCGAAGGCATCGACGCAATCGGCCAGGCCGTCCTCGTGAAAGGCGCCGGTCAGCAGCAGCGTGGCGCCGATGCCGATCAGCACGGCGACCGCGGGTGGCCACAGCAGCCACGCGGCCAGCGTCGCCAGCGCGGCCACCGCGCCGACCATCAGCCCGACCAGCGGGAAATAGCGCGCGGCCGCATGCAGATAGTGCGGGGCGAAGCCGACCCAGGCGGGTACCGGTATGCGGGTGAAATAGCCGACCGCGGTCAGCAGGTAGCGCAGTTCGTCGCAGGCGCGGTGCAGCAGGCGCTCGCTCGGCCGCGGTTCTTGCCGATCATGCAGCGGCTCGGGTGTGGGCTCGGTCGGCATCGTCGCAATGGGGCGGAGGGCGGAGGGCGGATGGCGTGGCGCGAGTCTATCGCGGCGGGGCGCTGCCGGTCGTGCCCTCGATCGCGGTGGCAGTACTGACGCCGGCCGCCCCGAAGGTCGCCATCTCGCGCAGGAAGGCCACCGCCGATACCACCAGCGGATACGCCAGCGCGGCGCCGCTGCCCTCGCCCAGCCGCAGGTCCAGCGCCAGCAGCGGTTGCGCGCCGAGGTGGTCCAGCAGCGCGCGATGGCCCTGCTCGTGCGAGCAATGCGAGAACACGCAGTACGCCAGCACATTCGGATCGAGACGCCATGCGGCCAGCAGCGCCGCCGACGCGATAAAGCCGTCGACCAGAATCACCATCCGCTGCGACGCCGCGGCGAGAAAGGCGCCGGCCATCATCGCGATCTCGAAGCCGCCCAGCGCGGCCAGCGCATCGAGCGGCTGGACCGCATCGGCATGCCGCGCCAGCGCGCGCTGGAGCAGCGCCAGCTTGCGCGCCAGTCCGGCGTCGTCCAGACCGGTGCCGCGCCCGACGCAGGCCGCGATCGGCAATCCGGCCAGCCGGCTGACGAGGCAGGCCGCAGCCGAGGTATTGCCGATGCCCATCTCGCCGAAGCCGATCACATTGGTGCCCTGCGCAGCGTGGTGCATCACGCGAGCGGCGCCGGCCGCCATCGCGGCCTCGGCCTGCTCGCGCCGCATCGCCGGCTCGTCGACAAGGTTGCGCGTGCCCGCATCGATGCGACAGTCGACCAAACCCGGTGCCGCGCCGGTCGGCGTGCGCACGCCGGCATCGACCACCTCGAGCGCGATGCCATGCTGGCGCGCGAACACGTTGATGGCCGCGCCGCCGGCGACGAAATTGCGGACCATCTGCACCGTGACGTCGGCAGGATAGGCGCTGACGCCGGCATCGGCGACGCCATGGTCGGCGGCGAAGACGATCATCGCCGGGCGCCGCAGCTCGGGCCGCGTGGTGCGCTGAATCAGCCCGATCTGCAGGGCCAGCGACTCCAGCCGGCCGAGGGCGCCGAGCGGCTTGGTCTTGTCGTCGATCGCGGCCTGCAGCGCCGGACGCAGGGTGTCGTCCAGCGGCGCGATCGCGGGCAGTGCGAAATTCGATACGATGTTCGATACGGTGGTCATGGCTTACATCTCGATGCCGCGCTGGGCCTTGATGCCCTGCTGGAACGCGTGCTTGACCGGCGTCATCTCGGTGACGGTGTCGGCCGCGTCGATCAGCGCGGGCGGCGCGCCGCGGCCGGTGATCACCACATGCTGCATCGGCGGCCGCGCGCGCAGATCGGCAATCACGGAGTCGACGTCCAGATAGTGCAGCTTCAGCGCGATATTCAGTTCGTCGAGCAGCACCAGCCCGATCGATGGGTCGCGCAGCAGTTCGCGCGCAACTTCCCACGCGGCCTCGGCCTTGGCCACGTCCCGCGCCCGATCCTGCGTCTCCCAGGTATAGCCCTCGCCCATCACGTGGAAGCGGCATTGGTCGGGAAAGCGCCGCAGGAACATTTCCTCGCCGCTGGCAAACGCACCCTTGATGAACTGCACCACGCCGGTCTGCATGCCGTGGCCCAGCGCGCGGATCACCATGCCGAAGCCCGAGCTCGACTTGCCCTTGCCGTTGCCGGTGGTGATCACGATCACGCCCCGCTCGTCCTGCGCGGCGGCGATCCTTGCGTCGACCACCGCCTTCTTGCGGACCATGCGCGCCTTGTGGCGTTCGTCGCGGCCGGCGGCCTCGTCGCTGCTGTCGATGTCGTTGTTGTTGTCGTGGTTTGTCATGGCGGTAAGCGGTGAGTGGCGCGGGCGTGCCTCATGCCGGTCCATTGGCGATCAACGCCGTGTGCGCGCCCTGCGCGACGGCGACGATCGGCGTGCGCAGCGCGCGCGAACAGTGGGCGGGCGTCAATATCTCGTCGGCCGGCCCGTGCAGGCAACTGCCGTCCTCGGCCATCAGCAACGCGTGCGTGGCATAGCGGCGCGCCAGGTTCAGGTCGTGCAGGATCAGCATCGCGGCATGGCGGCCCGCGCCGGTCAGGCGCGCGAGCGTGTCCAGCACCAGGATCTGATGGCGCAGGTCCAGATGCGCCAGCGGTTCGTCGAGCAGCAGCAGCGGCGCCTGCTGCGCGAGCACCGCGGCCAGCGACACGCGCTGGCGCTCGCCGCCGGACAGCGTCAGCACATCGCGGCCCGCCAGGTCCGCCAGGTCCAGCGCTTCGAGCAAGGCCGCGACCACCGCATCGTCGTCGCGACCGCTCCAGCCCCATCCCGACAGATGCGGATGACGGCCGACCGCGACCGCGTCGTGCACGGTCATCGAAAAGGTGTCGTGAATGGCCTGTGGCAGGTACGCGCGCCGGCGGGCCAGCAGGTCGGGCCGCTGGCGCGCCAGCGTCGCGAGCGGCTCGCCGTCCAGCAGAACCTCGCCGCGCTCGGCAGGGCGCAGGCCGGCCAGCACGGCCATCAGCGTCGATTTGCCGACGCCGTTGGGGCCGAGCACGCACCACAGCTCGCCCGGGCGCATGGTGAAATCCAGCGCGTCGAACAGCGTTCTGCCGCCCGCGCGCAAGCCCAGCCCATGCAGCGACAGCTGCGGGCAAGGCACGGTAGGAACGGTCCAGTCGACAAGCGTCGTCATTGCGGATCCCTCATCGCGGCCGGCGCAGCAGCAGGAACAGGAAGGTCGGCACGCCGAGCAGCGCCGTGATGACGCCGACCGGCAGCTGCGCCGGCGCGATCACGGTGCGCGCGATCAGGTCCGCCGCCATCAGCAGCGTGCCGCCCAGCAGCGCCGCGGCCGGCAGCAGCAGGCGCTGGTCGTTGCCCCAGGCGAGCCGCACCAGATGCGGCACCACCAGCCCGACGAAGCCGATCGAGCCGGCGGTCGTGATCGCCGCCGCAATGGCGACCGATGCAATCAGATACGCCAGCAGCCGTACCCGGCCGACCCGTACCCCGAGCGACTGTGCAACGGTCTCGCCGAGCAGCATCACGTTCAGCGCGCGCGCCATCGGCAAGGTCAGCAACAGCGCCAGCACCAGCGTGCCGAGCGCCAGCCCGTAGCTGGCGGTGCCGCCCAGATCGCCGGTCAGCCAGAACAGCATGCCGCGCAGCCGCGCCTCGGGGGCGATGCTCAGGATCAGCGTGATGACCGCCCCCCAGCCCGCGGCGAGGATCACGCCGGTCAGCAGCAGCCGCGAGCCGGCTTCATGATGGCCGCCGACGACCTGCGGATGCAGCAGATCGCGCCGCGCCAGCGTCGCGACCAGCACCATCGACACCAGCGCGCCGCCCGCCGCGCCGGCCTGCACGGTCCACAGCGGCGCCAGCGTCAGCATGGCCAGCAAGGCGCCGGTGGCCGCGCCGCCCGATACGCCGAGCACATAGGGCTCGGCCAGCGGATTGCGCAGCAGCACCTGCATCATGGCGCCCGACAGCGCCAGCAGGCCGCCGCAGGCGAACGCCGCCGCGGCGCGCGGCAGCCGCAGCTCGCGCACGATCGCGGCCGCGGTCGGATCGGCCGGCGCATCTGCCGGTACGAACAGCGCGTGCCAGACCTCGGCCAGCGACAGGCCGACGCTGCCGACCGCCAGCGACAGCAGGAACACCGCGACGGCGGCGCCGGTCAGCAGCGCGCATACGGCTAGCGCGCGCCGCATCTCAGCGGCGCCGCGCATCGGCCTGCCCGTCGTCGCTGTCTTCGCTGTCGCCGCCGTGCGCATCGATGCCGCCTATCGCTGGCGCCAGCCGAGCGTGATGAAGCCGGCCCGGCCCTGCGTGTTGTAGGGGTAGGCCAGCTGATAGTCCTTGTCGAACAGATTCTCGACGCGGGCGGCGATGAACCATTGCTTGTCGATGTTGTAGCGCGCGTTGAGGTTGACGATACCGTATCCGCCCAGCGTGCGCGAGCCGCTGTCCCGGCGCGACGACGACACGATCCACTGCCCGCCGAAGCGCCAGTTGCCGACATCGCGGCCGAGATCGAGCGCCGCATGCCGGCGCGCGCGGCGCAACAGCTGGGTGCCGGTCTGCTCGTCGACCGGGTTCTGCATGGTGACGCTGGCGGTCACGTCGGTGCCGAGCAGGCGCGCGCGCCACGAGGCCTCGATGCCCTCCACCTTCGCGCTGCTGACGTTCTGCGCGAGGAACAGGCCGCTGGGCTGCAGCGCCGAGGTGATCAGGTTGTCGTATTGCGTGCGGAAGGCCGTCACGCGCAGCAGGCCCGCGCCCTTGCTGTCGTACTGCGCGCCGATCTCCACCGAGCGCGCCCGCTCCGGCTGCAGGTTCGGCTGGCCGTAGTTCGGGTAGTACAGCTCGTTGAAGGTCGGCGCACGGAACGCGTTGCTGGCATTGGCGAGCAGCTTGAACTGCTCGGTCACGTAGTAGCCGTAGCCGGCGAAATAGCTGCCCTTGTCGCCGAAGTCCGAGTAGTGGTCGTTGCGCAGGTTCAGCTGCAGCTGGTGCTTGCCGATGCGGCCGTCGTAGCCGCCGAACACCGACACCACGTTGCGGCCGGGCGCGCCGTACGAATTCGAATCGAACTGCTGCTGCAGATATTCGGTGCCGAACATCAGCTGATGGCCCTTGGCCAGCGCGTATTCGTTCTGCCAGGTGAACTGGCGCGTGCGGGTCTTGAAGCGGCTGTCGAACACGCCGTTCAGCGTGTTGTCGCTGTCGTCCTCGCTCTGCGCGACCTTGAAGCGCGTGGTCCAGTCGGGCGTCAGCTTGCCGTTGACGAAGGCCGACAACGTATAGAGCTCGCTCTCGCTGCGCCAGTCGTCGGTGGGACGTCCGAAGGTGCTGTCGTAGGACAGCTTGCTCCTGCTGTAGTAGGCGGCGACGCCCGCTTCCCAGTCCGGCGAGAAGCGGTGCTTGATCTGGCCCGAGACGCTCTTGTTCTCGTAGGGGTTGTCGTTCGGATTGGCGCGCGGCTGCAGGCGCGTGTTCACCGCCGAGAAGCCGTCGGTCTTGAAGATCGAGCCGGTCAGGTTGAACGAGGTATCGCCGACCTGGCCGCCGTAGCCGACCGTCGCGCGGCGCGTATTGTCGCTGCCGTATTCGATCTGGGCGTTGGCCGCGGGCGGCTTGCCCGCACCGCTCTTGGTGAAGATCTGCACCACGCCGCCGATCGCGTCGGAGCCGTACAGTGCCGACACGTTGCCGCGCACGACCTCGATCCGGTCGATCTCGTCGGGCAGGATATTGGCCAGTTGCGCGGTGCCGCTGCTGGCCGAGGCGATGCGCACGCCGTCGATCAGGATCAGCGTCTGGTTCGAATTGGCGCCGCGCATGAACAACGTGGTGTTGGCGCCCATGCCGCCGGTGGCGGCCAGCTCCACACCGGCCTGCGTGCGCAGCAGCGAACGCAGGTCGGGGGCCTGGCTGTTGGCGATCTCCTGCTGCGTGATCACGGTGGTATGGGGCAGCGCCTCGTCCAGCGGCTGCGCGGTGCGCGTGGCGCTGACGACCACGGGCGCCAGCGTGGTGGCCGGCGCTGGCGCGGCCTGCTGCGCCAGCGCGGGGCCGGCCGCGCACAGCGTCGTGGCGGAGAACAGCGCGGCCTGCGTGCGATGGCGCGCAAGATCGCGGGCAAGCTGGACGGCGATGACATGGGCGCGGACGCGCGCAGTCGGGCGCGGGGCTGGCAGTGCCAGGCGACGCGACCTCGAAGACGATGAAAGCATGGTGCTCGAGCGGAAGTGATAGCCTGGCCCGTTCCCCCGCGGACCGTCTGGCGGTGAGGCTGCGAGAGGCGCGATGGCGACCGGCATGCCCGCATCCAGGCCGGTATCCGGGCTGGCGATCGGCACCGCCCGCCTTCCCGGAACCGTCGGTCCAGTGGCGTGTGGGGCGGTGAGGCGAAGCCGGCGGGCGTCGAGACGATCGTGCGATCGGCTCGGGCGCGGCGGCGATCGCAATCGCTTACCGTTGCGGGGGCAGCACAGGTTGGCCCAGCCTCGCGCGGCGGCATGGCGGACTCCCTGTTTCCCGTTTAACTGCAATCCGGCGAGGACCGGATCGCGAGCACCTGAAAACGCGCGTGAGTGTAGGCAGTTTGCCGGCCCTCGTCAAATCGGCGACGGGCGCGGCGCATTGCGCCGCACCGTGCGCCCAGGGTGCGCTCATTGAGGCCGTTGCGCGCAGATCGATGCAACTTCGACGGGAATGCACGGTCACAATCGCTTCCCGCAGTGATGACGCGGACCATGCATCGGCTAGAATCCCGTTACCTGACACCCTGAGATACGACAGGCCCATGCTGACCGAACTCGAACAACTGGCCGCCAAGATCGGCCGCGTGCTGCACCACGCGGATACGCTGGCGGCAGAGAACCAGCGGCTGCGCGAGGAGATCGAACGCCTGCAGGCGGAGGCCGCGCAGCTGCGCAGCGATCGCGAAGCGATGGCTGCCGATCGCGAACTGCTGAACATCAAGATCGAGGAAGCGCAACTGCGCATCCAGTCGATCCTCGACAAGCTACCCACGGCCACCGACGCGCGCCAGCTGGATCTGCTCGAGGAAGGCGAGCTGCCTGCCGAGCGCATCCAGGGCGAGCCGCGCGGCGCCCAGCCTTCCGGAGAACACGCATGAGCGGCAACAAGCAAGTCGAAGTCCATATCGCGGGGCAGCCCTATCGCTTCGCGATCGCTCCCGAGAACGAGGCCGCGCTGCTCGAAGCGGTGGCGCTGGTCGACAACCAGATGACGCGGATCAAGTCCGGCGCCTCGACCAAAGGCGTCGAGCGCGTCGCAGTGATGGCCGCGATCAGCATCGCCTCCGATCTGCTCGCGCTCAAGCGCAAGCAGCAGGAGGACGGCGCGATCCCGGTGGACGCGGTACGCGCCCGCATCCGCGAGCTGAACGAGCGCGCCGACGAGGCGCTGCGCCAGTACGCGCATGTCGGCACCAGCGTGGGCAGCGGCATCGGCAACACCGTTGGCAACACCGTATCGCCGGCGCAATCGTGACCCCTTGAATTGCACGCAGGGGCCCGCATATGGGCCCTTGTGCAAGGGTCTTCACCATAGCGGTATAAGCATGTGAAGACCGTGCCGCGGCTGCCACGCAAAATGTAACGACAAGCCAGGACCCGCTTGGTATGCGCAAAAGCCCGGTGTATAGTGGAGCCACTGCACGAGGTACCAAGGTGCAGAAACATGGTCGGGTTATCGCGCCTGACCGCCGTTCTCCTCCATCCTGATAGAAACGGCAAACGTCTGACCTCCCCCGGACTTCGATGTCCGGGCCAAATTGGATAGTCAGACGTTTGACAGTTTCCCTGCCTGGTTCGCGAAGGTCATAACTCCTTGAACCGATATGCATTGCATGGTGCGGGATGATGCCGTGTGGGCGAGCGCGTCACAGTGTTCATAGCGTAGGCCTCGAGCCTGGGCTCCCTGAATAGGTGATGTACCCGAAATGCGGCTTCCGCAGCCACACTGAACCTCACTTGGGTTCAGGATGCCGACCCAACGGCCGAGGCGGGGACCCATGCAAGAGGCGATGGTCTTTGGACCATCGCCTCTTTTTTTTGCCGGCGCGTTGGCCCACGTGGTCGATGCCGGTGCGGGCGATGAAGGCGCTTTCACGGTATGCTTGCCGCGTCGCGCCACCGCTGCAAGGCCCTTGCCGCGTCCTCGCGATGCCGTTCTCACCATCCACGACGTGCGAGCATGAGTTCCTCCGACAAGAAGGCGGCCACCAGGTCCGCCGCAAAATCGGCCACCAAAGCCGCCGACAAGACGACTGACAAGCCGACCGACAAACCGGCCCTCGGTACGTCCCGCGCGCGCCAGTACTGGCTGATGAAGTCCGAGCCCGACGAGGCGAGCATCGATACGCTGGCCGAGCAGGGGCGCCTGCCCTGGACCGGGGTGCGCAACTACCAGGCGCGCAACTTCATGCGCGACGCGATGCGCATCGGCGACGGCGTGCTGTTCTACCACTCGTCGTGCCCGCAGCCCGGCATCGCCGGCCTGGCCGAGGTCTGCTCGACGCCCTACCCCGATCCCACCCAGTTCGATCCTTCCAGCAAGTATCACGACCCCGCCTCCAGGCCGGAGCAACCGCGCTGGGAACTGGTCGACGTCAAGTTCGTCCGCAAGTGCGAGCTGATCTCGCTGGCGGAACTGCGCGAGCATGAAGAACTGGCCGACATGGTCGTGCTGCGGCGAGGCAACCGGCTGTCGATCACACCGGTGACGCCGCAGGAATGGCAATTCATCACCACGCGGCTGATGGGACGCCGCTGATGGAACGCCTCTGACGGCGTGCGATGCGCGCGGCCGGTACACGCACCGCCCGCGAGATAACCATAACGAAAAACATCACCAGGCGATCCACGCATGACTCTCTCCCTGATTCCCGCGCTGCTGCTGCTCGGCGCGTTCACCGGTTTCTGCGCAGGACTGCTCGGCGTAGGCGGCGGCATGATGATGGTGCCGTTCCTGACGCTGACGTTCAGCTGGCTGGCCTTTCCGGAAGCGGCGATCGTCCATATGGCGATCGCCACCTCGATGTCCACCATCCTGTTCACGTCGCTGTCGTCGGTGCGCGCCCACCACAAGCAGGGCGCGGTGCGCTGGAAGATCGTGCTGGCGCTGGCGCCCGGCATCCTGCTGGGCGGCATGATCGGCGGCGGCAAGGTCTTTGCGGCCCTGAAGACCGGCTGGCTGTCGCTGCTGTTCGCGCTGTTCGTCGGCTTCTCGGCCACGCAGATGCTGCGCAACCGCAAGCCCTCGCCGACCCGGCAGCTGCCCGGCTTTCCCGGCATGTTCGGCGCCGGCTCGGCGATCGGCTTCCTGTCGAGCCTGGTCGGGGCCGGCGGCGGCTTCGTCTCGGTACCGTTCATGACCTGGTGCAACGTGCCGATCCACCATGCCGTCGCGACGTCCGCGGCGCTGGGCTTCCCGATCGCCGCGGCCAGCGTGATCGGCTATGTCTGGAGCGGCTACCAGATGACCGGCCTGCCGACGGGCTCCCTCGGCTATGTCTACCTGCCGGCGCTGGCGGTGATCGCGATCGCCAGCGTCCTGACCGCGCCGCTGGGCGCGCGCACCGCGCATCGGATGGAAGTCCGCAAGCTCAAGCGCGTCTTCGCCGGCATGCTGTTCTGCCTGGCCACCTACATGCTGTGGAAAGCCTGGCAGACGTTCTGACGCCCGGTAATACGCCGATACAAGCGCCCCGCGACGCCAGGGAACCGGGCGCGCCAGTGACCGTCTGATCACCATCACATTGTCATGGAGAACTCGATGAAGCAATTGCTCGCCGCTACCCTGCTCGGTACCACCGCACTGGCCGCCTCCGCGCAAGGCGGCCCGATGCCGCCCGAAGGATGGCAGCCGCCCGCGGGCGTGCTGTCGCTGTCGGCGGAGGCCGCGGCCGAAGTGCCGACCGACGTGGTACGCGTGACGCTGGCCGCGGAGCAGGAAGGCGCCGAGCCCGCCGCGATCTCGTCCGCGCTGTCGGCCAAGGCGCAGCAGGTGATCGCGCACGCCAAGCGCGTGTCCGGCATCCAGGCGGAATCGGGCGGCTTCACGATCTATCCGAGCACCGACCGCAACGGCCGCATCAGCACCTGGCGCGGACGCGCCGAGGTCATCCTGCAGTCGCGCGATTTCAGCGCGGCCTCGAAGCTCGCCGGCGAGCTGGCCAGCCAGATGCAGGTGCAGAACATCAGCTTCTCGCTGTCGCGCGAGGCGCGGCTGGCGGCCGAGAGCAAGCTGACCGAACAGGCGGTGGCCGCGTTCCGCGACAAGGCGCAGACCACGACCCGGCTGTTCGGCTATGGCAGCTACACGATCCGCAGCGTGCAGGTCGGCGAGGCCGGCACCGTGACGCCGATGCCGCGCATGTACGCCAAGGCCGCGATGGCGGCGGAGGCGGCACCGGTGCCGATGGAGGGCGGCAAGGCCCAGGTCACGGTGACCGTGAACGGCTCGGTGCAGATGCTGAAGTAAGCGGTGCGGAGTTAGCACGCGCCCATGGTGTTCTCCCTCTCCCCCTCAGGGGGAGAGGGCCGGGGAGAGGGAGGTGGTTTCAAACGGCGCAGGCATAGCCAGCGCCGCTGCCCTCTCCCCCGACCCCTCTCCCGCAAGCGGGAGAGGGGTGCAAAGCCAGCGCGAAACGCACCCTACCCGCTGAACCGCTCCCGCAGCAGGTTCTTCTGCACCTTGCCCATCGTATTGCGGGGCAATTCGCTGACCAGGTGAATCCGCTTGGGCACCTTGAAGTTGGCGATCCGGTGTTTCAGCGTGCCGATCATCGCCTGCTCGTTCAGTTCGGCGCCCGGCTTGCCGACCACCACCGCCACCACCGCCTCGCCGAAATCCGGGTGGGGCACGCCGATCACCGCGCTCTCCTGCACGCCCGGCATCTCGTCGAGGAAGCTCTCGATCTCCTTCGGATAGACGTTGTAGCCGCCCGAGATGATCAGGTCCTTGCTGCGGCCGACGATGGTCAGATAGTCGTCCGGCACCTTGCGCTCGCCCGAGAGGCCGACGATGGCGCCGCCGAAGCGCCCCATGTCGCCGGTCTTGAACCAGCCGTCCGCGGTGAATTCCTCGCGCGTTTTCTCCGGCATGCGCCAGTAGCCCTTGAACACGTTGGGGCCCTTGACCTCGACCGCGCCGATTTCGCCGGCCGGACAAGGCTTGCCGTCGCCATCGACCACGCGCACCGACACGCCCGGCAGCGGACGGCCCACGGTGCCGCCGATCCGTTCGCCCTCGCCGGCGTCATAGGGGTTCGAGACCAGCATCACGGTCTCGCTCATGCCGTAGCGTTCGAGGATCGTATGGCCCGTGCGCTCGCGGAAGGCCTCGAAGGTCTCCAGCAGCAGCGGCGCCGAGCCCGACACGAACAGCCGCATGCGGCGGCAGGTGTCCTCGTCGAAGCGCTGGTCCTGCAGCATCCGCACGTAGTAGGTCGGCACGCCCATCATCACCGTCGAGCGCGGCAGGAAGCGCAGCACCTGCTCCATGTCGAACTTCGGTGCCCAGATCATCTTCGCGCCGGCCAGCAGCGCACCGTGCGAGGCGACGAACAGCCCGTGCACATGGAAGATCGGCAGCATGTGCAGCAGCACGTCGTCGCTGCGCCAGCCCCAGGCCTTGTGCAGCGTCTCGGCGTTCGACGACAGATTGCGATGGGTCAGCATCGCGCCCTTGCTGCGGCCCGTGGTGCCCGAGGTATAGAGGATCGCCGCCAGATCGTCCGGCTCGCGCTGCACCGTGTCGAAGCGGTCCGGCTGGGCCGCGGCGCGCGCGAGCAGCGTGCCGCCGCGGTCGTCGTCGAGCGTGAACACGTGTCCGGTGCCATGGCGGAACGCCAGCTTCGACACCCAGCCGAAATTGGCGCTGCTGCAGACCACGACGGCCGGCTCGGCATTGCCGATGAAATAGTCGATCTCCGCTTCCTGGTACGCGGTGTTCAGCGGCAGATAGACATAGCCCGCCCGCAGCGTGGCCAGATACAGGAACAGCGCCTCGGGCGACTTCTCGACCTGCACCGCGACGCGCGCGCCTTCCGGCAGGTCCAGCGACGCGAGCAGATTGGCCAGCTTGGCGGTGGCGCGATCCAGATCATCCCAGCTGTAGTACAGGCCGTCGTGCGTCTCGATGCAGCAGGCCTCGCGCTTGGCAGGGAAGCGGGATTCGAACAGGGCGAACAGATTGGCGTTCATGCGATCAGCGGATAGAAGCTTGGAGGGATAAGAAGAAAACGGGGAACGGCCAGCGGCGCCGCTAGGCGCCCTCCTGTCCGTCGAAACGGGGCGGGCGCCGCGCCAGGAAGGCGGCGACGCCTTCGGCATGGTCGCGGCTGGCCGCGTACGAGAAATGGGCATCGAGTTCGGCCGCCGACAGCGGCGCGGGTTGCGGCGACAGCCGCGCGATGGTGGCCTTGTTGATGCGCGCGGCCAGCGGCGCGCCGGCGGCGATGCGGCGCGCGGTGGCCATCGCTTCCGCGGCGACGTCCCCGCGCGAGACCACGCGCGTCAGCAAGCCCTTGGCCTGCGCCTCGGCCGCATCGAACACGCGGCCTTCCAGCAGGATTTCGAGCGTTGCCGCACGGCCGGCCAGCGCCAGCAGCCCCTGCAGCTCGCCGGGCGCCATCGGGAAACCGAGCTTGTTGATCGGCACGCCGAAGCGGCTGTCGGTGGCCGCGATGCGCAGATCGCAATGGCAGGCGATCTCCAGGCCGCCGCCGACGCAGACGCCTTCGATGCAGGCCACGGTCGGATGCAGGCAGCCCGCGATCGCGGCCAGCGCCGGCGCCAGCAGGTCGACGTGGTAGGCGCGCACCGAGGCGGGATCGCCGCGCAGCCGCGGAAACTCCGCGATATCGGCGCCGGCGGCGAAGTTGCCGTCGGCGCCGCGCAGCACCACGCAGCGCAGCGTGCGGTCGGCCGACAGGCGCGCGAAGCCATCGGTCAGCGCGCGCCACATCGCCTCCGAAATCGCGTTGAGCTTGCCCGGATTCGACAGCGTGACCAGCGCGATGTCGCCATCGCGCTCGAAGGTGACCGCGCCGCTCACGACGCCCTCTGCCAGTTCAACGTCATCGCCATCAATCCATCTTGGCGCCGGACTGCTGCACCACCTGCGCCCAGCGCTTGATCTCGGCGCGCTGGAACTGCGCGAACTGGTCCGGCGTGTACGACGGCGTCTCCGAGCCGTTGTTCAGCCAGATCTGCTTGAGCTCCGGCGTGTTGAGCGCCTTGTTGACCTCGGCGTAGAGCTTGTCGCTGATTTCCTTGGGCGTGTTCTTCGGTACCCACAGCGCATACCAGGTCGACACCTCGTAGTTCGGCACGCCCGCTTCCGCCGCAGTCGGTACGTCGGGGAAGGCCGGCGAGCGCTTCGGCGCGGCCACCGCCAACGCCTTGATGCGGCCCGCGCGGATATGCTGCGCCGATGAGCCCAGGCCGTCGAACACCATGTCGACCTGGCCGGCGATCAGGTCGGACAGCGCCGGCCCCGCGCCCTTGTACGGGATATGCGTGATGAAGGTCTTGGTCTGGATCTTGAACAGCTCGCCTGCCAGATGGTGCGACGAGCCGTTGCCGGCCGAGCCGTAGTTCAGCTTGCCGGGATTCTGGCGCGCGTAGGCGATCAGCTCCTGCAGCGTCTTGGCCTGGACCTTGGTCGGATTGACGACCACCACCTGCGGCGGCTGCGCGATCACGGTGATCGGCACGAAGTCCTTTTCGATGTCGTAATCGAGCTTCTTGTAGAACGAGGGCGCGATCACGTGGTGCGCGCCGCCGATGAAGATCGTGTAGCCATCGGGCGCGGCCTTCGACGCGAGGCTGGCACCGACCGTGCCGCCCGCGCCGCCGCGGTTGTCGATGACGAACTGCTTGCCCAGCTGCTTGGACAATTGCGCCGCCAGCGGGCGGGCAAACGCGTCGGTGCCGCCGCCGGCCGGGAACGGCACGACGATCGTGACGGGCCGGGATGGCCACGGCTCCTGCGCCGAGGCCGGGCCGAGCGCCATCATCGCGATGCCGCCGGCCAGTGCCAGCATCCCTGCCGTCCGCTTGAACTGACTACGTTCCATGGTGTGTCTCCTCGCTTTGTCTTATGAAAATGCGATGTGAACTGCTGGTGTGAACCGCTTTGGAACTTCCCGTCGAAAATGCACTGCGAAACTGGATGATGCGGTGATGCGATGCACTGATGCGAGCCGGCGCCGGCCGCGCGCGCTCAGGAGCGCGCCAGCAGCTTGGCGACCGAGCGGCTGATGCGCGGATTGCCCTCGCCCAGCTTGGCCAGATTGTCGTCGAGCGCCTCGGGCACGTACAGGTAATTGACCATCATGCCGCACGACTGCGCGCGCCCCTTGCTCGACAGATCCGCCCCCCAGTTCAGCCGCTCGACGCAGGCGCCATTGCCGAGGTGGAAGCGCGCCACCGGATCGGCCGGCAGCGCGCCATTGCGCGCATGCACGAGGAAGTGGGCCGCCAGAGCCAGGCCGCTGTCGCGCACGAGCGCGTCGTCCGAGCCCGCATTCAGCGCCGCCAGCCATTCCGCACCGGTGGCCGGCACCGCGGGCGGCTTCGTGTCGCCAGCGGCCGCCGTGCGTGCGCTCCAGCGCTGCATGCACTTGCTGCCCAGCACCTTGGCGACGGTATCGCCGTCCTGCTTGCGCAACCAGTCGGCGAAACCCGGTATCGGCGACAGCGTGGCGTACTGCTTGACCTTGGGGAAATCGCGCTGCAATTCCTCGATCACGCGCTTGAGCAGGAAATTGCCGAAGCTGACGCCGCGCAGGCCCGGCTGCGTATTCGAGATCGAATAGAAGATCGCCCATTTGACGCGGCGCAGGTCTTCCTGCGGCGCCGCCTCGTCGAGCAGGCTCTGCACGTTGGCCGCCATCTCCGGCACGAAGGCCACCTCGACGAAGATCAGCGGCTCGCGCGGAATGCGCGGATGGAAGAACGCGTAGCAGCGGCGATCGGAATCGAGCCGGTTGCGCAGGTCGGCCCAGGAGGCGATCTCGTGCACCGCCTCGTAGCGGATCAGCTTTTCCAGCAGCGACGCCGGCGAATCCCAGGTGATCGGCTGCAGCTCCAGCAGGCCGACGTCGAACCAGTTGGACAGCAGCCCTTCCAGATCTTCGTCGAGCACGCGCAGGCCGGGGATCTTCTTGTACCAGCGCAACATGTCCGCGCGCAGGTGGATGATGAAATGCAGCCCGCAGGCGGACGTTGCGCTTGGGCCGTGCAGCCCGGCCAGCCGCTTGAAGAAGCGGATGCGCGCGCTCGACAGCGCGTGGCTCAGCCCCGAGCCGTTGCGGGCCGGCTTGCCGCCCTCGCCCGCGGCGGCGCCCTCGCCATCGCCCTGGGCACCGCTGTTGGCCACCTCGGCCAGCAGCGTCAGCATGGCCTGACGGGTCGCCTCGTCGGCGGCCTCGTATTCGTTGCGCCAGGCCTGCGCGGCCGCGTTGGCGGCGCCATCGGTCAGGCGGGCATCGAAGCACAGCCGCAGCTCCTCGCGCTGGCGGCGCTGCACGCGCGCACTCAGTGTCGCGGGCGCAGCCGCGCGGGTCTTGCCATCGGCCGCCGCATTGGCATCGGCCGGTGTCCCCTTGCGGTTCCACCAGCGGCCGAAGCGCGCCAGCAGCGTGCTGCCGGCCGCGTCGGGGCGTGCGTCGCCCAGGGTCTCGCTGGCGCCGAGCGGCGCGCTGACGGTCTTGTCTCCGGTCTCGAAAGAAGTCATCGAACTACCTGTGGCAAAGGATGGAAGCGAACTGGAACGATACGGCGCGAACGATACGGCGGTGCAGTCGGATCAGCGATCGGAGGCGGCCTTGGCTGCCAGGCGCAGGCGGCTGTGGCGCCGTCGCGCGGGCGCCGCGGGCTCGGGCGCTGCGGCCTGCGCATCCGCGTCCAGCGCCTTCAACGCGGCGCGCTGGCGCAGCAGGTGGGTCTTCATCATCGCCTCGGCACCTTCGGGGTCGCGCGCCTTCAGCGCGGCGAACACCGACAGGTGCTCGGCGCAGGATTCGTCGATGCGGCCCGGCAACTGCAGGCTCTTGTGCCGCGACAGTCGCAGCACCTTGCGCAGGTCGCCGATCAGCCCGGACAGCCAGCGATTGCCGGCCAGCCGCTGGATCGCTTCGTGAATCTGGTAGTTGGTCTCGTAGTAGGCGTCGATCTGGCCGGCGCCGGCGTAGCGCGCGAGATCGCGATGCAGGTCCTCGAGGGCGTCGAGGTCGGCGGCCGTGGCATTGCGGGCCGCCTCGTAGGCGCAGCGGCCTTCCAGCAGCGCCATCAGCGGGAAGATTTCGTCGAGGTCCTGCTCGGACAACTCGTTGACGAAGCAGCCGCGGCGCGGCTCCAGCCGCACCAGTCCTTCCGCCGCCAGCACCTTCAGCGCCTCGCGCAACGGGGTGCGGGAGATGCCCAGCGTGGTGGCCAGGGCCGCTTCGTCGATCCAGGCGCCCGGCACGAGCGTGTGCTCGTCGATCATGGCGCGCAGGCGATCGGCGACTTCGAGATACAGCGCCTGCTGGACGATGCGCATGGGTTCCTCCCGGTGCGATGCGTGGACATCGCGATGGCCGTAGCCCCTCCGGGAGGCCCTCGCAATAATTCATAATTATGAATAACGGCGAGGGAATGGCAAGGTGTTTCGATATTGCACAGCGTCAAGGGCATCAAGGGCCGCTGGGCGGAGATGGGCTGGAGAGTAAAGCGGCTGCCGGATCGCTTCAGCCGTGGGCCAGGATGCGCCGCGCCCGCTCGAGCACGGGACGGTCGACCATCTTGCCGTCGACCGCCACCGCGGCGCCGTCCGCCGCTCCCGCTGCCTCGACGATGCGTCTGGCCCAGGCCAGTTCGGCCTCGGTCGGCGCCAGGCCGGCATGCACCGGGCCGATCTGCGCCGGGTGGATCAGCAGCTTGGCGCCGAAGCCGAACGCGCGCGCCCGGGCGGTCTCGGCCGCCAGCACCGCGGTATCGCCCAGCGCGGTGCAGACACCGTCCACCGGCGCGGGCAGACCCGCCGCGCGCGAATGCAGCACCAGCAGACTGCGGAACGCATGCAGCGGCTCGCCCTCGTCGCCGACACCCAGATCGCCCATCAGGTCGATGCTGCCGAACAGCAGCCGCACGACGCCCGGCTGCACGGCCAGTTGCGCAAGTTGCGCGAAGCCCGCCGCGGTTTCGAGCAGCGCATGGCATTGCACGCCGGGCAGCGCCTGCCGCAACGGCTGCATCGCCTGGGCGTCGGCCTTGGGCAACACCAGCGTATCGATCCCGAGCGCCCGGCACCAGCCGATATCGTCGTCGTGGTACGGCGTACCGGCCGCGTTCACGCGCACCAGCAGCAGCACGCCGGCATCGGCGGCCTGCTGCGCCAGCGCGGGCCAGGGCGCGCGCAGGTTCTCGCGCGCCGCGGCCTTGTCGGCCGGCGCGACCGCATCCTCGAAGTCGACGATCACCGCGTCGGCACCGGCGGCCAGCGCCTTGCCGATCCTGTCGGGACGATTCGCCGGCACGAACAGATAGCTGCGCGGCGGCCGCCCGCCCTGATTCAGCATGTCCCGAGTCATCGCGTCCTCCGCCGTCATACCGCGCCGTCCGCGCGCATCGCGGCAATCTGCTCGCCCGCGATGCCCAGTTCGGCGAGGATCGCGTCGGTATGCTGGCCCAGGGCCGGCACCGGATCCATGCGCGCCTCGGTCATGCCGGGCGGCAGCAGCGCCGGGATGGCGCCCGCCGGCGTCTCGACCTCGCACCAGCGCTGCCGCGCGGCCAGTTGCGGATGCGCCCAGACGTCGGCCATCGTATTGACCTGCGCGTTGGCGATCTTTGCCGCGTCCAGGCGCGCGCCCACCTCTTCGGCGCTCCACTGCGAGAACGCCGTGACGATGCGCTCGCGCAAGGACGCGCGGTTGGCGCTGCGCAGGCTGTTGCTGGCGTAGTCCGGATGCGCGATCAGCTCGGGCTGCTGCAGCACCGATTCGCAGAAGATGGCCCATTCGCGTTCGTTCTGCAGACCCAGCATCACGGTCTTGCCATCCCCGGTCGGGAACGGCCCATACGGATAGATGGTGGCATGCGAGGCGCCGGCACGCGGCGGCGGCGAGGCGCCGTCGAAGGCGTAGTACAGCGGGAAACCCATCCACTCGACCATGGACTCGAGCATCGAGATATCGATGCGCTTGCCGCGGCCCGTCTGCCCGCGCTCGATCAGCGCGGCCAGGATATTGGAGTAGGCATACATGCCGGCGGCGATATCGGCGATCGATGCGCCCGCCTTGACGCCTTCCTCCGGCGTGCCGGTCACCGAGACGAAGCCCGACTCGCTTTGCACCAGCAGATCGTAGGCCTTCTTGTCGCGATACGGACCGTCGGCGCCGTAGCCCGAGATATCGCAGACGATCAGCCGCGGAAAGCGCTCGGACAACGCCGCATGGTCGAGCCCAAGCCGCGCCGCCGCGCCGGGCGCCAGGTTCTGCACCAGCACGTCGGCGCGCGCCAGCAGCGCCTCGAGCACCGGCGCCGCGCCGTCGTGCTTGACGTCCAGCGTCAGGCTCTCCTTGCCGCGATTGGTCCAGACGAAGTGCGAGGACAGGCCGCGCACGCGATCGTCGTAGGCCCGCGCGAAATCGCCGGCACCCGGACGCTCGATCTTGATCACGCGGGCGCCGAGGTCGGCCAGCTGGCGCGTGCAGAACGGCGCGGCGATGGCCTGTTCGAGGGAAATGACGGTAATGCCTTCAAGCGGTCGGGACATGGCGGTGGGCTCGCGAAGGGAAATGGATGGCCGAGCGGCACGATGCCGCCAATCTAGCCGCGTTTGCCGGCGCGCGGAAATACGGAATCGCGAGCCAGCCATAAGTACAATCAATACCTTCGGCTTTGACTGGGGCGGGACATGGATATCCGGGGCATGCGCTATTTCGTCGCGATCGTCGAGCACGGCAGCCTGACCCGCGCCGCCGAGGTCGCCCACGTGGCGCAGCCCGCCTTGAGCCAGCAGCTCGCGGCACTGGAAGCGGAACTGGGCGTGGCGCTGGTGCATCGCGGCGCCAAGGGTGTCAAACCCACCGAGGCGGGCCGCACGCTGTACCGGCATGCCCGCGCGATCCTCAAGCAGATCGATGTGGCGCGCGCCGACGTCAAGGTGGCCGGCGCCGATATCGCCGGTACCGTGGCGATCGGCCTGCCGACCACCGCCGCCGCGGCATTCGGCATGCCGCTGGTGCGCGCGGTCCGCCAGCGCTATCCGGGCGTCCGGCTGCAGCTGTTCGAGAGCATGAGCGGCTATATCGCCGAACTGCTGAACAACAATCGGCTCGATTTCGCGATCCTGTTTCGCGATACGCCGTCGCGCGCGGTCGAGCTGGAGCCGTTGGCCAGCGAGGCGCTGTATCTGGTGGGCACGCCGCCGATTTCCGCGGATTCGAAGCGGCGTCGCGCCGGACCGGGCAAGCAGGCGACCATTGCGTTGAAGTCGCTGGCCGAGATTCCGCTGGTACTGCCGAGCGGGGCGCAAGGGCTGCGTGAAGTGCTGGAGCAGCACGCCAGCGGCGCCGGCATTCGGCTGCAGGTCGTCGCCGACCTTGATTCATTGCCGATCCTGCTGCAGACCGCGCGCGAAGGGCTGGCCTGCACGATCTTGCCCGCGTCGTCACTGAGCCGCGAGCCGAACGTCGATGCGCTGCCGACACGGCTGATTCTCCCCGAGCTCGACCGCACGCTGTCGCTTTGCTGGCCGCGTGCGCTGCCACGGACCGCCGCTGCGGAAGCGGTCGCCGAGGCATTGCGCGAAATCGTCGCCGCGAAGATTGCGGAAGGCGGCTCGCTGAAGCCGGCTCGCGCATAGCGCGCGGCTGCTACGGCGCCGTCGGCGGATCCTGCCTCAACTCCCGCTCCATCGTCGCCATGCGTGCGCTGATGGACTGGCCGAAGAACCGGATCGCTCGCTCGACCGCCAGGCCGCGGAAGCTTCGCTGGAAAACGGAAGCGCATACGTCGTTTAGTTGGCGGACCAGCGCCGCGGCCTCGGCAATGGCTGCGTTCCAGGCCTGGCTTGCCTCGGCGCGCTCCGTGGCATTCGGCAAATCATCGAAGCTGATGCTGTTGTGGTCGTCGAACAGTGCGCGCAGTCCGGTCACGTTATTGCCAAGAAACCACCCGCGTTCCATCTGCATCGTGACGGCCAGCCGGCTCATTGCCTGCACCGTGGCAAAGCGGCCGGCATGAAGGGTCCCCATTTCCTCGAGCACGAGCATCTCGCTGCGTACCTTTTCCAGCAGCTGGAAGGCGCACAGGGTTTCCACCATGACGTCCGCCTTCTCGGCGGCCGTGTCAATCTGCCTCGGATAGGGCTGCCCGAGCGCCGTCGAAAGGTGCTGCACGTATCGCGCCGCCGTCCGTATCCGGCTCTCCGCCCAAGCTTGGCTCGCCTCCCACTGTGTCCGCGCGTCAATCGGCGGCGCCTGCTCTGCTTGCACGGGCTGCACTGCCGAGGCCGCTGGCGCGGCCGCGTCGCCGACGACGTGAACGGTCTCGTGAAGGGTCTGCGAGGCGCTGTCGCCGATGCCCAGGCCATAGGCGGACGGATCGCCCAGCCCGTCCGGACCCTCCGCCATGTCGACCGAGTTGTACGACCCAATGCTCGAGGCGGATGCGGTTCGGCTCAACGTGCGGTCGCTGGCCGGATCGCTTCCATTGTCGACCGACGCGTGGACCGACGCGTGGACCGACGTGTCGACCGGCGCCGCGTCCGCGGGGCGCTCCGCCGCGCCCGACGGATTCTTGCGCTCGAAACCGAGGCGGTGCCACAGCTGTTCGATCATCTGATCGTGATCCAGGACTTCGTCCCAATCGCTGTCGTCATTGTCCACCACGTCGTCAGGCGCGTCGTCCGCGCTCTGATCGGGGGAGATCAGCCGCGACGATACGGTGCGCGCCAGACCGCCCTGCGCCGGCGCCCGCTCGCTGCCATGGTCGACCAGGCGCTTGGCCGCATCGCACAGCTCGCTGTCCCGCACTGCCGTGCAAAAGTGGAACGCGCCGATGTCGCTGCCACAGAGTTCCGTCAGCACGTCCAGCGGCAGCGGCGCCGAGAAGCCCGGATTGGCCTCGAGCCAACGGCTCATCCGGTTGCCAAGCTCGTCTATCAGCCGGGCAAGAGCCGGCTGCCGGTCAGGAAAGTGGCGATAGGCCTCGGGCCTGGCGAACACTTCCCCTGCGCCGAAGATGGTCGCGATCACGCCCACGGCCGCCGATGCACCCGTTCCCGCCGCACAGGCCGCGGTCAGCAGGAAGGACCCGCCCAGCGCAACGCCGGTCACGGCCACTGGCCACAGGATCACCGCCAGCGTGACGGCACCGGCAATGCCGAGCAGCGCGCCCACCGCCAGCGCGATGGCCTTGCCGACGCTGCGTTTTTGCACGTGAGGGGCGGTCTCGTCTTGCAGCGACTGAAGCTTCCGCATCAGCGCCTGGCATTGCGTCGCGAGCTTCAGGTTGCGTGCCAGCACCACGGCGGTGTGCCGCTCCTGCGCCTGTGCGCCGGCTTCCCATGGCATGGTGGCCCGATGTTCGAGCTGCACGATATCGCGCGCCGTATTCAGCAGCGCCTCCATGTCCTTGCCGCATTCTTCGAGTGTCTTTCTCAGCGGCTGCTTCTGGCTGGCCGGAATCGCCAGCGCGTCGATCGTTCGCTTCAGTTGTTGCAAATGCTGTGCGCAGTTCGCTGTCACCGTGTCGCCGATCGCGCCTTCCGCCTGCGCGAGCGTGTCGATCGGCGCCTCGGGAGACGGCGGGCCGGTTCGATCGCCGACATGGTCTCGGATGTTGGAAGTCAGGGATGGAAACAGGGAGGTGGCGATGGCGGGAGCGGACAGCGGCGGCATGATCGATCGGGAAGCAGGCGGAACGGAGGGGAGAGGAGCGAAGGCGAAGGCGACAACGCAATCGCCGATGCGCCGCAGGATCGCGCAAGTTATGTGCAAAGGCTTTCATAAATCAACAAGCAACTCGCGATAAGTGACACATGTCTCTTGAGCCATGCCAAGCCGTGGACGCATGCTGCTCGTCCGCCCTCTTCCGGAGAACGTCATGCTGACTGCCTTTCCCCCCGCGAAATCGCAACCCGTGGTGGTGCGCTGCGCCGTGCCCGAGGCGCTGCGCATTCGTGACGCGCGGCGGCTATTGCTGGCTCAAGGGGGTTGGCTGCAGTGCGGAAGCGATCGCTTCCGGATCCGGTGGGAAAATCAGCAGATCGTGGTGCGCAGCGCGACAGCTACCAAGCCGCAACGGCAGGCGTTGGCCGCGCTGCTGACCGAGAGGTACCACGAACGGTTCGAGGACCGCTTCCACTGGAAAAAGGGCACCGACCAGCGGGTGCGGCTCAATGGACAGGTCGCCTTCGCGCGGGGTCGCCCGTGCGGGCCGATTGCCTGCCGCCATCTGGCGGTCTTCTGGCTTGGACTGTTCCTCGAGGACCGGCCCGACGGCCCCGACTACTCCCGGCTGGCCACCGCACAGGCACTGCGGGACAACGTCCCGGTGGACTACGACTACAGGGTGGTGCCGAACGCGGTGCAGCTCGGCAAGCTGCGTGTGGTGATGAACGGGGACTGGGGCAAGGAGTTCGTCGCGCGGCTGGCCGACCTGGAGCGCCGCGGCGAAACGGCCACGACCCTGCTGGTACTGACACCGGACCACGCGATGGCCGTCGGCTTGCGCATCGTGCGTCAGCCGCATCGCACGCTTCATGTCGTCGCCTTCTACGATCCCAACTACACGGCCACGCATCTCGAAGCGCGCTTCGACGACCTGGAAGAGGTACGCGCGCTGGAGGCGCGAGGCTTCACCGAGTTCGCGCCCGACTACCCGGCCTTCCTGCCGAAATCCCAGCCCGTGAACACGGTGGACGCCATGCTGATGATCGAACTCGATATGGCAACGCTGCGGCAGCTGCGCGACATCGACGTGACCCTGCCCGCGCAGCCGCGCCAATTGTCCGGCGCGTTGCCGCCTCTGACGGCCGATGCGTTGTGGTACCTGCTGCGTTATGGCTGCGATGACGCGGTCCGTCAGCTGGCGCCGGCCCTGCGCGCGCTGCCTGAGCCGGAACGCATCCAGCGGCTCAGTACCAACCGCTCGACCCAGCTTTTCTACGACATCATGTCGCTCGGCCTGCCGTCGTCGGCAAGGCTGTTCGGGGAGCTGATCGCCGACCTTCCGCTGGAGCAGCGGATCCACCTGCTGGAGTCGCGGGCGGACTGCGGCACGACGGCCTTCGGTTACGCCGTGAAGGCGGGGCGCACCGAGATGTTCCGGCCATTCGTCGAACTGCTGCAGGCGCTGCTGCCGCAGGACCATCACTACGCCATGCTGGTGGCGGCCATGCCGGACGGGACCTCGGCCCTGTATCACGCGTTCAAGCACGGGCGTTCCGATACGCCACCCGCGTATGCCGCCGCGTTGTCGTCGCTGCCGCCGATGCTCCTCGCTTCGCTGATGTGCGCCCGTTCCGCTGACAACGAAACGGGCCTGGAGGCGGCCGTTCGGAACAACGATCTGCTGACCGTCGGCAATGTCGACAAGGTGCTGCCGCTGCTGCCGCCGCAAGCCTGCGTCTATCTGCTGAAGCCGGCGTGGCGGCTGATTCGACGACTGAACGCCGAGGGGCGCCAGCAACTGCTCGTCGAACAGATGATGCGATCGCATCTGGAGCGGTTCGCCCCGTCGCTGCTGCCGGGCGACGGCCGGGGTCGGGGCGGGCGCGCCCAGGCGGCCTCGAAAGGCTGGGTGCGCTGGGACCGGAAGCTGGGCTGACGCCGAACCGCCCCGCGCCGATATCAGGCCGATATCAGGCCGATATCAGGCCGACAGCTGTGGCTGACGACGATACGCCCACCACATCATCGCCGCGCCCGCCACGATCATCGGCAGGCTCAGCCACTGGCCCATCGAGAAGTTCAGCGCCAGCAGGCCAAGGAAGTTGTCCGGTTCGCGCGCGAATTCGGCGAGGAAGCGGAACACGCCGTAGCCGAGCAGGAAGGCGCCGGAGACCGCGCCCATCGGCCGCGGATGGCGGGCGAACAGCCACAGGATCACGAACAGCGCAACGCCCTCGCCGGCGAACTGGTACAGCTGCGACGGGTGGCGCGCGATATTGTCGCCGGCCTGCGGAAAGACCATGCCCCAAGGCAGATCGGTGGGACGGCCCCACAGTTCGCCATTGATGAAGTTGCCAAGGCGGCCGGCCGCCAGCCCGCACGGAATCATCGGCGCGATGAAGTCGGTAACCTCCATCCAGGGCCGGCCCCTGACCTTCGAGAACACCCACATCGCGATCACCACGCCAAGGAAGCCGCCGTGGAAAGCCATGCCGCCTTCCCACACCTTGAAGATATCGAGCGGGTGCGACAGGTAGAAGGACGGCTTGTAGAACAGCACGTAGCCGAGCCGCCCGCCGAGGATCACGCCCAGCACGCCGTAGAACAGCAGGTCATCGATATCGCGCGCGGTCCAGCCCTGCGCCGCCACCTGCGGCTGCCGCAGCCGGATCCGGCCGAACCACATGAACATGATGAAGCCGGCCAGGTACATCAGCCCGTACCAGCGGATTGCCAGCGGGCCCAGATGGATGGCGATGGGATCGAAGTTCGGATGGATCAGCATGCGGGTCTATCGCTTGGCGTTGTTTGGATGGATCGGAATCGGGATTGAAATCGGGATTCGGGATTTGGGATTCGGGATTCGGGAATCGGGATCGTGGATCAATGCTTCGGCTGCGACTCGGGCCTGGCAGCACGTCGCTTCGGCGTGCCGCCGCCCGGCCGCGCGGCCGGGGCCAGCGCCGACGCGATCTCGATAAAGGACCGCAGCACGGGACTGGGTCCGGCCGCGCCGTTGTCGCGCCAGGCCAGCCCGGTCTCGATCTGCGGCACCGCGCCGCGCAACGTCAGATACGACACGCCGGTGCGCCGCAGGTTGCATAGCGAGGCAGGCACCAGCGCGACACCGATGCCGGCCGACACCAGGCTGACGATGGTCTGCATCTGGATCGCTTCCTGCGCGATCACCGGGGCGAAGCCGTCGCGCGCATAGTAACCGGTAATGATGTCATGAAATGCCGGCGCGCTTCGGCGAGGAAACAGGATCAGCGGCTCGTGCGCGAAATCGGCCAGCGCCACCGCATCCGACTGTGCAGCGCCACCGCGCTGTCCTGGCGCGCGCCAGTCCTGCGGCACGGCGAGCACCAGCGGCTCGCGCACCAGCGGCAGATACGACAGGCCATGGGGCAAGGCCGGCATCTGCGGACGGATCACCAGCCCGGCGTCGATCTGCCCTTCCGCCAGCGCATCGAGCTGGATATCGCTGGTGGCCTCGCGCAGCTGCAGCTGGACTTCGGGATGCCGCGCGCGAAAGCGCCGCAGCAGGTCCGGCAGGATGCCGTAGTCCGCGGTGCTGACGAAGGCCAGCGACAGCGTGCCGACCTCGCCGCGGGCCAGCCGCTGCGCCAGGGCCGGCAAACCCGCCGCGTCGGCCAGAACCCGTCGCACTTCGGGCAGCCACTGCTGGCCGGCCGGGGTCAGTGCGACCGAGCGCCGCGTCCGGACGAACAGCTGCACGCCGATCTCTTCCTCCAGCGCCTGGATCTGCTGCGACAGCGGCGGCTGGGTCATGGCCAGGCGCGCGGCGGCGCGGCCAAAGTGCAGTTCCTCGGCGACGGTGACGAAATAGCGCAACTGGCGCAGATCCACGCGAACTCCCGGCGCGGCGGCGGCCACGCGCTTGATAGCCAAAACGACTCAATAAGGCACGAATAATATATTTGACACACAAAAACGCAAGCGGCATGCTTTCGCCCACAACAAAGGCAGCGCCCGCCGGCGCGACGCATTCCACCCGGAGATCCCCATGGCCTACAACCGACGCTCGCAGAACATCACGCAAGGCGTGGCGCGCTCGCCCAACCGCTCGATGTATTACGCGCTGGGCTATCAGAAGGAAGACTTCGACAAGCCGATGGTCGGCATCGCCAACGGCCACTCGACCATCACGCCCTGCAATGCCGGCCTGCAGCGCCTGGCCGACGCCGCCGTCGATGCGATCAAGGCGTCCGGCGCCAATCCGCAGATCTTCGGCACGCCGACCATTTCCGACGGCATGTCGATGGGCACCGAGGGCATGAAGTACTCGCTGATCTCGCGCGAGGTGATCGCCGACTGCATCGAGACCGCCGCGCAGGGCCAGTGGATGGACGGCGTGGTCGTCATCGGCGGCTGCGACAAGAACATGCCGGGCGGCATGATCGCGCTGGCGCGCACCAATGTGCCGGGCATCTACGTCTACGGCGGCACCATCAAGCCGGGCAACTGGAAGGGCAAGGACCTGACCATCGTGTCCTCGTTCGAGGCGGTCGGCGAGTTCACCGCGGGCCGGATGAGCCAGGAGGACTTCGAGGGCGTCGAGAAGAACGCGTGCCCGTCGACCGGCTCGTGCGGCGGCATGTACACGGCCAACACGATGAGCTCGTCGTTCGAGGCGCTGGGCATGTCGCTGCTGTACTCGTCGACGATGGCCAACCCGGACCAGGAGAAGGTCGACAGCGCCGCGGAATCGGCGCGCGTGCTGGTCGAGGCGATCAAGAAGGACATCAAGCCGCGCGACATCATCACGCGCAAGTCGATCGAAAACGCCGTCAGCCTGGTCATGGCGACCGGCGGCTCGACCAACGCGGTGCTGCACTACCTGGCGATCGCGCATGCGGCCGAGGTCGAATGGACCATCGACGATTTCGAGCGCATCCGCCGCAAGGTGCCGGTGATCTGCAACCTGAAGCCGTCGGGCCAGTACGTCGCCACCGATCTGCACCGCGCCGGCGGCATTCCGCAGGTGATGAAGATCCTGCTGAACGCGGGGCTGCTGCACGGCGACTGCCTGACCATCACCGGCCGCACGCTGGCCGAGGAACTGGAGCACGTGGCCGACCAGCCGCGCGCCGATCAGGACGTGATCCTGCCGATCGACAAGGCGCTGTACAAGGAAGGCCATCTGGCCATCCTGAAGGGCAATCTGGCCGAGGAAGGCGCGGTGGCCAAGATCACCGGGCTGAAGAACCCGGTCATCACGGGCCCGGCGCGCGTGTTCGACGACGAGCAGAGCGCAATGGACGCGATCCTGGCCGACCGGATCCAGGCCGGCGACGTGCTGGTGCTGCGCTATCTCGGCCCGAAGGGCGGCCCCGGCATGCCCGAAATGCTCGCGCCGACCTCGGCGATCATCGGCAAGGGCCTGGGCGAATCGGTCGGCTTCATCACCGACGGCCGTTTCTCGGGCGGCACCTGGGGCATGGTGGTCGGCCACGTCGCGCCGGAAGCCTTCGTCGGCGGCACCATCGCGCTGGTGCAGGAAGGCGATTCGATCACGATCGACGCGCACAGGCTGCTGCTGCAGCTGAACGTCGGCGACGAGGAACTGGCGCGCCGCCGTGCCGCCTGGAAGCAGCCGGCGCCCCGCTATACGCGCGGCGTGCTGGCCAAGTTCTCGAAGCTGGCGTCGACGGCCAGCAAGGGGGCGGTGACCGACTGAACCCGGACAGCGACGGGGCCGCAGCCGCTGCCGCCCCGTCCGTCGATCCAATCCGAGCCGAAGCCTGCGCGCCCGCGGGCTTCTTTTTTTGCGGCTTGCGCCGCAGCGTTTCCACGCTATTTCATTACCGCAGCCATCACGATGCCCACCTACCGTTCCAAGACCTCCACCGCCGGCCGCAACATGGCAGGCGCGCGCTCCCTGTGGCGCGCGACCGGGATGAAAGACGAGGATTTCTCCAAGCCGATCGTCGCGGTCGTCAATTCCTTCACGCAGTTCGTCCCGGGGCACGTGCACCTGAAGGATCTGGGCCAGCTGGTCGCCCGCGAGATCGAGGCGGCGGGCGGCGTCGCCAAGGAATTCAACACCATCGCGGTGGACGACGGCATCGCGATGGGCCACGACGGCATGCTGTACTCGCTGCCCAGCCGCGACATCATCGCGGACTCGGTCGAATACATGGTCAACGCGCACTGCGCCGACGCCATGGTCTGCATCTCGAACTGCGACAAGATCACGCCGGGCATGCTGATGGCCGCGATGCGGCTGAACATTCCGGTGATCTTCGTCTCGGGTGGCCCCATGGAAGCGGGCAAGACGCGCCTGGCCAACCCGGTCACCAAGGCCGTCGAGTTCAAGAAGCTGGACCTGGTCGATGCGATGGTCATCGCGGCCGACCCGGCCTATTCGGACGCCGACGTGGCCGAGGTCGAACGCTCGGCCTGCCCGACCTGCGGCTCGTGCTCGGGCATGTTCACCGCCAACTCGATGAACTGCCTGACCGAAGCGCTGGGCCTGTCGCTGCCGGGCAATGGCACGGTGGTGGCGACGCACGCCGACCGCGAGCAACTGTTCAAGCGCGCCGGCCGCCGCATCGTGGAACTGGCCCGTCAGTACTACGAGCAGGAGGACGCGCGCGTGCTGCCGCGCTCGGTGGGGTTCAAGGCCTTCGAAAACGCGATGACGCTGGATATCGCGATGGGCGGCTCGACCAACACGATCCTGCACCTGCTGGCGATCGCGCGCGAGGCGGAAATCGACTTCACGATGGCCGACATCGATCGCCTGTCGCGAGTCGTGCCGCAGCTGTGCAAGGTCGCGCCCAACACCAACAAGTACCACATCGAGGATGTGCACCGCGCCGGCGGCATCATGGCCATCCTGGGCGAACTCGAGCGCGCCGGCAAGCTGCACACCGACGTGCCGACCGTGCATGCGCCGACGCTGAAGGACGCGCTCGAGCAATGGGATATCGTCCGGACGCGGGACGAGGCGGTGCGCAACTTCTATCTGGCGGGACCCGCCGGCATTCCGACCCAGGTGGCCTTCAGCCAGAACACGCGCTGGCCCAGCCTGGACCTGGACCGCGCCGAAGGCTGCATCCGCTCGTACGAGCATGCCTTCTCGAAGGAAGGCGGCCTGGCGGTGCTGACCGGCAACATCGCCGTCGACGGCTGCGTGGTCAAGACCGCCGGCGTCGACGAGAGCATCCTGGTGTTCGAGGGCACGGCTCACGTGACCGAATCGCAGGACGAGGCGGTGGAGAACATCCTGAACGACAAGGTCAAAGCCGGCGACGTGGTGATCGTGCGCTATGAAGGCCCGAAGGGCGGCCCTGGCATGCAGGAGATGCTCTATCCGACCAGCTACATCAAGTCCAAGGGCCTGGGCAAGGCCTGCGCGCTGCTGACCGACGGCCGCTTCTCGGGCGGCACCTCGGGCCTGTCGATCGGCCACTGCTCGCCGGAAGCGGCAGCCGGTGGCGCGATCGGCCTGGTGCGCGACGGCGATCGCATCCGCATCGACATCCCGAACCGCAGGATCGACGTGCTGCTGTCGGACGAGGAACTGGCGCGCCGCCGCGCAGAGCAGGACGCCAAGGGCTGGAAGCCTGCCAAGCCGCGCCCACGCAAGGTATCTGCCGCCCTGAAGGCCTACGCCAAGCTGGTGATGTCGGCCGACAAGGGCGCGGTCCGGGACCTGTCGCTGCTGGACGATTGACCCCCACCTGCGCGCTGCAAGGCCGCTCTTCGGAGCGGCCTTTTTGTTTGCACCGGTCCGGCTGCACGAGCGGCGCGTCGTCCCGTTTCAGGCCCCGGATACCGTCCGTTCGATCAGCCTGACCATCGCGGCGCGGATCGCGGCCGGGTCGTCGCCGGCATCGATGGCGAGCGCGGCCCGGTCGAACGCCGCCGACAGCAGCGTGGCCAGCGCATCGACCGTCAGCGGCGACGCGAGCCGCTCCCCGAGCGCCGCCGCCAGACCCTCGCGCAGCGTGCGGCCCGCGTGGGCCTGATCCAGCGCCAGGCTCTCGCCGGCGCCCAGCACCGCCGGACCGTCCACCAGCAGCAAGCGCGTGCGGCCGGCGACGGTCATTGCATCGAGATAGGCCTCGCTGCCGGCGATCAGCGCCTTGCGCGCCGAGCGCGTGGCGGGTGCGGCGCGCTCGATCTCGTCGGCCACCGCCCTTGCCTCCTCCTCCAGCACCGCGCGAAATAGCGCGCGCTTGTCCGCAAAGTGGTGATAGAGCGCGCCGCGGGTGATGCCGGCGGCCGCGACGATTTCCGGCGTCGACGTGTCGGCGTACCCCTTGTCGACGAACAGCGCACGCGCGGCGGCCAGCAGGGCGCCGCGCGTGGCCTCGGTGCGTTCACGATTGGTCCGTGGTATTTTTCTTTGCATACATACAGCCTGTATGTTATAACGACAAGAAAGATACAGGCTGCATGTTAATCCAACCCGGCCTTTTCCGTTTTCCTTTTCCCTTTTGCTCGAAGGCCGCCACACCGAACGGAGTCCGTCATGAAGATCACCAGCTTCTACCCCGTCATCCAGACCGCCGATGTGGCGGCCACCGCGGCCTTCTACCAGCAGCACTTTGGCTTCAAGGCGCTGTTCTGCAGCGACTGGTACTGGCATCTGCAGGCCGCCGACGATGCGGGCGTCAATCTCGCCGTGCTCGACTACCGGCACGAGACCATCCCTTCGGGCAGCCGCGCGCCGGTGGCCGGGACCATCCTGAACTTCGAGGTGGAAGACGTCGATACGCTGTACGCGCAGCTGCAGCAGGCCGGCTTGCCGATCCGGCTGGCGCTGCGGGACGAGCCGTTCGGCCAACGGCATTTCATCACCGCCGACCCCAACGGCGTGCTGATCGACATCATCAAGCCGATTCCGCCGTCGCCCGAATTTGCCGCGCAGTACGACCCGCACGCCATGCCGGGCTGATCCGGTATCGCGGCGGTATCATGGCCCCGTGATCGGCGCCCCGGACATCCGCGGACACCCACGGACACCGGCGGCCTTCGAAACCGCAAGGAGGGACCATGAGGACAGTGATGTTGATTGGCGCGCCTACCGATGTCGGCGCCAGCACGCGCGGCGCATCGATGGGTCCGGAGGCGATGCGCGTCGCCGATGTCGCCGGCGCGCTGCTGCGCAACGGGCTCGATGTCGTCGATGGCGGCAATGTGTCCGGCCCGGCCAACCCTCTGCACGCGCCGGTCGACGGCATGCGGCATCTGGACGAAGTGGTGGCGTGGAACCGCGCCGTGTTCGATGCCTGCTACGGCTGCCTGCAAGGCGGCCGCTTCCCGCTGCTGCTTGGCGGCGACCATTGTCTGGCGATCGGATCGATCAGTGCGGCCGCGCGCCATTGCCGCGAGACGGGCAAGAAGCTGCTGGTGCTTTGGCTGGACGCGCACGCCGACGCCAATACCGGCTCCACCAGCCCCACCGGCAATATCCACGGCATGCCGGTCGCCTGCCTGTGCGGCGACGGCCCGGCGCCGTTGACCTCGCTGAGCGGGTCGGTGCCCGCGGTCGACCCGGCGCAAATCCGGCAAGTTGGCATCCGCAGCGTCGACGCCGAGGAGAAACGGCGGCTGCGGGACCTGAACCTCCAGGTCTTCGACATGCGCTACATCGACGAGAACGGCATGCGCCATACGATGCAGAACGCGCTCGCCGGCATCGACGACAACACCCACCTCCACATCAGCTTCGACGTGGACTTTCTCGACTGCAGCATCGCGCCCGGCGTCGGCACGACGGTGATGGGCGGTCCCACCTATCGCGAGACGCAGCTGTGCATGGAGATGATTGCGGACACCGGCCGGCTCGGTTCGCTCGACGTGCTCGAACTGAATCCGGCGTGCGACGTCCGCAATCAGACCGCCACGCTGATGGTCGATTTCCTCGAAAGCCTGTTTGGCAAATCGACGCTGATTCGCTAGCGAAGGGCCGGCGCACGACAGACGGCGCGACCCAGGCGCTGGCTGTGCCGCTCGCAGGCTAGCAGAGGAACACCTCATCGAGGCGCTGGGCGTATAGCACGCGACGGGCCCAATCCTCGATCTGTTCCACCGAGGCGGAAAGCACCTTGGCGGTGATGTCCTCGGCCAAGGGACCGAAGCGATGGTCGAGCTGCGTGATCAATAGCTCGGCTTTCACTTCGGCCTTGACCTCCGCTCTGACTTTGGCCTTGACCTTACGTGTGATGTCTCGCTCCAACCGGCGCGCCCACTTTCCATAGCCTTCCGACAATTCCATATCCAGCTCCATCAGGTTGTGAACTTCGTTCAGATCCAGCGCGGCGGCGCTGAAGTTGGCGGCTCGCGCCGCGATCCATGCGGTCAGCGCAGTGTCGAGCGCGGCATTGCCTTGCGCCAGTTCCCTGGCCAGCCGCAACGGCGCGAACACGGCATCGACCGTCGTTGCCTGTTCGAGCCGCATCAGCGCGGCGACCAGGTTGCGCTGCGTCGCCAGTTCCGATTCGGTATAGGCAGCACGATCGATCAGCCAGTACTGCTGGCTTGGCTGGTAAGCGGCGACGCACCCCGGTACCCGCGGGATCATCGCCGCAATGTCCGTCGGTGCCCGCCATCGCGCGGTACCGTTGTAGAACACGATCGGAAACACCAGCGGATATCTGCGCCGGCCCGTGCCGCGGCATCGCCGGCTGGCATCGCGATAGAACATGCCGACGTAGGCGAGCATGCGCGCGGCCATATGCGGGTCGTTGCTGCTCTGGAACTCGATCAGCAGATGGACCGGCTGTTCCTGATCGGGTACGCGCAGCCGCCAAACCACATCGTTCATGCCCACGCGCAGGCCGTCCGAGACGTGGTGCGTCGGCACCAATTCCATGGAGTCGAAGTCCGCCGTCTGCAGCCACGGATCCGCGATGAAGTCGCGGATCAGATCGCGGACGACCTCGCGAAAGGCGAACACCAGCTTGTACGAGGCGTCGTGATGACGGGCAGGCGTACGCGGCATGTAAGCGTTTGCCTCTTCGTCGGGCTCGCATACGTTGAGGCAAGTCGCCCCGGGCAAACGCCACGGCAAGCCGACGTCAAGACCGTCATGATCGGGCGGAATGCGGGAATGGCCGGTGGGATAGCCGACAGGACCGTACAGCGGATAGCGCCCGGCATGACCGGCAGTATGGCGGTCGACTGCGTTTCGGGCTGAATGACGCGGCGCACGCGGCCGCGACTGGCAAGCGGAGTAGTCGAGCATTTGGCAAGGACACCTGAAGGAGGGACAACGGGACACGGCGAAAGCCGATGCCGTAAGTTGCCAGCCTATTGGCTACGGTGCTTGCCTGAAATGTCGCGGAGTTAACTGGCAGGGACCACTATAGGGTGCGTTCGATAGCGGCGTTTGGAGGGGCCGTTGACGGGGCACGTTGAAGGGGCACGTTGAAGCGGTCTTTCCAGCGAGGACGAGACCGCGGATCGCAGCCCCGGCAGCAACACTACGCGGTGCCGTCGCCGCCCTGGTTGCGTTGCCCGATATCGTGGTGCGCCAGCGGATAGCCCCGCTCGCGATACTGCCGATAGCGTTCGCGCCCGGCCGCGCGATCGTCGGCGTCGCCGCCGACCACCTCGATCATGCGTTCGAAGCTGGCGAACTGCAGCGGGACCTTCGTATCCAGATTGATCAGCAGTTCGTGGTGCGGCACCGCTTCGAGCGTGGCGGCCAGCACGATCGGCGTTTCCGCCGCGTGCGGGCTGTCGAGCCCGCAGTGCGGCAGGAAATCCAGCGCCGAGAAGGTCCACAGCTGCGCATCGAGCCGCGCCAGCACCGCCGGCTCGGCATGCACGACGATCCTCTGCCCTGCTCCGTAGGCCTTGCGGATCAGCCGGCAGACATAGCCGAGCTTGTCCGGCACGTTGCTGTGGAAGTCGATGCGCGTCATGGGTGGGATATCAGCCGGCGCGGTCCATCAGGAATTGCGTCAGCAGCGGCACCGGGCGGCCGGTGGCGCCCTTGGCCGCCCCGCTCTTCCACGCGGTGCCGGCGATATCGAGGTGGGCCCAGTCGTACTTGTCGGCGAAGCGCGCCAGGAAGCAGGCCGCGGTCACGCTGCCGGCCGGGCGGCCGCCGATGTTCGCCATATCGGCGAAATTCGACTTGAGCTGGTCCTGGTACTCGTCGTCCAGCGGCATGCGCCACGCGCCGTCCATCGCCTTGCGGCCGGCCTGCAGCAGCTGGTCGGCCAGCGCGTCGCTGCGCGCGTACAGGCCGCTGTTGACGTGGCCCAGCGCGATGATGCAGGCACCGGTCAGCGTGGCGACGTCGATCACCGCCGCCGGCTTGAAGCGCTCGACATAGGTCAGCGCGTCGCACAGGATCAGGCGACCCTCGGCATCGGTGTTCAGGATCTCGACGGTCTGGCCCGACATGCTGGTCACCACGTCGCCCGGCTTGGTGGCGGTGCCGCTCGGCATGTTCTCGCAAGTCGGCACCACGGCGATGACATTGAGCCTCAGGCCCATCTCGGCCACGGCCTGCAGCGTGCCGAGCACCGAGGCGGCGCCGCACATGTCGTACTTCATCTCGTCCATGCCCTCGCCCGGCTTGAGCGAGATGCCGCCGGTATCGAAGGTGATGCCCTTGCCGACCAGCACCACCGGCGCCTGGCGCGCGCCGCCGCCGTCGTAGCGCAGCACGATGAATTGCGGCGGCTCGGCGGCGCCCTTGGTGACCGCGAGGAAGGCGCCCATCTTCAACGCCTCGATCTGCTTGCGGCCCAGCACCTCGACCTTCAGCTTGAAGCGGCGCGCGATCGAGCGCGCGGTGTCGGCCAGGTAGGTCGGCGTGCAGATATTGGAAGGCAGGTTGCCCAGGTCCTTGGTCAGCTCCATGCCGTTGGCGATCGCCACGCCGCGCACCACGGCCTGGTTCGCGGCCTTGGCCTCGGCCGCATCGACCGCCAGCACCACCTTGCGCAGGCCCAGGGCCTTGTCGTTGTTCTTCGCGCCGTTGCGCTTCAGCTCGGGATGGCGCTCCAGCAGCCGGTAGCCGGCCTCGCGGATCAGCGTGACGGTGGTGATCACGCGCCAGGCGACGTCGCGGGTCGCGGCCTCTGCGCCGGACTGCCCTGCCGCGCGGGGGGCCGGCTGCGCGAGGCACCACAGCACGTTGGCGGCACGCGTGCCGCTCAACGCACGCAATGCGGTACGTACCGCATCGGCGAATGCCTTGTCGCCGAACTCGGCCTCCTTGCCCAGGCCGACCAGCAGCACGCGGGCGGCGCCGATGCCGGCCACCTCGTGCAACATCAGCTGCGAATTGCGCTTGCCTTCGAAGTCCCCGAGCTTGATCAATCTAGCCACCAGGCCCTTGGTTGCGGCGTCCAGCGCCTTGGCAACGCCGTCCAGGCTCTGGCCCTCGAACACGCCGACCACCAGGCAGTCGGTCTTGGTCGCCAGGAAACCATTCTGGCCCGCTTTGCTCAAATCCAGGGCTTTTGTGCTAAATTCCATCGCGCTTCCTTCCAGGGGCTCGTGTAGAACGAAAGCCTCCATTATCCGCGATTTTGCTTCGCGAACTTTTGGCAGTCACTTCCGCAGCGACTGGCCGCCGCTGGCCTGCAGCGCTGACGCCGTACCCTTCGTCAGCCGCCGGCGTGCGCCGCCGCCGCGCTGGCCGGCAGCCCGGAACCGACATCGCATGATTTTTCAACAAGCCTTGCGTCGCGAGCTCGCCTACACCGCCGGCGCGGTGTTCCTGGTCATGCTGACCTTCATGCTGACCTCGCTCGTGATCCGTATTCTCGGCATGGCCGCCACCGGCCGCGCCAGCCCCAACGACGTGCTGATGCTGATCGGCCTGGCCGCCCTCGGCTACCTGGCGATCCTGCTGTGCGCGACGTTGTTCATCTCCACGCTGATCGTGCTGACGCGCTGGTACAAGGACTCCGAGATGGTGGTCTGGTTCTCGGCCGGCCTGTCGCTGCGCGACTTCATCAAGCCCGTGCTGCAGTTCGCGGCGCCGTTCGTGATATTGGCGCTGTTCCTCGGCGCCTTCGCCTGGCCCTGGGCCAACCAGCAGAGCGCGCTGTTCCGCGACCGCTTCCAGCAGCGCGGCGTGCTGTCGATGATCGCGGCCGGCCGCTTCATCGAGCCGGCCAACGGCAATTACGTGCTGTTCATCGAGAGCATCGACGGCGATATGCGCCATGCGCGCAATGTCTTCGTCGCCAATGCCGAGGCCGGCAAGATCGGCGTGGCGCTGGCCCATCAGGGCCAGTTCGAGACCATGCCCAACGGAGACCGGCTGGTGGTGATGGAGGACGGCCGCCGCTATGCGGGCACCCCCGGCAAGCTGGACTACCGCATCGTCGAGTTCGACCGCTATGCCGTCAAGGTCGACAGCAAGCCGCCCGAGAGCGACGCCAACCTGCCGGTCAAGAGCCGCGACACCATCGAGCTGCTGCGCAATCCGACCAACGAGAACCTGGGCGAGCTGATCTGGCGGCTGTCGCTGCCGATCCTCGCCTTCAACTTCGTGCTGATCGCGATCCCGCTGGCCTATGTGAACCCGCGTCTGGGCCGCTACACGCCGCTGGTGTTCGCCGTGCTGATCTACCTGACCTACAGCAACCTGATCAACCTGTCGCAGGCCTGGGTCCGTTCCGGCTCGCTGCCGTTCGGGCTGGCCTGGTGGCCGTTCCACCTGCTGGCCTTCCTCGGCGCGGTGATGCTGTTCCGCTACCGCCAGCGCTACGCCCTGGGCGGCTGGCGCGCGGTGTTCGGCCTGCGCCGCCGCACGGCGCAGGGAGAGATGGCATGAGGCTGCTGCACGTCTACGAGCGCTACTTCGGCCGGCTGATCTACGGCGTCTTTGCCTTCATCCTGTTCGCGGTGCTGGCGCTGTTCGTGTTCTTCGACATGCTCAACGAGCTGGAGAACGTGACGGGCGGCTACACCTCGCTGGTCGCCTTCTTCCACGTGGTGCTGCAGGCGCCGACCCGGATCTACGAGGTGCTGCCGATTGCGGCGCTGATCAGCGCGATCTATGTGTTCTCCCAGCTGGCGAGCCAGTCGGAGTACACCATCTTCCGCGTGGCCGGGCTCAATACGCGGCAGGCGCTGTTCTCGCTGTTCAAGCTGGCGATTCCGCTGGCGATCGCGACCTTCCTGTTCGGCGAGTTCATCGGGCCGAAGACCGAGCAGTACGCGCAGAAGGTCAAGCTCGATTCGCTGGGTGCGACGGTCTCGTCGGGCTTCCGCTCGGGTGTCTGGGTCAAGGACCGCGGCAAGGATCCGGCCACCGGCGCCGAGCTGACCCGCTTCGTCAACGTGGCGGGCCTGAAGCCGGACCAGACCATCAACGGCGTGACGATCTACGAGTTCGATCCCGACTACCGGCTCAGCGTGATCCGCGTCGCCGAGGAAGGCCGCTATCGCGGCGACCAGTCGTGGCAACTGTCCAAGGTCACCGAGACCCGCTTCGCCGAATCGCCGTCGCAGCCGGGTGCGCAGCGCGACGGACTGGCGCCCGCGTTCAGAGCCGAGCGCAAGAGCTTTCCCGACATGACGATGCATTCGGAACTCACGCCGCAGATCCTGTCGGTGCTGCTGGTGACGCCCGAGCGCATGTCGACGCTGGACCTGTTCCGCTATATCCGCCATCTGCGCGACAACAAGCAGGACACGCAGCGCTACGAGATCGCCTTCTGGAAGAAGGTGGTCTATCCGCTGACACTGTTCGTGATGATGGCGCTGGCGCTGCCGTTCGCCTATCTGCATGCGCGCGCCGGCGCGGTCGGCATCAAGGTGTTCGGCGGCATCATGCTGGGGCTGTCCTTCCACCTGTCCAACACGCTGTTCTCGCACGTGGGCCTGCTGCACACCTGGCCGCCGATCGTCTCCGCGCTGTTGCCGGGCACGCTGTATCTGCTGGTCGCGCTGACGGCGCTGCGCTGGGTCGACCGGCATTGAGCGATGGCATCGCGCGCGGACCTGTCCAGCGACAAGCCCGGCGACAAGCCGGCCCGCCAGGCGCTCGTGCTGTTCGCTCACGGCGCGCGCGATGCGCGCTGGCGCGAGCCGTTCGACCGGCTGCATGCGCGGCTGACCACGATGCTGCCCGACTGCGCGGTCAGGCTGGCCTTCCTTGAACTGATGGAACCGGACCTGCCCGACACGCTGGCGCAGCTTGCCGCGCAGGGCATCGACGACATCCTGGTGGTGCCGGTGTTTTTCGGCCAGGGCGGCCATCTGCGCCGCGATCTGCCGGCGCTGCTGGACGATTGCCGCGGGCGTCTGCCGGGCGTCCGGATCCGCTGCGCGGCGGCGGTCGGCGAGGCCGACAGCGTGCTCGACGCGATCGCGGCCTATTGCGCGGCTGCACTCGCCGACGCGGCCGTCGACGCTGCCCCCGGCCAGGATTGACGCCGCGGCGTTATCGCGCGACGACGGCTTTGGCGCCCCACTGCGTTATCGCGTCGCCACGATGAACAGCCGCGGAAACGGCAGCAGCACCACCCCATCGACCTGCGCCGGATAGGCTTGCTCGATCGCGGCCGTATAGCGCGCCAGAAAGGCCTCGCGCTGCGCCGCATCGAGCGGCTCCAGGAAAGGCCGCAGTCCCGTTCCCTTCAACCATTCGACCACCGCCGGCGCGCCCGCCAGCGTGTGGTGATAGGTCGTGCGCCAGATGTCGACGCGCGCGCAATGCGGCCGCAGCAGATCGTAGTACCAGCCCGCGGGCGGCAGCGTGGTGCGCGCGGCCGCGGCCTGCGACAGCGCCTGCGCCCACGGCCCGTCCGCCGCGACCTCGCGCATCAGCCGATGGGTCGGCTGATCGAGGTTGTCGGGCATCTGCACCGCCAGGCTGCCGCCCGGCGCAAGCCGCTGCGCCAGCGAGGGGAACAGCGCGGCGTGGTCCGGCACCCATTGCAGCGCGGCGTTGGCGAGCACCAGATCGTACGGCCCCGGATCGCGCCAGGCGCTGATGTCGCCCAGTTCAAAGCGGAACTGCGGCAGCCGCTTGCGCGCGGCGTCGATCATGTCCTGCGAGCTGTCCAGGCCGACGATCTGCGCATCGGGATAGCGCGCGGCCAGCGCCTCGGTGGAATTGCCGGGCCCGCAGCCCAGGTCGATGGCGCTGCGGACCGTCTGCGTCGGCACGGCAGCGAGCAGCTCGCGCGCCGGCCGTGTTCTTTCGTCTTCGAATTGCAGGTACTGGTTGGAGGACCAGGTCATGGCGATGGGCTCCCGGTGGTTGGGCGGTCGACGGATGCCCCAACGATACACCTCGTCCTCCGCGCCTGCAGAGGGCCGCGAGCGGGCTGCACCGGGCTGCAGCGAGCCGCAGCGCTGCCTGCCGGCCCCACCGGCTGCTGGCATAATCGCCAGCAAAAAACCAGGGAACACCATGACCACAACCCGCGCCGCGCCCCGCACCGGCCGCGTTTACCGCTACTACGATCTGGTGATGGTGGCCTTCGTCACCGTGCTGCTGTGCTCCAACCTGATCGGCGCGGCCAAGGCGGCGCAGGTCACGCTGCCGTGGATCGGCCCGGTGACATTCGGCGCCGGCGTGCTGTTCTTCCCGGTCTCGTACATCTTCGGCGACGTGCTGACCGAGGTCTACGGCTATGGACGCGACCGGCGCGTGGTGTGGGCGGGCTTCGCGGCGCTGGCCTTCGCCACCTTCATGAGTGTGGTGGTGCTGTCGATGCCGGTGGCGCCATTCATGGCCGACTATCAGAAGAGCCTGCAGGACGTGTTCGGCAACACCTGGCGCATCGCGCTCGGCTCGCTGATCGCCTTCTGCTGCGGCAGCTTCACCAACAGCTACGTGCTGGCCAAGATGAAGCTATGGACGCGCGGCCGCTGGCTGTGGACCCGCACGATCGGCTCGACGCTGGCCGGCGAACTGGTCGACTCGTCGTTGTTCTACGTGATCGCGTTCTACGGGATCTGGCCGCTGGAGAAGGTGATCCAGGTCGCAGTGGCGCAATACGTGCTCAAGACCGGCTGGGAAGTCGTGATGACGCCGGTCACCTATCGCGTGGTGGCGTTCCTGAAGCGGGCCGAGAACGAGGACTGGTACGACCACGACACCGACTTCACGCCGTTCCGGCTGCGGGTATAGCGCGGCTCCAATCGATCAGGGCACGCGCCGGTCGACTTCGTCCAGCGTCAGCGCCGCCAGGTGGCTGACGTCGGCCCATTGCGCCACGGTCAGCCGGTAGCTGTCGCTGCGCAGGCGATTGACGCTGGCATTGAGCAGTTCGTGCTCGCGCGGCGCTTCCAGCGTCATGCCGGTGGCCTCGCGATACAGGCAGTCCAGCACGCCGCCGTGCGCGACCAGCGCGATGCGCTCGCCAGGATGGCGGCGCACCAGCGCCAGCACCACCTCGACCGCCCGCTCATGAAAATCGCGCAGCGATTCGCCCTGCGGCGGTGCGTAGTCCGGCACGCGCGCCTGCCAGCGGGCAAAGTCCTCGGGCCGCTGCTGCGCGACCTCCGCATAGGTCATGCCTTCCAGCGTGCCGTAGCAACGCTCGCGCAGCCGCGGCTCGGGCTGGACCGGCACGCCGATCGCCTGCGACAGCGGCGCGGCCGTCTGCATCGCGCGCGACAGGTCGCTCGAATAGATGGCATCGATCGGCTCGCCCGCCAGCGAACCGGCCAGCGCGCGGGCCTGCGCGTGGCCGGTCTCGTTCAGCGGGATATCGAGCTGCCCCTGCAGGCGCCGTTCGCGGTTCCAGGCCGTTTCGCCGTGTCGGATCACGATCAGATGGGTGATGGCCAGCAGCGACTGCGGCCCGGGCGTGAACGTCATGCCGTTTCCTTCGCGCGCGCCGGGTGCGCGCTGATTCTTGGCTGATTCTTGGTATAGGCGGCTGCGGCGGCGTCAGGCGGCCGACTGCGTCGCCGCCAGTTTCGGATTCAGGGTATAGGTGCCGGTCAGGCTGGCCTGGTCGAGCACATGGCCTTCGATCGCCTCGCGCACCTGGGCGCCGGTGAAACGGCCCTCGAGCGGCAGGCGGTCCAGGTCCAGCGCGTAGATCGTGAACACGTAGTGGTGCACGATCGTGTCGTTCCACGGCGGGCACGGGCCGTCGTAGCCGTAGTAGTCGCCGCCCATGTCCTTGTCGCCGGCAAACCAGTTGGTGTAGTCGTTGATGCCGTGGCGCAGGCCGCCCGCGGCCGCGGTGCCGCCGGTCGCGTCCGGCCCGGGCTTGCCGCGTGCGATCACGCCGTCGCTGTGCGAGCCGGCCGAGATCGTGGTCAGGCCCGGCGGGATGTCGACCAGCACCCAATGGAAAAAGTCCACGCGCGGCAGATCCGCCGGCACTTCGCGGCCTTCCTGGTTGACGTCGTCGCCGCGGCTGGGCACGTCGGGATCGTGGCAGATCAGCACGAACGAGCGCGTGCCGGACGGTGCGCCTTCCCAGTGCAGGTCGGGATTGCGGTTGCTGGACAGCGTGACGTGGCTGGCGGCGTCCGGCACGGCAAAGGCGAACTCGCCGGGAATCGGCGCCATGTCGGCAAAGGCGTTGCTCCAGAGTCTCATGCTTGTCTCCTTGCGGTTACGGGGTGGCCGCGCGGGGCGGCGTGGATGACGATGCGGACGGCGATGGCGGCGATGGCGGTGGCACCCGCAGCCAGAACGTGACCGGACCGTCGTTGACCAGGCTGACCTGCATCATCGCGCCGAACTCGCCGGTCTGCACCTCGGGATGGGCGGCGCGCGCCCGGGCGACGAAATGCTCGTACAGCCGCCGGCCGTCTTCCGGCGAGGCCGCCGGCGTGAAGCTCGGGCGCGTGCCGCTGTTGGTATCGGCGGCCAGCGTGAACTGCGACACCACCAGCAGGCCGCCGGGCGTGCCCTGGCCGTCGATGTCGCGCACCGGCAGGTTCATCTTGCCGGCGGCATCCGAGAACACGCGATAGCCCAGCAGCTTGGCCAGCAGGCGCTCGGCCTCGCTCTCGGTGTCGCCGCGTTCGGCGCAGACCAGCGCCAGCAGGCCGGCACCGATTTCGCCGGTGACACGGCCATCGACCGTCACGCTGGCTCGCGCCACGCGCTGGATCAGGGCAATCATCGAGCCCCGCCTCAGGACAGCGTCACGCGCGCGAAACGGCGCTTGCCGACCTGGACCACATAGGTGCCGGGCTCGACCTTCAGCGCCTTGTCGCTGATCTGGGTGCCGTCGATGCGCACCCCGCCCTGGTCGATATTGCGGTTGGCCTCGGACGACGATGGCACCAGGTTGGCCTGCTTGAGCAACTGGGCGATGCCCAGCGGCGCGCCGGACAGGCTGACCTCCGGGATCTCGTCGGGCACGCCGCCGCGCGCGCGGTGGTTGAAGTCCTCCAGCGCCTTGTCGGCGTCGGCGCCGCTGTGGAAGCGCGTGACGATTTCCTGCGCCAGCATCACCTTGCAGTCGCGCGGGTTGCGGCCAAGCGCCACTTCCTGCTTCATCAGGTCGATCTCGGACAGCGGGCGGAACGACAGCAATTCGTAGTAGCGCCACATCAGATCGTCCGAGATACTCATCAGCTTGCCGAACATCTCGCTGGGCGGCTCCGTCACACCGACGTAGTTGCCCTTGGACTTGGACATCTTCTCGACGCCGTCCAGGCCGACCAGCAGCGGCATGGTCAGAATGCACTGCGGCTCCTGGCCGTATTCCTTCTGCAGTTCGCGGCCGACCAGCAGATTGAACTTCTGGTCGGTACCGCCCAGCTCGAGATCGGACTTCAATGCTACTGAGTCGTAGCCCTGCATCAGGGGGTAAAGGAACTCATGGACCGAAATCGGAATCCCAGACCGGTAGCGTTTGGTGAAGTCGTCGCGCTCCATCATGCGGGCGACGGTGTACTTGGCGGCGAGCTGGATCATGCCGCGCGCGCCCAACGGGTCGCACCACTCGCTGTTGTAGCGGATCTCGGTCTTCGACGGGTCGAGCACCAGGCTGGCCTGGCGGTAATAGGTCTGCGCGTTGGCTTCGATCTGTTCGCGCGTCAGCGGCGGCCGGGTGCTGTTGCGGCCGGACGGATCGCCGATGGTCGAGGTGAAGTCGCCGATCAGGAAGATGACCTGATGGCCGAGGTCCTGCAGCTGGCGCATCTTGTTGAGCACCACCGTGTGCCCGATGTGGATGTCCGGCGCGGTCGGATCCAGCCCCAGCTTGATCCGCAACGGCACGCCGGTGGCCTCGCTACGCGCCAGCTTCTGCAGCCATTCGGATTCGATCAGCAGTTCGTCGCAGCCGCGCCTGGACACTTCCAGCGCGTGCATCACGGACGGTGTCAAGGGGTAGGAGGTCGCGGCGCCGGAGGATACGTCGGTCATGACTTAAGTCGTTGAAATACATGAACATTCGGGCGGACACCGGGGAACTTTTTGGTATAATCCGCCGATTCGGCCAGCCGGGAGCCATCCCGTCGGCCAACCGCCATTGTAGGCGGCAAACGAAAGACAGCCCGCGCCGCACCTCGGGGGAGGAAGGCAGACACGCACAGATCGTCGCGGCAGCGGAGCCCGAACCAAGGCAGAATTTTACGTGATGTGGTCCAGACTCCGCGAAGTTTTCGCGCGTGAGCTCGTGGTGCTCGTCGATCCGACCCATGCGCTGCATGCGCGCCGCCGCAAGCAGTTGACGGCTTCGGTCGCGACCGTCTTTACGCTCGGCATGGCCGCGGCCATGGGCGTCGCACCGCGCACCGCCTACGACGATCCCGACGCGCCCCGCGTGGTCCAGGGCATGCGCCTGCCCGACCTGCGCGACCAGCTCGAGCGGCTGACCGATACCAGCGCCACCTTCGTGCGCCAGGAGCGCATGCAGCGCGGCGACACCATCGCCACGCTGCTCAAGCGCCTCGGCGTCGACGACCCCGACGCGCAGGCCTTCATCCACAAGAACCCGACCGCGCGTGGCCTGTTCAAGCTCGAACCGGGCCAGATCGTGCAGGCGGAGGTCGACCAGAGCAATCTGCTGGTGTCGCTGCAGGCCAATCTGGGCGGCGACGTGTCGATCTCGCGCCAGCTGGTGATCGAGCGCGCCGGCGATCTGGCCGATCCGGACTACAAGGCACGCATCGAGGTCGTCAAGAACGAGCTGCACTACGAGATGGGCTCGGGCACGATCGGCACCGGCGGCTTCTTCAAGGCGATGGATGCGGCCAACGTGCCGGACGAGGTGGTCGACCAGATGATCTCGATCTTCTCGGGCGTGATCGACTTCCACCACGACATCGTCAAGGGCGACCGCTTCCGCATCGTCTACGAATCGGGCTATCGCGACGGCGCGTTCGTGCGCAACGGCCGCGTGGTCGCGATCGAACTGATCAACCGCAATCAGCTGCACCAGGCGCTGTGGTACGCGCCGGACGGCAAGAACGGCGCCTACTACACCTTCGACGGACGCAGCATGAAGCGGCCGTTCCTGCGTTCGCCGGTCGAGTTCTCGCGGATGTCGTCGGGCTTCGGCGGCCGCGACCACCCGCTGCACCACCAGTGGCAGCAGCACAAGGGCGTGGATTTCGCCGCGCCGACCGGCACCAAGGTCTTCGCCACCGGCGACGGGGAAGTCGATTTCGTCGGCCAGCAGAACGGCTACGGCAATATCGTCGTCATCAGGCACCACAACGGCTACTCGACCTATTACGCGCATCTGTCGCGCTTTGCCGGCATCCAGCAAGGCCAGCGCGTGATGCAGGGGCAGCTGATCGGCTACGTCGGCTCGACCGGCTGGGCCACCGGTCCGCACCTGCACTACGAGTTCCGCCACAACGACGTGCCTCAGAACCCGTTGACGATCACGCTGATGGAATCGCCGGCGCTGACCGGCCGCGCGCGCCAGCAGTTCCTGAGCTACACCAGCGACATGCTGAGCCGGATCAACGCGCTGCGCACCTACAACGTCGCCTCCAACGGCAACTGACGCGGCACCGAGCGCACCGCCCCACGCCGCGATGTCCGCCACGCGCCCCGAACTCCTGATCGGCCTGATGTCCGGCACCAGCATGGACGGGGCCGACGGCGTGCTGGTGGACTTCGCCGGGGCGCAGCCCCGCGTCCTCGCGGCCAGCCATCAACCCTTCCCCGACAGCCTGCGCGCCGCCTTCGGCGCGCTGCAACAGCCCGGCGACGACGAGATCCATCGCGAGGCACTGGCCGCCAATGTGCTGGCGCGCGTCTATGCCGACTGCGTCGCCGCGCTGCTGCGCGAAGCCGAGGTGCCAGCCGACGCGATCGCCGCGATCGGCGCACATGGCCAGACCATTCGCCATCGTCCCGGCCGTTACGACGGCATCGGCTATACACGGCAGAGCCAGCATCCCGCGCTGCTGGCCGAGCTGACCGGCATCGACGTGATCGCCGATTTCCGCAGCCGCGATATCGCCGCGGGCGGACAAGGCGCGCCGCTGGTGCCGGCCGTGCACCACGCGCTGTTCGGCCTGGCGGGCGAGACCCGCGTGGTCTGCAATATCGGCGGCATCTCCAATATCAGCGTGCTGCCGGGCGACGGCGAGCCGGTGATCGGCTTCGACTGCGGCCCCGGCAATGCGCTGCTGGACCACTGGATTGCCCGCCATCGCGGCCTTCCCTTCGACGCCAACGGCGACTGGGCGGCAGGCGGCCGCATCGACGAGGCGCTGCTGGCGCGGCTGCTCGACGAGCCGTATTTCAAGCAGCCTCCTCCCAAGAGCACCGGCCGCGACCTGTTCCATCCGGCCTGGCTCGACGCGCAGCTGCAGGGCACCGAACGCGATCCGCAACACGTGCAGGCGACGCTGGCGGCGCTGACGGCCGAGGCCATCGCCGGAGACATCCGCCACTACGCGCCGGATACGCGCCGCCTGATCGTCTGCGGCGGCGGCGCCTGCAACGGCTTCGTGATGGCGCGCCTGGCGGCCGCGTTGCCCGGCGTCACGGTACAGACGTCGGACGACTTCGGCGTACCGGTCTCCCAGGTCGAGGCGCTCGCCTTTGCCTGGCTGGCGCGCCAATGCCTGCGCCGCGAGCCGGGCAATATGCCGACCGTGACGGGCGCCGCCGGCCCGCGCGTGCTCGGCGCGATCTATCCGCGCTGAGGCGCTGCCTTCTGCTGGCTGACTGGCCACCCTGTGCAGGGTGAGATACTGTCGTGACCGCCCACACCAATAAAGAGGGGGAGTAGCGATGGAGATCAGCATCACACAGATCGAGGCCTACCAGCGCGACGGCGCGCTGGTTCTGCGCGGGGCCTTCACGGACTGGGTCGAGCGGCTGCGCGAAGGGTTCGAGCAGAACCTCGCCGCGCCGGGGCCGTTTGCCATCGAAAACGTACGCAGCGGCGAGAGCGGCCGCTTCTTCGAGGACTACTGCAACTGGCAGCGCATCCCCGCCTTCGCGGCCTTCATGCGGGAATCGCCGGCGGCCGCGATCGCGGGGCAGCTGATGCGCTCGCAGGCGGCGCAGGTGTTCCACGAGCACATCCTCGTCAAGGAACCGGGCACGGCAAAGCCGACGCCCTGGCACCAGGACCTGCCCTATTACTGCGTCGACGGCAGTCAGACCGCCAGCTACTGGATCCCGCTGGACCCGGTCACGACGGCCAACACGCTGCACGTGGTACTCGGCTCGCATCGCTGGCCCAAGCTGGTGCGGCCCAAGCGCTGGGCCAGCAACGATAACTTCTATGCCGGCGACGACGCCTTCATGGAGATGCCGGACGTCGAGGATGGCTTGCACCGGATCCTGACGCCGGAACTTGAGCCGGGCGACGCGGTGGTGTTCGACTTCCGCACCGTGCATGGCGCCGCCGGCAATACCGGCAGCGGACGCCGGCGGGCCTTTTCGGCGCGCTTTCTCGGCGATGACGTGCGCTATGTCGAGCGGCCCGGGCGCACGTCGCCGCCCTTCCCGGGCATCGGGCTGGCCGATGGGGACCGTATGCGGGAGGACTGGTTTCCGGTGGTGTGGCGGGCGGTGTAGTAAGGCCCGCGAACACGGTCAACAAGGCAACAAAAAAGCGCACCCGAGGGTGCGCTTTTCGCTGAGGCGGACTGCGTCAGACCGAGAACGACGAGCCGCAACCGCAGGTGGTCGTGGCGTTCGGGTTCTTGATCACGAACTGGGCGCCGTTGATGTCTTCCTTGTAATCGATCTCCGCGCCGACCAGATATTGGTAGCTCATCGAATCGATCAGCAGCGTGACGCCGTTCTTGACCATCGTGGTGTCGTCTTCATTCACTTCCTCGTCGAAAGTGAAGCCGTACTGGAAGCCGGAACAACCGCCGCCCTGCACGAAGACGCGCAGTTTCAGATCGGCATTGCCCTCTTCCTCGATCAACTGCTTGACCTTGTCGGCGGCGCTGTCGGTAAAGACGAACGGGGCCGGCACGTCCTCGGTAATGGGTGCCTCTGCGACTGCGTTCATGGGGTTCTCCTATTTAGATACGCCGGTATTCTAAGCGCACTGGAAAGATCGTGCCGATCCCCCATCGATTCAAGGGGCTCTGTGCACGCGCATTTCCGCATTTCCGGTACGCGCGGCCTCAGGCGCTTTCCTCGCTGCCTGCGGCCAGTTTCAGGTTGGGCAGCGCCTTGGGCTCGGTGTTCCCGAGCGGGACCAGACGGCCCTCGACAATCGCCCCCTGGTGCATTTCCAGCGCCGCGTAGTGCACTTCGCCTTGCACGCGGGCCTGCGGCTGCAATTCCAGCAGCTCGGCGGCATGCACCGGCCCGGTCACGGTGCCGTTGAGCACCAGGTGGCCGACCTTGACCTCCCCTTCGACCACGCCGGTCTCGCTGACGACCAGCATGCTGGGCTGCCCGGCCACGGCCAGCACGTTGCCGCGCACGCGGCCATCGAGGCGCAGGCCGCCCGAGAAGTGCAGGTCGCCTTCGACGACGGTCTGGCGACCGATCAGGGTGTCGATCGTCAACCCTTTCTTCTTCGAAAACAGCATCGCGGCCTCACTGGGAAACTTGGGAAAGCGCCATTGTATCCATGACGATGCATTGTGCGGCCAACTGCCCGTCCCACCGTGATGTCGCAACAACGCTCCAGGCGATGACACCTCCCAAAACAAAAACCGCACGACTGGCGTGCGGTTTTTGCTGGCTGCGCAAGCTGGGACAGGATCCCGGCTTGCCCGGCGCATCAACGCTTCGAGAACTGCTTGCGACGACGTGCCTTGTGCAGACCGACCTTCTTACGCTCGACTTCACGCGCATCGCGGGTGACGAAGCCGGCCTTGGACAGCGCGGACTTCAGCGTGGCGTCATAGTCGATCAGCGCGCGGGTGATGCCGTGGCGCACCGCACCGGCCTGGCCGGTTTCGCCGCCGCCGGTCACGTTGACCTTGATGTCGAAGGTCTGCGCGTGAGCGGTCAGCTCGAGCGGCTGGCGCACGATCATCAGCGAGGTTTCGCGAGCGAAGTACTCGTTGATGGGCTTGCCGTTGACGACGATGTCGCCCTTACCCGACTTGATGAAGACACGTGCCACAGCGCTCTTGCGGCGGCCAGTACCGTAATTCCAATTTCCGATCATGGATGGCCCCCTTAGATTTCCAGCGCCTTGGGCTGCTGCGCTTCATGCGGATGCTCGGCTTCGGCGTAAACCTTCAGCTTCTTGATCATCGCATAGCCCAGCGGACCCTTCGGCAGCATGCCCTTGACAGCCTTTTCCAGGGCGCGGCCCGGGAAACGCTGTTGCATCTTGCCGAACGTGGTTTCGTAGATACCGCCCGGGTAGCCCGAGTGACGGTAGTACTTCTTGTCGGTTTCTTTCGTGCCGGTGACACGCAGTTTGGCCGCGTTGACGACGATGATGTAGTCGCCCGTGTCGACGTGCGGAGTAAATTCCGGCTTGTGTTTGCCGCGCAGACGGCGTGCCACTTCGCTGGCGACACGGCCGAGGACTTTGTCCGTCGCGTCAATCACGAACCAGTCGCGCTTTACCTCATGAGGCTTGGCGGAAAAGGTTTTCATGATCTTTCCTGAGACTTGTAGAACCTGCCCGTAACATGACTTGCGTCGTCGGCCGGCCCTTTGGACCTGACCTTCCTGCTTGTGTGTGCAGGCTCTCCCTGAGTTCTTCTTCCGCGGGCATGACGGAAAAGCCCTCGATTATACTTGCGGTTTCCCACTCGGCACAAGCAAACATTGCGTTTGCCGTCAAGGGACTGGGTCATGCAGCGTCTCGCAGACCACTTTGCTGGATGAAGCCCCGGCGCAGGGGCGAAAAAAAACCCAAGCCGCTGAGGCTTGGGTTTGAATCCACCAAAGGAGGAGGGTGGAGGAGACACTGGGAGAACGACGGGACGGGGCCGGCGGTGCGGGCTGGCGTCGGGAAACTGCCTCGGTCGCTTCGACCACCCTTCGCTTTCGCACTCTGGCGGGCCATCGGCGCGCCGTCGTTCAATGGTTCGAATTATACATGACAGCTTGTGCGACGCAAGAAAATTTGCAGTGCGAAATGGCATTTCGTAATGCAAAAAATTGTAAAGGCAGCAAAGCCGCGCATGAATCCAATAGATTCAAGGACTTAAGTCGGCAGCAGGATGTCACGAAACTGACATCTTAGAGGTTTCCCTCGGTTTTCCCACGGTTCGGGCGGCAAAGACACCACACGACGCAAGGAAAATTTGAGGAAAATGCAAGGGCTCGATGCGCGCGCATCGCCACATCGAAACGAAACATTGAGAGCAGGAACGAACGAAATGGAATGCAAGGTCACCTGGACGGGCAACGACGGCATGAGCTTCATCGCGCAGACCGGCAGCGGTCACCTCGTCGCGATGGACGGCGCGCCGGAAGGCGGCGGCCACAACCTGGCGCCGCGGCCGATGGAAATGGTGCTGCTCGGTACCGGGGGCTGCACCGCCTATGACGTGGTGTTGATCCTCAAGCGCGGACGCCACGATGTACGCGGCTGCTCCGTCACGCTCGAGGCCGAGCGCGCTGGCGAGGACCCGAAGGTGTTCACCCGCATCCACTTCAAGTTCACCGTGACCGGCCGCAACCTGAACCCGTCGACCGTCGAACGGGCGGTGCAGTTGTCGCACGACAAGTACTGCTCGGCCTCGATCATGCTGGCCAAGACGGCCGAGATCAGCCATAGCGTCGAACTGATCGAGGTGTGATGCGTTGATGGGTGCCGGCGTCGCGGCTCGTGGAGGGGCATTCCCGACGCATAGGTGCAGACCGCACCGGGAAGCGAATTCGAAGCGAAGCAGGCCGATAAGCCGGATTCTGTGCGCGACGCACGGGCCTTGCGGTCCGCGCGCGCGTGACAACCATTCCTCTAGGCCGACCGTTACCGGCCGGCTCCAGCTCCCTACCCGCAGACTCGGCGGGCCGCTTCATCGTCTGCCTATTTGGGATTGCTCCGGGTGGAGGTTACCGCGTTTCACCCTTCGCACCGGGCAAACCCGGCGCGAAGACTCGTCTCTGTGGCCCTATTCCGCACGTTGCCGTGGATGGCTGTTAGCCACCACCCTGCCCTGTGGAGTCCGGACTTTCCTCCCCTCGCCCGTTGCCGGGCGAGCAGCGGTTGTCTGTCCTGCTTCGCGGGCCGCAGTCTAGCACCTTTGGACCGGCCGCGCCGCGACGGCCCGGGCGGAACACCGCGGTGTCGTCGTAGAAGCGGGCGTCGGCATTGGCGGGCCACCAGTGCGGGATGCCCAGCACCGGCAGCGGCGCAAAGCTGCTCCGGCCCCGCAGTTGCGCCTGCGCCAGGCTGTCGGCGAGCGGCGCGTCGAGCGTGGCCGGACGCGGGTCCTCCGGCACCATCGCCATCGGCCAGGCGTGCGCGGTGATGGACTTGTAGGGCGCGACCAGCTTTTCCAGCAAGGCATGGCCGAACGGCACCACCGCGCAGCGGTCGGGCCACGCATCCCGGCCATCGACGAACAGTTCGCGCCAGCGGAAGCCGCGCAATGCCGCCTCGAGCCGCGGCTCCGCGCTGACGAACAGCACCGCGTTTTCGTCGAACAGCGTCGCCGCGTCGCGCAACGGGCCGCGCGTGGGCCGCACGCCCTCCACGGCGATGGCCTCGGCCTGCAGCCGGTTCAGCATCGCCTTCGTGCGGGGGAAATGCAGCCAGATCAGACCATTGAAGAAGTCGTGCAGGTTCTCGCGCGTCGGCACCTCGCCGTGCGCATGGATATGGGCTTCGTAGGCACCGCCGGGCGGCAGCGCCTGTTGAGAAACGAAGCGCAGCGGCAGGCCGGCGGCGTTGGCCAGCCCCCGCGCGGCGGCAAAGGCGTCGAGTGCCGCATGGACCGGCCGGCCCCCGCAGACCTGGTCCGCCAGCGCCGCGCCCGTTGCGGCGAACGGCGCGAACCAGGGCCGGGACCAGTCGATCCGGGCCAGCTGCCGCGCCAGATCCACGGTCAATTGCCCGCCTTCGACGGCCCGCTCAGCGCCGGGGCCGCCCATCGCTCAGACGGCCAGCGCGGCCTTCCATTGCAGCGTTTCGCCGGCACGCAGGGGCACCAGTTCGGTCTCGCCGTAAGGCAGCGCTTCCGGCAGCTGCCACGGTTCGCGCGTCAGCGTCAGCGTGCCGGTATTGCGCGGCAGGCCGTAGAAGTCGGCGCCATGGAAGCTGGCGAAGCCTTCGAGCTTGTCCAGCGCGCCCGCGGCATCGAAGGCTTCGGCGTACAGCTCCATCGCATGCAGCGCGGTATAGCAGCCGGCGCAGCCGCAGGCGTGTTCCTTCAGGCCGCGCGCATGGGGTGCACTGTCGGTGCCCAGGAAAAAGCGGGGGTTGCCCGATACCGCCGCGGCGACCAGCGCCTGACGATGCGTCTCGCGCTTGAGCACCGGCAGGCAGTAGTAATGCGGGCGGATGCCGCCGATGAAGATCGCGTTGCGGTTGTACAGCAGGTGATGCGCGGTGATGGTCGCGCCGACCGGTCCTTCGGCCTCGCGCACGTAGTCGGCCGCGTCCTTGGTCGTGATGTGTTCGAACACGACCTTCAGCGCCGGGAAATCGCGCCGCAGCGGCGTCATCACGCGCTCGATGAAGACCGCCTCGCGATCGAACAGGTCGATCTCGCTGTCGGTGACCTCGCCGTGCACCAGCAGCGGCAGGCCAACGCGCTGCATCGCTTCGAGGGCCGCGGTGCAGCGCCGGATGTCGGTCACGCCGGCATCGCTGTTGGTGGTGGCGCCGGCCGGATACAGCTTGACTGCATGGACGAAGCCGCTGGCCTTGGCAGCGACGATTTCGTCGGCCTGGGTGTTGTCGGTCAGATACAGCGTCATCAGCGGCTCGAACGACAGGCCGGCCGGCAAGGCGGCAAGGATGCGCTCCCGATAGGCCTGCGCCTGCGCCACCGTGGTGACCGGCGGCTTCAGGTTCGGCATCACGATGGCGCGGGCGAACTGGCGCGCGGTATCGGGCAGCACCGCGGCGAGCGCGGCGCCGTCGCGCAGGTGCAGGTGCCAGTCGTCGGGGCGGGTGATGGTCAGGGTCTGGGTCATGGACTTCGGCAAATCGAAAGGCGGGCAAACAGGCCGGCGGTTACAGGATCAGGATGGCGCGGTAGTCGTTGACGTTGGTGCGGGTCGGACCCGTCACGACCAGATCGCCGATCGCATCGAACAGCCCCCAGGCGTCGTGCGCCTCGAGCTGGCGGCGCGCCGGCATGCCGGCCGCCTCCGCGCGGGACAGCGTGGTCGGGTCGGCCAGCGCGCCGGCATTGTCTTCGGAGCCGTCGATGCCGTCGGTATCGGCGGCGATCGCATGCACGTCCGGCACGCCTTCCAGTTCGATCGCCAGCGACAGCAGGAATTCGGAGCAGCGGCCGCCGCGGGCGCGCCCGGCGCCGACCTTGGGCAGCGTCACGGTGCATTCACCGCCGGAGATCAGTGCCACCGGCGCGGCAAACGGCGCATTGTACGCGCGGATTTCCCGGGCCAGCGCCGCATAGACGCGCGCCACCTCGCGAGCCTCGCCCGTGACGGTGTCGCCCAGGATCACCGGGGTCACGCCGTGCGCGCGGAACACGTCGGCGGCGGCGGCCAGGCTGCCATGCGCGGTGGCGATCATCCGATTGTCGACGCGCTCGAACAGCGGATCGCCGGGCTTGGGCGTCTCGGCATGTTCACCGCGGGCGCCGGCCTCGAGATAGGCCTGCACCGCCGGCGGCACGCGCGCCTCGTAGCGGCGCAGGATCGCCAGCGCATCGTCGTAGGTGCTCGGATCGGGTACGGTCGGGCCCGATGCGATCGCGCTGGGATCGTCGCCGGCCACGTCGGAGACGATCAGCGTGGTCACCGGCGCGCGGCTGGCCTGGGCCAGGCGCCCGCCCTGGATGCGCGACAGATGCTTGCGCACCACGTTCATCTCGGTGATCGGCGCCCCGCAGCGCAGCAGTTCCTGCGTGGTGGCGCGCAGATCGGCCATCGACACGCCGTCGGCGGGCAGCGACAGCAGGCTGGAGCCGCCGCCGGAGACCAGCACGATCAGCCGGTCCTCGGGCCCGAGCGCTTGCACGCGGGCCAGGATCTCCGCGGCGGCGCGCTCGCCGGCCTCGTCCGGTACCGGATGGCCGGCCTCGATGACCCGCACATGCTCGGTCGGCAGACCATGCGCGTAGCGCGTGACCACCAGACCCTTGAGAGCCACCCCTGCATCGGCATACGCCTGCTCCACCGCCAGCGCCATCGACGCCGCGGCCTTGCCCGCGCCGACGACCAGCGTGCGGCCCTCACGGCAGGGCGGCGGCAGATGCGCGGCGACGATGCGCAGCGGATCGGCGGCGGCCACCGCGGCATCGAAGCTCTCGCGCAGCAGCGCGCGCGGCTCCACGCGCAGCGTGCCGGCCCCCTTGGCGGCCTGGCTCACAGCGCTTCCGCGATCGCGCGGCCAAGATCCTCGGTGCCGGCGGCGCCGCCGATATCGCGCGTCAGCGGCGCATGCGCGGGCCCGGCGGCCAGCACCGACTCGATCGCGCCGAGCACCGCCGCGCCGGCATCGGCATGGCCCAGGTGTTCGAGCATCATCGCGCCGCACCAGATCTGGCCGATCGGGTTGGCGATGCCGCGCCCGGCGATATCGGGCGCCGAGCCATGGACCGGCTCGAACAGGCTCGGATAGGTGCGCTCGGGATTGATATTGGCCGACGGCGCGACGCCGATGGTGCCGGTACATGCCGGCCCGAGGTCCGACAGGATGTCGCCGAACAGATTGCTGGCGACCACCACGTCGAACCAGTCCGGATGCAGCACGAAGTTCGCGGTCAGGATGTCGATGTGGTACTTGTCGACCTTCAGTTCGGGATAGTTTGCCGCCATCGCCTCCACCCGCTCGTCCCAGTACGGCATCGTGATCGAAATGCCGTTGGACTTGGTGGCCGAGGTCAGATGCTGCTTCGGACGCCTGCTCGCCAGCTCGAACGCGAACTTCAGGATGCGGTCCACGCCGATCCGGCTCATCACCGTTTCCTGGATCACCACCTCGCGCTCGGTGCCGGGGAACATGCGGCCGCCGATGCTGGAATACTCGCCCTCGGTGTTCTCGCGCACCACGTAGAAATCGATATCGCCCGGCTTGCGGTCGGCCAGCGGGCTGCGGATGCCCGGCATCAGCCGCACCGGGCGCAGGTTCACGTACTGGTCGAACGCGCGCCGGAACTGCAGCAGCGAGCCCCACAGCGACACGTGGTCGGGCACCGTGGCCGGCCAGCCGACCGCGCCGAAATAGATCGCGTCATAGCGCGCGAGCGTATCGAACCAGTCGTCGGGCAGCATCTTGCCGTGGCGGGCGTAATAGTCGCAGCTCGAAAAATCGAAATGGTCCCACTGCAGGTCGATGCCGAAGCGGCGCGCGGCGGCGTCCATCACGCGGATGCCTTCGGGCATCACTTCGGTGCCGATCCCGTCTCCAGGGATCACGGCAATCTTGTATTGGCTCATGGCGGAAGGTTCGGTGCAGGCGGTTGAATGGGGTTGAGGGCGGATCGGCGGCGATTCGGGGGATTTCCGGCGGACCGCGCCGGCCGCCGCGGCCCTGCTTGGCAGAACGCCGGGCCCGGCGGGATAATGACGCAATTCTATTGCAATCGGCCGGCGCCCACGCCGTCCCGGTCCCACGCCATGTGCCAGCTGCTCGGCATGAACTGCGCCACGCCGACCGACGTGACGTTCTCCTTCACCGGCTTCGCCGCGCGCGGCGGCCTCACGGACCATCACGCCGACGGCTTCGGCGTGGCCTTCTTCGAGGACAAGGCCTGCCGCCTGTTCATCGATAATCAGTCCGCCGGCACCTCGCCGGTGGCCGACCTGATCAAGAACTACCCGATCAAGTCCAAGAACGTCATCTCCCATATCCGCAAGGCGACGCAGGGCACGGTGCGGCTGGAGAACTGCCATCCGTTCATGCGCGAACTGTGGGGCCGCCACTGGATCTTTGCCCACAACGGCGATCTGAAGGGCTTTTCGCCGTTTCTGTCGGGCGTCTATCAGCCGGTCGGCGATACCGACAGCGAACTGGCCTTCTGCGCGCTGATGCAGGGCCTGCGCAAGCGGTTTCCCGGCTCCCAGCCGCCGCTGAACGAGCTGTGCCACGCGCTGGCCGACATCACGCGCGAGATCACGCTGTACGGCGTCTTCAACTATCTGCTGAGCAATGGGCAGGCGCTGTTCGCGCACTGTTCGACGCGGCTCTATTACCTGGTGCGCCAGTGGCCGTTCTCGACCGCGCATCTGATCGATGCGGACCTGTCGATCGACTTCGCGCAGGTGACGACGCCAGAAGATCGCGTGGCGGTGATCGCCACCGCGCCGCTGACCGACGACGAGGTATGGACGCCGTTCGCGCCGGGGGAACTGATGATGTTCGAGGCCGGGCAGCCGACGATGACGCTGACGGTGCCGATTCCGCCCGAGGTGCAGGCGCGCAACGCGGCCAATTCGGCCTGTACTTGAGCGCTGATCGGCCTGCTGTGGAAGGGGTGTTGCTCCCCTCTCCCGCCCTGCGGGAGAGGGGCTGGGGGAGAGGGAAAACAGCGGCTCAATGGCTGCTGCGGTTGTTGAAAACCACCTCCCTCTCCCCGACCCTCTCCTCCTGAGGGGGAGAGGGAGAACTGCAAGAAAGCGCAGTCCCTCAGTGCTGCAGGATCTTCGACAGGAAGTGCCGGGCCCGCTCCGAGCGCGCCTCGATATTGCCGAAGAATTCCTCCTTGGCCGCGTCTTCGACGATGTGGCCCTGGTCCATGAAGATCACGCGGTTGGCCACCTTGCGGGCAAAGCCCATTTCGTGGGTCACGCACATCATCGTCATGCCTTCCTGGGCCAGCTGCACCATCACGTCGAGCACCTCGTTGACCATCTCGGGGTCCAGCGCCGAGGTCGGCTCGTCGAACAGCATGCAGATCGGATCCATCGACAGCGCGCGGGCGATCGCCACGCGCTGCTGCTGGCCGCCCGACAGCTGGCCCGGATACTTGTCCGCCTGATTCTTCAGGCCGACGCGCTCCAGGTACTTCATGCCCTTGGCCATCGCTTCCTCGCGCGAGCGGCCCAGCACCTTGATCTGCGCGATCGTCAGGTTCTCGGTGATCGACAGATGCGGGAACAGCTCGAAGTTCTGGAACACCATGCCGACGCGCGAACGCAGCTTCGGCAGATTGGTCTTCGGCGATCCCACCGAGATGCCGTCGACCAGGATGTCGCCCTTCTGGAAGGGCTCGAGCCCGTTGACGGTCTTGATCAGCGTGGACTTGCCCGAACCCGACGGGCCGCACACCACCACCACTTCGCCCTTGGCCACGCGGGTGGTGCAATCGGTCAGCACCTGGAAGGTGCCGTACCACTTGGAGACGTTATTGATTTCGATCATACAGCCACCTTTTTCTGGTATCGCTTGACCAGCAACGATGCGGAAAAACAGATCACGAAATAGACCAGACCCGCGAACAGCAGCATCTCGACGATGCGCCCATCGCGTTCGCCGATGCCATACGCCTGCCCGAAGAAATCGGCCAGCGCGCTGACGTAGACCAGCGACGTATCCTGGAACAGGATGATGCCCTGCGTCAGCAGCAGCGGCACCATGTTGCGGAACGCCTGCGGCAACACCACCAGCCGCATGGTCTGCCCGTAGGTCATGCCCAGCGCCTGCGCCGCATACATCTGCCCGCGCGACACGCTCTGGATGCCGGCGCGGATGATCTCCGAGTAATAGGCCGCCTCGAACAGCGCGAAGGCCACCAGCGCGGAGGTCATGCGCAGATCGGTCGCAGGCGACAGATTGAACAGCCCCTGCAGTACCTGCGGAATGATCAGGAAGAACCAGAGCAGCACCATCACCAGCGGGATCGAGCGGAACACGGTGACGTAGCCCTGCGCAAACCAGTTCAGCGGCTTGACGGAGGACAGGCGCATCATCGCGAGGATGGTGCCCCAGACGATGCCGACCACCACCGCGGTGGCGGTGATCTTCAGCGACACCATCATGCCCTCGCCGAGCACGTGCAGCGTATCGGCGTTGATCGAGGTGAAATCGAATGAATAAGCCATCGCGTTCCCCTTACTTGCTGCCGATGAAGCCCGGCACGCGCGTGCGCTTTTCCACCCAGCGCATTCCCAGCATGACGACGATATTGATCAGCGCGTACATCAGCGTGACCGCGATGAAGGACTCGTACGGCCGCGCCGTGTAGTCGACCAGCTGACGGCCCTGCGCCGCCAGTTCCAGCAGGCCGATCGTCGACGCCACCGCCGAGTTCTTGAAGATATTCAGGAATTCGGAGGTCAGCGGCGGCACGATGACGCGGAACGACATCGGCATCAGCACATAGCGATAGGTCTGCGGCAGCGTGAAGCCCATCGCCAGGCCGGCGTTGCGCTGTCCCGGCGGCAGCGAGTTGATGCCCGAGCGCACCTGTTCGCAGATCCGCGCGGCCGTAAAGGTGCCGAGGCAGAACATCGCGGCCAGGAATTGCTGGGTGAACGGATTCATCTGCTTGATCGATTCGCCGAACGGAAGCAATTCGGGAACCACGAAATACCAGATGAACAGCTGCACCAGCAGCGGAATATTGCGGAAGATTTCGACGTAAGTCGCCGCGATGCCGGCCAGGAATTTATTCGGGACCGTGCGCAATACGCCGAGAATCGAGCCGATGATCAGGGCGATCACCCACGAAGTCAGGCCGAGCGCGATGGTGACCTTCAGACCGGAAATCATCCAGTCCAGATAGGACTCGTTCATCGCGGCTTCTTCGAGGAAAACACCCCAATGCCAGTTGTAATTCATGATGCGTCCTCAAAAAGAAACGGAAGGACATGCCTTCGCGCACGCCTTCCGTTTCACACGCGTGACTGGAGCCGAATCAGTCGAGCGCCTTGTCGTTCGGGTTCTTGATGAGTGCCTTCATGTCGTCGGACATCGGGAAGTCCAGATTCAGGCCCTTCGGCGGCACCGGCTGGGTGAACCACTTGGCGTAGAGGTTGTTGATCTCGCCGGTCTTCATCAGATTCGCGATCACGTTGTCCGCGACCTTCTTGAACGGGGCATCGTCCTTGCGCAGCATGCAGCCGTACGATTCGCGCGATTGCGGCTTGCCGGTGACGACCCAGTCGGCCGGGTTGCGGGCCTTGGCGCGCTCGCCGTACAGCAGCGCATCGTCCATCATGAAGGCGGCGGCGCGGCCCGACTCCAGCGTCAGGAACGACTGGCCGTGGTCCTTGGTGCTGATGATGTTCATGCCCAGCTTCTGCTGGTCGTTCATCGTGCGCAGCAGGCGCTCGGACGTGGTGCCGGCGGTGGTGACGACGTTCTTGCCCTTCAGGTCGGCCCAATCCTTGATCCCGCTGTCCTTCTTGGTCATGAAGCGGGTGCCGATGATGAAGATGGTGTTGCTGAAGCCGACCTGTTTCTGGCGCTCCAGATTATTGGTGGTCGAGCCGCATTCGATATCGATGGTGCCGTTCTGCAGCAGCGAAATGCGGTTCTGCGAAGTAATCGGAATTTCCTTGACCTGCAGATTCGGCAGCTTCAGCTGGTCCTTGATCGCTTCGACGATCTTGACGTTGATGTCATAGGAATAGCCGACGGTACGGACACCGCCGAGGTTATAGCTGAAGGGAATCGACGATTCCCGCACGCCAAGCGTAATCACACCCGTGTCTTTGATCTTCTTCAGCGTGCCGGTCAATTGCTCGGCCGCTTGTGCGGTACCGCACAGCACGCCTGCCGCAATCGTCAGCGCAGCCAACTTGGCAACCTTCATAACATCTCCTTGACCATGAGAGAAAGGCGGGACTCTAACAAGAAACGTGCCGCCGACGAAATAGTATTGCGCAAGCCGACGCTCCGCTACAACGGGTATTTCCCTAGCCGCCGCTGTCCGGCAATCGGCTGCGCCACGCGGCTGTAATAAAAAAGCGGCAGCCGGAATTTCCGGCTGCCGCCTCTTTCTGCTTCGGACCCGTCTTGGTGCATTGCAGCATGGTGCCTGCCCCAGCGCGGGTCCGCTCGCCCCGATTTCGCGCCCGGCGATCAGGGGTAGAGACCGCGCATTTCGCGAGCCTGCAGGATACGGGTACAGGCGATGATGAACGCGGCGGTGCGCAGCGTGACCTTGTTCTCCTGCGAGACCTGCCAGATGGCGCGGAACGCCTCTTGCATGATCCGTACCAGCCGCTGGTTGATCTCCTCTTCGGTCCAGAAGAAGCTGGAGAAGTCCTGCACCCATTCGAAGTACGACACCGTGACGCCGCCGGCGTTGGCGATCACGTCCGGGGCCACCAGGATATTGCGCTCGCGCAGGATGTCGTCGGCCTCCGGCGTGGTCGGGCCGTTGGCGCCTTCGATGACCATGCGGGCCTTGATATGGGGCGCGTTGGCGGCGGTGATCTGGCCTTCCAGCGCGGCCGGGATCAGGATCTCGCACTCGGTCTGCCAGAACTGCTCGGCGTTGATGGTCTCGGCGCGAAAGCCCTCGATGGTGCCGTTGTGCGTCACGTGTTCGATCAGCGCCGGCACGTCCAGGCCGGCCGGGTCGAACAGCGCGGTCTTGTGGTCCTGTACCGCGATGACCTTGGCGCCGGCCTCGTGGAACAGCTTGGCCGCAACGCTGCCGACATTGCCGAAGCCCTGCACGACGATGCGCGCGCCCTTGATTTCCATGCCGAGGTTGCGCGCCGCTTCGGCGCCCACCACGAACACGCCGCGGCCGGTCGCCTCGCGGCGGCCCAGCGAGCCGCCCAGCGAGATCGGCTTGCCGGTGACCACGCCCGTGGACGTGCTGCCCTCGTTCATCGAATAGGTGTCCATCATCCACGCCATCACCTGTTCGTTGGTGTTGACGTCGGGGGCCGGGATGTCCTTGTTCGGTCCGATGATGATGTTGATTTCGCTGGTATAGCGGCGCGTCACGCGTTCGAGCTCGGCGCGCGAGAGCTTGCGCGGGTCGACGCGGATGCCGCCCTTGGCGCCGCCGTACGGCACGTTGACGGCCGCGTTCTTGACCGACATCCAGGCCGACAGCGCCATCACCTCGGACAGCGTCACGTCCTGGTGGAAGCGCACGCCACCCTTGCCCGGGCCGCGCGAGGTGTTGTGCTGGACGCGATAGCCCTCGAAATGGGCGATGGTGCCGTCATCCATCTCGATCGGCACATCGACCACCAGCGCGCGCTTGGGGCGCTTGAGCGTTTCGACCCAGCGGGCCAGCGAGCCCAGGTACGGGGTCACGCGGTCGACCTGTTGCAGGTAGATGCCCCAGGGACCGAGGTTGTCGGCGTTCAGATAGGAGGGGACGGCGTGCGCGGAGGCGGTGATGATCGGCGAATCGGAAGACATCGTGGCAAGTCCGAAAGTGGAATGCCGACAAGCTTAGGGGCGCCGCCCCGCGGAAATCCAATGCCGTTTGTTCATTCGGTCATGCAGGAAATGCATAACCTTCTGGCGGGCGGCGCACCCCACGCGAGTGGGGTGCGAGCGGCGGGCAGTGCCACCGCCCCCCCACGTCAGCCCGCCCCGCCCTCGATCGGGATCGGCGCCGCGCCGGCCGACAGGCTGGCCCAGATGCGGTCGACCAGTTCGCGCTTGCGGCGCAGCTGGCTGCCGCGCCGGTCGTTGCCATGCTCGCCCGGCCGCGCGCGGTACAGGCGGATCTCCATCTCGATCGACAGCGGCGCCGCCCGCGGCCCCTCGGCCCGCACCAGCCGGCCCTGCGCCACTTCCTCCCGCACTGCGCTCTCGGGCAGGAAGGCCAGGCCATGGCCCGCCAGCGCCATCACCTTGAGCGCCTCGGCCATATCGGTCTCGTAGCATTTGTCCAGCTTGAACGACTCGCTGGTGTCCGACAGCAGCATCTCGACCATCCGCCCCAGGAAGGCGTTCGGCGTATAGCTGAGGAAGGACACCGGCTTGCGGTCGGTGCCCGGCAGCCGGTACAGCGGCTTGCCGCTGGCGTCGGGCACGCTGAACGGCGACATCCGCTCGACGCCGAGCACCAGCATGTCGTAGTGCGAGGGATCGAGCTGGATCGCCTGGCGCGGATGGTGGTAGACCATCACCAGATCGCAGCCGCCCTCGACCAGCATCAGCACCGCGTCGTGCACGTTCAGCGCGCGCAGCCGGCAGGCCAGCGTGCCGACCTGCCGCTCCAGCGCCTTCAGCCATTCGGGGAAGAACGTCAGCGACAGCGTATGCGGTACGGCAAATTCGAGCATCTGCGCATTGGCCGAGCGCTGGCCGCGCATCAGCGCGCGGGTCTCGCTGACCTGCGCCAGCATCGCCAGCGCCTGCTCGTAGAACACCTTGCCGGCAGGAGTCAGGTTGGTCGGATAGCTGGAGCGGTCGATCAGCTCGGTGCCGACCCAGGCCTCGAGCGACTGGATGCGGCGCGAGAAGGCGGGCTGGGTCACGTGCCGCAGCTCGGCCGAGCGCGAGAAGCTGTGCGTCTCCGCCAGGCTGACGAAGTCTTCAAGCCATTTGATTTCCATGGCGCATTATCTCTCCGCGGCAGCGGTCGCAAAAATATTCTAGGATGAAACGCCGCGACGGAATATCATTCCCCAATGGATCGCATCGGCGCGACATTTTAGATCGTCTTGCTATGCCCTGCTGGCTATGATCGGACCCATCCGACCTCTTGTCCTCCGGAGTCTCCATGTCCAGCCTGCACGCCGAACCGCAGTCCCGCCCATCCACGCCCATGCCGGCCGGCCTCGGCACGCCTTCCTCGCTGTCGGCCCTGTCGCCGGCGCTGGCGCGGGTGTTCGACGACAGCGCGCGTACCGTGGCGGCGCAGGTCCAGGCGTGCCTGGGCGACGCCGACGCGCTGCTGGCCCTGCTGCCGGCGGCCGCGCGTGCCGGCAGCCCCGATGGCTATACCCGCCACCTGGTCTATGCCGACCCGATGGCGCGCTTCTCCGCGATGCTGCTGGTCTGGCGTCCGGGCCAGGCCAGTCCCGTGCACGGGCATCGCACCTGGTGCGCCTACCGCGTGCTGCAGGGCACGCTGGTCGAGCGGCACTACCGCTGGGACGAGGCGGCGCAGGTCGCGCGGCCGAGCGGCAGCGTCATGCGCGAACCGGGGGCAGTGTTCAGCGTGCCGGCGGGCCTGGGGCATATCCATTCGCTGGGCCATCCGGGCCGCCAAATGGATGCGGCAGATGACGCCGCGAACGACATCGCCATCTCGCTGCATCTGTACGGCGTCGAGGCCGCGCAGATCGCCACCGGCGTCAATCTGCTGGTGGAGGCCGGCTAGCGGGCCATCGCGCAGCGAGGCCCGCCGGTTCGCGATCCATCGAATCCCTGCAACACCGACGGAGCCCGCCACCGCCATGGACCGATTTGATCGATACGACCGCCAGATTCTGGCCGAGCTGCAACAGAACGCCGACCTGCCGGTGGCCGAACTGGCCGAACGGGTCGGCCTGACCTCGACGCCCTGCTGGCGCCGCGTGCAGAAGCTGCAGGAGAGCGGCGTGATCCGCAAGCGCGTGGCGCTGCTCGATCCCGCCAAGCTGAACGTGGGCGTCACCGTGTTCGTGTCGGTCCGCACCAACCAGCACAGCGCGAAGTGGCTCAAGACCTTTCACGGGCTGGTGGCGTCGATTCCGGAAGTCACCGAGTTCTACCGGATGGCAGGCGACACCGACTATCTGCTGCGGGTGGTGGTGCCGGACATCGCCGCCTACGACCGCGTCTACAAGCGGCTGATCCAGGGCGCCGAACTGGCCGACGTCAGCTCGAGCTTCGCGATGGAGCAGATCAAGTACACGACGGCGCTGCCGCTCGATTACGTCTGAGCAGACCGATACTCCCCTCTCCCGCTCGCGGGAGAGGGGTTGGGGGAGAGGGAAATGTAGTGGTCAAGTTTTTTCAGACAGGTGTTTAGGTTGTCTGGTGGTTGTGCTTGTCCTCGTAGTTCTGCGGCGACGTGTAACCCAGTGTCGAGTGCAATCGCACTGGGTTATAGAAGCCGACGATGTACTGCGTGATATCGCGCCGGGCTTCGTCCCGGTCCCCATAACGCCGTTGCCAGACGCGCTCCATCTTCAGATTGAGGAAGAAGCGCTCGACGACAGCGTTGTCCCAACAATTGCCCAGTCCGCTCATGCTGCAAATCAGCCCGTGACGCGCCAGCACGGCCTGGTATTGCTCGCTGGCATATTGGCTGCCGCGATCCGAATGCACGATCAGCCCGGGCGCAGGGTTCCGTTGCTGGATCGCCATCTTCAGCGCCGAGACCGGCAACGCAGCGGGCATGGTCGGCGCCATTGCCCAACCGACTACCTTCCTCGAGTACAGGTCCAGCACTACCGCCAGATAGAGCCATCCTTGGCCCGTGCGGATATACGTCATATCCGCCGCCCAAGCCCGGTTCGGCTGGGCTGGCTTGAACTGCCGGGCCAACACATTGCTCGCTACGGGCCAATCATGCCGGCTGTTCGTGGTCGCCACGAACTTGCGCTTCCACACCGGGCGCAGGCTGGCCTCGCGCATCAGCGTGCGCACGCGGTGACGGCCAATCTTCACGCCTTGCGCCATCACGGCTTGCACAATCCGGCGGCTGCCGTAACTGTGCCCGCTGCGCTCGAATGCCGCCCGCACATAGGCTCGCTGGCTGGAGCGGGCCGCCTTCCCCTGCCGCCTTTGCCTGTGCGCGTAGTATCCGGCACGGCTCACGCCCAATACTCGGCAGGCCCGGCTGATCGAGATGGCCTCCTTCTGCAACGCGGTCACTGCGCGATACATCACTTCAGTTCCCGGGCGAAGAAGGCCGATGCCTTTTTTAGGATCAGGTTGTCCTCCTTGAGCCGGCGGTTCTCTTCCTCCAGCTGCCGGATCCGCAACTGCTCCGGTGTCAGCGGCTTTCCAATCCCGGGGCCGCCCGCCATCTCCAGGTCGTACTGGGTCAGCCAGCGCCGCAGCGCTGTCTCCCCAATTCCCATCGTGTGGCACACCTCGGCGACCGAAAGACCTTGGTCCCTGACCATCCGGACCACTTCCAGCTTGAAGCTGGCATCGAATTTCCTGCGTGGCTTTGTCATTGGCTTTTCCTCGTCGATCGTGATTTTCCACCTATCGACCTGTCTGAGGAAATTGGACCACCACAAAACGACAGTCGCCATGCGCAAGTGCCCGCCATGGCGAACGCCCTTGCCCTCTCCCCCGCCCC
>NZ_JAGFTW010000028.1:0-97730 GCF_017598945.1 Cupriavidus gilardii
CCCCTCTCCCGCAAGCGGGAGCGGGGAGAAAACACCCCCCTTCAGTCCTCCGCCCCCCTCCGCCGGCCGGCCAGACGCCAGACCAGCACTAGCGCCAGAACGCTCTGCAGCAGATAGAAGGCGCTCGAGACGCCGTGCAGCATGCCGAAGCGCGCGCGGAACGGCGACTCGGACACCCCGAGCCCCATCGCCTGCGCCTTGTGCCGGAGGCTCTCCATGAAGGGCTGCAGCCCGAAATAGCCGATCAGCACGCAGCACAGCATGCCGAGCACCAGCCAGCGCAGCGCGCGGTAGCGCGTGGCACCGCGCCGGATCATCACGTTGCACAGCACCAGTTGCAGCACGCCGATCACCACGCCGAGCACGGCCTCGGTGCGGAACAGCTGGCCGGCGAGCATGCCGGCCATTTCGCGGCTCGGCAGCACCGCGAACAACGTGGGAGCGACCAGATAACCGATGGTCCAGAGGCTGCCCGCCCAGATCACGGTCAACAGCAGAAACAGCCGATGCGGCAGCAGCGGCTGGCCGGCGGACGCCGGGCCCGACAGCGGAGAGGACGGCGAGACCACGGCGCCGCCGCCTCAGATGTAGCGGACGGTGATGACTTCGTACTCGCGCTCGCCGCCGGGGGCCAGCACGGTCGCCACGTCGCCTTCGAACTTGCCGATCAGCGCCCGCGCGATCGGCGAGCTGACCGAAATCTTGCCGCTTTCCAGATCGGCTTCGTCTTCGCCGACGATCTGATAGCGGACCGATTTGCCCGATTCCAGGTCTTCCAGGTCGACGGTCGCGCCGAACACGATGCGGCCATCGGTATCGAGCTGGGTCGGATCGATGATCTGCGCGGCCGACAGCTTGGCCTCGACTTCCTGGATGCGGCCCTCGATAAAGGCCTGTTTTTCCTTGGCGGCGTCGTATTCCGCGTTTTCCGACAGATCGCCCTGCGCACGCGCCTCGGCGATGGCATTGATCACCGCGGGACGTTCGACAGCCTTCAGGCGTTGCAGCTCCGCTTTCAGGAGTTCTGCGCCGCGCTTGGTAATCGGAATGGTGCTCATGTCTTCGTCAGGCAAAAAAATGAGCCGCAGCGCAGCGGGCGATGTACGCAGCGGTCTTGCCGGCACACCTCCGCTCAACCGCGGCTTTTAGGTTCGTTGGTACTACCAGGGAATGTTCGGTAACGCCTTGCAATACCGAAATGGCTTTGCTTTGTCTTGCTTGTTTCGGCCGGCTGGGCCGCCGAAATTCCCGTTAGTTTAGGACAAGACGTCCGCCGGCATCAACACCGGCGGACGCGGGGGTCCGGTGCACCCGGACCCGGTGGGCGAACTTCGGCCGGGCGCGGGGCCGGAATCAGGCCAGCGACGCGTGCAGGCCCTGCAGGTCGTAGACCTCCAGATTCTGCATCTGCTTCAGGCCCTCGACCGCGGCGCGGGCACCGGCGATGGTCGTGTAGTACGGCACCCGGTTGGCCAGCGCCGAGATCCGGATCGAGCGCGAATCGGCGATCGCGGTGCGGGTCTCGTCCACCGTGGTGAACACCAGCGCCAGCTCGCCGTTCTTGAGCATGTCGACGATATGCGGACGGCCGTCCTTGACCTTGTTGACGACGCGCACCGGAATGCCGGCCGCCTCGATCGCGGACGCGGTGCCGCGCGTGGCCACCAGCGGGTAGCCCATGTCGTGCAGCATGCGGGCAACGCTGACCGCGTGCGGCTTGTCGCTGTCCTTGACGGTCAGCAGCACGGTGCCGCGCTCGGGCAGGCGCGAACCGGCGGCCAGCTGGCTCTTGAACAGCGCCTCGCCGAAGGTCTTGCCCACGCCCATCACCTCGCCGGTCGAACGCATCTCGGGTCCGAGCACCGGATCGACGCCAGGGAACTTGTTGAACGGGAACACCGCTTCCTTGACGCTGTAGTACGGCGGCACCACCTCGCCGCCGATGCCCTGCTCGTCCAGCGACTGGCCGGCCATGCAGCGCGCGGCGATCTTGGCCAGCGACAGGCCGGTGGCCTTCGACACGTACGGCACCGTGCGCGAGGCGCGCGGGTTCACTTCGAGCACGTAGACGATGTCCTGGCCGTCCTTCTGCTGGATCGCGAACTGGACGTTCATCAGGCCGACCACGTTCAGCGCCTTGGCCATCGCGGCGGTCTGGCGCTTGAGCTCGTCGACGGTCGCCTGCGACAGCGAGTACGGCGGCAGCGAGCACGCCGAATCGCCCGAGTGGACGCCCGCCTGCTCGATGTGTTCCATCACGCCGCCGATGAAGACGCGCTTGCCATCGCACAGCGCATCGACGTCGCACTCGATCGCATCGTTGAGGAAGCGGTCGAGCAGCACCGGCGAGTCGTTCGACACCTTGACCGCCTCGCGCATGTAGCGCTCGAGGTCGCGCGGCTCATGGACGATCTCCATCGCGCGGCCGCCCAGCACGTACGACGGGCGCACCACCAGCGGATAGCCGATCTCCTCGGCCAGCTTCAGCGCCTCGTCCTCGGCGCGCGCCGTGCGGTTCGGCGGCTGGCGCAGACCGAGCTCCTGCAGCAGCTTCTGGAAGCGCTCGCGGTCTTCGGCCGCATCGATCATGTCGGGGCTGGTGCCGATGATGGGCACGCCGTTGGCTTCGAGGTCCAGCGCCAGCTTCAGCGGGGTCTGGCCGCCGTACTGGACGATCACGCCGACCGGCTTTTCCTTGTCGACGATCTCGAGCACGTCCTCGAGCGTCAGCGGCTCGAAGTACAGGCGGTCGGAGGTGTCGTAGTCGGTCGACACGGTCTCCGGGTTGCAGTTGACCATGATGGTCTCGTAGCCATCCTCGCGCAGCGCGAGCGCCGCGTGCACGCAGCAGTAGTCGAACTCGATGCCCTGGCCGATCCGGTTCGGGCCGCCGCCCAGCACCATGATCTTGCGCTTGTCGGTCGGGTTGGCCTCGCACTCGCCATGTTCGGCCTCGTAGGTCGAGTACATGTAGGCGGTGTTGGTGGCGAACTCGGCCGCGCAGGTGTCGACGCGCTTGTAGACCGGGCGCACGTTGTGGGCCAGGCGCGCCTCGCGCACGGCCTTGGCATCGGTCTTCATCAGCCTGGCCAGGCGCCGGTCCGAGAAGCCCTTCTGCTTCAGGTAGCGCAGCTCGGCGGCCGACAGGCTGGCCAGCGTGCGGGCCTTGACCTGGGCTTCCGTCTTGACGATGTCCTCGATCTGGGCAAGGAACCACGGGTCGATATCGGTCTCGGCGTACACCTCCTCGAGCGACATGCCCAGGCGGAACGCATCGCCGACGTACCAGATGCGGTCCGGGCCCGCCTCGCCGATCTCCTCGACGATCTCGTCGCGGTCGGTCGATTTCTCGTCCAGTCCGTCGACGCCGACCTCCAGGCCGCGCAGCGCCTTCTGGAACGATTCCTGGAAGGTACGGCCCATCGCCATCACCTCGCCCACCGACTTCATCTGCGTGGTCAGGTGGCTGTCGGCCTGCGGGAATTTCTCGAAGGCAAAGCGCGGCACCTTGGTGACGACGTAGTCGATCGACGGCTCGAACGACGCCGGGGTCTGGCCGCCGGTGATCTCGTTCTTCAGCTCATCCAGCGTGTAGCCGACCGCCAGCTTGGCGGCGACCTTGGCGATCGGGAAGCCGGTGGCCTTCGAGGCCAGCGCCGACGAACGCGACACGCGCGGGTTCATCTCGATCACGATCATCCGGCCGTCCCTCGGATTGATCGAGAACTGCACGTTGGAGCCGCCGGTATCGACGCCGATCTCGCGCAGCACCGCCAGCGAGGCGTTGCGCAGCAGCTGGTATTCCTTGTCGGTCAGGGTCTGCGCCGGCGCGACGGTGATCGAGTCGCCGGTGTGGATGCCCATCGGGTCCAGGTTCTCGATCGAGCAGACGATGATGCAGTTGTCCTTCTTGTCGCGGACCACTTCCATCTCATACTCTTTCCAGCCCAGCAGCGATTCCTCGATCAGCAGCTCGCGGGTCGGCGACAGGTCCAGGCCGCGCTTGCAGATCTCTTCGAATTCTTCGCGGTTGTAGGCGATGCCGCCGCCGGTGCCGCCCAGCGTGAACGACGGACGGATCACGATCGGATAGCCGCTGGTGTCGGTCTCGCGCGCGATCTGGGATTGCACGGCCAGCGCCTCTTCCATCGAGTGGGCGATGCCGGACTTGGCCGAACCCAGGCCGATCTTGGTCATCGCGTCCTTGAACTTCTGGCGATCCTCGGCCTTGTCGATCGCCTCGGGCGAAGCGCCGATCAGCTCGACCTTGTACTTGTCGAGCACGCCGTGGCGGTGCAGGTCCAGCGCGCAGTTCAGCGCGGTCTGGCCGCCCATGGTCGGCAGGATCGCATCGGGACGCTCCTTGGCGATGATGCGCTCGACCACCTCCCACGTGATGGGCTCGATGTAGGTCACATCGGCGGTGTTCGGGTCGGTCATGATGGTCGCCGGGTTCGAATTGACCAGGATGACCTTGAAGCCTTCCTCGCGCAGCGCCTTGCACGCCTGCGCGCCGGAATAGTCGAACTCGCAGGCCTGGCCGATGATGATGGGGCCCGCGCCGATGATCAGGATGCTCTGGATGTCTGTGCGTTTTGGCATTGCACGCTCTCTTTGTCGGCCGGTCCGCGCTCGCTGGCGAGCAGGCGCACCGCGCCGGATATCAATATTCAGTTCAGGGTGGCCGTCGCCAGCTTGGCGCCGAAGCCGATAAACATCGCGCCCACGCCGCTCGCCATGCCGGCCGACAGCCTGCGCCGGCGGCGGAAGGCCTCGGCCAGCTTCGCGCCGACGAAGATGATGGCGGTCAGGTAGACGAAGCTGCAGGCCTGGCAGATCAGCCCCAGCGCGGCGAACGACAGCACCGGATAGGCATACTGCGGATCGACGAACTGGATGAAGAACGACACGAAGAACAGGATCGCCTTGGGGTTCAGCAGGCTGATCAGCAAGGCCTTGCGGAACGGGTTGGTCGGGTCGGTGGCCTGCACCTGCCCTTCCCCCTGCTCCGCCGGGGCACTCTCGGCGGCGGTCTTGCCGTTGCCGGTCCAGCTGCGCAGCGCGCCGCGCAGCATCTGGAAACCGATCCACGCCAGATAGGCGGCGCCGATGTACTTGATCACGTAGAACAGCCCGGGGCTGGCCTTGAGCAGCGAGGCCACGCCGGCCGCCGACAGCACCATCAGGATGGCGTCGCCGAGGAACACGCCACAGGCGCCGCGATAGCCGGCCCGCACGCCCCGCTGCGCGGCGACCGACAGCACATACATCGAATTCGGCCCCGGCAGCAGCACGATGAAGATCGTGCCCAGCAGATAGGTCCAGAAGTCGGTAATGCCGAAGGTGGCATGCATCAGGGCGTTCATGGTTCGCGATCCCGTCTCGATGTCGATGTGCAGGTCCGCCTTACTGGCGGGCCTCTTCCATCAGCCTGGTGAAGCGGTCGAACAGATAGGCCACGTCGTGCGGGCCGGGCGACGCTTCCGGGTGGCCCTGGAAGCAGAAGGCCGGCTTGTCGTTCAGCGCGAAGCCCTGCAGCGTGCCGTCGAACAGCGAGACGTGCGTCACGCGGGCGTTGGCCGGCAGCGTCGCGGCGTCGACCGCGAAACCGTGGTTCTGCGAGGTGATCACCACGCGGCCGTCGTCCAGGTCCTTGACCGGATGGTTGGCGCCGTGGTGGCCGGTCGGCATCTTGACGGTCTTCGCACCGACGGCCAGGCCCATGATCTGGTGACCCAGGCAGATGCCGAAGGTCGGGATGCCGCGCTGCAGGAATTCCTGCGTGGCACGGATCGCGTAGTCGCACGGCTCGGGATCGCCCGGGCCGTTGGCCAGGAAGATGCCGTCCGGCTTGTAGGCCAGCGCGTCGGCGGCGGTCGATTGCGCCGGCAGCACCGTGATGCGGCAGCCGCGCTGGGCCAGCATCCGCAGGATGTTGAACTTGACGCCGTAGTCGAACGCCACCACGTGGAAGCGCGGGTTCTCCAGCTTGCCGTAGCCGCGCTCCAGCGCCCACTCGGTCTGATTCCACTCGTACGGTTCCTTGACCGACACGACCTTGGCCAGGTCCATGCCGGCCAGGCCCGGGAACGAGCGCGCCAGGTCGATGGCCTTCTGCGCATTGTCCTCGCCGGCCAGGATGCAGCCGTTCTGCGCGCCTTTCTCGCGCAGGATGCGGGTCAGCTTGCGGGTGTCGATGCCGGCGATGGCGGGCACCTTCTCCTGCTTCAGGTAGTGCGGCAGCGTGTGTTGCTTGCGGAAGTTCGAGGCGAGCAGCGGCAGATCCTTGATGATCAGGCCGGCGGCATGGACTTTGGTGGCTTCGACATCCTCGGAATTGACGCCGACATTGCCGATATGCGGATACGTCAGCGTGACGATCTGCCGCGAATAGCTCGGGTCGGTGAGGATTTCCTGGTAACCGGTCAGCGCGGTGTTGAACACCACTTCGCCGATGGTATGGCCGGAGGCGCCGATGGAATAGCCACGAAAGACCGTGCCGTCTGCTAGCGCAAGGATGGCGGGCGGAAAAGACGGTAACACGGGTAGGCTCCTGCTGGATTCACCCTGTGACCGACCTCTCTCGACGCCTCGTGCCCCGAATCTGACGGCGAGCGCACCGGCATTGCGCCGGGGCGGTCGGGCCGGGCTGCGCGGGATTCGGCATGGGCGCGGCGGGGTGTCGATGGCGATCGGCACGGCGCTCCGGGGCGAATCCGCAGGGCAGCGGTCAGGGCGGCGGAAGGTGGAATGCGGTTGGCGCTAGGGTGAAGGGTTCTGAAAGCGAAACTTTCGGATTCTACCTCACGCCGGCCAATTTCTCAAGTTTTCAAGGACTTGCGTATGCCATGCCTACCGCTTCTGCCCTCGCAGTACTCCCCTCTCCCGCTGGCGGGAGAGGGGTTGGGGGAGAGGGAGCAGCAGTGGCTCTGCGAGGCGTTGCGGTCACTGCGACCGCCCTTTCCCTCTCCCCCGCCCTCTCCCGCCAGCGGGAGAGGGAGGACACCATCGGTGGGTGGCCGTTCAGGAGATTTACGCCGCCGGCGGCACCACCGCCGTCACCTCGATCTCGACCCGGGCGCGCGGTTCGATCAGGTCTGCCACCTGGACCGCCGTCATCGCCGGGAAGTGGCGTCCGATGATGGTGCGGTAGTGCTTGCCGATGGCGGGATAGGCGGCGACATATTCGGCCTTGTCCTTCACATACCAGGTCATCCGCGCGATGTGCTCCGGCCGCGCCCCGCCCTGCTCCAGTACCGCCACTACATTGCGCAGCGCCTGCGCGGTCTGCTCGGCAAAGTCGTCGGTCTCGAACTCGCACTGGCCGTTCCAGCCGATCTGGCCGCCGACGAAGATCAGCCGGCTGCCGGCCTGGAACTCGGTCAGGATGCCGTTGGCATAGCCGCGCGGCGCCGCCCAGTCCGGCGGTTGCAGCACGGCCATCGGCTGGCCCCGCTCCGCGGCGGTGGCGATGCTGGTGGCGTTGGCGGTGGTCGCGGATTTGGCGGTGGGCGCCACGATATCGTTCATAGCTTGGGCTCGTCAGGAATTCGATGGAGAAGATGCCGATGCGGCGGCAGGCGCTTCGTCGACGACGCGGTCCACAAAGCGGGCTATCGCCTCGCGCACCGGCGCGGGAAAGGGTCGCGGCGCGATGCGGGCCGTATCGACGCAGACCAGGCGCTGGGTGAATTCGACCCGCAGGTCCTGCTGCAGGCCAAGAAAACGCACCTGCAGCGTGCAGCTCGAACTGCCCAGCCGCGTCACCGCCAGCTCGCGCGTCAGCACCTCGCCCATTCGGCTCGGCGCGACGAAGCGGCATTGCAGGTCGGCGGTCGGCACGCCGGCGCAGTCGGCGCCATGCATCCGCTCGAACGGCCAATCGAGCGCCTCGCGAAACCAGTCCTCGACCAGATCGTTCAGCATCTCGAAATAGCGCGGAAAGAACACGATGCCGGCGGCATCGCAATCCTTGAAGCGCACCCGCACCGTATTGCGAAAGGTCGCCGCTGCGGTCATGACGCCGGGACCCCGTTCTGCTCGGCCATCTGCCGCAGCCGGAAGCGCTGCAGCTTGCCGGTCTCGGTACGCGGCAGCGCGTCGACGAAGTGGATGCGGCGCGGATACTTGTACGGCGCGATCTGCCGCTTGACGTGCTCCTGCAGCGCGACGCGCATCGCGTCGTCGCCCTGAAAGCCGGGACGCAGCACCACATAGGCGGCCACGACCTGGCCCCGCCCATCGTCGGGCGCACCGACCACGCCGCATTCGGCCACGGCCTCATGCTGCATCAGCGCGGCCTCGACCTCGGGACCGGCGATGTTGTAGCCGGCCGAGACGATCATGTCGTCCGAGCGCGCCTGATAGAAGTAGTAGCCGTCGGCGTCCATCACGAAGGTATCGCCGGGCAGGTTCCAGCCGTCGCGCACATAGTTGGCCTGACGCGGATCGTCGAGGTAGCGGCAGCCGGTCGGGCCCTGCACCGCCAGCTTGCCGGGCACGCCCGGCGGCAGCGTCTGCATGTTCTCGTCGACGATGCGTGCGACATAGCCGGGCACCACCTTGCCGATCGCGCCGCGCCGCACCTCGTCGCCGGCGCTGGAGATGAAGATGTGCATCATCTCGGTGCCGCCGATACCGTCGGTCATCTCGATGCCGGTGGCCGCCTTCCAGCTCTGCCGCGTCGCATCGGGCAGCGCCTCGCCGGCCGACACGCTCTTCTTCAGGCTGGACAGGTCGTAGCGGTTCGCCGCCGCGGCCATCTGCCGATAGAAGGTCGGCGCGGTGAAGACGATGGTGGCGCGCGCGTCCTGGATCAGCGCCAGCAGCGTCTCCGGCGTCAGCTTCTCGGCCAGCACGGTCGAGGCACCGATCCGCAGGGGGAAGCACAGCAGCCCGCCGAGACCGAAGGTAAAGGCCAGCGGCGGCGTGCCGCAGAACACGTCGTCCGGCGTGGGTCGCAATACGTGCCGCGGGAACAGATCGCACATCGCCAGCACGTCGCGATGGAAATGCACGGTGCCCTTGGGCTGGCCGGTGGTGCCGCTGGTGAAGGCGATCAGGCAGATATCGTCGCTGGCGGTATCGCAGGCGGCGAAGTCGTCGGGCTTGCCTTCCAGCGCCGCTTCGAGCGAACCCGGGCCGCTGCCGTTGAAGCACAGCACTTGCCGCATCGTCGCGCAGTAAAACTCGCCGCCCTCGCGCATGTTGGCGTCCAACTCGTCGCGCAGCCGCGCGTCGCACAGCGCGGCGCCGACCTCGGCGCGGTCGATCACCTGCTTCAGCTCGCGCGCGCGCAGCAGCGGCATGGTCGGCACCGCGATCAGGCCGGCCTTCAGCGTCGCCAGCAGGCTCGCGGCCATCATCAGATTGTTGGGGCCGCGCAGCAGGATGCGGTTGCCGGGCACCAGCCCCATGTCCTCGGTCAGCACGCGCGCGATGCGGTTGGTCAGCGCGGCGAGCTCCGCGTAGCTGACCGTGGCGAAGCCGCTCGCGCTATCGGCATCGGGATAGCGGATCGCGGTGCGTTCGCCGCGACCTTCGCGCACGTGGCGATCGACCAGTTCGATGGCCGCATTGAGCCGCTCGGGATAGCGCGTGTCCTCGTTGAACAGGAACACCGGCCAGGCCTCGCGCGGCGGCAGGCGGTCCTGGGCGAAGGTATCGATATGGGCTGTGCTCGCCATGGCTGTCTCCTTGATGGGCGGCGCTCGTTCTGTGGAGCGCGCGGTCAGGACTGCGGTTGCCGCGCGGCCAGCGTTTCGCGCGCGACGATCAGCTTCTGCACTTCGGTGGCGCCCTCGTAGATGCGCAGCGACCGGATTTCCCGGTACAGGCTCCCGACCCGGCTGCCGATGCGCACGCCGAGTCCGCCGAACAGCTGCACCGCGCGATCGATCACCATCTGGGCGTTCTCGGTCGCGGTCATCTTGGCCATCGCGGCCTCTCTCGTGGTGCGGCCCGCGCGGGTATCGCGCAGCCACGCCGCGCGCCAGGTCAGCAGCGCGGCCGCGTCGAGCGCGGTCGCCATCTCGCCGATCGTGGCCTGCGTCAGCTGCAGGTCGGCGAGCTTGCCGCCGAACATCGGCCTTGCGGTGGCGCGCGCAATTGCTTCATCCAGCGCCGCGCGGCCGAAGCCCAGCGCGGCGGCCGCCACCGAGGCGCGGAAGATGTCGAGCGTCATCATCGCCAGCTTGAAGCCCTGCCCCGGCTCGCCGAGCCGCTGCGCAACGGGCACGCGGCAGCCGTCGAAGCGCAGCGTGGCGAGCGGATGCGGCGCCATCACGTCGATGCGCTCGGCGATCTGCAGGCCCGGCGTATCGGCATCGACCACGAAGGCGGTGATGCCGCGCGCGCCGGGCGCTTCGCCGGTGCGGGCGAACACGCAGTAGAAGTCGGCGATGCCGCCGTTGGATATCCAGGTCTTGGTGCCGTCGAGCACGTAGTGGTCGCCGTCCAGCGTCGCCTGGCACTGCATCGCCGCGACATCGGAACCGGCCTCGGGCTCGGACAGCGCGAAGGCGGCGATCGCCTCGCCCCGGGCGACGCGCGGCAGGTAGCGCTGCCGCAGCGTCTCGTCGCCCGCCAGCGTGATCGCGCCAGAGCCCAGTCCCTGCATCGCGAAGGCGAAGTCGGCCAGCCCGTCATGGCGCGCGAGCGTCTCGCGCAACAGGCACAGCGCGCGCGAGTCGAGCTGTTCCAGCGCGCCGCCGTAGGCCCGCGGCACGCAGTAGCGCAGCCAGCCGGCCTCGCCGAGCTGCCGCACCAGCGCGCGGCAGTCCGCGTCGACATCGGCGCCGGGCGCATGCGGCTGCGCCGACAGCGAACGCGCGCACCAGGCGTCGAGCTCGCGCGCCAGCGTGCGATGCGCGTCGTCGAAGAATGGCAGCGCCAGATCGTCTTGCCAGCCGGTCATGTCGGTTTCCCTCGCTCAGTTGCCTTCAAACACCGGCTTCGCCTTGGCGACGAACGCCTCGTAGGCGCGGCGGAAGTCGCCGGTCTGCATGCAGATCGCCTGGGCCTGCGCCTCGGCCTCGATCGCCTCGTCCAGCCCCATGTTCCATTCCTGGTGCAGCAGCTTCTTGGTGACGCCATGCGCGAAGGTCGGCCCCGCGGCAAGCTGCGCGGCCAGCGCGGCGGCCTCCTCGCGCAGCCGCTCGGGCGCGTGCAGGGCATTGAAGAAGCCCCACTGCAACCCCTCCTGCGCGCTCATCGCGCGGCCGGTATAGAGCAGCTCGCTGGCACGGCCCTGGCCGATCATGCGCGGCAGCAGCGTGCAGGCGCCCATGTCGGCGCCGGCCAGGCCCACTCGCACGAACAGGAAGGCGGTGCGCGCCGACTCGGTCGCCAACCGCATGTCGGAGGCCAGCGCGATCATCGCGCCCGCGCCGGCGCAGACGCCATCGACCGCCGCGATGATCGGCTGCGGACACGCCCGCATCGCCTTGACCAGATCGCCGGTCATGCGCGTGAAGTCCAGCAGCTCGGGCATCGCCATCTTCGTCAGCGGCCCGATGATCTCGTGCACGTCGCCGCCCGAGCAGAAGTTGCCGCCGGCGCCCTGCACCACCACCGCCTTGATGTCGTTGGCGTAGACCAGCGCGCGGAACAGGTCGCGCAATTCCGCGTAGGCGTCGAAGGTCAGCGGATTCTTGCGCTCGGGGCGGTTCAGCGTCACGGTGCCGACCTTGCCGTCATCGGATACCGACCACAGAAAGTGGCGCGGCGCGAAGTCCGCGAAGCCGCGCTTGTGGTGGCGCATGTCCAGTGCGATCTCGTTCATCTGCGTTCTCTCGTCGATGTGTCGATGGTTCGATGTGTCGATTCGTCGTTCGTTGTCGCCGATCCGCATTCAGCCGGTCATCACCTCGCCGCCGGCCACCGCGATCGCCTGGCCCGTGATCGCGCTCGCCGATGGCCGGCACAGCCAGGCCACCGCGTCGGCGACTTCATCGGGATCCACCAGCCGTCGCTGCGGATTGCGGCCGGCCAGCTCCGCCCGTGCCTGCTCCTCGGTGCGGCCGGTCTTGCCGACGATATTGGCCACCGCCTCACGCACGATGTCGGTATCGGTATAGCCCGGGCACACGGCATTGACCGTGATGCCGCTGCGCGCCAGTTCGAGCGCGAGCGCACGCGTCAGACCGAGCACGCCGTGCTTGGCCGCGCAGTAGGCCGTCACGTACGCGTAGCCGGTCAGCGCCGCGGTGCTGGCGACGTTGACCACCCGACCCCAGCCCGCCTCGCGCATCGGCGGCAGCGCCGCCTGCGTGCACAGGAAGGTGCCGGTCAGATTCACGTCCAGCATGCGGCACCACAGGGCCAGATCGGTCTTCGCAATCGGGGCGCTGTGTGCCTGGCCGGCGTTGTTGATCAGCACGCCGATCGGGCCCAGCGCCTGGGCGGCCGCGTCGAATGCGCGCGCCACGCTGTCCGCGTCGCTGACATCGGCCTGCACTCGATGCAGCCGCGCATCGGGATGGTCTTGCCCAAGCCGCTCCACGGCCCGAGCCAGCGCGTCGCCGTCGCGGCCCAGCAGCGTTACGCTGGCACCGTCTGCCAGCAAGCGATCGGCAATGGCCGCCCCAATGCCTCGGGCTCCACCGGTGACGAGCGCGTGGCGTCCGCGCAGCGGAAACGACGAACGATCGGCACTCATCGGGCCCCCGCCAGCACAGCGGCGCGTTCGAGATTGGTCTCCAGCTGGCGCTTGCCGGCCTGGTACTGCACCGGCCAGTCGACCGGGCGGTAGCCCAGTTGCGCAGCCTGGTGCAGCGTCCATGCCGGATCGGCCAGATGGGGCCGCGCGATCGCGCACAGGTCGGCGCGGCCGGCGGCGATGATGCTGTCGACGTGATCGGCCTCCGAGATCGCGCCGACCGCGATGGTCGGAATGCCGGCTTCGTTGCGGATGCGGTCGGCGAACGGCGTCTGGTACATGCGGCCATAGATCGGCTTCTGCTCGGGGCTGACCTGCCCCGACGAGCAGTCGATCAGATCCGCGCCGGCCGCTTTGAAGGCACGGGCGATCTCGACCGCGTCGTCGGGCGTGATGCCGCCCTCGACCCAGTCGTGCGCGGAAATGCGGACCGACATCGGCCGCTGCGACGGCCACACCTCGCGCACCGCGGCGAACACTTCGAGCGGATAGCGCAGCCGGTTGGCCAGCGAGCCGCCGTATTCGTCGTCGCGCTGGTTGGCCAGCGGCGAGATGAACGACGACAGCAGATAGCCGTGCGCGCAATGCAGCTCCAGCCAGTCGAAACCGGCCTCCGCCGCGCGCCGGGCGGCGGCGACGAAATCGTCGCGCACCCGGTCCATATCCTCGCGCGTCATCGCGCGCGGCACCTGTGAGATGCCGGGCAGGTACGGCAGCGGCGAGGCGGAGATCAGCGGCCAGTTGCCCTCGGGCAGCGGATGGTCCATCGCCTGCCAGCCGAGCTGCGTCGAGCCCTTGCGGCCGGCGTGGCCCAGCTGCATGCCGATGCGCGCGCCGCTGGCGAGGCCCGTGCCCGCATGGACGAAATCGACGATGCGGCGCCACGCGTCGCGCTGCGTGTCGTTCCACAAACCCGGACATCCGGGCGTGATGCGCGCGTCGGGCGAGACACAGGTCATCTCTGCCATCACCAGGCCGGCGCCGCCCTGCGCGCGGGCGCCGAGATGCACCAGGTGGAAGTCGCCGGGGACGCCGTCGACGCACGAATACATCGCCATCGGCGACACCACCACGCGGTTCTTCAGCGTCAGGCCGCGCACGCGATACGGCGTGAACATCGGCGGCAAGACGCCGTCATGGGCGCGCAGGCTTTCCTCCGGCACGCCGGCCTGCCGCGCCAGCCAGCGCTCGTAGCTCTCGACATAGGTGCGGTCGCGCAGCCGCAGGTTCTCGTGCGAGATGCGCTGCGAGCGCGTCAGCAGCGAATAGGCGAACTGCTCGGGCGCCAGGCGCGCATAGCGCTCGACGTTCTCGAACCATTCGGTGGAATTGCGCGCGGCGTTCTGGATCTTCAGCACCTCGACGCTGCGCGTGGCCTCGTAGCGGCGCAGCGCCTCGTCGAGCGCGTCCGGACCGGGCTGCGTCATGCCCTGCAGATTGCTGGCCAGATCGATCGCATCCTCCAGCGCCAGCTTGGTGCCCGAGCCGATCGAGAAGTGCGCGGTGTGGGCGGCATCGCCCATCAGCACCACCGGCACGCGGCGCCCGCCGGCCAGCGTGTTCCAGTGCACCCAGGTGTTGCAGATCACGCGGTTGAAGCGGATCCAGTTGGCCGAGCCGCGCAGGTGGGTGGCGTTGCTGATCAGCGGCTGGCCATCGAGATACTTGGCAAAGAGCCGCTCGCAGTAGGCGATGCCCTGCTGCTGGTCCATCTGCTCGATGCCGGCGGCGCGCCAGACCGATTCCGGCGTCTCGACGATAAAGGTCGAGGTGTCGTCGTCGAAGCGGTAGGCATGCGCCTGAAACCAGCCGTGCTCGGTCTGCTCGAAGGCGAAGGTGAAGGCGTCGAAGCGCTTTTTCGTGCCGAGCCAGACGAAACGACACTGCCGCGTATCGATATCCGGCGCGAAGGTCTCGGCGTAGCGCGTGCGCACGCGGCTGTTGACGCCGTCCGAGGCGATCACCAGATCGGCGCGGTATTTCTCTGCCAGCGCCTGGTCGTCCTGCACATCGGTCTCGAACACCAGCTCCACGCCGAGCGCTTCGCAGCGCGCCTGCAGGATGTTCAGCAGCCGCTTGCGGCCGATGCCGATGAAGCCATGCCCGCTGGAGCGCATCGTGCGGCCGCGGAAGTGGATATCGATGTCGTCCCAGTGATTGAACGCCGCGTCGATCTCGCGCGCGCTCTCCGGATCGGCCTCGCGCAGGTTGTCCATGGTGGCGTCCGAGAACACCACGCCCCAGCCGAAGGTGTCGTAGGGCCGGTTGCGCTCGACCACCACCACCTCGTGACGCGGATCCTGCCGCTTCATCAGCAGGCCGAAGTAGAGGCCGGCCGGTCCGCCGCCAATACACAGTACTCGCATCTGTCGTCTCCTCGCGGCGTGGTTGCCGCTGCTGCCGCCGCGGATGCTCCGGCGCTGTGCCGTAATCAATACAGCCCTAAATATTTTATGTTTAAAATAATAGGGCGAGGCGGCCCGCTTGGCAAGCGTTCCCTGCGGCATGGCGCCAGGGACCGCTTGCGGGCGGCGATCAGCCCTGCAGCGCCTCCCGGAACTGCGCCAGCGCCGACGGATCCTCGATGGTGGTCAGATCGCCGGGATCGCGCCCTTCTGCCACCGCCTGGATCGCGCGGCGCAAGAGCTTGCCGGAGCGCGTCTTCGGCAAGGCGCCGACGAACACCACGCGGGCCGGCCGCGCCACCGCGCCGAGCTGGCGGTCCACCGTCTGCATGATCTAGCCTTCGAGCGCCATGCGGTCCTGCGGCGTGGCGGCGCGGCCGGGGTCGCGCAGGATGCAGACCGCCAGCGCGACCTGCCCCTTCAGCGGATCGGCCACGCCCACCACCGCGACCTCGGCCACCGCCGGATGCGAGGCGATGCTTTCCTCGATCTCGCGCGTACCGAGCCGGTGGCCCGCCACGTTCAGCACGTCGTCGGTCCGCCCGAGGATGAACAGATAGCCGTCCTCGTCGCGCACGCCCCAGTCGAAGGTCGAATAGCGCTGCTTGTCCGGAAAGCCGGACCAGTATGTCTTGACGAAGCGCTCGTCGTCGCCCCAGACGGTGCTCATGCAGCCGGGCGGCAACGGCCCCTCGATCGCGACCACGCCCTTCTGCCCCGGCGCGCATTCGGCGCCGGTCTGCTCGTCGACGATGCGCACGTCGTAGCCGTACACCGGCAATCCGGGCGAGCCGAGCTTGGCGGGCAGCGCCTCGATGCCGTGCTGCAGGGCGATGATCGGCCAGCCGGTCTCGGTCTGCCAGTAGTTGTCAACCACGGGCTTGTTGATGGCCGACTGGATCCAGCTGGCGGTCGGCTCGTCCAGCGGCTCGCCGGCCAGGAACAGCATGCGCAGGCTCGACAGGTCGTAGCGGGTCAGCCAGGCCGGGTCCTGCTTTTTCAGCACGCGGATCGCGGTCGGGGCGCTGAACATCACGTTGACGCGGTATTGCTCGACCAGCTGCCACAGGATGCCGGCATCGGGCCGCACCGGCGTGCCTTCGTACAGCAGCGTGGTCATGCCGGCCAGCAGCGGGCCGTAGACGATATAGCTGTGCCCGACCACCCAGCCGATATCGGAGGTGCAGAACATCGTGTCGCCGGGCTTGGCGCAGAAGATGTTCTCCATCGACGTGGCCAGCGCGACCGCATAGCCGCCGGTGTCGCGCTGCACGCCCTTGGGCTTGCCGGTGGTGCCGGAGGTATAGAGGATGTACGACGGCGCGCTCGATTCCAGCCATTCGCATGGGACCTGCGTCGCGCCGACGCGCTCGCGCCAGGCCAGATAGTCCTCGTCGCGGCCGGGCGTGCGCTCCATCGGCGCAAGGCCGCGATCGACCAGCAACACCTTCTCGGGCGGGTTCTGCGCCAGCCGCAGCGCCTCGTCGAGCAGCGGCTTGTACGGCACGACCTTGCCGCCGCGCGAGCCGGCATCGGCGCTGACCACCACGCGCGGTCTGGCGTCGTCGATGCGTGCGGCCAGGCTGACCGAGGCAAAACCGCCGAACACGACCGAATGCACCGCGCCGATGCGCGTGCAGGCCAGCATCGCGAACACCGCCTCGGGGATCATCGGCATATAGATCAGCACGCGATCGCCCTGGCGCACCCCCAGCGCCAACAGCACCGCGGCCATCCGGTTGACCTCGGCGTGCAGCTCGCGATAGCTGTAGCTGCGGCGCTGGTCGGTTTCCGTGGAGACATGGACCAGCGCCGGCTGTTCGGCGCGCTTGGCCAGGTGCCGGTCGACCGCGTTATGGCAGATATTGGTGCGGCCGCCCACGAACCAGCGCGCGAACGGCGGCCGGCTGTAGTCGAGTACCTGTTCGCAGGGGGTCTGCCAGTCGATGCGGCGGGCCTGCTCGGCCCAGAAGGCGTCGGGATCGACGAGGGAGCGCGCGTGCACGGCGCGGGTGGTGGTCATTGCTGTCTCCTCCGCTCGGGCGGCGGTTATCGTTGGACCGCCAGTTTGCCACCACCGGCCCCGGCTTCGCCATCCGCAATGTCCACAAGGTCACGCGCCGGATGGCTGGCCGGATGGCCAGGGCGTCGCCGCAAAGACAAAGGGGCACGCCCCTCGGCATGCCCCTTTTCGATACAGCCCGATACAGCCCGATACAGGCCGATAGAGCTCCTCCTGGCGCTTCAGCGGGCCTTGCCCTTTGCCTTGGCCTTGGGCGAGGCGCTGGCCTTGGCGCTGGCGCGTGCCGTGGACGCCTTGGCGCTGGCCTTGACGGACGCCCGCGATGAGGCCCGCACCGCCTTGCCGTGGGGTTCCACCACCACGCGCTGGCGGGCGTTCACCGCGCGGGCGCCCTTGCCCGACACGCGGATCACCCGCACCTCGTCGTCGCGCTCGGCGATGGCGCGCGCGCGCTTGACCGGCACGTTGAGCACCAGGCTCTGCCCCGCCACCAGCTTGGAGCCGGACAGCTTGTTCCAGGCACGGACCTGGTTGACCGAGACGCCATAGCGGCGCGCCACCGACGCCACCGTATCGCGCTTGCCGGCGCGCACCACCAGCCGGCGCGCTTCGGGCAGGTCCGGCTCCATCGCCAGGATCGCGTTTTCGGCCAGCTTGGCGCTGATGTCCTCGGTATGGCGTCCCGAACGCGGAATCATCACGGTCGAACCGGGCTTGAGCCGCATGCCCTTCGGAATCCGGTTGATCTCGCGCAGCGTGTCCGGATCGACGTTCAGCCGCGCGGCCAGCGATTCGACCCGCTCGCGGCCATCGACCGTCACGGCGGTCCAGCTCGACAGCCCGCCGCGGTAGGTGTTCAAGTTGTACTGGAAACGCTCGGCGTTCTCGAACGGCAGCAGGATCTGCGGGTTCGAGGCGCCCAGGATCACCGGCTTGTTGAACGACGGGTTGAGCGCGCGAAATTCCTCCAGCGGCATGTTGGCCAGCTTGGCGGCCAGCGTCACGTCGATGTCGCGCGAGGTCGTCACCGTGACGAAGTACGGATGGTCCGGAATCGGCGGCAGCGTGACGCCATAGGCGGCCGGGTTGCTGACGATGTTCTTGACCGCCTGCAGCTTCGGCACGTAGTAGCGCGTCTCGTTGGGCATCGTCAGGCTGGCGTAGTCGGTCGGCAGCCCGCGCGCCTCGTTGCGCGCGATCGCGCGCGAGACCGCGCCCTCGCCCCAGTTGTACGCGGCCAGCGCCAGATGCCAGTCGCCGAACATGTCGTGCAGCCGGCTCAGATAGTCCAGCGCCGCTTCGGTCGAGGCCAGCACATCGCGGCGCTCGTCGCGGAACATGTTCTGCTTCAGGTTGTAGTGCTTGCCGGTGCTCGGGATGAACTGCCACATGCCGGCCGCCTTCGCGGTGGATACCGCCTCCGGGTTGAACGCGCTCTCGACGAACGGCAGCAGCGCAAGCTCGGTCGGCATGTTGCGGCGCTCGAGTTCGGCGACGATGTGGTACAGGTATTTGCTCGACCGCGCGATCATCCGCTCCATATAGTCGGGCCGCGCCGCATACCACTGCGTGCGGTCCTCGACCAGCGTGCCCTCCAGGTCCGGCATCGAAAAGCCGCGACGGATGCGGACCCAGATGTCCTGCGACTGGCCCAGCGTCCAGTCGATCCTGTCCTCGTCGACGTTGATCGGCGCGGTGTCGCGCGCGATGGTCGGCGGCAGGTGGATCGAATTGAGCGGATCGGTGGGAGGAAGGCCGGATTTGGGCTTGGTGGCGGAAGCCAGGGCGGTCGGCGAGCCGGCCGTGCCGGCTTCATCAGGCGGGACGGGCGTGCTGGCGCATGCCGCCAGCAGCGCCGCACAGGCTACGGCCGCCAGGTATCGACCAATTCTCATCAATTTCTCGGATCGTGACGCTAAAAATTGGCTGATGCTAAAGACAAAGCGGCTGGTGCGTCAATCGGATTTTCCGCATTCGGCGGGACGATGAAGGATCGCGCAGACGGATCGGGCGGCGTGCCGGTCAGCGAAAGCCATCCTTCCAGGCCCGCAGCGCGCCAAACGCCGCGGCATCGTCCCCCGGCTGCGCGCCCTGCTCGGCCAGTGCCCGGCGCACCGACGGCTCGCGCGAACGCAGGAAGGGGTTGACCGCGCGCTCGTGGCCGACGGTGGTCGGCACGGTCGGCTCGCCGGCGGCGCGCAGTGCCTCGACGCGCGCGTCCCAGGCCGCCAGCGCGGCGTTGTCGGGTTCGACCGCACGGGCGAAGCGGACATTGCTGCGCGTATACTCGTGGGCGCAATAGACCCGCGTCGCGTCGGGCAGCGCCGCCAGCTTGTCGAGCGAGGCCAGCATCTGCGCCGGCGTGCCCTCGAACAGCCGCCCGCAGCCGCTCGCGAACATTGTGTCGCCGCAGAACACCACCGGGCCGATGCCGGGCAATTCGCCGGTGTAGGCAATATGTCCTGCGGTATGGCCCGGCACCTCGAGCACCCGCAGGCGCAGCGCCGGCGCCTTCAGTTCGACCTCATCGCCCTCGCGCACCGCGCGGGTACGATGGCCGATGCGCTCGGCGGCCGGACCGATCACCGGCACCGGCTCGCCATCGGGTCCGGTCGGATAGGCCGCCAGCAGCTCCGCCACCCCGCCCTGGTGATCGCCATGGTGGTGGGTGATTACAATGGCGCCCAGGACCAGCCCCGCCCGCGCCAGATAGGCGAGTACCGGCGCGGCCTCGCCCGGATCGACCACGGCGGCGGCATTGCCGTCGTCGATCGCCCAGATATAGTTATCCTGGAAAGCGGGGATCGGCTCCACCCTCAACATGCGTGCTCCTATGTCCAAGCGTCCGATTATAGATTGGGAAAACTGGCTGGCCTCCGCGCCCGGCCAGTACATGCTGCGCTGGGAGGAAGGCCAGTACGACCGCACCGTGGCCGATATCTTCGGCTACCACGCGGTCCAGCTCGGCATGCCCGTGCTGGACACGCTGCGCGAGAACCGCATGCCCTTCGGCGCGCTGGCGCTGGACGCGCGCAGCGGCCCGCACGGCCCCCGCGCCGCGGAAACGGGCAGCGCCCCTGGCAGCCAGCTGCTGTGCCGCTTCGACGAGCTGCCGTTCGATACGCAAAGCATCGACCTCGTCACGCTGCCGCATGTGCTCGAGTTCTCCGAGGACCCGCACGAGGTGCTGCGCGAGGTCGCGCGCGTGCTGATGCCCGAGGGCCGCGTGGTGGTGTCCTGCTTCAATCCGATGAGCCTGTGGGGCGCGCGCCAGGGCCTGAACCGGCTCGGCGCCGACCCGTTCCTGCCGACCGACGCCCAGTCGATCGGCTTCGTGCGCATCAAGGACTGGCTCAAGCTGCTCGGCTTCGATATCATCCGCGGCCGCTTCGGCTGCTATTGCCCGCCCTACCGCACCGACCGCTGGCTGCAGCGCGCCGCCTTCATGGAGAAGGCGGGCGATCGCTGGTGGCCAATCTTCGGCGCGGTCTATATGCTGTCGGCGGTCAAGCGCGTGCGCAACGTCCGCCTGGTCGGACCCGCCTGGAAGACGCCCAAGGCGGCGCTGGCGCCAGTGGCCGCGCCCGTCGCGACGCCAAACGGCACGCACGGCAAGTCGCCCGACGAAGAGAAGTGAGGGGCCTGCGCCGCGGCCCCGTCCGCTTCATCCCTTGCCGCCGGACCATGCCCGGTCCGGCCTGATTCCAACCGCGTCCGCCCCGGCGGACACCCGGCTGCGGCGACATCCGCCGAACCGGTTCGTACCCTTCATCGATGCAAGAAGTCACGATCTATTCCGATGGCGCCTGCAAAGGCAATCCCGGCCCCGGCGGCTGGGGCGCCGTGCTGGTCGCCAATGGCCACGTCAAGGAGCTGTTCGGCGGCGAGGCCAATACCACCAACAACCGGATGGAGCTGACCGCCGTGATCGAGGCGCTGCGCGCGCTCAAGCGGCCCTGCAAGGTGCAGGTCTGGACCGATTCTCAATACGTGCAGAAAGGCATCTCCGAATGGATCCGCGGCTGGAAGGCGCGCGGCTGGAAGACCGCCGAGAAGAAGCCGGTCAAGAACGCCGACCTGTGGCAAACGCTGGACACGCTGGCCGCCGAGCACGATGTCTCGTGGCACTGGGTCCGCGGCCACAACGGCCACCCGGGCAACGAACGGGCCGACGCGCTGGCCAATCGCGGTGTCGCCTCCCTCACCGGCGCCCAGGTTGAGTAGAATGCCCGCCATGCGACAAATCGTACTGGACACCGAAACCACGGGCCTGAACGCCGCCACCGGCGACCGGCTGATCGAAATCGGCTGCGTCGAGCTGGTCAACCGGCGGCTGACCGGACGCAACCTGCATTTCTACATCAACCCGGAACGCGACATCGACGCCGGCGCAATTGCGGTGCACGGCCTGACGGTCGAATTCCTGGCGGACAAACCCAAGTTCGCCGAGGTCGTCCACGAGATCCGCGATTACGTCCAGGACGCCGAGCTGATCATCCACAACGCCGCGTTCGACCTGGGCTTCCTCGACATGGAGTTCCAGCGGCTGGGCTTGCCGCCCTTCCGCAAGCATGTCGCCAACGTGATCGATACGCTGCTGGAAGCGCGCCAGATGTTCCCCGGCAAGCGCAACTCGCTCGATGCGCTGTGCGACCGCCTGGGCATCAGCAATGCCCACCGGACGCTGCACGGCGCGCTGCTGGATGCCGAACTGCTGGCCGAGGTCTACCTGGCGATGACGCGCGGCCAGAACTCGCTGGTGATCGACATGATGGACGCCAGCGCGGGCGCCGGGCCGGCCGCGGTTGCCACCGCCGACCTGTCGGCGCTGCGCCTGCCGGTGCTGGAACCGACCGAGGACGAACTGGCGGCGCACGCCGCGGTGCTGAAGGATCTGGACAAGGCCAGCGGCGGCAAGACGGTGTGGCAGGAGGCGCAGCCACTGGAAGAAGCGGCCTGAGGCTGCGTCGGCTTCTTCGGTGAAAAAATTCGACGAAGGGCTTTACAAGATACAACGGCACTGACATAATCTCGCTTTCTCTGCTGCACGGCAGTTTCAAGCGCAGTGGCAGGGGTGGTTAGCTCAGCGGTAGAGCACTGCCTTCACACGGCAGGGGTCACAGGTTCAATCCCTGTACCACCCACCAGATTCGCGGGATACCGCATGAAAAGGCCCTCAGACGACAGTCGAGGGCCTTTTTCATTTTGTACTCAAAAAGTATCCAAAACCATTCCGGGAACAGGACTGGCGGAGAACAACAGTGGGCATAGAAAGCGCAGTAGTAACCGCCTAGCACGGGCCGCCGGACTGATTGCCTTTGGACGGCGGGAGCTTTTCGCGCGAAAGCGCCGCGACCTACCCGCAGTTGACCATGCCAGACGAGAAGGCCCTCGAATACGAGACTTTGACATCTGAGCCGGAGCCACGCAGCATCCTCCGCCGGCCGAATGACGTGCGTTTCAACGCGGTCATGGTGTCGGCCTCGGAGGAGGAGCATTCCCCTTCGACTGGAGCATTTTTCCTAAACCGTCATCACACGATACGGGTTCAGCACACGCTCATAGGTCGGATTGCGGAAGTACTGCGCCGCCGCCCCTTGCCCACCCGCTTCGCGGTTCTCGTACAGATCCCCGACTTGCAGAAGGATCGCCGCCTTCATCGGGGCCGGCCCACGGTGCCGACGCAAGCCGGCAAGCCCCTGAAGACGTGGAAAGGCGCCAGTTTGGGCACCGCCTTGCTCATATGACCGCCATCAGTGTGCCGCGCCTGGAGCGGCTTGGCCTCCAGGCCATACCTGAGCTCGATGATGGCCAAATTCCGCCATAGCAGTGCGTCCTTGCCCGTTACTAGACCCGCCTTGCGTGGGCCATTCTTTTAGCCGAGACCTGGCTGGGTCGCGACTCACCGCTGCTGTGCCGGACCAGCAGCGCGCCGCCTTCGCGTGTCCATTGGGGACGCGGAATCCGAAAAAACTTGTGGCACCGTGTAGTTTCTCGCCAAACTCTTTGATTTATAAGGAAACGGACACTACAACTTCGCTGCTTTTTGCCACGGTTTGCTTTCTCTTTGCCACACCGCCCTTCCGACGCCTCATTCCCCTTATTTCTTTTTTCCTTTTAAAATCAACGAGAAAGAGAAAGAAAGCGAAAAAAGCAGCACGCTGCCACGGTTTCAGAGCATTGCCTATTTTTTGAGCCACGAAATTGGCAGGCTGCCGCACCTGGTTTCGTGGGCATTCGTGGTGAGGTATGGCGTTGATTTATAAAGCATCGCAGACAGCCTGAGTCCCCTACCACAATGCCACGGCTCTTTTTTTTGCTAGTATCCTTCCGCCGGCGTTACAAGCCTCATAAGGAACCCCACGCCCTTTGGCAGCATTCGAGACTACTGCGAGCCTCAAGGACCGCAGAGAAGTTTGCTAAAGGGTTATCGTCCGCGCTCGAGAGCGGCTCCTGATGGGCGTGTCGCCTCACTTAGTGATCGGCTAGGATCCGCCGCTCCATTACCGGCAACGCATTGGCGTAATCGATCATTGAGGCGGGCTTGCAGAGTCGACCAATCTGCCAACTCACAGGCCTCAGAGCCTCCGAAAATGACCAAACTTCCTCTTTCGCCGATGCTCGTTCAGTACCTCGTCGGCCTATGCTGCCTGAAATGGGATCCGGATGCCGTCGACGTTACGATAGGCGACATGGTGCTCGATCCGGCAGCAGGCAAGAAGCGAGATATCGATGTCACGGTTACCATCACAGAGTCTGGGAGTGTGACCTACGCTTTCAAAGCGTACGAGGTAAAACACGAGAGTGCACCTCTTGACGTTGCTGATGTTGAGCAGCTGTGTCTCAAGCTGCTGGACATGCCATCGGTGACCCACAAGGCGATCGTATCGGCATCGGGGTTCACTTCGGGGGCTCAATCTAAGGCAGCCCGACATGGGGTCACCCTATACGAACTTCGACCGTGGACCCGAACGTTGCAAGAGCAGTTTCCCGCTCTAACGATGCAGGGTACGGCCGAAGAATGCTTTCCGATGAGCCAAGTGCTGCTTTGTTGGGTCGACCCGCAATATGGAATAGTCGCGCGAGAAGCGAAGGCGCCATTCTCGGTGCGCCCGGACGACAGCCTATTCGACGCATCGGGTCACGTACACCCCAAGTACAAGAGATTCACCGACTATGAAAATGAGTTGTTGCTGCGGTCGACTGAGATACTTTTTCAGTTGGATCCAGCAGTGACGATTTCACGTACGTTTCCTGTTCCACATACCGCTCCTGATGGTACTGTTGCCGCTGGACCTGCCTGGCCACACACGCACACCCTAGATGTTCTCAGTGATGGCGTCTATGTAGAGACATGTGAAGGCGTCTGTCGAATCGACTCGATCACGATCAATGGGTATCTCCAATGGCAGCGCATCAGCGACAAGTCGCTTTACTACGTCATTGATCAAATCCCAAGTGGGGAAGCATTTGCCGGCGCCCTAATTTCTGCGGAAAAGCGCGAAGGCCATATGACCGCTCTCGTGTTTTCGCCAAAGACGCGCGATATCGGAATCAATTTTGTACGCTTGGCCGAAAAGCATCTGAATTGCATCCGCAGGCTCAAGCTGAAGCAGCTTAACGCCCAAACTGATTCATTGTGAGGTCCGCGATCGCATGGCTTCTAGGTAGTCGAACGCTGACCTCACTTCGCCAAGCGGGCTATGGCATTCGTGCAGACAGGCTCAATGTAGGAACGAACACCCTGATGGTGGCAATTTACTGCGGCGGGCTGCTCGCCTAGTCCGAGCAGTGGCAGCTTTGGGCTTCGATACGGAACAAGAGACTGCTGGCCCGACCAGCAGGAAATTGAGATGATTGTGGCAAACCTACATGTTTTCGGCGGATTTTTACTTTTGAGGGTACCAACAGGGTATGTGTGGTGCATCATGCCCCTTAATTAAATGATTTACATAGATATTTATCGGTCAATCTGGTCGCTGTACCACCACCCAGATTCGCGGGAAACCGCATGGAAAAGCCCCTTGACGACAGTCGAGAGCCTTTTCCTTTTCCCCTTCCCTTATTGGCGCGATCGTTCGCCACCGCGCTTTTCCCCATCGCTTCTTCGCATTTACGGCACCCACCCCGGCAATTCCGCTGCCTGCCGTATCCACTCCCCTACCCGTTCCTCGTCAATCCCGTCGGCTTCGTAAATATCGAGATATCGCGTATCCGGGTCCTTCGATTCGCGCGGCGGCAGCGGGCGCAGCGACGATCCCTTGAAAAACGCCACCTTCACGTAGCGCGTGAAGCAATGGAAGCTAAGGAACCAGCCCCTGCCCTCGACGCCATAGAACGGCGAATTCCATTTCACCGCCTTGCGGACGTCGGGCACGGTTCTGACGATCAGTGTGTCCAACTGGCGCCCGACCTCCCGCTTCCAGTCCGGCATGGCGGCGATGTAGGCCTGCACGGGCGCATCGCCGTCGCCCTTCGGGATCTGCGGGTTGCCGCCCGAGAGCAGGACCGGTTTCCCGTCGGCGACCGACTTTGCGGCCGGTTTTGCCGGGGATTTTCTGCCCGGCTTCGCAGGTGTCTTGCTCGTTGCCATCGTCTTCGCTCCCAACGTCACAGGGTCGGCCGGTCCAGGACAGGCTGCGCGGTCCGCCACGGAATCGAACCGATGCTATGTCGAACGCCGGCCGCCAACAACCCATCCACGCCGGCTGACCGATCCGGGGGAAGCGCAATACCCCACCAATCGGGAATAGCAGACGCCGCGGCCAGCCACTAGGATTGCCGCGCCCCGGTGCAACACCGGGGCGCCACCCCAATAGAAAAACAAAGACAACCCTTCGAGAAATCCATGAATAAAACCCTGCTGATTGCTTCCATGGCACTGGCCCTCGCCGCTTGCGGTGGTGGCGGTGGAGACGACGACGGCCCGGCGCCGCAACCGACGACCTCCCCTGCCGAGGGCCTGTACACGGGCAAGACCTCGGCGAACCAGGACATCGCCGGCCTGGTGCTCGACGATGGCACCTACTACGTGATCTACACCTCGTTGGCGCCGATCTCGCTCGGCGTGATCCAGGGCAAGCTGAGTGCCGCCAATGGCAACTTCTCGTCGAACGACGGCAAGGACTTCAGCGTGACGTCGCGCGGGATCTTCGATGTCGCCATCAACGGCACCTACGCGACCAAGGGCAATCTGAATGGCACGGTGCGTTATCCGACCACGGGCCAGACCGCGACCTTCACCAGCACCTACGACAAGAACTACGAACTGACGCCGTCGCTGGCAACGCTGGCCGGCACCTACAGCGGCACCTCGGTCATTCCCGAGGGAGGCGAATCGGCGACGATCACCGTCGCCGGTTCGGGCACGATCAGCGGCGCGGGCGCATCCGGCTGCCGGATCGAAGGCGTCGCCAAGCCGCGCGCACGTGGCAACGCTTACGACATCACCGTGACGTTCGGTCCGTCGCCGTGCGCCCGTCCGGGGCAGAAAATGAGCGGCGTCGCGTATTACAGCGCGGAGGATCGCAGCCTGATCGCTGCGGGCACGACCGCGGACCGGTCGGCGGGCGTTTTGTTTGTCGGCACGCGATAACGTGAGTGGGAGCCATGCCGTCGCCGAAAGTCTCGCGGCATGGCGTAACCCGGTTGCCGCTGACCTCGCGAAGGCAGCCGTTAAACATTGTGTCGCCGCTTTTTGAGTGTCGGCTGAGATTTCCGATAGCCGGATTGAGGCCGTGCCGCCACACTGGCCAACGTTTCAGACCTCAACCAAAACGAGGCCATCGTGACCAGATCCGGCTATCTACCTTCCGCGCAGATCCTGCGTGTCAATGCAATGCTCCGCGACACCTCGTATCGATCGAGCCGCGTGTCCGCAGCGCTCCTGCCCTTCATAAACATGATCCGCGCCATGACCGAGCACGATATCAATCGCAGCTTTGAACTGGCGCAAGCCATGCTCGAAAGTTATCCACCATCCGGCGCGCCAGCCGAATAGAACGCTGTCGCACAGAGAATAGGGCCGCCGCAGCGCCGCGCACGGCCTTGTGCGTTACGCCCCCGCAGTTGCCGGCGCGCCCGTTGCAACCTTCCCCGTCACCTCATCAATCGCCCCAATCACCTCCGGCACATCCGGCACCACGCCCTCATTGCCGATCGACACCGCCCGGCCCGGTTCGGAAATACCGAAGTGCTCGCGTGAGGTCGCGGTGAACAGCATCACCGAGGGCTTGCCCAGCGCATGGGCGAGGTGGACGAAGCCGGTGTCGGTGCCGATGACCAGGTCCGCGGCGGCGACGCGCTGCGCGCATTCGGTGATCGTCATCCTGGGCAGTACCTCGGCGTCCGGGATGCCGCGCGCCAGCACTTCGGATTGCTCCCTTTCCGCCGGCGAGCCCCAGGGCAGTTGCACGCGATAGCCACGGGCATTCAGTTCCCGGCCGACCGCGATCCAGCGTTCGGGCGGCCATTTCTTGATCTCGAGCGACGTCGCATGGAACAGCATCGCGCGGGGCACGCCGTCGGTATTGAGCGGCGCGGCCGGGGCCGGAATGCGCAGTTCGTAGTGCTCCTTGGGGTCGAGCTCGTAGCCGAGCGCCTTGGCGGCGACCAGGCGCATCTTGTGACGGGCGGTGGCATCGCCATGCGGCGCGAAGATGTCCGTGTAGAACATCTCGGCGCGGGCTTCGCCCAGGTGTTTGGCGGCGTAGCCGAAGCGGCGGCGCGTGCGGGCCAGCCAGCCGACGATGGCGCTCTTGTAGACGCCGTGCACGTCGAGGACCACGTCGTATTTCTCGCGCCGCAGTTCGCGCACGGCGGCCAGGATCGCCCGCAGGTCCTTCCATTGCTTCGACTTCTTGTAGCCGCGCAGCGGGGGCGCGATCACGCGGTCGACGCCGACGGTCCAGCGCGGAATATCGGCGCAGGAGGCATCGGCGACCCAGTCGATCTTGGCCTCCGGGTAGGCATGCCGCAGATCCCAGATCAGCGGCAGCGTGTGTGCCATATCGCCGAGGGAGGTGATCTTGATAACCAGGATGCGCTTCATGGGTGCAGGAACGGGCCTTTGCCGCGGGGCTGAGTTTTTGCGAAGGCCGTAGTATGCACCAGAGGCTGGGGGATCGACGTTTCCGGAGGTAACGGGAGCGCTGGCCGCAGGCGTGCGGCGGTTGCCCTCTCCCCCGGCCCCTCTCCCGCAAGCGGGAGAGGGGAGAAACCAAGCTCATCAGAGCTTCACCGCACCCTGCCCTCCTTCCAGGCCTGCAGCAGCTTCTCGTAGGCGATGGTCTCGCCCTTCGGCTTCTCGTTGGCCAGCTTCTTCCACGGCGCGTGCTCGTCCGACAGCCACTTGGCCGGATCGCCCTTGGCATTGAGCTTGGGCGCGCAGGTCGCCATGCCGGCGCGCTGCAGCCGCGCCATCACCTGGTCCATCTCCTCGGCCAGGCTGTCCATCGCGGCCTGCGGGGTCTTCTCGCCGGTCACCGCGGTGGCCACGTTCTTCCACCACAGCTGCGCGAGCTTCGGATAGTCGGGCACATTGGTGCCGGTCGGCGTCCACGCGACGCGCGCCGGGCTGCGGTAGAACTCGATCAGCCCGCCGTACTTGGCCGCGTTCTTGGTCAGATACTCGTGATTGATGTCGCTGTCGCGGATGAACGTCAGCCCGGTCAGCGACTTCTTCAGCGACACGGTCTTCGACGTCACGAACTGCGCGTAGAGCCACGCGCCCGCCAGCCGGTTCGGATCGGTCTTCTTGAAGAAGGTCCACGAGCCGACGTCCTGATAGCCGTTCTGCATGCCCTGCTTCCAGTACGGGCCATACGGCGACGGCGCCATGCGCCATTTCGGCGAGCCGTCGGGGTTGACCACCGGCAATCCCTTCTTGGTCATGTCCGCGGTGAACGCGGTGTACCAGAAGATCTGCTGCGCGACCTGTCCTTGCGCGGGCACCGGTCCCGCTTCGGAGAAGGTCATGCCCATGGCCTGCGGCGGCGCGTACTTCTTCATCCAGTCGACGTACTTGGTCAGCGCGTAGACCGCCGCCGGGCTGTTGGTGGCGCCGCCGCGCGAGACCGAGGCGCCGACCGGCGTGCACTTGTCCGCCGCCACGCGGATACCCCATTCGTCGACCGGCATGCCGTTGGGCAGCCCCTTGTCCGCGGTGCCGGCCATCGACAGCCAGGCATCGGTGAAGCGCCAGCCCAGCGACGGGTCCTTCTTGCCATAGTCCATATGGCCATAGACCTTCTTGCCGTCGATCTCCTTGACGTCGTTGGTGAAGAAGTTGGCGATGTCCTCGTAGGCGGACCAGTTGGTCGGCACGCCGAGGTCGTAGCCGTACTTGGCCTTGAATTTCTCCTGCAGGTCCTTGCGCGCGAACCAGTCGGCGCGGAACCAGTAGAGGTTGGCGAACTGCTGGTCGGGCAGCTGATACAACTTGCCGTCGGGCGCGGTGGTGAACTTGGTGCCGATGAAGTCCTTGATGTCGAGATCCGGATTGGTCCATTCCTTGCCGGCGCCGTTCATGTAGTCGGTCAGCGGCAGGATCGCGCCATAGCGATAGTGCGTGCCGATCAGGTCCGAATCGGAGATCCAGCCGTCGTAGATCGACTTGCCCGACTGCATCGAGGTCTGCAGCTTCTCGACCACGTCGCCTTCCTGGATCAGGTCGTGATTGACCTTGATGCCGGTGATTTCCTCGAAGGCGCGCGCCAGTGTCTTGGCCTCGTACTCGTGCGTGGTGATGGTCTCGGACACCACGTTGACCTGCGTCACGCCCTTGGCCTTGAGCTTGGCGGCCGCCTCGATAAACCACTTCATCTCGGCCAGCTGCTTGTCCTTGGCCAGCGAGGACGGCTGGAACTCGTTGTCGATCCACTTCTTCGCCTCGGCCTCTCCTGCCCAGGCGGCGTGGCCGCAGGCGAGCGCGGCGGCCACCGCCACCAGCTTCACCGCCAGCCTTGCCTGTTGCTTCAGCGCTGTCATCGATGTCTCCTCGAATGGTCCTTCCCGATAGCGTTGCGGGTCGCGGCCGGGGAAGGATTGAGCCGCGCTACCTGTCAATCAAACGGATTCGAACGCACCTCTGAACCAAAGCCAAACAGCCGCAAAAAAAGCCGCCCAACCATCAGCCCTTGCGCATGACCAGCGCCAGCACCGCCATCGACAACAGGAAGCTGATCCACACCGACGGCTCCTCCTGCAGCGAGAACCAGGCCATCATCGCCTCGCCCAGGCCGACCCAGGCGAGGTTGATCCACGCGGCGCACATCAGGCCGATAAACAGCCGGTCGCCGCGCGTGGTGGCGATCGGCAGCCAGCCCTTGCGCAGGCGCGTCGGCGAGCGCAGCTCCCAGATCGTCATGCCGATCAGCATCAGCACCACGCAGATGAAGAACACCGCGACCGGCGTGGTCCATACCATCCAGCCGAACATGGCCGTCGTTTCCATCGCCACCCCCGCTCAGACGCGGCCCATCGCGAAGCCCTTCGCGATGTAGTGCCGCACGAACCAGATCACGATGCCGCCGGGCACGATCGTCAGCACGCCTGCCGCGGCCAGCACGCCCCAGTCCATGCCGGAGGCCGACACCGTGCGCGTCATCGTTGCCACGATCGGCTTGGCATCGACCGAGGTCAGCGTGCGCGCGAGCAGCAGCTCGACCCAGCTGAACATGAAGCAGAAGAACGCCGCGACGCCGACGCCGGCCTTGATCAGCGGCAGGAAGATCGTCAGGAAAAAGCGCGGGAACGAATAGCCGTCGACATAGGCGGTCTCGTCGATCTCGCGCGGCACGCCCGACATGAAGCCCTCCAGGATCCACACCGCGAGCGGCACGTTGAACACCAGGTGCGCGAGCGCGACGCCCAGGTGCGTGTCCATCAGCCCGACGCTGGTATAGAGCTGGAAGAACGGCAGCAGGAATACCGCCGGTGGCGTCATCCGGTTGGTCAGCAGCCAGAAGAACACATGCTTGTCGCCGATGAACTGGTAGCGCGAGAACGCATACGCCGCGGGCAGCGCCACGGTCACCGAAATCACGGTGTTCAGCGCGACATAGATCAGCGAATTGATGTAGCCCGAATACCAGGACGAGTCGGTGAAGATCGTGCGGTAGTGCTCCAGCGTGAATTGCGCCGGCCACAGCGACAGCGTCGACAGGATCTCGTCGTTGGTCTTGAACGACATGTTGAGCATCCAGTAGATCGGCAGGATCGCGAACACCAGATAGACCAGCAGAAAGGCGGCGCGCCACCAGCCGCCGCGCGAGGCCGGGTCATGCATGGGGAACCTCCTCGGCGACGGTGCCGGCGCGCTGCATCCAGTTGTAGAGCACGAAACACAGCAGCAGGATGATCAGGAAATAGACGATCGAGAACGCCGCGGCCGGGCCCAGATCGAACTGCCCCACCGCCTTCTGCGTCAGGTATTGCGACAGGAAGGTGGTGGCGTTGCCGGGCCCGCCGCCGGTCAGCACGAAGGGCTCGGTATAGATCATGAAGCTGTCCATGAAGCGCAGCAGCACGGCGATCATCAGCACGCCGCGCAGCTTGGGCAGCTGGATATGGCGAAACACCGCCCAGCGGGAGGCGCCGTCGATCTGCGCGGCCTGGTAGTAGGCATCGGGAATCGCGCGCAGGCCGGCGTAGCACAGCAGCCCGACCAGCGGCGTCCAGTGCCAGACGTCCATCACCAGCACCGTCAGCCACGCGTCGAGCGCATTGCCGGTGTAGTTGTAGTCGAAGCCGAGCCCGGCCAGCGCGGCGCCAAGCAGGCCGATGTCGGTGCGGCCGAAGATCTGCCAGATGGTGCCGACCACATTCCACGGAATCAGCAGCGACAGCGCGACGATCACCAGCACCGCCGACGCCTTCCAGCCGCGCGCCGGCATCGACAGCGCCAGCAGGATGCCGAGCGGAATCTCGACCAGCAGCACCGCCAGCGAGAAGCCGAGCTGCCGCAGCAGCGCATCGTGCAGCTCGCCGTCGCGCAGCACCGCGCGGAACCATTCGGTGCCGACGAACACGCGGCGCTCGGGCGAGATGATGTCCTGCACCGAGTAATTGACGATCGTCATCAGCGGCAGGATCGCCGAGAACGCGACGCAGATCACCACCGGCAGCACCAGCAGCCACGCCTTCTGGTTGATCGGCTTCATCGGACCAGCTCCTCGTCGACGTAATAGCAGGTATGGCGGTGAAACACCGAGAACCACGCGGTGTCGCCGGGGCGCAGCGCGGCGGCTTCGTCGCCCAGCCGCGCGCGCAGCAGCGAGGCCGTGTCGGTGCCATCGCCGCCCTGCTGCTGCAGCCGCGCCGCGGCGATCCAGTAGGTGCCGATATCCTGCGCGCGTTCGATCGCCGCGGGCACCGCCTGCTCGTCGTCGGGGCGCGCGAGCCGCAGATATTCGGGCCGCACGCCGATCTTGAACGTGCCGGCGGCCTGCAGCCGCTGCGCGATGGCGTCGTCCGTCGGCGGCGCATAGCGTCGTCCGGCCAGCTCGATCCAGCCGTCCCGCCAGCGCGCCGACAGAAAGTTCATGCCGGGCGAACCGATGAAATGGCCCACGAACGTATGGGCGGGCCGCTCGAACAAGGCATCGGCGGTACCGACCTGCACCGCCTTGCCCCGCGACATCACCACCACCTGGTCGGCAAAGGTCAGCGCCTCGGTCTGGTCGTGCGTGACATAGATCAGCGTCAGATGGAATTCGCGGTGGATTTCCTTGAGCTTGCGCCGCAGCTGCCATTTCAGGTGGGGGTCGATCACCGTCAACGGTTCGTCGAACAGGATGGCGGCGACATCGTGGCGCACCAGGCCGCGCCCCAGCGAGATCTTCTGCTTGGCATCGGCCGACAGGCCGCTGGCCTGGCGATCGAGCACGGCGGACAGGTCCAGCATCTCGGCCACCTGCCCGACCCGTTCGCGCACCTGGGCCTGCGGCACACCGCGGTTGCGCAGCGGAAAGGCCAGGTTCTGGCCGACCGTCATGGTGTCGTAGATCACCGGGAACTGGAATACCTGGGCGATATTGCGCGCCTGCGGCGATTCGCCGGTGACATCGCGGCCGTCGAACGACACGGTGCCCTGCGACGGCCGCAGCAGTCCCGAGATGCAGTTCAGCAGCGTGGTCTTGCCGCAGCCCGACGGTCCCAGCAGCGCGTAGGCGCCGCCGTCGTCGAAGGTGAAGCGCAGCGGCAGCAGCGCATAGTCGTCGTCGCTGCGCGGATTGGGACCGTAGGCATGGGCCAGGTCCAGATCGATACGGGCCATGGCCTCAGTTCCCCAGCCCGTTGGCGGGCCGCAGATGCGCGCGACGCGGCGCGCGAATGCATCGCCCCTGCGCATCGAACAGATAGAGCTGGGACGGATCGAGCCGCAGCGTCACCGTCTCGCCCAGCGCCAGGTCCAGCACGCCGGGCACCTGCGCGACCAGATTGCCGACCGCGGTGTCGACGTGCACGAAGGTATCGGAGCCCGACAACTCGGCCAGCGCGACGCGGCCCGGCAGCGGCACGCCTTCGCGCGCACGCGGCACGCCGACGGCCAGTTCGTCGTGCCGGTCGGACACGCCATCAAGCCACAGCGTGCCGGCACGCACGCCGACGGTCACCGGGCCGGCGTAGCCTTGCAGGGCATCGCCGGCACCGCCCAGCTGCGCGCCGTCATCCGGGCGCAGCGCTACCTCGATGCCGTCGGGCAGGTGCACGGCGGCGTCGCGCCACTCGCCGGCGATCAGGTTCATCGGCGGATCGCTGAAGGCGCGCGCCACGCGCAGCGAATCGGGATAGTGGAAGACCTCGGCCGTCGGCCCGTATTGCAGCAGCTCGCCGGCATCGAGCACCGCGGTATGGCCGCCGAGCAGCAGCGCCTCGCCGGGCTCCGTGGTTGCGTAGATCACGGTGGCGTCGCCCTGCGCGAACAGCTGGGCCAGTTCCTCGCGCAGTTCCTCGCGCAGCTTGTAGTCGAGGTTGACCAGCGGCTCGTCCAGCAGCATCAGCGGTGCGCCCTTGGCCAGCGCCCGTGCCAGCGCGACGCGCTGCTGCTGGCCGCCGGACAGTTCGGCGGGATGGCGCTCGAGCAGATGTTCGATATGCAGGCGCGCCGCCAGCGTGCGAACGTGCCGGTCGATATCGGCTGCACCGCGCAGCCGCAGCGGCGAGGCGATATTGTCGAACGCGGTCAGCGACGGGTAATTGATGAACTGCTGGTAGACCATCGACACATTGCGCTGGCGTACCGGCATGCCGGTCACGTCGGCGTCGTCGACCAGCACGCGGCCGGCGCTGGGGCGGTCCAGCCCAGCCATGACGCGCATCAGCGACGTCTTGCCCGCCTGGGTCGCCCCGAGCAGGATCGTCACCGCGCCAGGCACCGGCGCCAGCGACATCGGATAGAGGTGGACCTGCGAACCTGCCTGCTGCGCGATGCCTTCCAGTCTGAGCTGCATCCGGTCTCCGTCAGGGTTCTTGCCCTGCGCGCGGCATGGTTGGGCCCGAAGACAGGTCGCGGGATCAGCGGACACAGGGCGGGACGCAAAGGAACACCGGCGCGCATCGATTGCTTGCTTGCTCGTTTTAGTAAAGAAGCGAACAAAAAACAATAGTGCAATGCATCATTTGTTTTCGTTTTTGTTTGAACTAGAATCCCGGCATGACGCTCAATCCCCGCCAGACCGCTCTTCTGGAAGAAGTCCGCAGCCAGGGTTTCGCTTCCATCGAAGAGCTAGCACGCAAGTTCGGCGTGACCCTGCAAACGGTCCGGCGCGACGTCAATCTGCTGGCGGAGAACGGCATGCTGGCGCGCTTTCACGGCGGCGTGCGGATGGACGGCTCGACCACCGAGAACATCGCCTATCGCCAGCGCCAGCTGCTCAATGCCGAAGGCAAGGCGCGCATTGCGCGCGCGGTGGCCGCCGCGGTGCCCGAGGGGTGCTCGCTGATCATGAACATCGGCACCACGGTCGAGGAAATCGCCCGGGCGCTGATGCATCACCGCGGCCTGCGCGTGATCACCAACAATCTGCACGTGGCCAACATCCTGGCCGACAACCAGGACTGCGAGGTCATCGTCGCCGGCGGCGTGCTGCGATCGCGCGACCGCGGCATCATCGGCGAGGCCACGGTCGAGTTCATCCGCCAGTTCAAGGTCGATATCGGGCTGATCGGCATCTCGGGCATCGAGGCCGACGGCACGCTGCGCGATTTCGATTTCCGCGAGGTCAAGGTGGCTCGCACGATCATCGAGCATTCGCGCGAGGTGTGGCTGGCGGCCGATGCGACCAAATTCAACCGGCAGGCGATGGTCGAGCTGGCGCACCTGTCGCAGATCGACCGGCTCTTCACCGACGAGCCCCTGCGGGCGCCGTTCGAGCAGATCGTTGCGGACAGCGGGGTGAAATGTGTGGTGGCGGGGGAATAAGGCTCGGAGCTGCCCTCTCCCCTGCCCCTCTCCCGCAGGCGGGAGAGGGGAAAGCGGTGTGCGCGTGCTGCCGAGCGTCTCAACGTCCGCTGCGAGCGCAAGAATGGCAGTCGGTTCGCGCGTGCCGGCGGTGTTCTCCCCTCTCCCGCTCGCGGGAGAGGGGCGGGGGAGAGGGCAACCGCGCTCGTTACTTGAACACGACCGTCTTGTGCCCGTTCAGCAGGATCCGATGTTCCGCATGCCACTTGACGGCACGTGCCAGCGCCACGCATTCGACATCGCGGCCAACGGCGGTCAGCTGGTCCGGATCCATGCTGTGGTCGACGCGCTCGATTTCCTGCTCGATGATCGGGCCTTCGTCGAGATCGGCGGTCACGTAGTGGGCCGTCGCGCCGATCAGCTTGACGCCGCGATCGTGCGCCTGGTAGTAGGGCTTGGCGCCCTTGAAGCTGGGCAGGAAGGAATGGTGGATATTGATCGCGCGGCCCTCGAGCTTGCGGCACAGGTCGTTCGACAGCACCTGCATGTAGCGCGCGAGCACGACCAGGTCGATCTTCTGGTCCTGCACCACTTCGAAGACCTTCGCCTCCTGCGCGGCCTTCTGCTCGGCCGACGCGTTCATCAGCGGCAGATGGAAGAACGGAATGTCGTAGGACGCGGCCAGCTGGTAGAAATCGCGGTGGTTCGACACGATCGCGGCGATCTCGACCGGCAACTGCCCGCTCTTGGCGCGGAACAGCAGATCGTTCAGGCAATGGCCGATGCGCGACACCATGATCATCACGCGCGGCTTGATCGCGGCATCGAACAGCTCCCATTGCATCGAGAACTGCTCGCCGACCGGCGCGAACGCGCTCTTGAGCGTGCCGAGCTCCGGGCCGCCCGGGGCCGCGGTGAAATGCACGCGCATGAAAAAGCGACCGGTGTACTCGTCACCGTACTGGTCCGAATCGACGATATTGCAGCCGTGCTGGAACAACAGTCCCGAAACGGCGTGCACGATGCCCGGCTGATCGGGGCACGAAATGGTCAGAATAAAGCCTGGATTGCTCATCGTTGGTGTTCTCTGGAGGGGGCGCGCCGGGCGGGCCGGCCGCCGTGCCGAGGCATCGCGCTAGTCGGCGACACCGGGTACGGGCGGCGCCCAGCCGCGCCGGTGCAGCGCAGAGAGCGTCACCAGCGTGGCATCGAGCGTCATCGCGCCATCCGCCATGATAGCAAGGGCGGCCTCCGGCCCCACCCGCCGGTGCTCGGCGACCTCGCCGTCGCGGTTGTGCGGCACGAAGTCGGCGGGCAGTTCCAGGTCGTACGGATAGACCATTTCCCACTGCACGCCCTCCTCGATTTCGCGCAGCACCTCGACCGCGCCGTGGGCCTGCGCCTGGGCCGCAAGCCATGGCGGAATGCCCGATTCCTCGTCGCATTCGCGCACCAGCGTGGCCAGCGGATCGCTGCCGTGCGGCATGCCGCCGGCGACCAGGTTGTCCCACATGCCGGGGTCGACCGCCTTGCTCTCGCTTCGCCGCGCGATCCACAGCGCGCGCTGCCCCGCCACGATGCCGTTCATGTGCGAGGCAAAGGTCAGCAGGCCGAGGTAGCGCGCGGCGGCGCGTTCGATCGTCGCGAAGGCCGGATGCGTCAGCGCCGGCGTGACGGCGAACGCTTCATCGCGCCAGCCGCGCAGCAGATTGTGCGCGGCCAGACGGCGGGCCAGCGTGGCCAGCGCGGCGCTGCGGGCGTCGAAGTCGTGCACGTCGGGCAACAGCACGACCGAGCCCTCGCGTTCCGGCCCGAGCACGGCGAAGTCGATGCCCTCGCCTCCTTCCAGTTCGCGCAGCGTGTGCGCGTGGCGGCGCGGCAGCCAGCCAACCTGCAGGTCCTCGATGATCAGCCGCAGATGCTGCGCCGGGTGGAAACGCGAGCGCGCGGCGAGGTTGGCGGCGATGCGGTGAGCAAGGTCCTGGGAATTGGATATCGAATTGGACATCGACATATTGGCGCCCCGACACGGGCGTCCCTGTACGAAACCACGGAATCAATGAAATCAGCAGGATGGCAGCCATGACCGACAGCACGACGCCAGCGCGCGGCGAATATATCCTGGCGCTCGACCAGGGCACCAGCAGTTCGCGCGCGATCCTGTTCGATCATGCCGGCAATGTGGTGCGGATCGCCCAGCGCGAGTTCCGGCAATATTACCCGCAGCCCGGCCATGTCGAGCACGACCCCTACGAGATCTGGCAATCGCAGCTGGCGGTCGCGCACGAGGTGCTGAACGCCGCGGGCGTATCGGCGCGCCAGATCCGCGCGATCGGCATCACCAATCAGCGCGAGACCGCGGTGCTGTGGGACCGCCGCACCGGCGAGCCGGTCGGCCGCGCACTGGTCTGGCAGGACCGCCGGACCGCGCCGATGTGCGAGGCGCTGCAGCGCGACGGCCATGGCGAGCGCTTTCGCGCCAGCACGGGCCTCGTCATCGACGCCTATTTCTCCGGCACCAAGCTGCGCTGGATGCTCGACCACTACGATGGCGCACGCGAACGCGCGGCACGCGGCGAGCTGGCCTTCGGCACGGTCGACAGCTGGCTGATCTGGCAGTTGACCGACGGCAAACGCCATGTCACCGACGTCTCCAACGCGTCGCGGACGATGCTGTTCAATATCCACGAATTCCGCTGGGACGACGAACTGCTGGCGCTGCTCGATATTCCGCGCAGCCTGCTGCCCGACGTGGTGCCGTCCAGCGGCGAGGTGGCACGCACCTCGCAGCGCGTGTTCGGCGCCGAGCTGCCGATCGCCGGCATCGCGGGCGACCAGCAGGCGGCCACCTTCGGCCAGGCCTGCCTGTCGCCCGGCATGGCGAAGAACACCTATGGCACCGGCTGCTTCCTGCTGATGAATACCGGGTCTGCCCCGGTGGTCTCGCAGAACCGGCTGCTGACGACGATCGGCTGGCAGCTTGGCCAGGACGCCAGCGGCACCACGCAATACTGCCTCGAAGGCGGCGTCTTCATGGGCGGCGCCACGATCCAGTGGCTGCGCGACGGCCTGCAGATCATTCAGAGCGCGCCCGAGGTCGAACCGTTGGCGCGGCAATGCGAGGACACCGGCGGCGTGGTGCTGGTCCCTGCGTTCGCGGGGCTGGGCGCGCCGCACTGGGACGCGTTTGCACGCGGCACGCTGATCGGCATCACCCGCGGCACCGGCAGGCCGCAGATCGCGCGCGCCGCGCTCGAAGCGATCGCGCTGCAGAGCGTCGACGTGCTCGACGCGATGCAGAAGGACGCCGGCATTGCGCTGGCCGAACTGCGGGTCGACGGCGGCGCCTCGCGCAGCGACCTGCTGATGCAGATGCAGGCCGATCTGCTCGGCACCGCGGTCGTGCGTCCGCGCGTCACCGAAACGACCGCGCTGGGCGCGGCCTATCTGGCGGGCCTGGCCTGCGGCTTCTGGCGCGATCAGCAGGAACTGGCCAGCCAATGGCAGATCGAACAGCGTTTCGAGCCGCGGCTGTCGGCCGATGCACGCGCCAGCCAGCTCGCGCGCTGGCATCGCGCGGTGGAGCGCGCGCGGGATTGGGCGCGCGACGAAACCGCGTCCGCCGCCCCGTGAACGCGCATCAGCCGACGAACCGCCGACGCGCGCCGCCCTCGCACCGACCCCGCATCGACTCCGCATCGACGCCGCATTGACTCGCCAGGTACCGCTCTCCTTCGCCATGCAGACACCCAACCCTACCCTGCCCCCCGATCGCGCGACGCTGCTCGCCACACTGGAGCGCGAGCGCCGCTGGGACGTGATCGTGATCGGTGGCGGCGCGACCGGCCTCGGCACCGCGGTCGATGCCGCCTCGCGCGGCTATCGCACGCTGCTGCTGGAGGCGGCGGACTTCGCCAAGGGCACCTCCAGCAAGGCCACCAAGCTGGTGCACGGCGGCGTGCGCTACCTCGCCCAGGGCAATATCGGCCTGGTGCGCGAGGCCCTGCAGGAGCGCGGCATGCTGGCGCGCAACGCGCCGCATCTGGTGTGGCCGCTCGGCTTCGTGGTGCCCGCCTATCAGCTGTTCGACCAGCCCTTCTACGGCATCGGGCTGAAGGTCTACGACATGCTCGCCGGCAGCCGCAATCTGATGGACAGCCGCTGGCTGAACCACGCGGAGACGCTGGCAGCAGCGCCGACGCTGGCCGAGCATGTCGGCGGCCGCCCGTTGCGCGGCGCGAATCTGTATTTCGACGGCCAGTTCGACGACGCGCGTCTCGCGATCGCGCTGATGCGCACGCTGTTCGATCTCGACGGCGTCGCGGTCAACTATGCCCGCGTGACGGGCCTGGTGATGCAGGCCGGCGTGGTCGGCGGGGTCACCGTCCGCGACGAACTCGGCGATGCCGAACTGACGCTGCATGCCGAATGCGTGATCAATGCCACCGGCGTCTGGGTCGACGCGGTGCGCCGGATGGAGGACCAGCGCGCGCAGATGATGGTGGCGCCGAGCCAGGGCGTGCACCTGACGCTGCCGCGCAGTTTCCTGCCCGGCGATCGCGCGATCCTGGTGCCCAAGACCGATGACGGCCGCGTGCTGTTCCTGGTTCCCTGGAACGGCCACACCATCGTCGGCACCACCGACACGCCGCGCCGCGATCTGCCGCTGGAGCCGCGCGCCGAGGACGACGATATCGACTTCATCCTCGAGACCGCCGCGCGCTATCTGTCGCGCGATCCCACCCGCGCCGACGTCACCAGCGTCTGGGCTGGACTGCGTCCGCTGGTCAAGGCGACCGGGGAGAACTCGACCGCCTCGCTGTCGCGCGAACACACGATCGTCGTATCGAAAGCGGGCCTGATCACGGTGACCGGCGGCAAATGGACGACCTATCGCAAGATGGCCGAGGACGTGGTCGATACCGCGATTCGCCGCCAGATGCTGCCCGCGGCGCCGTGCGTGACCGCCGATCTGCCGCTGCACGGCGCGGGCGCGTGGGCCGGACAGCAGGCCAACCTGAACGCGCCCGACCGCTACTACGGCGGCGATCTGGGCCTGCTGCGCAGCCTGCCCGGTGCGGACAACGTGATCGCGCCGGAATCGGGCCTGACCGAGGCGCATGTCCGCTTCGCCGCGCGTTATGAACTGGCGCGCCGCGTCGAAGACGTGGTGGCGCGCCGCAACCGCCTGCTGTTTCTCGATGCCCGCGCGGCCGAAGCCGCAGCGCCGCGCGTGGCCGCGATCCTCGCCGAAGAGCTGGGGCACGACGCCGCCTGGCAGCAGGCGGAGATCGACAGCCTGCGCACGCTGGCCGCCAGCTATCGGCTCGACGTGGACCACCATCGGGCCGATCGCCGTGACGAACATGGCGTCGGACGTTGAGCGTCCTGCGCCGACATCAGCAGCGTTTCTCCCTCGACCGCTTTCCCTGCAAATCGATATGGCTATCCCTTTCCTCCTTCGCCGCGCCGTCATCGCTGGCGTCGCGCTGCTTGCCGCCACCGCCTGCAGCGCCCCGGCACAGGCTCGTCCCGGCATCGACGGCGTGCGCTTCGACGCGCCGATCACCGTGCATTACCGCTGCGATGAAGGCAAACAGCTGACCGCACGCTATTTCAACAGCCCCGACAACCAGATCGCGATCCTGCGTCTGGACGGCAAGCCGCTGCTGTTCGTCACCGTCCTCAGTGCGTCCGGCGCGCGCTACGCGCACGGCCAATATGTCTGGTGGACCAAGGGCGACGACGCGATGCTGCAGGACTTCACGCAGGGCGAGCACGCGCCGCCGACCTACGCCAATTGCCGCGCGCAGCGATAGGCCGGCCGCGCCAGACACGCGAAGGTGGGCGCGACAATGGTGTCCGAGCGATAATGCGGGTCATCGAATCAGGGAGAACACCATGGACGAGATAGACGATCTGTCCGATCTGCCGATGCCCCGCTTCATCTGGGGCTTCGCCATCGCCACCGGCAAGGGGGGCGAAGTGATGCACGACGAATTCGAGTATCTGACCCATACCCGCAGTCCGCGCTTCACCTGCCGCGTGGTCGAGCTCGAGGACATGCCCACCGAGAGCGACGAGTCCGGTATCGATGGCCGCATCGTCCACTACGACGATCCCGCCCGCCTGTTCTACATCACCGATGCAGGCATGGCGCTGGTCAATTTCGAGCTGTTCGACAAGCTGCCGGACCGCCAGAAACTGAAGAATGTCTGCGACGAGGCCATCCGCAACTGGATGATCCGGCGCGACTTCCTCGACAGCGAGGATGACGAGGATTGAGGCGAAAATCGCCGTCGGCCGCGCAGCGAAGGGCCATGCCCGGGCATTGATGCAGCGCATCGATGCCGCGCCGACATGCCGACAGCCCGTCGGACACCCGGTCGGCCCAGTCCTACAAGCCTAGCGGAGGGGTCCCGACAGTAGGCCCCGCCCGCGCTCCCTATAGTGAAGCCATGGAGTTCACGACAAGGAGCGACACCATGCCTTATATCCTCGCCTGGTTGCTGGGTGTGCCGGCCTTCGTGCTGGTCCTGATCTGGCTGTTCGCGCACTGATCCTCGCGCGCGGCATGGCCGGCGGCGCCTTCATGACATTCTCGCCGTCGGCCACGCCGCATGTGGCAACGATCCAACGTCCGCCCGCAAGGCGGACGTTTTTATTGGGCCCCGGCCAGCACCCGGGCGGACGCCAACAGACATTGGTGTAGACTCCGCCGGACAAGGCGCATCGTATTGCCGCAGAGCGCCGCCCCCGCCGCAGCTATCGAGGGGAACCTGGCCAGACGGACGCACTACGGGCGTTCATCGCTTATTTGGCATTGATGACGAGGATCGATTTGACTGCCGCCACGCCGCGCCGGCGTGGCGCCATGCTGACCACGGCATGCCTTCTGGCCGCGATGGCATTGCCGCCGGCTCATTCCCAACCCACTTCTCCGACTGCGGCAGTCGAAGCCCCGGCCAGCAACGGCGGCGGCGCCTTGGCCTCCGCCGGCGCCCCGTCGGCGCCGGCCGGCACGCCGGCGCGCCGCCAGGTGCTGACGGTCGCCGAGATGGGCGCCTATGGCCCGATCGCGCTGCGCGGACTCGATCCCGAGCGCGTGCTCAATGTCGGCATCCGCGCCGACGAGGTCGTGACCAGCGCCACGCTGCGGCTGCACTACACGTATTCGCCCTCGCTGATCTATCCGCTGTCGCATCTGAAGATCAAGCTGAACGACGAAGTCGTCGCCACGCTGCCGCTGGAGGCCAATCGCGCCGGGCAGCAGGTCACGCGCGATATCCCGCTGGAGCCGCGGCTGTTTACCGACTTCAATCGCCTGGCGATCGAATTCATCGGCCACTACACCGTGGACCACTGCGAGGACGCTGCGCATTCGGCGCTGTGGACCGATATCAGCGCCAACAGCGCGCTGACGCTGACCACCGCCGCGCTGCGCCTGCCGGACAATCTCGCCCTGCTGCCGCTGCCCTTCTTCGATCGCCGCGACAATCGCCGCGTCACCGTGCCGTTCGTGCTGGCCGACAACGCCGACATGGCGACGTTGCGCGCGGCCGGCGTGGTGGCATCGTGGCTGGGCGCGCTGGCCGACTATCGCGGTGCGCGCTTCCCCGTCGCGCGCAACGCGCCGGCGGGCCAGCACGCGATCATGCTGACGTTGCCGGGCCCCGCTGCGGCCGCCCTCGGACTGCGCGAGATCGCCGGTCCCTCGGTCACGGTGATGCCGAATCCGAACAGCCCCGACCACAAGCTGCTGGTCATCGCCGGCCGCAATGCCGAGGAATTGCAGACGGCGGCCAATGCGCTGGTGCTCGGCAAGGCGGCGATGGCCGGCCGCCAGGCATCGATTCAGACCGTCGACCTGGGACCGCCGCGCGCGCCGTATGACGCGCCGAACTGGGCGCCGGTCGATCGTCCGGTGCTGTTCCGCGAGCTGGTCACCGATCCGCAGCAGCTGCAGGTCTCGGGCAACGACCCGCAGGCGATCCGCGTCAATCTGCGCGTGCCGGCCGACCTGTACGGCTGGAACCAGCGCAGCGTGCCTTTGAGCCTGAAATACCGCTATACCGCGCCGTCCACCTACAACGACTCGGTGCTGAACGTCGATATCAACGAGCAGCTGGTGCGTTCGTACCGGCTGCGGCCGCTGTCGGGCAGCGACGACGAGAATCTGGTCAGCGTGCCGCTGCTGTCCGGCAGCGACGCGGTGATCTCCAACGAGATCCGGGTGCCTGCCTTCCGCGTGGGCAGCGACAACCAGATGCAGTTCCGCTTCCATCTGGACTCGCAGAAGACCGGCCTGTGCGCGTCGACGCCGGCCAAGGTCGCACGCGCCGCGATCGATCCGGACTCGACCATCGACTTCAGCGGCTTCGCCCACTACGCGGCGATGCCGAACCTGGCCTTTTTCGCCAACAGCGGATACCCGTTCACGCGCCTGGCCGATCTGGCCGATACCGCGGTGGTGCTGCCCGACGCGCCGCGCGCGATCGATCAGGAAGCGCTGCTGACGCTGCTGGGCCATATGGGCCGCTGGACCGGACTGCCGGCGCTGCGCGTCACGGTGGTGCCGGCGAAGGACGTCGAATCGGTCAGCCAGCGCAATCTGCTGATCGTCGGCAACGGCAGCGCCGGCGAGCTGCTGGCGCGCTGGGGCAAGTCGCTGCCGTTGATGATCGCGCGCGGCAAGACCGAGATGGCATTGCGCGACCAGCGCGCCAGCGCCTGGTCGAACTGGCTCAGCGACAGCGAGCCCGAGGCGATGACGCCGGCCGGCCGCGCGATCCTGTCGGCTGACGGCCCGCTGGCCGCGCTGGTCGGCTTCGAATCGCCCTATCGCGAGCGCCACAGCGTGGTGGCGGTGACCGCCACCGAGGCGGACCGGCTCGGCGACGTGCTCGATGCGCTGGACGATCCGTCGAAGGTCGCGCAGATCCGCGGCGACCTGACCGTGGTGCGCGCCAGGGAAGTCGAGGGCCTGCGGCTGGGCGAGCGCTATTTCGTCGGCGATTTTCCCTGGTATGCGCGGGTCTGGGTACGCGTGTCGTCGCACCCGGTATTCCTCGGCATCGCGGGCATCCTCGCGGGCCTGGCGGTGGCGCTGAGCGCGTTCTGGGCGCTGTCCCGGCTGGCGGCGCGGCGCAACGGGGGCTGAGATGGCGGCGTTGCACATGGTCGCTCGCCTGCGCGATAACGTCGGCCGGCTGGCGACGGCCTCGCGCGCGCTGCTCGGCGCCGCGCTGCTGACCGCCTCGCTCGGCTGCGCCGCCGCGTCGTGCCCGTGGCCCGCCTGGGACAACTTCAAGCGCGACACCGTCAGCGCCGATGGCCGCGTCATCGACGCGAGTACGCCGCAGCAGACCACCGTGTCCGAGGGCCAGGCCTATGCGCTGTTCTTCGCGCTGGTCGCCAACGACCGGCCGACCTTCGAACGGCTGCTGACCTGGACAGAAAACAATCTGGCCGAGGGCGATCTGGCCTCGCGGCTGCCGGCGTGGATCTGGGGCAAGCGCGAGGCCGCCGACGGCAAGCCCGAGAGCTGGGGCGTGCTCGACGCCAACCCCGCCTCCGACGCCGATCTGTGGATCGCCTACGCGCTGCTGGAAGCGGGCCGGCTGTGGCAGGAGCGCCGCTACACCGCGCTCGGCACCGTGATCGCGCGCCAGGTGGTGCAGCAGGAGACCGCGCTGCTGCCCGGGCTGGGCCGCACGCTGTTGCCCGGACCGATGGGCTTCCATCCTTCGCCGACGGTCTGGCGGCTCAACCCGAGCTATGTGCCGCCACAGCTGATGCGCCGCTTCGCGACGCTGTGGCCGCAGCAGACCGAATGGACCCAGCTGCTGTCCAGCTCGGCGCGGCTGCTGCTCGATACCGCGCCGCGCGGCTTCTCGCCCGACTGGGTCGAATACCACGGCGGTGGCAAGCCCGGCTTTCGTCCCGACCAGCAGACGCAGGCGGAAGGCGCATACAACGCGATCCGGGTCTATCTGTGGGCCGGCATGCTGGCGCAGCAGGATCCCTTGCGCGCGCCGCTGCTGAAGACCTATCGCCCGATGGCGGACTACACCATCGCGCACGGCCATCCGCCCGAGCGCGTCGACACGCGCTCCGGCGCCGTCGGGCCGAATTCGGGCAACGCAGGCTTTTCCGCGGCGGTGGCGCCGTATCTGCTTGCGCTCGGCGAGTCCGGCGCGGCGCAGCGCCAGCTCGAGCGGATGCGCAAGCTGGCCGCCGAACAGCCGCTGGGGTACTACAGCCAGGTGTTGTCGCTGTTCGCCCTCGGCCATCTCGATGGCCTGTACCGTTTCGAAGCCGATGGCGCGCTGACGCCGGCCTGGACCGCGACATGCCCCGCTCGCCGCTGACCCCCGCCGCCGCGGTGCTGCTCGTTGCCGCGATGCCGGCGGCCGCGTTGGCCCCCGCCGCGCCGTCCGCGGCCGCGGCCAACGCGGAACTGGCGCGCCTGCTGTCGTCGGCGCGCATGTGGGACGCGAAGAATCGCGCCGATCTGGCACGCGGCGCGCTCGACAAGATCCTGACGATCGAGCCGCAGCAGCCCGACGCGCTGCTGTTGCTGGCGCAGATCGAACTGCGTTCGAATCGTCCGGCCGAGGCCCAGCGCATCCTGCAGCGCCTGCGCCAGCACCATCCGAAACACCCCGCCACGCGCGAGCTCGAGGACACGTATCGCCTCGCCACGCAGGACAAGCGCGAGATGGCAACGGTGCGCATGCTGGCGCGCGGCGGCAACGAGAAGGAAGCGCTCGAACGCCTGCAACGGCTGTTTCCCGACGGGCCGCCGCAGGGCGAACTGGCGATCGACTACTACCGCATCCTGGCAGGTACCGACGCCGGCCGTCCGCGCGCGATCGCGGCGCTGCGCAAGCTGCTGCAGCAGCAGCCCGACGACGCGCGCCTCGCGCTGGCGCTGGGCGATTTGCTGACCGACCGCCCCGCCACGCGCGCCGAAGGCCTCAACCTGCTGTATCGGCTGAGCCAGCGCACCGACGCCGATCGCAAGACCGCGCTCGACATCTGGCGCCGCACGCTGTATCGCGTCAACGACGATCCGGCCTACGCGATCTGGTTCGAGCGCTATCTGAAGGAAGCGCCGGACGACGACATCGCGCGGCAAACCCTCGCCGAACTCGACAGAAAGCGCGAAGCGCATCGGCGCATGCTGGCCGATCCCGCCTACCAGGCGCGCGAGCGCGGTCTGCGGCAGCTGGAGCGCGGCAATCTCGCCGAAGCTCAGGCCGCCTTCGAGCAGGCCATGCGCACGCGCGGCAACGATGCCGAGGTGGTCGGCGGCCTGGGCCTGGTGCGGCTGCGCGAGGGCCGGCACGACGAGGCGCGCGCGCTGTTCGCCCGCGCGCTGCAGCTCGATCCCGAGCAGCGCAACAAATGGCGCAGCCTGCTGGACACCGCCACCTTCTGGGGCACGCTCTCACGCGCGCGGCTGGCCGGCACGCAGGGCAAGCCGGGCGAGGCCGAGACGCTGGCTCGGCAGGCGCTGGCGCGCCAACCGGACAACGCCGATGCGCTGGCCATCCTCGCCGACGCGCTGGTGGCGCAACGGCGCGAGGCCGAAGCCGAGACGCTGCTGCGCCAGCAGTTGGCGGGCCGCACGCCCGATCCCGGCGCGCTGCGCAGGCTGGTGGCGCTGCTGCAGAACAGCGGCCGCCACGCCGAGATCGGTCCGCTGCTGGCCGCCACCGAAGCTCGCCTGGAAAAATCGCCCACCAATGCGGACACGCTGCGCCAGCTGCGCGCCGAACTGCTGACGCGCCAGGCCGACCAGCTGCTGGCCGAGCGACGCGCGAGCCCCGCCATCGCCAGGCTGGAGGATGCGCTGCGGCTGACGCCCGACGCGCCGTGGACGCGCTACACGCTGGCGCGGGCCTATCGCGATCTCGGACTGCCGGCGCTGGGCCGCGAGACCATGGAGGAAGGCCTGCGCCTCGCGCCGAACGCCGACACGCGCTATGCCACCGCGCTGTTCCTGAACTCGGTCGACGACCCCGATGCGGCGGCCTCGCTGCTGGCGCAGATCCCCGAGGGCGAGCGCACCGAAGGCATGCGCGAACTCGGCGGCAATCTGCATGCGCAGCAGTTGCTGCGTCAGGGCCGCCTCGCACTGGCCGCCGGCCGCACCGACGAGGCGCGCGCGCTGCTGCGGCAAGCCGCGGACGCCACGCAGGCGGACCCGCAGATGCTGGCCACCGTCGGCCGCGAAGCGATCGCGCTGGGCGAATCCGACTACGGGCTCGGGCTGGTGCAACAGTGGCTCGCCGCCCATCCCGACGATCCCGCCATCGGCGTGCGGCTGCGCTACGGCGAGCTGCTGGCCGCCGCGGGCCGCGATGACGCGCTGCGCGGCTGGCTCGACGACTTGCGTGCGCGCGATGCGCAAACGCGCGGCCAACGGGGCGCGTTCGAACCCGCGCAACGTGCCGCGCTCGACGATCAGTCGCTGCGGCTCGCGCTGCGCGACACCGACCGTCATCTCGATGCGGACGATGCCGCCGGCGCGTTGCGCGTGCTGGCCGCGGTGCCTGCCGAGCAGCAACGGGATCGGCGCTGGTCGCTGGCACTGGCCGACGTGCGCGAGCGGCAAGGCGATCTCGGCGGCGCGGCGGCCGCGGCCCGGGCGGTGCTGGCGCGCAACCCGAACGATGCCGACGCCCGATTGACGCTGGCGCGGCTCGCCGAACGCGCCGGGCGCAACAACGAAGCCCTGCGCATCGTGCGCGAGGTGCTGGCCGGCACCGCCGAGGACGACATCGATACACGGCTGTCGGCGGCGCGGCGCCTGACCGCGCTGCGGCGCGACGGCGAAGCGGCCGCCGTGGTCGACGCCCTGCGTCAGCGCTACCCGCAGCGCGCCGATATCGTCGTGCAGCAGGGACGCATCGCGCAGTCGCGCGGCCAGTTCGACGATGCGGCTTCGCTGTACCGGCAGGCCCGCACGCTGGAGCAGGCCGAAGCGTCGGCGCCCGCCGTCGGCGGCACCGCTGCGCAGCGCGCGCTGCAGGATCTCGATGCGCGGCGCGATGGGCAGGTCGCCACCGCCACGCTGTTCTCGCGCAAGTCCGGCGACAGCGGCATCTCGGAGCTGAGCACCACCGAGATTCCGCTCTACGTGCGGATTCCGCATGGCTACACCGGTCATGTGTTCTTCCACGCCGATACGGTGCTGCTCGATGCCGGCACGTTGCGTCCCAACGCCGACAGCGCCGAGCAGTTCGGCCAGATCGCCGCACGCGGCAGTGCGGGGCTCTCCTCGCGCGGGCAACACGACAAGGGGATGGCGCTCGCCGCCGGGTATGCGTACAACGGCGCCTATGGCAGCTGGCGCGCCGACCTCGGCACCACGCCGCTCGGCTTCGTCGAGCAGAACGTGGTTGGCGGCCTGCGCTATCGCGCCGAGCTGCGCCGCGCCGCGGCCACCATCGACGTGTCGCGCCGCCCGGTGACCAGCAGCCTGATCTCGTACGCGGGCGCCATCGACCCGGCCAGCAACGAACGTTGGGGCGGCGTGGTCCGCAACGGCATCACGCTCGGCTATTCGCATGATGTCGGACGCGGCAGCGTGTTCGCTACGGTCGGCGCCGGCGTGCTGACCGGACACAACGTGCGCACCAACCGCGAGTTCACCGTGCGCACCGGCTTCGACTGGCCACTGCTCGATGCGCGCAACCAGCGCGTCAGCAGCGGCCTGGTGGTCAACTATTGGCGCTACCAGGAGAACCTGCGCTACTACACCTTCGGCCACGGCGGTTACTACAGCCCGCAGCGCTATCTGTCGCTGGCGGTGCCGCTCGAATGGACCGGCCGGCGCGGTCTATGGTCGTGGCGGCTGGGCGGCTCGGCCGGCTGGTCGGATACGTACGAGAAGGACATGCCGTTCTATCCGACCCGCTCCGGCCTGAACGCCGACGCCAGGGCGAACGGCATTGACCCGATCTACCGCGGCGGCAACGGCGGCGGCTTCAGCTATACCGCACTCGCTGCAGTCGAGTACCGCTTCGCGCCGAAGTGGGTGGCCGGCATGGCGCTGCAGATCGACCGCTCGCGCGACTATGCCCCCAATCGCGCGATCGCCTATCTGCGCTATCACTTCGAGCCGCAACGCGGACCGGTGCCCTTCCCGCCCGAGCCGGTGCGGCCGTATTCCTCGTACTAGATCGGACCGACGCGAATCATGAGCCCATCGACGAGGCCTGCCGCCACTTCCCTGACCCCGGACTCCGCGGCATCCACCGCATCCACCGCGCCGGCGCTGCCGCGCTCGGCGCTGTTCGCGCGGCTGCAGGCCCGGCCCGCGCTGGCGATCGACGGCCTGCCGCCCGAACTGGCGACGCTGGCGCCGGGGCACGTGCATATCGTCTATGCCGAGCCGTCGCCGGCCCGCGACGCGTTGTTCTGGCAGACCGCCGCCACCGCGCTGCGCGGACCGGCGACGGTGCTGTCCGCCCGTCCGGCCGGCGGCATCGCGCAGGCGCTGCGCGAGCACGGGCTCGATATCGACGTGGGCGGCGCGCTGCATCATCGTGCCAATCTGTGCGGGCTGCGCGTGGGCAGCGACAACGGCAGCGGCAATGGCAATGGCCGCGGCGGCGCGGGCATCGACACGCTGCTCGACGCCCTGCAGGCGCTGGCCGAGCAATGCGCGGCCCGGCACAGTGTCATGATGGTCGAGGGCGCGGAAGCCTGCTTTTCCTGGCACGACGGCGCGCGCCTGTCGCGCGAAGGCGCCCGCCTCGCGGCGTGGTGCGCGCGCGAACGGCTGTCGTTGCTGCTGGTGCTGGCGCCACCGATGGACGACGCGCAGCCGCCTGCCGACCTGGGCAGCCTGCATGCGCGCTTTGCCGGTGCCGCGCATCTGGCGCAGGTGCAAGGTCAATTCACCTGGGAGGTCGCGTTCTGGCGCGATCGCGAGGCGGTGCTCGCCAGCCGCTCGCTGCCGCTGCGCTTCGCGCCGGACGAGCACCGGCTGATGGTCAGCGGCGCGGGCATCGACGGCGAAGGCGGCGATGCCGCGTCGACCGGCCTGCTGGCGCCCGACGAACATCGCGTGATCGTCTGCCGCGATGCCGTCGCGCACGAACGCTGGGTGCCCGAGTCCTGGCAGCTGGTCGACAGCAACGAGGCCGCGGTAGCGAGCGCCAGCGGCGCGGTGGCGGCCACCGTGCTGCTGCATTACCACGGCAACCGCGCGTTCGAGGCGCTGGCCGAACAGGTGCACCGGCTGCGCCGCACGCGCGGCAGCGCGCTGAAGATCGTCGTGCGCGAGGATCAGGAAGCCATGCGGCAGCACTACGAGCTGCTGCTGCTCAATCTCGGCGCCAATCTGGTGATCGCGCGACGCACGCCGTTCGCGCGCGTTCAGGCGATGCTCGAGGGCGTGCAGGGCCAGGTGTTCTCGCGCCCGCTGCCCGCCGACTACCGGACTGCGTTGTCCGCCGTGCTGACCGGCTCGGCGATCGGCTACGTGCCACCGGCCGAATTCATCGACACGGTGCGCGGCGCGGTCGAACAGGGCCGCACCATCCGGCTGCCGCACGTGCTGCTGCGCCTGACGCTGCTGCCCGAGGTCGCCCATATCGATGCGCTGCGCGCCTGCCGGATGAACCGCACCGGCGATATCTGCAGTGCGGACGCCGACAGCGTCTACGTGTTCTTCTTTGCCTGCCGCCTCGACGACGCCGACGCGGTGTGCCGGCGCGTGTTCCAGCGGCCGCTGGAAGCGCTGTTCTCCGGCGAACTGCGCTGCGGCGATGCGCCCACGATCGAGGCGGCGCTGAACGCTTTCGCACAGCAGGCCGCGGCGCAGGCGCTGCCCGACTACAGCGGGTGGCTGCAGGCAAGGGAGCAAGCGAGCGAGGCGACGATGGAGCAAGGCGCCGCCCTGCCCGCGGCGCCGGCTGCGGTGCCGGCAAGCGAAGGCCCGCAGGCCACGGCCAGTGCGTCGCCGGTGAATCGTGCCCGGCCCGCCCTGCCGCTGCTGTCCCCGCTCGACGCGCTGCGGCCATCCGCCTCGGCTCAGGCCGGCTCGCGTCCCCAACCCCGCACTGCGCCGGCGCCTGCCGCGGTGCCGCTCAAAACCAGGGGATAGCCTCGCCATGCGCGTCTTTATCGGATATTTCATCTGGGGCCTGATACTGGCCGCCCCCATCGCCTGGCTGATCTGGAAGCTGGACCTGATGCGCGTGATGCCTCGTTGGTTCCAGCCGCGGCAGCGCCGTGCGGTGCGGCTGCCGCCGCAGCTCGAAGGCATCGTCATCCGCGGCAAGCGGTGGCAGGCGCCGAAGGACGGCACGCGATGAGGACAATCGCTATCGTCGCGCCCGTCGGCGGCGCGGGCCGCAGCACGATGACCGCCGCCCTGGCCTCGCTGCTGGTGGGGCGTGGGCATGACGTGCTGGTCCTGGAATGCGATCCGCGCAACCTGCTCGGCCTGCATTTCGGTCTGCGCGAGCCTGTTGCGCGCGGGCTGGTCGACGCGGCCCTGCGGCCGTCCGCCAACGACTGGGCGGCCGCGGGCCTGCGCAGCGACGACGGCGTGCTGCTGGTGCCGTGGGGTCAGGCCGATACCATGCCTGGCGGCAATGGCGGCGACGACGATGTCGACGCCGAGGCCATCGCCGCGCGACACCTGTTGGAGCAGCCGCAATGGCTGCGCGGCCTGCTGTCGCAGGTCGACCTGCCCGACGACGGCGTGGTGCTGATCGATACACCGGCCTGGCCCGGCCCCCATGCCGCGCAGGCGCTTGCCGCCGCGGATCTGGCGCTGATGCTGGCACCGCCCGAGCCCGAAGTCTGCGCCACGCTGCCGCGCATGCAGAATGCGCTCGAACAGCTCGGCCTGCCCTATCGCGTCGTCGCGACCAAGGTCCAGCCGGCGCGCCAGCTGCATGGCGATGTGCTCGCGCTGCTGCGCGCCCGCCTTGAGGAACGGCTGCTGCCCTATCAGGTGCATCTGGATCACGGCCTGCCCGAAGCGCTGGCGCGCGGCGAGAACTTCTGCCGGGCGATGCCGCATTCGCAGGCCGCGCACGATCTGCAGGGCGTCGCGGCCTGGCTGTCGCAATGGATCGCGGCATCGATCGGCGCGTCCGCCCACGATGCGGAGGCACGCTCATGATCCTCGGCGTCGTGCTCGACCTGACGCTGCGGCTGCGCGCCACGCTGGCGCAAGGGCTGGGTCTTGCCGGGCAGCCGACGCTCGCCGACTGGCTGGTGCGCCTGTTCTTCCGTCCGCCGCGGCCCGGCAAGCGCGACTGGCCGGCCGAGTTCGCGTCCTGGCTATCGCGCCGCGGCGCGGAGCGTCTTGGCATCGATCCGCGGCACAGCCTGCCACGTCGGATATGGCGCCTGTTCGTGCGCCCGCCTCGCCCGCGTCGGCGCCTGGCCGCGCCGACGCGCCGCCGCAGCGTGCCGGAGCCGGCGCCATCGCAATCGGCGCTGCGCCGCTGGCTCGATCAGCGCCTGGAGCCGGCCTACCGCTACGTCGCGCGCAAGCGGCGCCGCCTGGCGGCGCGCCTGCCGCGCGTGGATTGGATGCGCGCCGGCAGCGGCCTGGCCCACGTGGCGGCGCTGGTGCATCGCGTGCGCGGGCTCGCGCCCACGATGCTGGTGCTGGCGGCCCTGACAGGGCTGGTGCTGTGCACCACCCCGCTGCCGCTGGGCGGGCAGCTGACCGTGTTCGCGCTGGTCTGGATCGCGGTGATGGTGTTGCGCAAGATCCCGGGGCGCTTCCCCACGCTGACGATGATGGCGCTGTCGCTGCTGATGACGCTGCGCTATATCTGGTGGCGCGCCACCGAGACGCTGGATCTGGCCACGCCGATGGAGGTCACCATCGGCTATCTGCTGTTCGCCGCCGAGGCCTACACCTGGCTGGTGCTGATCCTCGGCTATGTGCAGACCGCCTGGCCGCTGTCGCGCCGGCCCAAGCCGATGCCCGCGGACACCGCGCAATGGCCGACCGTCGACGTCTATATCCCGACCTACAACGAGCCGCTGTCGGTGGTGCAGCCCACCGTCTATGCCGCGCGCAGCCTCGACTGGCCCAGCGGCAAGCTGAACATCTATCTGCTCGACGACGGCCGCCGGCCGCAGATGCAGGCCTTCGCCGAGCAGGCCGGCGTGCACTACCTGACGCGCAGCGACAATCGCCACGCCAAGGCCGGCAACATCAACCACGCGCTGTCCGTCACCCAGGGCGACTACATCGCGATCTTCGACTGCGACCACATCCCGACCCGCTCCTTCCTGCAGATGACGATGGGCGAGTTCATCGCCGATCCGCGCTGTGCGATGGTGCAGACGCCCCACCACTTCTTCTCGCCCGATCCGTTCGAGCGCAACTTCGATACCTTCCGGCGCGTGCCCAACGAGGGCAGCCTGTTCTATGGGCTGATCCAGGACGGCAACGATCTGTGGAACGCGGCGTTCTTCTGCGGCTCGTGCGCCGTGATCAAGCGCGCGCCGCTGGCCGAGATCGGCGGCATCGCGGTCGAGACCGTGACCGAGGACGCGCACACCGCGCTCAAGCTGCACCGGCGCGGCTACAACACCGCCTATCTGCGCACCGTGCAGGCGGCGGGCCTGGCCACCGAAAGCCTGGCCAGCCATATCGGCCAGCGCATCCGCTGGGCGCGCGGCATGGCGCAGATCTTCCGCATCGACAATCCGCTGCTCGGCAAGGGGCTGAAGCTGTTTCAGCGCCTGTGCTATTCGAACGCGATGCTGCACTTCTTCTACGGCATCCCGCGGCTGATCTTCCTGACGATGCCGCTCGCCTATCTGGTGTTCGGCATGCACGTGATCAACACCTCGGCGGCGATGATCGCGGCCTATGTGCTGCCCTATCTGGTGATCGCCAACATCACCAACTCGCGCATCCAGGGCAAGTACCGGCATTCGTTCTGGGCCGAGGTCTACGAGTCGGTGCTGGCCTGGTACATCGTGCTGCCGACCACGATGGCCTTCATCAATCCTCGGCTGGGCAAGTTCAACGTGACGGCCAAGGGCGGCCGCATCGAGGACGACTATCTGGACTGGACGATTTCCAAGCCCTATCTGCTGCTGCTCGCGCTGAACGTGGCGGGACTCGGCATGGGCGTGGGCCGGTTGCTGATGGGCACCACGACCGAGCCCGGCACCGTCGTGATGAACATGGTGTGGGCCAGCGTCAATCTGCTGATGCTGGGCGCGGCCATTGGCGTCGCCAAGGAGGCGCGCCAGGTGCGCGTGTCGCACCGGATTCCGATGCGCGTGCCCGCCACGCTGCTGCTGCCGGATGGCACCACGCTGGCGTGCAAGACCGAGAATTATTCTCTCGGCGGCCTGGGGCTGCTGCTGCCGATCGACGTGGCGCTCGGCGAAGGCGAACGCGTCGGCGTCTGCCTGTCGCGCGGCGCACGCGAATACCATTTCGCCGCGACGGTGGCGCGCAACGTCAACCGCCACCTCGGCGTGCGGATGCAGGACCTGAGCCCGGAAGCCGAGACGCAACTGATTCAGTGCACCTTCGGACGCGCCGACGCGTGGATCGACTGGCTCGACGATCAGCCGCGCGATGCGCCGCTGCGCGGGCTCAAGGAGGTCATCGAGATGGGTTATCAAGGGTTCCTGCGCCTGTACGACGCCGCGCTGGACATGCTCGAAGCCGCGCTGGCACGGCGGCGAGCCCGTCAATCCTGAGCGGCCCGCGCCGTCGATCCACCGTAAGCCGAACCGCATTCCGAACTGCGATCCATATGGGACTCTGGAACCTCTACTTCGCCGCCAAGCTGGCCCTGTTCGCCATCGGACAGGTGCAGCCGCGCTGGCTGCTGAATCTGCTGTTCGCGCTGTGGCTGGTGCTGCCGCTGGAACACCGCGGCCTGCGCGTGTTGCGCCAGGTGCTGGCCGTGGTGGTCGGCGTGGCGCTGCTGTACCACGAATCGAACCTGCCGCCGTTCGCGCGCGTGGTGTCGCAGTTCTCGAACCTCAGCGCGTTCACCCCGGCCTATCTGCTCGAACTGCTGCAGCGCTTCGTCAGCCCGAACATGGTGCTCGGCGCGATCGTCGTCACGCTGGCCTATCTGGTGATCAACCGTTGGGTGCGCGTCACCACCTTCGTGCTGCTCGCGCTGATCGTGGTGCCGCTGTGGCAAGGTGCGGGCACCGCTTCCACCGGTACGGCTGCGACCGGCACCGCGACCGCGCGCGTTGCGCAGCGGCCGGCCTCGACCATGCGGATCGACAGTCCCGCCGAGGTCGGCGACAACGAGGCGCAGCTGAACGCCTTCCGCGCGCAGGAAGCCGCGCGCCAGGTCGCGTTCACGCCGTTGAGCGCCTCGCCCGACAGCCAGTTCGACATCATCGTGCTGCATGTCTGCTCGCTGTCCTGGGACGACCTCGATGTCGCCAAGGCGCGCAATCATCCGCTGCTGTCGCGCTTCGACTATCTGTTCACCGAGTTCAGCTCGGCGGCCAGCTACAGCGGCCCGGCGGCGATCCGGCTGCTGCGCGCGACCTGCGGCCAGCAGCCGCACCAGGCGCTGTACTCGCCCGCGCAGGGGCAATGCCACCTGTTCGAGGCGCTGGCGCAGGCCGGCTTCGATACGCGCGTGCTGATGAACCACGATGGCCGCTTCGACAATTTCCGCGGCTTCGTCGACAAGGAAATCGGCGTACCGAACGTCACGCACGTGCCGGTGGACGGCGTGCCGCCGGCAATGCGGGCCTTCGACAATTCGCCGATCCTGGGCGACTACGCGGTACTCGAGAAGTGGTACAAGTCGCGGCTGGCGCAGAACAGCGGACCGCTCGCGCTGTACTACAACACGGTCACGCTGCATGACGGCAACCGGCTGCCGGATTCCAAGCTCACCAGCATCCAGTCATACCCCCTGCGGCTGACGCGGCTGCTCGACGATATCGACAAGCTGATCGCGCTGATCGCGCAGTCGGGCCGCAAGGCAGTGGTGGTGTTCGTGCCCGAGCACGGCGCGGCGCTGCGCGGCGATGCCAACCAGATCGCCGGCATGCGCGAGATTCCGACGCCGCGGATCGTGCATGTGCCGGTGGGGGTCAAGCTGATCGGGTTGCAGGGTGGGAATACGGCCGGCAATGCAGGCGGCAATGCGGGCAACAATGCGGGCGGCAACGACAATGGCGCCAACGGCCCGGTGACGATCCACGCGCCGAGCAGCTATCTGGCGCTGTCGCAGCTGTTGTCGAACCTGGTCGCCGACAGCCCGTTCCGGCAAGGCGCGCCGGCGCCGTCGCAGTACGCAGCGGACCTGCCGCAAACGCGCATGGTCGGCGAGAACGAGGCCACCGTGATGATGAAGCGCGGCACCGGCTACGTGGTACGCACGCCCGACGGCGTATGGGTGGATGGCAAATGAGCGAGTTGAATGAGGTCAGCGAGGGCCGGCGCAAGCGCGCCCAACTGCGGCGCGGCATGCGACCGCGGCACGCGCCGCGGCCCAATAACGATATCGAGGCGCTGGCGATGAAGGTGCCGGGCTTCGCCGCGCATCGCTATGTCGACGAGCAGGAAACCCAGGCGGCCCGCGCCGCCGCGACGCGCTGGCCGCGGCTGGCGGGATGGCTGGGCCATGGGGATGACGGCGCGCCGGAGGGCCACGCGGTCGGGCAGGGGCCAGCGCCGGGGCTCAGCCCGACGCCGCGTTGAGCGCCTGCGGCTCGGCGCTCGGCTCGTTCACTGCGTTGGGCGCGGGCGAGCCCGGGGCCGCCGCCGAAGCCGACGACCACCGTGCCGGCGCATCGGCCCCCGCCACGGCAGCCAGCAGCAGATTCGCCGCCGGCTCCAGCCGCTCCTGCTGATTGAACAGCCGCACGGACACCAGGCTGTTCTGCAGCGCGGCAAACAACACCTGCGCCAGCGCCGCCGAGCCGATCGTCGGCTGCGCATCCCCGCCGTTCTGCTCGCGTGCGCGCTCCAGCAGCGCCGTCAGCCAGCTTTCGTGAATCCGATGAAATTCCTGCAGCGCCTGATGCACCGCCGACGGCAGGCACAAGGCCTCGGTCGACAGCATGCCGGCCAGACATACCTGTTGCCCCCCGCATTCCCGCCGCCACGAGGCCAGATAGCGTTCCGCCTGCTGCAGCGGCGGCAGCGCCGGATCGATGCCATCCAGATAGCGCGCAATGCGCTCGCTGTAGGCGTTCACCGCTTCCAGCGCCAGGTCTTCCTTGGTCGGGAAGTAGTAATGGATGCTCGAGGTCTTGACGCCGACGCGCTCGGCCAGATCGCGATAGCTGAAGCCGTTGAAGCCCCGCTTGCGGATCAGGTCGAGCGTGTGTTCGAGCAGCCGATCGCGCACCGTCGCCACCGTCGCGCCAGCGCCGGCCGGCTGGCCGCGGCCGGCGGAGCGGGAAGTCGAAGCGTCTTTCATGACAAGCCCTCCCCCGCTACCACGAGCGGCCGTTGCGGTATTGCCCTTCAAACGTTGGCACCTTCGGTGAAGACGTCGAACTTGCCTTGGCGAGCGCCCTCGGTGAAGACGTCGAAGCGGCCCTGGCGTGCACCGTCGGTGTAGGTGTCGAACTTGCGCGAAGGCTCGGCCGACACGCCGGTGCGATCCAGGCCGGCGACGATGCGCGCACCGTCGGTGTACGGATCGAACTTGCCGCTGCGGGCGCCCTCGGTGTACGGGTCGAACTTGCCGCTGCGCGCGCCGTCGGTGAATTGATCCACGCTGCGGGCCGGGCTGGCCGACACGCCGGTGCGATCCAGGCCGGCGACGATACGCGCGCCGTCGGTGTAGGGGTCGGCCTTGCCGCTGCGGGCGCCGTCGACGAAGGTGTTGCGGTCGCCGCTGCGAGCGCCGTCAACGAAGGTATTGCGATTGCCGCTGCGCGCACCGTCGACATAGGTGCTGCGCTCGCCGGCGCGGAATTCGTAGCCGTACTTGTCGGCGGGAACGGTGGCAGCCTGCGCGGTGCCAGCGACGAAGGCGGCGGCAAGGGTGGCGGCGGTCAACAGGGTCTTGGCAACGGTACGGGTGGTCATGATCAGCTCCTTTCAGGGACCCGCGTCTGGCGGATCGAATCGGTCAATGTGGAATCCGGCTGTCGAATCTACGAATCGAATCTACTAGTAGATAGATAACCTGACTCGAAAAAAACCCGGATTCCCGGGGTTGTTGCGTGGACTTGGGTGCCGCTTCACTTCTTTCTTCGGTGCGGCGCCGCGTCCATGAGCACCACTTTATCTACTACTAGGTAGATAGTCAAGGAGTTTTTTCGGGTGCTTCCGTTCGGGCTGGTCGCGACCATAATGCTTCGATACTGGCTCGCTCCGTCTGGAGCGCCGAAAATGCCACCTCTGTGCCCGAACCGGTGCCGGATACTACATTCCTGTATCGAGGAGACTCCCATGCAAATCCAACGCGGCCGCCTGATCGACCATCTCCACCTGAAAGTCCGCAACCTCGCCGCGTCCCGCCGCTTCTACGGCGCCGTACTCGGCGTGCTGGGCATCGAGATCACCGATGGCGACGGCTACTTCTACGCCGACGAACTGTGGGTCGACGAAGGCACGCCCGGCCAGATCACGCACGCCCATTTCGCCTTCCAGGCCAAGGACCGCGAGACGGTCGACGCCTTCTACAAGGCCGGCCTGGCCGCCGACGGCCGCGACAACGGCGGCCCAGGCGAGCGCGACTATCACCCCGGGTACTACGCGGCGTTCCTGCTGGATCCGGACGGGAACAACGTGGAGGCGGTCTACCACGGGCCGCACCAGCGGTCGGTGGAGGCGGTGGTGGTCAGTTGGTGATCTCGCCCCGGATGGGAACACATTGAGCGCCGCCGTCTCGCATACTCCGTCTCACGAAACTGTGGCACCGGCAAGGGACTCTGATATAATCGCAGGCTTCCGGAGAGATGGATGAGTGGTTTAAGTCGCACGCCTGGAAAGCGTGTATGGGTTAATAGCCCATCGGGGGTTCGAATCCCCCTCTCTCCGCCATGACTTGCAGACTACGGCGCCCACTGAGGCGCCGTTTTGTTTTTTCGGTCCACCACAGTTACCAAGCTCATCGCACACTGAGTGATCTGTAACGTCGCGCGCCGTTTAGCACGAGTTTCCGCGCCGATTGGCACACCGAGGGGCAAAAAAAACCGCCGTGTCGGCGGTTCCCTTAACAGTCTTATCGCGCGGGCTGGTTTCGCCCTGCCACAAGGGCGTTTCGGTCGTAGATTTTGCGGACAAAGATGGTGTCCGGCACCAGTTCAGCGCCATCCCTTCCCAGCTTGTAAACCAGCGTCACATCTGCCACGATGATCTTCCGACCGTAGATGTCTGCCTCGTTGACGACCGGGTCCAGCTCGATCTTCACGCGCTTGGTCTTACCGTCGATCATGCCGGCCCAGCCGGTTTTCTTGCTGTCGAGGTCAGTGGCACGGATCTGGACCTCTACCCCATGCAGCTCTTCGAGCTTGCGCTGCTTGTCGATCTCGACCTTCTTAGGGGCCTCCCGAATCGCCGCAGGGGTCACGACCAGCACGTCACTGTCGTCGAGGCGCAAAGATGCGTCCGGATCGTTGCGGGCCGGCTTCAGCAGCTTAACGGCGCTCTTCGCCAACTCCTTCTTGTCGGAGACTGCTCCGGCGATGATTTCGGCCAACTGCTCCGGGGTCATGTTGGCCTCCGTCGCGCCGATATTGATAATCGTGTTGTTGTTTGCCTGGATGTTGGGCGCCGGGGTCTTAAGCGCATTGACCGCCAGCGTCACGCCATACAGCGCAATGCCTCCGATAACCGCACCGATAAGCAGATTCTTCACCGTTGGCTTCTCGTGAATTCTCTCCAGGAATTGGTCAAGCCCTGCTTGATCCTTGAAGAACAACTTGACGACAACTTCTTCGAGCAGGCTTCCGGATTCGATCCGTTCAACGAAAATCTCTGAGCGCTTGATCGGTACTTTCGTGACACCGCCCAGCACCCGGGGAAGCTCGGAAAGGATGTTCTCCAGCCCCTGCAACCCCTCGATGACGTCCGCGATCGGAACAGGATTCTTCGTGTTGTAGTAAAGGCGATGTGTTGCTGTGTAGACGAATTCTGTCATTGGCAGACCCAGAGCAGGCGGCTTTTTTGTGCCCGGAGTATGCCATATGGAGCACCTGTTAAGCCGTCGTGACAGGTAGCGAGTTAACCCTGGAACGACGGCCAAACTTTCCCCAGCCTTTTCAGTCCGCATCCCAGCCTCCATGGACTGGCTCGGCTCGATAGGGGCACCAAGTCCAGTACGAGCTCTTGTGGTGCCGGACCTTCTTTAGCTCAAAGAAAATTCGCACTCGGCCGGCGTGGCCGGCCTTGATCTCTACCTCGCCATGTACGGGGCCGAACGGATCTGGCGGCTGTAAGCGTCGGCTCGCTTCAGCAATGAAGTCGCCTGGCACCTTGCCCAAGATGCCGTTGGATGACGGAACGGGCGGCGCGGATGGCTCCAGTGGATCCGGCCGAAATCTCGACGGAAAGACGGGCGATGGAGAAGCGGGTAGCCATGCCGCCATGGTGGCGGTCGCGCGACTATCCGATGAGGTGGAAGGGTGTCAGCGGGCGGGGATCCGCCTTGAGAGAGAGGAAGCCCGCCGCGAATGCCGCTGCGAGCGTCTTTAACAGGGGCTTAACGGGGGTATCAGGGGGTGGGGTGTACCGTTGGGGCTCCCACCCCGAGAAGCGCATTACAGGCGCGACAGTGTCTGAATCGGTTTTGGAGCGTTTGATACCGGGATCGTCGGCTTAGGTGCCCCGCTCGAACGCCCCCGTTTGACCCTCGCGGGCAGCTCGAACAGGATCTCGGCTAGCGCTTCCGCAAAACGCAAGCAGCGTTCCGCATCTGCCCTGGTTGGCTCTGGATCGGTCGTATCTGCGTGCCGCTCCGCATTGGCGTCCAATCGCACCTCGTCCGCCCACTCTTTCATATCCGGCGTGATCAAGTGCTGGGTCGCGGCCTGATTGATCCGACCCGCCAGATTCGTGCCTTTGCCTCCCGGGATGCCGCACGCCGACAGCATGAAATCGACTGCGCGAGCGGATCCAACGATGCTAAGTGAAGGCGTTCTCAAGGCCGCGTGCGCATCCTGGAGGGCTTTGCGAGCCTTGTCTGGGATGTCGTTCGAGTATTGCTTAGGTGCCGGCCACAGGTCGAGGACATCGCCGGCAAGGGTCGCCTTAACCATCGTGCAATGCCTGCAGCTCTTGCACGATAGGATCACAAACCGATCTGCGAACGGTCCGTCGGACGTTAGCTGATGGTATTTGGTCTCAAGGTGGGGAGCGGCAATCCCGCATTGCGGACAGCGCTCAAGTCCGTACGGGACATCCGGCTGAGGCATATTTCCTCCGATCTTGTATTCCCTGGTTGAATGATCGGAGAAGTCTATCCGAAGATCGTCGCGAGGTAGCTGCCCACCGTCCTCTCAATCTCTTGCTCGTCGGTCGGTGTCAAGCGCAGGAATGGCCGAGCCGGGATCTTGGTCTTGCTGCCATTGGTCGTGTACCGGACCGGTGCGCGCCCGCTTGTGGGAAGCCTTGGCGAACACCGCAAGGCGGCCGTTCTTTCCCTGGCGTATTAGCTTGCCGGAGGCATCAGTCCGAAGGCGCACCCAGCCGGAGTGCGCTGCACGGGTGATTTCGCCGCCGAACTGGTGGATCGCCGCGTAGCGGATGTTCGTGGCGACCACGGCAGCGTCTGCCTCGGCCCTGGCCACAACTGAGCTGGCAAGGCGCCCGGAATCCTGCAGGATCTCGCCGCCGTCTCGGCGCTTGCGCGTCGCCGGTGCCCAGCCCAGCCCAGCCCAGCCCAGCCCAGCCCAGCCATTCGGGACGGCCTTCGCGCGCGAAGTTCTCCTCGACGGCGTCGGCCATGACGCCGGCGATGGCACGCATCAGAGGCCGCTTGCTGCGGGAGAACCCTTCCAGGCGCTTTGCCGCCTGGTCGACTTGGCTGAAATTAAGGCCGATCTCAATCATGGCCGTGCCTTGCTGTACAGAAGAAACGTGCCGCGCATCGCCTCGATGGCGCGCTCCCGGTCTGCGTCGGACGGGGCTCGTGCCGCGGCGACGCGCGCAAGCGACCGAGCGACTGGATCAAGGTCAAGCACCGAGCGCGGTGACGGCCGAAAGGTTCGGCGATAATGAAACTTCTGCTTTCGTTATGGCCTCCACATGGACATCCCGCAGATTCCCACTCGACCAAACCTCAATGCCGTTGACGGCATCCCGCTTCCGTCATCTACTCCTTGGGGAAACCTGACCCTGAAGTACATGGTATGGAGAGGCCAGCTTCATTTTGTCAATATTGAAGTCCGCCGGGCGTTCGAGTTGCATCATGCAGACGATGCAAACAGGGGGATCCTTCTGAACCAGCTTCACGCCCACTTTGTGGCTGAGCAAACCGTCCAAGCCATAAAGCGCCTCGCCGACGAGCTAGTCGCCATGATCGAGATGTTGCGCGCCGCCGCAAAGGCGAACACATACCCGCGCATGCTAAAGATCGATGGGATAGGCCCCCTCCTGGAGAAGGATGGCCCGACCTGGTTTGACGAGATACGGCCTGGCGTAGAACTGCTCAATTCCGTGGCAAATGCGCAAAAGCACTCCTTTCTCAACCGCGAGATCATCATGCGCGGCCTCGGCGAGCCCTGGGTCTTTACCCTTTCTGTTGACAGGAACCGGCTGAGCAAGGAACTGACCTTCATGCAGGTTCCCCTCCGGGCCATCGTCGATACATTCATTGCTTTGGTTCGCTTGGGTGACGCGGAGCTCTGGCGCATTCTTCGTGACCAGGAACATCCTCTTCCAAGCGATGGCTTTGAACCAGAACGCAGGGCTGGCACGCCGGGATCCGACATCCTGAAGCCGAAATGAGCAAGCCGATGGCCGAGACCATGAAGCTGAACGCCGAGGCCGCCAAGATGCAACGCGAGATCCGCTCGTACCCGGTTATCTGGGCCACCGGCCTGCTAGGCGCCGCCCTCGCCTTCGGCAAACTCTTCGCCTGATCTAAGACCGACCCGCCGCGAGGCCGGTTTTCTCTATGCGCTACTCCCCTCCCAAGCCCGAAGACCTGCAGCGTCTCAAGAACGAACTGGGCCTGACCGGCGAGCAGATGGCCGAACTGTTCGGCGTCGCGGGCGGCCAGCAATGGCGCAAGTACACGGGCCGCGCGCAACCGCGCGAGATGGCACCCCAGATGCTGTTTTTCGGGGCCGCCCGTTTGGCGTTGTCCGACGCCGAGTTGGAATGCGTCTTAACAAAGATTCGGGAAATCGGCGCAGAAATTCACATGCAAAGGGATGAGTCGTAGAACCGCTCACATTGACGCGCACTAATATAGAACTCGGGAAAACACAAATGTTCGACACCAACTCCGCACAATTTGAGTTAACCAACGGCATTCCGCTCTACAAATTCTACTCCCTCGATCCTTCACGTTGGACTTACTTCGAGCGACTACTCCTTCAAGGAGAAATCTACCTGTCGCATCCCAGTCAGTTCAACGATCCTTTTGACTGCGCGCCGGCCATGAACTCGCGCGGCGTCACTAACAAGAAGGAAATATTGCGGCTATTCAATGAGGCCGGAAAACGCACGCCAGACAGCAGGGAAACAAGACGATCTAAAGCAAGAACATTCGCCAGCACGCCTCGCAAGTGGCGGGAAGTGTTATTCCACAGCAAGGCCCTTCGATTCATCCAAGATGTTGGCGTTTTCTGCATGGCTTCACGGCGTGACCATCCCCTTATGTGGTCACATTACGCGAATAGCCATCGTGGAATATGCATAGAATTTGGTACGAAGACGGGCCTTTTCCAGGTAGCCAACAAGGTTATCTACTCAGAAGAGATGCCGGTATATGACTTAACTAGCGACGACTATAGTGAATATCGGAGTATATATCTTACCAAGGCTCCATTCTGGTCATATGAAAACGAATACCGCCTTCTGTGCCACCGTCGTGATCCCAAGAAACTCATAGAGTCACTCAAAGGAATGGAAAGCGATCACGACCTAATGACGTTTGCAGCAAGAGAGCGCACAACGGGCACACATAAAATCAGCACCTCATCAATAATATCGATCACCTTCGGCTGCGCGTGCCCGGAAGAGATCAAAGCTAAGGTGATAGCGCTGTGCAAAGATGCGAAGCTAGATATTGAGCTCTTCAATGCAAGAAAGAATCATCGGAGATTCGAGCTTGCGTTTTATCCCTACTAGTCCGTTGGCTCGACTCAACTGACCTTCGGCTGCCGATTCACTATCCATCCGTATGCCCTCCCGCAGGCTTGCCCGTAACTCGGCAGGGACAGCATATTCAGCCAAGACTCCTGCTCAGCGGTCAGCGCGGCAACGCCTCGACCGTTTTTCCGCGTCGCGCCGCGCCGTCGCCGAGCGCAGCAAGGACCGTCACCATGCACTCCTGCCACACATCGTAATCCGCTGCCGTTATATGCAATGGCCACGAGCCCGGCTATGGCAGTGAAGAAAAAGCGCGCGCGAGGTGTCCTAGCAAGCCAAGGTCATCTGCTACGCTATGGCGCGGCTGTTCAACGGGCAATGCCCCCAACTGGGGCGTCCTGGCACCGTGATTCCAAGACTGAACTGACAGGCCCACCTTCCTTTCTGAGCGCAGGGCAACACCCGGACGCGGAATTCGAGCGGCCGACTCTGTAGCCAAAATCAAAGTGCTTTAGGTTCTGGTCCCGCAGCGGAACTTTGCGTACCTAACCCACCCACTTGTACATCCGGGACGCTTGCAGACCCCTGACCACCAAGCTAGACTCATCGAATAGTCGAGAGCGCTGAGACATCGGTGCGTTGGACGATTGTTCCACTCGGCTTACCTCATACCTGAGCGGACCGCAATGCGGTCCGCTTTTTCGTTAGCGGGTGCGCTGTGTATCTTCTCTACCTCGATGAGTCGGGCCACGCCTACGATGCCAGGACGAAATTCTTCGTCCTGGCTGGGTTCTGTGTCTTTGAACGGCAGACTCACTGGCTCGAATCTCACATCGATCCGATCGCAGAGCGGTTCAGCACGACCGACCCCAGAAGCATCGAGTTCCATGGCGCGCCCATGCGCGCCGGAAAGGACGAGTGGCAAGGCATCAAGCCCGCCGATAGAGTCCAGGCGGTCGTCGATATTCTTGCCTTGCTGGCTGACCGCCAACTGAAGCTCAAGGTCTTCGCTTCAGTGATCGAGAAGAGCACGATGGCGACCGACGAGATCGTGCAACGAAGCTTCGAAAACGTCGCCAGCGAGTTTGATAAGTACTTGACGTCGCTGTATCTGGCAAGAAACTCCAACGCGCAGCGCGGACTCGTCATTGTCGACAAGACGAGCTACGAGGAAAAGCTCCAGGCTCTGTCACGAGTTTTCAAACATGAAGGGCATACGAACGGCAAGCTGCGGAACTTCGCCGAAGTGCCGCTTTTCCTCGATTCGAAGGCCTCTCGCCTCATCCAGATGGCGGATCTGATCGCGTACTGGATCTTTCGCTATTTTGAAAGCGGCGACGACAGAGGCTACAGGCTCATAGAGCCCTACATTCACGGCCGGAAGGGATGCAGGACTGGTCTGATCACTTCGCTATCCGCAGAGACAAACCAGCGGCTAGCCAGCATCCGCGGCGCCGAGTTCCCATTTCCGGCTCCTACACGACGCTCGTCTGCGTCGAACCACCGAAAAGGTTCGAACGTAACCTCCCGCACGGCTTCCGGCCTGTCCGTGCTCCGTTCCGCTACACCGCCGACACCGTCCCAGTCCCCGTCACCCGCGCCTCACCCAGCCCCTCCGGCGGCGCCGTAACGATCGACCGTAAGTCCGGCTCGGCCGGCGTTAGCCTGTCGAGATCCGGCTTCGGGCGCGCCAAGGCCGGCATCGACGCAAACGCCGACTCCATCGCCTCCGCCACGCCGAGCGTCAGCATATCGCCGCGGAACGGGCCGGTGATCTGCAGGCCGAACGGCATGCCCGCATCGTCGGTGCCGCATGGCAAGGCGATGCAGGGATGGGTGGTCAAGGTCACCACATAGGTCAGCGCCAGCCACCGGTAGTAGTTCTCCTGTTGGGCGCCATCGACGACGTCAGCGTAGAGCTGCGTCCACGGGAACGGCGAGACCGGCGTGGTCGGCGACAGGATCACGTCGTAGTCGCGGAAAGCCTGTTGGAACCTCTGCAGGATGCGGGTCTGCTCCGCTTGCGCCCATGCGCTGTCGACCAGCGACATGCGGGCGCCGATCTCGTAGTTGGCGCGCGTATTGGGCCCGAGGCTGTCGGGATCGCGTTCGTAGGTGTCGCGCAGCGAGGCGACGAAGCTCTCGGCGCGCAGCACGTCGAAGCAGCGATGCACGTCGCCCAGGTCGAACGCGACCTCGTCGCAAGACTTGAACAGGTGCCGCATCGCGGCGATGCGGGCACGAAAGACGCGGCGGATATCGGGATCGACGGCGCAGCTGCCGAAGTCCTCGGTCCAGCCCACGCGCAGTCCGGACAGATCGACGCGCGGCGGCGTCAGGAACGACAGCGGATCGACCGCATGGCTAAGCGGATCGCCCGCCGACTGGCCGGCTGTCGCCGCCAGCTGCAGGCAGGCATCGGCCACCGTTCGCCCCATCGGGCCGACCACCGAAATCGGCGTCCAGCCGAGCAGCTTGCGGGAGTTCGGCACGAGGCCAGGCGACGGACGAAAACCGACGACTCCGCATTTGGCCGCGGGGATACGCAACGACCCGCCCGTATCGGAGCCCGTGCAGACCGGCAGAAAGTCCGCCGCCAGTGCGGCAGCCGAACCGCCCGACGATCCGCCCGCATTCAGATTCGGATTGAACGGATTGCCGGTGGCACCCCACACGGCGTTGCGCGAATTTGCGCCCGCGCCCATCTCGGGAATATTGGTCTTGCCGACGACCACGGCGCCCGCCTGCCGCAGCCGCGCCACCAGCGTGTTGTCCTGCGCGGGCACATGGCTCCGGTACAGCGGCGAGCCGTACGTGGTCAGCAGGCCGGCGGTCGCCTCCAGGTCCTTGACCCCGAGCGGCAGCCCGTGCAGCAGGCCCAGCGACTCGCCGCGCATCACGGCCTGTTCGGCGGCCCTCGCCTCCTCGCGTGCGCGCTCGTAGCAGGTCGCCGTGATCGCGTTGATCAGCGGGTTGTAGCGCTCGATCCGCGCGATGCAGGCTTCGAGCAGTTCGACCGGCGAAATCTGGCGGGCGCCGATCAGGCGCCGCAGTTCGACGGCCGACAGCGCGGTCAATTGGTTCTCGTGGGACATCGCGGCTCAGTCCAGCTTGATATTGGCGCGCTGCGCGATGGCCCGCATCTGCGGGATTTCCTTCTCGATCATCGCGCCGACCTGCTTGCCCGACGCGAACGACGGCTCGATGCCGTTGTCGGCCAGCTTCTTGCGCGTGTCGGGGTCGGCGATCGTATCGGCCAGCGCCTTCTCCAGCTTGGCGTGCACCTCGGGCGGCAGGCCGCGCGGCGCGACCAGCGCGATCCACGTGCTGGCGTCCATACCGGGATAGCCGCCCTCCGCGACGGTCGGCACATTGGCCAGCAGCGACGAGCGCTTGGCGGTGGTCACGGCAATCGCCTTTACCTTGCCGGCGCGCACCTGCGGCAGCGCCGCGGCGACGGTGTCGATGCTGAAGGGAATCTGGCCGCCGATCAGATCGGTCATCGCAGGCGCACTGCCCTTGTACGGCACGTGCAGCAGCTTGGCGCCCGTCAGGTTCAGCAACTGCTCGCCGGCGAAATGCGCGGTGGTGCCGGCACCAAACGAACCGTACGAGTATTTGCCCGGCTCGTTCTTCGCCGCGGCGACGAACTCCTTCAGGTTGTTCACCGGCACATCGCGATTGGCCAGCAGGATCAGGCCGGTGACACCGATCAGGCCGATCGGCTCGAAATGCTTCTGCGGGTCGTACGGCAGCTTCGGATAGACCGCCGGGTTCACGGTGAACGTGGTGCCGGAACTGGCCAGCAGCGTATAGCCGTCCGCTGCGGACTTGGCGACGTAGCTGGCCCCGACCACCGTACCGGCGCCCGGGCGGTTCTCCACCACGATGGTCTTGCCGAGCCGCTCTCCCAGCTTCTGCGCGACGATGCGTCCGACCACATCGGTGGCGCCGCCGGGCGGAAATGGCAGAACCAGCTGGATCGGCCTGGACGGGAAGTTGTCCTGAGCCGAGGCGGCCGACGGCGCGATGGCAGCGAACGCCAGGCCAGTGGCGGCAAACAGGCAACGGACGGGTGAGGCGGAAGGACGCATGGGATGTTCTCGGGTAGGAATCCAAGGGGGCGCCGGCAGCAAGCGCGTCGGCTCGATGTCATCCTAATGTCAAACATCGCATAGAATCGTCGCAATGTTTCGAAAGCACGATTGCCGAAACGGCAATCGATAAAAGGCCGGGAGGAGCGGGTATTCCCGAAGACCGGCTGTCACTCTTGACGGGATATCCATGTCGTATCGCGCCTTGCAGGAGACCGCGGTGCGCTACTTCCTCGAAGTGGTCCGCACCGGTTCGGTCAAGGATGCGGCGATCAAGCTGAACGTCGCGCCCTCGGCCGTCAGCCGGCAGATCGCCAAGCTGGAGAGCGAGCTCGACACGCTGCTGTTCGACCGCCGCGCGCGCGGTCTGGTACCGAATGCGGCGGGCGAGCTGCTGGCCGCGTTCGCCAAGCGCTCGCAGCAGGACATCGAGCGCGTGGCCGGCGATATCCAGGCGCTGCGCGGCCTGCGTGTCGGGCGCGTGCGGCTGGCGGCCGTGGAAGGCATCGCGCACGAGTTCCTGCCGAATCTCGCCGCGAGTTTTCGCGAGACCCATGCAGGGATCCACTTCGAGCTGGAGGTCTGCCCGCAGGGCGATATCGCACGACGGATTCGCGACGGCGAGGCGGATATCGGCATCACGCTGGCGTGGTTGCCGGAGCCGGAAATCCACGTGGAGCTGCGGCATCCCGCACCGGTGCTGGCCGTGATGGCGCCGGACCATCCATTGGCGCGACATCGGCAGCTTTCGCTGGCGCAGGTCGCCACCTATCCGCTGGCGCTGCCGCCCAAAGACAGTTCCGTGCGGCAATTGCTCGACGCCGGCTGCAGCCGGCAGGGCCTGCGCTATCAGACGGTGTTCTCGAGCAATCAGCTCGATTCGCTGGTCAGCTTTGCCGCGGCAGGCGGCGGCGCGATCTGCTTCTACGGCGAGGTATCCATCCGCGGCCGACTCAAGGCGGGCACCATCGTCGCGGTACCGCTGCGCGATCGCGAGATGAACGAGCGGCAGATCGAGGTGCAGACGCTGGCCAATCGCAAGCTGCCGCCGGCCGCGCGGGCCTTCGTCGAGCATCTGCGGCAAGGCCTGATCGAATTTCCGCACTCGTGATTGCCGAAACCGCAATCGACCATTCCAAATATTGCGCCCGCCGCATGTCGTCATGCGCCAGGGACGCGGCGAAAATGCCGGACCCAACCTGACCCACGTCTTCAACCTCTCGCACGAGTCGCTGCCCTCATGTCACAGCAAATCCTCGTTCTCGGCGCCGGCATGGTCGGTGTCAGCACCGCCCTCGCGCTGCGCCAGCGCGGGCACGATGTCGTGCTCGTCGATCGCTCCGCGCCGGGCTCCGAGACCTCCTATGGCAATGCGGGCTTCATCCAGCGCGAGGCGGTGCAGCCGTATGCGTTCCCGCGCGACTGGAAGACGATCCTGCGTGTGATCGCCCGTCAGGGCAACGACGTGCATTACCACCCCGGCGCGATGCTGCGGCTGTTGCCCGTGCTGGCGCGGTACTGGCGCGAATCGGCACCGGACCGCTACGCCGGCACGATCGCCGCCTATGCGGCACTGGTCCGGCACTGCGTCAGCGAGCACGAACAATGGATCGCCGCCGCCGGTGCCGAGGACTTGATCAGCAAGTCGGGATGGCTCGAGGCATACCGCACCGAACGCGCCTTCGATGACACGGCGCGAACCGCGACGACGGTCGCGCGCGAGCACGGACTCGATTGCGCCGTTCTCGACGGTGCCGCGCTGCAGGCCGCCGAGCCCGCGTTGCATGGCGGCCTGGCAGGCGCGATCCATTGGCGCGACCCCTGGACCGTCAGCGATCCGGGCGAACTCGTGCAACGCTATGCGGCGCTGTTCGAACGGCAAGGCGGCATCGTGCGGCGAGGCGACGCGACGACGCTCAAGCCCGACGGCAGCGGCTGGCGCGTGACGACGGACGCCGGGCCACTGTCCGCGGCGCAGGCCGTCATTGCGTTGGGTCCGTGGGCGCCTGCGCTGACGCGGCCGTTGGGGTATCGCCTGCCGCTGTTCATCAAGCGGGGCTACCACCGCCACTATGCGAGCGCGCGCATGCCTTCGCTGCCGCTGCTGGACGCGGAACGCGGCTTCGTGCTCGCACCGATGCGGCGCGGCCTTCGCGTGACCACGGGCGCGGAATTCGCGCACCACGACGCACCGCCGACGCCCGTGCAATTGGCCGCCGCCGAGCGCTACGCGCGCGAGCTCGTCGATCTGGGCGCGCCGGTCGAGCCGCAGCCCTGGATGGGCGCGCGTCCCTGCGTGGCCGACATGCGGCCCCTGGTCGGACGCGCCCCGCGCCATCGCGGCCTGTGGTTCCACTTCGGCCATGCGCATCAGGGCTTCACGCTGGGCCCGGCAACCGCGCGGCTGCTGGCCGAACTGATCGACGGCGAGACGCCCTACGTCGACCCGCGCCCCTACGATCCCGCGCGCTTCCAGTAACGCAGCAAGGCATGCAAAATCCGATGGCAGCAACGGCAAGACACGCCGGTCGCCGCTCGCGCAACGCTTCAGCGACGCTCGGCCAACCCATCGGAGGTCGCATGCATCTCGAAGGCTCCTGCCACTGCGGCGCCGTCCGCTTCAGCGTGGAATCGCCCTGGCCCTACCCCTACCTGCATTGCTACTGCTCGATCTGCCGCAAGACCGCGGGCGCCGGCGGCTATGCCGCCAATATCGGCGCGCTCCATGACACCTTGCGCGTCCGCGGCCGGCAGCATATCGGCATCTATCACGCCGTGATGCGTGAACTCGGCAAACGCGCCAGGCGTTCGCCGATGGAGCGGCATTTCTGCACCCAATGCGGCAGTGCGCTGTGGATACGCAATCCGGACGAACCGGAGCGCGTCTATCCGCATGCCTCAGCCATCGATACCCCGCTGCCGCGTCCGCCGGAGATCGTCGAAGCGGAGCTCGACTCCGCGGCGCCGTGGGTCGAGGTGCCCGGCGGCAAGGGACATGTGCACTGCGCGCAGTGGCCCGTGGAGTCGCTGGCGCAATGGCATCAGCGGCACGGACTGGAGCAGCGCTGAACCGTTTTCGCTCAGGACGGATCGCTGGCGCGGCTCACGCGGCGAAGCGCGAGCGGCATCGACGTGCCTGTTATTCTTCGGCCTCCGTCGACACACGAGACCGCGCCATCCCATGCACTGGATCTACCTGTCCATCGCCATCGTCGCCGAGGTCATCGCCACTACCGCGCTCAAGGCCGCCGCCGGCTTTACCCGTCCCCTGCCCTCGCTGGTCGTCGTCACCGGCTATGCCATCGCCTTCTTCTGTCTGTCGCTGACGCTGCGCACCGTGCCGATCGGCATCGCCTATGCGATCTGGTCCGGCGTCGGCATCGTGCTGGTGTCGGTGGCGGCGTGGCTGCTGTTCGGCCAGCGGCTCGATGTGCCGGCGCTGCTCGGTATCGCCCTGATCATGGCGGGCGTGCTGGTCATCAATCTGTGGTCGAAGTCGGTCACGCATTGAAAGGCGCGGCGCCGTCGCGCGCCACCCTGCTTCCGCGCACCCGTCCCCATTGCGCTCATGCACCCTACCGACACCCTGCCCACACCCTACCGACACCCTACCAAGTGCAAACAAATGTAAGCACTTTTAAAAGTGCCGTGGAAGCGACCATAATTTGTAAAAACTGCAGTACCCTAATAACAATCGATTAAGACATTACTAAATATCGATATAAACAAAACTAAAGTCAAACCACTGGCAAACGGAAATTCGGCGAAACCGCGCGGTCATTTCATTGCAGCGGCCGGGATCGAATTCCAGCGCCATTTTTGACCGAAGCATTCCGGGGGGCATCCGGGCGCAGCCCATGCCAATTGATGGTTATTCCATTGCCATGGAATAACCAGGGTCATTGTCGCGGTCTGTCGCCATCGCCTGATTCAGCCAACCCGTTTTGCCGCGGTTTTTGCCGCGGCCCTTTGTGGGATCGCCTGTAGCGTTCGCCGGCTCGGCGTGCGCTCGTTTTTTGGCAGGACGGAATCTGGCGTATGGCACAAACCCGCATTGGAACGGACGCGATCGTCGCGTCCAGCTGCGCGCAGGCGCAGGATTGGCTCTCTCGCCACTATCCCGGCATCGCGCTCGAGGCCGATGGCAGCCGGCCCAGGCTTGACATCCAGATCGACTATCTCGACGGCATGGCGGTGCATACGCTCGCCACCGACACCACGCTGTGCCTGCGGCTGCCTTGCCAGCACGACGGCTATCTGCTGGTCACGCACGCCGACGGCCAGCTGTCGCTCGCGACCGCGCAGGACGGACTGCGGCCCTTGCCGGCAGGCACCACCGTCGCCGATGCCAGGCGCGTTACCGCATGGGGATTCGGTCCGGGCCGCTACGAAATCATCCGGATCGATGCGGCCCGCCTGCATGGCCGGCTATCGCAGTCGATCGAACGCCCGGTGACGCACCGCGTGAAATTCTCGCCGCCGGGCAGCGGCGTGCCTACCGGGGTGCGTTTCGCGGGCGAGCTGGTGCGGGCGGCGCGGCGCTATTTCAACGCGGATGGCGGCCCGCACGCCATCGCCCCGGATATCGTGCAGAGCGTGCAGGACGCCGTGATCTTCGCCATGCTCAAGGAGATCCCGCACAACTACTCGGTCTATATGGCGCGCCGGCATAGCGGCCCTTCGCCGCGGCATGTGCGCCGGGCGATCGAATACATCCACGCCAACGCCACCGCGGCGCTCGGACTGGCCGACATCGCGACCGCCGCCCGTGTCAGCATCCGCACGCTGCAGGCCGGCTTTGCCAAGTTCAAGGGCTTCACGCCGATGGCATATGTGAAACGGGTGCGCCTGGAGGGCGCCCACGCCGACCTGCGTACCGCCGGCGCGGAGCAGTCCATCGCCGACATCGCACGGCGCTGGGGTTTCAGCCATCTCGGACAATTCGCCAGGGACTATCGGATGGCCTTTGGCGAAACACCTTCCGAGACCCGTCGCGGCGAGTGACCGGCATTGTTTATATGAATCGCCGGCAATGAAATAAATATCGCTCAGATCAGAATTAATTCAAGCGAGGATTAATACCCCTGCGCCTACCGGCGTAGGGGTATTTTTGTTTTAAATCGCGCGCCGCCATTAATGGCTGTTCGGCGAATCATTATCAAAAAAACGCAAGCCCTATCAATCGCACGCACTATATCGCTTACCGCACGGACCAGGCCATACCGCCACTTGGAAATCACTTATACCCTGCACTTCCAATAGTCAGATGAGTGAGCAGTAGTCCCGATCGATCCAAGGAGATAGGCATGGCTTCGTCAGCTGTTCTGCAAAACCACATCGATGTCGCGGTGCCCGTGGGGACCAAGACCATCGCGGCGCCGGAGGGGGCTGCCAATTTCCTGGTCGCCGGCAACAAGGACAACGTCGCCAACTATGCGCGCGAAGGCAACGACCTGCTGATCGAATTCAAGGACGGCCAGACGCTGCGCATCCAGGGCTTCTTTGCCAATGGCGTCAACTTCAACAACCTGGTGTTCGTCGAGGGCGAGTCGCGCTGGCTGGCCACCTTCGATCAGGCACTGGTGGCGGGCGGCGACAGCGTACTCGAATCGGCTGTGGTCTACGAGCCGATCGCCGACAGCAGCGCGGCGCTGCTGGGCATCCTTGGCCTGGCCGCGGGCGCCGGCGTGATCGCTGCGGCCGCGGGCGGAGGTGGCGGTGGCGGCGACGACAGCCGGCCGGCACCGGGCCGCCCGACGGTCAGCCTGCTCGACGACCAGACCCCTGTCACCGGGACGATCGCCAATGGCAGCGCGACCAACGATGCCACGCCGACGTTGCAGGGTAGCGGCGCCGTGCCCAATGGCCGCATCCATATCTCGATCGACGGCCAGCCGCCGGTGACCGTCAACGCCGATGCCAACGGCAACTGGAGCTATACGCCGCCGGCGCTGGCGGCGGGCCAGCACCAGATCGTCGTCACGCAGACCGGCACCGACGGCAGGACCAGCGAGCCCACCGTGATCGATATCGCCGTGGATACCGCGGCGCCGGCCACGCCGACCGTCAATCCGAGCAATGGCGCGGCACTCAGCGGTACCGCCGAGGCCGGCAGCACGGTCGGCATCGACCTGAACGGCGACGGCACGCCCGACGCCACGGTGACCACCGACGGCAATGGCAACTGGACCTATACGCCGACCTCGCCGCTGCCCGACGGCACCACCGTCACGGTCGTCGCGACCGATCCGGCCGGCAACACCAGCGAGCCGGCTTCGACCACCGTCGACGCCCAGCCGCCGGCGACGCCGACCGTCGCCCCGACCAACGGCACCACGCTGACCGGTACCGCGGAAGCGGGCAGCACCGTTGCCATCGATCTGAACGGCGACGGCACGCCCGACGCCACGGTGACCACCGACGGCAATGGCAACTGGACCTATACGCCGACCTCGCCGCTGCCCGACGGCACCACCGTCACGGTCACCGCCACCGACGCGGCGGGCAATACTAGCGGGCCCGCGACCGCAACGGTCGATGCCGCCGCGCCTGACGCTCCGGCAATTGCCAGCGTCACCGACGACAGCGACCCGGTCAGCGGGCCGCTGAGCTCCGGCGGCAGCACCAACGACACCACGCCGACGATCGCCGGGACCGCGGAAGCGAACAGCACGGTCCAGATCTTCAACGGCACCACGCTGCTGGCCACCGTGACCGCGGATGCCAGCGGCAACTGGACCTTCACCCCGTCGACTCCGCTGGCCGACGGCAACTATTCGCTGACAGCCACGGCCACCGATGCGGTCGGCAATGTCAGCGGTCCCAGCACCGCGTTCGTCGTCACGGTGGATACCGCCGCGCCGGCTGCGCCTGCCATCACGCAGGCGAACAGCACCACGCTCGGCGGCACCGCCGAAGCCGGCAGCACGATCGCGATCGACCTGAACGGCGACGGCACTCCGGACGCCACCGTCACCGCCGACGGCAACGGCAACTGGAGCTACACGCCCACCACGCCGCTGACCGACGGCACCACGGTCAGCGTGACGGCGGTCGATGCCGCCGGCAACAGCAGCGGGCCGGTCACCGCCACCATCGACTCGGTCGCGCCCGGCGCACCGGCGATCGGCAGCGTCACCGACGATGTGGACCCGGTCAGCGGCACGCTGAGCCCCGGCGGCACCACCAACGACGCCACGCCGACGATCGCCGGCACCGCGGAAGCGACCAGCACCGTCCAGATCTTCAACGGCACCACCCTGCTGGGCACCGCGACCGCAGACGGCACCGGCAACTGGACCTTCACGCCCGGCACGCCGCTGGCCGATGGCAGCTACTCGCTGACCGCCGTCGCTACCGATGCGGCCGGCAACACCGGCCCAGCCAGCACGGCATTCAATTTCACCGTCGATACCGCTGCACCTGCCGTGCCGCTGATCACGCAGGCCAGCGGCACGACAATCGCGGGCACCGCCGATGCGAACAGCACCATCGCGATCGACACCAATGGCGACGGCACGCCTGAGGCGACCGTGACCGCCGACGGCAGCGGGAACTGGACATACAGCCCGACCACGCCGCTCGCCGATGGCACCACGGTCAGCGTCACCGCCACCGATGCTGCGGGCAACACCAGCGGACCGGCGACGGAGGCGATCGACGCGGTGCCGCCCGCCGTGCCGACCATCGCGCCGACCAACGGCACGCTGCTCCAGGGCACCGCGGAAGCGAACAGCACCGTCAATATCGACACCAACGGCGACGGCACGGCCGATGCCACTGTCACGGCCGATGGCAGCGGGAACTGGACGTACACCCCGACCACGCCGCTGGCGGACGGTACCGTCGTCAGCGTCACGGCCACCGATGCGGACGGCAACGTCAGCGCGCCGGCCACCGAGACCGTCGATGCCGCGGCGCCCGCGCTGCCGACCATCGATCCGACCAACGGCACGCTGCTCCAGGGCACCGCCGAGGCGGACAGCACGGTCAATATCGACACCAATGGCGACGGCACGGCCGATGCCACCGTCACGGCCGACGGCAGCGGCAACTGGACCTACACGCCGACCACGCCGTTGCCCGACGGCACCGTCGTCACCGTCACCGCGACCGATGCCGCAGGCAACACCAGCGCGCCGGCCACCGAGACGGTCGACGCTGCAGCGCCGACCGCACCTTCGATCGACACGGTGGTCGACGACGCCGATCCGGTCTCCGCGCCACTGACCTCCGGCGACAGCACCAACGACACCACGCCGACGATCGCCGGTACCGCGGAAGCGAACAGCACGGTCCAGATCTTCAACGGCACCACGCTGCTCGGCACCGTGATCGCCGACGGCAGCGGCAACTGGACCTTCACGCCGACCACGCCGCTGACCGACGGCAGCTACGCGCTGACCGCGACGGCGACCGACGCGGCAGGCAACACCGGCCCGGCCAGCGCGGCGTTCGACTTCACGCTGGACACCGCCCCGCCGGCCCAGCCGTCGGTCAACGACAGCAACGGCACGACGCTGACGGGCACCGCCGAGGCGAACAGCACCGTCAATATCGACACCAACGGCGACGGCACGCCCGAGGCCACGGTCGTCGCGGACGGCAGCGGCACCTGGACCTACACGCCGACCACCCCGCTGCCCGACGGCACCGTGGTCAGCGTCACCGCGGTCGACGCCGCCGGCAACGTCAGCACGCCGGATACGGTGACGATCGACGGCACGCCGCCCGCCGCACCGACGATCGACAGCGTGACCGACGATACCGGCACGGTCAGCGGCCCGGTGGCATCGGGCGCCAGCACCAACGACACCACGCCGACGATCGCCGGCACGGCCGAGGCCAACAGCACGGTCCAGATCTTCAACGGCACCACGCTGCTTGGCACCGTGACCGCGGACGGCACCGGCAACTGGTCCTTCACGCCGACCACGCCGCTGACTGACGGCAATTACTCGCTGACGGCCGTCGCCACCGACACCGCGGGCAACGCGGGCCCGGCCAGCACGGCGTTCGATTTCACGGTCGACACCGCGCCGCCGGCCGTGCCGCTGATCACCCAGGCCAGCGGCACGACGATTGCCGGCACCGCCGACGCGAACAGCAGCATCGCGATCGACACCAACGGCGACGGCACCGCCGACGCCACCGTCACGGCCGACGGCAGCGGCAACTGGACCTACACGCCGGCCACGCCGTTGCCCGACGGCACCGTCGTCAGCGTCACGGCGAGCGATGCCGCTGGCAACACCAGCGCGCCGGCCACCGACATCGTCGATGCCGCGGCGCCGACCGCCCCGTCGATCGATACGGTGGTGGACGACGTCGATCCGATCTCCGCCCCACTGACCTCCGGCGACAGCACCAACGACACCACGCCGACGATCGCGGGGACGGCCGAGGCCAACAGCACGGTCCAGATCTTCAACGGCACCACGCTGCTCGGCACCGTCACCGCCGACGACAGCGGCAACTGGACCTTCACGCCGACCACGCCGCTGACCGACGGCAGCTATGCGCTGACCGCCACCGCCACCGATGGCGACGGCAATACCGGACCCGCCAGCACGGTCTTCAATCTGACGGTCGACACCGCGGCGCCCGGCCTGCCGTTGATCACGCAGTTCACCGGCAACACCATCGCCGGCACGGCGGAGGCCAACAGCACCATCGGCATCGATACCAATGGCGACGGCACTGCCGACGCGACCGTCATCGCGGACGGCAGCGGCAACTGGACCTATTCGCCGGCCACGCCGCTGGCCGACGGCACCGCCATCGCGGTCACCGCGACCGACGCCGCAGGCAACGTCAGCGCGCCTGCCACCGCGACCATCGATGCCACCGTGCCGGCCCTGCCCGTCATCGCGAGCGTGACCGACGACGTCGATCCGGTCAGCGGCGCATTGACCTCGGGAGACAGCACCAACGACGGCACGCCGACGATCGCCGGCACGGCCGAGGCCAACAGCACGGTGCGGATCTTCAACGGCACCACGCTGATCGGCACCGTGACCGCCGACGGCACCGGCAACTGGTCCTTCACGCCGAGCACGGCGCTGGCCGACGGCAGCTATTCGTTGACGGCGACCGCGACCGACGCGGCGGGCAACGTCAGCGGCAGCAGCACGGCGTTCAACCTGACCGTCGATACCGCGGCACCAGCCGCGACGCTTGCCATCACCGGCATGACCGACGATACGGGCACCGCTGGCGACTGGACCACCGGCGATACCGCGCCGACCTTCTCCGGCACGCTCAGCGCCCCGCTGGCCGAGGGCGATCGGATCGAGGTCAGCTACGACGGCGGCAATACCTGGACGCAGGCTACCGTCAACGGCACGAGCTGGTCGTGGTCGGCAAGCAATCATCAGTTCGCCGACGGCAGCCATTCGGTGACGGTGCGCATGATCGACGCCGCCGGCAACCTCGGCACCAGCGACACGCAGACCTTCACGATCGCGACCAACGTCGCGCCGGAGGTATCGGCGCAGGAGTCGGGCGGTCTGCTCGGCATCGTCGACGCCAATGTGCTGGGGCTGATCGACCTGAGCGCGCAGCAGGTGTTCGGGGCGAGCGACTACAACAACAACATCGAGCAGGTGGTGCTGCGCTACGGCGGACTGCTCGGCCTGCCGCTGCAGCGCCTCGGATACAACGCCGACCTTGCCGCGGAGCTGGGCATCAACGTGGTTCCGGTGCACAACCCGGGTCTTGCCGGCGTGGTTGGAGCGTCCTCCACGCTGACGATCACGTCGGTCGATGGCGGTCCGATCGATACGCTGCGCCTGAACGAGCTGCTCGGCTCGGTGACGATCGAAGGCGGCCTGCTAGGCGTCAGCCTGGACCTGCTGTCGAACTTCACGATCACGGCGACGGACACCACGGGATTGACCGATACGGCCAATGCCACGCAACTGGCCAGTGCCGAGGTACTGGCCGGACTGCTCGGCTCGAGCCAGTCGACCGCGATCGTCGAAGGCACCGCGTCCGCCGACACGGTCGATGGCACCAGCGGCAGCGACCGCCTGTACGGCTACGCCGGCGACGACACGCTCAACGGCGGCGACGGCAACGACCTGCTGCGCGGCGGCGCGGGCAACGACACGCTCAATGGGGGCAACGGCAACGATCTGCTGATCGGCGGCGCCGGCAACGACACGATGAGCGGCGGCGCCGGCGGCGACGTGTTCCTGTACGAGGTCACCGCCAACGATGGCACCGGCGGCAACGGCAGCGACATCATCACCGACTTCACGGTGGGGACCGCGCCGGGCCAGGCGGGATCCGACGTCATCGATCTGTCGAGCCTGCTGGTCGGCTACACCGGCGACGGCGATGGCCCGGCGCACTACGTCGACGGCGTGGCGACCATCGACGACGGCGACAACATCGGCGACTACCTGACCGCCACCAGCGACGGCACCAACACGGTCATCAGCATCGACCGCGACGGTACCGGCAGCGCCTTCGGCTCGGAAACACTGGTCACGCTGAACAACGTCAACACCGATCTGGAAACGCTGCTGGCCAATCGCCAGGTTCTCGTCTGAGCGAGGCGGGCGGCGGGCTCCCCGTCCCGCCGCCCGCTTCGCCGGACCCTTTTCACCTGACCTGCCACAAGGAGCCCCGCCCCACTGCATCGACCGCCCTGCAACACCTTGCAATACCCCGTCGGCCGCGACGCTGCCTCGCGACCGATGCGCGGCCACATGTCAAAAGCCTTCACCGCGGACCGTGGTGATTCCGTGAAACCGACATCGTTGAGATCCATCGTGGCCCTCTTTTCCAACGGAGCGCGGACCCGGCAGCGCCCGCTCCGCTCCCGGCATCCCGCCGGGCACACGCTGCGAACCTTGCCGCCATCGGCGACGCTGTCCGCATTGACCGCACTGGCGGTACTTGCCGCCCCCTGCCCCGGCCCGGCATCGGCCGCGCCCTATACCGCTTCGCCGCCCTTGGCGAGCGCGGCAGGCTTGCCAACCCCATCGGCTCCGCAACGCATCGCCCTGGACGGCCTGACGCTGCGCAACGCGGTCGGCATCGCGATCGCGCGCCATCCCGATATCAGCCGCGCCAACGCGGTGGTCACGCAGAACCTGTCCGAGATCTCGGTGGCCAAGGCCGCCTGGTACCCGAAGATCGAGTACGGCGTGCAGCCGGGCTATGGCGGCAGCTTCGGCAGCGGCGGCAACGACCTCGGCTCGCGCGCGTCGGTCGGCGCCAGCCAGCTGCTCTACGACTTCGGCCGTACCCGCAGCAAGATCTCCGCGGCCGACGCCAATCTGGGCAAGAGCCAGCATCAGCTCGCCGACACCGTCGAGACGGTGGCCGCCAATACCGCCGATACCTTTGTCGAACTGGCGGCAAGCCAGGCCGTGATCGCCGCCGCGCAGCGTCAGGTGGCATCGATGGAGGAAACCCGCGCACGCATCGGCGAGCGCGTGCGCGCCGGCCTGTCGGTGTCGTCCGACCGTGACCTGGCCGAAGTCGCCACGCTGCGTGCCAACGCCGAAGTGCTGAAGGCACGCAACCGCTTCGATGTCGCCGCGGCCAAGCTGGCCGAGCTGATCGGTGCCCGTCCGCGGCAGGTATCCGATCTGACCCATACCGGCACCGTGATCGAGAGCATCACGCGCGAAGGCGGCGGTGGACGCGACGAGCAGATCGACGAGACGCCATCGGTGCTGGCCGCGCGCGCCGCCGTCGAAGCCGCGGCCGCCAATGTCGATCTCGCCAAGGCGGAACGCTATCCCTCGGTCAGCGTCGGCGTCAGCCGCTCGTTGTCGACCGGACGCGCCAATGCCAACGACGATACCTGGGTCGGCCTGTCGATCCGCGGCGACTTCTCGCTGGGCCGCCTCGCCCAGCATCGCATCGCCGCGGCGCAGGCGCAGGAACGCGCCGCCGCCGACGCGCTGGACAATCAGCGCCTGCGCACGCGCACCGCGCTGTATGCCGCGCAGACCGAAGCCGAGGGCGCGGCCGCGCGGCTGGCCAGCTATCGCAACGTGATCGAGCTGTCGCGCTCGTCGCGCAATCTCTACTGGCAGGAATACATGCTGAACAAGCGCTCGCTGACCGAGGTCATCACCCGCGACCGCGAGATCTTCCTGGCCGAGGAAGAATGGATCAACGCCATGGCCGACGGCATCCGCGCCCGCATCAAGGCGTATGCGGCGGTCGGCAAGTTCGTGGAGCTGCTGCGGCAGCAGGAAGGGACACGCGATGAATGACCCCACCCCATTGAGCGCGCTGGCACAGGCGGAGCACGCACTGGCCGGTGATGCCGACGGTCCGGCACCGGCCGATGCGGCGCTGCAGCCGTGGATCGATGCCGTGCTGATGGCGGCGCGGCAATTGAACGTGCAGAGCTCGCCCGAGCAGTTGCGCAATGCCGCCGCGTGGGCCGAGGCCGGCAAGCAAGCGTCCGAGTCCGCCATCGTCGAGCTGGCGGCGTCCGGTGGTCTCGCTGCGCAGTTCGTCGATCTGCCGGCGGCATCGCTGTCGCCGGTGATGCTGCCGGTACTGGTGCCGCTCGGCCGGCAGGTCGGCATGGTGATCGCCGTCGTCAACGGCGTGGCGACCCTGCTGCTGCCGCTCGACGGCAAGCCCGTCGAGCGCAGCATCACGCTCGACACGCTGTCGCGCGAAGCGAGCGGCCGGATGCTGCTGGTGCAGGCACGCGCGACCCGGCGCGGCGATCGGCTCGACGCCTATCTGCGTGCGGCGCCGGGTTCCTGGCTGAGCGGCATCTTCACCACGCATTGGCGCACGCTGCTCGATCTGGGTCTGGGCTCGCTGTTCGGCAATCTGCTGGCGGTCGGCACCTCGCTGTTTGCGATGCAGGTGTGGGACCGCGTGGTGCCGGCGCGCTCGCTGCATACGCTGTGGGTGCTGGCCTCGGGCGTGGCGCTCGCGCTGGCGCTGGAACTGCTGATCCGCACCGCGCGCGTCTCGATCACCGACCACTTCGGCAAACGCGTCGACATGAAGCTGTCGGCGATGTTCTTCGCCCGCGTGCTCGATATCCGCAACGATGCGCGGCCGCGTTCGCCCGGCACGCTGATCGCGCAGCTGCGCGACCTCGAACAGCTGCGCGAGCTGCTGACCTCTAGCACGCTGGGCGTGCTGATCGACCTGCCGTTCGTGGCCGCCTTTCTGTTCATCATCTGGGTACTGGGCGGCTGGCTGGTGGCGATCCCGCTGGCCGCGATCCCGCTGCTGATCCTGCCGGGGCTGCTCGCGCAGATTCCGCTGGCCAGGCTCTCGCGCGAAGGGATGGCCGAGGCCGCGCTGCGCAACGCGATCCTGATGGAATCGATCTACCGCGCCGAGGACATCAAGTCGCTGCAGGCCGAGCCGCGCTTTCGCGGGCTGTGGGACCACGCCAACGAGGTCAACGGCGCGATCGGGCTGAAGCAGCGCTTTATCGCGGGGCTGCTGGTCAACGTCTCGCAGACGGTGCAGCAGGTCGCCTATGTCGGCGTCGTGATTGCCGGCGTCTACGGCATCCTCGACGGCAACCTGTCGTTCGGCGCGGTGCTGGCCTGCTCGATCCTGACCAGCCGCACCATCGCGCCGCTGGCGCAGATTCCCGCGGTGCTGGGCCGCATCCAGAACGCGCGCGTCGGCAAGAAGGCGCTGGACGAGCTGCTGCGGCTGCCGGTGGACCACGATCCCGACAAGGACACCTATCACAAGCCGGTGCTGCGCGGCGGCTATCGCTTCGAGAACGTCACCTTCCGCTTCGATCCGCAGGAAAAGCCGGTGCTGACGATTCCGCAGCTGCGCATCATGCCGGGCGAGCGCATCGCGATCCTCGGGCGCGTCGGCGCCGGCAAGTCGACGCTGCTGCGGCTTGCCGGCGGGCTGGCGACGCCGACGCAGGGACGCATCGTGCTTGACGAGACGCCGATGGCATTGATCGACGTCGCCGACGTCCGCCGCGACATCGGCAGCGTGCTGCAGGAATCGAGCCCCTTCTATGGCACGTTGCGCGACAACCTGTTGATCGCCAATCCGCTCGCCGCCGACGAACAGCTGCTGCGCGCGCTGCGGATCGCCTGCGCGGACCAGCTGTTGCTGAATCAGCCGCACGGGCTGGACCTGCGCATCCGCGAAAACGGCCTCGGTCTTTCCGGCGGCCAGAAGCAGGTGCTGATTCTGGCGCGGACCTTCCTGCGCGATCCGCAGATCCTGCTGCTCGACGAACCGACCGCATCGCTGGACGAAGGCACCGAGCTGGCGGTGATCGAGCGGATGCGCCAATGGATGGGCCGCCGCACGCTGATCGTCGCGACGCACCGCTATCCGGTGCTGTCGCTGGTCGACCGGATCATCGTGGTCGATCGCGGGCGCATCGTGCGCGACGGACCGAAAGACGAGGTGCTGGCCGCGCTCAAGCGCACCGCGGCGCCACGGCCGCCGGCGCCGCAAGCTGCAGGCGCTTCAAGTACGGCCTCGACGCCTGCATCGGCAGCCGTGCCGCCGGCGGCAGCGGCAACTGCAGCGGAGTAGCCATCATGGACGGAATCTCGATGCGTGCACGATTCGAAGACGGCGCCGGCGGCGCGCGCCTGCTGCTGTGGCTGGGCATCGGCGCCATCGCCGCCTTCCTGGTGTGGGCGATCTTCGCCAGCCTGGACGAAGTGGCGATCGGCGAAGGCAAGGTCACGCCCGCCTCCAAGGGCCAGATCATCCAGAGCCTGGAGGGCGGCATCCTGGCCGAGCTGGCGGTGCGCGAAGGCGATGTAGTCGAGGCCGGCCAGCAGCTCGCCACGCTGGACCCGGTGCAGGCGCGCTCGTCGATGGAGGAAACGCTGGAGCGCATCGCCGCACTGCAGGCGCGGGCGGCGCGGCTGCATGCCGAGATGAACGACGCCGACTCGGTCAACTTCCCCGCCGAGCTGGCGCGCGATACCGCCGTGGTCGAACGCGAACGGCAGCTGTTCGTCGCCAACCGGCGCGCCTTCCGCGAGAACCTCGCCAACCTGCGCCAGCAGTTGCGCCTGGCCGAGCAGGAACTGCAGATCGCGCTGCCGCTGCTGCGCACCGGCGCCACCAACGAGGTCGAGATCCTGCGGCTGCGGCAGAAGGTGGCGGAGTTCGCGACCAAGCTCGACTCGACGCAGAGCGAGTACTACGTCGCGCTGAAGGCCGACTACGCCAAGACCATGGCGGACCTGGGCCCGCTGCTGAAGGTGCGCGAGGGGCGCGCCGACCAGTTGCGGCGCACCGCGATCACCTCGCCGGCGCGCGGCATCGTCAAGGACATCCGCGTCTCCACCATCGGCGGCGTGATCACGCCGGGCGGCGTGCTGATGGAGATCGTGCCGCTGGGCGACCAATTGCTGATCGAGGCGCGGCTGTCCCCCCGCGACATCGCCTTCATCCATCCGGAGCAGGAGGCCACGGTCAAGATCACCGCGTTCGAGCCATCGATCTACGGCACGCTGCCGGCCAAGGTCGACCGCATCTCGCCCGACACCATCGAGGACCAGGTCGACCGGCGCATCTACTACTACCGCGTCTATGTGCTGACCGAGCACGCGTATCTGGAAACGAAGGAGGGCAAGCGCCATCCGATTCTGCCCGGCATGGTGGCAACGGCAGAGATCCGCACGGGACGCCGAACCGTGATGGACTATCTGATCAAACCGCTGAACCGCGCGGCGGAGGCGCTGCGCGAACGCTAGCGACGCCGGACGCGCTCACCCCTTGCGCAGATAGGTCACCAGCCGATCGATCACCGGGGCATTGCGCCGGGTCATCAGACTGACCAGGATGGCCACGGCAAACCCGGCCGGCACGCCGAACGCGCCCGACGCGATCGGATCGACGCCGAACCAGCGGTCGCCGAAGATGCCGGTCATCCGCGTGAAGAACGGGTAGTTGACGAAGATGTAGTAGATCGACACCGACAGCCCCGCGAGCATGCCGGCGAACGCGCCGGCCGCGGTGGTGCGCTTCCAGAAGATCGCCAGCACCAGCACCGGGAAGAAGCTCGAGGCCGCCAGCGAGAACGCCGCGCCGACCAGGAACAGGATGTTGCCCGGCCGCAGCGAGGTCACGTAGGCGGCGAACAGCGCCACGCCGAGCAGCAGGATCTTGGCGGTGGTCACGCGCCGCTGCTGGCTCGCGCCGCGATCGACCATGTGATAGAAGACGTCGTGCGACAGCGCGTTGGCGATCGTCAGCAACAGCCCGTCCGCGGTCGACAGCGCCGCGGCCAGCGCGCCCGCTGCGACCAGTCCGGAGACGACGTACGGCAGGCCCGCGATTTCCGGCGCGGCCAGCACGATCATGTCCGGCTGGATCATGATCTCGGCCCACTGCACGATGCCGTCGCCATTGACGTCGCGGATGCCGAACACCGGCGGGTCGATGCGCCGCCATTGCGTGACCCAGGCCGGCAGATCGGCATAGGGCGTGCCCACCAGATGATGCAGGAACTGGTACTTGACCAGCGCCGCCAGCGTGGGCGCGCTGACGTACAGCAGCGCGATGAAGAACACCGCCCAGGCCACCGAATTGCGGCTCTCCTTGACCGAGGGCGTGGTGTAGAGCCGCGTCAGGATATGCGGCAGGCTGGCGGTGCCGAGCATCAGGCAGAACGTCAGCAGCACGAAGTTCAGCCGCTCGGTCTTGCGCTCCGCCTCCGACGGCGACGGATAGGGCTCGGTGGCGGGCACCGGCGGCTGGCTGCGCGCCAGCGCCTCCTCGCGCTGCTGCGTCCATTGCTGCAGCGCCGCGGCCGAATCGGCCGGATACTCGGCGCGCTCGCGCTCGACGGCCTTGATCTCGCGTAGCGGCGCATTGCGCGCGCGCAGCTCCAGCAGCCGCGCATTGAGCTGGTCGCGCACCTCGTCGAACGACTGCGGCAGCCGCGCGATGCGTTCCTGCAGCGCGATCGCCTGCTGCCGGTAGTGCTCCCGCACCGCTAGCTCGGCCGGATCGCGCAGCAGCTCGCGCTCGCGCTGTCCGACGTCGGTCAGCACCGTGCCGTAGCTCAGCTGCGGCACCGCCTCGCCGTGATGCTTCCACGCGATCATCGATACGGTGACCAGAAAGGCCACGATCATCACGATGTACTGCGCGACCTGGGTCCACGTCACCGCGCGCATGCCGCCAAGGAACGAGCAGACCAGGATGCCGGCCAGGCCGAAGAACACGCCGACGGCGAAGTCCACGCCGATGAAGCGCGTCACCACCAGCCCGACGCCCTGGATCTGCGCGACCAGATAGACAAAGGAACACAGCGAGGCGGCCAGCACCGCGATGCCGCGCACCGGCAGATTGCCGCCCGGCTTGCCGTTGCCGTAGCGCGCGGCGAGAAAGTCGGGGATGGTGTAGCCGCCGTACTTGCGCAGATACGGCGCGAGAAGGAAGGCCACCAGGCAGTAGCCGCCGGTCCAGCCCATCACATAGGCCAGCCCCTCGTAGCCCGACGCGAACAGGATGCCGGCCAGGCCGATGAACGACGCCGCGCTCATCCAGTCGGCGGCGATGGCCATGCCGTTGAACATCGCGGGCACGCGCCGGCCCGCGACATAGTATTCGTGCAGGTCCGCGGTGCGGCAGATCAGCCCGATGCAGGCGTAGATCGCGATCGTGATGAACAGGAAGACGTAGCCGAGCCAGAGCGCGTCGGCGTTGGATCGCTCGAGCAGCCCCATCATGCCGATGAAGCCGAACAGTCCGAGCGTGAACAGGCCGTAGTACAGCAGCAGCCGGCGGCGAAAGCGCGACTGGGCTTGGGCCATGGGCAGGGGCGTGGGAAGCAGCGAAGGCGAAGAGACGTGCCGCGGCGAAACGCAAGCGGGCGCCGTGACATCGGCGCCCGCTTCGCGCGGCGGCGCTTACTTGGGCTGCCGCAGCTGTTCGAGGATGGCGGGGTTCTCCAGCGTGGAGGTGTCCTGCGTGATTTCCTCGTTCTTGGCCAGCGACCGCAGCAGACGGCGCATGATCTTGCCGGAGCGCGTCTTCGGCAGGTTGTCGCCGAAGCGGATGTCCTTCGGCTTGGCGATCGGCCCGATTTCCTTGGCGACCCAGTTGCGCAGCTCGTTGGCAATCTGCACGGCTTCCTCGTCGGTCGGACGCGCGCGCTTGAGCACCACGAACGCGCAGATGGCCTCGCCGGTGGTGTCGTCGGGACGGCCGACCACGGCGGCCTCGGCGACGATCGGGTTGGCCACCAGCGCCGACTCGATCTCCATCGTGCCCATGCGGTGGCCCGACACGTTGAGCACGTCGTCGATACGGCCCATGATGGTGAAGTAGCCGGTCTCCTTGTCGCGCACCGCGCCGTCGCCGGCCAGATAAAGCTTGCCGCCGAGGTCGGCCGGGAAATAGCTCTTCTTGAAGCGCTCCGGATCGCCCCAGATGGTGCGGATCATCGCCGGCCACGGGCGCTTGACCACCAGGATGCCGCCGCTGCCGTTGGGCACGTCCTGGCCGGTCTCGTCGACCACCGCGGCCATGATGCCCGGCAGCGGCAGCGTGCACGAGCCCGGCACCAGCGGCGTCGCGCCCGGCAGCGGCGTGATCATGTGGCCGCCGGTCTCGGTCTGCCAGAAGGTATCGACGATCGGGCAGCGGCCGCGGCCGATATTCTCGTGGTACCACATCCACGCCTCGGGATTGATCGGCTCGCCGACCGTGCCGAGCAGGCGCAGGCTCGACAGGTCGTACTGCTTCGGATGCACGGCCTGGTCGGCCTCGGCCGCCTTGATCAGCGAACGGATCGCGGTGGGCGCGGTGTAGAACACGCTGACCTTGTGGCGCGCGATCATGTCCCAGAAGCGGCCGGCGTTCGGATAGGTCGGGATGCCCTCGAACATCAGCTGGGTCGCACCGGCTGCCAGCGGGCCGTAGGCGATATAGGTGTGGCCGGTGACCCAGCCGATGTCGGCGGTACACCAGTACAGGTCGTCCGGCTTGATGTCGAAGGTCCACTTCATCGTCATCAAGGCCCACAGCAGATAGCCGCCGGTGCTGTGCTGCACGCCCTTGGGCTTGCCGGTCGAGCCCGAGGTGTACAGCACGAACAGCGGATGTTCGGCATCGACCGGGTCGGCCTCGCAGGTCTCGGGCTGGCCCGCGCAGACCTCGTCGAGCCAGCGGTCGCGGCCTTCGACCCAGTTGACGTTGCCGCCGGTGCGGCGATAGACCACCACGTGCTTGACCGCCTCGCAGCCGCCCAGCGCCAGCGCCTCGTCGGCGATGGCCTTCAGCGGCAGCGCCTTGCCGCCGCGCATCTGCTCGTCGGCGGTCAGCAGCGCCACCGCGCCGACGTCGACCAGCCGCTCCTGCAGCGACTTGGCGGAGAAGCCGCCGAACACGACCGAATGCGTGGCACCGATACGGGCGCAGGCCTGCATCGCGCAGACGCCCTCGATCGACATCGGCATATAGATGACGACGCGATCGCCCTTCTTGATGCCGAGCGCCTTCAGGCCATTGGCCAGCTGGCACACGCGCGCATGCAGTTCGCGATAGGTGACCCTGGTGACCGTGCCGTCGTCGGCCTCGAACACGATCGCGACCTTGTCGGCGTTGCCGTTTTCGAGATTGCGCTCCAGGCAGTTGTACGAGGCATTGAGCTGGCCGTCCTCGAACCATTGGTAGAACGGCGCGTTGCTCTCGTTCAGGACCTTGGTGAAGGGCTTGGCCCAGACCAGCTGCTCGCGGGCATGGCGCGCCCAGAAGCCCTCGTAGTCGCGCTCGGCCTCTTCGCACAGCGCGCGGTAGGCGTCCATGCCGGAAATGGCGGCGCTCTTGGCGAACGATTCGGGTGGGGGGAATACGCGATGCTCTTGCATCACCGATTCGATGGCGGACATAGCTCGTCTCCTGAAAGGCCGGATATGGCTTCGATACTTTGGCCGCAACGCTACGCTGCGCGGCTTACTGCAACCTGACGGTGTCCTGGCATCGTCACGCGCATCGGCATGCGATCCGCACGCGCGCCGTTGGGCGGAAGGCGCATTGCATTGCAGCAATGGTGGCGCCAGCGCCTGGCGCGCGCAGCGTTGGCATGTGAAGCCTAAGCCTTAAGGCTAGCACAGCTATAATCGCCCGGCGCGTGCGATGGCGCGCCGAACGCGTCGATCATGCGGCGTGCCACCGACCAACAAACCCGTGCCCCCTTCCGTTCCCCTGAATGCCCTGCTGCTGGCCGCCTCGATGGCGCTGGTCGGCAGCAATGTCGGCCTCGGCAAGGCGATCGTGGCCCATGTGCCGATCCTGCTGTTCGCGCTGCTGCGCTTCGTGATCGCCATCGTCTGCCTGTCGCCGTGGTATCGGCCCGCGCGCATGCGCCGCGTGTCCCGCCGCGAATGGTGGAACCTGTTCCTGCAGGCCTTCTTCGGGACCTTCCTGTTCACGCTGCTGATGCTCGGCGGCGTGCGTCTGACCAGCGCGATGTCCGCCGGCGTCATCACCAGCACCATTCCCGCCACCGTGGCGATCCTGTCGTGGCTGGTGCTGCGCGAACGGCTGTCGCGCCGCACCGTGCTGTCGGTGCTGCTGGCGGTGGCCGGCATCGCGGTGCTCAATATCGCCCGCAGCGGCCAGCAAGGCGGCGGCGGCAGCGATGCGCTGCTCGGCAACCTGATGGTGATGGGCGCGGTGGTCTGCGAATCGATCTACGTGATTCTGTCCAAGCGGCTGGCGCAGACCCTGGCCGCGATCGAGATCTGCGCCTATACGCATCTGATCGGCGGCCTGCTGATGCTGCCGCTCGGGCTGGTGCCGCTGCTCGACTTCGATGCGAGCGCCGTGCCGTTGCATGTGTGGGCCATGGTGCTGTGGTACGCGCTGTCGGCCAGCGTGTTCTCGTTCTGGCTGTGGATGAAGGGCATCCGCCATGTACCGGCGCAACTGGCCGGCGTGTTCACCTCGGTGCTGCCGATCGCGGCGGCGGTCTACGGCATCGTGTTTCTCGGCGAGACGCCCGGCTGGGCGCACGGCGTCGCGCTGGTCTGCGTGCTGGCGGGCATCGCGCTGGCGAGCTGGCCGGGGAAACTGGCGCGTGCCGCGGCGAAACGAGGCGCTGGGACAGACGGGATCGCCGGCACCGAGTCCGCCGGCATCGAATCCGATCACGGCGCCACGGTACAATCCCGCGGCCGCTGACCGACGTGCCGCTGCTCGTGGCGGCGCCTGAGCGCGCGTCACTGCCGCGCGTCACTGCCGTATCGAGCAACGCAAACCCCAACGCAACTCCATCAAGCAAGGACCATGGCATCGAACTTATCGCCGGAGCCGCATCGGATGCGCCCGATTCCCCGTCTGATCTTCGCCTCGCGCTGGCTGCAGCTGCCGCTGTACCTGGGCCTGATCGTCGCGCAAGGCGTCTACGTCTATCACTTCCTGATGGAGGTCTGGCATCTGCTGGCCCACGTCACCGAGTACGACGAGAACAAGATCATGCTGGTGGTGCTGGGCCTGATCGACGTGGTGATGATCTCCAATCTGCTGATCATGGTGATCGTCGGCGGCTACGAGACCTTCGTGTCGCGGCTGGGCATCGACAACCATCCGGACGAGCCCGAATGGCTGGACCACGTCAATGCCGGCGTGCTCAAGGTCAAGCTGTCGATGGCGCTGATCGGCATCTCGTCGATCCATCTGCTCAAGACCTTCATCGACGCGCCGCAGCGCGACACCCATACGATCATGTGGCAGGTGGTGATCCACGTCGCCTTCCTGTTCTCGGCGATCGCGATGGCGTGGGTCGACAAGCTGATCACGCATTCGCATCCGGCGCTGCACGATCGGGGCCTCTGACCCGGCGTGCGCACCGAAGCAAAACCGCGGCCCCCAGCCGCGGTTTTTTATTGCGCCGCGGTTGTGGACCGTTTGTCCGATATTCGCGCGCGATGTGAAATTAAAGCCACTTTTGATGGCGGACGGCGGGCCGCCGTCCGGGACGCGTCTGGCAAGCGGGTGTATGATTCGGGCGGAATTTTCGTCCGCTTTTGTCCGACTGCCCTCCCCCACAAGACATGACCGTCATCAAGCAAGAAGACCTGATCCAGAGCGTCGCCGACTCCCTGCAGTACATCAGCTACTACCACCCGATGGACTACATCACCAGCCTGGGCCGCGCCTACGAGCTGGAACAGAGTCCGGCGGCCAAGGACGCGATCGCGCAGATTCTGACCAACAGCCGCATGTGCGCCGAAGGCAAGCGCCCGATCTGCCAGGACACCGGCATCGTGACCGTCTTCGTCAAGGTCGGCATGGACGTGCGCTGGGACGGCGCCACCATGGGCCTGACCGACATGATCAATGAGGGCGTGCGCCGGGGCTACACCCACCCCGACAACGTGCTGCGCGCCTCGATCGTCAATCCGCCCGAAGGCGGCCGCAAGAACACCAAGGACAACACGCCCGCGGTGATCCACTACGAGATCGTGCCGGGCGACAAGGTCGACATCCAGGTCGCAGCCAAGGGCGGCGGCTCGGAGAACAAGTCCAAGTTCGTGATGCTGAACCCGTCCGACTCGATCGTCGACTGGGTGCTCAAGACCGTGCCGACCATGGGCGCGGGCTGGTGCCCGCCCGGCATGCTGGGCATCGGCATCGGCGGCACCGCCGAGAAGGCGATGGTGATGGCCAAGGAATCGTTGATGGAATCGATCGACATCCAGGACATCATCGCCCGCGGTCCGAAGGACTGGATCGAGGAACTGCGCGTCGAGCTGTACGAGAAGGTCAATGCGCTGGGCATCGGCGCGCAGGGCCTGGGCGGCCTGGCCACCGTGCTGGACGTCAAGATCATGGCCGCGCCGACGCACGCCGCGTCCAAGCCGGTGGCGATGATCCCGAACTGCGCCGCCACCCGCCACGTGCACTTCACGCTGGACGGCAGCGGCCCGGCCAGGCTCGAAGCGCCGGACCTGTCGCAGTGGCCGCAGGTCCAGTGGGCACCGAACACCGAGACGTCCAAGCGCGTCGACCTGAATACGCTGACGCCCGAGGAAGTCGCCTCGTGGAAGCCCGGCCAGACGCTGCTGCTCAACGGCAAGATGCTGACCGGCCGCGATGCCGCGCACAAGCGCATCGCCGACATGCTGGCCAAGGGCGAGAAGCTGCCGATCGACTTCACCAACCGTGTGATCTACTACGTCGGTCCGGTCGATCCGGTGCGCGACGAAGTGGTCGGCCCGGCCGGCCCCACCACCGCGACGCGGATGGACAAGTTCACCGAGACCATGCTGTCGCAGACCGGCCTGATCGCGATGATCGGCAAGGCCGAGCGCGGCCCGGTGGCGATCGAGGCGATCCAGAAGCACAAATCGGCCTATCTGATGGCCGTCGGCGGCGCGGCCTACCTGGTCTCGAAGGCGATCCGCGGTGCCAAGGTGCTGGCCTTCGAAGACCTCGGCATGGAAGCGATCTACGAGTTCGACGTCAAGGACATGCCGGTGACGGTGGCGGTCGACAGCAGCGGCACGTCGGTGCACAAGACCGGTCCGGCGGAATGGCAGGCGAAGATCGGGAAGATTCCGGTCGCGGCGGTTTAAGGTCGGTGGCGATCGGGCGATCGCAATAGCGGTCGCCCCGTACCATCCACCGCCCTTGCCCTCTCCCCGACCCTCTCCCGCAAGCGGGAGAGGGAGCACACACCGGGCAATCTCCAACGCGATCGGTTTGCTCCCCTCTCCCGCTAGCGGGAGAGGGAGCACCTGGCAGCCTTGCCGACTGGTATCGGTTTGCTCCCCTCTCCCGCTTGCGGGAGAGGGGCCGGGGGAGAGGGCAAGCCGTGCTCTCTCTCTGTTGCGCTAGCCCCTTCCTCCCGTGTCCCCCTCCCCCATCGGCATCTTCGATTCCGGCCTCGGCGGCCTGTCCGTGCTGCGCGAGGTTCGCGCGCTGCTGCCGCACGAAACCCTGCTCTATCTGGCCGACTCGCGCTATGCGCCCTATGGCGACAAGCCGCAGCCGTTCGTGCAGGCGCGCACGCTGCAGGCCTGCGAATGGCTGGCGGCGCAGGGCTGCAAGGCCCTGGTGGTGGCCTGCAACACGGCCACCGCGCACGGCATCCAGACGCTGCGCGAACGGCTGGCGTTGCCGATCGTCGGCGTGGAACCGGGATTGAAGCCGGCGGTGGCAGCGAGCCGCAGCAAGGTGGTCGGCGTGCTGGCCACAGCCAATACGCTGGCGAGCGACAAGTTCGCGCGGCTGCTGCATTCGCTCGAGGACCAGTGCCGCTTCGTCTGCCAGCCCGGCGGCGGACTGGTGGCGCGCATCGAGCAAGGCGATGTCGACGGGCCGCTGGTTCGCGAACGGCTGCAGACGTGCCTGGCCCCGATGCTCGAAGCCGGCGCGGATACGCTGGTGCTCGGCTGCACCCACTATCCCTTCTTGAGCGAAACGATCCGCGACCTGATCGGCGAGCGGATGACGCTGATCGACACCGGCGTGGCCGTCGCGCGGCAATTGCAGCGCAAGCTTGCCGAGCACGGGTTGGCGGCGGACGGTGTCACTGGCGTGGAGCCTGACGCCAATCCGATCGCGGTGGCGCGCTACTGCACCACCAGCGACGCCGAACATCTGCGCCGGATGGCGCGGGCGCTGCTGCACGTCGATGCGGCGGCGGAAACGGTGGTCATCGAACCGGCGCCGATCGCGCCCTGATCTCGCGGTCGTTCGCGCGGCTTTGCGCGCGGGGCCGCCAGCCGTTGTTGTCTCAGCGCACGAAGCCCACCTGACGGCGCTCCCTGACCTCCGGCTTGACCGCATGTTCCTGGCGCAGCTGCGCGAGGAATTCGTCGGGCGTCAGCGCTTCACCCAGCAGCGCGCATTGACGCTTGACGGTGGCGAAGTCGCCCGGCGTCAGGCCGTCGAGCGAAGCGAGTTCGCGCCGCATCGCATCGTCGAGTGCCGACGCATCGCCGTCCAGCGCCTCGTCGACGAACATCGATTCGCGCTGCGCCGGCAGCAGCGGCATGAAGCGGATCTTGAACGAGAAGCGGCGCAAGGCGGCCTCATCGAGCCGGTCGAACAAATTGGTGGTGCAGACGAAGATGCCGTTGAAGCGCTCCATGCCCTGCAGCATCTCGTTGACCTCGGACACCTCGTAATTGCGCACCGCCTGCTGGCGGCTCTGCATGAAGCTGTCGGCCTCGTCGAGCAGCAGCACGGCGCCGTCCTCCTCGGCGCGCGCGAACATCGCCGCGATCTGCTGCTCGGTTTCGCCGACGTACTTGCTCATCAGGTCCGAGGCGCGCCGGATCATCAGCGGCAGCTCCAGCGCGGCGGCGATATGCTCGGCCAGCGCCGTCTTGCCGGTACCCGGCGGACCGTAAAAACACAGCGTGCCGCGGCGCCGTGCCTGCAGCGCCTGGATGATGCGCTCGACGCGATAGCGGGTTTCCAGATTGAGCCGATCGAGCCGGTAGTGCGTGACCACCGGCCGTGTCTCGGCTTCGGGCCGTAGCCCCATCGCCCGGTCGGCGTGCTCGAGCTGGCGCAGGATCAGCGTCTCCACCGGCTCGCCGATACCCGGTTGAGCGAGCTGCACGAAGCGCGCGGCCGACTGCACCTGTGCCGGCGTCAGCGTGCGGCGCGCCGCCAGCGAGGCGATGAAGGCATCGCTGACCGCCAGTCCGCCAAGATGCTTGCGGATGATGTTCTCGCGCACCTGCGGCGGCGGAATGCGCAACTCGAGATGGAACTGGAAGCGGCGCAGATAGGCCGGATCGATCTGCCGAATCGAGTTGGAAATCCAGATCACCGGCACCGGATTGCGCTCGAGCGTTTGGTTGACCCAGGCCTTGCCGTTGACCGAGCCGCGCGTGTCCTCCTGGCCGAACAGGCTCATCAGTTCGCGCGCCGAGCCGGGAAATACGTCCTCGACTTCGTCGAACAGCAGCGCGGTATTGGCACGGCCGCGCAGAAAGGCCTGCGAAACCTGCAGCGAGCGATAGCGGTCCTTGCCCGACAGGCTGTTGCCGTCGCGGTCCAGGCAATCGACCTCGTACAGTTCGCAGCCGGCCTCGCGCGCGAGCAGCCGCGCAAATTCGGTCTTGCCGGTACCGGGCGGCCCGTAGATCAGCACGTTGACGCCCTCGGCATGCTGGCGCGTGGCGTTGGCCAGCAGCGCGGTCAGATAGCGGGCGTCGCTCTCGACATGGGGGTAGTCGGTGCTCGACAGCGTCGGCGGCGCGGCCGGCCGCGTGAACACCGCCATCATCTCGGCCTCGTCGGCGTAGTTGCCGAGCAGCACATGCAGCAGCCGATCGGACAGCCGCATCAGGTCGCCCAGATCGGTCACGCTGTTCTCGGGGAGCGGCTGCTCGATCAGATTCAGCGTCTCGAGCCGCGAGCCCGGCCGCAGCGACGCGGCGACCTGCGCCGCGGTGGCGCCGGTCAGCCCGGCCAGGATCTGGAAGGCCTCCTGGCTGTGCGCGACCTTGCAGTCGACCATCACCGCGCGCAGATCGCGCTTGTACTTGGCCAGCGCGGCGAACAGCAGCAGCTTGCGCTCGTGATCGGGCAGGTCCAGCACGTGGCTGAGCATGTCGATATTGCGCACCAGCAGCACGCGCTCGCCATCGAGGCGCGCGGCCAGCGCGGCGGCCGATACCTCGAACACGGTGAACATGTCCTTGGCATGGTGCTTGACGTACTCGTCCAGGTAATAGAACAGCGCCCCCTCGTCGAAGGCGCTGTTCCACTGGCCGTGCCGCTCGAGAAATTCTTCTGGGCTGAGCCGCCCCGCGCCGCGCCAGGCCGGCATGTCGGCGCAGCGCGCGGCGAGGAACCGCTGCACGCGCATCACCACGCCATAGGGCCAGACCAGCTCCTGCGCGCTGACCGTCAGCACGTCGTTGATATTGCTGCGCAGATTGAAACGCGGTCCGAGCGCGCAAACGACGCGCAGCGCGAACTGGGCGCACATCCAGTCGAGCGCCGTGGTAGCGCCCGCCCCGGGGGCCGCGCGCAACAGCGCCGGCCGGTCCTCTTCGATGCTGCGGGTGAAATCCATGGGCAAGGCTCCTCGTCCCGGACGAGCGACGGGAGGACCGTCGCCGCCGCTTCCTTCGCCGTTTTTTCGCTTGGTTCTTGGCCTGCTTTGCCGCCGTTCCTGCCGCGTGCGTTTTTGCTGACCGCTATCGCCTGCTGTTTCGCCTGCTTTTTCCCCTTTGTCGTGCCGGCCGCCTGCCGGTTCACCGGCCCCTTTTTCGTATGCTAGCTCGCTTTGCCGGGCGCAGTTAGTCGGGGCGACCCCGCAGCACGTCCTGCCACCCAGCCCGCCGGCTGACCCGCCCGCCAACAGGGTCATGTGGCGAGAAGGCCGACAAATAGGAATCATTATCGTTTATACTCTCGCGCTGACACGCTGCCAGAGAGTGGCGCTCCCCCGGGCTTTGACTTTGAAGGAGCGTTTATCATGGAACTGCTGATTAGCCTGCTGGTTGGTTGCGGTATTTCGCTGGTGCTGTTTCGCCGTAAATAGATCGCCATAGATCGCTGTAGATCGCTGGAACGGCTGCAGACCAGCCGAATCGCATACCCGATGCCGCCGTTGGGCGGCAGGCCGCGCCTGCAACGCCGATTAGCCGAAATTTGTTGTCTCACATGTTCGATCAACGTTTCCTGAAGATCACGCTTGCCGTTCTGCTGTTCCACGCCGGCCTGCTGTATCTGATCCAGAGTGGGCTCGCGCGCAAGATGACCGAAGCGGTGATCGCGCCAGAAATCATCGCCCGCATCATTCCGCTGGAACCGCCGCAGCAGCCGGCACCGGAGCCGCCCAAGCCGCAACCGAAGCCGGAGACGCCGCCCAAGCAGGTCAAGGTCACCAAGCCGACGCCGCAGCCCAAGCCGCAGCCGAAGCCCGAGCCGCGGATCGAACCGACACCGGCGCTGCCGCCGACGCCGACCGCGGTCGAAGCGCCGCCCGCACCGCCGGCC
>NZ_JAGFTW010000027.1:0-89244 GCF_017598945.1 Cupriavidus gilardii
TCTGACCAGGCCACGAGCGCTCCCCATCGCCCGTGGGGGCGGCGGGGAAAAAGTAAAAAAAGCACCCCCCCCCCCCCAGTGGGGGGGAGGGGAAAAAAACCATGGGGGGTCCCCCCTCCCCCGGGGGGGAAAAAACACCGAGGGGGGGAGCCCCAAATTGGTTCTCCCCCCCCCCCCTGGGGGGGAGGGGGGGGGGGGGGGGGGGGTGGTTTGAACCAGTCAAAAAAATCAGCCCTGACCGCCCTCGCCCTCCGCCCGCTTGCCGCGCTTGAGCCAGGCGGCCAGGTTATGCGGACGCAGCGTGTCGTATTCCTCGAACGGCTGATGGATCCACGGATTGGTCGGCAGGAAGCTGACATGATAGTCGGGCTTGACCTTCGAGCAGGCCTTGTACCACAGCACCGCCGAACGCACCTCGGTCACCGCGGGATAGCGCTCCTGCAGATGGCGGCCGACGCGTTCCAGCGTCACGCCCGAGTCGACCAGATCGTCGACCAGCAGGATGCGGCCGCTCAGCTCGCCGCGCGTCATCGTGATGTACTGCGCGATGTCGAGATCGCCCTGCACCGTACCCGCCGCCTCGCGGTAGCTGCTGGTCGCCAGGATCGCCAGCGGCACGTCGAAGATGCGCGACATCTGGTCGCCGACGCGCAGGCCGCCGCGCGCCAGGCACAGGATCTTGTCGAAACGCCAGCCCGACTCGTGCACGTTCAGTGCGAGGCGGGCAATCAGCCGGTGGTATTCGTCCCACGAGATCCACAGGTTCTCGTCATCGTTCTGGGGCAGGGTCATCGCTTGCTCTTCGTCGCTGCTTTGTAATGGAGTCGTCCCGCGTGGAAAACGCACGCCGGGGATACAGCAAGGCCCGCTTGCGCGGGCCGGATTGCATTCGGTCGCCGCGGTCTGGCCGCGGCTGACGTTGGATCAGATCAGATACGGATGGCGCAGCAGAATGGTTTCGTCGCGGTCCGGACCCGTCGAGATCATGTCGATCGGAATGCCGACCACTTCCTCGATGCGCTTCAGGTACTGGCGCGCGGCCTCGGGCAGCGCGTCCCAGCTCTTGATGCCGAACGTCGATTCGTTCCAGCCGGCGAAGTCTTCGTAGATCGGCTCGCAGCGCGCCACGGCATCGGAGCCGCGCGGCAGCATGTCGATCTGCTTGCCGTCCAGCGTGTAGCCGACGCACAGGCGGATCGTCTCCAGACCGTCGAGCACGTCCAGCTTGGTCATGCACAGGCCGGACACGCCGTTGATCTGCACCGAGCGCTTGAGCGCCGCGGCATCGAGCCAGCCGGTGCGGCGCGGACGGCCGGTGACCGAGCCGAATTCCTTGCCGACGTTGGCCAGGCGCACGCCGACCGGATCCTGGCGGCGCGGATTGTCGTTGTCGTACAGCTCGCTGGGGAACGGGCCCGCACCGACGCGGGTGCAATAGGCCTTGGTGATGCCGAGGATATAGTGCAGACGGCCCGGACCGACGCCGGCGCCCGCGGTGGCGGCACCCGCCACGCAGTTGCTCGAGGTCACGAACGGATAGGTGCCGTGGTCGACGTCGAGCAGCGTGCCCTGCGCGCCTTCGAACATCAGGTTGTGGCCGGCGGCGTTGACCGCGTACAGCTCGGCCGACACGTCGGCGACCATCGGTGCCAGACGCGGCGCGTAGCTCAGGGCCTCGTCCAGCGTCTGCTGGAAGTCCACCGCCTCGGCGCCCAGATACTGGGTCAGCATGAAGTTGTGCAGGTCGAGGTTCTCGCGCAGGCGCTCGGCGAATTGCTGCGGATCGAACAGATCCTGCACGCGCAGCGCGCGGCGCGCGACCTTGTCTTCATAGGCCGGGCCGATGCCGCGGCCGGTGGTGCCGATCTTGCCGGCGCCACGGCGCACCTCGCGCGCCTTGTCGATGGCGACGTGGTACGGCAGGATCAGCGTGGCCGCTTCGGAAATGCGCAGGCGGTTCTGCACCTGCAGGCCGGCTCCTTCCAGTTCCTCGATCTCGCGGAACAGCGCCTCGGGCGACAGCACCACGCCGTTGCCGATATAGCAGACGGTGCCTTCGCGCATGATCCCCGACGGGATCAGCCGCAAAATGGTTTTCTTGCCGCCGATGATCAGGGTGTGGCCGGCATTGTGGCCACCCTGGAACCGCACCACGCCCTTTGCATGATCGGTAAGCCAATCGACGATTTTTCCTTTGCCTTCGTCACCCCACTGGGTGCCGATCACGACGACGTTGCGTCCCTGGCTTACTGCTGAAGCGGACATGTTGAACTGGTCAGAAGGTTAAAAACGTATTCTACTCTTGTTGCGGGCCGATCCCCGATTTTGACGGGAGAAACGCTCAGTCCGCTCGTGCGGCCGGACCGATCGCTCAGCGCGGCACCACCACCCAGCGGCTGCCCTCGCGCACCAGCTGGCGGTCGCAATTGAATTCGTCGAGCTCGTGCGTGTGGCCCGGCAACGACTGGATCACGATCTCGCCGCCCTCGCGCAGCGCCGCAATCGCGGTGCGCAACGCAGGATCGGGGTCCCACGGCGCGAAGATCGCCAGCGCGCGAACCTCGACCGGCGACAGCGCCGCCACCTCGCGCAGGTCCAGCGAAAAGCCGGTGGCCGGACGCGCGCGCCCGAAGGCCTCGCCCACCTTGTCGTAGCGGCCGCCGCGCGCGACGTGGTTCGGCAGGCCCGCCACGTACGCGGCGAACATGACTCCACTGTGATAGTGGTAACCGCGCAGATCGGCAAGGTCGATATTGACCGTGGCACCGCGCACTTCGGCGGCGAGGAACGCGAGCTCGTCCAGCGCGCGGGCGATGGCCGGGCTGGCGGGCAGCACCGCGCGGGCCCGCTCGATCACCTCGGGGCCGCCGTACAGCGTCGGCAGCGCCAGCAGCGCGTCGCGCTCGACCTCGGGGAATCCGGCCGTCAGTTCGCGCAGCGCCGGCACATCCTTGTTCTCGAGCGCATCGAACAGGGCCTGCTCGTTGCTGCGCGCCGGCGGCAGGCCGTCGAGCAGTGCCGCGACGATGCCGGCATGGCACAGATCCAGCCGCACCTCGCCCAGCCCCGCCGACTGCAGCGCCGCCAGCATCAGGTTCTGGATCTCGACGTCGGCTTCGAGGCCGGCATGGCCGTAGATCTCGGCGCCGACCTGGATGGGTTCGCGCGTCGCATGAAAGCCTGCCGGACGCGCGTGCAGCACGTTGCCGGCGTAGCACAGCCGGGTCACGCCGGGGCGGTTCAGCAGGTGGGCGTCGATACGGGCGACCTGCGGCGTGATATCGGCGCGCAGGCCCATCGTGCGGCCCGACAGCTGGTCGACCAGCTTGAACGTGCGCAGGTCCAGATCGTGGCCGGTGCCGGTCAGCAGCGACTCGATGTACTCCAGCAGCGGCGGCATCACCAGCTCGTAGCCGTAGGTGCGGAACAGATCGAGCATGCGGCGGCGCAGCTCCTCGATCTTGCGGGCCTCCGACGGCAGGACGTCGGCGATGTTCTCGGGCAGGAGCCAGTGGTTCGACATGGAGCTTCTCTGATTCGTGTGGATCGCGCGCCGGGCGCAGGCGGCTCGCGCGAATGGGGTCATCGGTGTGCGGGCGGCCAAGCCAGGGGGCCGCCCTGCCGAGCGAACAAAACCCCGGCAAGCCGGGGTTCGGGCACAGCGGAATTATCGCGCTATTGCACTAGACACTATCGGACGATCGCACTGCGGCGGCCGGCGTGCTGGCTAGCGCCGCGGTGCGGTCTGCGCGCCGCCCGACGACCGCATGTAGCGGAAGAACTCGGAGTCCGGCTCCAGCACCAGCACGTCGCGCTTGTCGCGGAAGGTGTTGCGATAGGCTTCCATGCTGCGCCAGAACTGCGCGAACTGCGGATCGCGGCCGAACGCGTCGGCGTAGATCTGCGAGGCCCGGGCATCGCCCTCGCCCTTGATCTTCTGCGCCTCGCGATAGGCCTCGGCCAGCACCACCTCGCGCTGGCGGTCGGCATCGGCGCGGATCTTCTCGCCCTCGGCCGCGCCGGTCGAACGCAGCTCGTTGGCCACGCGCTTGCGCTCGGCCTCCATGCGGCGGTAGACCGATTCGCTGATCGCCGGCAGCAGGTCGACGCGCTTGAGGCGCACGTCGAGGATCTCGACGCCGACCGACTGGCCGTACTCGCTCATGCTGTTGCGGATGTTCTGCATGACCTTGTCGCGCTCGCCGGCGACGACCTCGGCCACGGTGCGGCGGCCGAATTCCTCGCGCGCCGCGGCATCGATCCGCTGCGTCATGCGGTCCTGGGCGCCGCGCAGATTGCCGCCGAAGGCGACGAAGAACTTGCGCGGATCGGTGATTCGCCATTTGACGAACCAGTCCACCATCATGCTTTTCTTCTCGGCGGTCAGGAAACGCTCGCCGGCGGCCACGTCGATGGTCTGCAGGCGGCGGTCCATGAAGACCACGTTCTGCAGCGGCGGCGGCAGCTTGAAATGCAGGCCGGGGTCGCGCACCACCTGCTTGATCTCGCCGAAGGCGAACACCACGGCGTACTGGCGCTGGTCGACCACGAACACCATCGAGGAGGCGATCGCCAACACGATGAAGAGGCCGATGGCATAGGAAATCAGTCGGTTCATCTGTTTACTCTCCTCAACGGGAATCGCGATCGCGATTGCGCAGCGCTTCGCGCGAGCGCGTGTCGGCGCTGGCGTCGGGCGCCGGCGTCGGCGTGGCCGGCGGCGGCACCGCGCCTGCCATCCCGCGGGGGTCGCCCTGCGACTGCGACATCAGCTTGTCGAGCGGCAGGTAGAGGAGATTGTTGCCCTGTTTCGTATCGACCAGCACCTTGCTGGTATTGGCGTAGATCTGCTGCATCGTTTCCAGATAGATGCGGTCGCGCGTGACCTGCGGCGCCTTGGCGTATTCGTTCTGCACCTGGCGGAAACGCGACGCATCGCCCTCGGCCTGTGCGATTACGCGCGCCTTGTAGGCCTGCGCTTCCTCGGCCAGGCGCGCGGCGGTACCCTGAGCGCGCGGGATCACGTCGTTGGCATAGGCCTGGCCTTCGCTGATCGCGCGCTCGCGGTCCTGGCTGGCCTTGTTGACGTCGTCGAAGGCGGCCTGCACCTGCTCCGGCGGCTGCACGCTCTGCACGTTCACCGAGATCACGCGAATGCCGGTCTTGTACGCCGACAGGATCGCCTGGATCGACTTGGCCAGGCCCTGCGCGATCTGCTCGCGGTTTTCGTACAGCACCGAATCCATCTTGTTGCGGCCGACGATCTCGCGCACCGAGGTCTCGGCGGCCTGCGTCACCAGTTCCTCGTCGCCGCCGCGATCGGTCCGGTTGAAGAACAGGAATTCGGTCGCGTCCTGGATGTCGTACTGCACCGTGAAGCGCACGTCGATGATGTTCTCGTCCTGCGTCAGCATCGACGAGTCCTTCAGATTGCTGTCCTTGATCGAGGTCGAACGGCCCACCTCGACCGAACGCACCGCCGACAGGTTGACGATCTCGGCCGACTGGATCGGCCAGGGCATGCGCCAATTGATGCCGGGACCGGTGGTGTATTTGAACTTGCCGAACTGCAGCACCACCGCGGTCTGGCCTTCCTGCACCATGAAGAAGCCGCTGGCCAGCCAGATCGCGATCACTGCGACCGCGATCACGCCGGCGCCGATGCCCGAACCCTTGCCCGGCGTGCGCGTGCCGCCGCCGAAGTTCTGGTTGTTGTTGCCGCCGCCGTTGTCCTTGCGGCCGAGCAGGCTGTTCAGACGGCGATTGAAATCGCGCCACAACTCGTCCAGGTCCGGCGGACCGTCCTGCGGGCGCTGGTTCTGACGGCCGTTGTCGCGTCCGCCGTCGCGCCCATCCTTGTCCTCGTCGTCCTTGTCGCCACGGCCCCAACGGGGATCGTTCAGCGACAGGATCGCGCGCAGACGCTGCCAGCTGCTCGGCCGACGGGCGCCTCGGGCAAGGCTTGTATCAGAGGTCCGGGAGAACTGGGGCATGTAGGGCACGGTTCCGGGAAAGTTGTAACGAGGGGATTCTAGCAGCCATCGACGCCACTTTTGCTCATTTGATGCCGAAGGCGGCGCATGGCGCCGCCCGCATCAGCTGGCGTCGCGATCGGGAAGGCGGCGAGGGGCCGCCGCCTGGGGGTCGGAATCCGGGTCCAGATCCGGGTCCAACGACGCGTCCGAAGCGGATTCCGGATCCGGGCCGGTGGCGCGCGCCGAGCCGGAACGGGCGCCGGGTTCGACATCTTGTCCGGGGTCCGGGGCATGGGCATCGGCGCCGCGATCGGCAAACTCGACGCCGCCCGCATCGTCTGCGCCATCGCCCTCCCACGGCCGCCGCTCCTGCAGGTCCTGCAATCGCGGATCGGCAGCGTCGGAAGCGGCGGGCCGCTCGGCCAGCCAGCGTGCGGCCTCGACGATCGCATCGCGCAGTTCGTCCAGCCCGATGCCGTCGCGCGCGCTGATGAAGACGCGCACCGGCACGCCGTCCTCGTTGCGCTCCACGCGCGGACCGTGCTCCAGCAGCTCGGGCGCGGCGTCGATCTTGTTCATCACGACGATCTGCGGAATGTCGGCCGCATCGATCTCGGCGAGCACGCGATTGACCTGTTCGATCTGCTCATGCCGCACCGGGCTGGCGGCATCGACCACATGCAGCAGCAGATCGGCATGCACGGTCTCTTCCAGCGTGGCGCGGAAGGCCGCCACCAGCTGGGTCGGCAGGTCGCGGATGAAGCCGACCGTATCGGACAGCACCACATTGCCCAGCCCGTCGAGATAGAGCCGGCGCGAGGTCGTGTCGAGCGTCGCGAACAGCTGGTTGGCCGCATAGGCGCGCGCCTTGGTCAGCGCGTTGAACAGCGTCGACTTGCCCGCGTTGGTATAGCCGACCAGCGAAATGCTCAGCGTCTCGTTGCGGGCGCGAGCACGCCGCTGCGTGCTGTGCTGGCGCTGCAGCCGCGACAGATCCGACTTGAGCCGCTTGGCGCGATCGTCCAGCATGCGGCGGTCCAGTTCGAGCTGACGCTCGCCGGGGCCGCCGCGCATGCCGATACCGCCCTTCTGCCGCTCCAGGTGGCTCCAGGCGCGGACCAGCCGCGAGGCGCGGTATTGCACCTGGGCCAGTTCCACCTGCACCTTGCCGACATGACTCTGTGCGCGCTGGCCGAAGATATCGAGAATCAGGCCGGTGCGGTCGATCACGTGCCGGTTCAGAAAGCGTTCGAGATTGCGCTGCTGCGCGGGACTGAGCGCATGGTTGAACACCACCACGTCGGCATCGAGCGCGTCGGCCGCTTCCTTCAGTTCCTCGGCCTTGCCCGAGCCGATGAACAGCGCCGGGTCCGGACGCGAACGTTTGCCGGTCAGGGTATGCACGGGCGTCGAGCCGGCGGTCGACGTCAGCAACGCCAGTTCGCTCAGACTCTCTTCGAAATCGTGCTTGCCGAAATCGACGCCGACGAGAATGGCGCGGGTGGGTTCGGAGGGGGATGTGGCTCTAGGTTGCAAGCTCGGGGCGCACAGCGGCGCGAGAAAAATCGGGGATCAGAAACAGGGAGGCGCGCTCCGCGACAGGCGGCGAAAAACGCGACGATACAAAGAACGATGCCGCGCCAGCACCGGAGGGCGCTGGCGCGGCGTCGGAGCGTGATTGCCGCGCGTCGGCGCGGCGTGAAATGCGAGCGGCGTCGGAATCAGCCTTCCGCGGAGTCGTCGACGCGGAAATTGACCGCGCGCGCAGGAACGACAGTGGAGATCGCATGCTTGTAGACCATCTGCGTCACGGTGTTACGCAGCAGGACAACATATTGGTCGAAGGATTCGATATTACCTTGCAGCTTGATGCCATTGACGAGGTAGATGGAAACCGGCACGTGCTCCTTGCGCAGCGCGTTCAGGAACGGGTCTTGTAGCAATTGCCCTTTGTTGCTCATGGCACACTCCAAATTTATAGATTTAGTGATCAATGATGGGGATCGATATCCCCGGTTTCAAGTCGGACGACGCAAGATCGCGTCAAAAAAAGTCAAAACGGTACCAGGCCGGCATCAACCAGCGGGGGCTCCCGCTAGTGTGAATTTAGCCGCAGTTCCAAACGAACGCAAACGAAACTTCGGCGCCACAGACGGGGCTGCGGCGCCCCCATCAGGCCGCCTTTTCCGACTCAATCCTTCGATTGCGCGTACGGATTTTTGTTCGTACGAAATTCGATTCGAAGCGGTGTGCCCTTCAGATTGAACGCCGCGCGGAAACGCCCTTCCAGAAAACGCCGATAGGTTTCCGGCACCGCGTTCAGCGAGTTGCCATGCACGACGATGATCGGCGGATTGGAACCACCCTGGTGCGCGTAGCGCATCTTGGGGCGGGTCGCACCGACGCGGCGCGGCTGCTGGAATTCCACGGCGTCATGCAGCACGCGCGTGAGCTTCGGCGTCGGCATCTTGATCATCGCCGCGGCATAGGCCTCGTCCACCGAGCGCAGCAGCGGGCCGATGCCGGTCCGTTCGCGCGCCGAAATGAAGTGGAAATTGGCGAAATCGAGGAACTGCAGCTTGCGCTGCAGATCGTGCTTGATCCGGTCCCGGCTGTGTCCGTCCAGCCCATCCCATTTATTGACGCCGACTACGAGCGCCCGCCCCGACTCGACGATGAAGCCGGCGATATGGGCGTCCTGTTCGGACACGTCCTGCTGCGCGTCGAGCAGCAGCACCACCACGTTGGCATCGGCGATCGACTGCAGCGTCTTGACCACCGAGAACTTCTCGATCGCCTCGAACACCTTGCCGCGCTTGCGCAGGCCCGCGGTATCGATCAGCGTATAAGGCTTGCCGCCCCGCTCGAACTCGACATAGATCGCGTCGCGGGTGGTGCCCGGCATGTCGAACGCGATCACGCGCTCCTCGCCGATCAGCGTATTGACCAGCGTGGACTTGCCCACATTGGGACGACCGACGATCGCGATCTTGGTGCCGCGCGTGTTCTGGTCCTCCGGCTCGCCCAGCTCGGGGCGTTGCTGGACAGCGGCTTCGAGCGCTTCCTCGATCAGCTCGCGCACGCCGTCGCCATGGGTGGCCGAGATCGCATAGGGGTCGCCCATGCCCAGCTCGTAGAAGTCTGCCGCGACCGCGGTGTACTTCATGCCCTCGGCCTTGTTGACCGCCAGCATCACGCGGCGGCCGGTCTTGCGCAGATAGTCGGCGATCACCAGGTCTTGCGGCGCCAGGCCCAGACGGCCGTCGACGATGAAGATGACGACGTCGGCCTCGACCACGGCCTGCCGGGTCTGCTTGGCCATCTCGGCGACGATCCCTTCCTTGGCCACCGGTTCGAAGCCGCCGGTATCGATGACGATATACGGACGGTCGGCGCCGCGTCCCTCGCCATAGTGGCGGTCGCGGGTCAGGCCCGGCAGGTCGGCGACAAGCGCGTCGCGCGAGCGGGTCAGGCGGTTGAATAACGTCGACTTGCCCACATTGGGGCGGCCGACGAGTGCGATCACTGGTTTCATGCAAATCGTGGAGGGCCACGCCGCGCGCGGTGCGCCCGGCATGCCTCCGAAGAATCAGGTTGGTCCGACAGCCTGGCGCAACGCGCCGGGCCGGCAATCCTGTCGGGTGAAATCATTGTGCGGGCGTTGGCCCGCATGACGCATGCGGCCGACACCGCCATCGCGACGGGTCGGCCGTGCAGTCGGATCCGGCGATCGCGCGCACCGACAGGTGAGCGCGCGGTCGCCGGTGGGACGCCCGCCGTGGCGGCCGCCCCTGTTCTTGTCAGGTCTTCAGTCCGGAATATAGCCGTAGACGTCGCCCCCTCGGGTCTGCACCACCAGGGTCTGGCCCGCCACCACCGGCGCGGCGGTGATCGGGCTGCTGCCGGCCCGCACACGCGCGACGAACTTGCCGTCCTCGCGCGACAGGAAGTGCAGGTAGCCTTCGAAGTCGCCGATCACCACCGAGCGGCCCAGCGCCAGCGGCATGCCCAGCGGCCGGTTGCGCAACTGCTCGTTGCGCCAGCGCTCGTTGCCGTTCTGGCGGTCAAAGGCATACACCACCGAATGCTCGTTGGCGGCGAACAGCGAAACGTCGTCCTGGGTCGGCCCGACCGGCGACGAGAAATCCTTGCCCCACTGCGGCTGGCCATTGGCCAGTTCCAGGCAGGCGACGCGGCCCTGGAACGTGGTCGCGCAGACCTGGCGGCCGTTGACCATCGGCAGGCCCGTCACGTCGTTGAGCCGCTCGATCTCGGACACGCCCTTCGGATACGAAATCGTGCTCTCCCAGCGCAGCACGCCGTTGGACGGCGCCAGCACGCCCAGCTTGCCGCCGGGGAAGCCCATCACGATGCCGTCGCCGGCGAACACCATGCCCATCGCGGCGCGCAGGTTCAGCGGCGTCTGCGCGCGCTGGTAGATCCAGCGGCGCTCGCCGGTCTGCGCATCGAGGCCGAGCACGCGGGTATCGGTGGTACGCACGACCACCAGGTCATGGCCGACCAGCGGCGAGGACAGGATCTCGCCATTGATCTGCTTCTTCCACAGCTGCTTGCCGCTGGCGTCGAAGGCGAACACCACGCCCTTCTCGCCCGCCACCGCCGTCACGTTGCCGTCGCTGCCGGGGCCGGTGGTCAGGTCGACATCCGTGTCGACCTTCCACAGCGTGCGGCCGGAGGTGCCGTCGAGCGCCATCACGTCGCCGCCGTGCGACGACACATAGACCTTGTCGCCGACCGCGACCGGCTGCAGCGAATACGGGCCGCTCTTGCCGACGCTGGCGCGCCAGGCTTCCTTGACCGTCAGCGTCTGCGTGACCGGCTGCAGCTGGGCCGGCGGATTCTTGTCGGCCTTGCCGAACAGCGAGCAGCCAGCCAGGGCGGTGGCACAGGCAACGACGAGCGCCTGGGTCAAGCGAACAGGGCGAGAGATCCGGGCAGCGCCGTTAGGCATCGACATCATCTGGTTGCGTTCCTGAAAAAAGGTGGGAAGCGAAGTAGGTAGCGAAGTGGGCAGCGATTCAGCCAATTCCGATCGCCGGGCAATGTGGAGCCGCCATCGATGCACCGGCGAGGCCGCGGCGTCGATGGCGGTGGCTCCGCTTACGCCGTACCCAGGGCGTCCAGCTTGAACTGGATGATCTGGCGCATGCCGGCTTCGTCGACGCCGAGCTTGTCGAGCGCCTGACGGTAAGCTGCGCGCGCCTCGTCGCGCTTGTCCTGCGCCGCCAGCAGATCGCCGCGGCGGTCCGCATACAGCGCGACGAACGGGCCCGGCGGCTCGGTCTTGAGCAGCGCCAGCCCCTGGTCGTAGGCTTTCTCGTCGAGCAGCACGCCGGCCAGCCGGACTCGCGCGAGGTGCTGATACTCACCGTCGCCGTGATCGACCGCCCATTGCAGCTGGCTCTTGGCGCCGGCCAGATCGCCTGCCTCGTACAACACCTTGGCGGCGACCAGCGCCGTCATCTGGCCGTAAGCGGTCTTGCCGTACTTGTTCTCGAGGTCGCCGGCGGCGCGCTTGATCCGCTCGACATCGCGCGCTTCGGCCGCCTTCAGCACCTGCTCGTACAGCACCGCGGCCTCGCCGGCCTGCTTGCGCTGCCACCAGTTCCAGCCGTTCCAGGCCGCGAAGGCCAGCAGGCAGGCGATCAGCAGCCAGGTCAGGAAGTTGCCGTACTGGCGCCACCATGCCTTGATGTTTTCAAGCTGTTCCTGCTCTTCCAGATCGTAAGCCATCTAGTCGTTTCAACCGCGTTGGTTTGTCGTCGGGCAAGCGCGCGCAGCGAGCGCCGCGCCTGCGTCATTGAAGGTCTTCGCCGGCCTCGCCGCCCATGCCGGCGACCATCGATTCGACCAGATAGTCGACCAGGTCCTCGGCGGGCACCGTGGCCTGCTGGCCGTTGTTCTCGGTCTGCCCGTCCGCGGCGCGCAAGGCCTTGACCTGCACCACACCGGCGGCGAGCTCATCCTCGCCAATGATAACGGCATGGGAAGCCCCGCTCGCGTCGGCGCGCTTCATCTGCGACTTGAAGCTGCCGCTCTTGCCGTCCGCGGTGGCATGCACGACCACGTCGAAACCGGCATCGCGCAGCCGTTCCGCCGCGATCATCGCCTGCTGCACGGCGGCCTCGCCCTGGTGCACGACATAGACGTCGCAGGCATCGGCCTGACGCGCCAGCCCTTCCTCGCGCATCAGCTCGATGATCCGCTCGATGCCCATGGCCCAGCCGCAGGCCGGCGCCGACTTGCCGCCCATCTGCGCGATCAGCGGATCGTAGCGGCCGCCGCCGGCAATGGTGCCCTGCGCGCCGAGCTTGTCGGTGATCCACTCGAACACGGTCAGGTTGTAGTAGTCCAGCCCGCGCACCAGACGCGGATTGATCGTGAACGGAATATTGTTGGCCTTCAGCAAGCGCTGCACGCCTTCGAAGTGCGCCAGCGAGGCCTCGCCGAGGAAGTCGATCAGCTTCGGCGCGTTCGCCGCCATTTCCTGCAGTGCCGGATTCTTCGTGTCCAGCACGCGCAGCGGATTGGTGTACAGGCGGCGCTTGCCGTCCTCGTCGAGGATGTCCTGGAAGCCTTCCAGATACTTGATCAGTTCCTGCCGATGGGCCGCGCGCTCGTCGGCCTGGCCCAGCGAATTGATCTCCAGCCGCACGCCGACCAGGCCCAGGTCGTCCCACAGGCGCTGGCACATCAGGATGATCTCGGCGTCGACATCGGGGCCGGCGAAACCGAGCGCCTCGGCGCCGAGCTGATGGAACTGCCGATAGCGGCCGCGCTGCGGACGCTCGTGGCGGAACATCGGGCCGGTGTACCACAGGCGCTTGGGGCCGTCGTACAGCAGGTTGTGCTCGATGGTCGCGCGCACCACCGCCGCCGTGCCCTCGGGGCGCAGCGTCAGTTGCTCGCCGTTCAGCGAATCGGTGAAGGAATACATCTCCTTCTCGACGATGTCGGTGACCTCGCCGATGCCGCGCACGAACAGCTGGGTCGGCTCGACGATCGGCGTACGGATCTGCTGATAGCCGTAGGCGCGCAGCATCGCGCGGGCCGCCTGCTCGAACTGCTCCCACAGCGGGGCGTCGGCGGGCAGCATGTCGTTCATGCCCTTGACGCCCTGCAGCGCGCGGGCCTTGCCTGTGTTCTGGGCGCCGCCGTTGGCCGGCGCCGGATTCTCGGATGCGTTCATGGTTGTCATTCTGTTGCTCGGTCGGCGGCTGCGTTGCTCGCGCTATCCCGGGGAGCGCCTCAATGGGGCGCGCCGGCGCTGGCCGCGGCCTTCCCCTTGCCGTAGTGCGTGCGCACGTATTCGTCGACCATGGCCTGGAATTCCTCGGCGATCCGCTCGCCGCGCAGCGTCTTGACCTTGACGCCGTCGACGAACACCGGCGCGGCCGGCGATTCGCCGGAGCCCGGCAGCGAGATGCCGATATTGGCATGCTTGCTCTCGCCCGGGCCGTTGACGATGCAGCCCATCACGGCCACATCCATTTCCTCGACGCCGGGATACTCGGTCTTCCATACCGGCATCTGCGCGCGCAGATACGACTGGATGCTGGCGGCCAGTTCCTGGAACACCGTGCTGGTGGTGCGGCCGCAGCCCGGGCACGCGATCACCATCGGCGTGAAATTGCGCAGGCCCATGGTCTGCAGGATTTCCTGCGCGACATGGACTTCCTTGTCGCGCGACGCGCCCGGCTCCGGCGTCAGCGAGATGCGGATCGTGTCGCCGATGCCTTCCTGCAGCAGCACCGACAGCGCGGCCGTCGAGGCGACGATCCCCTTGCTGCCCATGCCCGCCTCGGTCAGCCCGAGATGCAGCGCATAGTCGCAGCGGCGCGCCAGTTCGCGGTAGACCGCGATCAGCTCCTGCACCTGCGACACCTTGCACGACAGGATGATCTGCTCGCCCGGCAGGCCGATTTCCTCGGCGCGCTGCGCGGACTCGATCGCCGACGTGATCAGCGCCTCGATCATCACGCTCTGCGCGGGCCACGGTTCGGCGCGCCGGCCGTTCTCGTCCATGATGCGCGCCAGCAGATCCTGATCGAGGCTGCCCCAGTTGACGCCGATGCGCACCGGCTTGCCGTGGCGGCAGGCCATCTCGATCATCTGCGCGAACTGCGTGTCGCGCTTGGCGCCCTGGCCGACATTGCCCGGGTTGATGCGGTACTTCGACAGCGCCTGCGCGCAGGCCGGATGGTCCTGCAGCAGCTTGTGGCCGTTGTAGTGAAAGTCCCCGACCAGCGGCACGTCGATGCCCATCCGGTCGAGCTGGTCGCGGATCGCGGGCACCGCGGCAGCCGCCTCCGGCGTATTGACGGTCACGCGAACGATCTCCGAGCCGGCGCGCGCCAGTTCCTTGATCTGGATCGCGGTGCCGACCGCATCGACGGTGTCGGTATTCGTCATCGACTGCACCCGCACCGGCGCATCGCCGCCGATCGTCACCACGTTGTCGCCCCAGACCACGCGCGCCTGCCGAGTGCGGCGACGCGGCAGCGATCCGGGCAGTACGGGCAGACAGGCCTGTGCGTTCATGGTGTTACCTCGTTGCATTGGCGTGCGGTTGACGAACGGGAACGATCGGAAATCAATCGGCGGAAAAATCAGGGCAGCGTCAGACGCGCCACGTTGTTGCGGTTGGCCGCCTGCAGATCGACCGGCTCGCCGTTGCGGGTCATCGCCGCGACGCCCTTGACGTTGCCGATCACGACCTTGTACGGCGCCGTGCCGCCGCCGACGACTTCGTCGCCGGCCTTGGCGGTCCCGCCCAGCACCACCTTGCCGCTGGCGTCGCGGACCTCATACCAGGTCGGGGCGCTGAAGCGCAGCTGCAGTTCGCCGGCGGCCGATGCTGCCGTCGCGGCGGGCGCTGCGGCTGCCGGCGTGGCCGTGACAGCAGACTCGTTCGCCGCGGCGGACGGACCCGTCACCGGGGCCAGCGGCGTCGCGAGCGTAGCGGACGCATTGGCGGCACCTTCCGTGCCGGTCATCGCGCCCGGTGCCTCGCTGGCGGCGCCGCCCATCACGTGCGGCAGCACCGCGGTGACGGTGCCCGATTCCGCCTCGGGGGCCGCTTCCGTGCCCGACTGCGTGAATTGCTGCTCGCGGGCATCGAGCCATTGCTTGACATGATCGACGCCGAACAGGGCACCGGCGCAGACCACGGCCGCGACTAGCGCGAGCCAGACCCAGCGTCCGCCGGAACCGGACGTGCCGCTGCTGCGAAAGCGCCGGCGATCGTCGAAGCTCGCGTTCAGGCTGCCCTGGCGGCGGATCGCGACCTCGGGTGCCGGGGGCGCGGCCTGGGCATGGAAGCGCGCCAGCAAGGAATCGATGTCGACCTGCAGCAGGCGCGCGTAGGCGCGCATCAGACCCTTGGCGAACGTCAGATCGGGCAAGGCGTCGACATTGCCGGACTCGATCGCATCGACCTTCTGCGCCGGCACCTTCAGCCGCGCACCGACGTCGTGCACCGACAGCCCCTGGGCCGCGCGCGCCTTCGCCAGGCTCGCGCCGATCTCCTGCGCGACCGCGTTGGCGCTGCCGCTCGCATTGGTCGAGACGGCCTGGCCCTCGGCGCGCTCGTGCTCATTCATCCCGTGCTCCTTGTTGGTATGCGCTCGACTCCCGTGAGTCCGGGAAGCGCTTATGTAATTGCGCCAGCAATGCCTGCTGTGCGGCCGCGTCTCCCTCGCGGTGCGCGATGCGGGCGCCCAGCCACAGCGAGGCCGGACTGGCGAAGCGTCCTGCGTTGACCTGCGCCACCTCGGCGCGGGCCCGCGGCAGATCGCCCTGCTTCCAATACAGCAGACCGAGCTGGGTCTGCGCGGCCGCGCGCGTCGCCGCGTCGGCCGATTCGGCAGATTCGGCGCTCGCCGTCGTGCCAGGCTGTGCCAGTGCGCTGGTCAGGCTGCGGTGTGCCGCCTCCAGATCGCCCTGGCGCAACTGGCAGGCACCCAGGCTGGTCAGCATCCTGGCTGCGCCGCCCCTCGAAGGCGCCGCCACCGCGCGCTGCAGCTGAGTCAGCGCCTCGGCGTAGCGTCCCTGTTCGCACAGCAGCCAGCCATAGTTGTTCAGCAGATCGCCGTCGTCCTGGCGGCGCGACAGCGCGGCCCGAAAGCTCTGCTCGGCCTCGGCCGGCCGCCGCAGCGCCATCTGCGCCAGCGCCTGCACGTGATAGGCGTCGGTCAGGGCGGGATCGAGCGCGATCGCCTGGCGGGCCTCATCGAGCGCGATCGCGCTCTGCCCGGCTTGCAGATAGCCGGTGGCCAGCTGCAGCCGCAGGGCTGCGCGCTGATGCGCATCGGCCGGTGCGGGACTGGCGTCCCTTGCCTGCGGCGCCTGTTGTCCCGGCGTGCCTCGGGTGGCGGGCGTGCCTGTCGACTGGCACGCGGTCAGCAGTGCCAGCCCGGCCAGAACCACGGCGGGCAGACCGGCAGGCAGACGCCTCATGCAGATCGCGCCTCCCCGCCCGGCGCCGCCACCACCGGCGGAATCTTGCCGAAGCGGCCGCGCTCGGCAAGCCGGGTGCGATCCTGCACGCGCCCCTCGGCGGCAAGCTGACCGCAGGCGGCGTCGATATCGTCGCCGCGTGTCTTGCGGATCGTCGTCACGATGCCGGCGTCCATCAGCACCTGGGCGAAACGCCGGATCTGCTCGTTGTTCGAGCGCTTGAGCCCCGATTCGGGGAAGGGGTTGAACGGAATCAGGTTGAACTTGCATGGCACGTCGGCCACCAGCTTCAACAATTCCCGCGCATGCTCGACGCCGTCGTTTACGCCATCCAGCATGCAGTATTCGAAGGTGATGAAGTCGCGCGGGGCGAACTCCAGATAGCGGCGGCAGGCCGCCATCAGTTCGGCCAGCGGGTACTTGCGGTTCAGCGGCACCAGCCCGTCGCGCAAGGCGTCGTTCGATGCGTGCAGCGACACCGCCAGCGCAACCGGCAGGTCCTTGGCCAGGCGGTCCATCATCGGCACCACGCCGGAGGTGGACAGCGTGACACGGCGGCGCGACAACCCGTAGGCGTTGTCGTCCAGCATCAGGCGCATCGCCGGCACGACCTGGTCGTAGTTCAGCAGCGGCTCGCCCATGCCCATCATCACCACGTTGGAGATCACGCGATCGTCCTTCGGACCGCGCCCCAGCTGGGTGCGCATCGCGAATTCGGCCATCCACAGCTGGCCGATGATCTCGCCGGTGGTCAGATTGCGCGAGAAGCCCTGCTTGCCGGTCGAACAGAAGCGGCAATTGACCGCGCAGCCGGCCTGCGAGGAAACGCACAGCGTGCCGCGCGTTTCCTCGGGGATGTAGACCGTTTCGACCGCATTGCCGTTGCCCACGTCCAGCAGCCACTTGCGCGTGCCGTCCGCCGACAGATGGTCGGTGATCACGGACGGCGCACGGATTTCGGCGCGCGTGGCCAGCTTCTGGCGCAGCGACTTGGCCAGGTCCGACATCTGGTCGAACTGGCTGGCGCCGAACTGGTGGATCCAGCGCTGCAGCTGCCGCGCGCGAAACGGCTTCTCGCCGAGCTCGCCGCAATAGGTGGCGAGCCCGTCCGCATCCAGATCGAGCAGGTTGACGAGAGCGTTCATGACGGCAGCGGGGGCTTCGGGTAGCAGTCTAGTGTCCGGGTTCAGGCCAGACAATCAGCGCGAGTAAACGTTCATGCCGGGGAAGAAGAACGCCACTTCCGCGGCCGCGGTCTCGGCAGCGTCGGAGCCGTGCACCGCGTTGGCGTCGATGCTGTCGGCGAAATCGGCGCGGATGGTGCCCTTCTCGGCCTTCTTCGGGTCGGTGGCGCCCATCAGCTCACGGTTCTTGGCGATCGCGTTCTCGCCTTCCAGCACCTGGATCATCACCGGGCCGGAGATCATGAAGTCGACCAGATCCTTGAAGAACGGACGCTCCTTGTGCACGGCATAGAACTGCTCGGCTTCGCCGCGCGACAGGTGCGCCATCTTGGCGGCCACGATCTTCAGGCCGGCGCCTTCGAAACGGGCGTAGATCTGACCGATGACGTTCTTGGCCACGGCATCGGGCTTGATAATCGACAGAGTGCGTTCGATCGCCATAAAAACTCCGAAAAATGAAGGGGTTACCAGATTGGGAAACGCAAGATTCTAGCACGAGACCCCGATCGTTTCGAGAACTGGCGCCGGGAAACGAAAGGGGCGGCATTCCGTAGATTATCGCGGCGCACCATCGCTCCGATATGGGACAAAGGGACGGGAACACCGGGCCGCCCCGCCGATCCAAGGCAACGTAAGCGCCTCATCGGTTCCTCGACGGTTTCGCGATTTTTAGTGCTGGTTAAATCACCCAGCACTTGCAATCGTGCAAGGACGATGCCACATTGGCGAGGTGTCCGCCGGCGCTTCCGGCACCGCCCTTCAAAGAGGAGTCATCATGAACGACAAGCTGAACACCTATGGTTTCGGCAATGCCGGCGCGACGGCGGGAGCCGTTACCGTCCGCAATCGGGTCCTGCGCAATACCTACTGGCTGCTCGCGCTGTCGATGGTGCCGACCGTGCTCGGCGCCTGGATCGGCGTGGCCACCGGCTTCAGCTTCATGGCCGCGAGCCCGGGCCTGTCGCTGATCCTGTTCCTCGCGATCGCCTTCGGCTTCTTCTTCGCGATCGAAAAGACCAAGAACAGCGCCATGGGGGTGGTCCTGCTGCTGGCCTTCACGTTCTTCATGGGCCTGATGCTGTCGCGGCTGATCGGCGCGGTATTGCAGTTCTCCAACGGCCCGGCGCTGATCATGTATGCGTTCGGCGGCACCGCCACGATCTTTGCCGCGATGGCGACCATCGCCACGGTCAGCAAGCGCGATTTCTCGAACCTGGGCAAGTTCCTGTTCGTGGGCGTGATCCTGCTGATCCTGGCCTCGGTGGCCAACATCTGGCTGCAGCTGCCCTCGCTGATGATCACCGTCTCGGTGATCGCGATCGGCATCTTCTCGGCCTACATGCTGTACGACGTGCAGCGTGTGGTGAACGGCGGCGAGACCAACTACATCACCGCGACGCTGGCGATCTACCTGGACGTCTACAACGTGTTCGCCAACCTGCTGGCGCTGCTGGGCATCTTCGGCGGCAACCGCGAATAAGCGTTCGCTTCACCACGATGGCGAAGGGCCGGCAATGCCGGCCCTTTTTGTTGCCTTGGCGGGCGACTCCCGCGTCGCCGGCCCCTGCCCCGTCAACCCCGCTCGAACACCGCGATCGACTCGACGTGCGAGGTGTGCGGGAACATGTTGACCACGCCCGCGCCGCGCAAGCGGTAGCCGGCCTCGTGCACCAGCAGGCCGGCATCGCGCGCCAGCGTGGCCGGATTGCACGACACATAGACGATGCGCCCCGGCAGCACGTCGCTGCCCGCCTGCGCCAGTTCGGCCAGCGCCTTGCTGACCGCCAGCGCGCCTTCGCGCGGCGGATCGACCAGCCAGCGATCGAAGCGCCCGAGCGCCGCGATATCCTCGGCACTCACCTCGAACAGATTGCGGCAGGCAAAGCCGACCTTGTGGGCCAGGCCGTTGTACTCGGCATTGGCCAGCGCCCGCGCCGTCAGCGCCTCGCTGCCCTCGATGCCCATTACCTCGCGCCCCTGCGTCGCCAGCGGCAGCGTGAAGTTGCCGATGCCGCAGAACAGGTCCAGCAGCCGGTCGCCCGGCTGGGCATCGAGCAGACGCAGCGCGCGCTTGATCAGCACGCGATTGATCTGATGGTTGACCTGGGTGAAGTCCGTCGGCTTGAACGGCATGCGGATGCCGAATTCCGGCAGCGTGTAGGCCAGCTCCCGATCGAGCGGATAGAACGGCACCACCGTGTCCGGGCCCTTGGGCTGCAGCCAGAACTGCACGTTGTGGCGGTCGGCGAAGGCGCGCAGCAGATCGCGGTCGGCATCGTTGAGCGGCTCGAGGATCCGCAGCACCAGCGCGGTGACGTCCTGCCCGACCGCCAGCTCGATCTGCGGCATCCGGTCGCGAATCGACAGCCCGGCCACCAGCTCGCGCAGCGGCACCAGCAGGGCGGACACGTGCGGCGGCAGCACCTCGCAAGTGGTCATGTCGGCCACATAGCTGCTCTTGCGCTCGTGGAAACCCACCAGCACCCCGCCCTTCTTCGCCACGTGGCGCACCGTCAGCCTGGCCCGGTAGCGATAGCCCCAGTCCGGCCCCGCGATCGGCCGGAACACCATCTCGGGCCGCACCTTGGCGAGATGCCACAGATTGTCTTCCAGTACGCGCTGCTTGATCGCCAGCTGGGCGCGTGCGTCCAGGTGCTGCATCGAACAGCCGCCGCAGACGCCAAAGTTCGCGCACCCCGGCTGCACCCGCATCACCGACGGCTCACGGACCTCCACCAGATGCGCCTGTTCGTAGCTCGGCTTGCGGCGATAGCTCTGGTAGGCCACCGTCTCGCCCGGCAGCGCACCCTCGACAAAGACGACCTTGCCGGGCGTCCCGTCCTCGTTCACCAGCCGTCCGACGCCGCGCGCCTCCATGTCGAGGCTGTCGATCTTCACGGTCGGATGGGCCTGGGCCTCGGCGCCGGCAGCGGGTGCGGCGGCGCCGCCACGCTTGCGAGCGGGAGCGGGCGAAGCAACCGGCTGCTGCACCGGCTCGGGGGTGGATTGCGGGGAAGACACGGCTTGAGACACCAGCGGGACCTGACGTATTGTTTTGCGAAAGCGCGATTGTAGACCAGTCGCCGCGATCCGAACGGACACGACGGCGGTGCGGCGCGCGCGGCAAACCCGCGCCGGGAGAGGCTAGCGATGGAACTGATCAACTGGAATATCCAGTGGGGGCGAGGGTGCGACGGCGAGGTCGACCTCGCCCGCACCGTGTCGACGCTGCGGGCGCTGGCCGACTTCGACGTGCTGTGCCTGCAGGAGGTGACGCGCGGCTTCGGCGAGATGCCGGGCAACCCGGGCGCGGACCAGGTCGCCGAGCTGGCCGCGCTATTGCCCGGCTACCACCTGCTGTACGCGCCGGGGGTCGACCGCTTCGCAGCGGATGGCACGCCGCGCCAGTTCGGCAATCTGATTGCGACCCGTCTGCCGGTGTGCGAGGTGTTTCGCCATGCGTTGCCCTGGCCCGCCGATCCTGCCGTCGCCTCGATGCCGCGTGTCGCGTTGGAAGCGACGGTCGTCGTCGGCACCGGGCGGCTGCGCGTCATCTGTACGCATCTGGAGTACTACTCGGCCCTGCAGCGCAACGCGCAGGCCGAGGCCCTGCGGGGCTGGCATGTCGAGGCCTGCCAGCATGCGGCGCGGCCCGGTCCGGCAGAGCGGCGCTTCGGTCCGTTCACGCCCGAGGCGCGCCCGCGCAGCGCCATCCTCTGCGGCGACTTCAACAGCAAGCCCGACGACATCGCCTACCGGCGCCTGACCGCACCATTCGACGACGGCACGCCGGCGTGGCGCGATGCCTGGCTGCATCTGCATCCGGGTCGGCCACACGCACCGACTTGCGCGCTCTACGACAAGGCGCAGTGGAACGAGCCGCCCTTCGCTTGTGATTTCGTGCTGGTGACCGAGGACCTGCTGGGACGGGTCACGCGCTGCGAGGTCGACGGCAGCACGCAGGCATCGGACCATCAGCCGGTGCACCTGTCGCTGCGGGACTTCGAATGAGGCAGTGAGGGTGTGAGGCGCGCGACGTCGCGACGCTGCGACTTCGCGACGCCGTACGCGTCAGTCGATCTCTTCGTCGTCGGCCACGCGGCTTGACGGCTGCAGCTGGAAGGCCTGCAGATATTCCATCCATTGCGGCCCCGGCAGTTCCGCCAGCGATTCCTGCACCAGTTCGACTTCGGCATCGAACTCGCGCGGCGTCAGGCCGCCGCGCATCATCTGGAAGCGGCAGTACATCAGGTAGGTATTGACGACGTCGGTCTCGCAGTAGGCGCGGATCGCACCGATCTGCCCCTGCTGGAACGCCTCCCAGACCTTGCTGCCGTCCATCCCCATCTTGCCCGGGAATCCGCACAACCTGGCGAGGTCATCGAGCGGCGCGCTGGCCCGCGGCTGGTACATCGCCAGCAGATCCATCAGGTCCAGATGCCGCATGTGGTAGCGGCTGATGTAGTTGTTCCACTTGAAGTCGCGGCTGTCGTCGTCGCGGCCCTCGCCCATTTCCCAGTAGCGGGGCGCGGTAACGCCGTGCACCAGCCCGCGATAGTGCAGCACCGGCAGATCGAAGCCGCCGCCGTTCCATGACACCAGTTGCGGACTGTAGCGTGCGATCAGTTCGTAGAAGCGCTGGATCAGCGTTGCTTCGCCATCGTCCTCGCTGCCGAGCGAACCGACATGGAACAGCGCGGTGCCGTCGCGCTGCGTGCGACGCAGCACGCAGGAGATCGCCACCACGCGTTGCAGATGCAGGGGGAGGAAATCGCTGCCGGTCTTTTCGCGGCGAGCCGCGAAGGCCAGCTCCGCGACCTCGGCATCGCTCAGCGTCGGCGGATGGTCGTGCAAGCGGCGCAGGCCGGCGACATCGGGAACCGTCTCGATGTCGAATACCAGCACAGGCGTCATAGAACCGCGTCCTTGCGCACCCCTTGCGAAGCGAAATGCCGCTTGAGCTTGACCAGCGCTTCCTGCTGGATCTGACGCACACGCTCGCGCGTCAGGCCCATCTCCTCGGCCAGCTCTTCCAGCGTGGCGGGCTCGATATGGTTCAGGCCGAAACGGCGCTCGACCACATAGCGGTGCTTCTCGGACAGCCGCGCCAGCCACAGCTTCATCAGGTTCTCGAGCTCGCGGTGCGCGACCTCCTGATCCGGCGCGGCATTGTGCTCGTCCGACAGGAAGTCGAGCAGGCTCGATCCCGGATCGAGATCGAACGGCGTATCGAGCGAGGTCGTGTGTTCGTTCAGTGCCAGGACGTCCTGCACTTCGTCGGGAGTCTTGCCGAGCAGATGCGCGATGTCCTCGAGGCTGGCATCGCGTCCGTCGGTGCCGCCCTTCTCCAGATGGCGCTTGGCACGCAGCACCTGATTGAGTTCGCGGATCACGTGCACCGGCAAGCGGACCGTGCGCGCCTGATTCATGATCGCGCGCTCGATGCTCTGGCGGATCCACCAGGTGGCATAGGTCGAGAAACGGAAGCCGCGCGACGGATCGAATTTCTCGATGGCATGCATCAGGCCGAGGTTGCCCTCTTCGATCAGATCGAGCAGCGGCACGCCGCGATTCAGATAGCCCTTGGCGATGCTGACCACCAGGCGCAGGTTGCGCTCGATCATGACCTGACGCGCGGAGAAATCGCCGTCCTTGGCCAGCGTCGAGAAATGGAGTTCTTCGGGAGCCGACAGCAGCGGCTTGATGCTGATGCGATTCAGATAGTGCTGAACGGTATCGGCGGCCAGTTCGGTATGCAGGGCGCTGCGGAATTCGTCCTGCTCGGTGGCGACCGCGGCTTCGGTCGCGCCCTCTTCCTCGTCGGTCTCGCGCTCGGACTCGTCGTCGTCGCGCGCGACCGCATCGCCGTCGTCGGCCATCAGATCGGCCTCGCGCAAACCCACGGAGCCGGCGCCGGGCGCGATCGGTTCGTCGGTCAGGGGAATCAGCTCGGCCGCCAGATCGTGTTCGTAGCCATCGGCTTGCCCGTCACGATGTGCCACACCAGAACGTGCTTCCGGTTGCTTGGCACGACGGGTGCGGCTGGCGGTTCCGGAGGAGACTGTTTTCTGGCGTGGCATGAACCCTCACTGTGGCGGCAAATACCGCATCGGATCGACCGGTTTCCCGTTCCTGCGAACCTCGAAATGCAGCTTCACGCGATCGGCATCGGTATTGCCCATCTCTGCAATCTTCTGACCCCGGCGGACCGTTGCCTGCTCTGTCACGACGACCTTGTCGTTGTGGCCGTAGGCAGTAAGAAAAGTCTCGTTGTGTTTGATGATGACAAGATTCCCGTAGCCGCGCAAGGGGCCTACGTGAATCACCCGACCGTCATCCGCGGCGAGCACCGCATCGCCGCGCTGACCGCTGATATCGATGCCCTTGTTGCCCTTTTCGTCGAAGCGCCCGAGCAGCGCACCACGCGCGGGCCAGGCCAGCTGGACCTCGCCGTTGGCCGCTGCTGCGGGGCTCGTGCCGGCGGCGGCCGGCGCGGAAGCACCGGCGGGCGCGGCGCCGTTCGCGCCCGGCGTGGTGGCCGGCGGCAGCGCGGCCTGATCGAGCGGCTGGCCTTGCACCGCGGCCGGTGCGACCGGCATGGTCGCAACGCCGGTCGCGGCATTGACGTCGGCGCCCGGCGGCACGATGCGCAGCAGTTGGCCGACCTCGATCTGATTGGCGTTGACGATATTGTTCCAGGCCGCGACATCGCGATACGACTGGCCGTTCTCGAGGGCGATGCGATACAGCGTATCGCCGCGCTTGACCCGATAGTAGCCGGGAGGCGCGGGCTCGACCGGTGCGGCCGCGGTGCCCATGCCGCCGGCGGTACGGTCGATCACGGGCGCGGGCATCGGCGAGGAAGCGCAGGCGGCCAGCAGGGCAGCCAGCAGCGAGGCGGTGGCGAGCTGGCCCGCGCGGATAAGACGTTGCGAAGTCACGGTGTTGTGCATAGTTCGACTCAGGTGGTGCCCGATTTTAATGGCACAAAGAAAACGGCTTCAAGCGCGGTGCGGTGATAACGATGCCGGCCCCGGCGCTCGATCAGCAGCAGTTGCTGCGCCGCGGCCTGGCCCTGCTTGTGCCCGTCCGCGGCCGCCACCGCGACCGGCGCGATCAGCCTGCCGCCGATCTCGAGCTGTTCCAGCAGCGCCTCCGGCACTTCCATTCCCGCCGCGGCCAGGATGATCGCGGAGAACGGCGCGGCCTGCGGCAGTCCCAGCATGCCGTCGCCATAGTGCAGGCGCAGATTGGGCAGGCGCAGCGCGCGCAGGTTCGCCTTGGCCTGTTCGTGCAGCGGCCGGATCCGCTCGATCGAGAACACGTCGCGCGCCACCAGGCTCAGCACCGCGGCCTGATAGCCGCAGCCGGTGCCGATCTCAAGCACGCGCTCGAGCGGCTGCGCCGGCGCCAGGCCATGGCGCAGCAGTTCGATCATGCGGGCCACCACCGACGGCTTGGAGATGGTCTGCTGATGGCCGATCGGCAGCGCCGCGTCCTCGTAGGCCTGCGAGGCGAGCCCCGGCTCGAGGAACAGATGGCGCGGCACGGTGGCGATCGCCTGCAGCACGCGTTCGTCGCGAAGGCCGCCGCTGCGCAGGCGCGCGGCCAGCGCGGCGCGCGCGCGGTCCGAGGCCATGCCGCCGCCGCCGACGCTGGCCGCGATGGTGCGGGCCTGCACCGCGCTGCCCGGCGGCGCGGGCGCGGGCACCGGCGCGGCGGCCGGCGGCACACGGCGCGCTGGCGTCGGTGCCGGGGCCGGCGTGGCCGCACGCTTGCCTACGATCGCGGGCAGGCCGGCGGTTCGCGCGGGCGCGGGCTTGCGCTCGACCACGGAGTCGAGCGTCAGCGGAAACTTCGGACGGCGCGGGCTCGAACTCATGGCCTCATCGCATCCATGGACCCGGCCGCCGGCACGCGGCTCGGCTCATTCGAGCCATTGCCGCAGCGTATCGAGCTGGGCGCGGTGGGTCAGATCCAGTTGCAGCGGGGTCAGCGAAACGAAGCCCTCCGCGGTCGCGTGGAAGTCGGTGCCTTCGCTGGCATCGAGCGCATCGCCGGCGGGACCGATCCAGTAATTGGTCTCGCCGCGCGGATTGACCTGCGAGATCACCGGCTGCGAAGGATGGCGCTTGCCCAGCCGCGTGGCGCGCAGCCCGCGGATATGTTCGAACGGCAGATTGGGGATATTGACGTTGAGCAGGAACGGTTCGCGCGGCGGCGTCGCGATGGCGCGCTCGACGATGCCGCGCGCGATGCGGGCGGCGGCGTCCAGATGTTCCCAGCCCTTGTCGACCTGCGAGAAGGCGATCGACGGGATGCCGAGCAGAAAGCCCTCGATCGCGGCGGCGACGGTGCCGGAGTACAGCACGTCCTCGCCCATGTTCTGGCCCTGGTTGATGCCCGACACCACCAGGTCCGGCTTTTCGTCGAGCAGGCCGGTCAGCGCGATATGGACGCAGTCGGTCGGCGTGCCGTTGACGAAGCGAAATCCCTGTTGCACCCCTTCGCGCGCCTCGAACACCGTCAGCGGCCGCTGCAGCGTCAGCGAATTCGATGCACCGCTATGATTCTGCTCGGGGGCAATCACGGTGATACGGCCCAGCGGCGCCAGCGCGGCATGCAGCATGGCAAGTCCCGGCGCGAGGTAACCGTCGTCGTTGGCGAGAAGGATGTGCATGGCCGCGATTGTACCCGAGGCAAATGCGATGGCGTCGTGACAAGGTGCCGGAGAATGGTGCGCGGCGCCCCCTGCAGCGGCCCTTGCCGCGTCCCGCACCGCCGCCGCCATGCTGCCTTCCGCCAAACTGAACGATCGTACTATTTCTGCGCTACACTAGCCCGGACCCGCGTGGCCGCGCGGTCCACATCGAGGCATCAAGACATTCAATGGAGACACGATGAAAGCCGTACTGTGCAAAGCCTGGGGCCCGCCCGATTCGCTGGTGCTCGAAACCCTGCCCGACCTGGTCGCCGGTCCCGGCGAAGTGGTGATCGACGTCAAGGCCGCCGGCGTCAATTTCCCCGACGTGCTGATCATCCAGAACAAGTACCAGGCCAAGCCGCAGCTGCCCTTCTCGCCCGGCTCCGAACTGGCCGGCATCGTCAACGCGGTCGGCGAAGGCGTCGGCCACGTCAAGCCCGGCGACAAGGTGATCGCGTATCTGGGCAACGGCGCCTTCGCGACGCAGGCCAAGGCGCCCGCCGCCGCGGTCGTGCCGATGCCGCCGGGCATCGATTTCGAGACCGCTGCAGCGTTCACGCTGACCTATGGCACCTCGCACCATGCGGTGGTCGATCGCGGCGAGCTGAAGGCCGGCGAGACCATGCTGGTGCTGGGCGCGGCCGGCGGCGTGGGCCTGGCCGCGATCGAGATCGGCAAGGCGATCGGCGCGCGCGTGATCGCGGCCGCCTCGACCGACGAGAAGCTGGCCGTCTGCAAGGAGCATGGCGCCGACGCGCTGATCAACTACAGCACCGAGGACCTGCGCGAGCGCATCAAGGCGCTGACCGACGGCAAGGGTCCGGACGTCATCTATGACCCGGTCGGCGGCATCTATGCGGAACCCGCATTCCGCTCGATCGGCTGGCGCGGCCGCTATCTGGTGGTGGGCTTTGCCAACGGCGAGATTCCGAAGATGCCGCTGAACCTGGCGCTGCTCAAGGGCGCGTCGCTGGTCGGCGTGTTCTGGGGCGAATTCACGCGCCGCGAGCCGCGCGCCAACCAGGCCAACATGGCGCAGATGCTGGGCTGGATGAAGGAAGGCAAGATCCGCCCGCACATCTCGGCGCGCTACCCGCTGGAACAGGCGGCGCAGGCGCTGAAGGACATGGAGGCACGCAAGGTCACGGGCAAGATCGTGATCGTGCCGTAAGCCTGCGACACTTGGGATTGAACCTTGAGCCTGCTCCCCTCTCCCGCGTGCGGGAGAGGGGTTGGGGGAGAGGCAGCGGCGGTGGCAATCTGCGAATCCCATCCACATGACTACCGCCCTATTCCCTCTCCCCGGCCCTCTCCCGCAAGCGGGAGAGGGAGAACCCCCTACAGCTTCTCCGTCTCCCCGCTCTTGGGCTGCCACTTCATCAGCCGGCGTTCCACCACTCCCACCATCCAGTCGAGCACCAGCGCAAACGCGGTCAGCACCACGATGCCCGCGAACACGGTATTGATGTCGAAGGTGCCTTCGGCCTGCAGGATCAGATAGCCGACGCCGCGCGCCGAACCCAGATACTCGCCGACCACCGCGCCGACGAAGGCCAGCCCCACCGAGGTATGCAGCGACGAGAACACCCAGCTGGTGGCGCTCGGCAGATAGACATGGCGCAGCAGCTGCTGCTGGTTGGCGCCCAGCATGCGCGCGTTGGCCAGCACCACCGGGCTGACTTCCTTGACGCCCTGGTAGACGTTGAAGAAGACGATGAAGAACACCAGCGTCACCGCCAGCGCGACCTTGGACCAGATCCCCAGGCCGAACCACACCGCGAAGATCGGCGCCAGAATCACGCGCGGCATCGAGTTCATCGCCTTGATATACGGATCGAGGATGGCCGAGGTGACGGGGCTCAGCGCCAGCCACAGCCCCACGCCCAGGCCCGCGATGGTGCCGATGCCGAAGGCCAGCACCGTCTCGAGCAGCGTCACGCCCAGATGCAGGTAGATGTCGCGCTCGACGAAGAACCAGCTCCAGACGCGCTGCGCCACCAGCCACGGCTCGCCGAAGAAGAACGCCACCTGCTGCGAGCGCGTGGCCAGATGCCAGACGCCGAGAATGATCACGAGGACGAGCAGCTGCCAGACGCGCAGCATGCCTTTGGAATCGGTACGAAATGCCATGGATCGTTATTGGTTCGGATTCGTTGGATCGTGGACTGGTGGGCTAGCGGGCTGGGGGGCTGGCGGGCTTGCCGGCAGCGTCGCGCCCCTCAGGCGACCTTGCGCTGCTGCGCATAGCCCTTGAGCACTTCCTCGCGCAGCACGTCCCAGATCGCCGCGTGCAGTTCGACGAAGCGCGGATGGTTGCGGATCTCCGCCACGTCGCGCGGACGCGGCAGATCGATGTCGAATTCGCCGATCGGATGCGTGGCCGGGCCAGCGGACAGCACCACCACGCGGTCGCTCATCGCGATGGCCTCGTCCAGATCGTGCGTGATGAACAGCACCGCCTTGCGCCTGGCGGCCCACAGTTCGAGCACCTCGTTCTCCATCAGCTGGCGGGTCTGCACATCGAGCGCGGAGAACGGCTCGTCCATCAGGATGATGTCCGGGTCCAGGATCAGCGTCTGCGCCAGCGCGACGCGCTTGCGCATGCCGCCCGACAGCTGGTGCGGATAGCGGTCGCCGAAGCCGCCCAGGCCCACGCGGCGCAGCCATTCCTCGCCGTCCGCGGCCGCCTGCGCGCGCGGCACGCCGCGGAATTCGAGTCCCGCGATCACGTTGTCGAGCGCGCTGCGCCAGGGCATCAGCGCCTCGGTCTGGAACATGTAGCCGGCGCGCGCGTTGATGCCCGACAGCGGCTCGCCGAACACGCGCACCTGGCCGGACGAGGGCGTCAGCAGGCCGGCGCCGACATTGAGCAGCGTCGACTTGCCGCAGCCGGTGGGCCCGACCACCGAAACGAATTCGCCGGGCGCGATCGCGAGCGAGACGTCCTTGACGGCGGTATAGCGCTGATTGCGGTCCTCGCGCGAAATGAAGGTACAGGTGACGTTGTCGAGGGAAAGGGCCGGAGTGCTCATGCGTTTCGCTATGCGTGCGCCGCGCATCGGTGCGGACCGAAGGCGGCGGAAGTTCGATGACGCCGCGATGGGGCGTCCATCGCATGTCAATGGCGCCTCGGCGATGCGGTGCGCGGCCTTTGTCTGATACAAAGCCGCACCGCCGAAAGCAAAGGCCCGCTGCACGCAGCGGGCCCCGCTTCCCGCGGCCGCCGATGCGCGCCGCGGTGGCTTACTTGTACTTCGCGTTGGCTTTCTGCACGAAGCTGTTGGTGAAGGTCTGGTCCAGCTTGATCGCCTTGCCCTTGAGGGCCGGATCGAACTGCTGCAGCGTCGCCAGTGCGGTGCGCGGACCGTCGGCCGGCATCATGCCGTCCGGCGAGATCGCTTCCTTGACCTTGTCCCACGCCGACAGATAGAGCGCACGGTCCCCCAGCAGATAGCTCTCCGGCACCGTCTTGACGATGTCCGACGGGCCCGCCTTCTGCAGCCACTTCAGCGCGCGCACCATCGCATTGGTCAGCGCCTGCGTGGTATTGGGGTTCTGTTCGATGAACGAGGCCGAGGCATAGAGGCAGCCCGACGGCATATTGCCGCCGAACACCGCCTGCGTGTCCTTCAGCGTGCGGGTATCGGCGACGACGCGCACCTCGTTCTTCTGCGTCAGCATCGAGATCACCGGGTCCAGGTTCGCCATCGCGTCGATCTGGCCCGAGCGCATCGCCGCGACGGCGCCGTTGCTGGCGCCCACGCCGATAAAGGACACGTCCGACGGCTTCAGTCCGGCCTTGGCCAGCACGAAGTTCGCCATCATGTTGGTCGACGAACCGGGCGCGGTGACGCCGATCTTCTTGCCCTTCAGGTCGGCGACCGACTTGAAGTCCGGCATCGTCTTGTTGGACGTCACCAGCACGATCTGCGGCGCGCGGCCCTGCAGCACGAACTCGCGGTAGTTCTGGCCCTTGGCCTGCAGATTGATGGTGTGCTCGTAGGCGCCCGATACCACGTCGGCGCTGCCGCCGACCACGGCCTGCAGCGCCTTGGCGCCGCCGGCGAAGTCGACGATCTCGACGTCGAGCCCTTCGTCCTTGAAGTAGCCCTGGCGCTCGGCGATCGTCAGCGGCAGGTAGTAGAACAGGTTCTTGCCGCCGACGGCGATCGTGACCTTGGCCTTCTCGGGCTTGCCCTGCGCCTGCGCAAAGCCGCCGAAGGTGAACCAGCCGGCCAGGAACAGCACCAGCGCGATCAGCAGCTGTTTCCAGAATTTGCGGTTGTACATCTGTGTCTCCTGCTTATTGTGTTCCCGCGCGGTGTTCTCGCGCCTTTTCGAGCCTCTCGCCCCGCGCATGACGCGCGAGCGACCCGCCGGATGGCATGCAGCGCCGCCGCGCGGCTTCGTGCGATGCTATCCGAGCGGCGCGGGTCGGCCCAATCGGGAACACTACCTAGCGGGAACGCTGCCCGCAGGCTTATTCGGCCTGGATATTGGCCGACTGTATGACCTTGCCCCAGCGCGTCAGCTCGTCACGCTGGTACTGGCCCAGCTGCGACGGGTTCATGTACTTCGCTTCGGCGCCCAGGTCCTCGGCCTTCTTGCGGAAGGCATCGGTCTTCATGATCTTGTCGATCTCTACCGTCAGCTTGTCGATCACGGGCTTGGGCGTGCCGGCCGGGGCGTACATCGCGAACCACGACGACACGTCGAGATCGGCGTAACCGGCCTCGGGCGCCGACGGCACGTCCTTCAGGCTGGGCAGGCGGTTCTTGCTGGTCACCACCAGCGGGCGCAGCTTGCCGGCCTGGATATGCGGAATCAGCGGCGGCGGCGTGGTGATGGTCAGATCGACCGAGCCGCCCAGCAGATCGGTCATCGCCGGACCGGTGCCCTTGTACGGCACGTGCGTGATGTGGATGCCGGCCATCAGGTTCAGCAGCTCGGTCGACACATGCTGCAGCGAGCCGTTGCCCGACGAGGCGTAGTTCAGCTTGTTCGGATTGGCCTTGGCGTAGGCCACCAGCTCGGACAGCGACTTGACCGGCAGGCTCGGGCGCACCACCAGCACCTGCGGCGCCGACAGCAGATTGGCCACCGGCGCGAAGTCCTTGACCGGGTCCCACGACAGACCCTTCACCAGCAGCGGCGTGATCACGTGAAAGCCCGAGTACTGCACCAGCAGCGTGTAGCCGTCCGGCTTGGCGCGGGCCACCAGTTGCGCGGCGATGCCGCCATTGCCGCCGGGGCGGTTCTCGACGACCACCGGCTGGCCGAGCGCCTTGGCCAGCGGCTCGGAGATCATGCGCGCGGCCAGGTCGGTGGTGCCGCCAGGCGCCGCGGACACGATCAGCGTGACCGGGCGATTCGGATAGGCGCCGTCCTGCGCGTGCGCGCCGGGGGTCAGACAGGCCGCGGCCGCGCAAACGGCGGCGGCAAGCAGACGGCGGCGGCCGGGCATGGCCGAGTCAGCGGCAAAGTCAGCGGAACGGAACGGTTTGGACGAACGGATCGACATGCTGTCTCCTCCAGGAATCGATGTTGTTTTTGGGTTGGGGTTGCGGACCTTCGTCCGCGTGCTTGCTGATTGCTGTTGTTCTTGGGGGATGGGCCGCCTGCCCTCACTGCCCCGCGAAATGCTCCGCCAGCCAGGCCGGCGGCTGATGTGTGCGCAGCCGCGGACCGGCGCGCAGCAGCTGGCTGCAGACGTCGCGCTCGACCACGGTGGGCAGTTCGCCGATGATGCCGAGCAGGCGCTGCAGATCGACGCCGGTGTCGACGCCCATCGACGCGAACATATGGACGAGCTCCTCGGTGGCGACATTGCCGCTGGCACCGGGCGCGTAGGGGCAACCGCCCAGTCCGCCGGCGGCCGCATCGAAACGCGACACGCCGATCTCCCACGCGGCGAGCGCATTGGCCAGGCCCATGCCGCGCGTGTTGTGCAGATGGATGGTCAGGCCGGTCGCCGGCAGTTCGCGCTGGAAGGTTTCGCACACCGCGCGCACCTGGTTCGGATAGGCCACGCCGGTGGTATCGCACAGCGTGATGCCGTCTGCGCCGGCCTCGGCGAAGCTGCGTGCCAGCGCCATCACCGCATCGATGGCCACCTCGCCCTCGAACGGGCAGCCGAACACCGTCGACAGCGAGACATTGACCGGCACGCCGGCCGCGCGCGCCACCTCGATCATCGCCAGCAGCTGCGCCTGCGATTGCGCGCGCGTCATGCGCAGATTGGCGCGGTTGTGCGTCTCGCTGGCCGACATCACCAGATTCACTTCATCGGGCCGGCACGACAGCGCACGCTCCAGCCCGCGCAGGTTCGGTACCAGCACCGTGTAGCACACGCCCTCGGCCCGGCGCATGCGGTGCATCACGGCCTCGGCGTCGGCCAGCGCGGGAATCGCCTTGGCGGACGTGAACGAGGTCGCCTCGATGCGGGCGAAGCCGCAGCCGGACAGCGCCTCCAGCAGCGCGACCTTCGTATCGGTCGGCACCACGACGGGTTCGATCTGCAGGCCGTCGCGCGGCGCGACCTCGTTGATCTCGATGCGGGCCGGGCCGCGCAGCGGGAAGTTCGATGCGGCCGCGTTCATGCCACCACCCCGCGTGCGCGCAGGTCGGCGATGGTCGCGGCATCGAAGCCGGCCTGCGCCAGCACCGCGTCGGTATGCTCGCCGAGCGTCGGCGCGCGATCGTGGATCGCGCCGGGGCTGCCCGACAGCTTCGGCACGATGCCCGGCACCTCGACCGTCAGGCCGCTGGCCGCGGTGACCTGCTCGATCACGCCGCGGGCGCGATAGTGCGGATCCTCGGCGATGTCCTTGACCGTATAGATGCGGCCGGACGGCACCTGGGCCTCACGCAGCACTGCCAGCGCGCTGTCGATGTCCTGCGTGCGCGTCCACGCGGCGATCGCGGCGTCGAGCTCCTCGACCCGGGCCACGCGGCCGTCGTTGCGCGCCAGTGCCGGATCGTCGGCCAGGTCGGCGCGGCCGATCGCCTGCATCAGGCGCTTGAAGATGGCGTCGCCGTTGGCGGCAACCAGCACGTATTCGCCGCTGGCGCACGGATAGGCGTTCGACGGCGCAATGCCGGGCAGCGCGCCGCCGGCCGGCTGGCGCACCGCGCCGAAGGCTGAATACTCTGGCAGCAGGCTCTCGCTCAGATTGAACAGCGCCTCGTACAGCGCCACGTCGATGACCTGGCCGGTGCCGCCGCGCGCATCGCGCTCGTACAGCGCCAGCAGCACGCCCAGCGCGCCATGCAGGCCGGCGATGGTATCGCCCAGCGACAGCCCCGCGCGCACCGGCGGCCGGCCCGGCTCGCCGGTCAGATGGCGCAGCCCGCTCATCGCCTCGGCAACCGCGGCAAAGCCGGGCTCGTCGCGCTTCGGGCCGGTCTGCCCGTAGCCGGACACGCGCAGCATGATCAGCCTCGGATTGGCGGCGTGCAGCACGTCCCAGCCCAGGCCCCACTTCTCCATCGTGCCCGGGCGGAAGTTCTCGATCAGCACGTCGGCCTCGGCCGCCAGCTTGCGCACCAGCGCCTGCCCGTCCGGGCTGCGCAGATCGATGCAGATCGATTCCTTGTTGCGCGACTGCGCCTCCCACCAGACCGAGGTGTCCTGATACAGCAGGCGCCATTTGCGCAGCGGATCGCCCTGCCCGGGCGGTTCGACCTTGATCACGTGGGCGCCGAAATCGGCCAGCGTCTTGGCGGCGAAGGGACCGGCGATCAGCTGCCCGAGTTCGAGCACGCGGATGCCATCCAGAATCTGTCGCGGCATGCGGATTGTCTCCGGGGATCGGTGTGTGTCTGGCGATCGCCGGGAGGATTGGGGCCTGGCCCTGCGATCGAATTTGGCCGCAGTGTGCCGCAGCCCTGGCGGGCGCGGAAGGCGTCAATCGGTGAAGCGGGCCTTCACCGAACGCGAAAGGCTGCTGCCCTCTCCCCTACCCCTCTCCCGCAAGCGGGAGAGGGGTAGGGGAAGGCAACCGCATGACTTTGAACGCCCGCAGCAGGCTCCCCTCTCCCGCTCGCGGGAGAGGGGTGGGGGGAGAGGGCCCCCCCGAGCGGAAAAAAATTCAGAACGGCGCGCGATCGCCGCAGAGGTGGGTGATCAGCAGCCGCGCCGATACCGTCAGCGCGGCCGGGTCGCGCATGCCGATCAGCAGCGAGCGCTGCGCCCAGGCGTCCTGCAGCTTGACCAGCGACAGGCCCATCGACTTGACGTGCGGCTCGGCGGCAATGCGCGGCAGCACGCCGACGCCCAGGCCCGCCATCACCATGCGGCACATCGCATCGAAGCTGCGCACCTGGATGCGCAGCCGGAACGGCCGCTCGAGCCGGCTGCTTTCCTCGAGCAGGCGCGCGGCCAGCGAGGTCACCTGCGGCAGGCTGACGAAGTCGTATTCGAGGGTATCGGCATAGCGTACCGGACCGCGCTGCGACAGCGGGTGGCCCGGCGGGGTCACCAGCACCAGCTCGTCCTGGCGGTATTCGACGGTAACGAGGCCGGCGCTCGGCGTGCGGTCGGCGAAGATGCCGACGTCGGCGCGGTTCTCGACCAGCGCCGCGACGATATCGCCGCTGTTCTGCTCCTCCAGCTCGATGCGGATGGTCGGATGCAGCCGCATGAAACCGGCAAGATCGTCAGGCAGGAATTGCGTGATCGCGGAGGTGTTGGCGCAGACCCGCACCTGTCCGCGCACGCCCGACGCATAGTCGGACATCACGCCGGCCATGCGCTCGACGTCCTGCAGCACGGTCAGCGCATGATGAAAGCACGCCTGCCCCGCCTCGGTCAGCTGCACGCCCGCCGCATGGCGGAAGAACAGCGGCGCGCCGACGGCCGCCTCGAGATCGGAAATGCGTTTGCTGGCGGCCGCAACGGCCAGATGCGACTGGCGCGCGCCGGCCGAGATACTGCCCTGCCGCGCGACAGCGACGAACAGTCCCAGCGTGACCAGATCGAAGCGGGCCAGGTTCATCGGGCGATCAGACCATGCGCGTCGATGCGAAGCGATGCAAGGGGCCGCGGCTCACAGCGTGCGGCGGTCCATCACCGCGCGCGCGATGGTGCCGGCATCGACGTATTCGAGCTCGCCCCCGACCGGCACGCCGCGCGCCAGCCGCGACACCTTGAGCCCGCGCGCCTTCAGCATCTCGCCGATATAGTGCGCGGTGGCCTCGCCCTCGCTGGTGAAGTTGGTGGCGACGATGACCTCGGCCACCGGACCGCCGAGCGCGGGATCGGTGGCGCGCGCCAGCAGCCGGTCCAGATGGATCTCGCGCGGGCCGACGCCGTCCAGCGGCGACAGCCGGCCCATCAGCACGAAATACTGGCCGCGGTAGGTCAGCGTCTGCTCGATCATCACCTGGTCGGCGGGCGTCTCGACCACGCACAGCAGCGAGGCATCGCGGCGCGGATCCAGGCAGGTCTCGCAGACCTCGGCCTCGGTGAAGGTATTGCAGCGCGCGCAGTGACGCACGCCGTCCGCCGCGCCGCGCAGCGCGTCGCCGAGCCGGCGCGCGCCCTCGCGGTCATGCTGCAGCAGGTGATAGGCGATCCGCTGCGCCGACTTCGGGCCAACGCCGGGCAGCACCTTCAGTGCCTCGACCAGCGCCTGCAGCGAGGTGGGAGTGGATGCCTTCATTGGATGTGCGGGCTCGGCAAGTCCGCGCTCAGAACGGCAGCTTGAAGCCCGGCGGCAGCGGCAGGCCCGAGGTCATCGAGCCCATCTTTTCCTGCGTGGTGGCTTCGGCCTTGCGCACCGCATCGTTGAAGGCGGCCGCGACCAGGTCTTCCAGCAGCTCCTTGTCCTCGCCCTCGGCGAGCAGGCTCGGATCGATGGTCACGCGCTTGACATCGTTCTTGCAGGTCATCACGACCTTGACCAGGCCGGCGCCGGACTGGCCCTCGACCTCGATCAGGGCGAGCTGCTCCTGCATCTTCTTCATGTTTTCCTGCATCTGCTGGGCTTGCTTCATCAGCCCGGCGAGTTGGCCCTTCATCATGATGCTTCTCCTGATATCGATGGATTCGGTGGATTCGTCAGTCGGTGCGCGCCGCGCGGCTTCGATAGGGACGTATTGGCGTAGGGATCGACAGGCGTGCTCGTGTCAGACCGCGCGCGGCTGGATCGAGCCCGGCACGATCTGGCCGCCAAACTCGCGCAACAGGCCCTGCACGAAGGGATCGTTCTCGATCGCTGCCTCGGCCGCACGCTGGCGCTCGGCGCGCGCCTGCGCATCGGCCGCCGCGGCGGTCTCGCTCACCGCGCCGACCTCGCAATGCACGCGCACCGCTTCGCCGAAATGGTCCGACAGCGCCTGCGCCAGACGCTCGACTGCATTGCCTTCGGCGATCGCCGCGACCGGTGCGCGCAGCACGAAGGTGCGGCCCTGCACGCGCGCCAGTTCGCTCTGGTAGGCCAGTTGCTGGGCCAGGCCCTTCAGCGGCAGGCTGGCGGCCAGCGCCGGCCAGTCGCCGCTGAAGATCGCCGGCGTGCCGTCGTCCGGCGGCAGCGGCGCGGCGGCCGGCGGCGGGGTCTTGTTCGGGCCCGCCGCGAAGGCCTCGTCCGCGGCGGCAGTGGCCGGCACCGGCATGGCGGCGCGCGGCGGTTCGGGGCGGCGCAGCGGTGCGGCACGCTGCGGCTCGGGTTCGCTGTCGTACGGGCCGATCAGCGGCAGAGCGGGCGGCAGCTCTTCCCGCGGCGGCACGTCGCTGCCGCCGGCCAGTTCCCATGGTGCGGGTTCGGCGGCCGGTGCGGCGGGCGTTGCGGCCGGCGTCGGCGCCAGAGCTGGAGTCGACGGACGCGGCGGCTCGGGCCGGCGTTGCGGCGCGGCCGGGCGCAGCGATTGCGTCGGCGCGGCCGGTGCGGTCGGCATCGGTGCCGGCGCGGCAGCGGCGGCCGTGGGCCGCGCCGAACCGCCGCCCTTCCCGGCCGACGCCTGACGGGCGGCTTGCAGCGCGGCGCGGGCCGGCGACAGCGGCTTGCCGTCGGCGGCGGGCCTGGCGGCCGGGGCCGGCGAAGCGGCAGGCACCGCGGAAGGTGCCACAGACGGTGCGGCGGACGGTGCGGCGGACGGTGCGGCGGACGGTGCCGCGGACGGTGCCTGAGCAAGGGCCGATGCGGGCGACGCTGCGCTGCCGGCCATCGGGCTGGGCGCGGCCGGGCGCGGACCCGCTGTCGTGGCGGGCGCGGCGGACGTGGGGGGCACAGCGGCGGGGCTCGTCGCAGGCGTTGCAGCGGTGTTGGCGGCGGCGCTTGAAGCGGCCCGGGCCGGCGCCATCGCCGGACTCGGCGTCGACAGCGGCGAAGCGGAGGCAACCGATGCCGCCGGCGCGGAAGCCGCCGCGGCGCTGGCCACACTGGCCGCCGCGGGAGCCGGCGAGCGGCGCGCACCGGTCGTCGCGGGTCCTGCCGGCGTCGGCGCCGACGGCATGGCCGACGGCCGGAACGCCAGCATCCGCAGCAGCGTCATCGTGAAGCCCGCATACTCGTCTGGGGCGAGCGCCAGCTCGCTGCGGCCGAGGTTGGCGATCTGGTAGAACAGCTGGACTTCCTGCGGATCGAAGGCGGCGGCCAGGCGGCGCACTTCACCGGCCTCGGGCCATTCCTCCTGCACCGATGCGGGCACGGCCTGCGCCAGCGCGATCTTGTGCAGCAGCGAGCCGAGATCCTGCAGCGCGCCGGCGAACGACAGGCTGCGATCGGCCATGCTGTCGGCCACCGCCAGCATCGCGGCGCCGTCTTCGGCAGCCAGCGCGTCGAGCAGCTGCACCAGATAGCTCTGGTCGATCGCGCCCAGCATGCCGCGCACCGAGGCCTCGGACACCTCGCCGGCGCTGTAGGCGATCGCCTGGTCGGTCAGCGACAGCGCGTCGCGCATCGAGCCGTGTGCGGCCTGCGCGAGCAGCCGCAGCGCATTGCCATCGTGCGCGATGCCCTCCTCGGCCAGGATGCGGTCGAGGTGGTTGACGATATGGCCCGGCGGCATCTGCTTCAGATTGAACTGCAGGCAGCGCGACAGCACCGTGACGGGAATCTTCTGCGGGTCGGTGGTGGCGAGGATGAACTTGACGTGGCCGGGCGGCTCTTCCAGCGTCTTCAACATCGCGTTGAAGGCGTGGTTGGTCAGCATATGCACTTCGTCGATCATGTAGACCTTGAAGCGTCCGACCGTCGGTGCGTAGACCGCCTTGTCGAGCAACTGGGCCATCTCGTCGACGCCGCGGTTCGATGCGGCATCCATCTCGATGTAGTCGACGAAGCGGCCCGCATCGATCTCGGTGCAGGCCTTGCAGACGCCGCAGGGCTGCGCGGTGATGCCGCCGTTGCCGTCAGGCCCGGTGCAATTCAGGGCCTTGGCCAGGATGCGCGACAGCGTGGTCTTGCCGACGCCGCGCGTACCGGTAAACAGATAGGCGTGATGCAGCCTCTGCTGTTCCAGCGCATGCGTGAGCGCGCGCACCACGTGCTCCTGGCCGACCAGCGTGGTGAAATCCCTGGGGCGCCATTTGCGCGCTAGAACTTGGTAACTCATGGCGGCGATTGTAGCAAATGGCGTGCCGCGACAGCGCGGCCGCAGGCCGGGCTTGTCGGTGCGTCGCCGTGGCGAGCGCTACCGCGTGTCTCCCCTCTCCCGCGTGCGGGAGAGGGCTCGGGGGAGAGGGCAAGCCACCGCCGCCCAGCGGCACACACTAACCGCACTCGCCGACGTACCCGCAATTGGCGCATTTGGCGCAGCCGTCGACCTTGTGCAGCGCATGCGCGCCGCAATCCGGGCACGGCTTGCCGGTGCCGACGCCCGGCGCGCCGACCGGCAGGCCGGCGCCCGGCGCGGAAGGTCCACCCTGCGGCGCGGCGTCCATTGCGAGGCCGGCCTCGCGCTGCGCCAGCCGCTCGGCCAGCGCGGCGACCGGCACCTGCTGCCCGTCGGCATCGAGAAAACCGCGCTTGATCAGGATGCGCTGCAGCGCATAGCCGAGCGCCGCCACCTCGGAATCGTGAAAACGCGGCACCTCGGTGCCGTCCTGCCGCGTCAGCGTGCCGTAGCGCACCGTGCCCTTGTCCCACACTACGTTGCGCATGTCGGCCAGCGCCTTGGCGATCGAACCGCCCGAGCGCGCCACCATCGACAGCAGCCGCATCGTGGAGGTAATCCATTGCTGGCCTTCGCTGCGCTGCCCGGCCGGCATGAAGAATTCCACCGGCCGCTCGATCGTCACCGGCTTGCCATCGACCACGCCGCTGACGCGCATGAAGTTGACGGTCAGATAGACCGTCTTGTGGCCCTCGTAGGTCAGGTACTCGACCTTGGACGTCACGCCCTCGAGATCGCCCACCGGCCGGCTGGCGAAGGGCTTGCGCAGCGGATCGTCGCCATTGGCCGCCGCCGCACCCACCGGCCCCGCGCCCTGCCCCGCCGCCTCCGCCACCGACAGCACCGCGCCCAGCACGCGATTGGGGCGATAGGTCGCCAGCCCCTTCAGCCCGGCCTTCCACGCCTCCAGATACAGATTGCGGAAGGCCTCGTACGGATAGTCCTCCGGCACGTTGACGGTCTTGCTGATGCTGGTGTCGATATAGGGCTGCACGGCCTCCAGCATCTTCATATGGTCCAGCGCGGACATCTGCAGCGCGGTGACGAAGCTGTCGGGCAGTTGCGCGACATCGCCGCCCAGATGGCGGTACAGGCGCCAGGCATGGTCCGCGACCTCATAGACCTTGTAGCTGTCGTCGCCCATCCGCTTGCGCCGCTGGTAGGTCCACGAGAACGCCGGCTCGATGCCGTTCGAGGCGTTGTCGGCGAACGCCAGCGTGATGGTGCCGGTCGGCGCGATCGACAGCAGATGCGAATTGCGGATGCCATGCGCGCGGATCGCTGCCCGCACCGGCTCGGGCAACCGGCGCGCGAAGCCGCTTTGCAGATAGGCATCGGCATCGAACAGCGGGAAGGCGCCCTTCTCGCGCGCCAGTTCGGTGGAGGCCAGGTAGGCGGCATCGCGCAGCGTCTGCGCGATGCGCGATGCCAGCGCGCGGCCCGCTTCGCTGTCGTAGCGCACGCCCAGCATCACCAGCGCGCTGCCCAGGCCGAGAAAGCCAAGACCGATGCGGCGCTTGGCCATCGCCTCGGCGCGCTGTTCGGGCAGGGGCCAGTAGGTGACGTCGAGCACGTTGTCCAGCATCCGCACCGCCACCGCGACCAGCGCGCGAAAGCCGTCGAAGTCGAAGGACGCCGCCTCGCTGAACGGCCCGCGCACGAAGCGCGTCAGATCGATCGAGCCGAGGTCGCAGCAGCCGTAGGCCGGCAGCGGCTGCTCGGCGCACGGGTTGGTGGCCTCGATGCGCTCGCAGTAATAGAGGTTGTTGTCGTCGTTGATGTGCGACAGGAACAGGATGCCGGGCTCGGCGTGATCGTAGGTCGCCTGCATGACCTGATCCCACAGCTGCCGCGCCGGCACCCGCCGGTACACCCACATGCCGTCGTCGCGGCGCCAGGCGCCGGCGGCGATGGTCTCGGGCGCGGGCTCGGCGACATGGACCAGATCGATCTCGCCATCGGCCTCGACCGCCTGCATGAAGGCATCGTCGACGCCGATCGACAGATTGAAGTTGGTCAGCTCGCCGCGGTCCTTGGCGTGGATGAAGGCCTCGATATCGGGATGATCGGCGCGCAGCACGCCCATCTGCGCGCCGCGCCGCGCGCCGGCCGATTCGACGGTCGCGCACGAGGCGTCGAACACCTTCATGAACGAGACCGGGCCCGAGGCGCGCGAATGCGTGCCGCGCACCAGCGCGCCCGAAGGACGGATCGCCGAGAAGTCGTAGCCGACGCCGCCGCCGCGGCGCATGGTCTCCGCGGCCTGCGCCACCGCGGCATAGATGCCGGGCTTGCCGTCCACCGTTTCGGACACGGCATCGCCGACCGGCTGCACGAAGCAGTTGATCAGCGTGGCCTCGATGCGGGTGCCCGCGGCGGAGTGGATGCGCCCGGCCGGCACGAAGCCGCCTTCGAGCGCCGCGAGGAAGCGCTGGGCCCAGCGTTCGCGCTGCGCCTCCGGCTCCGCCTCGGCCAGTGCGCGCGCCACGCGGGCACGCACATCGGCTGCGGTGCGTTCCTCGCCCTTGGCGTACTTCTCGCGCAGCACCTCGACCGAAATTTCCTGCGGCGGCAGCACGGCCTGCATCATCTGTTCGTTGGCATTCATCGGTCAGATCACCAGGTTTTGGCGCGGGACTCGCGCTCTGGGTTACAATGCCGGTCGGACGGGCCTCCTCGCATGGCGGCGCGGTCAACCTGGTCAGGTCGGGAACGAAGCAGCCACAGCCGTTTTCCGCCAGTGCCGAGGGTCAGGCTCGTCCCCCTTCCTTTTCTCCCCTCCTGCTTTTCCCCCCGCTTTTTCCCCTGTTTGCTGTTCGCTTTCGGCGCGACATCGGCCGAAGGATGCTGTTCGTCTTCGTTCCGGGCGGCGCGCGTTGGCGCTTGGCCGGCGCCCTTGCCCTCTCCCCCACCCCTCTCCCGCACGGCGGGAGAGGGGAGCCGGTATCCCGCATCGTCGGCGCCGTCCATACCGATATCGCGCTCCCCTCTCCCGCTTGCGGGAGAGGGGTGGGGGAGAGGGCAACGGCGCTCGACAAACCCGCACCGTTCGCATCTTATTCCCGTTCGCCGCCCTGCGCCGAGCGCTCAGAACAGCGACGCCTGCCGCGGCGATGGGGGCGCCGATAGCTTGCCCAACGCGATCCATTCCCCGTCGGCCGTCGCGATGCCCGACTCGATGCGCCGGCCCGGGAACATCGGCCGCAGCGCGGCCTCGTAGCGCCGCAGCTGGGCCGCGTAGGCGGCGTGTTCCTGCGGCAGCAGCCGCAGCTTGTAATCGACCACCACCACGCGATCGGCGTATTCGACCAGCCGGTCGATCCGCAGCAGGCGTCCCTGCGCGTCATACAGCTCGACCTCGTTGCGCGCGCTGTGTGCGCCCTCGGCCAGCAGCAGCGGCCGCAGCGCCGGCGCGTTCAGCATCGTGCGGACCGCCTGCACGGCGGCCTCGGCCTGCGCGCGCCATTCGGTGCGTGCCTGCGGACTGCCCGCTCCGGCCAGCGGAAACCAGCGCATCACGGCATCGGCATCCGGCACGCCGTCGTAGGCGCCGGGATAGCGCGTGATCCGCTCGAGCAGCGCATGCACCAGTTCGCCATGACGGGCCGCGGCGGCATCGAAGACGATCTCGTCGTGTCCGCCGTCGTGCTCGCCGTCGTGCTCGCCCTCCATGTCCTGCCCGCGGCGCCGGGAATCGACCGGCTCGACGGATAGCGCATCGCGATAACGCACGTGGAAGTCGGTAAAGCGGATCGGCCCTTCCACGCCGCCGGACGCAACACCCCGCACCCCGACGTGATCGTCCGGCAGCGCCGGCACCGGCTGGCCGACATTCGCCACCTGCAACCGCACATACCAGCTGCCGGCGATCTCGCTGCCCGCCTCCTTGCCGCCGTCACTGCCGCCCTTGCCGTTGCGCTGGATGCCGCTGACGATCAGGCCCTGCCGCGCGCGCGTCATCGCGACATAGAGCAGGTTCCAGTTCTCGCGTTCGGCCAGCGCGGCCTGCTCGTCGAAGCGCGCCGCGCGCGCCAGCCCACGCTCCGACCGCTTGCCGTACGCGGAGAAATGCACCGGTGCCGGGGCCGACGGCGGCCAGTCGATCAGGATGCCGGCGCGATCGGCGGCCGGCTCGCTGTGATTGGCGTCGAGCAGCACCACGAACGGCGCCTCCAGCCCCTTGGCCGCGTGCACGGTCAGGATGCGCACCGCATCCAGCGTGCCATTGCTGTCCTCCGCGCCCTCGGGCTCGTCGGCCTCGGCTTCTGCCGCGTCGCCCATGCCGCCTTCGTCGGGGCTCTCGTCCTCGTCGCCGCGGCGGATCGCCTGCAGCTCGTCGATGAACTTCGGCAGGCTGGGATAGCGCCCGCCATCGAGGTCGAGCGACAGCTTCAGGAACGCATCGAGATTGGCGAGTACCTGCTCGCGAATTTCCGCGGGCGCCGCCTGCGCATAGCGGCGGCGCACCTCGCCGGTGTGATAGATGTGGTCGATCAGATCGTGCACCGGCCGATGCGGCGCGATCTCGAGCCAGCCGCGCAGGCGCACCAGTCCTTCGCGCATGGCGGGCGAAGCGTGCTCCGGGCACTCGCCAGCCGACAGCGTCGGCCACCAGCGGCGCGTGCCTGCCAGTTGTGCGATGGCGATCAGATCGTCGTCGCATGCGCCCACCAGCGGGCTCTTGAGCACGTGCGCCAGATCGAGGTCCGACTCGGGCGTCATCAGGAAGGCCAGCAGCGCCGACAGGTCCAGCGCCTCGAGCGTGGCCAGCAGACCGCCCCGGCGCGGGCTCAGGCAGGGAATGCCGGCCTCGCGGAAGGCGCGTTCGTAGTCGGCCAGATAGGACTTGCGCCGGACCAGCAGCGTGATGTCGCGCCAGCAGGCCGGACGCTGGCCCTCGCCCTCGTCGACCGGCACGGTGGCGCGCAGATGGCGCAGCCAGGCGGCGACGCGGCGGCCTTCCTCGAAGCGCGGCGAATCGCCCAGCGCCGTGCGCGGCTGGGTCAGCGTGTCGCGGGATGCGGGGGCGATGTTGGCTTCGCCATTGGCGTGATTGCCATTGCCGTTGCCTTCCTCGCCATTGCCGCCATTGCCGCCGTTGCCGCCATTGCCGCCGTTGCCGTTGCCGTTGCTGTCGCTGTCGCCATTGCCGTTCGCCGGCACCAGCGGCAGCAGCCACACCGGCCCACCCTGCTGCGCCAACGCGGTGGTCTGCGTTTCGTACAGCGGATAGCGCCCTTCCGCCCGCGCCTGGTCGAACACCGCATTGACCCAGCGCAGCACGCTGCCGCTGTTGCGGCGCGTGCGGTTGGTGCGCAGCACCGTGGCGCCGAACTCGTGCTGCAGCATCTGCCGGGCCACGTCGAACAGCCGCGCGTCGGCACGGCGGAAGCGATAGATCGACTGCTTCGGATCCCCGACCAGGAACACCGTCGGCCGCTCGGCCAGATCCTGATAGCCGGCCAGCCAGCCCTGCAGGATGCGCCATTGCAGCGGGTTGGTGTCCTGGAATTCGTCCAGCAGCAGATGGCGATAGCGCGCGTCGAGCCGGACCTGCAGATAGGTCGCGGTCTGCTCGTCGCGCATCAGCCGCGCGGCCAACCATTCGAGATCGGCAAAATCCATCGCGCGCTGCTGGCTCTTGTGCTCCTGATAGCGCGACAGCAGCGCGTCGCCCAGCAGATAGAGATCGCGATTGAGCGCGAGCACCGCGGCCTCGCAACGGCGCGCGGCCACCTGGCGCAAGGTGTCGCACAGGCTCGCGTGCCGGGCCAGCAGCGCGTCGGCTTCCGCCTCGCCGCCCGCGGCCTTGACCAGCGCCGCGGTGCGCCGCAGCGCGCGCGGTTCGCCCTTGCCGGTGAAAAAGGCCTCCCAGCAGCAGCCGAACGTGTCCTGCGCCGGCTGTCCGGTGTGCGCGCCGGCCTCGGTCCAGGCCCGCATCGCTGCCAGCGCCGCACCGATGCGATCGGCATGGCCCTGCTCGGTCTTGCCGCCCTGCGCCAGGCTGGCTGCCAGCGCCTCGCACTCGGCGCGCAGTGCCGCGTCGCCCATGGCATGCGCCAGCACGTCGATGCGCGCGTCCTCGCCAAGATCGGCGGCCAGCCGCTCGGCGGGATCGTCGTCGGGCGCATCCTCGCGCATCGCCCACCATTCGCTGCGCGCATGGAACATCGCGTCGAGCAGCGCGCGCGCCGAGAACTCGCCGATCGCATCGACCAGCCGCTCGTAGGCTTCGCGGTACGGCGCCGCTTCGGGCCCCGACAGGCCGCGCCAGAACGGCGCCCATGCCTCTCGCTTCATGCGCAGCGCATCCTCGCGCAGCGCCGCGCCCGGCACGATGCCCGACGCCAGCGGCGCGCCGCGCAGCAACGTGCCGAACCAGCCGTGGAAGGTGTCGATCGCGATGCGGCCGGGGCTGGCCAGCACGCGCGCATGCAGCGTGCGGGCGCGTGGCAGCGCGGCGCGCGCGGCGTCGGGCGACAGGCCGCGCTGTTCCAGCGCGGCCAGCACCTGGGCCTCGGTGCCGCCGGCCAATTGCGCCAGCACGTCGAGCAGGCGCTCGCGCATTTCCTCGGCGGCCTTGCGGGTGAAGGTGATGGCGAGGATCTGGCTCGGCTCCGCGCCGGCCAGCAGCAGGCGCAGCAGCCGCGCCACCAGCAGCCAGGTCTTGCCGCTGCCGGCGCAGGCCTCGACCACGACCGAGCGCGCGGGGTCGCACGCGGCGCGCGTGAATTCGGCTTCGCTGACGTCCTGGCCGTCGCGCAGATAGGCGTGCACGGTCATGCCAGCGGTCCTCCTGTGTTGTCGTCGGTTTGATGGTTCGCTTGTTCGTTCCCCCGTTCGTTCCCCTGCTCGCCCGGCTGCTCGCTCATCGCGCGATCTTCTGGTGATTCCGATGTCGGCGTCGGCGCGCGCTCATGCGTGTATTTGGGCGCCGCAGCCACCGACTGCGGCAGCGCGGTCGATTGCCAATACCCCTTGCGGCACAAGCCGCGCGCATTGCACCAGGTGCAGGCCGCGGCGTCGCCAAAGGCCGGCAGCGGCGCGCCCTCGCGCAGCCGCAGCGCGTCGTGCGTCAGCTGCTCGTGCAGCCACGCCACCGCCTCGTCGAAGTCCGGCAGCGAGACCTCGCGGCGGCTGGCCGGCGAGGCACTGCGCGGCTCGTTGCGGCCGTCCTCGAGCGCGATCCAGCTGCCCGCGCGCGCGTCGGCACGCAGCAGGCCGTAGAACGGCAACTGGCAATCCTCCTGCGCATCGCGCGCCTTGCGCTTGAGCCTCGCCGCGCTTTGGGTCTTGTAGTCGAGCACCGCATGGCGGCCGTCGCGATGACGGTCGAGCCGGTCGATGCGGCCATGCAGGCGAATCGGCTGACCGTCGCGCATCGGCAGATCGGCGCCGGCATCGAGCTCGCCCGCATGCCAGTACCAGCCTTCGCGCTCGCGCGCGGCCTGCCAGGCGACATACGAGGGCAGCACCGCGAGCCAGCGTCGGTAGTAGCCGATCGCATTGCCGTCCTCGGCCATCACGCCGTCGAAGACCTCGCGCGAGACCGCCTGCAGATGCGCGATGCGCGCCGCATCGTCGCGCACGTCCTGTGCCTGCACGTCGCGGTGATAGCGCAGCAGGATCTGGTGCAGCAGCTCGCCGATATCGCGCTTCTCGAGGTCGTCGCTGACCGCTTCCAGTCCCGCCAGGCCCAGCATGCGGCCGGCGAAGAACTGATAGGGACAGCGGCGCAGCATGTTGTACGACTGCGCGGTCCAGCGCGCCGGCGCCAGTTCCGGCGCGCGCGGCGCCGGCATGCCGCCCACTTCTGCGTTGGCCTCGTACAGCGCGGGCGCAACGCTCGCGCCGATCGGCGCCCCGGCCGCTTCGCAATGCACCGCCAGCCGTTCGAGCCAGCCCGACACATGCTTGGGCTCGCCGCGGCCGCCGAAACGCTGCCAGGTCATCACCACGTCGTCGTTGTTCAGCAGCACCTCGGCCAGATCGCGCGCCTGCTGCGCGAAGCGGGCCTCGCGATCCTCCAGACCCAGTTCGCGCCGCATCTGATTGGAGAAGAACATCAGCTCGGCGGCGGTGGACGGCAGTTGCGCGTCGTCGCAGCCGACGATCACGACGCCGTCGAAGCGGCGCATGCGCGCGCCGTTCAGCGGCAGGATCGTGATGCGCGCGGCGGACGGCTCGCTCGGCTCCTTGTAGGCCACCGCTTCAAGCAGCGCGGCCAGCATCGCGCGGAATTCGGCCAGCGTCAGCGTGGCGGTGGCGCCGGCCTCGTCGTCGGGCAGCTCGTCGAGCCGCGCCAACGCGTCGAGCAATTGCACGCCGGCATCGTCCGCAGTGAGCGCAGAGCGCATGTCCAGCGCGTCGAGCGTGGCCTGCAGGCGCTGCAGCCAGAAGCCGACCGGACGCGCATCGTTGCCGCGCGGCCAGGCCTGCGCCTCGCCGGCCAGCTGGCGCAGCAGCGCCGCGGTGGCGGCCTGGGCGGCGGCCAGCGCGGCCGCTTCCTCGTCGTCCTGCGGGCCGGTGTCGGCCGTCCACTGCGGCTGCGACGCTGCCGGAAAGCGCTGCAACAGCCGGCGCCATCCGCCCGTGATGCCGTGGCGGCGCCCCTGCCGCTCGAGCAGCGCGATCGCCGCGCCGCGCTGCGGCAGTTGCGGCAGGCAGAACGGGCTCTTGAGCAGATCGAGCAGCGCCGCGGTATCGCCGTCGCCGACCACCAGGTCGAACCAGCGCATCAGCGCGGCGGCGGCCCGCGTGGTCGACAGCTTCCAGCCGGTCTCGTCGCGCACCGGCGCACCGGCGCGCGCGAGCAGGGCGCGGGCGCGCCGCGCCACCACGCGGTCATGCGCGACCAGCGCCAGTTGCTTGCGGCCCTCGTTGAGCCAGCGCACCAGCTGGTCCGCCGCGGCGGCGGCTTCGTCCTCGAAGCGCGCGCTGCCGATCAGCCGCACGCGCGGGCGGTCCGCTGGCAGGCGCGGCGCCATCAGGGCCGGCACCGCGTTCGTATCGGCGGGCAGGCGGCATTCGGGCCAGAGCGTCAGCAAGGTGCGATACCAGCTGCCATGTTGTCCCTCCCGATCGTCGGCATCATCCGGGTCAAAGCCGCTCGCCGCTTGCGCAGCGTCGCTGCCCTTCTCATCCGCGCCGTGGTGCTCGGCCTCGCCCTCGGCCGCCTCGCCGCTCCAGTCGTAGCCGATCTCCAGCACCGGCACGATCTCCGCGGCGGCACGCAGGAAGGCGGCCTCGATCGGCGTCGGCGGGGTCGGGCCGAGCCACACCACCGGCCCGGACAGCTGCTGGGCCAGTGCCTGCAGCGCACGGCGGCGGGCCGGCAGCGGATCGTCGGGCCCGGACAGCGCCTGCCAGAATGCCAGCACGATGCGCGCCTCCTCGCCGAGAAAGCGCTCCGACAGATGCGCATAGGTGCGTTGCAGCGCTTCCTGCAGCAGGCTGGCGCGGTCGTCGGCCAGCACCGCGTCGTCGTCGCGGATGGCGGCATCCTCGAGCCATCGCGCCGACAGTTCGTCGCAGACGGTCAGCACGGTCTGCGCCAGCCCCCAGGCCGCCGGTTCGGTCTGCGCGCCGAAGGCCCGCCGCAACCAGTCCTGGCCGCGGATCGCCTGCTGCACGGCAAGCAGGCGCGCGGCATGGCTGCGCACCTTGCCGCCATGCAGCATCGCCGGCGGAAAATCCAGCAGCCAATGGCCGAGCGTCAGGATGCGGGGCAGCAGGCGCGCCGCACCGGACGCGCGCGCGGCGCGATCCAGCGCCTGGCGCACGCCCGGGATCTGTGCCGCGGTCGGCACCACCAGATGCGCGGCGGACGCGCTCTGGCCGTGCTGCTCGCAGCGGTCGAGGAAATACCAGGCCGCGGCCGCGGCATTGTCGAGAAAGTCGCGGCCGGGGCGGAAACGCAGCGTCGTCATGGAGCGGGGGAAATGGCAGGGGCGAGGCTGGCGGAAGAAAGGAACATCGTGCAGGCGCGGCGCATCGCCGGCGCGCGCTCAGGCGCCGGCGTCAAGCGCCGGCATCAGGCGAGCGCGGTCGGACTCAGGAGCGGTCGCCTTCGATGCGGGCGCGGATCTCGCGCGCGGTTTCGAGCAGCCCTTCGTAGCCCGAGCGCGCGTGCTCGGGCAGGTCCGGGTCGCCCACCAGCGTACCGAGCGTCTCGATGATGCTGTAGACGAGGCCCTTGGCCGCGCCCACCGCGATGCTGTTCTCCTCGACGGCGGTACTCAGATGGGCCAGCGCGTCGCCCAGATGCTCGGCGCCGGCAGGATCGGCGCGCGTTTGCGCGTCCGCCTCGGACAAGGGCTCGGGATCGCGCAAGGGGTCGCGCGTCGGATCATGTTCGGGCGTCATGGTCGTGGCCTGATCGATTGGGGAGGAACTGCGCCGGGCCTGGTCCGGCACGCGTTCATTCTACGCGCGACGTGCCGGCACACGGCAACTGCTGGCGACTGTTCGGCAAGTGCGGCCGCCAGCGCGCACCGGGAAAACCCGATGCAACAGAATGCGATATTGACAAAATCTCTGACGCCGATTGAAAGGCATCATTGGCCTCGCGGCGCCGAGCGCGGCAAAATGGCGCCATCCCTGGTACGAGGCCGACGCCGCCGGCGCCGGGACCGCACGGTTCGCGCGCAGCACGGGCGAAGGTCGGGACGGTTGAATTCGAGGCCGCCGCCGCCATCTCCCGTATTGCAAACCCGGGCGGCCAACCCCGGCGCAGTATGGCCGGCCCCGACGAGCCGCGAAAAAGTCGTGTAATGTAGCGGTTCGGCATAATCCAGCCTTTTGAAATCCCCGAGCGAACCCTGAGGTTTTCCGCCATGAGCGAACAAATCAAGTATGTGAGCGACGCCTCCTTCGACGCCGACGTCCTCCAGTCCGACAAGCCCGTGCTGCTCGACTTCTGGGCCGAATGGTGCGGCCCCTGCAAGATGATCGCGCCGATCCTGGACGAAGTCGCCAAGGACTACAGCGACAAGCTGCAAGTGGCCAAGATCAACGTCGACGAGAACCAGCAGGTGCCGGCCAAATTCGGCATCCGCGGCATCCCCACGCTGATCCTGTTCAAGAATGGCCAGGTCGCCGCGCAGAAGGTCGGCGCGCTGTCCAAGTCGCAGCTGACCGCCTTCCTCGACGGCAACCTGTAATTGCCCCGCGCGGCGCCGCGCAACGCGCGCCGCGACAGGCATCGCCGCCCTCCCGGGCGGCCACGATCCGGCTGGCGCCCCGGCTCTGGTGCGCCGGTCGGATTGTGCTAAGATGCCCCCTACAACTTCCCCGAGCGTTCGCTCATTTCTTTCCCCTTCCTTTGCTTCCGCCCGTCCGGGCCCCATCTGTACCCCTCGTCTATGCACCTGACAGAACTCAAATCGCTTCACGTGTCTGCCCTTCTCGAAATGGCCGCGACCCTCGAGATCGACAACGCACAACGGATGCGCAAACAGGAACTGATGTTTGCGATCCTGAAGAAGCGCGCCAAGATGGGCGAAACCATCTACGGAGACGGCACGCTGGAAGTGTTGCCCGACGGCTTCGGCTTTCTGCGCTCGCCCGAAACGTCGTATCTGGCCAGCACGGACGATATCTATATTTCCCCCTCGCAAATCCGCCGCTTCAATCTGCATACCGGCGATTCGATCGAGGGCGAGGTGCGGACGCCCAAGGACGGCGAGCGCTATTTCGCGCTGGTCAAGGTCGACAAGGTCAACGGGCAGCCGCCCGAAGCGGTCAAGAACCGCATCATGTTCGAGAACCTGACGCCGCTGCATCCGAACCGGCCGCTGACGCTCGAGCGCGATATCAAGGCCGAGGAAAACATCACCGGCCGCATCATCGACATGATCGCGCCGATCGGCCGCGGCCAGCGCGCGCTGCTGGTGGCCTCGCCCAAGTCGGGCAAGACCGTGATGCTGCAGCATGTCGCCCACGCGATCGCCAACAACCATCCCGAAGCCGACCTGTTCGTGCTGCTGATCGACGAGCGTCCCGAGGAAGTGACCGAGATGCAGCGCTCGGTGCGCGGCGAAGTCGTGGCGTCGACCTTCGACGAACCGGCGATCCGCCACGTGCAGGTGGCCGAGATGGTGATCGAGAAAGCCAAGCGCCTGGTCGAGCTGAAGCGCGACGTGGTGATCCTGCTGGACTCGATCACGCGTCTGGCGCGCGCCTACAACACGGTGGTGCCGGCCTCGGGCAAGGTGCTGACCGGCGGTGTCGATGCCAATGCGCTGCAGCGCCCGAAGCGTTTCTTCGGTGCCGCGCGCAATCTCGAGGAAGGCGGTTCGCTGACGATCATCGCGACCGCGCTGATCGAGACCGGCAGCCGCATGGACGACGTGATCTACGAAGAGTTCAAGGGCACCGGCAACATGGAAGTGCACCTGGAACGCCGGCTGGCCGAGAAGCGCGTCTACCCGTCGATCAACCTGAACAAGTCCGGCACGCGCCGCGAGGAACTGCTGATCAAGCCCGAGATCCTGCAAAAGATCTGGGTGCTGCGCAAGTTCATCTCCGACATGGATGAAGTGCAGGCGATGGAATTCATCCTCGACAAGATGAAGGCGACCAAGAACAACGCCGAATTCTTCGACATGATGCGCCGCGGCGGCTGAGGCCGCCCGCCATCGCTCGCATCGCTTGAAGTCAAGGCGCGCCACGGCGCGCCTTTTTTCCGTCCGCGCCACGCTGCCCGTATTCACCGACTGAGCCCCACTGAGCCGACCGCCGCCATGCTCGCCCGCCTCGCCCGACTGCTGCATGCCCGCTCGCGCCAGCGCAAGCTGCGCCGCTACGCGATCGACGACGCGCTGTGGCAGCAGACCGTTGCCTCGTTGCCCTTCCTGCAGCGCTACGGCGCCGACGATCTCTCGGCGCTGCGCGAGCTGGCCACGCTGTTCATCGCCGACAAGGAATACTCGACTGCGCACGAACTCGCGTTGACCGACGAGATGGTGGTCAGCGTCGCCGCGCAGGCCTGCGTGCCGATCCTGCGGCTCGGGCTGGAGTGGTATCGCGGCTGGCACGGCATCGTGCTGTACCCCGGCGAATTCATCATCCGGCGGACCGTCGAGGACGAGATCGGCCTGGTGCATGGCGTGGTCGAGGAGGCCAGCGGCGAGGCCTGGGAACGCGGACCGGTGATCCTGTCGTGGCCGGACGCGAGCCTGCCGGGCGCGGGCCTGGACGCCGCCGCGGATCAGCCGGACGACACCTACAACGTGGTGATCCACGAGTTCGCCCACAAGCTGGACATGCTCGACGGCGAGGCCGACGGCGTGCCGCCCTTGTCCCGCGCGCTGCATGCCGGCGTGCAGCGCAGCCAGTGGGCGCAGACGTTCGACGCCGAATACCAGCGCTTTGCCGACGCCTGCGACGCGGTGCCGGACGCAGCCTGGGAGGATCCGGACCGCTTGCCCGCGCCGATGCGGGTGATCGACCCCTATGGCGCGGAGGCGCCCGGGGAATTTTTCGCGGTCGCCTCGGAGGCGTTTTTCGTCGAGCCGGCCGGGCTGTCGCGGCATTGGCCGGTGCTCTACGGCTTGCTGAAGACCTTCTACCGGCAGGATCCCGCATCAATGTGACACACGAGGCGCACGGCCGCGCTGCAACGTCACCACGCGCTGCGTGTTGCACCTTGCCCAAGTCCTTGTTTCTCTGCCATAATCCGCGTTTGTCCGTCACCGGCAAGTGGTTCGCTCGCCGCCAGCCAGCGCAACAACGAATGGTCAACACGATGGCCAGGCATTGGCGGCCGCGGACTGGCTACCCAACCTGCAAGGAAACACCATGAAAGAAGGCATTCACCCGAATTACCGCGAAGTCGTGTTCGTCGACGTGTCGTGCGACTTCAGCTTCGTGACCCGCTCGACCATCCAGACCAAGGAAACGATTACCTGGAAGGATGGCAAGGAATATCCGCTGGCCAAGATCGAAGTGTCGTCGGAATCGCACCCGTTCTACACCGGCACCCAGAAGATCATGGACACCGCCGGCCGCGTCGAGAAGTTCCGCCAGAAGTTCGGCAGCAAGCTGGGCAAGTCCGCCGCGAAGTAATCCGGCGCTGGACCCAGAGACGGCGCCGGCAGCGCATCCCGCATGCCTTCTGCCGCCGTCCGATGCGCGCCTTCCTGCAGGAACCGGTGCACATTGTGTTAAAAGAGGCAGCCCAGGCTGCCTCTTTGCTTTTGCAACGCGTCTGGCGCCGCGCGGTCTTCGTTCTGTTGCATCCCATCTACCGCGCCCGCCAAGTCCGGTGCCAAGCCCTGCGCCAAATCCGCCGCCCAGCCCGCTGACCGATCGATGAGCCCCGTCAAAGCCTCCCGCGTCCACCTGACCGCCGCCGCCACCGGAGCCCTGCCCCGCGCCCTGCTGCTGGCGATCTGCATCATCTACGGCGCCGTCGGCCTGTTCGGCCGCGACCCGTGGAAGAACGAAGACGCCGCCGGCTTCGGCGTGATGTGGCAGCTGGCCATCGGCGGCCTGCACGACTGGCTGATGCCGAACATCGCCGGCCGGCCATACGGGCAGGACGGCCCGCTGGTGTTCTGGGTCGGCGCCACGATGATCCGGCTGGCCAGCGGCTGGCTCGGCGCGCCCGATGCCGCGCGGCTGGCCACCGCGCTGTTCTATTTCGCGACCTGCGCCTTCATCTGGTACGCGACCTATCTGCTGGGACGGCGCGCCGAGGTGCAGCCGTTCGCCTTCGCCTTCGGCGGCCAGCCCAATGCGCGCGACTACGGGCGCACGCTGGCCGATGGCGCGCTGCTGATCTTCCTGGCCTGCGTCGGCCTGGCGATGCGCGGGCACGAGACCACGCCGCAGGTCGGCCAGGTCTGCTTTGTCGCGATGAGCCTCTATGGCCTGGTGCGCAGTCTCGACATGCCGACCCAGGGCGCGCTGTGGCTGGGCGCCGGGCTGGGCGCGCTGACGCTGGCCAGCGGGCCGATCCTGCCGCTGGTGCTGTTCGCCGCGATCCTGATCGGTGGGCTGGTCTGCAAGCCGCTGCCGTTGCGGCGCGTGCTGACGATCGCGTTGCCGATCGCGCTGGCGATGGTCGCGGCCTGGATGGCGGCGACCTACTTCGGGGCCGCGCATCGCGACGAGGCGGTCGCCTTCATCCGCGAATGGTCGCGCTACGACCGCCGCACCTACAGCTGGCCGAACGGCTTCGCGATCGGCTTCGTCGCCCGCAATTTCTTCCTGTTCTCGTGGCCGGTGTGGCCGATCGCGATCTGGTCCTGGCTCAGCTGGGCCGGCATGCGGCGCGGGCCCCATGTTGCGCTGCCGCTGGCGCTGCTGCTGCCGCTGTTCGTGCTGCTGCTGATGCTGCGCCAGCCCGGGGACGTGCAGTTCATCCTGCTGCTGCCGCCGATGGCGGTGCTGGCGGCCTTCGGGCTGCCGACGCTGACGCGCGCCACCATCAATGCGATCGACTGGTTCGCGCTGCTGTTCTTCACGATCTTCGGCGGCTTCGTCTGGTTCATGTGGCTGGCCAAGACCACCGGCTGGCCGCCGCGGATCGCCAACAACATCTTCAAGCAGCTGCCCGGCTATCAGCATGTGTTCTCGGTCAGCGCGGTGCTGTTCGCGATCGCCGCGACCGCCGCCTGGGTGCTGGTGGTGCGCTGGCGGCTGTCGCGGGCGCCCAAGCAGATCTGGCGACCGGTGGTGATCTCGGCCGCCGGCACCACGCTGATGTGGGTGATGGCGATGACGCTGTGGCTGCCGTCGATCAACTACGGCAAGACCTACCGCGATGTCGCCGAGGCCGCCTCGATGGCGCTGCCCTCGACCTACGAATGCGTGCAGCCGATCCGCATGGGCGATGCGCAGCTGGCTTCGTTCGCCTTCTTCGGGCATTTCCGCTTCGGCGGCCCGGAGGACGGCTGCGACGTGCTGCTGCGGCACGATCCGGTCGATTACGGCGCGCCGTCGAGCATCTCGCGCTTCGAATGGCGGCTGATCTGGGAAGGCCGCCGCCCGTCGGACCGCGACGAGCGCTTCCGCATGTACCAGCTGCTCGAAAAGCCCGCGGCCCCGCCGCGCAAGAGCACGCGCCGGCTGCCGCGCCAGCCTTGATCGCCGGGCTCGGCGGCCGGGGCCTCAACCCTTCGCACGGCGCCATCGCGTGGCCGCCCTGCCGCGGCCCGCGCCACGCCTTCGAACGACCATGACCCTGACCCAGGACCTTCGCCGCATCGCCGCGCTGGCCGGCCCCGTGCTGGTCGGCCAGCTGGCCGTGATCGCCTTCAGCGTGATCGACACCATCATGGCGGGCCGCGCCTCGGCCACCGATCTGGCCGCCGTGGGGCTGGGCGGATCGATCTATGTGACCGTCTATATCAGCCTGATGGGTGTGCTGCAGGCGCTGGCGCCGATCGCCGGGCAGCTCTATGGCGCCGGCCGCCACGCGGAGATCGGCGTCGAGGTCCGGCAGGCCGCATGGCTCGGCCTCGCGCTGGCGGTGCCCGGCATGCTGCTGCTCAGTTTCCCCGGCCCGCTGCTGGCTTTCGCCAAGGCGCCGCCCGAGCTGGTCGACAAGGCCACCGCCTACCTGCATCTGCAGGCGTTCGGCCTGCCGGCGGCGCTGGGCTTCCGCATCTATTCGGCGCTGAACAATGCGCTGTCGCGTCCGATCATGGTGACGCTGCTGCAGTTGCTGGGGCTGGCGGTCAAGGTGCCGCTCAACGCGTGGTTCATCCATGGCGGACTGGGCCTCGCGCCGATGGGCGGCCCGGGCTGCGCGCTGGCGTCGACGCTGATCAGCTGGATGTGGTGTGTGTCCGGCGTGCTGATCCTGCGCCAGGGCAGCGCGTATCGGCCGCTGGGCATCTTCGCCGCGTGGAGCTGGCCGATGCGTTCGCATCTGTGGGCGCTGCTGCGGCTTGGCGTACCGATGGGGCTGACCTATCTGATCGAGATCACCTCGTTCACGCTGATGTCGGTGTTCATCACGCGGTTGGGCACGGTCGCGCTGGCCGGGCATCAGATCATCGCCAACCTCGGTGCGGTGGCCTATATGCTGCCGCTGTCGCTGGGCATCGCCACCTCGACGCTGGTCGCGCAGGCGGTCGGCGCCCGCGACCGGGCCGGCGCGCGCCGCGTCGGCTGGCGCGGGATCCGGCTGGCCGCCGCGCTGGCGTTGGCGGTCGGGGCGACGCTGTGGCTGTTGCGCGCGCCGGTGCTGCATGCCTATGCCAGCGATGCGGCGGTGGTGCAGGCGGCGTTGCCGCTGGTGATCTTTGTCGCGCTCTATCAGGCTTTCGATGCCGTGCAGGTGACGACGGCCTTCGTGCTGCGCGCCTACAAGATCGCGCTGGTGCCGACCCTGATCTATGCGCTGTCGCTGTGGGGAATCGGCCTGGGCGGCGGCTATCTGCTGGGATTCGGTCTGATCGACGGGCTGCCGGCATTCACGCGCGGCGCGGCCGGGTTCTGGCTGGCCAACAGCCTGAGCCTGGCGATCGCCGGGGCGCTGCTGGTGTTTTACTTCATTCGGATCAGCGAGGAGCGCAGCTAAGGGCGGGCGTTCTTGGGACGCCCTGCCCTGCGCCTGCTCCGCGGCAAACCCAGGAGCAAAAAATCCGTGCGGCAAAAAGAAAAACCCGCATGGCGCAAACCATGCGGGTTCAGTGTTGGCGGAGTGGACGGGACTCGAACCCGCGACCCCCGGCGTGACAGGCCGGTATTCTAACCGACTGAACTACCACTCCTTAGTCGGCTTATCGATATTGCTGCACCGAGGTGCGGGCTTTACCGATAATCTGGACGTTTGATTACGCCCATTATCTGGCGTCCCCTAGGGGATTCGAACCCCTGTACTCACCGTGAAAGGGTGATGTCCTAGGCCTCTAGACGAAGGGGACAGAAACTTGTTTTTCAACACGTTCCGTCTTGTTCCGAGAACCCGGCGAACCGGCTTGTCGAAACGGATAACACCGTACTGCTGATGTTATCGCTGGAATCTTGGTGGAGCTAAGCGGGATCGAACCGCTGACCTCTTGCATGCCATGCAAGCGCTCTCCCAGCTGAGCTATAGCCCCATAGTTACTGCTGCCGCCGTTATTGCACCGGCGTTTCGTCTTTCGTTTCCGGATTATCGTCTCGTTTTACCGAAGCGATTATCTTGTCGTTTCCAGCGAAGCCAGGATTATATAACAGCCTTGCTTTTTTGCAAGCCCCTATTTCACTTTTTTACTGCTTCGGCTGTCGTCGATATCGTTTGTGATATTCGCTGATAACCGCTGCGGTACTGCCGTGATGCCCGCTTGGTGTTGAACCGCGCTGCAGGGAGAAAGAGATTATGCGCAAGTCGCGGCAAAAGCGCAAGCCCCTGCCGCAACTTTTTTGCCGGATCAGACGCCAACGCTGCCGCCCACACCGGCCTGCAGCCGGCGCAGCACCGCATCGCGGCCAATCAATTCCAGCACCGCGTCGATGCTGGGCGTCTGCAGCTGGCCGACCACCAGCAGGCGCACCGGCATCGCCAGCTTCGGCATCTTCAGACCGAACTCGGCCAGCACCGCCTTGAACTCGGCGGAGATCGCCTCGCGGCGCCATTCGCTCAGCGCGGCCAGGCGCTGCGACAACGCGCGCACGGCCGGCACGATCTCGTCGGTCAGATGTTCGGCCTTCAGCGCCGGATCGGGCTGCGGCTCGCCGCGATAGAACAGCAGCGCGGTCTGCGCGACTTCCTTCAGCGTATTGGCGCGGTCCTTGACCAGCGCCACCACGCCGACCAGGTCGGCGCCCTCGACCTTGCCGCCCAGCTGCTCGATGAAGGGCCGCGTCAGCTCGGCCAGGCGTTCGTTATCGCCGACCTTGATGTAGTGGTTGTTCAGCCAGGCCAGCTTTTCCGGGTTGTATTGCGCCGGCGACTTGCCCAGATGTTCCAGGTCGAACCATTCCACGAACTGATCGCGCGAGAAGATCTCGGCGTCGCCGTGCGCCCAGCCCAGCCGCGCCAGATAGTTCAGCACCGCCTCCGGCAGATAGCCTTCGTCGCGGTAGGCCGTCACCGCCATCGCGCCATGGCGCTTGCTCATCTTCTCCCCATGCTCGTTCAGCACGGTCGGCAGGTGCGCGTAGACCGGCGGCGTGCCGCCCAGCGCGCGGATGATGTTGATCTGGCGGGGCGTGTTGTTGACGTGGTCGTCGCCGCGGATCACATGCGTGATCTTCATGTCGAGGTCGTCGATCACCACGCAGAAGTTGTAGGTCGGCGTGCCGTCCGGCCGCGCGATGACCAGGTCGTCGAGTTCGTCGTTCGAGATCTCGATGCGGCCCTTGACCGCGTCGTCCCACACCACGCTGCCGCCGATCGGATTCCTGAAGCGTATCACCGGGTCGACGCCGGCCGGCGGCGTCGGCAGGACCTTGCCCGGCTCGGGGCGCCAGAAGCCGTTGTAGCGCGGCTTCTCGCCGCGCGCGCGTTGCTCTTCGCGCAGCGCGTCCAGTTCCTCGGTGCTCATATAGCAGCGGTACGCGAGGCCCGCGTCCAGCATCTGCTTGACCACCTCGCGATAGCGGTCCATCCGCTGCATCTGGTAGAACGGCCCCTCGTCGATGTCCAGGCCCAGCCAGTCCATGCTTTCGAGGATCACGTCGACCGCTTCCTGCGACGAGCGCTCGACGTCGGTGTCCTCGATGCGCAGGATGAAGTCGCCCTTCATGCGGCGGGCGAAGGCCCACGGATACAGCGCGGAGCGGATATTGCCCAGGTGGATGAAGCCGGTCGGGCTCGGGGCGAAGCGGGTGCGGACGCGTGTGGTCATAGACGGGAAGACAGGGGGATACCGCGGAAACTCGGCAAACAAAAAGGCCCGCGCAACAAAGGGCGGGGCCGACGATTCGGAGCGGGTAATTGTAGCAAAGGCATCTGCCACTCCCCGGCAGATGTATCTGCCACCCCGCTCCGGAAGCCGCACCGCGGAATCATTTATGCTATCGCCCGGTCTGAACCGCTGCCGCCGCCGGCGCCGATCCAGACGCGACGCGCCGGAACGCCGGCCCCGGGGCCCCGCCCTTCCCCTTTCGACTTCCCGCATGCAACGACGTACCTTCCTGAGCGCGGCCGCGGGCGCCACCGCGGCGTCCCTGCTGGCGGCCTGCAGCCTGGGCCCCAAACCCGACACTCCCGCCGAGCCGACGGCCGCCACGCCGCCGCCGCGCCCGGTGCGCATCGGCCTGGCGCTGGGCGGCGGCGCCGCGCGCGGCTTCGCCCATATCGGCGTGATCAAGGCGCTGGAGGCGCACGGCATCCGCCCGGACCTGGTCACCGGCACCAGCGCGGGCGCGGTGGTCGCAGCCCTGTACGCCTCGGGCATGGACAGCTTCGAGTTGAACAAGCACGCGTTGAAGATGGACGAGGCCACCATCGCGGACTGGGCCCTGCCCTTCGGCACGCGCTTCGGCGGCTGGCTCAAGGGCGAGGCGCTGCAGAACTACGTCAACCGGCTGGTCGACAACCGGCCGATCGAGGCGATGAAGATCCCGCTGGGCATCGTCGCCACCGACCTGAAGACCGGGCGAGGCATCCTGTTCCGGCGCGGCAACACCGGGCAGGCGGTACGCGCGTCCAGCAGCGTGCCGGGCGTGTTTCAGCCGGTGTCGATCCAGGGGCACGACTATGTCGACGGCGGCCTGGTCGAGCCGGTACCGGTCGACTCGGCCCGCAGCATGGGCGCGGATTTCATCATCGCGGTCAACATCTCGGCCGACCCGGCCAGCCAGAACAACGCCGGCCAGAGCGGCGTGCTGCTGCAGACCACGGCGATCATGGGACAGTCGATCAACCGCCTGGCGCTGGCGCGCGCCGACGTGGTGATCCGCCCGGACCTGCCGGACATGAGCGGCAGCGACTTCGGCGCGCGCAATCGCGCGATCCTGGCCGGCGAGAAGGCCGCCGTCGCGGCGCTGCCCGCGTTGCGCGAGAAGCTGGCGCAGGCGCGCCTGCAGCCGGCCGCGGCAATCGCCGGGAAATAGAAAGGGAACGAGAAAGGGAACGAGAAAGGGAACGGAGCGAACGAAGCGAGCGCAATGACGACCGCACGAACAAAAAGGACTGCCAGGGCAGTCCTTTTTGTTGCAGGGCGATCGGCGTCATTCGGCGCCGTTGCGCTCAGCCGCCGTAGAACGTGCGTCCGCTGGCGTTCGGATCGAAGCGCTTGAGCGTCTCGACCATGCCGCCGATGCCGCCCGCGGCGCCGTTGTCGCGCTCGGGCATATCGTCGATGCGGCGTGCGCCGTTGTAGCGCGTGACCCAGTAGGCCGAGCGCATGTCATCGACGCGGATCTTGCTGCCGGTCGACGGCGCGTGCACGAACTTGTTGTCGCCGATATAGATGCCCACATGCGAGAACGCATGGCGCATCGTATTGAAGAACACCAGGTCGCCCGGGCGCAGCTCGTGCGCGGCGACGTTGGTGCCGACGCGGCTGATCTCGACCGAGCGCCGCGGCAGCATGAAGCCGAAGGTGTCGTTGAAGACGTAGCGGACGAAGCCGCTGCAGTCCAGGCCCGACTCCGGCGTGTTGCCGCCGAAGCGATAACGGACACCGATCAGGCCCAGCGCGTTCATCACCAGGTCGCCGGCCTTGTTGGCGACATGGCTGGTCGAATTCATCATCGACGACAGCAGGCCCTTCCTGGGCTCGGCCTGCTGCTGGGCCTCGACGCTCAGTTCCGCGCCGGGCTCCTTGAACACCGTGTCAGCCAGGGCTCCATTCGACAAGGCCGCGCCGCATGCCAGGGTCAGTCCGATGGCGGCACGCGCCAGGGAATGAAGCACCGTTCGCTGCATGGGTTCTCCCGTTGGTTCCGGTTCGGGTAATTCGAATCACACGATCCCTCACGCGACGCGTTGGACCATCGTCGTGTGGATCGGAGATGACTATGTGGAAAAACTGCCGAGGGTGGATGCAAGCGCCGGACCAGCCCGACAACGGCGTCGGAGCACGGCTTTGGGGCATCCGCCAGGAGACGTGCGGCGTGCAAACCACCCACACATCAAGTTCTCGCGGGATGGTATAAGCTCACGCCGGCGATGTCAAAGTTCGTTACAAAATCGGCCGATTTCGTCGTGTAATCAAAGGAATAGCGTGGGGTTTGCACGCTAATTCTTGGGATTGACCGGGATGCCGAACATTAGCGGGGACACTAGCCCGGCCAACCGCCGACGTCTCCGGCACGTGGTTCGAGGCCCAACTGAGCGGCCCGCATCAGCTTGCGGGTGTAGGCATGCTGCGGTGCGCCCAGCACCGCTTCGGTCTCGCCCGCCTCCACCACTTCCCCGCCCTTCATCACGATGACGCGGTGCGCCATCGCCCGGATCACCGCCAGATCGTGGCTGATGAACAGATAGCTGAGGTTGTACTTGCGCTGCAGCTGCGACAGCAGCGCCAGCACCTGCTGCTGGATCGATACGTCGAGCGCCGAGGTCGGTTCGTCGAGCACCACCACCTGCGGCTTGAGGATCAGCACGCGGGCAATGGCGATGCGCTGGCGCTGGCCGCCCGAGAACTCGTGCGGATAGCGCCCCAAGGCGGTGCGATCGAGCCCCACTTCGCGCAGCGCCTCGATCACGCGCTCGCGCATCGCCTCGCGCGACAGGCCGGGCTGATGCAGCGCCAGCCCCTCGCCGACGATCTGCTCGATCGTCATGCGCGGCGACAGCGAGCCGAACGGGTCCTGGAACACCACCTGCAGGCGGGCCCGCAGCGATGCGCGCTCGGCCCGCTTGACCTGCTCCAGGCTGCGGCCGAGAAACTGGATCTGGCCGCCGCTCTTGCGCTGCAGGGCCAGCACCGCATGGGCCAGCGTGGTCTTGCCCGAGCCGGACTCGCCGACGATGCCGAGCGTCTCGCCCTCGCGCAGGTCGAAGTCGACCTCCTTGACGGCGCGCACCACGTCGCGGCCGAACCAGCCGGCCAGGCCGCGCCGCTTGCGCGTGTAGTTGACGTGCAGGCCGCGCGCGCTCAGCAATGTCGGCGCCAGCGGCAGCACCGGCACCACGTCGCGCCGCGGGCGGCTGTCGATCAGCCGCTGGGTGTACGGATGGCGTGGGTTGGCAAAGACCTCGGCGGTCTCGCCGATCTCGACCAGCATGCCCTGCTCCATCACGCCGATGCGCTGCGCAAACGCGCGCACCATGTTCAGGTCGTGGGTGATCAGCATCACCGCCATGCCGAACTCGGCCTGCAGGTCGCGCAGCAGTTCCAGGATCTGCACGCGGATGGTGACATCGAGCGCGGTGGTCGGCTCGTCGGCCAGCAGCAGCTTGGGCCGGCAGGCCAGCGCCATCGCGATCATCGCGCGCTGGCGCTGGCCCCCCGACAGCTGGTGCGGAAAGCTGTCGAAGCGGTGCTCGGCCTCTTCGATGCCGGTGCGCTGCAGCAGCGCGATCGCGCGCTGGCGCGCGGCGCGCTTGTCCAGCCCTTCGTGCAGCTCCAGCGTCTCGACGATCTGGTTGCCCACCGTATAGAGCGGATTGAGCGCGGTCATCGGCTCCTGGAAGATCATCGCGATCTCGCTGCCGCGGATCGCGCGGATCTCCCGATCGGGCACGCGCAACAGGTCGCGCCCTTCGAAATGGATCGCGCCCTGGTAGTGCGCCTCCTCGACCAGCCGCAGCATCGACAGCGCGGTCACGGTCTTGCCGGAACCGGACTCGCCGACCAGCGCGAAGCGTTCGCCGGGGCGCAGCGCGAAACTGACATCGCGCACCGCACGGGTCGCCTCCGGGCCTTCGCCGAAGGTCACCGACAGACGGTCGACACGGATCAGCGCGGGGTCGCCGGCATCGGGCGGCGCGGCCACCGGCTGCGGCGGCGTGGTCACGGGCAGCTCGCTCATGGCCGCGCTCCCGCGGCGGACTGACCCGCCGCTGCGGCTTCGGCCGCCGGTCCGCTCGCCGATCCCGCCGAGGGATCTGGCAACTTCGGCTCGACCCGCCCGCGCAGCGCCGCCAGCCCCAAGCGCGTATCGAAGGCGTCGCGCAGCGCATCGCCCATGAAGGTCAGCAGCAGCAGCGTGACGACCAGCACGCCGAAGGTCGACAACGAGATCCACCACGCATCGAGATTGGCCTTGCCCTGTGCCAGCAGCTCGCCCAGGCTCGGCGTGGTCGGCGGCACGCCAAGGCCCAGGAAGTCGAGGCTGGTCAGCGCCAGGATCGCGGCGCTCATGCGGAACGGCAGGAACGTGATCACCGGCGTCAGGCTGTTGGGCAGGATATGGCGCCACATGATCTGCACGTTCGACAGACCCAGCGCGCGCGCCGCCTTGACGTAGTCGAGCGAGCGGTTGCGGTAGAACTCGGCGCGCACGTAGTCCGACAAACCCATCCAGCCGAACAGCGACAGCAGGATGATCAGCAGCGCCAGGCTCGGCTCGAAGATCGAGGCGAAGATGATCAACAGATAGAGCTCGGGCATCGAGCTCCAGATCTCGATCGCGCGCTGCGAGATCAGGTCGAAGCGCCCGCCGAAGAAGCCCATCAGCGCGCCGGTGATGGTGCCGATCACCACGCCGATCACGGTCAGCGCCAGGCCGAACAGCACCGACACGCGAAAGCCATAGATCAGCCGCGCCAGCACGTCGCGGCCGCGGTCGTCGGTGCCGAGCCAGTTCTCGGAGGACGGCGGCGCGGGATTCGGCTCCTTGGCGAAGTAGTTCAGCGTGTCGTACGAATAGCGGTTGGGCGGATAGATGGCCCAGTTGCCGTTGCTGGTGATGCGCTGGCGGATGAAGGGGTCGAGATAGTCGGTCGGCGTCGGGAAGTCGCCGTCGAAGGTGGTCTCGGCATAGGTCTGCACGATCGGGAAATACCACTCGCCGCGGTACTTGACGACCAGCGGCCGGTCGCTCGACAGCACCTCGGCGAACATGCTGAGCACGAACAGAACGACGAACGCGATCAGGCTCCAGTAGCCGAGCCGGTTGCGGCGGAAGCGCTGCCAGGCGCGCTGGCGCGGCGACAGCGAGGACGGCAGCCGGTCCAGCCGGGGCGGCCGCGGGGTGGTACGGAACGGGGATTGCCAACGCGGGGTCATCGCGGCATGGCCTCGAAATGGATGCGGGGGTCGACCAGCACGTAGCAGACATCGGAGATCAGCCGGGTCACCAGGCCGATCAGCGTGAACAGGTACAGCGTGCCGAGCACGACCGGATAGTCGCGGCGCAGCACCGCTTCATAGGACAGCAGGCCCAGCCCGTCGAGCGAGAACAGCGTCTCGATCAGCAGCGAGCCGGTGAAGAACGCACCGATGAAGGCGGCCGGGAAACCGGTGACCAGCGGGATCAGCGCATTGCGGAAGATATGCTTCCACAGCACACGCCGCTCCGACAGGCCCTTGGCGCGCGCGGTCAGCACATACTGCTTGCGCACCTCCTCCAGGAAGGCGTTCTTGGTCAGCATCGTCACCACGGCGAAGCTGCCGACCACGGACGCGGTGATCGGCAGCACCAGGTGCCACAGATAGTCCATTACCTTGCCCATCAGCGACAGCTGCTCCCAGTTGTCGGAGGTCAGGCCGCGCAGCGGGAACCACTGCACGAAGGTGCCGCCGCCGAACAGCACCAGCAGCAGCACGCCCAGCACGAAGCCCGGGATCGCATAGCCGACCAGCACGATCATGCTGGTCACCACGTCGAAGCGGCTGCCCGCCCGGATCGCCTTGGCGATGCCGAGCGGCACCGATATCAGATAGGTCAGGAAGAAGGTCCAGAGCCCGAGGCTGACCGACACCGGCAGCTTGGACTTGACCAGTTCCCACACGCTGCGGTGCTGGAAGTAGCTCTGGCCGAGATCGAACTGCGCAAAGCGCTTGAGCATCATCCAGTAGCGCTCCAGCGGCGGCTTGTCGAAGCCGTACAGCGCCTGGATCTCCTTGATCTTCTCGGGGTCGACGCCGCGCCGGCCGCGGTATTCGGCACCGCCGCCGCTGGCCTCCCCGCCGCCGCCGCGGCCCTTGAGCTCCATCATCATCTGCTCGACCGGGCCGCCGGGCACGAACTGGATCACGACGAAGGTCAGCGTGATGACGCCGATCAACGTCGGGATCATCAGCAGAACGCGCTTGAGCAGATAGGCCAGCATGCCGTTTCCTGTTTTCCTTGGGCTTCGCCGCGCTCAGCGCGCCGCCTTGGGCTGCGCCGCCCTGGCTTGCGAGGCGCCCGGCACGTCGCTGCGCCACCAGCTGCTGAGCACCCAGCCCTCGGCCGTGTAGTAATGCGGCAGCCGCTGCGGATAGACCAGCTCGCGCCGGTAGGCGATGCGGTGCGAGGCGCTGTACCAGTTCGGCACCACGTAATAGCCGTGCATCAGCACGCGGTCGAGCGCGCGCGACGCGTTGATCAGTTCCTTGCGCGTCTGCGCGCGCAGCACGTGGTCGACCAGCTTGTCGACCGCCGGCGATTTCAGCCCGAACAGATTGTCCGAGCCGGGCATCGTCGCCGCCTCGCTGTTGAAGCGGTCGCGCAGCTCGTTGCCCGGGCTCTGCGAGTCGGGGAAGCGGATCGACACCACGTCGAAATCGAAGTCCTCCAGCCGCTTCTGGTACAGCGCGAAGTCGGTGGTGCGCTGATGGACCTGGATGCCGAGCTTCTCCAGATTGCGCACATAGGTCGTGATCACGCGGCTCATCGCGCCGCCGTCGTCGAGGAACTCGAACACGAACGGTTCGCCCTTCGCATTGCGCAGCGCGCCGTCGCTGTAGGTCCAGCCTGCTTGCGCAAGCAGGCGGCGCGCCTCGCGCAGGTTGTCGCGCAACGAGCGCGGCGGCTCCGTCGTCGGCTGCGTGACGATCGGCCCGAAGACTTCGGGGGCCAGCTGGCTGCGCAGCGGCTCGAGCAAGGCGAGTTCGCCGGGGCCGGGACGGCCGTCGAAGGTCGAGCTGGCGGCCAGCTCGCTGTTGGAGAACCAGCTGTCCAGGCGCTTGTAGGCCCCGTAGAACAGCTGGCGGTTCAGCCATTCGAAGTCCAGCGCCAGGATCAGCGCCTGACGCACGCGCACGTCCTGAAACAGCGGCTTGCGCAGGTTCATCACGAAGCCCTGCATGCCGGCGCCATTGCGGTGCGGAAATTCGGTCTTCATCAGCTCGCCGTTGGCGAAGCGCTTGCCGACATAGCTCTTGGCCCAGCTCTTGGAGCGGTACTCGACGATGGCGTCGAATTCGCCGGCCTTGAAGGCTTCCAGCCGCGCGGTCTCGTCCTTGTAGAGCCGGTACACCACGCGGTCGAAGTTGAAGGTGCCGCGCCGCACCGGCAGATCCTTGCCCCAATAGTCGGGGTTGCGCTTGTAGACGATGCCGCGGCCGGCGTCGTAGCGCTCGATCAGATAGGGGCCGCTGGTGACCGGCGTCTCGAACGTCAGCTTCTCGAACGGCACCTTGGCGGTCCATTTGCGCGAGAACACTGGCAGCGAGCCGACGATCAGCGGCAGCTCGCCGTTGCGCTGCTTGAAGTCGTAGCGCACCGTGCGCTCGTCGATCACCGTCAGCGACTTCACGTCGGCGCACATGCTGCGATAGCCGGGGCTCGAGGCCTTGCTCATCAGCATGTCGAACGAATACTTGACGTCGCTCGCCAGCACCGGATCGCCGTTGTGGAAGCGCGCCTGCGGGCGGATGCGGAAGGTCACCGACAGCTCGTCGGGCGCCACCGTGACGTCCTCGGCCAGCAGGCCGTAGGCGCTGGCGGTCTCGTCGGCGCTGCCGATCAGCAGCGACTCGAACATCAGCGAGGTCAGGCCCGGCGCGGCGACGCCCTTCAGCGTGAACGGGTTGAATTTGTCGAAGCTGGTGCGCCGGTCCGGATTGGCCAGCGTCAGCGTACCACCGCGAGGGGCGTCGGGATTGACGTAGTCGAAGTGGTGGAAGTCGGCCGGGTACTTCAGGTCGCCGTGCAGCGCGAAGCCATGCGCGGCCCAACCCGTCGTCGGCACCATCGGCAACAGCACCGCCAGCAGGGCGGCTGCGGCGGACCGTGCCAGCATCTGGACCAGGCCGGTGCGAGTCCGCGCCCGGATACGATGCCATGCCGAAAACGGCCCTGCTGCTTGCCTTTGCATCCGGTCGATGCCCTCCCCTGAACTACGCGTGGCAGTACGGCCGCGGTCGGTGCCCGGGCCAAGTTGTGCGACAATTTTACCTTCGTTCGGCGGCGTTCCAGCCATCCGGACATTCCAGTACGCGGCGTGGCCGCGGCCGCAGCCGGTGCGCCGGCGGCTGCCGGGATCCGTTCCGGCAAGCGGCCCGGCCAGCCGCAGCATGAACCGTGCCCAGCGGCGTGCCCCAACCCGGCACACGGCGCCGATGCGCATCACAAGACCACCATGGAGAACTTATGGGATTTCTGGCAGGTAAGCGGATCCTGATCACCGGCTTGCTGTCGAACCGCTCGATCGCCTACGGCATCGCGTCGGCCTGCAAGCGCGAAGGCGCGGAACTGGCCTTCACCTATGTCGGCGAGCGCTTCAAGGACCGTATCCAGGACTTTGCCAAGGAATTCGGCAGCGATCTGGTATTCGAATGCGACGTATCGAGCGACGAGCAGATCGCCGCCACCTTCGCCGCGCTGGGCCAGCGCTGGGACAAGCTCGACGGGCTGGTCCATTCGATCGGCTTCGCCCCGCGCGAAGCAATCGCCGGCGACTTCCTCGACGGCCTGTCGCGCGAGGCGTTCCGCGTCGCCCACGACATCTCGGCCTACAGCTTCCCCGCGCTCGCCAAGGCCGCGCTGCCGCTGCTGTCGGACAAGGCCTCGCTGCTGACGCTGACCTATCTGGGCAGCGAGCGCGTGGTCCCGAACTACAACACGATGGGCCTGGCCAAGGCGTCGCTGGAAGCCAGCGTGCGCTACCTGGCCGCCTCGGTCGGCCCGCGCGGCATCCGCGCCAACGGCATCTCCGCCGGCCCGATCAAGACGCTGGCGGCCTCGGGCATCAAGGGCTTCGGCAAGCTGCTCGGCCACTTCGAAGAAGCCGCCCCGCTGCGCCGCAACGTCACGATCGACGAAGTCGGCAACGTGGCGGCTTTCCTGCTGTCGGACCTGTCCAGCGGCGTGACCGGCGAGATCACGTACGTGGACGCCGGCTTCAATATCGTGGGCGCCAGCCTGCCGGAAGGCGAGTAAGCGCCTGTGAGCTCGGCGGCCGCGAGTTTCGTCCCGCGGCCGCCGGCTTGTCCCCATCCCCTCTCTTTTTTGCCGCTTGCGGTGGGCTACACCGGTTCGATGCAGCCAACCGGATAGCAGGCCAGCTTGGCGTCGGCCGTAACGAGCCGCATCGACTCCGTCAGCGCCTGCGCCACCAGCATGCGATCGAACGGATCCTTGTGACCGTCCACGTCCGGCAAGTTCGCCACCATTCCCGCATGCGCTTCCGTCATCGCCAGACTGCGATAGCCGCTCGCCCGGAACGCCGCCATTGCCATCCCTGGGCTGAACGGAAGCTTGCCGCTGGCAAACTTGATGGCGATCTCCCACAAGCTGACCGCGCTGACGACGACTTCGTTACCGGGATCGATGAGCAAACCCCGCGCCGGACCGGACAAGCGGGGACTGTCCTGGGCAGCCCAAATTGCCACCTGTGTATCGAGCAGCAGAATCATTCGCCCTCCGTGAACAGTCGGGCGATGTCTTCATTGCCCTCGTCGAACTCGTCCTGGCTCATCGCCGCGAATCCGCCGAGGAAGGCGATGCCGCCTCCAATCCGTTTTGAAATATCCAACGGCTCGATCGGCACGATACGGGCTGCGGGCTGCCCATTGCGGGCGATGATGACTTCGGCCTGCGATCCGCTTTCGACCGCCTCCACCAGTTGGGACAGCCGGCTCTTGGCGTCGTGCATGTTGACGATCAGCATCAAAGTCTCCCGAGGTCGATTAGCTAAACATTAGCTAGTCTAGGTGGCATCGATGCGCTTTGCCAGGCGGGCGGTTTCGGAAAACACAAGGGCGCGCCAAGGATCGCCAGTCCATTGACGAGAAAAGCCGAAGGAGCCAGCGTCGGAATGGAATGCGGTAGCGAAGTGCCTGAACCGGCACCGAAGAAGGATGGCCCGCCCTGCACGATTCGAACGTGCGACCGCTCGCTTAGAAGGCGAGTGCTCTATCCAACTGAGCTAAGGGCGGTCGGAAGAGAAAAAGAAGAGAAAAAGGGTTAGCCGGCCGTGGCCTGCTAACCCTTGTCGTTCTGGTCGGGGCGACATGATTCGAACATGCGACCCTCTGATCCCAAATCAGATGCGCTACCAGGCTGCGCTACGCCCCGAAGCCGCGCATTGTATCCGTCGACACTGCGGCGGTCAAACGCGATTGGCGGATGGCCCGCCGCGCACGGTCGCACAAACCGAAGTAGCAACGACATCACTTCGGCGAGCGCACGGGAACTAAAGGCGGGCGCCGGGAACCCAAAATGCTGCAGGTGCGTTCATGCTATAATCGCACATCCGCAAAGGCGGCCGTCCGGCTGCCCATCATGGAGCCACAAAGGAAGGAAGCTTGGCTAAGGAAGAACTCATTGAATTCGGCGGCGTCGTTTCGGAAGCGCTGCCCGACAACCGCTATCGCGTGCTGCTGGAAAACGGCGTGGAAATCTGGGCCTACGCATCGGGCAAGATGCAGAAGCACCGGATCCGTATTCTGGCCGGCGACCGCGTGACGCTGGAAATGTCGCCCTACGACCTGACCAAGGGTCGCATCAACTTCCGTCACAAGAGCTGATACCGGACCGCCCGGTCCAACGGTTTCGCTCCTGCTCGGCGTCGCTGCGACGACGCGATCTTGCGCGTCGCATTGGCGGCGTCGCGCCTCCCACCGTCCCGCAGCAAATCGCAGCTTGTACGCGGTCATCCGCCTGGAATGACCGCGGCGGTGGCGTTCGCCTGTCGGCGGACAACGGGCCTTCGAGCCCCCCTCATACTCCACTGCGCTCGGCTTGCCGGATTCTCCGGACGCCATCCATCGCAACACCCCGCCTGATGGTCACCAGGATCCTCGCTGGTCCGACTTCGCTCGCGCCTGCGCTGCGCGGATCTTGACCGTTTCGCGACTGTCATCGCTCCGTCACCGACGCCGCGGATACTCCCGCGTCGCCCGGCGTCATGGACCCGTCACCGGCATGGCGGCGCATTGCCCGGGCCATGCGGCTGGCCCATACTGGCCGCCGCATTGGCTCGTCGGTCATGCCGCGCACACAAGCGGTGAGGCCAAGGCCTGACGCAGGCGAACCGAGGCTCGACACACTAGTCGAATCGATCCGGACGGAGTCGGTATGGTCTCCGCAGTTCCAACACGAACGACCCTTGCACGGCATTCGCGCCGTGCCGATCTCCAGCGATGAACCTGATCCTGTGGCGCCACGCCGAAGCGGAAGCGCTCCCCGATGTTGCCGGCATGGGCCGCGCCGCGGACCTGCAACGTGCCCTGACCCGCCGCGGCCGCAAGCAGGCCGAAGCCTCGGCCGCCTGGTTGCGCGCGCATCTGCCGCCCGATGCGCGGCTGTTGTGCAGTCCGGCGCAGCGCAGCCGCGAAACCGCTGCGGCATTGCGCCCGGATGCGCTGGTGGTGCCCGCGCTGGCGCCGGACAGCGACGTCACCGACGTGCTGGCCGCGATCGACTGGCCGCATGCGGCCGGCACCACGGTCGTGGTCGGACATCAGCCCTGGATCGGCCGGCTGGCGGCGCTGCTGCTGGCAGGCACGGAAATCAGCTGGAGCATCCGCAAGAGCGGCATCTGGTGGCTGACCGCCCGCACGCGGGAGCACGAGGATCAGGTCGTGCTGCGCGCGGTGATCAACCCGGAATTCCTTTGACCTTCGTGCGGATGGCGTACGCGGCGCGGTAACCGCCGCCGCGCCTTCCTCTCGCCACGACCGCACGGTCACGCAACCGTCATCGCCGCTTCACGGGGCTGTCACTGGCCCCCTCTACATTGTTTCGCAGCCATGTTGTCATCGAAAGGACATCTGATGCGAGACCTCCCGACGCCTACCCAGCCGCTCTTCGATTCCTTGCCCAATGGCCTGGCGGGCCATTCGGGCCGGAGGCGTCTTCATCGCCAATCCGTTGCGCAGCAAGATGCAGCGCCTGCTCTCAGCGTGGCGTGGGCGCGCCACCAGGACGAAGTAGTCGAGGCGCAGCGCCTGCGCTACAAGGTGTTCGCCGAGGAGATGGGCGCGCGCCTGTCGACCTCGTCGCCCGAGCTCGACATCGACATGTTCGATGCCTACTGCGACCACCTGATCGTGCGCGACCTCGCCACGCTGAAGGTCGTGGGCACCTATCGCGTGCTGCCGCCGCACCAGGCCAAGCGCATCGGCTGCCTGTACGCCGAATCGGAATTCGATCTGGTCCGGCTGGCGCATCTGAAGCCGAAGATGGTCGAGCTGGGCCGCTCGTGCGTGCATCGCGACTACCGCACCGGCAGCGTCATCATGGCGCTGTGGGGCGGCCTGGGCGAGTATCTGCAGCGCTGGGGCATCGAGTCGATGCTCGGCTGCGCGAGCGTGCCGATCAACGACGGCGGCCATATCGCCGCCAGCCTGAGCCGCGTGTTCGCGCGCAACTATCTGGCGCCGATCGAATACCACGCGTTTCCGCGACTGCCGTTGCCGGTCGACGAGCTGAATCAGGATCTGGAAGTCGAGCCGCCGGCGCTGATCAAGGGCTATCTGCGCCTCGGTGCGCGCATCTGCGGCATGCCGGCCTGGGATCCGGACTTCAATGTGGCGGACTTCCTCACGCTGCTGCGCGTGGGGGACATGAATCCGCGGTATGCGCGGCATTTCCTGGGGTTGCAGCGTTGAGCGGATGAACTTGCGTTGCGCGCCTGCGGCGCGCGCCCCTCTCCCCGGCCCTCTCCCGCAGGCGGGAGAGGGAGAAAACCGAAGCCATTTTCAAGCGTCGGCTGACGGCGACTGCCGGCGATTCAGACGTACACCACCTTGTAGCGGATCCCGATCCGCTCCCATTCGTCGGCTTCCTTGCCGAGGCTGTATTCGACCAGCGGATTGGCCTCGATCCACGCCTTGGGCAGCCGCACCTCGAAGCCCTCTTCCAGCGCATCGGCGCGCTGGCTGACCTTGATCTCCGGCAGTTCGACGTCGGCGCGGCGCCGGCACAGCACGAAGGCCAGGCGCAGGCTGAACAGCATGCGCCAGTCGAGAAAGCGGCCGCGCCCGGACAGCTTGCCAAGCTTGCCGGCATGGCCGAGCAGCAGCGTGGCAAGCCGCGCCTGATCGGTCTTGGAAAAGCCCGGCATGTCCGCATGCGTGGCGATATAGGCCGAATGCTTGTGGTAGCTGCTGTGCGCGATCGACATGCCGATCTCGTGCAGGCTCGCGGCCCAGCCCAGCAGCGCCAGATTGTCCTCGCGCCGCTCGTTGGCCGGATCGGGAAACTGCGCCAGCAGCCGTTGCGCGGCGTGGCGCACGCGCGCGGCCTGGGCACGGTCGACGCCGTAGCGGCGCATGAATTGATCGACCGTGACGGTGCGCATGTCCTCGTGATGGCTGCGCCCGAGCAGGTCGTACAGCACGCCCAGCCGCAGCGCGCCGTCGGTCACGTCCATGCGGTCGACATCGAGTTCGGCGAACACGCCCAGCATGATCGACAGCCCGCCCGGCAGCACCGGGATCCGGTCCGGCTTCAGGCCGATCAGACGCACGCGATTGGTGTTCTCGGCCTTGATCAGCGCACGCTTGAGCCGCTCCAGCCCTTCCCGCGTGATGCCGTGCTCCTGCGCGTTGTCGTTCATGCCGTTCAGCTCGATCAGCTCGGCCAGCGCGCGGGCCGTGCCCGACGAGCCCACCGCCTGCTGCCAGCCGGCGCTGCGGTACTGCCGCACCAGCACCTGGATCTCGCGGCGCGCGGCCAGCTCGGCCTGCTTCATCGCGTACTCGTCGACATTGCCGCTGGGGAAGAACTGCCGGCTGTGCGAGACGCAGCCGATATACAGCGATTCCATCAGCTTGGCGGTATAGCCATGGCCGATGATGAATTCGGTCGAGCCGCCGCCGATATCGACCACCAGCCGATTGCCGGCGCAGGCCGGCGCATCGTGCGACGCGCCCAGATAGATCAGCCGGGCCTCCTCGCGGCCGGCGATCACCTCGATCGGGAAGCCCAGCGCGTTCTCGGCCTCGATCAGAAACTCCGAGGCGTTCTTTGCCACGCGCAGCGTATTGGTGGCAACGGCCCGCACCTGGTCCGGCGAGAATTCGCGCAGCCGATCGCCGAAGCGCCGCAGCGCCTCCACGCCGCGCCGCCGCGCCGGCTGGTCCAGGTACTTGTCGGCGGTCAGGCCCGCGGCCAGGCGCACCGGCTCGCGCAGCGCATCGACCTGGAAGATCTGGCTGACCGGACCGGTCGCGGTCTGGGTCTCGTCCACCCGGCCGATCATCAGCCGGAAGCTGTTGGAGCCCATATCGACGGCGGCGAGCAGGCGTGGAGTATTGTTCATCGTCATAGCAGTCTGGAAACACGGACCGGCGGCGTGGCGTTCAACGTCGGCCGCGCGAGGCACGAAGAATATGTCCTGGCCGTGTCGGTGTCATGACAAAATCACGTTGTCATCAAGTTGACACGATTCTATGGAAAAGTCGCCGCATCGCCCAAAGAAGGTCATGCCTATGTCGACGACCCCGCCCGGTACGCTGCTCAATCGCGAACTTGGCATCCTGGAATTCAACTCCCGTGTGTTGGCCCAGGCAGCGGACCCGGCAGTGCCGCTGCTGGAACGCCTCAAGTTCATCTGCATCGTGTCGAGCAATCTCGACGAGTTCTTCGAGATCCGGATGGCCGGACTCAAGGAGCAGATGCGCGACAACCCGTCCGGCCTGACGCCCGACGGCCTGTCGTTCCAGCAAACCTACCAGGCGATCACCGAGCGGACGCAGCGCCTCGTTGCAGCGCAGTATGCCATGCTGCAGGACGTGATCTTCCCCCTGCTCGAGCGCGAGGGGGTGTTCTTCCATATGACCACGGTCTGGAACGACGCCCAGCGCGACTGGGCGCGCGACTTCTTCGTGCGCGAGATCGGGCCCGTGCTGACGCCGATCGCGCTCGATCCGGCCCATCCGTTTCCGCGCGTTTCCAACAAGAGCCTGAACTTCGTCGTCGAGCTGTCCGGCAAGGACGCCTTCGGCCGCGAGGCCGATCTGGCGATCGTGCAGGCGCCGCGCGCGCTGCCGCGCGTGGTGCAGATGCCGCAGTCGCTGTCGGGCTACCCGTACGGCTTCGTGCTGCTGTCCTCGTTCATGCAGGGCTTCGTTCACGAGCTGTTCCCGGCGATCGCGGTCGACGGCTGCTATCAGTTCCGCGTGACCCGCAATTCCGATCTGTTCGTCTCCGAAGACGAGATCACCGATCTGCGCGAGGCGCTGCAGGGCGAACTGCCGACGCGCCACTACGGCGATGCGGTGCGGCTCGAGGTCGCGGCCGAAACGCCGCCTTCCCTGACACGGCGGCTGCTGACCGAGTTCGCGCTCGGGGAACAGGATCTGTACCGCGTCAGCGGTCCGGTCAACCTGGTGCGGCTGATGTCGATCCCCGATATGGTCGACCGCCCGGCCCTCAAATATCCGCCGCACGTGCCCGCCGCGGTCAAGGCGTTCAGCGGCGGCGCGCCGATGTTCGACGTGATCCGCCAGCGCGACGTGCTGATGCACCATCCGTACGAGAGCTTCAGCTCGGTGCTCGACCTGCTGCAGCTGGCGGCCAACGATCCCGACGTGGTGGCGATCAAGCAGACCGTCTACCGCACCGGCAACGACTCGCTGGTGATGGAAGCGCTGATGACGGCGGTGCGCAACGGCAAGGACGTGACCGTCGTGCTGGAGCTGCTGGCGCGCTTCGACGAGGAAACCAATATCAACTGGGCGGAGCGCCTCGAATCGGCGGGCGCCCACGTAATCTACGGCGTGGTCGGCCACAAGTGCCACGCCAAGATGCTGCTGATCGTGCGGCGCGAGCCCGCCGGCCCGAAGAGCAAGCAGACCAAGCTGCGCCGCTACGTGCATCTGGGCACCGGCAACTATCATCCGCGTACCGCGCGGCTGTACACCGACTTCGGGCTGCTGACCGCCAACGAGGAAGTGTGCGAGGACGTGCACCACGTATTCCAGCTGCTGACCGGCACGGCCGGTTCGATCAGGCTCAAGCATCTGTGGCAGTCGCCGTTCACGATGCAGAGCAATCTGGTCGAGCACATCCGCGCGGAGGCGCGCAACGCGCGGGCCGGCAAGCCGGCGCGCATCATCGCCAAGATGAACGCGCTGCTGGAACCGTCGGTGATCGAGGAACTGTACAAGGCCTCGCGCGCCGGCGTGCAGATCGATCTGATCGTGCGCGGCGTCTGCGCGCTGCGGCCTGGCGTGCCCGGGCTGTCCGAGAACATCACGGTGCGGTCGATCGTCGGCCGCTTCCTCGAACACCATCGCGTCAACTACTTCCTGGCCGGCGGCACCGAGTTGCTCTATCTGTCTAGCGCCGACTGGATGGACCGCAACCTGTTCCGCCGCGTCGAGGTTGCCTTCCCGATCCTCGACAAGACGCTGAAGACGCGCGTGATCCAGGAAGGGCTGCTGGTACATCTGCGCGACAACGGCTCGGCCTGGGTGATGCAGCCGGACGGCAGCTACGTGCAGCAGACGGGCAAGGGGAAGGAGCGGCGGGTCAGCCAGATGGAGTTGCTGACGAGGTTCGCCTGAGAGCGAAATCTCGCGACGCTGATGCTCCCCTCTCCCGCTCGCGGGAGAGGGGTTGGGGGAGAGGGCAAACGGCCGTCGCGAATGCCACCGCCGCCGCTTTACGCCACCCCCTCTCCCCGGCCCTCTCCGCCTGAGGGGGAGAGGGAGAACACCGTCTCACGGGCGAACGCCCAGGATTGGCGGGCAACACGCCTACGCCGCGTGCCGCGCCCCCGGCTGGTGGATGCTGCGATCGACCGGAAACACCACCCGGAACACGCTGCCCTTCCCTACCTCGCTGCTGATGCGCAGCTCGGCGTGGTGGCGCGACAGCACGTGCTTGACGATCGCCAGGCCCAGGCCGGTGCCGCCGGTATCGCGCGAACGGCTGCGGTCGATGCGATAGAACCGCTCGGTCAGCCGCGGAATGTGCTCGGCGGCGATGCCCAGGCCCGTATCGCTGACCGAGAACACCGCGTGGCCGTCGCGGTAGCACAGGCCGATGCCGATGCGGCCGCCGTCGGGCGTGTAGCGCACCGCGTTCGACACCAGATTGCCCAGGGCCGACAGCAGCTCGGTTTCGCTGCCGCGGATGCCGACCGATCGATCGATGTCGGCGGTGATCTCGTGCCGGCCTTGCGACAGGCCCTGCGCGTCGTGCACCAGGTGGTGCACCAGCGCGCCGATATCGACCGGGTCCTGACTGGGCGGCTGCATGTCGCTCTCGAGCTTGGCCAGCGCCAGCAGGTCCTCGACGATATGCTGCATGCGCATGGCCTGCGTCATCATCATGTCGACATAGCGCCGGCGATCGTCGTCGGAGATCGGCAGATCGCGTACGGTCTCGAGGAAGCCCGTCAGCACCGTCAGCGGCGTCTTCAGTTCATGCGAGACGTTGGCGACGAAATCGCGCCGCATCGACTCGGTGTTCTCGAGCTTGGTGATGTCCTGTGTCAGCACCAGCTTGCGATTGTCGCCATAGGGCAGTACCTGCACCGCCAGCACGCTCTGCTTGTGTTCGCCCATGTCGCGCATCTGCAAGGGTTCGTCGAAACGTTGCAACATCAGGTACTGCACAAACTCCGGCCGCCGGATCAGGTGCGTGATGCGCTGGCGTGCGTCACGCCGCGCGCTGAGGCCGAAATGCAGCTCGGCCACGGCGTTGCACCATTCGATCTGATCGGCGTCGTCCAGCATCAGCACGCCGTTGGGCGAGGCCTGGATGGCCTGAATGAAGCGGGTGTGCTGCTGTTCGACCTGCAGCACCTGCATGCGCCAGCGCTTGACCAGCCGGTGCAGCCGGTAATAGACCTCGCCCCACAGCCCGAGCGCGCTCGGAATCTCGCCGTAAGCCGGCGCGTCGAGCACCTTCCACAGCCGGTTGATTTGATACAGGTAATACAGCAGCAGCGCCAGCAGCGCGCCGCTGGTCACCGCCAGCGCGGCGGTGACGCCGACGAAGACGGCCAGCAGCGCGGCGGCGATGGCCAGCAGGATCAGGACGGCCGCGGATCGGGCCCAGATGACATTCATGAGATCGTGCGATGGCAGCCTGGCGGGGGTCGGCGATGGCGGGATTCAGGTCCGGCCCCACAGGCGGGATGGGCCGCAGTGTGCCACGGAAAACGCAACAGCGACGCAGCAGCGCGGCGACGGCGGCGCTGCCCCGCCCGGGCCGCAAACCCCGCGGCGAACCGGGCAAGGCCGGCGGTTCACTGCCCCGGCGACCGGGCCAGGCGATAGCCGCTGCCGCGCACCGTCTCGATCATCGCGCTGTAGCCCCCGGGGGCCAGCGCCGCGCGCAGGCGCTTGATATGGACGTCGACGGTGCGCTCTTCGACGAAGACATGGTCGCCCCAGACCTGATCGAGCAGCTGCGAGCGGCTGTGGACACGCTCCGGGTGCGTCATCAGGAAATGCAGCAGGCGGAATTCGGTCGGGCCGAGTTCGAGCTTGATGGGGCCCGATTCGTCCTCGCCGGTGACGCGATGCGTGGCCGGGTCCAGCCGCAGGCCGTTGATCGCGACCACATCGTCGGTCAGCTGCGGTGCGCGCCGGCGCAGCACCGCCTTGATGCGCGCCAGCAGTTCCTTCGGCGAGAACGGCTTGGTCACGTAGTCGTCCGCGCCCGCCTCCAGTCCCATCACCTTGTCCTGCTCCTCGCTGCGGGCGGTCAGCATGATGATCGGGATCTGCTTGGTGCGCTCGTTGTTGCGCAGTTCCTTGGCGAACACCGCGCCCGACTTGCCCGGCAGCATCCAGTCGAGCAGGACCAGGTCGGGCAACACATCGCTCATCAGCGACAGCGCCTGCTCGGCGTTGTACGCACGGATCGGATAGTGCCCGGCGTGCTGCAGGTTGACGGCGATCAGTTCGGCGATGGCCGGTTCGTCTTCGACGACCAGAATACTGCTAGGCATGAATGAAGTCTCCGCTCTCTGGCAGGTTCAGGTATTGGCAGATGGGACAGCGAGATGGCGATACAGCGGCGAAAAACAGCGGAATACAGCGGACGAATACAGCGGGCGAGAGACCACGATCGATGCGCAGCGGGCAGATACCACGGCATCGATGGCAACACGTCCAACCCGCCGGTCCGGTTCAGCTCAGCGCTTCCTTTTCCATGTCCTCGCGCGAGGTATGGCGAACGTCGGTGCCCTTGACGATGTAGATGATGAACTCGGCGATGTTCTTCGCATGGTCGCCGATGCGCTCGACGGCCTTGGCGATAAACAGGAAGTCCAGCGCGACCGAGATCGTGCGCGGGTCTTCCATCATGTAGGTGATCAGCTTGCGCACGAAGGCGCGGAATTCGTCGTCGATCGCCTTGTCTTCCTTGACGATGCGCGCGGCCGCCACCGTGTCGAGACGGGCAAAGGCATCGAGCGACTTGCGCAGCAGCGCGATCGCGAGATCGCCGGCCAGCTTGACCTCGGCGTAGTTGATGCCCTGCGCCCCGGTCTCTTCCATGATGTGCTTGGTGCGCTTGGCGATCTTCTCGGCCTCGTCGCCGGCGCGCTCCAGATTCGTGATGGTCTTGGAGATCGCCATCACCAGGCGCAGGTCGCGCGCGGTCGGCTGGCGGCGCGCGATGATATTGCCGCAGTCGGCGTCGATCTCGATCTCGAGCGCATTGATCTGGTTCTCGCGCTCGATGACCTGCTCGGCCAGCGTGGCGTCGAAGTCGGCCAGCGCCTTCATCGCGGTATCGATCTGCGCCTCGACCAGGCCGCCCATCTGCAGCAGCTTGGTATTGATCGCGTTGAGGTCGGCGTCGAATTGGGTCGACAGGTGCTTGTCGGTCATCATGTTCTCCTGGCCTTCCGGTCAGCCATAAGCAGCCAAAAAATCGGCCGAAGATCAGCCGAAACGGCCGGTGATGTAGTCCTCGGTTTCCTTGCGGTGCGGCTTGATGAAGATCTTCTCCGTCTCGCCGAACTCGATCAGCTCGCCCAGGTACATGTAGGCGGTGAAATCCGAGCAACGCGCGGCCTGCTGCATATTATGGGTCACGATCACCACGGTGTACTCGTCCTTGAGTTCGGCGATCAGTTCCTCGATGCGGCCGGTCGAGATCGGGTCCAGCGCCGAGCACGGCTCGTCGAGCAGCAGCACCTCGGGACGGATCGCAATGCCGCGGGCGATGCACAGCCGCTGCTGCTGGCCGCCGGACAGGCTGTAGCCGGACTGGTGCAGCTTGTCCTTGGCCTCGTTCCACAGCGCGGCCTTGGACAGCGCCCACTCGACGCGATCGTCCATTTCCGAGCGCGACAGCTTCTCGAACAGCCGCACGCCGAAGGCGATGTTGTCGTAGATCGACATCGGGAACGGCGTCGGCTTCTGGAACACCATGCCGACCTTGGCGCGCAGCAGCGCGATGTCCTTGCGGCTGGTCAGCAGGTTCTCGCCGTCCATGTTGATCTCGCCCTCGGCGCGCTGCTCCGGATAGAGCGCGTACATCTTGTTCAGGGTGCGCAGCAGGGTCGATTTGCCGCAGCCCGACGGGCCGATGAAGGCGGTGACCTTGCGGTCCGGGATCGACATGTTGATGTTCTTCAGCGCATGGAACTGTCCGTAGTAGAAGTTCAGGTTGCGCACGTCGATCTTGGCGCGGACGCTGTCGGGGATGTCGATGACGGTCGAAGTCATGCTGGATCTCGCAGGTAAATTCGTGGTTTCGCGGGCGGCTTGCGGTTTGCTCGATGTCCGCCGGTTGCGCTCACTGGCTCTTCTTGAACAGCACGCGCGCCAGGATGTTCAGCGCCAGTACGCCGATCGTGATCAGGAACACGCCGGCCCATGCCAGCTCCTGCCATTCGGTAAAGGGGCTCATCGCGAAGCGGAAGATGGTCACCGGCAGGTTGGCCATCGGCTTGTTCAGGTCCGTGCTCCAGAACTGGTTCGACAGCGCGGTGAACAGCAGCGGCGCGGTCTCGCCGGCGATCCGGGCCACGGCCAGCAGCACGCCGGTAATGATGCCCGCGTACGACGCCTTGACCGTGATCGACAGCACCATCTTCCATTTCGGCGTGCCGAGCGCGAAGGCGGCCTCGCGCAGCGCGTTGGGCACCAGGTTCAGCATGTTTTCGGTGGTGCGCACGACGATCGGGATCTGCAGCAGCGCCAGCGAGCAGATGCCGGCCCAGGCCGAAAAATGCCCCATCCGGGCTACCACCAGCGCGTAGACGAACAGGCCGATCACGATCGACGGCGCCGACAGCAGGATGTCGTTGATGAAGCGGATGAAGCTGGCCAGCGCCGACTTCTGGCCGTACTCGGCCAGATAGATGCCGGCCAGGATGCCCAGCGGCGTGCCCAGCACGGTCGCCAGGCCCACCATCACGAAGCTGCCGAAGATGGCGTTGGCCAGGCCGCCGCCGGCGGTGTTCGGCGCCGGCGTCATCTGCGTGAACAGGTCGATCGACAGGCCGCCGATGCCCAGCGCGATCGTGGTCCACAGGATCCACGCGAGCCAGAACAGGCCGAAGGTCATCGCCGCCAGCGAGGCCGCCAGCGCGTAGACGTTCATGCGCTTGCGCCGTGCCTGCAGGCGCTCGCGCACCTCGTTGGCATCGGCATGGACGGCCGGGATCGCCGACGTCGATGAGGTCGACATGGTCGCTTGGCTGGTCGAATTCATTTCTTGCCCTCATTGCGCGACAGGCGCAGCAGCAGCAGTTTGGACAGCGCCAGCACGACGAAGGTGATGAAGAACAGGATCAGGCCCAGCTCCATCAGCGCGGCGGTATGCAGGCCGGGACCGGCCTCGGCAAACTCGTTCGCCAGCGCGGACGTGATGCTGTTGCCCGGCGAGAACAGCGAGGCGTTGTCCAGCAGATTGGTGTTGCCGATCACGAAGGTGACCGCCATCGTTTCGCCCAGCGCGCGGCCCAGGCCGAGCATGATGCCGCCGATCACGCCGGCGCGGGTATAGGGCAGCACGACGTTCCACATCACCTCCCAGGTGGTGCAGCCGACGCCGTAGGCGGACTCCTTCAGCAGCACCGGGGTGACCTCGAACACGTCGCGCATCACCGAGGCGATATACGGAATGATCATGATCGCCAGGATCACGCCGGCGCACAGCAGGCCGATGCCCAGCGGCGCGCCCTGGAACAGCGGCCCGATCAGCGGCAGCTGGCCCACGGTGGCGGCCAGCGGCTTCTGGAAGTACTCGCCGAACAGCGGCGCGAACACCAGCAGGCCCCACATGCCGTAGACGATCGAGGGCACCGCGGCCAGCAGCTCGATCGCGGTGCCCAGCGGGCGGCGCAGCCATGCGGGCGACAACTCGGTCAGGAACAGCGCGATGCCGAAGCTGACCGGCACCGCGATGATCAGCGCGATCAGCGAGGTCACGACGGTGCCGTAGATCGGCACCAGCGCGCCGTAGACGTCGGCGGGAGGGTCCCACTCCGCGGTCCACAGGAATTTGAGGCCGAATGCCTGGATCGAAGGCCAGGCACTGATGGCAAGCGAGACGATGATGCCGCCCAGCAGCATCAGCGTGACGATGGCGGCGCCGCGGGTCAGGCCACCGAACAGGATGTCACCGGTGCGGCCGGGTGCGCGTACGGCGGGAAGATCGGAGGTGGTCGCCATGTTCAGGAGTACTCGGTTTGGCTCCCCGCTCCCGCTTGCGGGAGAGGGGCCGGGGGAGAGGGCAGCGCGCTCGGCGCGCCCTCCCTTCGGATCACCACAGATGGATCAGTACAGGCCCTTGCCCGACGCGTCCTTGATGCTGTTCTTCCAGGTCGCGCGGATCTGGTTGACGACCGCCTCGGGCATCGGCACGTAGTCCAGTTCCGTGGCCATGTTGCCGCCGCTCTTGTAGGCCCAGTCGAAGAACTTCAGCACTTCCGCGCCCTGCGCCGGCTTTTCCTGGTTCTTGTGCACCAGGATGAAGGTCGCGCCGGCGATCGGCCAGGCGTCCTTGCCTTGCTGGTTGGTCAGGATCTGGTAGTACGACTTGCTCCAGTCGGCGCCGGCCGCAGCGGCCTTGAACGCGTCGTCGCTCGGCGAGACCACCGCACCGGCGGCGTTCTTCATCTTCACGTGCGTCATCTTGTTCTGCTTGGCGTAGGCGTACTCGACGTAGCCGATCGCGCCGTTCAGACGCTGCACGAAGGCGGCCACGCCCTCGTTGCCCTTGCCGCCGGTGCCGCCGCCCGGCCAGTTGACCGTGGTGCCCTCACCGACCGAGCCCTTCCAGTCGGCGCTGACCTTCGACAGGTAGTTGGTGAAGATGAAGGTGGTGCCCGAACCGTCGGCGCGGCGCACCGGCAGGATGTCCTGGCTCGGCAGCTTGGCGTTCGGATTCAGCGCCTTGATGGCCGGATCGTCCCACTTCTTGATCTTGCCCAGATAGATATCGGCCAGCACTTCGCCGGTGATGGTCAGGTCGCCCGGCTTGATGCCTTGCAGATTGATCACCGGCACCACGCCGCCGATCACGGTCGGGAACTGCACCAGGCCTTGCTTGACCAGTTCCTCGTCCTTCAGCGGAGCGTCGGAAGCGCCGAAATCGACCGTCTTGGCGTTGATCTGCTTGATGCCGCCCGACGAACCGATCGATTGATAGTTGACCTTGTTACCCGTAGCTTTTTGGTATGCGTCGGCCCACTTGGAATAGACGGGCGCCGGGAAAGAAGCGCCTGCACCGGTAATTTCTGCCGCGAATGCGGAGCCTGCTACCACCATCGAAACGATGCCCGCAACGGCAGTCTTGACCAGCTTCATATGTCCTCCAGAGAACATGGTTGGGAATGTCAGTTTTTTGACATCCCGAACTGTATGCGGCCACTATGACAGTTCCATGACATCGCCAAAATTTCTTTGAAGTGACATTTAAGACCGGCTGGCAGCGGTTGCCACCCTGGCCCGGCAGCAAAGGAAAACGCCCGGCACGGGCCGGGCGTTTTCTGAAGGGCGGCTGACGGACGTGCGCCCTGCTCGCTACTCAGGAAGCCAGCGAGTCCGCCAGCTTGCGGGCCGCCTGTTCGGCCGTCTCTGCCCGCTCCGCCTCGACCATCACCCGGACCACCGGCTCGGTGCCGGAGGCGCGGATCAGCACCCGGCCCTTCCCGGCCAGCGCCGGCTCGATCTCGGCGCGCGCGGCCTGCAGGCCGGCATGGTTTTGCCAGTCGAAGCCCTTCTGCACCCGCACATTGATCAGCGTCTGCGGAAACAGCGACACGCCGTCGAGCAGCTGGGCCAGCGTCTTGCCGCTGCGGCGCAGCGCCGCCAGCACCTGCAGGGCCGACACGATGCCGTCACCGGTGGAGTGCCGATCCAGGCATAGCAAGTGACCCGAGCCCTCGCCGCCCAGCGTCCAGCCGCGCTTGCCCAGTTCCTCCAGCACGTAGCGGTCCCCGACCTTGGCGCGGACGAACGCGATGCCCTGGCGTTGCAGCGCCAGTTCGACCGCCATATTGGTCATCAGCGTGCCGACCACGCCGGGAACGCTGTGCCCGCAGGCGATGCGGTCCTGCACAATCGCATACAGCAGCTCGTCGCCGTTATAGAGCCGGCCATCGGCGTCGACCACCTGCAGCCGGTCGGCGTCGCCGTCGAAGGCCAGGCCGAGGTCCGCGCCGTTGGCCTGGACGGCCTCGACCAGCTTGCCGGGCGCGGTGGCGCCGTAGCCGTCGTTGATATTGCGGCCATTGGGCTGGTTGCCGATCGACACCACGTCCGCGCCCAGCTCATGGAACACGTGCGGGGCGATGTGGTAGGCGGCGCCATGCGCGCAGTCGACCACCAGCTTCAGGCCATGCAGGTCCTTGTCGTAGGGGAAGGTGCTCTTGCAGAACTCGATGTAGCGGCCGGCCGCATCGTCGATCCGGCGGGCGCGGCCCAGCTGGTCGGACGGCACGCAGTGCATCGGCGCCTCGAGCTCGGCCTCGATCGCCAGTTCGACATCGTCGGCCAGCTTGTCGCCGGTCGCCGAGAAGAACTTGATGCCGTTGTCGTGGTACGGGTTGTGGCTGGCCGAGATCACCACCCCGGCGGCAAGGCGCAGCGCCCGCGTCAGGTAGGCGACGCCTGGCGTCGGCAGCGGACCGGTCAGCAGGACATGGACGCCCGCCGCGGTGAAGCCCGCCTCCAGCGCCGCTTCCAGCATATAGCCGGAAATCCGCGTGTCCTTGCCGATCAGCACCGTGGGCTTGCCCTGCGTGCTCGGCTGGCCCAGCGCCAGCACGCGTCCGGCTGCATAGCCGAGCCGCATCACGAAGTCCGGCGTGATCGGCGCCTCGCCGACCCTGCCGCGCACGCCATCGGTGCCGAAGTATTTACGTGTCATCCGATCGTTCTCCCTGTTCTGATTCGGGTTCCGGTTGTTCGTGTGTTGAATGAGTGGGGTGCTGGCCACCGCAGATGCTGGAGTCGCTTCGAGTCGGCCGCTCAGGCCGAGCCCTCCAGCTCCAGGCGCTGCTGGCGCACCGCCCACCAGGTCTTCATGGCATCGACCGACGCCTGCACATCGTGCACGCGCACGATATAGGCACCGCGTTCGGCAGCGCACACAGCGGCGGCGATGCTGGCCGCGACGCGCTGCTGCGGCGGCCGTCCGCCCAGGATCGCACCGAGCGTCGACTTGCGCGACAGGCCGGCCAGCAACGGCAGTCCTTCGACCGCCAGCTGCGGCAATTCGCCAAGCAGGCGCAGATTATGATCGACCGTCTTGCCAAAGCCAAAGCCCGGATCGAGCACGATGCGGCTGCCGTCGACGCCGGCGGCGCGCAGCGCATCGACCCGCTGCTGCAGGAAGTCGCGGACCTCGCCGACCACGTCGTCGTATTGCGGGGCCTCCTGCATCGTCTGCGGGTCGCGCTGCATGTGCATCACGCACAGGCCTGCCTGGCCCGCGTCGGCCGCTGCGACCGCCTCGATCGCGCCCGGCATGCGCAGCCCCCAGATGTCGTTGATCAGGTCGGCGCCGGCCGCCAGCGCGGCGCGCATGGTCTCGGGCTTGTAGGTATCGATCGACAGCGGCTTGCCGCAGTCGCGCAGCGCCTCGATCACCGGCAGCACGCGTGCCAGTTCCTGGTCCAGCGGCAGCGAGGCGGAGCCGGGCCGGCTCGATTCGCCGCCGATATCGATGATGTCCACGCCCTCGGCAATCATCTGCTCGGCATGGCGCAGCGCCGCGTCGCGGCTCGCGTGCTGGCCGCCGTCGGAGAACGAGTCGGGGGTCACGTTGAGAATGCCCATGACCAGCGGGCGGCGGTCGCGCGGGAAGCGGTAGCGCCCGCACTGAAAGTACGAGGTCGACAAGTTGCAGTCCTGAATGAAACGGGAAGGGACGGAAAACGGGAAACGGGAAGCGGGAACGGAGGTCGGCGGCGAGGGGTCGGGACGAAAAAAGCCGGTGCCCTGGGGCACCGGCTTTCGAAGCTCAGCGTGCGAGGCGCAGCGCTGCCATCCTGCTCTGACCGGACAGTCGCGGATCAGGCCGCGGCCGGTGCGTTCGACGGCGTCACCGGCGAGCCGCCCGACGGCGGCGTGCCGCCACCGCTGGCGCCCGGCATGCCGCGCGGCGGACGCGGCGGCTTGCCTGCCATGATGTCGTTGACCTGGTCGGCATCGATCGTTTCCCACTCCATCAGCGCGGCGGTCATCGCTTCGACCTTGTCGCGATTCTCTTCCAGCAGGCGCTTGGCCAGCGCGTACTGCTCGTCGAGGATGCGGCGGATCTCGCCGTCGACCTTCTGCTGCGTGACTTCCGACACCGACTTGGACGACATCTTGCCGAACAGGCCTTCCTGCTCGGTATCGACGTAGACCATCGTGCCGAGCGTGTCGCTCATGCCGAAGCGGGTCACCATGTCGCGGGCGATCTTGGTCGCGCGCTCGAAGTCGTTGGACGCCCCGGTGCTCATTGCGTTGAGGAACACCTCTTCCGCGGCGCGACCGCCGAACAGAATGGCGATCTCGTCGAGCATGTTGTCCTTGTACTTCGAGTACTTGTCATGCTCCGGCAGCTGCCAGGTCACGCCCAGCGCCCAGCCACGCGGCATGATGGTGACCTTGTGCACCGGGTCGGCCTTGGGCAGCAGCTTGGCCACCACCGCATGGCCCGACTCGTGGTACGCGGTCGCCTTGCGTTCCTCTTCGCGCATCACCGTGGACTTGCGCTCCGGACCCATATAGATCTTGTCCTTCGCGTCCTCGAAGTCCTGCATGTCGACCACGCGCTTGTTGCGGCGGGCGGCGAACAGCGCGGCCTCGTTGACCAGGTTGGCCAGATCGGCGCCGGAGAAGCCCGGCGTGCCGCGCGCGATCACCGACGCGTCGACATCGTTGCCGATCGGCACCTTGCGCATATGGACCTTCAGGATCTGCTCGCGGCCGCGGATGTCCGGCAGGCCGACGAAGACCTGGCGGTCGAAGCGGCCCGGACGCAGCAGCGCCTTGTCCAGCACGTCGGCACGGTTGGTCGCGGCGATCACGATCACGCCCGAGTTGGCCTCGAAGCCGTCCATCTCGACCAGCATCTGGTTCAGCGTCTGCTCTCGCTCGTCGTTGCCGCCGCCCATGCCGGCCCCGCGATGGCGGCCGACGGCGTCGATTTCATCGATGAACACGATGCAGGGCGCCTGCTTCTTGGCGTTCTCGAACATGTCGCGCACGCGGGCCGCGCCCACGCCGACGAACATTTCGACGAAGTCCGAACCGGAGATGCTGAAGAACGGCACCTTGGCCTCGCCGGCGATGGCGCGCGCCAGCAGCGTCTTGCCGGTACCCGGAGGGCCGACCAGAAGCACGCCGCGCGGAATGCGCCCGCCCAGCTTCTGGAACTTCTGCGGGTCCTTCAGGAAGTCGACCAGCTCGACCACTTCTTCCTTGGCCTCGTCGCAACCGGCGACGTCCTGGAAGGTGACCGCATTCTGGTTCTCGTCGATCAGGCGCGCACGCGACTTGCCGAACGAGAAGGCGCCGCCTTTGCCGCCACCCTGCATCTGCCGCATCATGTAGAACCAGAACACGATGATCAGCAGGGTCGGTCCGAGGTAGTACAGGGCCTGGACCAGCACATTCGGCTCGTCATCGGCCTTGCCGGTCACCTGGACGCCGTATTTCATCAGGTCGCCGACCATCCAGATGTCGCCCGGCGAGATGATGGTGTATTTCTGCCCTTCCTTGGGCGTCACCACGAGGTTTCGGCCCTGTACGTCGACGCGGCTCACCTTGCCGTTCTTGGCGTCATCCATGAACTGCGAATAGGTGACGCTTTCCTGCGCACGGGGCTTGTCGAACTGCTTGAAGACGGTAAACAACACCAGCGCGATCACGAGCCAGATTGCCGCCTTTTGAAACAGGTTGTTATTCAAGGCCGAACTCCTTTGCGATTGCCTTGCCAACGATAGCTGCATGCATTGTAATGCAGCGCCGCCCCGGGGGGCGAAAAGCGTCCCTATCGGTTCGATAGCGATAGCGCTAGCGGGCGAAAGCCCGTAGGCCAATGCGGGACGACAATCAGACCGGCAACGGCTCAAATGGTGCCCGGCTTCGGGCCATGGCCATGCCAAGGCCCGTGCCGGGCGGTCCGGCCGCTTCAGCCGGGCGACTTCAGGTGGCGCCCCAGAATGAAAGTTTCGGAGGATTTGTCCCGCGAGGCCTTCGGCTTGCGCTTGGCCACCACCTTGAACTGACGCTTGAACTTTTCCACGATCTGGCTGTAACCGCTGCCGTGGAAGCACTTTACCAGCAACGCGCCGTCGGGTTTCAGATGGGCCTGGGCGAATTCGAGCGCCAGGTCGCATAGATACTCGATGCGCGCGGCATCGGCCGACGCCACACCGGACAAATTGGGGGCCATATCGGACAAAACAAGGTCGATCTTGTTGCCGCCGGACGCCTCCAGCACGATCTCTTCGAGTTGGCGGAACACCGCTTCCTCACGGAAGTCGCCCTGGATGAACGTCACGTCGGCGACCGGCTCCATCGGCAGCAGGTCGATCGCCACCACCGCCCCGTCGATATGACCGTCTTTCGCGCGCGGCGAGGCCGCCAGCTTGTTGCGCACATACTGGCTCCAGCTGCCCGGCGCGGCGCCCAGGTCGACGATGATCTGGCCCGGGTGGATCAGCTTGTCCTGCTCGTCGATCTCCTTGAGCTTGTACGCTGCCCGCGCGCGATAGCCTTCGCGCTGCGCCAGCTTGACGTAGGGATCGTTGATATGGTCGTGCAGCCACGACTGCCTGAACTTGTTCTTGGCCATTTCTCGTGATTTCGCCGCCAGACCGGGACGGTTTGACGGATAATACGCGCCGTTGCGACGCCCTTGCGACGTAAGAGGCCCTGCCGGCCGCTTTTGCAGCCGCGATTGCAGCCGCTATTGCAGCCGCCTTTCCAGCCGCCTTCACCGGCGTCGCCCTTATCCTGCCTGACTATGCCTGCCCTTCAATTGAATCCCGCCCAGCGCTCCGAACTGCGCTCCCGTGCCCACGGCCTGAATCCGGTCGTGATGATCGGCGCCGAGGGGTTGACCCGCGCCGTTCTGGCCGAGATCGACCGCAGCCTCGCCGCCCACGATCTGATCAAGATCCGCGTGTTCGGCGACGAGCGCGACACCCGCATCGCCATCTACGAAGCCATTTGCGATGAACTTGGCGCCGCCCCGATCCAGCACATCGGCAAGCTGCTGGTGGTCTGGCGCCCCGGACCGGCGCGGCTGAAGGAAAACCAGCCGCAAGACCTGGGCCGCATGGCCCCGGCTCGCCGCGGTGCAGCGCCGCGCACCGTCACGGTGCGCAAGCCCGCCGCCAAGCCGGGCGGCCGCCCGACCCGCAACGAGGTCCGCGTGCTCGGCAACGAGCGCGTGACCGCCGGCGGCAACGTCAAGCGCGCCCGCAGCCGCCAGGCCAGCCAGAAGAAGAAGTCGCTGGGCTGAGACCGGGCCTTTCGGGCCTTGCTTGCTGTTCTCCCTCTCCCCTTCAGGGGGAGAGGGTTGGGGAGAGGGGGTGGTTTTCAAACCTCGGTGGCATAACGACTGCCGTTTTCCCTCTCCCCCGACCCCTCTCCCGCAAGCGGGAGAGGGGTCGGGGGAGAGGGAAAACGGCAGTCGTTATGCCACCGAGGTT